>CAZAXR010000029.1:0-121911 GCA_964489185.1 uncultured Steroidobacteraceae bacterium | reverse complement strand
ATCAACCTGGAGAAGAGCGAGGACGGGTTCCGCAGCCGCGGCAACATTACCTGGCACATCACGCCGGACATGATGGCGTACTACACCTTCTCGCAGGGGTTTCGTCCGGGCGGCTTCAACCGCACCAGCTCGATCCTGGGACAGCCGCCCTCGCTGGCGGGCGTGGCGAAATACTGCGGCAATATCGCCGGCCAGCAGAACGCGCCGGATCCGCGCTGCCTGCCCGGCGGGTCGCTGGCCGGCCTCAATACCAGCCAGTTCAACAAGCCGGCCGGCTGGAACTCGGACAACCTGATCAACAACGAGATCGGCTTCAAGAGCGAGTTCTTCGAACATCGCCTGGTGTTCAACGTGTCCGGGTACATCATGAAGTGGGAGGACGTGCAGATCTCGCTGTTCGACCCGGTACACCTGGGCAACACGACCTTCGGAGTCAACGGCCCGACCTACAAGGTGAAGGGCTTCGAGGTGCAGTTCGTCGGCCGCATCACCGACGGGCTGACCGTCGAGGGCTCGACCTCGGTGAACAGCGCCGAGCAGACCAGCACGCCGTGCCTGCCGAGCAACCGCCCGAGCGCGGGCAATCCGACCCCGCTCGGGCAGTGCATCAGCGTGGTCAAGGAAAACACCTACATCAATCCGTACGGCGTCACGGGCACCCGGCCGCCGTTCTCGCCGCCGTGGATGTTCAACCTGCGCGCGCGCTACGACTGGGCCACGGGGGGCGGCTACCACCCGTTCGCCTGGGTCGGTGCCAGCCACGTCGGCCCGATGAGCAACGAGCCGGCGAGCTTCCCGGCCGGCGACGACCCGAAGCAGTGCTGCGTGGCCGGGCAGCCGACCACGACGTACCTGCGCTACGAGATCCCGGGGTATACGACTTATGACGGGGCGATCGGGGTGAACAAGGACAACTGGACCGCGCAAATCACCGGCAGCAATCTGTCCAACGAGTACGGCCCGAGCAATATCTCGTCCGGACAGTACATCAAGTCGGAGATCCCACTGCGGCCGCGTGTCCTGATGGCGCAGTTCGCCTTTAGGTTCTAGGCACCGGCGAGCCGACCGCCTGCGGGCCGGCTGCGATAAGATGGAGGGGCGGACCCTAAAGTGGTCCGCCCCTTTTTTTGGCGCCCATGGAACCCGCCCCGGTCATCCCTTCCCCGACAGCGACTTCCGAGGCCCCGGCCGCGGGGGCGCAGCTGCGCGAGCTGTTGCGGCAGAAGCGCTTTGCCGAGGCGCTGAGCGGCGCGCGCACGCTCCTCAAGGAGGCTCCCGGCAACCGCGATGCCCTGCTGTGCGCGGCGATCGCCCAGCGCTTCCTCGGGCAGATCCCCGAGGCGCTCGCGACTCTTGCCACGCTCGAAGCGCACCACCCACGCTTCAGCCGCCTGCACGACGAGCGCGGGCGCTGCTATGTCGCGCTGCGCCAGGCGCAACCTGCAATCGAGTCGTTCCTGAAGGCGGTACATCTCAATCATGCACTCGCTGGGGCCTGGGGCATGCTCGAGGGGCTGTACCGCATGCAGGGGGATGCGCGCAACGCAGAGCTCGCGGCGAGCCACGTGGCGACGCTGCGCGCGCTGCCCCAGGACATCGTGCTCGCCACCAGCCTGTTCGCCGACGGTGAGCTGGAGGGGGCCGAGGCCCTGATCCGCGCCTACCTGCTCAAACACGGCGACCACATCGAGGGCATGCGGCTGCTGGCCAAGATCGGCATCGCCCACAAGATCTACTTTGACGCCCAGGTGCTGCTCGCGGCCGTGGTCGAGCGCGCCCCGGATTATCGTGCGGCGCGCGAGGAGTACGCGTTCGTGCTCACCGAGCTGCACCGCTACCAGGAGGCGCGCACGCAGCTCGCGCCGCTCATGGCGGCCGAGCCGAACAACCGCCCGCTCAAGACGCTGTACGCCGCGACCTGCGTGGGACTGGGGGAGCACGAGCGCGCCGTGCAGCTCTACCGGGAGCTGCTGGTGGGCGGACCTGGGGATGCCGAGGCGCACCTCTCGATCGGCCATGCCCTGAAGACCGTGGGCCAGACCGCGGCGGCGATCGAGTCCTACCACCGCGCGGCCGAATGCCGCGCCGATTACGGCGATGCCTACTGGAGCCTCGCCAACCTCAAGACCTACCGCTTCACCGCGGGCGAGATCGCGGGCATGCAGCGCGCGCTCAAGGCGCCGGCGACCGCGCTGGTGGACCGCTACCACCTGTGCTTCGCGCTCGGCAAGGCGCTCGAGGACCGCGGCGAGTTCGAGGAATCGTTCCGCGACTATCAGCTCGGCAACGAGCTCAAGCGCCCCGAGTGCCGCTACCGCGGCGAACTTATCGAGCGCAACACCGAGCAGCAGATCAAGGTGTGCAGCGCGGAATTCTTCGCCCGCCGCAGCGGCTGGGGAACTCCCAGCCCCGATCCCATTTTCATCATCGGGCTGCCGCGTTCCGGCTCGACGCTGCTGGAGCAGATCCTCGCCTCGCACTCCAAGGTCGAGGGTACGCAGGAGCTGCCCAACGTGCAGCAGCTGGTCAGCCGCCTGCGCGGCTTCGGGCCGGAGGAGGGCGACCCGCGCTATCCGCGCGTACTCGAGCAGCTGTCGGCGGAGGATTTCCGCCAGCTCGGCGAGGAGTACCTGAGCGCCACGCGCGTGTACCGCAGCGGCAAGCCGTACTTCATCGACAAGATGCCGAACAACTTCCGGCACGTGGGGCTGATGCACCTGATGCTGCCGAACGCGCGCATCATCGATGCGCGACGCGAGCCGATGGCCTGCTGCTTCAGCAACTTCAAGCAGCTGTTCGCCAACGGCCAGGAGTTCACCTACAGCATCGAGGAGATCGCGCGCTATTACCGCACCTACCTCGAGCTCATGCGGCACTGGGATGAGGTGCTGCCCGGGCGCGTGTTGCGGGTGTATCACGAGGACGTGGTGGACGATCTCGAAGGCAACGTACGGCGGCTGATCGGCTACTGCGGTCTGGACTTCGAGCCGCAGTGCGTGAGCTTCCACGAGAACCGCCGCAGCGTGCGCACCGCCAGCTCCGAGCAGGTGCGTCAGGCGATCTACCGCGACGGGCTCGAGCAGTGGAAGAACTTCGAGCCGTGGCTCGGGCCGCTCAGGGACGCGCTCGGCGATGCGCTCGACCGTTACCGCGCCTGAGCGCCGCATGCGAGCCGGCCGCAACGATCCGTGCCCCTGCGGCAGCGGTAGGAGGTTCAAGCACTGCTGCGGCCGGGTCAGCGCGCCCGCTGCCGCCGTCCCGACCGCAGCGCCGGACGTCAACGAGATCGGTGGGCTGGTGGGCCTGGTTAACCAGGGAGCTGCGGCGCAAGCGGAGGCCCGCAGCCTGCAGCTGCTCCAGGAGCATCCGGAATTCGGCATCCTGTGGAAGATCCTGAGCGTTGCGCTGGTGCGCCAGGGGAAGGATGCGCTGCCGGCGCTGCGCCGCGCGGCGGAACTCATGCCCCAGGACCCGGAGGCGCACGCGAACCTGGGATCGGAGCTGCACGCGCGTGGGCAGTGGGAGGCGGCGCTCGAGAGCCTGCGTCGCTCGCTGGCGCTTGAGCGGCGCAACGCCAACGCCCTCGCCGAGGCGGGCGATGCCCAGCGGGCGCTGGGCCATCCGCGCGAGGCGGTCGAGCTCTACGGGTGGGCGCTGGAGCTCGATCCGCGCCGCCGTGACGTGCACAACAATCTCGGCAACGCGCACCTGGCGCTCGGCGCGCCCGCCGAGGCCGCGCGTGCCTATCGCCGCGCCCTCGAGCTCAAGGAGGACGACGCGCAGGTGCTGTGTAATCTCGGCAACGCGCTGCGCCAGCTGGCCGAGTTCGACGAGGCGCTCGCGGTCACGCGGCGCGCGCTCGCGCTCGCCCCGCGGCTCGCCATGGCGCACAACAATCTCGGGTTGCTGCTGAGCGCCACCGGGCAGCGCGAGGCGGGGGCGGCGAGCTACCGCGAGGCGCTGCGGCTCAATCCCGCCTATCCCGAGGCGGCGCGCAATCTCGCCCGCGTGCTGCGCGATCAGGGGCAGCTGCGCGAGGCCGTTGCCCTCTACGGCCAGGCGCTGCAACTCGATCCCTCACAGTCCGACGCGCATTGCGATCTCGGCTACGCGCTGTTCGACGCGCGCCGCCTCAGCGAGGCCGCGGCCAGCTTCCGCCAGGCGCTGGCGCTGCGGCCCGGGAGCGTGAGCGCATTGCTCGGCCTTGCGGCAGTGCTGCGCGTGCAGGGCGCCTACGATGAGGCCGAGGCGAGCTGCCAGGCGGGGCTCGCGGCCGAGCCGCGCAATGCGGCGGCGCTAGAGATGCTAGGCGAGCTGCGCGCCGACGCCGGGCGCTTCGCCGAGGCGCAGGAGCTGTTCCAGCGCGCCATCGATGTGGACCCGGATTTCGTCCCCGCCTACGGCAGCATCGCCGCGCACCGGCGCATGCAGCGTGAGGATCGCGGCTGGCTCGCCGGTGTGCAGCGGCTGCTCGGGCGCTCCCTGCCGGTGGCCGAGGAGATGCATCTGCGCTACGCGCTCGGGAAGTATTTTGACGAGGTGGGGGAATACGACCACGCGTTCGCGAGCTACCAGGCTGCCAACGAGCTCGCGCGGCGCCATGGGCCGAGCTACGACCGCGGGCGCTTCGCGGCGCTGGTCGATCGGGTCATGAGCGTGTGCGATGAGCGATTCGTGGGTGCGCAGCATGCGCAGGTCTCAGCCTCCGAGCTGCCGGTGTTCATCATCGGCATGCCGCGCTCGGGCACCTCGCTCACCGAGCAGATACTCGCCTCGCACCCGGCAGTGTTCGGGGCGGGCGAGGTGCGTTTCTGGGATGGAGCCTTCGTCATGCTCGAACGGCGCGGCGCGAGCGGTGCGGGCGTGGGTGAGACGCTCGGCGATATCGGGCGCGAGTGCCTGGAGCGACTCACGGCCCGCGCGGGCGAGGTGCGGCGCGTCACCGACAAGATGCCGGCCAATTTCCTGTACGCCGGGCTGATCCACGCCGCGTTGCCGCGCGCGCGCATCATCCACATGCAGCGTCATCCGCTCGACACCTGCCTGTCGGTGTACTTCCAGAACTTCTTCAACGTGAGCCCGTACGCCAACGAGCTCGGGAACCTTGCGCATTACTACGGCGAGTACCTGAGGCTGTGCGCGCGCTGGCGGCGCTTGCTGCCGGCATCGACGCTGCTCGAGGTGCCGTATGAGGGGCTCATCGCCGATACCGAGGGCTGGACGCGGCGCATGCTGGATTTCATCGGCCTGGAGTTCGATGCGCGCTGCCTGGAGTTCCACCGTACCGAGCGCGTCGTGATCACGGCCAGCAAGTGGCAGGTGCGGCAACAGATCAGCGCCGGCTCGATCGGTCGGTGGCGCCGCTACGAGAAGTATCTGGCGCCACTTATGGCACTGCTGGATGCCGTCCCTGGCTACCGCGACGCCGGCTAGCCGATGCGCGTGGCCAGCAGCCGCCCCTCATCGAGGGCGTAGCCCATCCCCGGCGCATCGCTCAGGGTGATCCAGCCGCCGCCATCGGCGGCGAGCGGCTCCGCCATGGGGAAGTCGCGCCGCTGCAGGCTCCACTCGGGTGGATCGAACGGGAACTCGAGGAACGGCGCATCGCACAGGCCTGCGACCAGGTGCGCATTCGCCGTGACGCCCATGCCGTTGGTCCAGGTGTGCGGGGTGAAGGTCAGGTGGTGCTCCTGCGCGAGCACCGCTACGCGCTTGAGCCCGGTGATGCCCCCGACCAGCGCCGCATCCGGCTGCAGCACGTCCACGCACTGTCCGATGATGAGATCGCGCAGCTCGTGCAGCTGCCGGGTCATCTCACCGGCCGCCACCCGCACGTCGCTCGCCTCGCGCAGCGCCCGCATTCCGGCGTGATCGGCGCGGTGCAGCGGCTCCTCCATCCAGTACACCTTGAGCCGCTCGAGCTCGCGCGCCACGGCGAGCGCATCCTTGAAGCTCCAGGCCGGCTCGGTGTCCCACGGCAGCCGCCAGCCCTGGTTGCAGTCGACCAACAGCTCCAGCTTGTCCCCGACGCGTGCGCGCACCGCTTCCAGAGCCCTGACATCGTCGCGCCAGTCGCCGCGGTGGAAGCGCAGCTTGATGGCCGCAAAGCCCTGCGCCAGATAGCGCTCGGCGGCCTCGGCCTGCGCCCCCGGGTCGCGCAGCGTCCCCGAGGAGGCGTAGGCACGCACGCGGTTGGAGAGCCCGCCGAGCAGCTTCCAGCACGGCTGGCCGAGGATCTTGCCGGCCAGGTCCCAGAGCGCAAGATCGAGCGGCCAGCAGCGGCCGTAATGAAAATCGATGTTGGACAGGATGCGGTAGTGGCGCTCCAGGGCGAGCGGATCTGTCCCCACGAACAGGTTTTCGTGCCCGCCGAAGCCGAGCATTCGATCCCCCGAGCCCACCCCCACGAGGCCGGTGTCGGTGGTGACGCGCACGATGGTGGCGTCGAAGTGCTCGCGTGGCTTGCTGTCCCAGCTGGCGTTGAAGGCCGGGGCGAGCGGCAGCCGGTGGTGGCTGATGGCGATGGCGGTGATGCGGTGCCCGGAGGCGGCGGTCGTGGGCTTCAGCGCGCGGACGCTCATGGTCCCCCCGGTCTTGTCCCTTCCTTTGCGGCGAGCGTTTCACAAAATGCCCCGCCTCCGACAGCCGAGAAATTCACTACCCGCATCGAAAAAAGGCATTGGCGGGGCCGGGGCGGTGGCGTAAGGCTTCGGGCTGGGCAAAGATGACGGGAGGGCCCCCGAGGCCGCGTCCGCCAAGGGTGAATCATGCAGAAAAAGAGCATCGACCGGCGCTGGCTGCCGCTGAATGCGCTGCGCGCGTTCGAAGGGGTCGCGAAACATGGCAGCTTCACCGCCGCGGCCAACGCGCTGCTCATCTCCCAGAGCGCGCTGTCGCGGCACGTGATCGCGCTCGAGCGCCTCACGGGCGTGCAGCTGTTCGAGCGTCGCCCGCACGCGCTCACCCTGACCAAGGCAGGCCAGCACCTGCTGCCGGCGGTGGTCAAATCCTTCGACCGCCTCGAGTACGCGCTCGATGATATCCGCAACGAGGGCGCGCCGGCGCAGCGCACGCTGCGCGTGCAGATGCCGCCGAGCTTTGCGGTGCAGCTGGCGGTGCCGATCCTGCGCGACTTCCGCCGCTTGAGCACGGACGTCGACATCGACCTCATCAGCCCCTACGGCGTGGGGCCTGCGCTCGGCGACGTAGACGTCGCGGTGGTGTATTCACGTCCGACCGTCACCGACCGTGTCACCGACCTGCTGTGGCCGGTGCGGCTGCGCATCCTGTGCCATCCCAACATCGCGGCCGCGCAGCGCGGCAAGGACCTGGCCGCCTTCATCGAGGCCAACGAGATCGTGCACGTGCGCATCGCCGATCAGCCGCGTCACCAGTTCTGGACCCAGTTCACCCGTCAGCAGGGCTTCAGCGGGCTCAACGTGGAGCGCGGTCTGGTGTTTGATACCGCGGTGCTCGCCGTGCAGTACGTGCTGGGCGGCCGGGGGTTGGCGCTGGTCGATCCCAACCTGTTCCAGGAGGAGCTGCGCGACGGGCGCCTGGCGATGCCATACAGCGCGACCCTCGATGACGGCTACGGCTACTACCTGACGACGCACCCGGAGGGGCTCGCGGACACCGCCATCGCGCTGTTCCGCTCCTGGCTCATCGATCGCTTCGGCACCAGTGCCCGCAGCGCCAGCCCGCCGGTGCAGCTGGCGGTATCCAACGAATGAGTACCCAAGGAGCAACGGACTGGTGAGGAACGACGCGCGCGTAGTGGTGATCGGCGGCGGAGTGGTGGGGGCGAGCGTTCTCTATCACCTGACCAAAGCCGGCTGGAAGGACGTGCTGCTGATCGAGCGCGGGGAGCTCACCTGCGGCTCGACCTGGCATGCCGCCGGCGGCATGCACACCGTCAACGGCGATCCCAACGTCGCCAAGCTGCAGCAGTACACCATCAACCTGTACCGCGAGCTGGAGAAGATCTCCGGCCAGTCCTGCGGCATGCATCTGACCGGCGGCCTGCTGCTCGCCGGCACACGCGAGCGGCTCGACTGGCTGAAGATGACCAAGGCGCGCGGCCGCTATCTCGGCATGGAGCTGGAGATGGTGTCGGTGGACGAGGCGGCGCGCCTGTTCCCGCTGCTGAACAAGAAGCACTTCGTCGGGGCCCTCTACGACCCGATCGAGGGACACGTCGACCCGTACGGGGTCACCCAGGCGTATGTCAAGGCGGCCCAGATCGGTGGCGCCGAGGTCGTGCGCCACACGCGCGTCACGGATCTCAAGGCGCGCGCCGATGGCTCCTGGGACGTGATCACCGAGGCCGGCAACGTGCACGCCGAGCACGTGGTGAATGCCGGCGGGCTGTGGGCACGCGAGATCGGGCGCATGGTGGGGCTGGAGCTGCCGGTGCTCGCCATGGAGCATCAGTACTTCATCACCGAGGACCTGCCGCAGCTGCGCGGTCAGGCGAAGGAGCTGGTGCACGTCATCGACTTCGAGGGCGAGATCTACACGCGCCAGGAGCGCGGCGGCATGCTGCTCGGCACCTACGAGCGCGCCGGCGTCCCGTGGTCGCCGCTGGCGACGCCGTGGGATTTTGCGCAGAGCCTGCTGCCGAACGATCTGGAGCGCATCGCGCCGAGCCTCGAGGTCGGCTTCCAGCATTTCCCGGCGCTCGGCGAGGTGGGTATCCGCAAGGTGGTGAACGGCCCGTTCACGTTTGCCCCCGACGGCAATCCGCTGGTGGGCCCGATCCGCGGGCTGCGCAACTTCTGGGTGGCGTGCGGGGTGATGGCCGGCTTCAGCCAGGGGGGCGGAGTGGGACTGGCGCTGTCGCGCTGGATGGTCGAGGGCGATCCGGGCGCGGACGTGTGGGCCATGGACGTGGCGCGCTACGGAGACTGGGCGACGCTCGCTTACACCAACGCCAAGGTGCGCGAGAACTACTCGCGGCGCTTTCGCATCCGCTTCCCGAACGAAGAGCTGCCGGCGGCACGGCCGCTGCGCACCACGCCGATCTACGAGCGCCAGGCTGCGGCGCACGCGGTCTTCGGCGATTACTGCGGACTCGAGCACGCGCTGTGGTTTGCACCCAGCGCCAGCGAGGCGAGCGAGGAAGTCACTTTCCACCGCTCCAATGCGCACGCGCACGTGGCGGCAGAGTGCCGGGCGGTGAGCGAGGCGGTGGGGCTGCTCGAGATCTCCAACTACGGCAAGTTCGAGGTGAGCGGCGGGGCGAGCGAAGCGTGGCTCGGGCGCGTGATGGCGAACCGGGTGCCGGCCGTGGGACGCATCGCGCTCACACCGATGCTGAACGAGCGCGGCAAGCTGATCGGCGATTTCACGCTCTGCCGCCTGGCTGCCGACCGGGTGTTCCTCATCTGCACCTATGCCGCCGAAGGTCACTACCGGCGCTGGTTCGAGCGCCATGCGCCGCCGCCCGGGGTGACGGTGCGCCCGTGCGCGATGGAGTACGTCGGGCTGTCACTCGCCGGCCCACGCTCGCGCGAGCTGCTGCAGAGCCTCACGCGCACGGACCTCGCGAGTGCCGCTTTCCCGTTCCTGTCCTTCCGCCCTGTGGAGGTCGGCATGGTGCCGGCGCTGGTGGGCCGCATCAGCTTCACCGGCGAGCTCGGCTATGAGATGTGGGTGACGAGCGAGTACCAGCGCGCGCTCTACGATCTGCTCACCGAAGCCGGAGCGCGCTTCGGACTCAAGCTCTTCGGCGGGCGGGCGCTGAATGCAATGCGCATCGAGAAGAGCTTCGGCACCTGGGCGCGCGAATACCGCCCGATCTACGGTCCGTACGAGGCCGGGCTCGGGCGCTTCGTCAACCTCGAGAAGGGCGACTTCGTCGGGCGCGCCGCGGCGCTGGAGGAGAAGTCGGGCGGCGGCGCGCTGCGCCTCGTGACTTTGAGTGTCGAGGCGGGCGATGCGGATGCCTCGGGCGATGAGCCCATCTGGCACGGGGGGCGGGTGGTCGGCTGGGTGACCTCGGGTGGCTACGGCCATCGGGTGCAGCGCTCACTCGCACTCGGCTACGTCCCCTCGGCGCTGGCGGCGGAGTCTTCTGGTTTCGAGATCGAGATCATCGGGGAGCGGCGCGCTGCACGGCGCGAGGGCCTCGCACCCTACGATCCGGAAGGTCGCCGCATGCGCGCCTGAGGCGTGCCCCTTCAGGCCATGAACAGCGCGATGGCGTTGGCGGTCAGGGCGGGCTTGGTCTCGCCCTCGATCTCGATGGTGTTCTGGGTGGTGATGCGATAGCGGCTACCGCGGCCCTCGACGGCGGCGAGCTTGATGCGATTGCGCACGCGCTTGCCCGAGCGCACCGGGGCGAGGAAGCGCACGTTTTCCAGCGCATAGTTGACGACCGACTTGGGAGCGACGCGCGACACGAGCACCTCGAACGTGGTGGGCGCGATCAACGACAGCGTCAGGAAGCCGTGGGCGACGGCGCCGCCGAAGGGGCTCTCGCGCGCGGCGCGCTCCGGATCGACGTGGATCCACTGGTGATCGCCGGTGCAGCGTGCGAAGTCTGCGATCCGTGCCTGATCGAGCAGTGTCCAGGACGACACGCCGAACTCTTCGCCGACGTGCTTGGCGAGGTCACTCAAGGGCATTGTGGCATCCGCCATGGCGACACATTCCCACGCTTTGAAGGGCAGGCGCACCCGGCGCGCCGGGCGCTGACCAGTACCGATCTTACCAAGTGCAAGGGTATCGAAGGGGGTTGGGCGGCGGGGGCGACCCGGAGCGTCTTCCGGTCTAGCGCAGTGCAAAATAAATGACGTATGAACTTAGCATTATCTTAATTTAAGACTAACTAAAACAATAATATATAATCAAACAGCCTGTAACATTTGAATTATCTTGCATTGCATACAAACAAGCGTAAGCTCGTTCCCGTAGACCACCGATCCGAAACCCGCCGCAGGAGCTGACATGACTTACGACTTCAATGCATGGCTGGAGACCTACAAGGACACCTTCAACTCCTTCACCAAGGCCCAGCAGGATGGCTTCAAGACGCTCGAGCGCTTTGCCCGTTTCCACTACGCCGTCGCCGGTGACGTGCTCGAGGCGGGTCTCGCCCAGGCGAAGGCGACCCTGAACGCCCGCGCAGCGGTCGGCACCCAGACGATGGCCGACCTGCTGCAGAAGCAGGCCGAGCTCGGCACGCAGCTCTCCGAGAAGCTCAAGTCACGAGCCCAGGAGTTCTCGGCGCTCACCGCCGAGGTGCAGGAGTCGGTCGGCTCCTTCGCCGCCGATGCCGCAAACCGCGCCACGGGGACCGCCAAGAAGGCCGCCTGAAGCGCCCGAGCGTTCATGGCTGAAAAGCGAGGGCGGCCACGGGGCCGCCCTCGTAGTTTGAGGCGGGGCGTTTTCGCGTAGCATCGCTGCGCGTGCATCGGCTGCGGACCCACCCTGACTCTCCGGACACTCGCGCCGCGGCGCTGTGGCGCGCGGCTGTCATGGCCGCGGCGTTGCTACTGGCCGTGCCGCCCGCGCTGGCACAGGAGGCAACGCCTGCGCATAGGGACCCGGACATGCGCATGAGCGCAACGGGGATGGCCGGTCTCTATGGGCCGTACGACATGGGCCGCGAAGGCTCAGGCACCAGCTGGCAGCCGGACTCGACGCCCATGCAGGGCCTTCATCAGACAAGCGGCCAGTGGATGGGCATGGTGCACGGCTTCATCGACGCCATCTACGATGACCAGGGCGGGCCGCGCGGCGACAGCCAGTCCTTCTCCACCAGCATGTTGATGCTCATGGCGCGCCGCGATCTGCCGGACGCCGCTCTGGGGCTGCGCTTCATGGTCTCGGCGGATCCGCTGATGGGCAAGGAGGGCTACCCGCTGCTGTTCCAGACCGGCGAGACGGCCGACGGCCACACGCCGCTCATCGACCGCCAGCACCCCCACGACCTCATCATGGAAGCGGCGCTGAGTTACAGCGTCAACCTCTCGCCGCTGAGCGCAGTGTTCGTCTACGCGGGCCTGCCGGGCGAGCCCGCGCTCGGCCCGGACGCCTTCATGCATCGCCTTTCCGGCATCGACAATCCCGAGGCACCACTGACGCATCACTGGCTCGACTCGACCCACATCAGCTGGGGAGTGCTCACGGCCGGCTACTCCCTCAGCAACCTCAGGCTCGAGGCCTCGGCCTTCAACGGGCGCGAGCCGGACCAGGACCGCTACAACATCGAGCTGCGGCCGCTGGACTCCTGGTCGGCACGGCTGTCCTACAACCCCACGCGCGACTGGTCGCTGCAGGGCAGCTATGGTTACCTCGCCAGCCCCGAGCAGCTCGAGCCGCAGATCAGCGTGCGCCGCACGACCGCGTCCGCGAGCTACAACGCGCCGGCGACGCTGTGGTGGCAGACCACTCTCGCCTGGGGCCGCAATGATCCGTCCGCGGGAGCCCCGAGCAATGCGTGGCTCTTGGAGTCCGCAGCGCAGCTCGCGCGCGTCCACACCGTCTTCGGGCGCCTCGAGCGGGTGGATAAGGATGAGTTGTTCCTGCCAGGCTCGCCGCTCTTCGGGCGCAGCTTCACCATCAACGCGCTCACTCTCGGCTACGTCTACGACTTCGCGCACCTTGAGGCGCTCAGGTTCGGAGTGGGGGGGCTGGTGAGTTTCTACAACTACCCGCGCGAGCTCGATGCGGCCTATGGTGAGAGCCCGGTGTCCTTCATGGTGTTCGTGCGGGCGCGGCTGTAGCATCGCGCCATGGACTGGCAGCGGCTGACGCGCAGGCAGGTGCTCGTGGGTGGGGTCGCAGGTATGACCGCCCTGATGGCGGGGAGCGGGGGCGCGCGCGGTGGCGCCGCGCAGGGGGTGGCGGCGGCTGCGGCCGGCACGCTCAAGATCGGTGATGACCTCACGGTTAACCGTCTCGGGTTCGGTGCGATGCGGGTCACCGGCCCGGGCATCTGGGGCGAGCCGAAGGATGCGGCCGAGTGCCGGCGGGTGCTCAGGCGCACCATCGAGCTCGGCGTCAACTTCATCGACACCGCGGATGCGTACGGTCCGGAGGTGAGCGAGCGGCTGATCGCCGAGAGCCTGCACCCGTATCCGCCGCACCTGGTGATCGCCACCAAGGGTGGGCTGACCCGACCCGGTCCCAACTCCTGGGTTCCCGACGGCCGACCGGAGCATCTGCGCACGGCATGCGAGGCGAGCCTCAAGCGCCTGAAGCTCGAGCGCATCGATCTCTATCAGTTGCACGCCGTGGATCCGAACGTGCCCCTCGAGGACTCCATCGGTGCGCTCGCGAAGCTGCGCCAGCAGGGCAAGATCCGGCACGTGGGCGTGTCCAACTTCCGTGCCGAGCAGCTTGCGAGCGCCCGCCGTATCGTCCCGGTGGTCTCGGTCCAGAACCGTTACAACGTCGCGGACCGCTCCTCCGAGGAGGTGCTGGGTGTGTGCCAGCGCGACGGGCTCGCGTTCATTCCCTGGGCGCCGATCGCGCGCGGCTCCTCCGGTTCGCTCGAGAGCGGCGCCGGCAGTGCGGCGCTCGAGGCCGCAGCCAAGGCGCACGGCGTCAGCGTCTTTGAGATTGCGATCGCGTGGCTGCTCGCGAAATCCCCCGTGATGCTGCCCATCCCGGGCACCTCCTCGGTGGCGCACCTCGAGGACAACGTGTCCGCCGCCGCTCTCAAGCTCAGCGCTGCCGAGCTTGCCGCGCTCGGCTGATCCTGCCCCGACTTTCCAGCCGCGGAGAGCGCGACTTGTCTCCGCATCTAATGGCGCGGCGGGCGGGAGCGCTGGGGATCCGCTGGTTCGTGGTACGCGGCTACGGCTGAAGCGCCTGCCGACCGCACGGGCGACCGCGGGGGGCGCGGTCGCCCGTGCGAGGAAAGGGCATCGCTCCGTCAGCCCTGGCGCACCCGCGCCGCGTATACGGCCGCGAGCTTCGGGCTGTTGATGTCCTGTACGGCACGCGCGATGGCCTGATGCGCGCAGGCGCTGGCCGCGGCCATCTGGCCCAGATCGCGGATGTCACTCGGCGCGCACACCTTGCGCGCAGCAGACTCGAGGCGCGCATACAGCGCCGCATTGCCCGCATCGGTGCCGAGGTTCAGATCGGTGTAGCGCACCGTGACGGCCGCCGGCTCGTTGGCGGCGCGCGCGTGGGCGAGGGTGGGAACGATGGCGACGCAGGCGGTGAGCGCGGTCAGCACTGCGGTGGTAAGGGTCTTCATGAGTTGCTCCTGTGTGTAAGGCTTAGTCTTGCCGTCGCAGCGATGCGCGACGTGCATATGAGACGCGAGCGCGCGCGGCGCGTGCAGATGGCATCCCTCGTGTTGATCCCGCCGGCCGACGCGTTCGTACCGCGGCGTCTCCGCGCTATGTTGCGGCTGCTCCAGGCTTTTTCGGACTCGTCCCTGCGCTCAACGACCTCGTCCCGGCGCGGTGGAATTCACGCGGCAGGTGCACCCCGCTTCGCGGTACGCTATGAAGTAAAGCGGCCATCACGGCCGCACGGAGACGCAAGGCGAATGAGCGCCTCACCACTTGAACGCATCGCACCGGCACTGGCGGCGCTCGCCGGCGAAGGCCGGGCACGCGCGGCGCAGCCCGCCGGGGCGGCGCGCACCAGCTTCCGCCCGTTCCTTGGTGTGCTGACCGCGTTCTGGGTCTACGTCGCGGTCTCGAATGTCATGTACGCGAACAACATGCAGGCGAGCCTGTCGCTGATGAAGGTGGAGCACGTGTTCGCGCCCTGGGATGCGCGCCTGATTCAGCACCTGTTGTTGTACCCGCTGTTCGTGCTGAGCATGTGGGGATCGCTGCGCACCGGCTGGCAGCGGCCATGGCGCGCCATCCCCATCCAGCTGCTGTGCGCGCTCGGCTTCGCCGTGCTCGCATCTCCGGCGCTGGTGCTGGGTGAGAGCATCGCCAGCCACTGGAGCGGCGGCGCGCTCGATCACCCCATGAACAAGGAGTGGAGCGGCTGGCAAGAGTTCTTCGCCGGGCCGGAGATCCCCACCTGGATCGCGAGCGCCACCAACTTCCTGGTGACCTACGCCTTCGGGCTGGCGCTGGTCATGGGGTTTGCCTTCTATCAGCGACTGCGTGACTCGCAGCTGCGCTCCGCGGCGCTGGAGCGCGCACTCACCCAGGCACACCTCGCGGCGCTGCGCATGCAGCTCTCGCCGCACACCCTCTTCAACCTGCTGCACACCATCCGCGGCCAGATCACCTGGGACCCGCCGGCCGCGCAGGCGATGGTGGTGCAGCTCGGCGACCTGCTGCGGCGGCTGCTCACCGCCGGCGAGCAGGAGTTCACGCGCCTGGCGGATGAGCTGCAGTTCGTGACGCTGTACCTGGAGCTGCAGCAGCGCCGCTTCGCCGACCGCCTCACCATCCGCGTGCCGCTGCGCGAGGACCTGGCGCGTGCCTGGGTGCCGAGCCTGATCCTGCAGCCGCTGGTCGAGAATGCCGTGGTCCACGGCCTGGCCGGTCACGAGGGACCGGTCACTATCCGCGTCGAGGCCTACGCCAGTGATGAGCGCCTGGTGCTGCGGGTACTCAACACCATGGCGCCGGGCAAGGCGATCGGGGGCATCGGCATCGGACTGTCCAACGTGCGCGAACGACTCGAGGTGCAGTTCGGCGCGCGTGCCACCTTCACCGCCGGCCCCGCCGACGATGAGTTGTGGCTGGCGGAGATCGAGATGCCGCTACTGCGTGACGGCCCGGCCGCGCGCCCGCGTGAGGACCACACTGGGCAATGAACGTCATCATCGTCGACGACGAGCCGGCGGCGCGGCGCACGGTGCGCGAGTGCTGCGAGCGCGAGCCGGACCTGAAGGTGATCGGTGAGTATGGTGAGCCGCGCGCGGCGCTCGAAGCGATCCGCCGCGACGCACCGGACGTGTTGTTCCTCGACATCCAGATGGACTCGATGACGGGACTGGCGCTGGCGCGCGAGCTCGATCCGGAGACGCTGCCGCTCATCGTGTTCGTCACCGCCTACGATCACTATGCGCTCGAGGCCTTCGAGGTCAGCGCGGTCGATTACCTGCTCAAGCCCTTTGACGATGCGCGCTTCCGGGCGACGGTGGCACGCGTGCGCCGCCGCCACGAAGCGGCGGGCGGATTCGACCGGCCCGGCGCGCTCGCCGCGCTGCTCGAGCAGCTGGAGCGTGGTGCGCGGGCGCGCAGCGAGCTCGCGCCGCGCGTACTGGCCGAGGCCGGCAGCCGCATGCACATGCTGGACGTGGCGCAGGTCGAGGTGGTGGAGGCGGACCGCAACTACGTGCGCCTCACCATCGGCCGCGAGACCTTTCACGCGCGCAGCACGCTGCAGCAGGCGGAAAAGACCTTCCAGACCCAGCCGATGCTGCGCATCAGCCGCTCGTGCCTGGTCAACATGCGCCACGTGCGCGAGATCAGCCGCACGCCGCGCGGCGACTTCATCCTAGTGGCCGCCGGTGGCACCACCGTCACCAGCAGCGAAGGCTTCCGCGAGCCGGTGCGTCAGTACCTGGAGCGCCTGAAACTCGCTCCGGCCTGAGGCCACTGCGGTACAGTCCCGCGCGGGCTCACCGCACGGGAGGCTAAGCATTGAACACCGCCGCGCCGCTGCCGCGCGCCGCCAACCGCGCGCTCATCGTCCTGACTGCCATCAATCTGCTGAACTACCTCGATCGCTATCTGGTGCCGCCGCTGGTTACGCCCTTGAAGTCGGCGATGGCGCTCTCGGACGAGCAGGTCGGGTGGCTGTGGCCGGCGTTCATGCTGGTGTACATGGTGACGGCGCCGCTCTTTGGGGCCTGGGGCGACCGCGGCTCACGCCGCCGCCCGATCGCGCTCGGAGTGTTCATCTGGAGCCTCGCGACGGTGTTGTCGGGCCTCTCGCGCAGCTATCCGCAACTGCTCGGCGCGCGCGCCCTGGTCGGGATCGGCGAGGCAGCCTATGTGGCGATCGCGCCGGCGCTGCTGGCGGACTGCTTTCCCCTGAGTGCGCGCGGGCGCGTGTACGCGGTGCTCAACATGGCGATCCCGGTGGGGGCGGCGCTCGGCTACATACTGGGGGGGCAGATCGGGGCGCACGCCGGCTGGCGCGCGGCGTTCTTCATCTGCGGCGCGCCGGGAGCGCTGCTGGCAGCGGCGGTGCTGGCTATCCCCGATCCGCCGCGCGGCGTGCAGGATGCGCCGCTCGCAGCCGCAAGCGTTGCGGCCCCGAGGAGCTGCCAGCGCGGCGCGCTGCAGGTCTACATGAGCCTGCTGCGACGCGGACCCTACATGCTAATCGTGCTGGGCTACGCGGCCTACACCTTCGGGCTCGGCGGGCTCGGGTTCTGGATGCCGGTGTTTCTCGAGCGGGTGCGCGGTGTGGCGCCGCAGGCCGCGACGCGGGATTTCGGGATGGTGGTGGTGGTGACCGGGATCGTCGGCACTCTGGTCGGGGGCTGGCTCGGGGACTACTGCCTGCGGCGCTCGCGGCAGGGGTATCTGTGGTTCTCAGGTGTCGTCACTCTCGCCGCGGCGCCCTGTGCCCTCGTGGCGCTTACCGCACCCGCGCCGCTTCATTACTACCCAGCGATCGTGGTCGCGGAGCTGCTGCTGTTCATGTCGACGGGACCGATCAACGCGGCGATCGCCAACATTGTCTCGCCGCTCGAGCGCGCCTCGGCCATGGCGCTCAGCATGTTCACGATCCATCTGCTGGGCGATGTGCCCTCGCCGCCGCTCATCGGCCATCTCTCCGATGCCAGCTCACTTGGCCGCGCGGTGCTCATCGTGCCAGTGGCGGTCGCGGTCGGCGGCATCGTGTGGCTGTGGTCGGCGCGCGCTGCGGCCGGCCGGCCGCTGGCGGCGCCCGCGTGAGCGTTACGGCCGCTCCCAGCTTCCAGGCATCGCTGCCGCCCGGCGCCCGGCCGCTGCGCTTGCGGGCGACGGAAGCGCTCGAGGCGCAGCTGGAGTCCGCACTGCGCCACGGCGACGGCATCGCCGGCGCACACTGCATCCACGAGCTGTGGATGCGCGGTGCATTCGCCACGACCATCGAGACGGCGCTCGCGGCGCTGTGGGTGCGGGCGGCGGCCTCAATCCCCGAATGGCTGCCGATGCGCTACATCGACTGGCTCCCGACCGCGTACGAGGTCGCCGCGGGGTTCGCTGCCACGCGCCCCGGGCGCAGCAACCTGTACCTGGTGCTGCTTGATTTCCAGGACCGGCGCCGCGGGCCGTACGGGGTGTATGTGGGTATGAGCCGCTACACGCCCGCGCAGCGCTTCGACCAGCACAAGGCGGGCATTCACGCCGCGGGCAGCGTGCTCAAGCGCGGGCTCGAAACGCTCACCGGGCCGACGCTGCACCTGCAGCGCATCGCGCGCGCGCAGGCCCAGCGCATCGAGGCCGAGCTGGCCGCGGCGCTGGCCGATGCGGGCCTCCTGGTCGAGGGCGGCCACTGAGGCCGCAGGTTCACCGGCTGACGAAGGCGCGCTCGATGAGGTAGTCGCCCGGCGCGCCGATGTGCGGGGAGAGCGTGAAGCCGCGCGCATCGAGCAGCGCGCAGGTGTCGGACAGCATGGCGGGACTGCCGCACACCATGACGCGGTCCGCACGCGCCGCCAGCTCCGGCAGGCCGAGATCAGCCGACAGACGGCCGGAGCTGATGAGGGTGGTTAGCCGCCCGCGGTTGACGTGCGGCTCGCGGGTCACCGCCGGGTAGTAGTGCAGCTGCGCGCGCACCATCTCCCTCAGCAGCTCGTGCGCGCGCAGGGTTGCAATCTGGTGACGCACCACCGCGCTTTCGCGCGCCAGGCGCACGCCGTGCACCAGCACGACTTGCTCGAAGCGCTCGTAGGCCGCGGGGTCCTTGATGATGCTCATGAACGGCGCGGCGCCGGTGCCGGTGCACAGCAGGTACAGCCGCCTGCCGGGCCTCAGGTCCGACAGCACGAGCGTGCCGGTGGGCTTGGCGCTCACCAGGATCTCATCCCCGGCGCACACGTGCTGCAGGCGCGAGGTGAGCGGACCGCCGGGGACCTTGATGCTCAGGAACTCCAGGTGCTCCTCGTGGTTGGCGCTCGCGATGCTGTAGGCGCGCAGCAGCGGACGGCCGGAGAGAGACAGTCCGACCATCACGAACTGACCGTTCTCGAAGCGCATGCCGCGGCTGCGCGTGGTGCTGAAGGTGAACTGGGTGTCGGTCCAATGCCGGACCGCGAGGACGCGTTCGCTCAAGAGTGCCGCCAAGATCGTCCCGCCGCTGTGAGTGCCGTGTAGGATGCTAACGGCACGCGGCGAGCGGGCGCGGTCTTTCGGGTCATGGGCTCATAAGCTTCGGTTATGAGGCATGCGCATGCGCTAGACTTTCGCCGTTGGGGGGCAGATGACCGCACACACATCCGCGGTGCGCGCCGCGCGCGCGCTGCTGTGCCTCACGGCGCTGCTGGCCGCCGGGGCTGCGCTCGCGGCGCACGCACCGGCCAGCCTCGCCGTGCCTGCCGGCACGCGCATCGGTGTGGTGAATCTGCTGGACCCGGAGGTGACGCACTTTCACGCCGCGCGCCAGGTGCAGGACAGCTTCCTCAAGACCTACACCATGGACTGGCCGGTGGGTGCGCTGCTGCTGGGCGCGGTGGCCGACCGCCTCAAGCAGCTTGGCCTATCCACGGTGGCGGTCGAGGCCAGCGATGAGCTGCGCCGCGCCCGCGAGGCGTGCTTCCTCAATGCCTCGCTGGCGAAGGGGCTGCCCAAGGACTGCGCGCGGATCTATGCGCAGCTCGGCGCCGCGCAGCAGCTGCGCGCGCTCATCGTGCTCGGGCCCGGGCGCAATGACGGGGCACACGCCGGCGGCACGCGGCACCGCGAGCTACCCGAATACCTGCGCGGCTGGTGTTTCGTGAGCGGGCAGGGCGGGGCGGGCGAGGCACCGACGCTGCTGAGCCTCACCGAGCTGCTGCTGATCACCGTGACGCCCGCCGGGGTCGAGCTCGTGGCGCGCCAGTGGGGCGGCAACGGTCACAGCTGGAGCGGCTATCAGGCGCCGCAGGACCTGAAGGCCTTTTCAGACGCGCAGCTGCAGCAGCTGCGGCCGCTGTACGCGGCGATGCTCAAGGAGCGGGCGGACGCGCTGCTCATGCATCTCGAGGTGAAGCCCTAAGCCAGGGCGCTGTGGCGCAGCGCCCAGGCGCACACGATCACGCCCACAAGTCCCATCGCGAAGTACAGCGCGGCGAACAGCCGCTCGCGCCGCTCCAGCGCGTCGCCAGTCAGGGGCGCGATGAGGTACGGCTCGCCGTTGGTCGGCTCGGAGATCATGCTGACGCGCTCGATGTTCGAGCTGAGGGTCTCGGCCTGCGACTCGCGCACCGCCTCGGCGCGCGCCGCATCCCACTCGGCAGCACTCAGGCCTCCGTCGTGATCGGCGTCAAAGCGCGCGAGCAGCCGCTGCTGGTCCTGTTTCCACTCGTGCAGCTTGGCGGCAACC
The DNA here is from genome assembly GCA_964489185.1 of uncultured Steroidobacteraceae bacterium. Taxonomy (GTDB): domain Bacteria; phylum Pseudomonadota; class Gammaproteobacteria; order Steroidobacterales; family Steroidobacteraceae; genus 13-2-20CM-66-19. The sequence goes on along the minus strand of CAZAXR010000029.1, from coordinate 101,451 downwards.
GCGGCGTTGAGGTCACCGGTGTCCGAGCGCGAGCGCAGCTCGCCCATGACGCACAGCTGCGCGCCTACCCCGAGCAGGCGCTCGGTATAGCGGTAGCCGCCCGTGTGCAGCAGCGGGGTGATTTCGGGCGGCGGCCGCGTGGGGCGTGGCTCCGCCCCATACCAGACATTGCGCGTGCTGGGCGTCACCTCGGCGGCCACCGGGCCCACCAGGCAGCGGTTGCCGTCCTCATCGACGAGCGCGAACGGCTCGACGCTGGCGGCGCTCTCGATGGTGTGCCAGCGCACGTTGCCCTTGGAGTCGCGCTGCTCCTCGGCGATGTCGAACGCCCACCACACGCACGGGCGGGCGCTGAGCGGCGCCGCAGTGGGCGCGGGGCCCGCCGGCTCGCAGCTCCCGAACACCTTGACGTAGCCCTGGGCGGCCGAGCGCAGGCGCGCCACCGGAGTGTCGGCGACCAGGCGGTCGCGCCGCACGCGGACCAGGAAGCGGTATAGCGCGAACAACGCCAGCGCCCCGGCGGCGAGCGCGATGAGCGGGTAGGGCGGAAGGTGCGCCACGGTCACGGCTCCGCGGGCCCGCGCGTCAGCCGGAGAAGGCCGCCTTGAGGTTCACGTCCGCCTTGTCATCGGCCTGGAAGTGCAGGAGCTGCGCCGGCGGAAAGTCCCCGAGCCGCGCGATGAACATGTCGGGGAAGGCGTCGATGCGCACGTTGTTGGTGTTGACCGCCTCGTTGTACACCTCGCGCCGGTCGGCGATGGCGGTCTCGAGGCCACTGATGCGCTGCTGTAGGTGCTGGAACGGCTCGCTCGCCTTGAGCTCCGGATACTTCTCGGCGACCGCGTATAGCCCGCCGAGGCCGCTGCGCAACTCGCGCTCGGCCGCACCGAGCGTGCTCATGCTGCCGGAGCTGCGCGCCGCGTCGACCCCGGCGCGGGCGCGCATGACGCGCTCGAGCGTGCCCGACTCGTACTGCATGTACTGCTTGCACACCTCGACCAGCTTCGGCAGCTCGTCGTGGCGCTGCACCAGCAGCACGTCGATGTCGGACCAGGCGAGCTTGACGGCGGCGCGCACGCGCACCAGGCCGTTGTAGACCCCGATCAGGTAACCGGCCAGCGCCACCAGCAGGAATACGAATATCAGCAGCCCGAGCATGACGGGACTCCCGGTGTGAGTGCCGCGCGCAGCATACCCGCTCAGGCTGCGGTGCGGGTGCCCCGCGGTGCGCATTCGGAGACGCAGGTCACGCGCCGGCCAAGCCCGAAATGCGACCTGTGTCGCAGTGACCTGCCGCTCAGGCCTCCGTCAGGCGCAGCGCTAGGTCGATGCCCGCGATCTCGAAGCCCTTGCGGAAGTCGCGGATGTGGCGCGCCATCCAGCCGTGGGCACCCTCGGCATCCCGGGCCTCGAGCGCCTCCAGCAGGCGCTTGTGGGCGGTAGCGATGCGCGAGCGCGCCTGCGGCACCTTGTCGATCATGACCTGGAGCGAGGGCTCCAGCAGGCGCAGCAGCGGCTCCTGCGCCAGGCCCAGCACCGGGTTGTGGGTGGCGCGCCCGATGCAGCGGAACACCTCGGCGGTGCGATGCACGGCCTCGGCGGTAGCGGCGCGCGCGGCGGCAAAGCCCTGGGCCGCCGCAGCAATGGCGGCGAGGTCTGTCGCGCTGCGGGCGCGCGCCGCGGCCGCGGCGATCGGCGGCTCGAGGATGGTGAGCGCCTCCCACACGTCGCGCGCGGTGACGTCGTGCAGCAGCAGCGCATCGCTCACCCCGGCGGCGATCGTCTGGTGGGGCGGGCGACTCACCGACATCAGTTTCGAGCCGGGGCGGCGCTGCAGCAGCCCGCGGCTCTCGAGCTCGCGCAGCGCCTCGCGCACCGTCGAGCGGTTGACCCCGAACTGCCGCGCCAGCTCGGTCTCGGAGGGCAGCCGCTCGCCCTCGCTGAGCGCGCGGCTCAGGATGCGCGCGCCGATGGCCGCGGCCACCTTGCGGTAGGCGGGCTCGATCAGCACCTTGTCGAACTCCACGCTCACGCGGCAGCCTCGAACAGCTCCCGTCCGATCAGCATGCGACGGATCTCCTGCGTGCCGGCGCCGATCTCGTAGAGCTTGGCGTCGCGCAGCAGTCGCCCGGCGGCGAAGTCGTTGATGTAGCCGTTGCCGCCGAGGGCCTGGATCGCCTCGAGCGCGGCGTGCGTGGCGCGCTCGGCGGCGAACAGGATGCAGGCGGCGGCATCGCGGCGGCGCGCGGTGCGCGCATCGCAGGCACGCGCCACGCTGTAGACGTAGGCACGCGAGGCGTTGAGCGCTGCGTACATGTCGGCGATCTTGCCCTGCATGAGCTCGAAGCTGCCGATCGGCTGGCCGAACTGCTTGCGCTCGCGGACGTAGGGCAGCACCAGGTCGAGCGCGGCCGCCAGGAACCCGAGCGAGCCGCCGGCCAGCACCACGCGCTCGTAGTCGAGCCCGCTCATGAGCACCCGCACGCCGCCGTTCTCGGCGCCGAGCAGGTTGGCCGCCGGCACCACGCACTGCTCGAACACCAGCTCCGAGGTGCCCGAGCCACGCATGCCGAGCTTGTCGAGCTTCGGGGCGCTCGCGAACCCGGGCATGCCGCGCTCGACGATGAAGGTCGAGATGCCGCGCGGGCCGGCGCCCGGGTCGGTCTTGGCGTACACCACCAGCACGTCCGCATCCGGGCCGTTGGTAATCCAGGCCTTGCGACCGGTGAGCACGTAGTCAGCGCCGCGCTTCACGGCGCGCAGCTGCATCGACACGACGTCCGAGCCGGAGCCGGGCTCGGACATGGCGAGCGCGCCGACATGCTCGCCGCTCACCAGCTTCGGCAGATAGCGCTCGGCCTGGGCATCGCTGGCATTCAGGCGCAGCTGGTTCACGCACAGGTTGGAGTGCGCCCCGTAGGAGAGGCCCACCGCGCCCGAGGCGCGCGAGATCTCCTCCATGACGATGACGTGCGCGAGGTAGCCGAGGCCGGCACCGCCGAAGCGCTCGGGCACGGTGATGCCGAGCAGTCCCTGCGCACCGAGCGCCGGCCACAGATCGCGCGGGAATTCGTTGCTGCGGTCGATCTGTTGCGCCCGCGGAGCAATCTGCTCCACGGCGAAGCGCCGCACCTGCTGGCGGATTTCCTCGAGTTCGGCGCCGAGGCCGAAGTCGCTGTCGGTACAGTCGAGCGCGCTCATGGGCTTGCCATCTCCTTGGTCTCGATCGTATGATTGTCGGACAAACCGGCAACGATGGCAAGCCCCATGCCCCGCATCGCTTCCAGGATCGATGTGCATTCGCAGGAGTACCGCGACAACGCACGCGCCATGCGCGCCCTCGGCGAGGACCTGCGCCGTGAGGTGGGGCGGGTGGCCCGCGGCGGCTCCAAGGCGGCGGTGGACAAGCATCGCGCGGCCGGCAAGCTTTCCGCGCGCGAGCGCATCCGGGTACTGCTCGATACCGGCAGCCCGTTTCTGGAGTTCTCGCAGCTCGCCGCCCACGGCATGTACGGCGGGGACATCGCCTGCGCCGGCCTGGTGAGCGGCATCGGGCGCGTCGGCGGGCGCGAGTGCGTGGTGGTGGCGAACGACCCGACGGTCAAGGGCGGGACCTACTACCCGATCACGGTGAAGAAGCACCTGCGCGCCCAGGAGATCGCGCGCGACAACCGCCTGCCGTGCGTGTACCTGGTCGAGAGCGGCGGGGCGTTCCTGCCGGCCCAGGACGAGGTGTTCCCCGACCGCGAGAACTTCGGCCGCATCTTCTACAACCAGGCGACGCTCTCGGCGCTCGGAGTGGCGCAGGTCTCGGTGGTGCACGGCTCGTGCACCGCCGGCGGGGCCTACGTGCCGGCCATGTCAGATGAGAACGTGATCGTGCGCAACCAGGGGCGCGTGTTCCTCGGCGGACCGCCGCTGGTGAAGGCGGCCACCGGTGAGGACATCGACGCCGAGTCCCTCGGCGGGGCGGATGTGCACTGCCGCGAGTCGGGGGTGTGCGATCACTACGCCGAGAACGACACCCATGCCCTCGGCATCGCGCGCCGCATCGTCATGCGCCTCAAGGCCGCCGCCGATAGCGCCCCGCCGCAGGCGCCGCGCGCGCCGCAATGCGATCCGCTCGAGCTCTACGGGGTGCTGCCCGCCAACCTGCGCAGGCCCTACGACGTGCGCGAGGTCATCGCGCGGCTGGTGGATGACTCCGAGTTCGATGAGTTCAAGCAGCTCTATGGCACCACCCTGGTGTGCGGCTTTGCGCACCTCGGCGGCTATCCGGTGGGGATCCTCGCTAACAACGGGGTGCTGTTCTCCGAAAGCGCGCTCAAGGGTACGCATTTCATCGAGCTGTGCGTGCGCGAAGAGATTCCGCTGCTGTTCCTGCAGAACATCACCGGCTTCATGGTCGGGCGGCGCGCCGAGGCCGGCGGTATCGCCAAGGACGGCGCCAAGCTCGTGACCGCGGTGGCGTGCGCGAGCGTGCCGAAACTCACCGTGATCATCGGCGGCAGCTACGGCGCCGGGAACTACGCCATGTGCGGCCGTGCTTACGCCCCGCGCTTCCTCTATCAGTGGCCGAACGCGCGCATCTCGGTGATGGGCGGAGAGCAGGCGGCGAGCGTGCTGGCCACCGTCAAGCGCGATCAGCTCAAGGGCGCCGGCAAGAGCTGGCCGGCGGAGGAAGAGGAGGCGTTCAAGCAGCCGATCCGCGAGCAGTACGAGCGCCAGGGCCACCCGTACTACTCCTCGGCGCGGCTGTGGGACGATGGCGTCATCGACCCGCTCGAGACACGCCGGGTGCTGGCCCTGTCGCTGGCGGCGGTGCGTCACGGGCCGCACCAGGCGCAGCCCTACGGCGTGTTCCGCATGTGACCGCGAGGGGCAGCGCATGATCAATACCCTCCTGGTCGCGAACCGCGGCGAGATCGCCTGCCGCATCTTCCGCAGCGCGCGGCGCCTCGGCCTGCGCACCGTGGCGGTGTATTCGGATGCGGACGCGGAGGCGCGTCACGTGCGTGAGGCGGACGAGGCGCTGCGGCTCGGGCCGGCCGCCGCGCGCGAGAGCTACCTGGACATCGCGCGCGTGCTGGCGGCGGCGCGCGCCGCCGGCGCCGATGCCATTCACCCCGGCTACGGCTTCCTCTCCGAAAACGCGCAGTTCGCGCAGGCGTGCCTCGATGCTGGGGTCAGCTTCGTGGGGCCGCCCGCCGCTGCCATCGCCGCCATGGGCTCGAAGATCGTGGCCAAGACGCGCATGCACGCGGCCGGGGTTCCGGTGCTCCCCGGCTATGCGGGCGAGGCGCAGGACCTTGACACCCTGAGCCGCGAGGCACGCGCGGCGGGCCTGCCGCTCATCGTGAAGCCCGCATCCGGCGGCGGCGGCAAGGGCATGCAGATCGTGCGCACCGAGTCTGAGCTCCCCGGCGCGCTGGCCGCAGCGCGGCGCCTGGCCGAGAGCGCCTTCGGCGACGGCGCGCTGCTGCTCGAGCGCTATCTGCCCGCCCCGCGCCACGTGGAGGTGCAGGTGCTCGCCGATGCGCACGGCACTGTGCTGCATCTGGGCGACCGCGACTGCTCCATCCAGCGCCGGCACCAGAAGCTCATCGAGGAAGCGCCGGCGCCGGACCTGCCGCGCGAGCTGCGCGAGCGGCTGCGCGAGGCGGCGCTGGTGGTGGCGCGCGCCATCGGCTACGTCAGCGCCGGCACGGTGGAATTCCTCTACGACGGGCGCGAGTTCTTCTTCATGGAGATGAATACGCGGCTGCAGGTCGAACACACCGTCACCGAGGCGGTGACCGGCCTCGATCTTGTCGAGTGGCAGCTGCGCATCGCCGCCGGCGAGCGACTGCCGTTCTCGCAGTCCGAGGTGCGTCTCGACGGCCACGCCATCGAGGCGCGGGTGTGCGCCGAGGATCCCGAGCGTGGCTTCCTGCCCAGCGCCGGCCGCCTGGCGCGGCTCGAGTGGCCGCAGGGCGAGGGGGTACGGGTGGATGCGGGCTTCGGCAGCGGCGATGCCGTGCCCGACTGCTACGACTCGCTGCTCGGCAAGGTGATCGCCTGGGCCCCGGACCGCGCGCACGCAGCCGCAAAGCTGGCTGCCGCGCTCGAACGCACCTACTGTGCCGGCGTGCACTCCAACGAGCGCTGGCTGGCACGCATCCTGCACTCGCGGCGCTTCCTCGAAGTGCGACACCACATCGCGCTGCTCGACCAGAGCGCGGCGGAGTTTGCCGCCGCGCCCGCGCTGCCGCGCGAGGCGCTGATCCTCGCCGCGCTCGCCCTGCAGTGCGCCGCGGCCGCGCCGCCGCTCACGCGGCGCGCCACGCCCTGGCAGGCCGTGGACGGCTTCACCCCGAACCTCCCGGCGCGGGTCGACTATCGCCTCAGCTGCCGCGGGCACTCACACCTGGTGCAGCTCGAATGCACCGCCGGGACGGTGGCGGCGGCGAGCGTCGAGGCGGGCACGCGTGTGAGCCTCGCCGGCGCTGCAGTGCAGGGCGAGACCGTTGCCGCACGGCTCGAGGGGCGGCGGCAGCAGGCGCACTGCCATCGCGAGGGCGCGCAGCTGTGGCTGTGGTACGCCCAGGAGCTCTATGAGTTCGAGCTCGACGACCCGCGCACTCATGAGTTCTCCGCGAGCGCCGCGAGCGGCGGGCTCACGACACCGCTCCCGGGCGTGGTGGTCGCGGTGGCGGTGACGAAGGGCCAGCAGGTCGCCGCCGGCGAGGTGCTGATGGTGATCGAGGCCATGAAGATGGAGCACACCATCACCGCCCCATACGCGGGCACGGTCAAGAGCATTCACTTCGCGCGCGGCGAGCGGGTGCCCGAGGGGAGCGAGCTGCTCGAGCTCGAGCGCCAGGATTAGCGCTTCGCGGGCGGCTTCTTCTTGGCGGCGGCGGGCGCCGCGGCGGCGTGCTCGGCGCGCACCTTGGCGATCAACGCATCGGTGTTCTTGAGAATCTCGGGAAAGGTGTTGCCGAGCGCCACGTACTTGCCGTCGACCGCGAGCGTCGGCACCCCTTCCACGCCGTAGTCCGTTCCCATCGTATCCGCCTGCACCGTCTGGTTGTTGACGCCGAAGGAGGTGTAGGCGGCGGCGAACTGCTCGGCATTGCCGCCGTTCTTGCCGACCCACTCGGCGAGGCTCTGCTCATCGAACAGCGACTCATGCTTGTCATGGATGGCCGCGAACAGCGGCCCGTCGAGCTTGTCGAGCACGCCGGTGGCCTTCATGGCGTAGAAGGCGCGGGCCAGGTTTATCCACGGCGGGCGCTCGAAGCTCACCGGTACTCGGCGCAGCACCACGTCCTTCTGCTGCATGGCGAGCCAGGCGTGCAGCTGCGGGTAGAACTCGTTGCAGTGCGGGCAGGCGTAGGAGAAGAACTCGATGACCTCGATCTTGCCGGGGTTCTCGGTGGGCCGCGCGGGGGTGAGGGTGCGGAAGTCCGTGCCCTCCTGCTGCGCGCTGAGCAGCGCCGGTGCGGCGCCGAGCAGCAGCGCCAGAATCCAGCGGGCCAGGGCTCGGTTCGGGGTCGGCATCGAAGGGTTCCTTTCGCTCTAACGCGCGGCGTGCGCGCGTAGTTTAGGCAGATAACGCTCGCGCAGCTCGGTCTGCCGCGAGCGCATCGGCTGGGCCACGCCCTGGATGAACACCGCGTCCGCGAGCGTCGTGACCTCGAGCGGATCGCCGCTCCAGAGCACCAGGTCCGCCGGGTGGTCGCGCTCGATCGAGCCATTGCGGTCGCTGACGCCGAACAGCTGCGCGGGATTGCGCGTGAGCGCCGCCAGTGCCGCTTCCCAGGGCAGGCCGTGCGCGACCGCGACGCCCGCTCCCTGGCGCAGCTTGCGCATGTTGTGCGGCTCGGGGTCTTCAAAGCTGAACACGATCTTCACCCCGGCGCGCTGCAGGAGCGCGGCGTTCTCGAGCGTCGCACCGACCTTGTCGAAGCTCTCCGGGAGGTCATCGAGCGGGTCGAGGATCACGGGCACGCCGGCCGCGGCGAGTTCGCCCGCCACGCGCCACGCCTCGGCCGCGCCGCGGACGGCGACCTCGAGATGCTCGCGCCTGCCGAAGGCGATGACCTGGCGGATGTCGGAGGCGCGGATCACGTCGAACACCACGCGCTTGCCGCCACCGAGGTAGCCGCGCAGCGCCTCGCGCCCGGCCGGCGTCAGCAGCCGCTGATCGTTGGCGAGCAGCAGCTTCGGCTCGCGCACTTCGGCGATCGCCTGGCTGAGAAGCATGGACTGCGCGGCGCGGCTGCCGCCCGAGAGCGAGTTGGCGCCGCCGCCGCTCTCGATGAACAGGGTGCGCGGGCCGGCGACTTCCCCGTCAAGGCGCACCAAGCTCCCCTGGCCTGCGATGATGGTGCCGCCGGACGGCGAGCTCGGCGCCAGCTGCGCGAACGTCACCCCGCCCAGGCGCGAAACGCCGAGCACCACCGAGTCGGGGTTGAAGGCGGAGGTGACATCGAACTCCGGGCGCATGCCGGAACCCTTGAGCGCGTAGTCCTCGACCGAAGGCTCGAGCCCGATCTCCTCGATCCCCAGCCGGCCGATGCCGCCGAACAGGCCGGGGGTGACCGGCCGGCCGGCGGCCTCGATGCGTTCGGCGTCGGCGGGCGCGGCCAGAGCGCTGCCGAGCGCGGCGATCTTGCCGTCGCGGATCAGGATGTCGGCGTGCGTGAGGACGCCGGCTGCGGTCATGGTGTGCACGGTGGCGTCATGGATCAGCAGCGTCGCCGCGTGCGCGGAGCCGCAGAGCGCGCCCAGGGCCAGTGTCAGGGTGAGGCGCTTCATGGGGTCGCCTCCGGCGCCGCCGGCTGTCCGAGGAGGAAGTCCGAGCGCGGCGCCACATCCGGATGGGCACGGTCGTAGCGCAGCGCGCCGTCGATGAACACCAGGTCGGCGAGCGCGTACACGCTGAAGGGCGTGCCGTTCCACACCACCACGTCCGCCATCTTGCCCGGCTCGAGCGTGCCGATGCGCGCACCGAGCCCGAGTGACTTGGCGGGATTGGCCGTGAGCCACACGATCGCCCGCTCGGGCGGGACCGCGAGTCCGGCGCGCGCGCCGTAGGCCATGACCTTGGCCGCCTCCTGGTTCAGCCGCTGAATGCCCTCGTCGGAATCGGAGTGCACGATGGCGCAGCCGCCGGGGGCGGCGTCCACGAACGCCATGTTTTCCGGGATGCCGTCGTAGGACTCCATCTTGAAGCCCCACCAGTCGGCCCACATCGCCGCGCACACCCCGTTGGCGGCGAGCAGGTCGGAGATCTTGTAGGCCTCGACCGCGTGGTGGAACGCCGCGACGTGGTAGCCGAACTCACGCGACATGTCGAGGACCGCGGCCATCTCGTCGGCGCGGTAGCAGTGCATGTGCACCAGGATCTCCCCGCGCAGCGCCGCGGCCAGCGTATCGAGCCGCAGGTCGCGCTTGGGCGGCTTGGCGTCCTTGGCTCCGGCGGCGAGCTTCTTCTGGTACTCGAGGTTGTCGCGCAGGTACTCCTGCGCCTCGGCCCACTGCGCGCGGTAGCCGGCCATGTCGCCCATGCGCGTGGAGGGAAACACCTTCTTGTCGGCGCCGTAGACGCGCTTGGGGTTCTCACCGCACGCCATCTTCAGCCCCTGAGGCGCGTCGGGAAACTTCATGCCCTGATAGGTGATGCTCGGGACGTTCTTCAGCACCACCGAGCGGCCGCCGATCAGGTTGGCCGAGCCGGGCAGGATCTGCAGCGTCGTGACGCCGCCGGCGAGCGCGGTCCGGAAGCCCGGATCCTGCGGCCACACCGAGTGCTCGGCCCACACGTTAGCGGTGCTCGGCGAGGTCGCTTCATTGCCGTCGTCGTTGCCGGCCACGGCCGGCACCGGGTACACGCCGAGGTGCGAGTGAATGTCGATCAGGCCTGGGGTGACCCAGCGGTTGGTGCCGTCGACGATGGTGGCGTTGGCGGGGGCGCTGAGTCCTGCGCCCACGGCGCTGATCTTGCCGTCCACCAGCAGCACGTCGGCATGCTCGAGGCGCGCGCCGGTGCCGGTGAGCACCGTGGCATTGCGGATCAGCGTCGGCGCGCTTGCGGGCACCCGGTAAGTGGACGGGTAGAAGCTCGCCGCGGGGGCGAGCGCGGCGCCGGCGGCTTTCGCGTCGGTCGGGCTCTTCGCGGGCTTGGCGGTCTGCGCGGCACAGCCGCACAGCACCAGCGCCGCGAGCAAGCAGCTGCGTCGGTTCACGTCGGTCCTCCTAAGATCGGGGGCGTGCATTATTCCTAAGCGCCGCGCGCGCCGCACCTGGCGCACGCGCGTGCCGCGCCCGGGCGCCCGACACGTACGGCGAGCCGCGCTCGAAAAAGCGCCACGGACGCTGCGCCCAGATCCCGGCGTAGTCGACACCGATGCGTGTGCTGCGCTCGATGCGCAGCGCGCCGCCGCGCGCGGGCGCGGACTCGATCCACAGTTCCTCTCCGAGCAGGTCGATGCCGTTGAAGCGCCGGTCGATGTGCATCGCGCGGCACAGCAGCCCGGGCCCGCAGCTGCGCCCGCTGAGCCCCTCGAGCGGCTCGAGCGCGCGCAGCAGTACCGCGTGCGGCACGCCGGGAGCGGCCGTCACCACATTGAGGCAGTTCCAGAAGCCGTAGATGAAGTACACGTAAGCATGGCCGGGCGGCCCGAACATCACCTCGGTGCGCGCCGTGCGCCCGCGTGAGGAATGCGCGGCCTGATCCCGCGGCCCCTGGTAGGCCTCGGTCTCGACGATGCGCCCACGGCGCACGCGGCGGCCGTCGTCGTGCACCAGGTGCATGCCGATCAGGTCGCGGGCGACGGCCAGCGCGCTGCGGGCGAAGAAGGCGCGCGGCGGTTTTGCGGGGGAGCTCACCGCGCGCGATACTAAAGGAATCCACTACAATGGGCCGACAGGGAAGGGCGGGCGATGGCCCGGCAAGTCAATTCAATAGCCTATAGACTGTTCTGCGAAGGCTCATGAAGTGCTCCCCCATTACCGTCCTCGCCCTCACGATGGTGGCGGGGGTCGGCGCCTCTCAGGCGCCGGCGAGTGTGTTCCCGCTGCCGAGCGACGGCTCGGCGCTGGTGGGCGCCGACAGCAGCGTCACCAGCGTCTACGAGGACACGCTCCCGGACCTCGCCCACCGCTTCAGCCTCGGGTACTACGAGATCATCCGCGCCAACCCGGGGCTGGATGTGTGGATTCCGGGAAAGGACCGACAGATTATCCTTCCCGGACGGCGCATCCTGCCGGCCGGCCCGCACGAGGGCATCGTCGTCAACTTGCCCGAGCACCGCCTCTACTACTATCCCAAGCCGCGCCCGCACGAACAGCCGGTCGTGATCACCTACCCGGTGAGCATCGGCAAGATGGACTGGCGCACCCCGCTCGGCGCAACGCACGTGATCGCGAAGATCAAACATCCCTCGTGGTATCCGCCCGAGTCGATCCGCAAGGAGCACGCGGCCAACGATGACCCGCTGCCCACGGTCGTGCCGCCGGGTCCGGACAACCCGCTCGGGGACTTCGCGCTGCGGCTCGCCGCCGGCAAGGGCGAATACCTGATCCACGGCACCAACAACCCTACCGCGGTCGGAATGGCGGTCACGCACGGCTGCATCCGCATGTATCCGGAGGATGTCGCGGCGCTCTTTGCCATCGTCCCGGTCGGCACGCCGGTGCGCCTGGTGAACGATCCGGTCAAGGTCGCCTGGGTCAACGGCGAGTTGCTGCTCGAGGTGCATCCGCCGGTGGATGCCGAGGGTCAGACGATCGACCCGAACGTGCAGCTGCTGTCGCAGAAGCTCGATCAGGCGCTCGGCCGCAGCAGCGCCGCGATCCACTGGGACCTCGCCCGCGCCACGCTGCAGGCCGCCACCGGCATCCCGACGCTGGTGGGACTGTCCGCCGATCCGGGCGCGGCGCTGCCCGCCGCGCAGGCTTCGGCGGCGAAGTAACGCCAGGTCTTTCTTGAATCAGGCGCGCGCGGCACGGGCGGCGCGCCGTCCAGCGCGCCGCGTACGCACCTCACCGACGAAGCTCAGCAGCTGCGCGGCGCGTGAGGCGATGGACAGCGCGGTGCGCGCCCAGGCGAGTAGTGTCAGCACGTCACGCGTGCGGCCGAGGAGGGTGAGCCCCGCAAGCGCCGCGATCCAGGCGAGTGGATGGCGCGACGCGCGCTGGCCTTCGTCCCCCTCGCGCAGTCCCTGGAATCCGCGGCGTATGCTGCGCAGGCTCGCGAAGCGCCGCGCAAGGTCGAGGCGCTGCGCCTCACAGCGCGCCAGCAGCAGGCGGCGGCGCGCTTCGAGTTCGGCGCGGCGGCTCACGGGGCACCCCCGTCGACGCGGCGCTGGTCTTCGCTCAGCTGGTGCAGCGAGCCTTCGAGGAAGCCGGGGCCGGAGCGCAGGGTGCGCGCGCCGAAGTAGCCGAAGCCTACCGACAGCGCGATGAAGGTGAAGGTCCCGACCAGCAGCCCCAGCATGCGGTGCGTGTCCCACAACGCCACGATCATGGCGGTGACCGCGAAGGCGAAGGCCAGCAGCGCGCACGCCACCACGCCCACCACGCATACCAGCATGCGGATGAGCGTCAGCAGGTGGATCTCGAGCTCGACCGCGGCGAGATCGATCCGCGTGCGCACCGCCTCCAGCCCCGCGGCCAACAGGCCACGCAGCGGAGCCGCTTGCGCCTGCGGTTCGCGGTCCGGGGGTGCCTGCTCGGCCGGTGCCTCCATCAGCGCCTGCCGAGGATCAGCCCGAGCAGCAGCGCCACGCCGCCGGCGACGGCCACCGCCTGCCAGGGGTTGTCGCGCACATAGGTGTCGACGTCGCGTGCCCGCGCGCTCACCTGCTCCTCGAGCGCACTCAAGCGGGTGCGCAGCTCGCGCAGCGTCTCCTGTGCACGCTCCTGCAGCTCTGCGGTGTCCACGTTGGTGCTCGCGCGCAGCAACGCTTCGGCATCGCTCACCAGCGAACGCAGATCTTGCGCCAGCCTGCCGCCATTGGTGGTCTCAGACATGGTCTTACTCCTTGCCGTTCGGCCGAGCTTGGATTTACGCATATCCGTATCAAAACCTAAAGACTCACAGGGCCAGCTGCGCTACCCTCGATAGGGAGTGCCGCATGAACGCGAACGCGCCAAATCCGCTGCTCGAGTTGCGCAAGCTCGGTCAGAGTGCGTGGCTGGACGACATCAGCCGCGGCATGCTTGCTGATGGCAGCCTCGCGCGCCTGATCCGGGACGACGGCATCGCGGGGCTGACTTCCAACCCCTCGATTTTCGCCCACTCGATGATGAACGATCCGAAGTATGCGCCGCGGATAGCGCAGCTTCTGCCGAAGGTGTCCGCCGGGAGCGCCCTCTACGAGGAGCTCGCCCTAGATGACCTCAGGGATGCCGCGGCGCTGCTGCGCCCGCTGTACGACTCGAGCGGCGGCGCAGACGGTTTCGTCAGCATGGAGGTCTCGCCGCACCTGGCCGACGACAGCGCCGGCAGCTTCAAGGAGGCGCGCCGCCTGTGGGAGCGGCTACAGCTGCCCAACGCATTCATCAAGATCCCGGGAACGCAGGCGGGCGTACCGGTGATCCGCGACCTCATCGCCAGCGGGGTGAACGTCAACGTGACCCTGCTGTTCTCGCCCGAGCGCTACCGCCGGGTCGCGCAGGCCTACATGCAGGGCCTCGAGCAGCGCATCGCCTCCGGGCAGCCGGTCAATTCGGTCGCCTCGGTGGCGAGCTTCTTCCTGAGCCGCATCGACACCGCGGTCGACAAGCTCCTCGACGCGCTCAGCGGGCGGGGCCAGCCGGCCGCGCGCACCCTGCGCGGCAAGGCGGCGATCGCCAGCGCCTGCCGCGCCTACGAGATCTTCGAGGAGTTGATGGCGGGTGAGATCTGGCAGGCCCTGGCCGCGCGCGGCGCCCGGGCGCAGCGGCTGCTATGGGCCTCCACCTCCACCAAGGACCCGAGCTATAGTCCGATCAAGTACGTCGAGGAGCTGGTGGTGCCGGACACCGTGAACACGATGCCGCTCGAAACCATCAATACATACCGGCGCAGCGGCAGACCCGAGTTGCGGCTCGAGCGCCACATCGCCGAGGCGAGCGATGTGCGCGAGGGTCTCGAGCGGCTGGACGTCGACCTGGAGGCGGTCGCCCAGCAGCTCGAACGCGAGGGCGTGGCGAAGTTCATCGAGCCCTTCGACAAGCTCCAACGCTGGCTCGTGCAGCAGCGCGGCGGCCCGCGCGCATCCTGAAGCCGCTTCATCTTTAGAGGGGGTCCTGTGGTAGATACCAACGCGGTACGGGAGCGACTGCTCAGGCGGCGCGAGGAGCTGCGCAAGCGCGCAAGCGACGCCAGCGCCGAGGCGCGCCACGAGGCCGATCCCCTGTCGGCGGATTTCGCCGAGCAGGTGACGCAGCGCGAGAACGATGACGTGCTGGGCGCGATCTCGCACTCGGCACAGGCGGAGCTGCAACAGGTGGAGGCGGCGCTGCGCCGCCTCGCGGCGGGACGCTATGCGACCTGCGCGGTGTGCGGCGAGGACATCGAGCCCGAGCGCCTCGCTGCGGTGCCCTACGCCGACCGCTGCCGCTCCTGCGCCGAGGGCGGACGGGCGGCAGCGGGACGCGGCGCGCGCGGCTGAAGGGCAGCGTCGTGAGCGCCGCTTCCGGCGTCATCACCGTCACCACCGACTTCGGCCATCAGGGGCCGTTCGTCGCTGTCATGAAGGGAGCGATCCTGAGGCGCTTCCCGGCCGCGCGCCTCATCGATCTCACCCACGAGATCCTGGTGCACTGGCCGGCGGAAGCCGGCTTCTGGTTGTCCCGCAGCTACGGCTATTTTCCTCCCGGCACGGTGCACCTGGCGGTGGTGGACCCGGGCGTGGGCACCTCGCGCGGCATCCTCGTGGTCGAGGCCGGCGGGCACTACTTCGTGGCCCCCGACAACGGGCTGCTCGCGCCGGTGGTGAGCCGCACGGCTGAGGCCCTGATCGTTCAGGTTGGCAAGGCGCAGCTGGCCGGCATCGGGGTGCAGCGCCCGAGCGCCACCTTCCACGGCCGGGACATCTTTGCGCCCGTGGCCGCCGAGCTGGCCGCCGGCCGCTGCCAGCCGAAGGACCTAGGCGACCCCGTGGAAACCCTCGTGCCCTCCTGGGTCGAGGACCCTGCCGTCGAGGCGCGCAGCGTCAGCGGCGTGGTGATCACCATCGATCACTTCGGCAACCTGATTACCAACATCGACGCGGTGCTGGTCGAGCGCTTTCGCCTGCCGATCGTGCACGCCGGGAACCACTCCTTCTCGCTGCGGCGGACCTACGCCGACACGCGCCCAGGGGAGTACCTGGCGCTGGTGAACTCCTTCGCGGTCATCGAGATCGCCCGTGCCGAGGACAGCGCCGCGGAAGGGCTGGGACTGAGCCGTGGGGCTCCGGTGGTGGTCCGCGACCGCACCGATCAGCCCTAGTCCCGCGGTTACTGCTGCGGGCCGGCCAGAGTGGGCAGTAACCACCCTTGCGCTCGCCTCTTAGGGGATTGAAATTGCCCCGAGGTGGTCAAATGTTGATCGGCGGCGCGAATCGGCTATAGTTCGCTGCCTTGTAAGGTGCGCTTTTTGCATCTTACTTATTGAATTAATTCAGGATTTACACCGCCAGATGTCGGAACGGGACAACGAGAGCTTCGATCTCGACGATGAATTCCTGAGCGGACCCACCGAGGACGGCACCGATTACGACCGGCTGCTCGACCGGGTGGATAAGCGCGTCCGTACCCAGGGCAAGCGCGGCAAGGCCGCCTGGAGCCGCCTCGAGGAAGTGCTGGCGGACCGCAAGCTCGAAAAGGATCTCAAGGACTTTGACGACGAGCTTTAGCGCCGCCGCGCCGGCGCGCTAGGCTCCGCCGGCGAACGCGCCGCAGGCGTCGGCGGTGCCGGCGCATCGCGCAATCTCGCGGAGTGCCCTCAAGTGACCTCGCCCTCGGACTGGATGGTCCTGAAGTTCGGCGGTTCCAGCGTCTCGGCCCTGACCAACTGGACGAACATCGCGCGCATCGTCGCCGCGCGGCGCGAGCTCGGGGCGCGGCTGCTCATCGTGCACTCGGCGATCACCGGCATCACCGACTGCCTCGAGCGGCTGCTCGATGCGGCGCTGCTGCACGCGCATGAAGAGGAGCTGCGCGCGATCGAGGAGCGCCACCGGCGCCTCGCGGCCGAGCTCGGCGTGCCGCTCGGGAAGGAGATCGAGCAGCAGCTCGCCGAAGTGCGCGAGATCGCAGCCGGCGTGGCGCTGGTGCGGGATGTGAGTGAGCGCACCCGCGCGCGTGTGATGGCCGCCGGGGAGCTGATGGCGACCCACCTGGGCGCGCGGTACCTCCGGAGCCGCGGGCTGCCCGCCGTCTGGCTTGATGCGCGCACCATGCTGCACGCGGAGCGCCAGGCCGGTGCGGTCAAGACCAGCATGCTGTCGGCGGTGTGCGCCTTCGCGCCCGATGCCGCGCTCGCACAACGGCTGGCGCCTTTTCCGCTGGTGGTGACGCAGGGCTTCATCGCGAGCAACGAGGAGGGCGACACGGTGCTGCTCGGGCGCGGCGGCTCGGACACCTCGGCGGCGTACCTGGCGGCGAAGCTGCGCGCGCAGCGGCTGGAGATCTGGACCGACGTGCCGGGCATGTTCAGCGCCGACCCGCGCTCGACGCCCACCGCGCGCCTGCTGCGCGCACTGCACTACGACGAGGCGCAGGAGATCGCCACCAGCGGCGCGAAAGTGCTGCACCCGCGCTGCATCCTGCCGGCACGCCAGTACCGCATTCCGCTGCACGTGTACGCCACGCAGGCCCCGGATCTGGAGGGCACGGTGCTCGGGCCGGAAGGGGCCGAGGGCGCCGCGCAGGTGAAGGCGGTATGCACCAAGAAGGGCCTGACGCTGATCTCGCTCGAAAGTCCCGGCATGTGGCACCAGGTGGGCTTCCTCGCCGACGCCTTCCAGGTGTTCAAGCGTCACGGCATGTCGGTGGACCTGGTGTCGACCTCCGAGACCAACGTCACGGTGTCTCTCGACCCGGCGGCCAACTCCCTCGATAACGCGCGCGTAGCGGAGCTGGTGGCCGACCTGTCGCGGCTGTGCCGCGTGCAGGTGATCGGGCCGTGCGCCTCGGTGAGCCTGGTGGGACGCAACATCCGCGCGATCCTGCATCAGCTCGGCGGCGCTTTCGAGTTCTTTGAGGAGCAGAAGATCTACCTCGTGAGCCAGGCAGCCAACGACCTCAACTTCACCTTCGTGGTCGATGAGAACCAGGGCCAGCGCCTGGTCGAGCAGCTGCACGAGCTGCTGATCCGCCCGGTGCCGGGCGACAAGGTCTTGGGTCCCACCTGGCAGCAGCTGTTCTCGCAACCGGGTGCGGGCACGCCGCGCAGCATCCCCTGGTGGCGCGCCAAGCGCGCGCAGCTGCTGCAGACCTTCGCCGAGGAGGAGGCGGCGTTCATCTACGATCTTTCGGTCGTCGCGCAGTCGGCGCGCGCGCTGCGCGCGCTCGGCTCCCTCAGCCGCGTGCATTACTCGATGAAGGCCAACCCCAATCCGCGCCTGCTGGAGACGCTGCGCGCCCAGGGCATCGAGTTCGAGTGCGTGTCGCGCGGGGAGGTGGAGCGCCTCCTGGGGCTGTTTCCGGACCTCCCGCCCGAACGCGTCCTCTATACCCCCAACTTCGCCTCGCGCGCCGAGTACGCCTGGGCGCTCGCGCGCGGCGTGCGGGTCACGGTCGACAACGCCTACACGCTCGGCAGCTGGCCGCAGCTGTTCGCCGGCCACGAGATCTTCGTGCGCGTCGATACCGGCGTGGGCCGCGGTCACCACGAGCACGTGCGCACCGCCGGCACGCGCTCCAAGTTCGGCGTGCCCTTGAGCGAGCTGCGCGTGATCGCAGCGCTCGCCCAGGCCGCCGGCGCACGCATCACCGGACTGCAGGCGCACGTCGGCAGCGGCATCTTCGATGTCACCAGCTGGGAGCACACCGCGCGCGTGCTGCTGCGCGCCGCGCAGGGGTTCGAGGCCCTCACCGTCATCGACGTCGGCGGCGGACTGGGCGTGCCCGAACACCCCGATCAGCCGGGCGTGGATCTGGGCAAGCTCGACACGCTCCTCAGCGCGGTGCGCGCCGAGCGGCCGGAGCTTGAGATCTGGATCGAGCCCGGGCGCTACCTGGTGGCCGCCGCCGGGGTGCTGCTGGCGCGGGTGACGCAGCTGAAGTCCAAGGGCGGCGTGCGCTTCGTCGGGGTAGCCACCGGAATGAACTCCCTGATTCGTCCGGCGCTCTATGGGTCATACCATGAGATCGCCAACCTCACGCGCGCCGACGAGCCGGCCACCGAGCTGGTCAACGTCGTGGGTCCCATCTGCGAGAGCGCCGACGTGCTCGGCCGCGACCGGCTGCTGCCGGTGACGCGCGAAGGTGACGTGCTGCTCATCGCCAACGCCGGCGCCTACGGACGCGCCATGAGTTCCGAGTACAACCTGCGCGCGCCGGCGGCGGAGCTGTTCATCTGAAGCGCCTGCTGCTGTATCTGCTGAGCGTCGCCGCGCTCGCCTTCTGTGCCTGGGCGCTGTACCTGGATCATCTGGTCACCCAGCAGTTCGAGGGGCGGCGCTGGACCTTGCCGGCGCAGGTGTACGCGGCGCCCCTGGAGCTGTACGCGGGGCTGCCGCTGACGTTGCCGGCGCTCGAGCACGAACTGCAGCGCCTACACTACCGCCGCACCGAGCGCCTCGAGCGCCCCGGCACCTACCGCCTGCTCGGCACGCACCTCGACGTGGCGCTGCGCCCGGCGCGCTTTGCGGACGAGGCGCGCCCTGCGCAGCTGCTCTCGATCACCGGCGGCGCCAAGGGCGTGGAGAGCCTGCGCGATGCCGCCGCGGGCGACGTGCCGGTGCTGCGGCTCGAGCCGCTCTTGATCGGCAGCATCTTCCCGATCCACGGGGAAGACCGCATTGTCGTCACCCCCGATGAAGTGCCGCTGCTTCTGCCGGCAGCACTGAAGGCGGTCGAGGACCGCAAGTTCGACACGCACCACGGCGTTGACCCGATTGCGATGTTGCGCGCGGCCTGGGTCAATCTGCGTGCGCGCCAGATCGAGCAGGGCGGCAGCACGCTCACCCAGCAGCTGGTGCGCAGCTACTTCCTGAGCTCACGCCAGACCTATTCGCGCAAGATCCGCGAGGCGATCATGGCGATGGCCCTCGATGCGCACTTCAGCAAGGGGGATCTCATGAACGCCTACATCAATGAGATCTTCCTCGGCCAGGACGGCGACCGCGCCATCCACGGTTTTGGTCTTGCGAGCCAGTTCTACTTCGGCAAGCCGCTCTCGGAGCTCGACCTGTCGGAGGTGGCGCTGCTGGTCGCCATCGTGCGCGGCCCGTCCTACTACGATCCGCGCCGGCACCCGGAGCGGGCGCGCGAGCGGCGAAACCTGGTGCTCAAGGAGCTCGCGGAACAGCACATCGTCAAGCCCGACGAGGCGAGCGTGGCGGCCGCGCGCCCGCTCGGGGTCACGGCGCGTCCCGCCGGGGCCTACTATCCGGCGTACCTGGACTTCGTGCGCCGCACGCTGCGGCGCGATTACCGCGACGAGGATCTGACGGAAGCCGGGCTGCGCATCTACACCAGCCTTGACCCGCGCGCCCAGGACGAGGCCGAGCGCGCGCTGGATCACGAGCTCACGCGACTCGACAAGCTCCACAAGCACCCGGAAGCCGGCCTGGAAGGGGCGGTAGTGGTCACCTCGCCGCAGAGCGGCGACGTGATCGCCATCGTGGGCGGACGCGATGTCGGTTACGACGGCTTCGATCGCGCCCTCGATGCACGCCGCTCGATGGGCTCGCTGGTGAAGCCGTTCATCTATCTCACCGCCCTCGAGAGCGGGCGCTACAACGCCGCGACCGTGGTGCAGGACCAGCCGATCGACCTGAAGCTCGCGAACGGCACGCACTGGAAACCGGAGAACTTCACGCGCGAGACCTACGGCGCGGTGCCGGTGGTGCGCGCGCTCGCGGAGTCTCTCAACCTCGCCACCGTCGGAGTAGGACTGGACATCGGGGTCGGGAAAGTCGCCGAGACGCTGCAACGCTTCGGCCTGCAGCAGCCCCCGGCACAGGTGCCCGCGATGCTGCTCGGGTCGGTGAACGTCACCCCGCTGGACGCCGCGCAGCTGTTCAACGGGCTTGCCAACGGCGGGTTCCGCAACCCGCTGCGCGCGGTGCGCGCGGTGATCGCCGCCGACGGCAAGCCGCTCAAGGCCTTCCCGCTGGAGGTCACCCCGGTAGCATCGCCCGAGGCGGTGTACCAGCTCGATCGCATGCTGGTGCTGGTGATGGACCACGGCACCGGCCGCCCGGCGCGCCCGCTGCTGCCGCCGGATCTGGTGGTGGCGGGGAAGTCGGGCACCTCCTCGGACTACCGCGACAGCTGGTTCGCCGGATTCTCCGGCAGCCATCTGGTGGTGGTGTGGGTAGGCTATGACGACAACTCGCCCACCGGCTTCACCGGCTCCGCCGGCGCACTGCCGGTGTGGGCCCACGTGATGGCGGGCCTCGGCACCAGCTCCTGGAATGCGCCCATGCCTGAATCCCTCGCCGAGGTACACATCGAGTTCCCGACCGGGCTGCGCGTCGTGCCCGGATGCTCGCAGGACATCGTCCCGGTGGTGGTGCCGGGCAACGCCACCCTGCCCACCAAGGCCGGGTGCGGCTTTCCTGCCAATCAGAACCCGCTCGACACCGCGCTCGACCGTGCCGGGCAATGGCTGCGCGGGCTGGTGCACTGATGCCGGATATCATGCGCGGCATGCGCTGCGGCACGCCGCTCCTGCTGCTCGTTTCCCTCACCGTTCTGGCCGCCTGCTCGCTGCAGGGCAAGCCGCGCGGCTCGCCGCAGGGCACGGAGACGCCCGCGGGCACCGCCCAGCCGCCGGTTGCGGCGCCAGGGCAGCCTGGCGCCCCGGCCGCGGCCACTCCTCAGCCGCCCCCCGCAGCCGCGCCGCGGCAGTTCTCACTCGGGCCGGCTTCCACCGCGCTGGTGGCTCAGGCGCACCGTCAGTCGAGCGGCGGTGACTGGGGACAGGCCGCGGCCACTCTCGAGCGTGCGCTGCGCATCGAGCCGGACAATCCGCTGCTGTGGATCGAGTTGGGACGGGTGCGCCTCGGGGAGAACAACCCGGCGCAGGCCGACGCCATGGGGCGCAAGGCGCTCGCTCTCAGTACCGGCGATCCGCAGGCCCAGTCGAGCGCGTGGAAGCTCATTGCGGATGCGCTGCGCGCCAGCGGCCGCAACCCGGAAGCCGCGGATGCCGAGCGGCACGCCGCGGGTCTCGCGCCCCGTTAAGACTCGGACGGAGTAGGCGGCGGAGCCGCCGGCGCTGTTGCGAGCGGCGCCGGACGGCGGGACGACTCACGCCACAGCCCGCCGTGCTCATCCACCGACAGCTCGAGCACGGAAGGCCAGCCGCATACGCGCGAATCATCCGTGGGCCTGCCCGGCACGAGCCACGCGCAGCGGTGCGTCTCGTGGCCGTGGAGGACCCAGTCCTCCCAGCCACGCAGCTCCGGCGGAACGGAGACCTGCGCGCCCGCCGGGGAGCACAGGGCGAGGAGGGCGACGATCCACATTCCCCTCGTCAGCCGGGTGAGCCTGCGCGGGAGATACATTGCTTTAGCAGAATACCCCAGTTCGTGGCCACGCTTGCCCTAGAGCGGCCCAGCGAGCGCATGGGGGTTAGGTGTTGGTCAGCGCGAGGCGCATCCGGCAGCCGGAACGTCACAGGCGAGCGCCACTGGCGCTTGCGTGCCGCACGGGGGGCCCCTAGACTGTTGATTACTCATCGAGACCGGCTGAGGGATAAGGCCCTTAGACGCCGGGGCAACCGTCAGGCTTAACCAACCTGGAAAGGTGCCAACTCCTGCGACACGCCGTGACGGGTGTCGACAGATGAGCGGTCAGCGTGGCCTCACGTGTCTCAGGGCACGGCGGGGATGGACGCGACAAGGTCTGCCTCCAGCGCAGACCCGCTCCGCAGGAGTCCGTTGAGCCGGACTTAAGTTACAGCGGAGCATCCAGTGAGCAACGTTACTTTTCCCCCGCCACCCCGGGACAGGGCCGCGAACAGCGCACCCGGGCAGGTCACGCAGACCGTACGTGCCGGCATCGAGTGCGATGACGTGACCGGCTGCGTCGTCCCCCCGCTGCACCTGACATCGACTTTCGCGTTCCGCGGCTTCGGGCAGAAGCGCGCCTACGACTACACCCGCTCGGGCAACCCGACGCGTGACCTGCTCGCGGGCGCGCTCGCCGAGCTCGAGCAGGGCGCCGGGGCGGTGGTGACCGCGAGCGGCATGGCGGCGGTGACGGTGGTCGGTTATCTGGTACCGGCGGGCGCGCGCATCATCGCGCCGCACGACTGCTACGGCGGCACCTACCGCCTGTTCGACGCCTGGCGGCGCCGCGGCGAGCGCGCGGTCGAGTTCGTGGATTTCGGGGATCAGGCGGCGCTGCGCGCCGCGTTCTCGCGCCCCGCGGCGCTGGTGTGGATCGAGACTCCGAGCAACCCACTGCTGCGCATCACCGACATTGCCCAGGTTGCAGCGCTCGGCCATGCGTGCGGTGCCCTGGTGGTGGTCGACAACACTTTCCTGTCACCGGGCTGGCAGCAGCCGCTCGCCTTCGGCGCGGATCTGGTGGTGCATTCGACCACCAAGTACTTGAACGGCCACAGCGACGTGGTGGGCGGTGCGGTGGTGGCGCGCGACAAGGCGCTGCACGAGCAGCTCGCGTGGTGGGCGAACTGCCTCGGGCTGACCGGCGCCCCGTTCGACAGCTTCATGACGCTGCGCGGCCTGCGCACGCTGCACGCGCGCCTCGAGCACCATGGGCGCAACGCCCAGGCGCTGGCTCAGTGGCTGGTGGTGCAGCCGAACGTGCGCTGCGTGTGGTACCCGGGACTGCCCACTCATCCCGGGCACGAGCTGGCCAGGCGTCAGCAGCGCGGCTTCGGCGCGGTCGTGACGCTCGAGCTCGAAGGCGGCCACGATGCGGTGCGCGAGTTCGTCGCGGACCTCAACTGCTTCTCGCTCGCCGAGTCGCTCGGCGGAGTGGAGAGTCTGGTCGCGCATCCGGCGACCATGACGCACGCCGCCATGGATCCGCAGGCCCGGCAGCGCGCCGGCCTCACCGACGGGCTGATCCGGCTCTCGATCGGGATCGAGGGGCTGGAGGATCTGCGCGCCGATCTGGCGCGGGCGCTGGAGCGTGCCGCCGCGGTGCTGCCGGCGCACACGCCGGTCAAGGCCGCCGCAGGCTGCTGAGCACCGCGTCGGCGGTCTGGCGCGTCGTGAGCGCGCGCCCGCCCGGCGGGGCCAGATCGCTGGTGCGGGCGCCGCTGCCGAGCGCCCGCGCCACCGCCTCTTCGAGCGCGGCCGCTTCCGCGTGCAGCTCGAGCGAATGCCGCAAGAGCAGCGCCACACTCTGGATGGTGCCGTAGGGGTTGGCGATGCCGCGCCCGGCGATATCGGGCGCGGAGCCGTGGATGGGCTCGTAGATGCCGCGCCGGCCGCCGCCGAGGGATGCCGAGGGCAGAAGGCCCAGCGAGCCCGCGAGCATCGAGGCCTCGTCGGTGAGGATGTCGCCAAACATGTTCTCGGTGACCAGCACGTCGAAGTCGCGCGGCCGGCGGATGAGGTGCATCGCGGCCGCATCCACCAGCAGGTGCTCGAGCTGCAGCTGCGGGAACTCGCGCTGCACCACGCGCGCGGTCACCTCGCGCCACAGCCGCGAAGTCTCCAGCACGTTGGACTTGTCGATGGAGGTGAGGCGGCCGCGCCGCGCCGCGGCGAGCTGCGCGGCGAGCCGCACGATGCGCTCGATCTCGGGCACCGTGTACGTGCACAAATCGCTCGCCCGCTCGGCGTCGCGGTGCTTGTCGCCGAAATAGATGCCGCCGGTGAGCTCGCGCACGAACAGCAGGTCGACGCCACGCACCACTTCCGCCTTGAGCGTCGAGGCATCGATCAGCGCGTCGTGCACCCGCACCGGGCGCAGGTTGGCGAAGGTGCCGAGCTCGCGGCGCAGCCGCAGGAGCCCGGCTTCCGGGCGCAGCGGCGCATCGGGTGCCGACCACCTGGGGCCGCCGATGGCGCCCAGCAGCACCGCATCCGCGCTGCGGCAGGCGGCGAGCGTCGCTTCAGGCAGCGGATCGCCGTGACTGTCGATGGCGGCCCCGCCGAAGGGCAGCTCCGCAAGCTCGAAGTCGTGACCGAACAGCTCGCCCAGGGCGCGCAGGCAGCGCACCCCCTCGGCGATCACCTCCGGGCCGATGCCATCGCCCGCGAGCACCGCGATGCGCGCCTTCATGCGCGGCGTTCGAAGGCTTCGATGTCCGCCGCGCGCGCGAGCAGGAATCCGAGCTCATCGACTCCGGCGGTGAGGCAGTGGCGCGCGAAGGTTTCCAGCGCAAAGCGCACCACGACGCCGGTCGGCAGCGCGAGGGTGCCGGCGGCGACGTCGACCGCCAGCTGCGCCCCGGGGTGCGCGATCAGCCAGGCGCTGCTCGCGGCATCCACGCACAGGGTCAGGAGGCCGTTCTTGAGCGAGTTGGTGGTGAAGATGTCCGCGAAGCCGGTGCTGATGATGACCCGGAAGCCAAAGTCGAGCAGCGCCCACGGGGCGTGCTCGCGCGATGAGCCGCAGCCGAAGTTATCGCCCGCGACCAGGATGCGGCAGCCGCGCGCCTCCGGGCGGTTCAGCGGAAAGTCCGCGCGCTCAGCGCCCGTGGCATCGTAGCGCCAGTCGGCGAACAGCTGCTCGCCGAGGCCTGCGCGGGTGATAGTGGTCAGGAAGCGCGCCGGGATGATCTGGTCGGTGTCGATGTTGGCTGCCGCCAGCACCACGGTGCGCGACACCAAGGTGGTGAGCGGCTCCATCACATCAGCTCGCGCGGGTCGGTGACGCGGCCGCGTACCGCGGTGGCCGCCGCGGTCAGGGGACTTGCGAGCAGGGTGCGCGCGCCTGCACCCTGGCGCCCCTCGAAGTTGCGGTTGCTGGTGCTCACCGAGTAGTGCCCGCGCGGCACCACATCGCCGTTCATGCCGAGGCACATCGAGCACCCCGATTCGCGCCACTCGGCCCCCGCCTCGAGGAACACCCGATCGAGGCCCTCGGCCTCGGCCGCGCGCTTCACCTGCTGCGAGCCGGGGACCACGAGCATGGTGAGCCCGGGAGCGATGCGCCGCCCGCGCAGCAGCTGCGCCGCGCCGCGCAGATCCGAGAGGCGCGCGTTGGTGCAGCTGCCGATAAACACCACGTTGACCGGCTGGTTCTTGAGCGGCGCGCCCGGCTCCAGTCCCATGTAGGCGAGCGCACGATCGAAGGCCGCATCTCCGGGGCGCTGCGGTATCGCACCGCCGACCGGGATGGCCATGCCGGGGTTGGTGCCGTAAGTGATCATCGGCTGCACGGCGGCGGCATCGATGTCGAACTCGGTGTCGAAGCGCGCGCCCGCATCGCTCGGCAGCTGCCGCCACTCCTGGAGCGCCCGCTCCCAAGCCTCTGCCTGCGGGGCGCGCGGCCGTCCGGCCAGATAGGAGTAGGTCGTCTCATCGGGGGCGATCATGCCGGCGCGCGCGCCGGCCTCGATCGACATGTTGCACACGGTCATACGCTCATCCATGTCCAGTGCGCGCACGGTCTCGCCGCGATACTCGATCACGTGCCCGGTGCCGCCGCCGACGCCGAGCCTGCCGATGATGGCGAGGATCAGGTCCTTGGCGGTGACGCCCGCGGCGAGCCGCCCGCACACGTTGACCGCCAGCGTGCGCGGCTTTCGCTGCAAGAGGCACTGCGTGGCCAGCACGTGCCCGACCTCGGTGGTGCCGATGCCGAAGGCCAGCGCTCCGAGCGCACCGTGGGTGCTGGTGTGGCTGTCGCCGCACACGATGGTCTTGCCGGGCTGCGTGAGCCCGAGCTCCGGGCCGATGACGTGCACGATGCCGCGCTCGGCGTGCTTCAGCCCCAGCAGCTCGACCCCGAACGCCGCGCAGTTGTTCTCCAGCTCGCGCACCTGGCGCGCCGCCGAATCGATCGCGATCGGCGCGCCGCCGAACACCTGGGCGGTGAGGGTCGGGACCGAGTGATCCATGGTGGCGAGGGTGCGCTCCGGCCGGCGCACCGCCAGTCCGCGCTCGCGCAGCACCGCGAACGCCTGCGGCGAGGTCACCTCGTGGATCAGGTGCAGGTCGATGTACAGCACCGCCGGCGTGGCGGCGCTCTCGGCGGTGACTTCGTGACGCTGCCAGACTTTGTCGAAGAGTGTTTGCGGGGCGTGCGCCATCAGCCGGAGGCCGCGACCCTGGGTGAGGACATGTCGACGGCGTCGAGCCAGCCCCACTTGTCGGGGGTCTTGCCCGAGAACAGGCCGAAGAAGGCGCTCTGCAGCGTCTCGGTGACCGGGCCGCGCTTGCCGGCGCCGATCGGGATGCGGTCCACCGAGCGGATCGGGGTGATCTCGACCGCGGTACCGGTAAAGAACGCTTCAACGGCCAGGTACAGCAGCTCGCGCGGGATGCCGCACTCGCGTGTCTCGATGCCCCGCTCGCGCGCCAGCCGTATCACGCTATCGCGCGTCAGCCCCCCGAGCACCGAGTGCGCGAGTGACGGCGTGAGCAGCATCCCGTCCTTCACCAGGAACAGGTTCTCTCCCGAGCCCTCGCTCAGCATGCCGTCGGTGGACAGCCCGATACCCTCGGCGAAACCTAAGCGCCGCGCCTCGGCGCCGATCAGCTGGCTGGAGAGGTAGTTGCCGGCCGCCTTGGCGAGCGCCGGCAGGGTGTTGGCGGCGACGCGTTGCCAGGAGGAGATGCAGGCATCGACCCCGGACTCCTCCTCCTCATGCCCGAGGTACTTGCCCCATTCCCAGGCGGCGATGGCGACATCCGTGGGCGGCTCGGTCTTGGGCGTCACGCCGATCTCGCCGTAGCCCTTGAAGGCCAGCGGGCGGATGTAGGCGCCGCGCGTGAGGCCATTGGCGGCGATCACCTGGCGGCAGGCATCGTTCACCTGCTCGGCGCTGAAGGGCATGTGGATGCGGTAGATCTTGGCCGAGTCGAAGAAGCGGCGCGTGTGGTCGCGCAGGCGGAAGATCGCCACCCCGCGCGGGGTCTGGTAGGCGCGGATCCCCTCGAAGATCGACGAGCCGTAGTGCAGCGCGTGCGCCAGCACGTGCACCGTGGCCTTCTCCCACGGCACCAGCTTGCCGTTGAACCAGATGAACTGCGTGGCGGGGATGGGCATGAAGACTCCTTAGGCGGAACTTGCCGCGGCCCGCTCCTCGCGGGCGCGCGCGCCGGCCTGGGCCAGCTCGATGCGATTGATCACTTCCAGGAACGCCCGCGTGCCCGACTCGACGATGTTGGTGCTCACGCTCGCGCCCCGGTAGGTGCGGTGATTGTACTCCACGTACACCCGCGCCTCGCCCTGCGCGTCCTCGCCCTCGGACACCGCCTGCACCTCGAACTTGCGCAGCACCAGGGTGATGCCAGTGGCCGCCTCGATCGCCTTGAAGGCCGCATCCACCGGGCCGTCGCCGCTCGCGGAGCGCTCGACGCTGCGGCCGTCGGTGTGCGTGAGACGCACGCTGGCATGCGCCGCGCGGTTGCTGCGCGCCTCGGTGGCCAGCTCGTCGAGCGTCCAGGGGCCGCTCGCCGAGCCCTCGGCGCGCAGCACCAGTGCCTCGATGTCGCCGTCGAACAGCTCCTTCTTCTTGTCGGCGAGTGCCTTGAACTCCTCGAACACGCGGTTCAGCTCGAGCTCGTCCAGCTCGAAGCCGAGCGCCTGCACGCGCTCGCGGAAGGCGTGGCGGCCGGAGTGCTTGCCGAGCACCAGGTGGCTGCGCGACAGCCCCACGTCCTCGGGGCGCAGGATCTCGTAGGTGGAGTGGTGGCGCAGCATGCCGTGCTGGTGGATGCCGGACTCGTGCGCGAAGGCGTTCTCGCCCACCACCGCCTTGTTGCGCGGGATCGGCATGCCGGTGATGCTCGAGAGGAGGCGCGAGGTGGGGTAGAGACGGCTGGTGTGAACCCCGGTCGTGACGTTGAAGAACGCGGCGCGCGTCTTGAGCGCCATCACGACCTCTTCCAGCGAGCAGTTGCCGGCGCGCTCGCCGATGCCGTTGATGGTGCACTCGATCTGGCGCGCACCGGCCACCACCGCCGTGAGACTGTTGGCGACCGCCATGCCGAGATCGTCGTGGCAGTGCACCGAGAGGCGCACCTCCTCGATGCCGCGCACGTTCTTGCGCAGGTAGCGGAACAGTTCCGCGAATTCATCCGGCACCGTGTAGCCGACCGTGTCGGGAATGTTAATGGTGGTGGCACCGGCGCCGATCGCCACCTCCACCACCTGCGCCAGGAACTCGAGCTCGGTGCGCGAGGCGTCCTCGGGCGAGAACTCCACGTCCTCGCACAGCTCGCGCGCCCGCGCCACGCCGGCCGCGGCGAGCCGCAGGATCTCCTCCTGCGCCATGTTGAGCTTGTAGTGGCGATGGATGGCGCTGGTGGCGAGGAACACGTGGATGCGCCGGCGCGTGGCGCCCTCGAGCGCGCGGGCCACGAGGCCGATGTCATCGGGATTGCAGCGCGCCAGGCCGCAGACGATCGGGCCCTGCACCTCGCGCGCCACCGCCGCCACGCTCTCGAAGTCGCCCGGCGAGGCGGCCGGAAACCCGGCCTCGATCACGTCGACGCCGAGCTCGGCGAGCGCGCGCGCCACGCGCAGCTTCTCGGGGCGGGTCATGCTGCAGCCGGGGGACTGCTCGCCATCGCGCAACGTGGTGTCGAAGATCAGTACGCGGTCGGGATTGGTGCTCATGGGAATCACCGTGTTTCCTGCAGCCAGGGCATGCGCGCGCGCAGCTGCGCGCCCACCTTCTCGATCGGCCGGGCGATGTCCTCGGCGAGCAGCTTCTGGTAGTTCGCCTTGCCGCTCTGGTTCTCCTTAATCCACTGGCGCGCGAACTTGCCGCTCTGCACCTCCTTCAGCACCTTGCGCATCTCGTTCTTGACGCGCTCGTTGACGATGCGCGGCCCGCGCGTCAGGTCACCGTACTTGGCGGTCTCGGAGATGAACTGGTGCATCTTGGAGATGCCGCCTTCGTGCAGCAGATCCACGATGAGCTTCAGCTCGTGCAGGCATTCGTAGTAGGCGACCTCCGGCTGATAGCCGGCCTCGACCAGGGTCTCGAAGCCCTTCACCACCAGTTCGGTGGCCCCGCCACACAGCACCGCCTGCTCGCCGAACAGGTCGGTCTCGGTCTCCTCGGCGAAGGTGGTCTCGAGCACTCCGCCGCGCGTGCCGCCGATGCCGTGCGCGTAGGCGAGCGCGCGCGCGTGCGCCTTGCCGCTGGCATCCTGCGCCACCGCCAGCAGGCAGGGCACGCCGCGGCCCTGCTGGTACTGGCGGCGCACCAGGTCCCCGGGGCCCTTGGGCGCGATCAGCACTACGTCGAGGTCTTTGCGCGGCTTGATCTGGCGGAAGTGGATGTTGAAGCCGTGCGCGAAGAGCAGGGTGGCCCCCGGCTTCAGCTGCTTCTTGATGCTCTGGTAGAACTCCTTCTGCGCGGTGTCGGGAATGAGCAGCGCCACCAGGTCGGCCCCGGTCACCGCGGCGGCCGGCTCGGCCACCGCCAGCCCGTCGCGACGCGCCTTCTTCCAGCCGCTGCCGCCCTTGCGCACCCCGACCACGACGTCGAAGCCCGAGTCCTTCAGATTGAGCGCGTGCGCACGCCCCTGGCTGCCGTAGCCGAGGATGGCGATGCGGGCTCCCTTGAGCGCCTTCTTGTCGACGTCTTTGTGCGAATACAGCTTCATCTCGATCACTCCCCGCGGGG
Source organism: uncultured Steroidobacteraceae bacterium (assembly GCA_964489185.1). Classification (GTDB taxonomy): domain Bacteria; phylum Pseudomonadota; class Gammaproteobacteria; order Steroidobacterales; family Steroidobacteraceae; genus 13-2-20CM-66-19. The sequence goes on along the minus strand of CAZAXR010000029.1, from coordinate 71,528 downwards.
GCGCCGCGCGCCCCGCATAGCCGCAACATAAAAAACCCCGCAGCGGCCTTTAGCCGGTGCGGGGTTTTTTGGTGTCCTTGCTTCGCTCGTGCCTGGTTTTGCTCAGGCGTTCGCGACCCCGCACCGCGCTCCGTTAAGGAGCAGCAGTACGGGCACAATCAGCAGCAGCGGCCGGCGCGCATCGCAGGGCGCGTGGCTGAGGGCCGCGGGTGCGTTAGGTGTCATGGTGCGAACAAGGCCTGATGGCCCGATGGGAGCACAGCAGCGCCGAGCTTGTCAAACGGCCGGCGAGGGAGGGAGTGGTGCGAGCGCCGCGGCGCCGACGCGATTAAGCTTACACCCCCGTGCCCGCAGCACTCCCCGTCATACCCGCCGCCCCGGCACGACCGAGCGCCCTCGCCGAAGGCATCTTCCGCCGCGAAATCCTCCCCTGGGGTCTGTTGGGGCTGGCGCTCGGGCTGGTCGAGGGGGCCACCGCCGCGGTGCTCGTGAAGCAGCACTTCGCAGGCGTCGCCCCGCGCTTCGCGGTCAATATCGCCGTCGCGCTGGTCTCGGGCGCGCCGGCCTTCTCCAACGTGCTGTCGTTCGTGTGGGCGAATCTCGCGCACGGGCGGGCGCGCGTGCAGCTCATGGTGCTGCTGCAGGCGCTGTTTGCGGTGCTGGTCGGATGCGTGTCTTTCGCCTCGCGCGCCGCCGGCGGGCTCGTGCTCACCGTGCTGTCGGTGGTCGCAGCGCGCGTGGTGTGGGGCGGGATTCTCACGGTGCGCGCCGCGGTCTGGAGCGCGAACTATCCGCGCAACGTGCTGGCGCGCATCACCGGCCGCATCGTCATCGTGAACTCCATCGCGGTGGCGGCCTCTGCGGCCATGGTGGGCTGGGCGTTGGAGGCGAGCGCCATCGAGGCGCGCTGGCTGTATGGCGCCGGGGCGCTCGCAGGCGTGGCCGGGGCGTGGCTGTACCGCGCCATGCGCGTGCGCAGAGAGTTTCAGCTGCTGGCGGCGGAGACGGCGAGCGCCGCGCCGAGCGAGCCCTTCAGCCTGCGCATGCTCACGCAGATCCTGAAGGAGGACCCGGCGTACCGCGAGTACATGGTGTGGATGGGCATCTTCGGCGGCGGCACGCTGATGCTCACCGCGCAGCTGGTGCTGGTGTTCTCCGAGCAGCTGCATCTCAAGAGCGCGCTGCAGATTGCGCTGCTGGCGGTGGTGCCGCTGATCACGCAGCCGCTGTTCCTGCCGTGGTGGGCGCGGCTGTTCGATGGCTCGCACGTGGTGCGCTTCCGCTCGCGCCAGGGGTGGGCGATCGTGCTGGCGAGCGCGGCGATGTGCCTGGGGGTGTTCGCCGCCTCGCAGCCGCTGCTGTGGCTGGGCGCGGTGCTGCTCGGGGCGGCGCAGGCCGGTGCCAACCTCGGCTGGAACCTCGGACACAACGACTTCGCCTCCATGGGGCGCGCGCAGCACTACATGGGGGTGCACGTGACGCTCACCGGGGTGCGCGGCGGACTCGCCCCACCCGCCGGGGTGCTGGTGTACATGGGGCTCGAAGCGTGGCAGAACGGTGCCGGACGTTTCGCGCTGCTGGTGCCGCTGCTGATGACCGCGGCCGGGGCGCTGGGCTTCTCGCGCATGCAGCGCAGGCTCGAGGCGAACCATGAAAAAAAGAGTTGATCCGCGCGCCTGCTCGCGCGTGGTGATGGACGGGCTGAAGCAGGCCCCGGCGCGCGCCATGCTGCGCGCGGTGGGCTTCCGCGACGAGGACTTCGCCAAGCCGCAGATCGGCGTCGCCTCGACCTGGGGCAACGTTACCCCCTGCAACATGCACATCGGCGAGCTCGCCCGCGAGGCCTGCGCCGGGGTCGACGCGGCCGGCGGCAAGAGCGTGCTCTTCAACACCATCACCGTCTCCGACGGCATCTCGATGGGAACTCCCGGCATGCGTTACTCGCTCGTCTCGCGCGAGATCATCGCCGACTCGATCGAGACCGTGGCCGGGGCGGCCGGGTTCGACGGCTTCGTGGCCATCGGCGGCTGCGACAAGAACATGCCCGGCTGCGCCATGGCCATGGCACGGCTGAACCGCCCGTCGGTGTTCGTCTACGGGGGCACCATTCGTCCGGGAACGAAGCGACGCGACATCATTTCAGTGTTCGAGGCAGTCGGGGCGCGCGCCGCCGGTACGCTGTCAGAGCAGGGGCTGCTCGAGATCGAGCGCACCGCCATTCCCGGCCCCGGCAGCTGCGGAGGCATGTACACCGCGAACACCATGGCCTCCGCCATCGAGGCCTTGGGCTTGTCCTTACCGGGCAGCTCCGCGCAGGAGGCAGTGGGTGAGGACAAGCGTCACGACTGCCTGCACGCGGGCGAGGCGGTGGTGAGGCTGGTGCGCGAGGGCTTGAAGCCGCGCGACATCCTGACGCGCCGGGCGTTCGAAAATGCCATCACGGTGGTGATCGCGCTCGGGGGGTCAACCAACGCCGTGCTACACCTGCTCGCGATCGCCCACGACGCGGGCGTGCGGCTCACGCTCGATGACTTCACCCGCATCGGGCGCCGCGTGCCGGTGCTCGCCGACCTCAAGCCGAGCGGCCGCTACCTCATGGCGGAGCTGGTGGCGATCGGCGGCATCCGCCCGCTCATGAGGATGCTTCTCGAGGGCGGGCTGCTGCACGGGGAGTGCGTGACGGTGACCGGTCGCACATTGCGGGAGAATCTCGAAAACGCGCCGATGTATATGAGCGGGCAGGATATTGTGCGGCCGCTTTCCGCGCCGCTCAAAAAGGATTCGCACCTGGTGATCCTCTACGGGAATCTCGCTCCCGAGGGAGCAGTGGCCAAGATCACCGGCCGTGAAGGGGAGCGCTTCGAAGGCACAGCGCGGGTGTTCGAAGGCGAGGAGCGCGCCACCGCGGCGATCCTCGCCGGCCGGGTGCGCGCAGGGGATGTCGTCGTCATCCGCCAGGAAGGCCCGCGCGGCGGCCCCGGCATGCGCGAGATGCTGAGCCCGACGAGTGCCATCTTTGGCCGGGGCTTGGGCGCAGATGTCGCTTTGATTACCGACGGGCGTTTCTCAGGCGGCAGCCACGGCTTTGTGGTCGGACATATTTCCCCCGAGGCCGCGGTGGGCGGCCCGATCGGCCTGCTGCGCACCGGCGATCGCATCGCGATCGATGCGATCAAGCGCGAGCTGCGCGTCGAGCTGCCGGCGGCCGAGCTGCGGCGCCGCCGAGCGGCCTGGAAGCCGGCGCGAGCGTATGCGACCGGCGGCGTGCTGGCCAAATACGCGCAGCAGGTGGGCAGCGCCTCGCAGGGAGCGGTGACTGTGCCAATTCAGGCACGTCGGCGTGATTCCTGACAGCGCTTTTCGGAGTTGTCAGTCCTCAGGGCAGCGGTTACAGTTCGCGAAGCATTCGTCGCTGCGCGCAAGCGAAGACCGTCCGGGGGGATTCTCAACAATTCACGCGCCCGTCGGCCCGAATGCGGGAAAGGGCGCGGGGTAAGTATGATTTCAAGGAGTCCGGCAGGCGCAGCTGCCACGGACCTTAGGTCCCGGTCCTTCGGGTTGAGGGCAACGAACAACACTTTGGGTTGAGGCCGCTCACCGTAAGAACCGGTGTGGATCAGACAAGTACGCGATCAAAAAGTCATGGCCGTCTACGTACACGACTCGACATTTTTTACACGCCGCGGCGCCGTGTTCATCGCGATCATCGCGTTGCACCTGTTCATCCTGTGGGCGCTCGCCACCGGCCTGGCCCGCAAGGCGATCGAGGTGCTGGCGCCTCCCATCCAGACGGAGATCGTGCAGGAAGAGGTTAAGCAGAACCAGCCGCCGCCGCCACCGCCGCCGCAATTCCAGAAGCCGCCGGTGGAGGTGCCGCCGCCGGACGTCACCATTGACGTGCCGGTCGAGGCGCCGGCGACCAGCGCGATCACCGCGGTCGCCGCCAAGCCCAACACTGCGCCACCGCCGCCGCCGAAGACGGGCGGCCCCTCGAGCCCGCCGAAGCCGGGCAAGGGCTTCCCGAACAGTGAGGACTACTATCCCGACGCCTCCAAGCGCATGAACGAGGAGGGCCGGTCAGTCGTACACGCCTGCGTCGGTGCCAACGGCAAGCTGACGGAAGCCCCCACTCTTGCCAAGACCTCCGGAAGTCCGCGTCTTGACCAGGCGGCCGTGAAGCTCGCCACCGCCGGGTCGGGCAAATTTCAACCGGCCTTGCAGGACGGCAAACCGGTCGATATGTGCTTCGACTTTGCGATCGCCTTCAAGCTGCATTGAGAGAGTTAGACGCCGCCCCTCACAGGGCGGCACTTTTTTGTTCCGAGGATAACTATGGAAAACCAAGCCACCACCACCGTCTCAAATCCTTACGGTCTCGCAGCGTTGTGGGCGAGCGGGGACATCATCGCCCGCGCCGTGCTCGTGCTGCTTCTGATCATGTCGCTCGCCTCCTGGTACGTGATGCTCACCAAGCTCTGGGACCAGAGCAAACTGAAGAAGTCCGCCCGGGTCGTCGAGAAGCAGTTCTGGACCGCCCCGTCGGTGAAGGACGGCGTCGATCGCCTGAAAAAGGGTGATGACTTCCGCGTGATCGCCGAGGACGGCCTGCGCGCAGCTTCGCATCACGACGGCCGCCTGACCGACCGTATCGACCTGAACGAGTGGATCACCATGTCGCTGCAGCGCGCGGTGGACGGGGTCAACAGCAAGCTCAACACCGGACTCGGGTTGCTCGCGACGGTCGGCTCGACCGCGCCGTTCGTGGGCCTGTTCGGCACGGTATGGGGCATTCTCAACGCGCTGGTGGGCATCGGTATCGCCGGCCAGGCGAGCATCGACAAGGTGGCCGGGCCGGTTGGTGAGGCGCTGATCATGACGGCCATCGGCCTGTTCGTGGCGGTGCCCGCGGTCATGGGTTACAACTGGCTGCTGGGCCGCAACAAGCTGCTGCAGGATGCGCTGCGGAACTTTGCCTCGGACCTGCATGCCTATCTGGTGAGTGGCTCGCGCATGGACGCCGGTGGCGGTGCGCGTCCGGCGGCGGCCAAGGCTGCGGCCATCACGAAGTAACGCGCTGCGCCGGCTCGGAAGACGCTGGGCGCGCTGCGGGGTGCCCAGCGCCGCCCCGGTCGGGCTGCTCAGGAGTAGCCAGCTATGGCAATGAGTGTCGGGAACCAGGAAGAAGGCGGCGCGATCGCGGCCATCAACACGACGCCGTTGGTGGACGTCATGCTGGTGCTGCTCATCATCTTCCTGATCACCATCCCGGTGATCAACAAGACCGTGCCGGTCAAGCTGCCGAAGGCCGTCAACATTCCCACCCAGACCAAGCCCGAGAACATCACCATCGCGGTGGACAAGAACGGCACGATTTACTGGAACGACAAGCAGGTGCGCGACCGCAACGAGCTGCTGGGGCTGATCGAGACCGCGGCGGTGAAGAAGCCGCAGCCCGAGATCCATATCCGTGGTGACCAGGATACCCGCTACGAGGCCATCGGCCGGGTGATGTACGCCATCCAGCGTGGCGGGATCGTGAAGGTGGGCTTCCTCACCGAGCCGGATCACGGCGTGCGCGGTTACCGCTGAGTTTCGCTAGGAGCCTAACAATATGGCAATGAGTGTCGGTACGGCCTCCGGGCAGGCGATGTGCGATATCAACACGACGCCGCTGATCGACGTCATGCTGGTGCTGCTCGTCACACTGATCATCTCGCTTCCCGTCATGACCCACGCGGTCAAGCTCGACATGCCGGACGTGGCCCACCCGCCGCCGCCGCCGCCGGTGCAGCCCGAGGTGATTGACCTGGAAATCGATTTTGACGGCACCGTGGTGTGGAACGGCACGCCGGTCACGGGCTTCGACCAGCTGGAAGGCTATTTCCGCGCCGAGCGTGACAAGGATCCGCAGCCGGAGATTCACCTGCGGCCCGACCGGCGCGCCCGCTACGACGTGGTCGCCAAGGTGCTCGCCGGCGCGCAGCACAACCACATGAAGAAGATCGGCTTCGTGAACGTCGCCGAATTCAAGGATTGACCTTAACCCTCTTAATTCACCCGAAAGCACATCATGCAGGTTAGTTTTGTTCGGGCGCTCGTCTGCGGCGCCGCTCTGGTAATCGCCGCGGTACTCGCGCCCGCAACCGCAGGTGCGGCGGAGCAGAAGCAGACCAACAGCGCCAAGCTCGCCAAACCGCTCAAGGAAGCGCACGACGCCCTGAATGCCAAGAAGTACCAGGAAGCGATCACCAAGCTGCGCGAGGCGGAGAATACCGCGGGCAAGACGCCGTACGACCAGCACCTGATCAACGACATGCTGGCGTTCGCGCTCATCAAGACCGGTGACCTGGCCGGAGCGGCCAAGGCGATGGAGGCGGAGATCGACGATGGCATGACCCCGCAGGCCGATATCCCCCAGAAGGTCAAGGCGCTCGCGGAGATCTACTACCAGCTTAAGAACTACGACAAGGCGATCGAGTATGGCAACCGCGCCATCAAGGGCGGCTTTGCGGACGAGGGCGTCAAGACCATCGTCGGCCAGTCGTACTACTTGAAGGGCGATTACAACAACACGAAGAAGTTCGAGGAGCAGATGGTCGAGAACCAGATCAAGGCCGGCGAGACGCCCAAGAACGAACAGTTGATGCTGATCTACAGCTCCTGCCAGAAGCTCAACGACGATGCCTGTACCGAGAGAACGCTCGAGCGGCTGCTGCAGTACTACCCGAAGCCCGACACCTGGGCGCAGGTGCTGTATCAGGTACGGCGCGACACCTCGAACAACGAGGCGAATCTGCTCCAGACCTATCGGCTGATGTTCGACACCGACGTGCTCAAGGACCCGGGCGACTACAGCGAGATGGCGGGACTGTGTCTGGATGCCGGCTCCCCGGGTGAGGCGCAGAAGGTGCTGCAGCGGGGTATCGACCGCAACCTGTTCACGGATCAGCGCACCAAGGAGCGCGCCCAGCGCATGCTGGACGCCGCCAAGAAGCGCGCCGCGGCCGACCAGGGCACGCTGCCCAAGCTCGAGCAGGAGGCTAACGCTGCGCCCAATGGTGATAAGAACGCTGCCATGGGCCGCGCGTACCTCGGCTACGAGCAGTACGACAAGGCGGCGGATCAGTTCAACAAGGCGCTTTCCAAGGGCGTCTCCAAGGGCGAGACCGAGACGCGGCTGCTGCTCGGGGTCGCGCAGCTCAAGGGCGGGCACAAGGACGATGCAATGAAGACCTTCAAGGCTGTCAAGGGCGATCCGGCGCTCGAGCGGCTCGCCAACCTCTGGACGCTGCACGGCAAGCAGGCATAGCCCTCAGCAGGGCAAGGAGGAGTCTCTCATGGCGATCAAGGCAGGCGAGCGCATGCCCGCGGGCACGCTCAAGCAGATGACCAAGGACGGCCCCAAGGACGTCTCGACCGAAGAGCTGTTCAAGGGCAGGACGGTCGTGCTGTTCTCGGTGCCCGGCGCGTTCACACCCACCTGTGACGCCAAGCACCTGCCGGGCTTCGTGCAGCTCGCCGATCAGTTGCGCGCCAAGGGCGTGGACACCATCGCCTGCATGGCCGTGAACGACGTGTTCGTCATGAACGCGTGGGGCAAGGCCGCGGGCGTGGGCGACAGGGTCGCGATGCTCGCCGACGGCAACGGCGAGTACGCCAAGGCACTCGGACTGGAGCTCGACGGCCGCAAGTTCGGCATGGGCACCCGCGGCCAGCGCTTTGCGGTCGTGGTGCGCGACGGCGTGGCTCAGAAGGTGTTCGTCGAGGAGCCTGGGCAGTTCAAGGTGTCCGCGGCCGAGCACATCCTCGGCCAGCTCTGAGGCGCCGCTTACAGCAGCCGCTCGATCTCCGGGACGATCTGGAACAGGTCCCCGACCAGGCCGATGTCGGCCACCTCGAAGATGGGCGCTTCGCCGTCCTTGTTGATCGCGACGATGGTGCGCGCGTCCTTGATGCCCGTCAGGTGCTGGATGGCGCCGGAGATGCCGATGGCGATGTACAGCTCCGGCGCGATGATCTTGCCGGTCTGGCCCACCTGCATCTCGTTGGGCGCGTAGCCGGCATCGACCGCCGCGCGTGACGCGCCGACCGCCGCTCCCAGCCTGTCGGCGAGGCTGTAGAGGATCTTGAACCCGTCCGCGCTGCCCAACGCGCGCCCCCCGGACACCACGCGCGCGGCGGTCTGCAGGTCCGGGCGGTCGCTCTTGGCGGCGGACACCGATACAAAGCGGGTGTGGGTGGGCAGCTCGACGCTCACCGCAGGCTTCTCGATGCCGGCACTGCCGCCGCCTCCGGCCGGCTCGAACGAGGCGGTGCGCACCGTACCCACGACCGCTCCGCCGCCGCTGCTCTCGACGGTGAGGATGGCGTTGCCGGCGTAGATCGGGCGCTTGAAGCGCGTGGCGCTCTCGATCGCCATGATGTCGCTCACCTGCGGCGCCTCGAGCAGCCCTGCCACGCGCGCCATCAGGTCCTTGCCGAAGGTCGTCGAAGGGCCGAGCACCAGGTTGAAGCCGACCGCGACCGCCGCCACCTGTGGTGCCAGCACCGCGGCCAGCGCGTGCGCATTGGCGGGATTCTCGATCACCAGCACCCGGCTGACGCCTGCGAGCTGCGCGGCCTGCGCGGCGACCTGCGTGGCGTCGGCGGCGCACACCACGATGGCAATCTCCGCCCCAGCGAGAGTGCGCGCGCAGCTGACGCAGCGCGCGGTGCTCTGGTTGAGCTTGGTGCCGTCGTGCTCGGCGACGATCAGGATCTTGGCGCTCACAGCAGGCCCTTCTTTTTCAGTGCGTCGACCAGCTCGGCGGCGTCTTTCACGCGCATGCCCTTCTGCCGCTGCGGGGGAGGAGCAAAGTGCACCAGCTTCAGCTGCTGGCGCGGCTCGACGCCGAGGGCAGCGAGCGCCATGCTGTCGAGCGGCTTCTTCTTCGCCTTCATGATGTCGGGCAGCTTCACGTAGCGCGGCTCGTTCAGGCGCAGGTCGGTGGTGATGACGGCCGGCAGGTCGATCTCGAGCGTCTCCAGCCCCGCGTCCACCTCGCGCGTCACGCGCGCGGTCCCGTCTTGGAGCTCGAGCTTGGAGGCGTAGGTCGCCTGCGGGCGCTTCCACAGCGCCGCCAGCACCTGGCCGGTCTGCCCGTTGTCGTCATCGATCGCCTGCTTGCCGAGGATCACCAGCAGCGGCTGCTCGCGCTCGATGAGCTTCAGCAGCGCGCGCGCCGCGGTCAGCGGCTCGATCACCCCATCGGCCTGCACGTGCACCGCACGGTCGGCGCCCATGGCGAGCGCGGTGCGCAGCTGCTGCTGGGTGTCGGCGGGGCCGACCGTGGCCACCACCACCTCGTCCGCGCCGCCGCGCTCCTTGATGCGCAGCGCCTCCTCGAGCGCGATCTCGTCGAAGGGGTTGATGCTCATCTTCACCCCGTCGGTGACCACGCCGCTGCCGTCGGGCTTCACCCGGATGCGCACGTTGTAGTCCACCACGCGCTTGATGCCGACCAGGATGCGCTTCATGCCTGTCTGAGCTCGTGCCCAATGCCCGGCGCACCGGGCGGAACGGGCAGTATAGCGGCGCGGGGCACAGCGTGTTGACGGGACGTGCCGCGGCGTTGACTGATTACGCACGCCCTCCCTAAAGTCGCACATGCTGAAGCTGGCGCTGCGGCGCATCGCGATTGTTCTGCCCACGCTCCTCGTCATCGTCACGCTGTCGTTCCTCATCGTGCGCCTGGCCCCGGGCGGTCCGTTCGACCAGGAGCAGGCGCTCAGCGCCCCGGTGCGCGCCAACCTTGAGCGGCTCTACGGCCTCGACCGCCCGTTGGCGGTGCAGTACGTCAACTACCTCACGGCGCTGCTGCACGGGGACTTCGGTCCCTCGCTGCGCCAGCGCGACTTCAGCGTGCGCGAGCTCATCGGCCAGGGGCTGCCGCTCAGTGCCGCCCTCGGGCTCACCGCCATCGCACTGGCGCTGCTGATCGGCATTCCGGCGGGGATGGTGGCGGCGCTGTGGCGCAACGGCGCCGCGGACCTGTTGATTGGCGCCGCCGCCGCGCTGTGCATCGCGCTGCCCGGCTTCGTGACCGGGCCAGTGCTTGCGCTGGTGTTCGGGCTGCACCTGCACTGGTTGCCCGTGGGCGGCTGGGAAGCCGCCGCGCCGCGTTACCTGGTGCTGCCGGTGCTGACGCTGGCGCTGCCCGTGGCCGCATACCTTGCGCGCCTGATGCGCGCCAGCCTGCTGGAGGTGCTCGCGAGCCCCTGGGTGAAGAGCGCGCGCGCGCGTGGCCTGGGCGGGCCGCGCATTCTCTGGCGTCACGCGCTGCGACCGGCGCTGCTGCCGGTCGTGAGCTACCTCGGTCCGGCGGTGGCCTTCGTGGTGACCGGCTCGCTGGTGGTGGAATCGGTGTTCGGCCTGCCGGGCACCGGGCGCTTCCTGGTGCAGGGGGCGATCGATCGCGATTATCCGCTCGTCATGGGGATGATCGTGGTGTACGGCGCGCTCACCCTGCTGCTCAACCTGCTCGTCGACCTGGTGTACGGCTGGCTGGACCCGGCCGCGCGGCATGAGTGAGCGCACGGCAAGCGCAGCGCGCGGGCTGTGGCGCGACGCCGCCCGGCGCCTGCGCCGCAATCGCATCGCCTACGTGGCGCTCGCGATCCTCGCCGCCGTCGCGCTGCTCGCGCTCCTCGGGCCGTTCGCGAGCCCCTGGGCCTTCGACAGCCTCGACTGGCGTCACCTGGCGCAGCCGCCGGGAACCAGCGCGGCTCACTGGTTCGGCACCGATCGGCTCGGGCGCGATCTGTACGTGCGCACCCTCTACGGGGTGCGGCTGTCGCTGCTCATCAGCGTGCTCGCGAGCGCGGTGAGCCTGGTGATCGGGGTCGCGTGGGGGGCGGTGGCGGGCTACGCCGGCGGACGCGCTGACGGGGCGATGATGCGCTTCGTGGACGTGCTGTATTCGCTGCCGTACCTGTTCGTGGTCATCATCCTGACGACGCTGTTCGCACGCGGCAGCCTGGTGGTGCTGTTGGTCTCGCTCGGCGCGGTGGGCTGGCTCACCACCGCGCGCATCGTGCGCGGCCAGACCTTGAGCCTCAAGCGGCGCGAGTTCATCGAGGCAGCGCGCGCCACCGGGCTGACCCCCGGAGCCATACTCACCCGCCACGTGGTGCCGAACGTGCTCGGACCGGTACTGGTGTACGCCACGCTCGTCATTCCCCAGATGATCCTGTTCGAGAGCTTCCTGTCGTTCCTCGGGCTGGGGGTGCAGGAGCCGCACGCCAGTCTCGGCAACCTGATCTTAGTCGGCGCCCAGGAGATGGAGTCGGCGCCCTGGATGCTCTTGGTGCCGGCGCTGTTCCTGACGCTGCTGCTGGTGTGCCTCAACCTGCTCGGCGACGGCCTGCGCGATGCATTCGACCCCCGTGAGCACTGAGACCGCCTCCGCCCCGGTGCTGAGGCTCGCGCGGCTCAGCGTGAGCTTCGATACCCCGCACGGCCGGGTGCTGGCGGCCGAGGAGGTCGAGCTGTGCGTGGGGCGCGGGGAGTGCCTGGGCGTGGTCGGCGAGTCCGGTGCGGGCAAGAGCCAGCTGTTCCTTGCCATCACCGGGCTGCTGGCCGCCAACGGCCGCGCTACCGGGAGCGCGTGCTTTCGCGGTCGCGAGCTGCTGTCGCTGACGCAGGCCGAGCTGGACCAGGTGCGCGGTGCGGGCATCGGCATGGTGTTCCAGGACCCGATGACTTCGCTCACTCCACACCTTACGGTCGGAGACCAGATCGCCGAGGTGCTGGTACGTCATGGCGGCAGGTCGTGGAAGAGGGCGCGGGAGGAGGCTCTGGCGCTGCTCGCGCGCGTGCACGTGACCGACCCCGCGCGCCGCCTGCGGCAGTACCCGCACCAGCTCTCCGGCGGCATGCGCCAGCGCGTCATGATCGCGATCGCCCTCGCCAGCGAGCCGCAGCTGCTGATTGCCGATGAGCCCACCACCTCCCTGGACGTCACCATCCAGGCGCAGATCCTCGCGCTGCTCGCGGAATTGAAGCGCGAGCGCGGCATGGCCATGGTGCTCATCACGCACGACCTCGGCGCGGTCGCCGGGATCGCCGACCGCGTGGCGGTCATGCGCGCCGGGCGCCTCATCGAGAGCGGCACCGTGCGCCACGTACTCAAGGCTCCGCGCGACCCCTATACGCGCGCCCTGGTCCGCGACGCGTGCGCACCGGATGCGGAGGCTGCGGCCCCGGAGGCCACCCCGGCTGCAGCGCCCGCGGCGCTCACGCTCAGCGCCGTGAGCGTGCGCTACCCCGTGCCGGGCGGCTGGTTCGGCGTGCGTGCCGAGCTCACCGCGCTCAGCGAGCTCAGCATCGAGCTCGGTGCCGGGGAGGCCCTTGGCGTGGTGGGCGAGTCCGGCTGCGGCAAGTCGACACTGGCCCGCGCCGCGCTGCGGCTGCTGCCGCATGCCGGCGGGCGCGTGGTGTGGATGGGGCGCGCGCTCACCGAGCTTCCGGCGCACGAGCTGCGCTCGCTGCGCCGCGAGCTGCAGATCGTGTTCCAGGACCCGCTCGGCAGCCTCGATCCGCGCATGACCGCGGAGCAGATCGTCGCCGAACCGCTGCGCGCGCACGGACTCGGGAGCTGTGCGCAGACCCGCCGCGCGGCGGCGCGCGCGCAGCTTGAGCGCGTGGGACTGCCCGCGGAGATTGCGGGGCGCTACCCGCACGAGCTCTCCGGTGGCCAGGCGCAGCGGGTGAGCATTGCGCGCGCCATGATCCTGCGGCCGCGTCTTCTGGTGTGCGACGAGCCGGTGAGCGCGCTCGATGCCCCGACCCAGCAGCAGATCGTGGCGCTGCTCGCTGAGCTGCGGCGCGAGTCGGGCCTGACCCTCATGTTCATCAGCCACAACCTCGCGCTCGTGCGCCGTCTGTGCGAGCGCGTCCTGGTGCTGTATCTCGGTCGCATGATGGAGCTCGCGCCCGTGCCGCTGCTGTACGCGCAGCCGCGGCACCCCTACACGCGCGAGCTGCTCGCGGCGATCCCGAGCGCCGACCCGGACATCCAGCCGGCGCGGCTTGCGTGCGTGCGCCTGGGCGAGCCGCCCTCGCCACTCGCTCCGCCGAGCGGCTGTGTGTACCGCACCCGCTGTCCGCACGCGGTGGCGGTCTGTCACGAGCAGGTGCCGCATCCGCAGGACGCGGGGCGCGGCGCGCGCGTCGCCTGCCATCGCTGGCGCGAATGGGCCTGAGGCGCCGGGCGGCGCAAAGCGCAGCGCCAGTCACAGTCCGCGCCCGCCCGGTAGGGGGGGCGGGGCGCGAGTTGCGATATTCTTGCCGCCATGCTGAGTGAACCCCAGGTGCGCCCGAGCGCCGGCCTGCGCCACGTGCGCTACGAGATCCGCGGCCGGCTGGCGCGCCGCGCCCATGAGCTCGAGCGCCAGGGCTACGAGATCATCTCGCTCAACATCGGCAATCCGCGGGCCTTTGGCCTGCGCACCCCCGAGACCATGCGGCTCGCCATGATCGAGAACCTCGGCGAGGCGGAAGGCTACTGCCACCAGAAGGGCATCTTCCCGGCGCGTGAAGCGGTGGTCATGCAGCAGCAGGAGCGCGGCGTGGGCGGCGTCACCGCCGAGGAGGTGTTCATCGGCAACGGCGTGAGCGAGCTCATCGATCTGACGCTGCGGGCGCTGCTGAACGAGGGCGATGAGGTGCTGGTGCCGAGCCCGGACTATCCGCTGTGGACCGCGGCGGTGACGCTCAACCGCGGCCGCGCGGTGCACTATCCCTGCCGCCCCGAGCACGCCTTCGTGCCCGACCCGGAAGAGTTGGCGCGGCTGCTCAGTCCGCGCACCCGCGCCATCGTCATCATCAATCCCAACAATCCCAGCGGTGCGGTCTATCCGCGCGCGGTGCTCGAAGCGCTGGCGCGGCTCGCCGAGCAGCACGGGCTGGTGGTGTTTGCCGACGAGATCTACGATCAGATGACCTACGATGGCGCCGCCTTCGTGCCCATGGCGACCCTGGTGCACGACACGCTGTGCGCGACGCTGTCGGGGCTGTCCAAGGTGTACCGCGCCTGCGGCTACCGGGTCGGCTGGGCGGTGTTCTCCGGGCGCACGCACGCCGCGGCCGACTACCTGCACGCGCTCGAGCTGCTCGCATCGCTGCGCCTGTGCAGCAACGTCATGGCGCAGTGGGCGGTGCAGACCGCACTCGGTGGCCACCAGAGCATCCGCGAGCTCATCGCCCCGGGAGGGCGGCTGCACCAGTCGCGCGCCGAGATCCTCGCGGCGGTCGCGCGCAGCCGCTTCCTGAAGCTCGCGCCCCCGGGCGGGGCGATGTATGCCTTCCCGGGCGTGGATGCTCGCGTGCTGCCGGACTTCGACGATGAGCAGTTCGCCCTCGACCTGCTCGAGCAGAAACACGTGCTGATCGCCCCGGGAGTCAGCTTCAACGTGCCCTACCGCAATCACTTCCGCATCACCAACCTGCCCGATGCCGCGACGCTGCGCGAGGTGTTCGCGCGCATCGAGGAGCTGCTGTCGGTCTATGCTGCCGGCACGGCGGGCGTTGCCGCGTCTCCCGGGCGGATCGTCCCTTTCAAGTGATTTCGCGGATAGAGATCTAATTATCTAATTTGTTTAGGGTTCCTACCCATACCGGTCGGCATCTGAGCGAGGGTGGCACGCTCCTGGTGCCCACCCAGCAGCGCATGCACGCCGTGCAGCTCGCGTACGCCGCCGAGCGGCTCGCCGCCGGCGCCACCGTGTGGGCGAGCCCGGACGTGCTCACACCCAGGGGCTGGGCGCGCCGGGAGTGTCTCGCGCTCGCCTCCTGCGCGCCCCACGGGTGGCCGCGCGTGCTCGGCAGCGCCGAGGAGTGGGTGCTGTGGCGTCAGGCGGCGGATGCCGCAGCCGGGGAGCTGGTGCTGCTGGACAGGGGCGCGCTCGCCGAGTCGCTGCAGCATGCGAGCGAGCTCGCCGCGGACTACGGCATCGCGCCGCTGCGCGCCCGGCACGACAGCGAGGCAGGACTTCTATACGAGGCGCAGCAGCTCTTCGAGGCCCGCTGCCGCGAGCTGCATGCCGCCCCGGTGAGCGCGCTCCTGCCGCGCCTGAACGAGGGGGCGAGCCGAGCGCTGATGCTGCGCGGGTTCGATGCCGTGCCGCCGCGGCTTGCGGCCATCGCCGCGGCGCGGCCGCGCGCGGCCGAGGCGGCACTCCCGCCACGCTGCCAGGGACGCGCCCTGCGCAGCGCGGATGCGCAGGCGGAGCACGAGGCGATTGCGCTCTGGTGCCGTGAGCGGCTGCTCGCGCAGAAGGACGCGCGGCTGCTGGTGATGCTGCCGGGGCCTGCCGGCGGCCGTGAGCGCCTCGCCGCGCTGATCCGCGGCGCGCTGGATCCACAGGCGGCGCTCGCGGACGCGCCCGTGCGCACCAGCGTCGGCATCGAGGGCGGGGAGCCGTTCGCGACGCTCCCCTTGCCCTCCCAGGCGCTGCGGGGACTTGCGCTGCTTGCGGGAGCCGACCTCGATTTCGAGTCGCTCGGCCAGTGGCTGACCGCGCCCTTCTGGGCAAGCCCCGCGGCCACGCAGCGCGCACACCTGGTGCTCACGCTGCGCCAGCGCGGGTTCGCCGGCCTTGGCCTGCGTGAGCTGCTGGGAGCACTGCAGCTCGCGCCGCGCGAGCTCAAGCCCGCCGCGCGCGAACTGGATGCGCTGCTGCGCCGGGCTGCCGCAGCGCTCGGGGAGGCAAGCGCAGCGCCGCGGCGCTGGTCGGAGCGCTTCGAGGCGGCGCTCGCCGCGCTCAGCTGGCCCGGTACACTCCCCGCAGGCAGCGCGGTGCACCAGACGCGGCTTCGCTGGCGCGAGCTCCTGGATGAATTCGGCGAGCTCGCTCCGAGTGTCGGCAGGCTCGAGCGCGCCGCGGCGCTGGAGCTGCTGGGCACGCTCGCGCGCCGCACCGCTTACCGGCCGGCCGATGATGACGTGCCGGTGACCCTCTCGCCGATGCTTACCGACCCGGTGGTGCACTACGACGGCATCTGGGTGGCTTCGCTCTCCGCGGACGTGCTGCCGCAGCCGCTCGCGCCGAACCCCTTCCTGCCGCTCAGGGCGCAGGCGGATGCGGGCGTGCCCGCGGCCAGCAGCGCCGGTCGCAGACGGCAAGCCGAGGCGCTGCTCGCCGCCTGGCGCGCTTCGACTCCGGAGCTAGTGCTGTCGGTGGCCGCACGCGAGCATGACCTCGAGCTGCTGCCGAGCGCACTGCTCGGTGCGCTCACCGAGCAGCCGGCCTCCCCAGGCCTGTGGCTGCCGCTACGACTGCGGCGCGCGGGAAACATCGAGACCCTGGACGATGAGCGCGGTCCGGCGTGGATCGCGCTAGCGCCGCTGCCGGCCGGCACGCGTGCGATCTCGCTGCAGAACAGCTGCCCGTTCCGCGCGTTTGCGGAGCTGCGCCTCGGGGCTGCCCCGCCCGAGCGTGCCGAGCCCGGCATCGCCGCGGACCAGCGCGGCCAGCTGCTGCATGCGGCACTGCAGGCCCTGTGGGACCGGCTGCGCCACTCGGGCGCCCTCGGCGCGCTCGCCGATGCGGCACTCGAGCAGCTGATCGGTGAGTGCGTCGCGCAGGCCGCCCGGCTGCTGCAGGGCGAGGTGCGCGGGCGGCGCCGCCGCCACCGCGCCCCGGACGGACAGTTCGACCTGTTCACCGCGCTCTCGCCGGCGCTCACGCGCGAATGCCGCCGCGCCCACGCGCTCATCTCGAGGCTGTGCGCGCTCGAGCGCACGCGTGCCCCGTTCACGGTGCTCGCGACCGAGCATCCGCTGGAACTGCAGCTCGGCGGAGGACGGGTGCGCATGCGACTCGACCGCATCGACTCGGTGCCCGAAGGGCGCATGGTGCTCGACTACAAGAGCGGGCGGCCGGGAAGCCCGGACTGGTACGGCGAGCGGCCGACGCATCCGCAGCTGCTCGCCTATCTCACCGCGCTCGGCACGGACGTGGTCGCGCTCGCGACGGTCAATGTCACCGCGCGCGAGGTGCGCTTCACCGGGGTGGCCGCCGCGGCCGGGCTGCTGCCGAAGGTGAAGGCGCTGCCGGCCGAGCACGAGGGATGGGAGGCTCAGCAGCGCGCGTGGCGCGAGCGCATCGAGAGCCTGATCCGTGCGTTCCTCGCGGGCGAGGCACGCGTCGATCCGGCGCCCGGCGCCTGCGATTACTGCCACGTGACGGACGTGTGCCGCATCGGTGCGCACCATGCCCCGGAGCCCGAAGGCCGCGCGGACGAGGCCGATGAATAGCGACGCCGCACGCGCCGACGATCTGGCCCGCCGCGAGGCGATCGGCGCGGCAGGCTCGGTGCTGCTCGAGGCGCCGGCCGGATCGGGCAAGACCGCGGTGCTGAGCGCGCGCTACCTGCGGCTGCTCGCCACGGTCGAGGACCCCGGAGAGATCCTGGCGGTTACCTTCACGCGCAAGGCCGCCGCCGAGATGCGCGCCCGCGTGCTGCGCGCGCTGCGCGGGGAGTTCGCCGCCCACGATCCCAACGCCCAGGCCCTGCGCGCGCTCGCGCAGGCGGCACTGACGCACGGTGCCGCGCGCGGCTGGCAGCTCGCGCAGGAGCCGCAGACGCTGCGCATCCAGACGATCGACTCGTTCAACTACTGGCTCGCGAGCCAGCTGCCGGTGGCCGCGCGCATCGGCGGGACGCTGAACGTGACCGAGAGCGCCGCCGAGCTCTACCAGCGCGCCGCGCGCGCCACCCTGACCGCGGCGGACTCGGATCCCGAGCTCCAGGGGGACGCGCAGCTGCTGTTCGAGCGGCTCGACAATCACTGGCTGAACCTCGAGCGGCTGCTCGCGCAGATGCTCAGGGAACGCGGCCACTGGCTGCGCTTCGTGTCCGGCGAGGATCCGCACACGCTGTGCGCACGCATCAACGAGAGCCTCGCCGCGCTCACCGGCGCGCAGCTCACCGCGCTCGTGGCGCTCGTGCCGGAGGGGCTGCGCCGCCGCGCCGCCGCGCTCACCGGCAGCGGCCCGCTCGGCGCCGAGGCCGTGCACCTAGCGCACTGGAAGCAGCTCGCCCACCTCACCCTGACGCAGAAGGATGACTGGCGGACCCAGGTGGGTGCGCGCCTCGGCGCGGGGTTTGCCGACCCGGGCGTCTCCCGCCAGCTCAAGGACCTGATCGCGGACCTGCGGCTGCTGCCCGCTGTGCACCCGGGACTGGTCGACATCCGCCGCGCTCCGGCGCCGCAGCTGACGCACGAGGAGGCCGCTGCGATTCACGCGCTGTCGCGGCTGCTGCAGCGCGCGGTGCAGGAGCTGTACGCGGAGTTCGCTCTCGCGCAGCGCGTCGACTACACCTACGTGACGGGAGCTGCGCGCGCAGCGCTCACCGAATCCGGCGAGCCGACCGAGCTGGCGTTGCGTACCGGACTTCGGCTGCGGCACATCCTGGTGGACGAGTTCCAGGACACCTCGCTCGCGCAGTTCCAGCTGCTTGAGATGCTCACCGTGGGCTGGGAAGAGGGTGATGGCCGCACGCTGTTCGCGGTCGGTGATCCCATGCAGTCGATCTACCGCTTCCGAGACGCGGAGGTCGGCCTGTTCCTCAAGGCGCGGCGCGCGGGCATCGGCACCGTGGTTCTCCGGAACCTGCGGCTGGCACGCAACTTCCGCGCCGATCCGCCGCTGGTCGCATTCGCTAACGAGGTGTTCGCCGCGGTATTCCCGGCCACCGACGACCTGCGCAGCGGCGCCGTCGCGTATCGCGTGGGCACCGCCGCGCGCGCCCCGCTCGCACCGCTCGCCGGGGTCCCGCCGGTCTCGCTCGCGCTCTTTCCGGATGACCGCAACGCCGAGGCGCACGCACTCGCCACCCGCGTCGCGCAGCTGCGGCGCCTGGACCCCGACGGCAGCATCGCGGTGCTGGTGGTCGCGCACGCGCACGCCGTCCCCGTGGTCGAGGCGCTGCAGCGCCAGGGGATCGGTGCACTCGGGGTCGACCTGGTGCCGCTGCGCGAATGCAGCAGCGTCCGGGACCTGGTGCAGCTCATGCGCGCGCTCTGCGACCTTGCCGACCGCACGGCCTGGCTCGCGGTGCTGCACGCACCGTGGTGCGGGGCGCGCTTGACGAGCCTCGCCGCACTCTCCGCGCCCGATGACCGGCAGCTCATCATCGAGGCGCTCGCGGACCCAGAGCGGCTCGGCCGCTGCCTGCCCGAGGACCGGCCGCGCCTCGCGCGCCTCTACGCGACGCTCAGCGCTGCGCTCACGCAGCGCTCCGGGTGTTCGGCGGTCGAATGGCTGGAGAACACCTGGATGCGCCTCGGCGCTCCGGATGCGTACGACCTGGGCGAGCTGACCAACGCGCGCGCCTTCTTCGCCGCGCTCGCCGAGCGCTGCGCGGCGCTCGAGTGGCGCGGGCCGGCCGACTTCGATGCGCTGCTCGCCGACCTCTACAGCGTTCCGCCGGCAGGCGCGGCGCACTCGGTGCAGGTGATGACCATTCACCGCGCCAAGGGACTCGAGTTTGATCACGTGCTGGTGCCGGCGCTGGAGCGCGCCACACGCGGGGCGGAGCGGCGCCTGATGCGCTGGATCGACCTGCCGGGCGAGGGAGCCACGAGTGAGCTGCTGATCGCGCCGACGCCTGCGGTCGGCACAGAGCGCCCCTCGGAGCTCGACACGTATTTGCGGGACCTGGTGCACGCTCGCGATGCCAACGAGCAGCGGCGGCTGGTGTACGTCGCGGCGACGCGCGCGCGACGCACGCTGTGGCTCTCGGCAGCGCCGCGCACCGCCGTGGACGGGACCCTGAGCCCCGACCGGCGCAGTCCGCTCGCGGTGCTGTGGCCGGCGCTCGGCGGCCGCTTCGTGAGCGCCGCTCCGGCCGCGGCCGCGGCGGTGGCGGTGGCACCCGGCGTACCGCTGCTACGCTTGGGCAAGGACTGGCACCCTCCGCAGGTACCTGCCGCCGTGCCGCTCACGCAGCTGCCGGCGGCACAGCTGCCGAGCGAACCGCCCGAGTTCAGCTGGGTGGGGGAGACGCAGCGGCACATCGGCACGGTGGTGCACGCCTGGCTGGCCCGCATTGCCCTGGAGGGCCGGCTGCCGGGCGCGGAAGAGCTCGCGCGCGAGCGCGCCGCGATCAGCTCCCAGCTGCAGCAGGCGGGCGTGCCGGCGCCAGAGCTCTCCGGCGCGACGGACCTGATCGTGAGCGCGGTGTCGCGCACGGTGGCCGATGAGCGCGGCCGCTGGATCCTCGGTTCCTCGCGGCGCGAGGCTCATGCCGAGCTGGCACTCACCGGGGTGAGTGGCGGGCGGCTGCGCAGCATCATCATCGACCGCTCGTTCATCGACGAGCGCGGCACGCGCTGGGTGATCGACTACAAGACCAGCCGCCACGAGGGCGCAGACCTCGAGGGCTTCCTCGCGCAGGAGATGCAGCGCTACCGCGCGCAGCTCGAGGGCTACGTCGCTCTGGCGCGCTCGCTCGGGCCGGAGCCGGTGCGTGCGGCGCTGTACTTCCCGCTGCTGGGCGCGTTCCGCGAGCTCGGGGCGTGAGCGGCGCGCGCGCTCAGAACGTGCCGCTCAGCGCGAAGGTGCGCCGTCCGGTGGCATCCGGAGAGCCGAAGAAGCGGATGTTGTTCACGAGCTCCGGGGGAGCGCCGGCGCGCGGCGCGATCAGCCCCTCAAGTTCATAGCCGCCCTGGCGGGTGAGCTTCAGAGTGCCCTCGAGCGCCAGCGGCCCACTCAGGTCGTGGAGCTTGCCGACCGGGTCGCCGCTGCCGCCGGGGAACTCGACCACATAGCTGCCGAGCGGAGTGCTCGCGCCGGCGTGGTCGACCAGGTCATGCGCCTCGATGCGGCCCTGGAGCTGCGTGAGTGCGCCGTGCACGATTTCAACCAGCGCCAGTTCCGCGTGCGCGCGCCCGCTGAGCTCCTGCGGCACGCCGGGAATGATCTTCGGGTCGAGCGGCAGGTCGGCGCTCAGGTTGCGCGCGATGAGGTGCTGCCCGAAGCCGAGCTCCACATCGCCGGCGGCCTTGAGCGGGCCGCTCACCGTGAGGTGCGCAGCGAGCCGCCCGCGCAGCAGCCTGAGCGGGTGCAGCTCCCAGCTCAGGTCTCCGAGGGCGGTGGGACCGACCGTGAGCCCGCTGCAGGCGCCGCTCCAGAGCGTGCCGTCGAGGCTGGCGCAGCCGCCCTGCGCGGTGCGACTCGGCAGGATCCAGCCGGCGGGCATGCGCGCCAGCAGGACGGCGACGAACGCCACCACGGCGAGCAGCGTGATCAGGAGACCGCGCTTCACTCTCAGCCCGAGTGCAGCACGATCGCCGCGTTCACCAGCCCGGGCGCGCCCGCCTTCTCGATGGTGGCCGAGTCGACCGTGACGCCGTTCTGCTGCGCGAGCCGTCCGAGCCAGACCACGAGGGTGTCGAAGGGCGCGTGGTTGAGGCGTACGGAGAGCGAGCCGGAAGCGCCCGGATCGCTGCCGGCGAGTGAGTTGCCGAGATTGAGCTCGCGCGCCGAGCGGTCGACGATGACCAGCAGCGACTCCCCGCTCGGCACTCCGGGCGGGACGCCGCCGCGGATCTCCGGCGCCACGTCCTGCATGTAGGCGAGGTCGCCTTTCTTCTTGGCGAGCCGCGACTGCGCATGCGCGACGCTGCGGTCGAGCGGAATCAAAATGAGGAAGATGAGGATCACCACCGCAATCGCAGCGCCGATGAGGAGCTTGCGCTGATCGCGCGCGGAGAGGTTCGCGAGCGACTCGGCAGACACGGACTTGAGGCTCAGGCTCATGTGCGCGCCCCTAGCCGCCGCCGCGCATCTGGATGCGCCCCTCGTAGCCGTCGGCCACGTTGTTGCCGCCGGCCAGATCGGAGCGCCAGCCGGCATTGCGCAGCGCCTGACTCAGGTGATCGAGGCTCGAGGCGTCCGGGGCCGACAGCTTCAGCTCCACCGCACCGTCGTGGAAGTTCAGCGACTGCAGCTTGGTGCCGGGGGCGGAGCCGCCCGCGTGCGCGACCGCCTCAAGCGCGGGCAGCAGCCCGCCACCGGAGCCGCGCGCGCGCGTGACCAGCTGCTCGAAGCGCGCACGCGGGTCGACACCGACCGGCTCGGTCCCGGTGACGCGGCGATAGATTTCGCGGATCGAGGCATCGGCCTGGTGCTCGTGCTTGCGCAGCACCTGCCACTCGGCGGCCTTGCCGGCGACGTGCAGCGCGATCAGCCCGCCGAGCAGCATCGCCGCCGCGCGCCAGGCGCGCAGGCCGACCGCGCGCTTGGCAGTCGGGGTGTAGGGGCCCTGCAGCAGATTGATCGCCGTGCCCTGGGGCAGCTGCTGTGCATAGAGCGCGAGCGGGCCGCCGGTCAGCAGCTGCACCTTGATGCCGTCGAAGTGCGGGCGTGCCGCCTCGACCTGCTGCGAATGCTGATGCCACTCGGCAGCGCCGGTGTACAGGATGAGGCCGCGCGCGCCGGTGGCAGTCGACTCCGCTCCCGACTGCGCGATCTCCAGGGCCTCGCCGAGCGCATCCGCCGGCAGGGTCATTACGCTCCCGCCGGGCGGGCGCACGAACACCGCGTCCTCTTCGAGCAGCGCCACCGCCTGCCCGGGGTTGTGCGGCAGCAGGTCGCTGTCGGCGTAGATCGCCTCGGGCTCCAGACCCGCCGCGCGCAGCGTCGCGAGCCACTCATCCAGCAGCGCCCGCGCGACCACCGCCACCGGGGTGCGCGAGGAGTCGCCGACGCGCTTGCCGAGGGCGAAGTGCAGATCTTCGATGTCATCGGCCAGCTGTTCTTCGAGCGCGTAGGGCACGAGCTGCTGCAGCTTGGCGCCGGCCTTGACCGGCACGTCCGGTTCGGCGAGCAGCACGTCGGTGCCGGGCACCAGCACCGCCAGGCGCCGCCCCGTGGCGCGCGCGGCCGCAAGCGCAAGCGGCCCGCCCTGCGGCGGCCCGGTGGGCACTCCACGCGGGTCGACCACCAGCCAGGTCGCCGGGTGCTCGCTCGAGTGCGGCAGGCGCAGCAAAAGCCAGTCAGCCATGATCAGATCGTGTCACCAATTCGTGGAGCCTTTTGTCGATCGCGTCACTGAAAGAGGGCCTGGGCGCTTCAATCGGGCGTGAAGCTGCGCTGAATCGGGCGCGCCGCGCCCGTGCCATCCTGGTACATGAGACTGTACAAGTTGAATTCCGCACTGCCAATAGTGATGAAGCTCGTCAGGCGGAAGTACTGCGAGCTGGTCCCGAAGGGCTTGTTCTGCCCCTGCTGATTGGGGTTCTGATTCGGAGGCTGCGGCGGCAGACCCGCCTGGTAGGTGTTGAGCGTCGGGAAGCAGCCCGCGGCGGCGGCGCGGTTCTTGGCGAGCTGCTCCGGGTCGGTGCTGTACTCGGAGCGCCCCGCCTGCAGGTACGCATCGAGCACGTAACCTGGGGCGGTGCAGATGTTCAGCGGGGTCCCATAGGGGAGTGCGGTGATGAACGGCGCGAGCTTCAGATAGCGGTCGCGCCCAAAGCCTGGCAGCGCCAGCAGCTCACTTGCGCTGGTGATGTAGCGGTTGGGCGTGCGATACGGCGGGGTCTGCCCGAGGTATACGCTGTCCTCGGCGCCCTCGGGGTTCGAGGGCGTGATATCCATGTCGATCCAGTCGACGATGTAACCGGCCCACTTGGGCTCGAGTCCGAGCCGCTCGAGCAGGCTGGTGAAGGCGGCGATCTGCACCGTGTCGGGCGAGTCGTCCGGGCGCACGAGATTATTGAGATTGAAGCGGCCCTGCAGGTCCTCGAGGCCGGCGGTGAGCATCACCCCCGGTACCACCTCGAGCGGTCCATAGGGCTTGTCCCATCCCTGGCCGACGTAGATGTCCTGCGCGTTCGGTCCCTGCGCGTTCTGCTTCAGCTGTCGCAGGCCATACGCTGCGAGCGCTTCGGCCCCTTCGCCGATCAGCAGCGCCTGGTCGAAGTCGAAGGTCGCCGTGCCGCGGCGCGCGGTCATGGCGTTCTCGTACGCCACCGCCGCGGCAATGATGGTACCGAGCGCCACCAGCAGGATCGCTACCAGCAGCGCCACGCCGCGCTGCGCGTGCCGGGTCGTGCGCCGGCGCTGACGCTGTGCCCGGCTGGCGGCCCTCATCCGGCGATCTCGATGATGCGCACGATCTTTCCCCAGTCCTCGGTGTCGAGGGTGATCTCGACCGCGAGCGGCCGCTGCCGCAGCGACATCTCCGCCGTCGGACCGGACTGCACGGTGTTGGTCAGTGGCGGCCACTGATCCTGCCACTGCCGGTTCTGGTCGAGGTATCGGATCGTGAACGTCTTCACGTGCTCAAGCAGGTCGCGCTTGATGGTGGTGCTGGTGAGGGTCGGGTCGAGCACCGTCCAGTACTCGCGCCGCAGGGTATTGTTCTCCAGAAAATAGGCGACGCGCTGCAGACCGGTCCGCTGCAGGCCCCTGGGGTTCGACCAGCCGGTTCGGGTGAAGGCGACCACCGGCTGCGTGCCGGGAGTCCCGCCCAGCATGGCCGACTGCGCTGGCTCGTCGCCGACCGGCTGGCGCACCGGGCGCGGTGCGGCCTGCGCGAAATCCTGCTCGAGCATCCGCACCGCCGTCTGCAGCTGCAGCAGGTGGGCCTGCTGCTGCTTGAGTGAGTCGTGGCTGGTGAGCCCCTGATTGATCGCGGCGTAGCCCATGGCGAACATGAGCGCCGCGATGAACAGCGCCACCGCCAGCTCGATGAGCGTGAAGCCGCCTGCGGTGCGCGCGCTCATTGCCGCTGATTCGGGTTGACGCCCGGGGGCAGCTGCGGCGGCTGCGGTGGCGTGCCCGGGGTCGGAGTGATGTTCGGGGTGAAGGGCTGCGGAGCCGTGGGCGTCCCGGGCACGGTGCCGATGAGCCCCGGCTGACCTGGAGCGCCGCGCGGCAGCTGGGCACCCCAGTCCGGCTGGTAGCCGTTGGGAATACCGACCGCATCGCCCCAGATGCCACTCACGGTGGTGAACCAGCCGCTGTCCTCGTGCTCGGGCTTGACGTCCGCCGGACGCACCCTGATGTCCATGCGCTCCACGCCCGGCACCTGTGTCGTGACCACCTCTTGGCGCCAGTGCCAGCTGCGCCCGGCGAAGTCGACATCGCCCTCGCTGTTGCCGGTCGGCGGCGCCTGCCCCGCCAGGCGCAGCGTGGCAATGCGATTAAGCGCCACCCACTGGGCGAAGCTCTTGTCGCGCAGGTACGAGAGCGTGCCGGCGGAGGAGGAGAGCGCGCCCAGCACCGCCGCCATGCCGATGGTCACGATGGCGAGCGCCACCAGCACCTCGATGAGCGTGAAGCCCGCGGCGGCTGCATGCCGGGCTCTCACCGCTTCTGCTCCACCATCGGCTGCTCGATGACCTCACCCTTCTCATCCTGCTGCAGGGTCACGCTGCGCACGCCGCCGTCGCGCTCGAGCGTCGCCGTGAAGTCGGTGAGATCGCCGTTGGAGTAGATCATCACCTGCGGGGTCTTGTCGTTGGCGTCCTTGGGCCGCGTGAGCACCACCGGCCGCGCCTCGACGCTGAGCCGCACGCCGAGGCCATCGGGCAGGCGCCGCGCGGCGAGCGCATCGTCCTCGAAGACGTTGCGCCAGATCCCCCGCCGCACGTCGTA
Source organism: uncultured Steroidobacteraceae bacterium (assembly GCA_964489185.1). Classification (GTDB taxonomy): domain Bacteria; phylum Pseudomonadota; class Gammaproteobacteria; order Steroidobacterales; family Steroidobacteraceae; genus 13-2-20CM-66-19. Next base: position 45,878 of record CAZAXR010000029.1, on the reverse strand, counting down.
CGCGAGGAACTCGTAGCCGTCGTCCTCGAACAGCACCCCGTACTCGCGGGTCTGCAGTTCCGCCTGCTCGCGCACGTACTTGACGAGCGCCAGCAGCCGGTCGCTCTCCCTTTCCAGCTCGCGGTCGCGTCCGGTGATGCTGACCGAGAGGAGCATGGCCGCCGAGATGATGGCGATGATGGCCACCACCACCAGGATCTCGATCAGCGTGAAGCCGCGCACCGCGCCGGCGGTGCGCCGGGGGACGCGCGCCGCGCGGCTAGTCGCCGATGTTCCAGTTGCCGATGTCGGCGTCGATGCCATCACCGCCGGGCGCTCCGTCGGCTCCGAAGCTGAAGAGGTCGTACTCCTTGCCGTGCGCGCCGGGGTACACGTACTGATATTCATTGCCCCACGGGTCCTTGCTGACGTGCTGGAGGTAGCCGCCAGGGCGCCAGTGCTTGATGGACGGGTCGGTCGGCTGGGTCACCAGCGCCGCCAGCCCCTGCTCCGAGGTCGGGTACTTGGAGTTGTCCAGGCGGTACATGGTGAGGGCGGTCTCCAGGCTCTGGATGTCCTGTTTGGCCTTGGCGATGCGCGCATCGTCCACGCGCCCCATGACGGTGGGCACGATGACCGCCGCGAGCAGTCCGATGATGATCACCACCACCATGATCTCGATCAGGGTGAAGCCGCGTGCGCCCCGGCGGCTGCCGTGTCTGCTAACCTCGGTGCGGGTGTGATGCATACGCTTGCGTGTCCGGGCGGCCTGGCCGCCGTTTAAGCTAAAAAAGCGGGGCGGATCATAACAAATGGGGGTCGAAAGCTTCCGTGAACCGCATGTGCGGGGCACTCGCGTCTCTCAAATGCGACGGCCGCCAGGCAATGATGCTCGCCGTGGCCTGCAGCGCCCTGCTCGTGCCGACACTCGGCGGCGAGAGGGCGCGTGCGCTGCTGCGCTACGAGCGCGCCTCCCTTGCCGCCGGGCAGTGGTGGCGGCTGCTGACCGCGCACGTGGTTCATCTCGACCTGCGCCATGCGCTGCTCAACTGCCTCGGGCTCGTGCTCATGTGGGCGCTGTTCGCCCGCGAATACTCCGTCGGCCAGTGGCTCATCGTGCTGCTGGCGGCGGCCCTGGCCATCGACGGCGGCCTGTGGTTCGGCGATTCGACCATACAGTGGTACGTCGGTTCCTCCGGGGTACTGCACGGGGTGATGGCGGCCGGGGCTCTGGCGGCGATGCGCCGCGGCGAGCGCGAGGGATGGGTCCTGGGGGTGCTGCTGCTGCTGAAGCTCGCCTACGAGCACTACGCCGGGGCGCTCCCGTTCTCCGGCCGCGACCCGGTGGTGGTGGATGCGCACCTCTACGGCGCGCTCGGGGGAAGCGCGGTGGCGGCGTTCCTGCCATCGCGACGCCGCTCGCTATAATTTCGCGCCAACTCAAGGGGACTCAATGTCGTTCGCGTTTGTCTTTCCGGGCCAGGGTTCACAGTCGGTAGGGATGCTGGGGGCGCTGGCCGCCGCCGAACCCAAGGTGCGCGAGACGTTCGATGAGGCATCCGGGGTGCTCGGTTACGACCTGTGGAAACTCGCAAGCGAGGGCCCGGAGGAGCAGCTCGGTGCCACCGAGCATACCCAGCCGGCGCTGCTGACCGCGGGAGTGGCGCTCTGGCGGGTGTGGCGCGCGCGCGGGGGCGCGCTGCCCTCGGTCGTGAGCGGTCACAGCCTCGGGGAGTTCACCGCGCTGGTGTGCGCGCAGGCGCTCGAGTTCACTCCCGCGGTGGACCTGGTGCGCTTCCGCGGCCAGGTGATGCAGGAAGCTGTCCCTGCAGGCACCGGCGCTATGGCCGCCATCCTCGGGCTCGAGGACGCGGCGATCGAGGAGGCCTGCCGCGAATCGAGCGGCGGCCCCGAAGGCGTGGTGGAAGCGGCCAACTTCAACTGCCCGGGGCAGGTGGTGATCGCCGGGCACACCGCGGCGGTGCAGCGGGCGATCGAGGCTGCCAAGGTGCGCGGTGCCAAGCGGGCGGTCCTGCTCGCGGTGAGCGTGCCCTCGCACACCAGCCTTATGCGCGGCGCCGGTGAGCGGCTCGGCGAGCGGCTGCGCCGCATCGAGCTGCGCACACCGACGATCCGCTACGTGAGCGCGGTCGATGCCCGCGCACACGAGCAGCCGGATGACATCCGCGCCCTGCTCGTGCGTCAGCTCTCGAGCCCGGTGCGCTGGGCCACAACGCTGCGCGCCATCGACACCGGCGGCATCAAGCAGGTGATCGAGTGCGGGCCGGGCAAGGTCCTCATGCGCCTCTCCAAGCGCAGCGAGCGCCGCTCCGGCTTTGATTTTCTGGCGCTCGATGATCCGTCCTCGCTGGAGGCGGCACTCGCGGCGACCCGAGGGGGATCCCATGCTTGAAAATGAAGTGGCCCTGGTCACCGGCGCCTCGCGCGGCATCGGGCACGCCATCGCTCTCGCTCTGGGCGGCGCGGGCGCCCGCGTCATCGGCACCTCGACCAGCGCGGAGGGGGCGGCAAAGCTCAGTGCCGCGCTGACGTCGCACGGATACAACGGCCGCGGTGCGGTGCTCGATGCCGGCAGTCCGGCTTCGATCGAGGCGCTCACCGAGGAACTCGACCAGCAGGGGGAGATGCCGACCGTCCTGGTGAACAACGCGGCCATCACGCGCGACACGCTGCTGCTGCGCATGAAGCCGGAGGACTGGGACGCGGTGCTGAACACCAATCTCACCGGCGTGTTCCGCCTCACCAAGGCGTGCGTGCGGCGCATGATGAAGGAGCGCCGCGGCCGCATCGTCAATCTCACCTCCGTCGTGGGGCTCACCGGCAACGCCGGTCAGGCCAATTACGCCGCCGCCAAAGCCGGCCTCATCGGCTTCACCAAGTCCCTCGCCAAGGAACTGGCCTCGCGCGGCATCGCCGTGAACGCGGTCGCCCCGGGCTTCATCGACACCGACATGACGCGGGCGCTGAGCGAGGAGCAGCGCACGGCGCTGCTGAAGCAGATCCCCATGGGGCGCCTCGGCACCCCGGAGGACGTCGCCGCCGCGGTGCTGTTTCTGGTATCTCCGCAGTCCGCCTACATCACCGGGGAAACGCTGCACGTAAACGGCGGGATGTACATGGCCTGAAGTGCCGTTGGGCCTGCGCCACAGGAGCCGGGCGGGGGCTTCTTCCGGGAACCCGCCGTGGCCAGATTCATTAGTAAAAACAAACACTCGCACCCGATGTAAGCGAGTGGCACCCGGGGGGGTGTTCCCCTACAATACCGCGCCCGCTGCCCCCCGCAACGGTGTGGCGCGCTTAAACCCCTTTTTCCAAGCCTACAAGGACCAACCGCTAATGAGCACAGTCGAGCAGCAGGTCAAAGCCATCGTTGCCGAGCAGCTGGGCGTCAAACAGGAGCAGGTCACCAACGAGGCCTCGTTCGTGGATGACCTGGGTGCCGATTCGCTCGACACCGTCGAGCTGGTCATGGCACTCGAGGAGGAGTTCGAGATCGAGATCCCCGACGAGGACGCCGAGAAGATCACGACCGTCCATCAGGCCATCGACTACATCAACGAGCGCCGCAGCAAGTCCTGAGCCGACTTGCAGGCGCCGGACAGGATGCACGTGAGTAAGCGCCGCGTCGTCGTAACGGGTCTGGGCATCGTGTCTCCGGTGGGGAGCACGGTGCAGTCGGCGTGGGATGCTATTCTGCGCGGCGAGAGCGGCATCACCCCGGTCACGCGCTTCGACGTGTCAGCGTTTCCGGTGCGCTTCGGCGGCGCGGTGCGCGGCTTCGACGTCGCGCAGTACATCCCGCCCAAGGAAGCGCGCCGCATGGACGAGTTCATGCACTACGGCGTCGCGGCCGGGGTGCAGGCGGTCAACGACTCGGGGCTGGATTTCTCCAAGGCAGACCCGGCGCGCTGCGGCGCGGTGTGCGGCGCCGGCATCGGCGGCCTGTGGACCATCGAGACCGAGTATTCCGAATACCTGAAGGCGAACAATCCGCGCAGGATCTCGCCGTTCTTCGTGCCCGCGACCATCATCAACATGATCGCCGGCCATCTTTCGATCCGCTACGGGCTCAAGGGCCCGAACCTCGGGGTGGTGACTGCGTGCACCACCTCCACGCACGCCATCGGGCTGGGGATGCGCACCATCCAGTACGGCGATGCGGACGTAATCATCGCTGGCGGCGGCGAGATGGCCACTACGCGCTGCGGGCTCGGCAGCTTCGGACAGGCGAAGGCGCTGTCCACGCGCAACGAGGCGCCGGCGGAAGCCAGCCGCCCCTGGGACCTGGAGCGCGATGGCTTCGTGCTCAGCGACGGCGGCGGCGCGGTGGTGCTCGAGGAGCTCGAGTACGCCAAGGCGCGCGGCGCGCGCATCTACGCCGAGCTCGTGGGCTTCGGCATGTCAGGCGACGCCCACCACATCACGGCGCCCCCCGAGGACGGGGAGGGCGCGCGGATCGCCATGATCAATGCGCTGAAAGATGCGCAGCTCAATCCGAGTGACCTGCAGTACATCAACGCGCACGCCACCTCGACCCCGCTCGGCGACAAGGCCGAGACCGTGGCGATGAAACGCGCCTTCGGCGAGCATGCCCGGAAGCTCGCGGTGAGCTCGACCAAGTCCATGACCGGCCACCTGCTCGGCGCCGCCGGTGTGGTGGAGGCGATCTTCTCGGTGCTCTCGATCCGCGACAACGTCGCCCCGCCCACCATCAACTACAAGACGCCGGACCCGGAGTGCGACCTGGACTACGTCCCCAACAGCGCCCGGCGCATGAAGATCGACGTGAGTCTTTCGAATTCCTTCGGTTTCGGCGGCACCAACGGCTCGCTGATCTTCCGGCGCTTCAGCGCCTGAGCGCCTGCGGCGCCAAGGCCCCTACGCGTCCCTCCCTGGTCCGACAGCTTGCCGTTCCGCCCGAGGTGCTGCGGCGACTGGCCGCGCGCGCACCCGAGCGCTATCCGCTGCTGCTCGACAGCGCCGCCGAAGGGCCCCTGAGCCGCGCGAGCGTGCTGCTGGCCGAACCGACGGCGGCGCTATGGCTCACTTCCAGCGGCACGCTCGGGGCGCGCGGATTCACCCCGCGCGGGCCGGGCTTTCTCGAAGCGCTCGAGAACTGGTGGCGCGAGGAATCCGCGCACGCCGCGCCGCCTCCCGCGGAAGGCATTCCGGTGGTGGGTGGCTGGGCGGTGTTCCTGTCCTACGAGCTCGCCTCCGAAATCGAGCCGCGCCTTGAGCTTCCCGCCGCGCCGCTTCCCTGGAAGGCCTTCGCGCTGCGCACCCCGTGTGCGCTGGTGCACGATGTGCTCACGCAGCGCGTCTGGGTCGCAGCCGAAGCGGGCGCGCAGGCCGCCATGGAGCGCGTCGCCGCAGATGCGCACGCAGCCGCGCAGGGCGTTGATCCTGTGAGCCCGCTGGGCATCGAGTCGGTGAGCGAGGAAGATCCGGCGGCGTACCTGGAGCGGGTGCGGCGCGCCAAGGAGTACGTGCGCGCGGGCGATGTGTACCAGGCGAATCTGTCGCGACCCTGGGAGGTGAGGGTGCGCGGCGCCCAAGAGCAACCGGGTCTCGCCGCGGCGCTCTATCGCCGCCTGTGCGCGGCCAACCCCGCGCCCTTCGCGGCGCTCGCGCAGTGGCAGGGCGTGGCGATCTTGAGCTCCTCGCCCGAGCGGCTGGTGCGCGTCAGCGGGCGCGAAGTCGACACCCGGCCCATCGCCGGCACACGCCCGCGCAGCCGGCGTCCCGGCGGCGACCGGCTCGAAATGGCGGAGCTGGCCGCGCACCCCAAGGAGCGCGCTGAGCACATCATGCTGATTGATCTGGAGCGCAACGATCTCGGGCGCGTGTGCGAAGCGGGCAGCGTGCGCGTCGATGAGCTCATGTCCATCGAGTCCTATACCCACGTGCACCACATCGTCTCGAACGTCAGCGGCGTGCTGCGCGCCGGTGTCACGCCGGTGGGCGCGCTGCGCGCGGTATTTCCGGGCGGCACCATCACCGGCTGCCCGAAGTTCCGCTGCATGCAGATCATCGCCGAGCTTGAAGGCGCGGGCCGCGGCGCGTACACCGGCTCGCTCGGCTATCTCACCCGCGACGGGCGGCTGGATCTCAATATCCTCATCCGCACCATGACCGTCAGGGGCCGTGACGTGTCCTTCCGGGCGGGCGCCGGCATCGTCGCCGACTCCGACCCGGAGCGGGAGCTGGAAGAGACGCGCGCCAAGGCGCGCGGACTACTGGCCGCGCTCGGGAGCCCGGTGTGAGCGCCGCGCTGCCCCAGGGGGTGGAGCTGGTGCGCGTCAATGGCGAGGAGACGTCCGCGATCGCGGCGCTCGATCGCGGGCTGCACTACGGCGATGGCCTGTTCGAGACCATCGCTTGCGTGGGGGGCGTGCCGCGCCTGATCGGGCTGCACCTGAAGCGTCTCGCCGGCGGCTGTGAGCGGCTGAAGCTCACTGCCGATCTCGCCGCTCTGGAGCGCGAAGTGTACGAGCTCGCCCGACCCACCGCGCGCTCGATCCTCAAGGTCCTCGTGACGCGCGGGCCGGCACTGGCACGCGGCTATGGCACGAGCGGCGCGGAAAAGGCGACGCGCATCACGCTGCGCTATGCGTGGTCCGAGGATCCGGCTCTCGCACGCGAGGGCGTGCGGGTGCGGATGGCGAAGGTGTGCCTGGGCGAGAATCCGGCGCTCGCCGGGCTCAAGCACCTGAACCGCCTCGAGCAGGTGCTGGCGCGCGCCGAGTGGGGTGATCCCGAGATCGCAGAGGCCCTCATGCTCTCGAGCGGCGGGGCGCTGATTTCCGGCACCATGAGCAACGTATTCCTGGTGCACGGTGGCGGGCTCCGCACACCGCGCCTGGATCGCTGCGGCGTGGCAGGCGTGATGCGCGAGGCGGTACTGCAGGCAGCCAGCGCCGCAGGCATTGCCGCTGAGGAGTGCGTATTGAACGCCGAGGACCTGGCCAGGGCGGAGGAGATCTTCCTGACCAACGCGCTCATCGGTATCCGCCCGGTGCGCGAGCTTGCGGGCCGCACACTGCCGGCAGGAACGCTCACACCCCGTCTGCAGGAACTGCTCGCGCCGCTGCTGGCCGCCCCAGGTGGTCTTGCGGGGATGAACGGATGAGCCAGGGGCTGCACCGGCTGCGGGGCAGGTCGCGCCTCGTCGGCGTGCTCGCGCTCGTGGTCCTGGCTGCGCTCGGCGCCGCGGCGCTGCGGGCCTACCTCTGGATCGAGCACGAGTACCAGGCGCCGGGGCCCGCGACCGCCGCGTCCCGCATCCAGGTCGAGCCCGGGACGAATTTGCGCGTGGTGCTCGCGCATCTCCAGGCCGCCGGGAGCCTGCGCAGCGCCCGCGCCGTGGAATGGTACCTGCGGCTGCACCGGCTGCGGCCGCGCGTCCAGGCTGGGGAGTACGAGATCGCGCCGCTCGCCAGCCCCGCGCAGATCATCGCCATGTTCGAGGAGGGCAAGGTGGTCCTCGAGCAGGTCACGGTGGTGGAGGGCGCGACCTTCGGAGAGTTCCTGAACGAGCTCGCGCAACACCCGCGCGTGCTGCACACGCTCGCCGGCAAGAGCCCCGATCAGGTGATGGCCGCGCTCGGGCACCCCGGGGTGCACGCGGAAGGGGAGTTCTTTCCCGACACGTACCGCTTTGCCGGCAACACGCCCGACGCCGTCATCCTCGGACTCGCCTACGAGCGCATGCAGAAGGAGCTGGACGCCGCCTGGCAGGTGCGCAGCCCGCAGCTGCCGTTCGACTCGCCCTACCAAGCGCTGATCCTCGCCTCGATGGTGGAGAAGGAGGCCGCGCTCAAGAGCGAGCGGCCGCTCATCGCCGGGGTGTTCGTGAACCGCCTGCGCCGCGGCATGCGGCTGCAGTCCGACCCCACGGTGATCTACGGACTCGGCGCCAGCTACGACGGCTCGATCCACACACACGACCTGCTGGCCGACAACCCCTACAACAGTTACACGCGCGCGGGCCTCCCGCCGACGCCCATAGCGCTGCCGGGGCAGGCGTCGCTGCTGGCGGCGGTGCAGCCGGCGAAATCCGAGGCATTGTATTTCGTGGCCAGCGGCCTCAATGACGGCGCGCATCATTTCTCGAGCACGCTGGAGGAGCATAATTCCGCGGTGAAGACCTATCTCGCCCGTCTGCGCGAGCAGGAGCGCGCGACCGCCCAGAAGCCGCAGCCCTCCGCCGCCCATCCGTCCGTGCCTCCGATCACGCCGCCGGCCCGCCAGGCAGCGCCGCACCCATGATGAGCGGCGGCAGATTCATTACCCTCGAGGGCATCGAGGGCGCCGGCAAGTCCACGGTCGCGAAGTTCGCCGTCGCCTGGCTCGGCCGCCACGACGTGCCGGTGCGCTCGACACGCGAGCCAGGCGGCACCCCGCTCGCTGAGCGCGTGCGCCAGATCGCGCTCGAGCGCGGCGCGGAGAGCGTCTCGCCGGTGACCGAGACGCTGCTGATGTTCGCCGCGCGCGCGCTTCACGTGCAGAACGTCATCCGCCCGGCGCTGGCGCGCGGGGAGTGGGTGGTGTGCGACCGCTTCACCGACGCGACGCGCGCCTATCAGGGAAGCGGCCGCGGTGTGAACGCCGAGCTGATCGAGGCGCTCGCCGCGGCGGTGCACCCGGACCTCACCCCCGACTGCACGCTGCTGCTGGACGTGCCCGTGACCGCCGGCCTCAATCGCGCGCGCTCGCGCCCGGGCGCGGGGGTCGACCGCTTCGAGGCCGAAACGGTCGAGTTCTTCGAGCGGGTGCGCGCCGGGTACCTGGAGCTGGCACGGCGCGAACCGCAGCGCTTCGCCGTCATCGACGCCTCCACCGCGCTCATGGAAGTCGAGCACCGCGTCGCGGAGGCGCTCGCACGGCTCGATCCGCCGAAGGCGCGCCGCACGTGAGCAGGTCCGCGATGCCGTCGTGGCTCACCGCGCAGACCGCGACGCTGGCCGGGGCGTTCAGCCGCGGCCGCCTGCCGCACGCGCTCCTGATCCACGAAGCCCCGGGGGCGGGCGGGGAGTGGCTCGCCGGCTGGGCGGCGCAGCTGGTGCTGTGCCGGAACCCGGCGCGCGCGCCCTGTGGCGCGTGCCCGGGCTGCGCACGGGTGCTGGCGCGGCAGCATCCGGACCTGCAGTGGCTGCGCCCGGAAGAGGACTCGCGGCAGATCCGCATCGAGCAGGTGCGCGAGCTCGCCTCCGAGCTGGCGCTCACCAGCCACGGCGGCGGCTACAAGGTCGGCGTGATTGTGCCGGCGGACGCGCTCAACCGCTTTGCGGCCAACGCGCTGCTGAAGACTCTGGAAGAGCCGCCGGCGCGCACGCTGCTCGTGCTGGTAGCGACGGCCCCCTCGCGCCTGCCGCCCACCATCCTGTCCCGCTGCCAGCGCCTCACCATCCGCGCCCCGGGCCGCGCGCAGAGCCGGGCGTGGCTCGAGGCCGCACGCGGCGCGGGGGAGTGGGACCCGGCCCTGGATGTGCTCGGCGAGGCGCCGATGCTGGCCGCGCTCGCCGATCCGCACGAGGTGGCGCAGGTGGGCGCGGACACGCGCGAGACGCTCGCGGCGCTGAACTGCGGGCGCGCCGACCCTGTGGCCCAGGCCGAGCGCTGGGCGCGCAGCGAGCTGCCGCTGCGCCTGCTGAGCTTTGAGAATTGGCTCACAGAACGCATCCGCGAGGGCGCGCGCAGCGGGGCCTTTTTGCCGGAAGTGCGGCCTGCCCCCTACTTGTCAGAGGGCGCCACGTTCTTGAATATAAGAGAGCTGTTCGCTCTACTGGATGACGTGCGGGACCTGAGGGCGACGCTTGACGTACCCCTCAACCGCGGCTTGGCGCTAGAGACGGTATTCAGGCGCCTGGCGGCCGGGACCGGCAGCGGGGGACAGGGATGAATGCACGTGCGGCGCAATTGGATGGGGACAGAAACGTGAGAGCAGGCGGGAACAAGCCGGGTCTTCTGACACTGACCATAAAGGACAAGAGCGCCCTTTATCTGGCGTACATGCCGTTCGTGAAGAACGGCGGGCTCTTCATCCCCACCAACAGCAACTACCGCCTCGGCGATGAAGTGTTCATGCTCCTGAATCTCATGGGCGAGGACGAGAAGCTTCCGGTGGCCGGGCGCGTCATCTGGGTGACGCCCAAGGGCGCACAGGGCAACCAGGGCAAACGCACCGCCGGCATCGGCGTGCAGTTCTCCGAGCAGGACCGCGGCCAGACGCAGAAGAAGATCGAGACCTATCTGGCCGGCGCGCTCTCGGGCGACAAAGCCACGCATACCATGTGACCTCGACCCTGTTCGGCGCTCATCGATCCGCTCGGATCTGAGCGGCGCGACCCAAGGTCTTGACACCAACGACCGGCCCTGTGCGCCCGCCAGTGGCGGGTCGAGGTTGGAATGCGCGTACACTGCGCGCCTGATCAAGCGGCCGCTGGCCGCGCACAACAAGGGGAATAACGGTGATGACAATCAGAACGACGTGTATTCGACTCGCCTTGGCGATGGCACTCGCATTCGCGGTATCGGGTGCGGCACTCGCGGTGGAACCCGGCCAGGTCGTGATCTCGCTCTACTACGTGGCGCCCGGCAAGCAAATCGAATTCCTGAAATGGGCGGCCGAACAGGCGGCCGTTGACAAAGAAGTCGGAATTCCGGCGAGTCAGTGGTATGCGCACACGGACGGTGATGCGTGGGATTACCTCGGAATCAGGCCGGTTACGACCGCGGAGCAGGACAAGAAGTCCGACGCAGCGATGAAGAAGCGTGGCATGAAGACTGGCCTGGCGGCGGGCGTGGTGCTGCGGCAGTACATCACCCGGCACACGGACACCTATGCTCTCGGCCCGGTCAGCGCCGCCGAGTTACTGAAGCAATCGACTCAGTGACGGGCGCTCTGGCGAGGCGTGCGCGCTAAGTAGAGCGTGCTCGCCGACGCAATCACGCCCGCGCGATGCGGGCGTGATTTTGGAGGTCCGGCCCACCGTTGTTGCAGCCACCGAGCGTGAGGGGCGCCCGCACTCAAGCTCGCATGGCTAGTAATGAAATTGGATACGCACCCGCGGAGGTTCCGACGGCGCAATCGACGGCGGCCGCCCCTCTTTCGGGGTGATGGTCAGGGGCGATGCACGCCGCTTGCCAGAGTCTCACCAAGTACCGCACCTAGCGGGCAAAAGGTAAGCCCGGGAATTGCGGCCAGTGCGATATGCCGAATCGTTGCACTGAAGGCCGATGCGTAGGGCAGGGACGGATCTTGGAACATGACGGGAAAGGCAGCCACGACGATTCCCGTGAGTACCCCGAGCAGCAGCCCATGCATCAGGGGACATCGCTTGGCAATGATTCCGACAATGACTCCGGAAGTGCTCAGCGCGAAGTAGAGCATCGCAGCATTGAGCGTTTGGGTGAATGCTGGCAGGAGCAAGCAGGAAATCAGCCAGAAAGCGGCGCCCGCCGTAGAAACGGCCGCCAAATTCGGAGCGCTGGACAACGGTCGATACGCCACGCGTGGCCTCACTAGATCCGCGCGACATTCCTGCCGCACAACGTGCAGCGCGCACGGTAGCACTGCGCGGATCGACGAGTCCGTGACGTCGATCCACAAGTCGGGTCGGGATCAGCGGGCAGGCCGCGCCTTGTCAGGCGAGGTGGAGGGGCGCGCAGCGCTCTTAGGGTTTATCCGCGGCGCCGCCGCGGGTGAGCTGCAGTCCGCCGGCACTCATGCCGCCGGTGAGCACGTAGGCGTCGAAGCCGCGCTCCACCAGGATGTAAGCGGCGGCCGAGCTGCGGCGTCCGGTGTCGCAGTACACCACGTATGGCTTAGTGCGATCGAGGGTCGAGAGTTTCAGGCGGATCAGGTACAGGGGCACGTTGAGCGCGCCCTCGATGGCGAGGCTCTGGTGCTCGCTCGGCAGGCGCACGTCCAGCCAGCGTCCGCCGCGCTCGATGATCTTGCGGCCCTGCTCGGCGTTCACCCACTGCTGCAGCGGCTCGTTCATCAGCTCGCGGAAGTCCTGCTTGTTGAGGCGCATCAGCACCCCGTCAGTCATCATGGTGACCGTGGCGTTGCGCTTGGCCTCCGCAATCAGAGCCTCCTCACCGAAGCTGTCCCCGACCCCGAGCTCGGCGAGCTTGATGCCATCGCGGCTCAAGGGGGTCTCGCGCGTGACCGCGCACTTGCCGCTCACGATGATGTAGAAATAGTCGCCTTCGTCGTTCTGCTTGATCACCACTTCGCCGGCCTTGCACGGGGTGCGCTGCAGGCGCTGGAAGATCGCCTGGATGTTGGCGGGTGGGATGCGGTGAAACGCGTTGGTCTGCAGCAGCGTCGTCATCCAATCATCCGAGCCCGCGCTCTGCAACTGCGCCTGCAGCTCCTCGACCTCGTAGCTGCCGGTCTGGTCCCAGGTGATCATGACATCGAGCAGCTCGCTGTCGATCGCAAGATAGCTGACGTCGTCCACGGCGCGCAGCGTCACGCGCCGCGGCACTCCCGGAAACAGCGGATTGCGGGCCTCGGGCGTGCCGCTGCGTACCAGCCCAACGCTGCGCTCGCCGTCGTTAGCTTCCAGTACCCCGCTCACCAGCCACACGGTGCGCTTGTCGCTGTCGCCCTGGCTGAACAGCACGCGCCCGGCGGAGAGGGTGCGCACGCTCACTTTCTTCGCAAGCGCAGCGAGGTTCTCGCGCTTCATGCCGTCCAACGGCGCGAAGCTGCGCAACACCTGAATCGATGCTGACTGCTCTTCGGACATTTCTTACCGGGCCTGCACCGCAGCATGGCGCCCGCTGCGTGCGGCGGGGCGATGGCTTAATTGGATGGTAGCACAGGCACTTACGCGCGCCGGACGCCAGTCACGCTTTTGGGCCGTCTTCAAGCTGTGCCCAGCCCGGATCGGGCTGGAAGCGTGCGCCATGCCGCATTGCAAGTTCTTTAAGTCGCGCCACTACGGCGGCCGTGCCGCGGGCGCGCGCGTAAGTGAGAGGTCCGCCACGAAACGGCGCGAACCCGGTGCCGAACACCACCGCGGCGTCCACCAGGTCGGCGCTGTCCACGACGCGCTCGCGCAGGCAGGCCGCGCACTCGTTCACCATCATGAGGATCATGCGATCGGTGAGGTCCGCGGGCGCGGGCCCGGCTGGCGGCGGCTTCACCGCCTTGCCGTCCTGCCAGGTATAGAAGCCGGCGCCGCTCTTGCGACCGAGTTTCTTGGCGGCGATGAGTTCGCTCAGGCGCGCGATCTGCGTGACCGGGCGACCGAGCTCGCGGGCGATGATCTCGCCGACATGCGCGGCGACGTCCAGCCCCACCACGTCGATCAGCTCGATGGGTCCCATCGGCATGCCGAAATCCACCGCCGCGCGGTCGATGGCAGCGAGCGACACACCTTCCTGGGCGGCGAGCATCGCCTCGTACATGTATGGGGTGAGCACGCGGTTCACCATGAAGCCGGGCGCGCTGCGGCAGGGTAGGGGCAGCTTGTCGATGCGGCGCGCGAAGGCGCTCGCCGTCTGCACCGCCGCCGCATCGGTCGCCGGCGCATGCACCACCTCGACGAGCGGCATCTGCGCGACCGGGTTGAAGAAGTGCAGTCCCACCAGGCGCGCCGGCTGGGCGAGCTTTGCGGCCAGCGGCTCGAGCATGATGCTGGAGGTGTTGGTAGCGAGCAGCGCCCCAGGCTTCATGCGCGGCTCGAGGCGTGCGAACAGCTCCTGCTTGGCCTCGAGATTCTCGAATATCGCCTCGATGACGATGTCCGCTCCCGGCACGCCATCGCCGCTGACGTCGGCGCGCAGGCGCGCGCGCGTGGTGGCGTTCTTGGCTGGATCGCGCACGCGCTTGTCAAAGAGCTCCGCCGCACGCTTCAGCGCCGGCTCGATGTACTCGGCGGCGCGGTCCTGCAGCGTCACGTTGAAGCCGCGCAGCGCGGCCCACGCGGCGATGTCGCCGCCCATGACCCCGGCGCCCACCACGTGCACGTTGCGGACCTCGGCGCCGCTCTTGCCGCCGGCACTCTTCAGGCGATCCTGCAGCTGGAACACGCGTACCAGGTTGCGCGCGGTCTCGGTGATGAACAGGTGCGCGATCGAGCGCGCCTCCGCCTCGAACGCCGCCTCGCCGTGCGCGCCGTAGCGCGCCCACAGCTCGATGATCGCGTAGGGCGCAGGATAGTGGCGGCGCGGGGCGCGCCGGGCCACCTGGGCCTCGAGTGAGCGGCGCACGAACGGTCGCAGCGGTGCGCTGCTCAGCAGCCGCTCGAGGAGCGGCGCGCGCCGCCGCGCCGGCGCCTGCAGCGCCAGCTCGCGTGCCGCGGCGCGCAGCTGCGGCTCCGGCACCAGCCGCTCGACGAGTCCCGCCTTGAGCGCCGCCTCGGCGCGCAACGGCTTACCGGTCAGCATCATCTGCATGGCAGTGCGCACCCCGGCCAGCCGGACCGAGCGCACGGTGCCGCCGAATCCCGGATGGATGCCGAGCTGCACCTCGGGCAGTCCGAGCGACAGCCGCTCGTCGCCGACCGCGACGCGGTAATGGCACGCCAGCGCCAGCTCGAGGCCCCCTCCTAAGGCAAAGCCGTGGATGGCCGCGACGCTCGGACACCTGAGCGCCTCGAGCCGATCGAACACCTTCTGTCCCGGGCGGATGAGCGCGTAGCCGCCGGCCTCGTCCGTGAGACTCGTGAACTCGTTGATGTCCGCCCCGGCCACGAAGCCGCTCTTCTTGGCGGAGATCACAATCAGCGCGCGCGGCAGGTCCTGCTCGAGCTGCGCGAGCAGCCCGTTGAGCTCTTCCAGCACCGCCCGCGAGAGCACGTTGGCCGAGGTGCCCGGCTTGTCGATGGTCAGCCAGGCGATGCCCTCGGGGTCGCGCTCGAGACTCCAGGCGGGGGCGGGCGGTGTGCTCATGGCGCCCTTTCAGGCCGCCGAGGCGGCGCGGGTAGTGCCGCTGTGCACCTCGAAGTCGCACACCAGCGGGCGGTGATCGGAGAAGCGCACGTCGGGCACGCGGAAGTCGGTGACCTCGATGCCCTCGCTCACCAGGATGAAGTCCAGCTCGATGCGCGGAATGCGTGCCGGGAAGGAGGGCAGGCCCGCGGTGTTGGCGCTGCGCAGCCCCGCCGCGCGCATGAACAGGTAGATCTCGTGCGTCCCCCAGAAGGTGTTGAAGTCCCCGGCCACGATCACCGGCTTCGCCGACTGCAGGATCAGGTCGTGGAGCGAGCGCAGCTGGTACTGGCGCTGACGGAACTTCAGCGACAGGTGCACCAGGAACACGCACACCTCTGAGAGCTCCAGCTCGATGATGAGGCGCTTGATGCCGGTGTCGAAGTAGTGGAAGCGCTCGCCGTGCACGTTCGGCGCCGACAGGAACGCATTGCCCTGCTTGCGCACGATGGGCATGAACTGGTTGAGGGAGTCCGCGCCGTACTTAGTCTGGTAGGTGGAGTAATGTCCGAGCTGCCGTGCGATGTGCTCAGCCTGGTTGAGCATGCCGGTGCGGATCGAGCCGGTATCCACCTCGACCAGGCCCACCACGTCCGGATGCTCGGCGCGAATGAACTCGGTGATGCCGCTCAGCACCTTCTTGTTGCTGCGCAGGTAGCCGGCCCCCGGCAGCGGCAGGTGGAAGGCCGGGCCGGTGCCGGTGGCGTAGCGTATGTTGTAGATGAGCAGGCGCATGGAGCGTCCGGTGCAAACCTCTGCCGTAAAGCACTGATTGTATCGCGCGCCACCGGGGCCTGCGGGTGAGGCGCTGAGAGCGGGCGCAGCCGCCGCCGGGCGTCGCCATGCGGCGGCACGTATCGCGCGGTGCGGGCTTATGCGACACTGCGCCCCGGATGTCGCAAGCCAATCCGCTCCGCCTGTTCGTCACGCACGCGTGGGAAAACAGCGACGACTACCTGCGGGTATTCGAATACCTCGAGAGCGCCCGCAACTTCTTCTACAAGAACTTCAGCACGCCCGACCGCCGGCCGAGCGGGGACAAGGAGGCGCTGCGCGAGGACCTGCGTCGCCAGATCGCGCCGGTGGAGGCGGTGGTCGCGCTCTCGAGCCTGTACGAGACGCAGCAGGAGCTGTTGATGTTCGAGCTGCTGTTCGCGCAGGCGAGCCACAAGCCGGTGGTGCTCATGAAGCCGTTCGGCACCGGCACAGCGGTGCCCAAGGCGATCCTCGATCTCGCCAACGAGGTAGTGGAGTGGGACGAGCGGGCGCTGGTGGATGCGATCCGTCGCCAGGCGCGTCACGAGGAGACGACGCGCTGGGACACCATCGAGTTCAAGCTCGACTGACCTGCCACCTCGGCGGCGTAGAGCGAGATCACCTGCGGCACGGCCTTGCGCTTGCCGCGCGCGGCCACCACCGCTGCGGGGGCGGCGCACGCCGGCTCCGCCGCTGCGTGCTCCATGAGCGAGGCCCGTGCCGACTCCGCCGCCGCCTGCTCCAGGACCGCGGCGCGCGCCGACTCGCGCACGATCTCCGCGAACATGTGCACGACGCTGCAGGCGAGCTCGTCCGCTTCCAGGCTGGACATCTTGCGCACGGTGGCACGCACCGCGTCCTCGCCGCGCAGCGGCGGCTCGCGCGTCAGCGCCTCCTGGCAGCCTTGAAACTGCGCGCGCAGCGATTGCGGCAGCTCATCGACATTCACCAGCGCCAAGTGATTGCGGTAGGCCTCAGCGAGACGGTCCTTGATGGAACCCGATCGCGCGAGCGCCAGGGCGGCGCCCTCAAGCTGTTCCCATGCAGTGTTCATCGCTGCCTCGCCGGAACGCCGTCCGGTTCGACCCTGCAGACGGCGTCGGTTCGTTCTTGTTGTTCCGCAGCGCACTGAGCAATCCAAGCGCGCTCAAGCAGCTGCGTACGAAATATAGCTCAGACTCTAGGAAAAACATATGGCAACTCAGCCAGCCGGCGTGGCAACCCGCCGAGCGCGCCGTATCGGGCAAGAAAGTGGAAACTACTGGAGGAAAGTTTCCGAAGGCGCTGATTCAGAAACTATTAGAGGCTCTCACTGTGCCCAACAGACCGCCGTCGCATCCGCCCCGCCCGAGTCACGGGCGAACTGCGCGCCGGTCGAGTCGACCGAGAACGAGGCGCATTGCGCGTCGTTCACCTGAGTGCCCAGGGGCGTGGCGGTGACGTAGTACGAGGGGGCGGGGGGCGGGTTGGCGTTGGGGTCGCAGTTGCCGGCCGGGCTGCACACCGTGATCTGGTAATAGCCGCTGCCGACCTGCTGGGGGAAGGCGCCGGCGAAGCCCATATCCGAGGGCGTCACCGAGTAGGCCGAACCGTTGGTGCTGAAGAAACGCTCCTCGCGCCCGGCCAGATCCAGCACCGCGGTCTTGGCGTCCGTGCGCCGGGACTTGCGGATCTGGCTCTGGTAGGAGGGGATCGCCACCGCCAGCAGGATGGTCCCGATGACGACCACCAACATCAGCTCGATCAGCGTGAAGCCCGCGGCCGGGCGCTTCGAAGCAAGGGATTGCATGGTGCCTCTCATGTTCAGTTAGCGCCGCTCGATCCAGCTGAGGCGCTTGCCGCTGGTGTTGGGCGGCAGGTTCAGGCCCGGGTAGTTGGTCCCGTTGCCGTTGTTGCCGCCGCCGCCGCCACCGGCACCGCCGCTGCCGGGGGTGGTGGTCTGGAACACCAGGTAGGGAACGCCGCTGTTGTTATAGACGACGAACGAGCTGCCGGTCGCGTTGGTCTGCATGGCAATCGCGTGGGCATCGGTGAACGCCGGGTTGTTGGAAATGGTGCTGTTGCCGGCCTGGCCGGGCGGGAAGAACACCTGGTTGAACGCACCGCCGGTCATGGCGGACACCACGTACGTGAAGCCGGTGTCGGCACTGGTGGTGCACGCGACCGGACTGTTGGCCGCCGGCACGATGGAGTTCACCGTGAAGGCCTGCGCGATCAGCTCCGGGTTGAAGACGATCTGCTCCTGGGTGCCGGGCAGGTTGATGTACCAGCCGAACTTGTTGTTGTTGCTGCCGCACAGCGTCAGCCCCTGCCAACACACCGCCGAGTTGTTGAGGATCTCGACGTCGCCACTCGAGCCAACGTTGACCGTCTGACCCTGCAGATTGGCCTTGGCGATGGTGTGGTTGCCGCCGCTGAGGCCGGTGGCGCTACCCGCAAGGCTCGAGTACTGGGCGCCCGAGACCGCATTCCAGCCCGCCATGTTCCAGTCCCAGACGCCGTACAGGCTCTGCCCGTTGGCAGCGTAGGTCGCCGGGCTGGTATTGGTGATCGCGGTCTTCTGGCCGGTGCCGAAGAGCACCATGACCTGGGGCTGCAGGCCGGGCATGGCCGAGCCGCCGGCGATGACCAGCTGCGTCGTGATCGGCTGCCCCGCCGGGGTGGTGAATAAGGGCCCCGGCGTCACCCCCCAGTTCGACGGAGTGCTGCTGGTGAGGTCGAAGCGCCACACGTTGCCCTGCAGGTCGCCGGCGTACGCGTAGTCGGCGATGTGGTCGGCGTCGAGATCCGCCGCGGCCACGTAGGCGATGCCGTTCGGCGAGCCGCTGCTGCCGACGCCGGTGCTGAGGTAGTAGAAGCTCTGGGCGCCCGAGGTCGGGTCGATGAGCATGATGAAGATGCCGGCGTCCCCGGTGGCGCTGCCGAAGCCGTTGCCGAACAGCACCGCCCAAGTGCCGTTGTGCAGGCGGCGGAACTCGGGCGTGCCGTAGGTATTGCCGAGGTTGTTGCCGCAGTTGGCGACGTTGACGCAGCTGATGGTCGCGGCCGTCCAGTCCCCGATCACGAGGTTCTTGGCGTTGCTCTCGGCAAAGTTGGCGGTGGCCGGGTTGGTCACATCGAGCGCGAAGATGTCCGCACCGCCCGGCCCAACGCCGCTCATCAGCCAGGTGTGCCAGGCGCCGCCGTAGAACAGGTCACCCACCCCGGGGGTCGCGTCGACGTAGAACTGATGCCCGTACTGGGTGTTCGAGTAGTCGACGTTGGCGGTGGTCGAGTGGATGGGGTTGGCCCCAGCGCCCGAGAGCACCGCGGTCGGCATGTAGGCGAGCACTTCGCGACCGTCATTGGGCGTCGAGGCGTTGGCAACGTAATTGCCGTTGACGTCATACGAGCCGGTACGGAACCCGTGCAGGAGCCCGTCGTTGGCGCCCACGTACACCACGTTCAGGCGCGTCTGGTAGGCGGTCACGTACTGCGCATAGGTCTGCGCGCCGGTGGCCGACTCCGGGATGCTGGCGGTAGTCGCGTAGAGCCGGTCGCGCCACGGGCCGGTGTAGGGGGCGTCGGGCGGACCGACCCAGGTCGGGCTCGAGTCGACGACGTCCGCCAGCACGCTCTGGCGGGCACGGTACAGGCCGACGCCGAGCGAGTTGATCTCGCAGGTTTGGTCGCCGCGCAGGTAATTGACGCGGTCGGCCGCCGCGTAAGCGGTGGTGGCGTTGCAGTTCTGGGTGCTGACGTCCCCATTGGTGATGATCCCCTGCTGCCCGCCCGAGGGGCTCGAGGTGAGGCTCGCGTACTGGAAGGGGATTCCCTGGGAGCCGTTCCAGGTGAGGATCGAGCGCGCCGCCGGGCCCTGGGCGGCGATCGGGCCCGCTGCCAGGGTGGTCGTGCAGGTCTTGCCAGCGGCGACGCCGGTCAGCACGCAGGACGCATCCCAGTTGGGCGTCGTAGCCACGATTACGTTGCCGAACGAGTCGAGCCCCAGGCCGCTCGCGGTCACACGTCCCGTCCAGTTGGCCGGGTTGTAGTAGGCGAAGTAGGCCTGTGCGCCGGTCTCGATCTTAGTCGCCTGCTTCTCGCTGGCGCCCGCGGAGCTCGCCGCCGTGCTGGCCGGATCGGCCCGGAAGCACAGGATCTCGTGGATGTTCGAGCTACCGCCGGTGGAGCCTGCGAAGCCGAACAGGAAGTTAGCCGGGAGCGGACCGTTGGAGGCCGTGATGGCCTGGTTGGTGATGACGTTCTGGTAGGCACCGCCATTGATGCTGTACGAAAGGCTCAGCCGCCCGCTCTGCGTGATCTTGAGCTGATAGAAGATCGGCGTCGCGGTGCCGCGGGCCATGGCGGCCTCGTTGGCGATCTTGGTGGCGAGCGGCAGCTCCGAGTACGCGCCGGTGATCGGGGCGTAGTCGTACAGCGGCACCGCCGGGTGCGTGCCGTCGACCCTGTGGTCATTGGCATCCGCGGCGCGATTGTTGACCGTATCCCACACCTCGCCGTTCTGGCAGGTCTGTTGCACGGCGGTCTTCTGCTGGGCGGCGGTGAAGCTGCCCTTGTAGACGTTCGGATAATTGGTGTTCAGCCAGTTCCAGGCGATGTAGCCGGCGCCGCGCAGGCCGATGCGGTTCGGACGGCGCCCGTAGCCGTACGCGCTGTTGTCGCCCGAGGCGGTGTTGGTGCCGGCGTAGCCGGCGACCAGGTTTACGCCATTCAGGAAGTTGCCGAACTCGTCGATGCCGAGGCCGAGGTAGGCGCCGATGAGGCCGTTGTAGGGCGGGTTGGAGTTCGAGCAGCTGTAACCCAAGCTGCCACCCCAGGAGCCGAGGCCGTTGCCGTCCCCGTTGGCCACCCCGGTAATGGTGCTGGTGTTCAGCTGGCTCGCGTCCATCAGATAGAAGCTGATGCCGTCTGCACCGTCATTGAAGGTGAAGCCCGCACCGATGCCGCCCGAGTTGCCGCGGTAGGTGACGGTCTTGAAGGTGATCGACACTCCCTGGCCGGTGGAGAAGGGCGTCGTCGAGACGATACCGCCGTTCTGGCTGAATCCGCCGCAGTAGGTGCCATGACCGCAGGCGCCGGACGCTACGGTCCAGGAGCCGTTGGTGAAGCGCAGCGCGCCATGACCCACCGGGTCAGGCAGCGTCTGGGTGCTACCGGCGATGCCGTTATAGCCGCCCACCAGATTCTCACCGTAATAGCTGGAACCGATCGCGGTGCAGCCGGGCATCTGGCCGGCGCCGCTCGAAGTTGGCTCGACGCCCGCTGCGGCCCCTGCGGTGAGGCAGGCGCCATTGAAGAAGTACCAGGCGTTACTGGTGCTGGTGCCGGTGAAGTCCTCGGCAACTGACGTCTGGGCCTGCGCCGCGAACGGCGCGGCCAGCATCACCAGAGCCACCACAAGAACTGATTTAAGGCATTTCATGCTAACACCCTAGGCAAGTGACGCCCTGGCTGACCTCGTAGACACTCTCTACGACGGCCACGGTGTTTGCAGTGCCACCGTAGCCAACGGCGTCGATCTGGTAGAGGTCCCCGCCGGTCCCATCCGGGGCCGTGCCGAGGTACCCAATGTAGAAAACGGGGGTCGCGAAGTAGCCGGGGTCACCCGCGGCACCGGTGGCGCCCACACCCATCCCCGCGGGCAAGAAGGTGACTCCGGTCGGAGCGCCACCCACCGTCCAGGGCACCTGGGTCACATCGACCCCGAGTGCGGCGAACGTGCTGTTGGCATCGCAGATCTGCCCTTCGTTGTTAAGGGCATTCAGCTGGAATGCCGTGGCGCACGAGACGGCGCCGAGGCCGCCCGCGGGCGCCTTGCCCGGCAACAACAGCCAATATTCAGCGAACTGCTGCGCGCTGGTCGCAGCGTGCAGGGCGCGCTCCTTCTCGCGCACGTTGCCGGCGAGCCGCTCCTGGACTCCGAAGCTGCGGAACATGCTGAGCGCCAGAATGGTGATGATGATGAGCAGCAGCAGGCTGGAAATGAGTGCCATGCCGCGCTGCCGGGCGATCTTGAAGCCGGCGACCCCCTGATTCTTCATGTGTGTACTCCCGCGCGCGCCATGACCTCGACCACCCGGTCGAAGGTGATCGTCGGCTGCTGGCCGGGCTGTCCGGCCATCGGGTTGGTGAAGGTCAGCACGATGCGCACCGCGCTGATGTTGGCCCAGTCGTTGCCGTTGGGTCCGGCGACAACCATCTGGTCGGCGGTCACGTAGGTGTCGACGTTGTAGTCGTTCGAGACCTGGCGCTTGACGCCGTAGTAGACCGTCAGCCCGACGACGCCCGTTACGAGCGTCTGGTAGGTAGCCCCGCCATCCAGGCTGCACTGCAGCTGTCCCGGGACGTTGCCGGCCGGCTGCACCACGCGGAACAGGTTCTGGTAGCTGTTGGTAGCGAAGGCCGTGTTGGTGGAACCGTTGCAGAGGATGACCCCATCATTGAGCGCGGTCGTGTAACGCACGCCGAGCGTGTCGGTGACGCCCGCGGCATGGGTGCCGATGAACGGCTGGCCGGCCGGGAAGAGCCCCGCATTGGGGAGTGCCTGCAGCGGGGTCTCGATGAGCGGGTCGGGGTAGTAGCCACCGGACTGGACGACGTCGGCGAGCACGGTCATGGCAAAGCGCTGCTGGTCCTGCAGCTGGGCGAGCAGCTGCTGGTTGGTCTGGGTCTTGCGCACGTTCTGCACGATGGTGAGCAGCCCGCCAAGCAGGAACAGCGCGATGGCCACGGTGACCATCAGCTCCACCAGGGTGAAGCCGGCCTGGCTAGGCAGTAACCGGGGCGTCTTCAGTGTGGGCATGACGTTCATGGCTCCACGTACAGGGTGTAGGTCGGGGTCTGAAAGCCAGCGTTAGCGAGCGCATTGGTCTCCTGCTGGTTCATCGCCACGGCCTTCTCCTGCCAGGTGATCTGGATCGTGCAGCTCGGCGGGATGGTGGCGCCGGGGTTGAACACGCAGGCGACGGTGCTCACCGGATTGGGCAGCAGCGCCGCGACCGACTTGGCCCAGAGCGCCAAGTCATGCGCGGCGAGATTGAGCGCCACCGGGCACGCGGGGTTGCCGTTGTTCGAGCCGATGCAGCCGGTCCCGGCCGCCGGGGTCGGCCAGGTGAGCGCGCCCAGGTCGGCCGCGGCCTGCGCCCCGACGCCATCGGTCGAGACGACGGCGGTCGTGCCGGCGGCCGAATTGGTGGTGACGGTGATGGTCTGCGGCGGGGTGGTGGCCCAGTACAGGCGGTTGGAATGCATGGCCGCGGCGAGACTCGCCGCCTCGATGGCCGCGAGCGAGCGCAGCCGCGCGGTGGTGGTGTTCGACAGCGCCAGCGCCTGCATCTTGGCGATGCCGAGCAGGCCGACGCAGATCACGATGACCGCCACCATGACCTCGACGAGCGAGAAGCCGCGCTCGCCGGCGAAAGTGCGTAGCGTCTTCAATTGCATGTCCCCGAAAGGTTGTTCGAAGGCGTCTCGGTGGTCGCCATGCCCACCGGGGTGACCCACAGGCACCTGGTCCAGGCTGCGTTCGCGGTCGCATCGTGCAAGGTGATGGTCAGGTTCGGGAAAGCGCCGGCAGCGGTGGCGAAGCCCTCACGGTTGAAGGTGATGGAGCTCACGTTGTTGTCCGCGATGAAGGTATCCGGGACCGCCCCGGTGAACGCCTTCTGCACACGCAGGATGGTCTCGCCCGGATCCACGGTGGCGTTGTTATTGGGGTCGGAGAACACGATCCAGCCCTCCTGGAACGTCGTGCTGCCGGCGTCGCAGGTCTGAGCGTCCCTCGAGACGCACAGGGTGACGGGCAGACCCTCCTTGATGGCTTCGCCGCGGGCGTACTGCAGGTCACCGAGCAGTCCGTTGACCTCCGCCGACATGCGGTAGGAGTTCGTGATGTAACGGTAGGAGGGCACCCCGAGGCCCATCAGGATGCCCACGATCGCGATGACCGTGAGCATCTCAGGCAGCGTAAAGCCCGTTTGCGCTTTCATGGCGCGGCAATGTACTGGACTTGGGAAGCGGGCAGACCGGTACTGGATCACATGCCGCGGCGCATCCGACGGACGGCCCCAGGGGGTGTACGGGCGGTAGCGGGAACTGCACATAACGCCGCGGATCGCAGCCGAAAAGGCCTTCTGCGCCAGCCTGAAGGCCAAGCCACCCGTCAGCGCCTTCCGACCCTAGGTCCGCCGTCCCGCGGATGACGCACCGCGGTTGCCGTCCTGAAGAATGCAACCCCGGACACCCAAGCGAGGTAAGCGTCATGGCTCACGACAAGCTCACAGGATTGAGGGTCGCCATCCTGGCCACGGACGGGTTCGAGCAGTCCGAACTCACCGAGCCTCGCACGGTGCTGGACGCGGCGGGGGCGAGCACCGAGGTGGTGTCACCGAAGCAGGGCGAGGTGAAGGGGTGGAACCACAAGGAGTGGGGCCAGAAGGTCGGGGTCGACCAAGCGCTCTCCGAGGCCGATCCGAAGGACTACGACGCGCTGCTCCTGCCCGGAGGGGTCATGAACCCCGACGCGCTGCGCTGGCAGCCGCAAGCGGTCGTCTTTGTGAAGGCCTTCTTCGATGCGGGCAAGCCGGTGGCGGCGATCTGCCATGGCCCGTGGACGGTGATCGAGGCCGGGGCAGCCCGCGGGCGCACCATGACCTCCTGGCCCTCGCTCAAGACCGACATCCGCAACGCGGGCGGGGAGTGGGTCGACCGGGAGGTGGTCGTGGACGGGAATCTCCTCACGAGCCGCAAGCCGGAGGACATCCCGGCCTTCAACCGCGAGATGATCACGCTCTTCAGCGGCCGGGTGGCTCAGCCGGCGGCGCAGCGCAGTGCGGCCGCTTCCCACGCGAGCTAAGGTATCGGGGGAACCGCACGCCGGCGGTTCCCCTTTATTCCCTGATCATGCCGGGCTGGCTGCGTCCAAGCCCGCGTCCGTCCTCTTGGCCGACTCGGCGTGGTGGTCCGCTGCGAGCAGCATGTAGAACGCCGGCACTACGAAGAGGGTGAACAGCGTCCCGATCGACAGTCCGGTCGAGATCACAAGTCCCATCGCGAACCGACCACCCGCGCCCGCCCCCGAGGCGATCACCAGCGGAATGACGCCGAGCACCATCGCCGCGGTGGTCATGAGGATCGGGCGCAGGCGCACGCCGGCGGCGTGCCGAATAGCGTCCCGCTTGCTCATGCCGGCGCGCTGCGATTCGTTCGCGAACTGCACGATGAGGATGCCGTGCTTGGAGATCAGGCCCATGAGGGTCACGAGGCCCACCTGCGTGTAGATGTTGAGGCTCGAGATCAGGCACACGAATATCAGCGCGCCGAACAGCGCCATCGGCACCGACACCAGGATCACGATCGGATCACGCAGGCTGTTGAACTGCGCGGCCAGGGCCAGGAACACGATGATGACCGCGAACAGCAGCGTGGTGGCGAAGCCGCCCGACTCCTGCACGAACTGACGTGACTGACCCGAGTAGTCCAGCTGATACCCGGTGGGTGCGACCTCCTTCAGGGTATCGCGCAGGAACTTCAGCGCCTCGCCCTGCGACATGCCGCTGGCGCCAGAGATGGTCGCGGAGTTCAGCTGCTGGAAGCGGTTGATCGACTCCGGCACGACATCGTGCCTGAGGCTCGCGAGCGTCGAGGCAGGAATCACCGAGCCGTTGGGTGCGCGTACGTAGTAGTCGAGCACCTGGTTGGGATTGAGGCGATCTACCTGCAGCACTTGCGGGATGACCTTGTAGGAGCGGCCGGCGATCGAGAAGTAATTCACGTAGCCACCGCCGAGCGCCGCGCCGAGCGCGCTGCCAACGTCCTGCTGCGTGAGCCCTAAGGTGGACACCAGGTCGCGGTCGACGACCACGGTCGACTGTGGCTTGTCGATCTTGAGGTCGGTGTCGATGAAGTAGAACTTGCCGCTGTCGCGGGCCCGCTTGAGCACCTCCTGCGCCACCTCGTTCAGATTCTGGAAGGGCTCGGTGGTGTTGATGACCACCTGGATGGGCGCACCTTGCGCACCCGGTAGCGGCGGAAGGGCGAACACGAATATCTGCCCGCCGGCGATCTGGCCCCACATGCCCTGCAGCACCTGCTGCAGCTCGTGCGCCGGGCGCGAGCGCTCCTCCCAGGGCTTGAACACCATGCCGCCAAAGCCCTGCGCAGGCGTGGTGATCTGGAACATCATCTCGTACTCGGGCAGCGTCTTGCCGAGCTCGAACGCCTGGTGCGAGTAGCCGAGCATCTGCTGCGAGGTGGCATCGGGGGAGGCCTTGAGCTGATAGAAGAGGAATCCCTGATCCTCCTCCGGGGTGAGCTCGGCCTTGGAGAACATGCCCAGCAGCACCGT
The DNA here is from genome assembly GCA_964489185.1 of uncultured Steroidobacteraceae bacterium. Classification (GTDB taxonomy): domain Bacteria; phylum Pseudomonadota; class Gammaproteobacteria; order Steroidobacterales; family Steroidobacteraceae; genus 13-2-20CM-66-19. Next base: position 19,828 of record CAZAXR010000029.1, on the reverse strand, counting down.
GGCACCGAACAGCATGAGCCCCATGACCACCAGCACGCTGTAAGTGCTGAGCGCGCCGCCCAGCAACCGCTCATAGCCGCTGCGCACGCGCGCAAATACGCGGTCGATCAGCTGCACGAAGCGGCCGCTTTCCTGCTCACTGCTGAAGAAGCGCGAGCACATCATCGGTGACAGCGTCAGCGCGATGATCGCCGATACCGTGACCGCGCCCGCCAGGCTGAAGGCGAACTCTGTGAACAGCGCACCGGTCAGCCCTTTCTGGAAGCCAATCGGCACGTACACGGCCACCAGCACCACGGTCATGGCGAGGATCGGGCCGCCGAGTTCGCGCGCCGCCTGCAGGGCAGCCTGTAAGGGTGGCTTGCCTTCCTCCTTCATGTGCCGGTCGACGTTCTCCACCACGATGATGGCATCGTCGACCACCAGACCAATGGCGAGCACCAGCGCCAGCAGCGTCAGCAGGTTCAACGAGTAGCCGAAGGCCAGCATGATGAAGAAGGTGCCGATGAGCGACAGCGGCATGGCGATCACCGGAATGATCACCGCGCGCAGGCTGCCGAGGAACAGGTAGATCACCAGGGTGACGATCAACAGCGCCTCGATCAGGGTCTTGATCACCTCGCGGATCGAGGAAGTGACGAACTTGGTGCTGTCGTACACGATCGTGCCGGACAGCCCGCTCGGCAGCTGCGACTGAATCTCCGGCATGTGCTCGCGCACCCGCTTGGCCACTTCCAGGAGGTTGGCGTCGGGTGCCACCTTGATGCCGATGAAAACCGCGAGCGAGCCGCTGAAGGCGACGTTGGCGTCGTAATCCTCGGCCCCCAGCACCACAGTGGCCACGTCCTGCAGGCGCACAATGGCGCCGTCCTTCTGCTTGATGGCGAGCTGCTTGAACTCGTCCACCGAGTGCAGGTCGGTGGCGGCGGTGAGATCGACGCTCACCATCTGGCCCTTGGTCGTGCCGACGGCCGCGAGGTAGTTGTTGCTCGAGAGCGCCTGGAACACGTCCGCCGCGGTGACTCCGTGAGCGGCGAGCTGTGCCGGGTTGAGCCAGGCGCGCAGTGCGAACTGCCGTCCGCCGAGGATTTCAGCCGTCTGCACGCCCTGCAGCGCGTCGAACTTGGGCTTGACGACCCGGGCTAGGTAGTCGGTGATGCTATTGGAGGGCAGCACACTGCTTCTGAAGCCCATGTACATGGCATCGATCGTCTGCCCGACGGCGACCGTGAGCACCGGCTGCTGGGCCTGCGGCGGCAGCTGATTGCGCACCGAGGTGACCTGGGTCTGGATCTCGGTGAGGGCGCGATTCGCGTCGTAGTTCAGGCGCAGCGTGGCGGTGATGGTGGACACACCGCTGACGCTGGTCGAGGACAAATAATCGATGCCCTGCGCCTGGGCAATGGCCTGCTCGAGCGGCTGCGTGATGAAGCCGCCGATAGTCTGCGCATCGGCGCCGAAGTAAGTGGTGGTGATCGTCACCACCGCGTTCTCGGTCTTCGGGTACTGGCGCACCGGCAGGTCGGCGAGCGCCCGCAGTCCGAGCACTAGGATCAGCAGGCTCACGACGATCGCCAGCACCGGCCGCTTGATGAAGATATCCGTGAAGTTCATGACGCGCCCTTACTGTTCCTGCGGCGTCGGATTCGGGCTGTTCGAGGGCTTCACGCGGTTATCGATGCTGATGGGGGCGCCGGCCTTGAGCTTGATCTGGCCGCTCGTCACGACTTCCTGTCCCTCATTGAGTCCGGTGAGGATCGCCACTTGGTCCCCGCGCTTGGGACCGCTCGTCACGAACTGCTGCTGCACCACCTTGGTGTCGGGCGGCGTCCGCGGCCCCTTGTTCGCCGCCGGCTTCGGCGGGCTTGAGGCCGCCCCGCTGCTATTCTCGACCGCCGCGGCGGCCTGCTGCTTGTCGAACTCCGCTTTGGTCGTGACCACGTAGACGGTCTCGCCATAGGGGTTGTAGACCACGGAGGTCTGCGGCAGTGTGAGGTACTTGCGCTGCGTGCCGACGTCGACGCTCACGTTGACGAACATGCCAGGCGTGAGCACGCGGTCCGGATTCGGCACACGCGCTTCCACCATCACGTTGCGCGTGTCGGTCTCGACCTTCGGGCTGATCGCGTTCACCGTGCCCGCGAAGCTCTTATCCTTGAACGCATCGAGTGTCAGGTTCACGCTCTGCCCGACGCGCACGTCGGCCAGCATCCGCTGCGGCACGAAGAAATCCACGTACACGGGGTCAAGCTCCTGCAGCGTCACGATCACGGTACCAGAGTTGAGATAGGTGCCGGGATTGATGGTGACGATGCCGGCGCGGCCCGCGAACGGCGCGCGCAGCTGCTTCTTGGAGACATTCACCTGCTGCTGCGCCACCGCCGCCTGCTTCACCTTCAGGTCCGCCGCGGCTTGGTCGTAATCGGCCTTGGAGATCACCTGCACCGCGATCTCCTGCTTGGCGCGGTCGTAGGTCACCTGGGAGAGATTGGCGGCGGCCTCCAGCTGGTGCAGCTGGGCGAGGTCCTCGGTGTCGCGCAGCTGCAGCAGCACTTGTCCGGCCTTGACGTCGTCGCCGGATTTCACGTTCACCTGCGTGACCAGGCCGGCGATGTCCAGCGCCAGGTCGGCCCCGCGCGCGGCGCGCAGCGTGCCCACGGCACGCAGCTCCGGCTGCCACTCCTGGTACGACGCCTTAGCGGTCGTGACCACCGAGGGCGGCGGCGGTTTCATGCCCTTGATCATGTTGTAGATCATCAGCGCCTTGATGGCGGCGATCAGCAGGATCAGCAGCAACACCGCGCCGATCATGATGAGCATTCTCTTCTTGGTGCTGGGCTTCCCTTCGACGCGCGTCTGCATGTGTGACCCTTTAGCGATCCATCCCCCGCCCGAAGTCCGCTATTTTGCCGTCCTTTGCGCTTGTGTGTCCCTCTCAAAAGGCGTAGATGAGCTGGTTTCCGTGCCGATTAGTGCGCCAGGCCGAGGCTTCCCCGCGATAAGGCCGAGGCCCGGGTGCCTGTGACAGGCGCGGAAGGGAACTAAGAGCAGGACGAGCCTTGCGAGTTGATCGGCCGAGCCGCACCGCCTGGCGGGTCGCACTCAGTAGGGCGGCACATCAACTACTGGATGAGCCCAAGGTCCTGCAAGATCCGCTTGCAGTACGGATCGTAGGGCCGGAGGCGGTGTCGCGGATCCAGGCCGAACGGCAGCGCTATCAATCCTGGAGGGAGACCTACTTGCGCGCCTTCGTCGTGGCCCGCAGCCGGTTCGCGGAGGACGCCCTGGTGCAAGCCGTGGCACGCGGCGTCGAGCAGTACGTCGTGCTCGGGGCGGGGCTCGACACGTTCGCCTTTCGCAATCCATACACCACCCTGAAAGTGTTCGAGGTTGATCATCCGGCCACCCAGGGGTGGAAGCGGCGCCAGCTCGCCGCGGCCGGCATCGACGTGCCGCGGTCAATGACATTCGTGCCGGTTGATTTCGAGGCCCAGCTGCTGTCCGAGCGGCTGCGAGCTGCCGGCGTGCGCACCGATGCTCCCGCATTCTTTTCGTGGCTGGGAGTCAGCATGTACCTGACGCGCGAGGTGGTGATCGATACGCTGAGGTACGTGGTCTCCTTCGCAAGGGGCAGCGGCATCGTGTTCGACTATTCAAGATCGCTCGCCACCCTCAGCGTGGCGCACTGCCTGATCGTGCGTGCCGTGATGCTGAAGCTTGCAGTGATCGGTGAGCCGTGGCGTGCGCTGTTCACGACACAGGAGCTGTACGGCCTGCTCGGTATGCTCGGTTATACGCACGTGGAAGACATCTCGCCCGCGGCAATCAATGCGCGCTATTTCAGCGCACGCTCCGATATGCTCCGGGTCGGCGGTACCGGTGGTCTGATCAAGGCATGGGTGTAGGGGGAACTCCATGACGAGCCGACGGCACTGGCGCAGACAGGGCAGGGGGCTCATTGGGTTGCTCGTGGCCCTGCTGCCGACGTTCGCCGCATGCGCCGCTGAGGATCGGAGGATCACCGCGGCGATCCCCGCCATCAATGCACTCATTAATAAGAGCGGGGCCGATGTGGCCGTTGCGCTGCGCACTCTGGATGGGCGCAGCGAATGGCTGCTGCGGGTGGACGAGCCCTTTCACGCCGCGAGCACCATGAAGGTGCCGGTAATGATAGAGCTGTATCGCCAGGTGCACGAGGGCAAGCTGCGGCTCGAGGACAGCCTGCCGATCAAGAACGAGTTCCACAGCCTCGTCGACGGCTCGCCGTACAGCCTCGATCCCGGCGACGATTCGGAACAGGACCTGTACAAGGCCGTCGGCAGTACACGCACGCTCGCGCAGGTTGATGAGCTCATGATCACGGTCAGCAGCAACCTCGCCGCGAACCTCCTGATCGATAAGCTCGGCATCGGCAACATCCGCGCGGGCGTCCACGGCCTCGGCGCCGATGGCATGAACGTACTGCGCGGCGTCGAGGATGCGAAGGCCTTTCAGCAGGGACTCAACAACACCACCACGGCGCGCGCGCTGCTGGTGCTCATGGAAACGATCGCCAAGGGCGGTGCGGTGGATGCGGCCTCGTCGCGGCAAATGGTCGCGGTGCTCGAGCGGCAGACGTTCAATGACGGCATTCCCGCAGGCGTTCCTTCGGGCACACCGGTGGCCCACAAGACCGGTGATATCACCAAGATCTGGCATGACGCGGCTGTCGTTTTCGCACCGCGTCCGTTCGTGCTCGTGATCCTGACCCGCGGAATCGAAGATCCAAAGCGGAGCACGGCGCTGATTGCGCAGATCACGCGGGAGCTGTACCAAGCGACGCAATAAGGCGACGCCTGCCTCATGCAGCCCCAGCCTGGGCCTAACGTGTGCCGGCCAGAGCCCACAAGGAAACGCGCCGGCGGCTGCTAGCGTGCGGTAGGCCTCGCTTTTAGCCTTTCAACGCGCGAATTGCGTCGCAGACTTGTACCGGGTCCAAAGGCAGCATCAGCGAAGCAGACGGGTCTCACCACCGTACGCGATCGAGCCGGCGACCGCTCAGCCCGAGCGCTCCGGCCTTGGAGGTGACCAGCCATGAAAGGCAGCGTTGTTCTTCTCATCGCTCTCGCGACAGGATCGGTCTGGGCCGACGAAGACCAGCACCAGCCCCGCACCCTCGGCAACCTCGCCGTCATGCACGTGTACTACTACGCGCCCAAGACGCTCGAGGTGACTTACGTGGATTCCTTCCTGTTCAAGGACGAATCGGCCTGCAAAGAGGCGATTCCCAAGGCACTGATGATCGCGACACCGTACGCCAGCCAAGGCGACCTGGTGAGCGCGTCCTGTGTCGGGATGACGCCGCCGCAGGCAGTCAGAAATCCGCGGCAGACCGTCCCGCGCGGGGCCACCGAGCTGTAGAGGTCAGCCCGGCAGCGCTGTTGCATCCTGCGCGGGATGCAACGGCACCCGCGCCGCAAGAAGCACGCTTGTCGCAGGCCCTCGCGGGGGCGGAGCGGGCCTACGCCTGGGAGGGTGTTGACCGGCCTCGCTTTCTGTTGCGCGTTCCAAGTAGCGCGGCCCTACGCGGGCATGCCATCGCCACCAGGATCTGCCGATCTTCAAGGCGAAGTTGATGAGTCTGCCGAGACGCATCACGGGGGTAAGGCCTACACGCATCGACCACCCGAGTTACCAGACTTAACAGCGCCGCTGAGATCCGACCAGCCAGGGCCTCGCTGGGGTACTCCAGGCCTACGGGGGCCCGCTGCTTTTCCAAACAAAGCTATGAGAGTTCTGGCTACAGGACTCAGCCGCCGCGGGGCACCACGGCTCCCGGAAGATCCATAGCTGCTGCCGCTCCCATTCGGCTTCAGTCATGCACGCGGGGATGTTGTGAGAGCCGGTGGGCGCTCTCGTGGCGCAGAACAAAGTGACTCCGTCGCGCACTGTGACGCGGTAGTCTGCCGCCTCGGCGGCGGCAACGTTGGCGGCGTGTCTGCGTGCAGCGGAATCAGGATGAGGAGCCTGCGCAGCACACGAAGCCAGGGTCAGAGCCACAATGGGGATGGACCACCGCATGGCTAAGAGCCTCAGTCAGCCTTTTCTGGATACTATGCTCCACAGGAGCACCGCTTCAATCTAATTGCCTACGAGGGCTGTCTATTCAAAATTCCCGGTGTAGCCGCGGATCGTCGCGGTCGTACCCGATGCTTCTATATAGCAAGCGAAAGTGAGCGAACCTTTGCGTCGCAGACGGAAGCGAAAATGTGGGGTAAGAACATGAAGTACTTCTTTTGTATGATTCTTTCATCGCTCTTGAGCGCCTGCAGCGTCTACTCGCCCGACGCGGGCCACGAGGTTGTGCTCGTCGAGAAGCCCTGGATATTCGGACATGGCGGCGTCGATCCCGATCCCGTAAAGCCCGGCCGCACGTTCGCCGCGCTCACCACGGAAGGCGTGGACGTGTACATGCAGCCGATGAAAGCCGAGACCGAGATGCACGACACGATGACCTCGGACGGCGTCCCGATCAGCTTTCACGCGATCATGGTGCTGCAGGTTACGGATTCCGTTTCGCTCATCAAGAACTTCGGCCGCGATTGGTACAGAAACAATCTGGAGGAGCAGTTCAAGACGATGGTCCGACAGGCGGTGAGGAAGCGTGGCATGAACGAGACGGCGATCAGCACGACGGCGCTGGACGCGATCGATGAGGAGATCCGCGAGGCGCTGGTCGCATTCATCAAGGAAAAAGGCCTGCCCGTCAAACTCATTACGATGACCGTGGGACGCGCGAATCCGCCGGATGCGATCAAGAACCAGCGCATCGAGACGGCAACGCAGGAGCAACGCATCCAGACCGAGCAGCAGACCAGGCTCGCTGAGGTTCAGCGCAAGTCGGCCGAGGAGGCGCGCGCTGCGGCGGACAACGCCTATCGGCAGGCGATCGGTCTATCCCCGGAACAGTACGTGCAGCTCAAACGCATCGAGATGGAGCAGCGGGTGTGCGCGGACGCGAAATGCACGTTCATCGAGAACTCGGGCGCGCTCCCGGTGTTCGCGGTGAAGTGATGCAATGACGCCGCCGCATCACCGGGCTGGTTCGCGCGCTCAAGCAGCGAGGCCGCCTATAACCAGTCTACTTCGCATAATGTATATTATGTGAAATCAGATATGGACCTGAGTTTCCGGGGACCCGCCAGTTGCCGGGTCTGACTGTCGTTCGCCGCCTACCAGAAAACCATTGACGCGAAACAACCCCCCTTCTCAGCCCCTAGGGGCTTTGCGTCCGGGTGACCCCCAAATTTATTGAGCGTGTCGCGCTTTCGTACCTGCAATGCCGACTCTGACAGAAATTCTGAGACCAGCCTTCTCGGGTCACACCGGTGCTGAGCAACGCGCAGATGAGCTCTGCCGCCAGCACGATCTCCCCCGATCAGGCCAAAGCGATTTCTGAGAAGTTCGGCTCCCCGCTGAGCCTTCTCGTCTCTGCTCACCAAGGCCGCTGACCGCAAGCTCCCAGGGTCCTGGGCAGGCTGCTGTATGCGGCCCGGAGGCTCAAGGAGCACGCGGCGCGGCGCTGCTGCGCGCATTTTGGCAGCGCCGACCGCATGGGTTAGAGTCCTGCGGGTATCGGCAGTGAGGCAGCGGCGGCGGTGGTCTCTCACCCGATTCGGGGGACAGCGGCAGTGGCGCGAGCCCAGTACCGGGCATTCCTGAGCTATAGCCACCGCGACGCGCAGTGGGCGGACTGGCTGCACCGCTCGCTTGAGACCTATCGCCCGCCGAAGGGGCTCGTCGGTACGAGCACGGCAGTCGGCCCGGTCCCCCGACGTCTGATCCCCATATTCCGCGACCGCGAGGAGCTCGCCAGCGCCACCGAGCTCGGCACCGTCATCAATGCGGCACTCGAGGATTCCGCGTGCCAGATCGTGATCTGCTCGCCGGACGCGGCGCGGTCGCGCTGGGTCAACAAGGAGATCCTCGCGTTCAAGCGACTGGGTCGCGAGGACCGCATCTTCTCACTCATCGTAAGCGGGGAGCCGAATGCTTCCGGGCACGTCGGCCGTGAGGCCGAGGAATGCTTCCCGCCGGCACTGCGCTTTCACCTTGGTCCGGACGGCGAGTTGAGTGATGCCCCCGTCGAGCCGGTCGCCGCCGATGTGCGCCCGGGAAAGGATGGAAAGAACCGGGCCAAGCTGAAGCTTGTCGCCGCCGTGCTCGGCGTCGGCTTCGACGTGCTGCGCCGGCGCGAGCAGCAGCGCCGCAACCGCCGGCTGTTCGTCGCCGCCTGCGCTGCGACCTGCGGCATGGTACTGACCAGTGCGCTGGCGACCTACGCCCTCATCCAGCGCGCGCTCGCGCAGAGACAGACTGCGCGCGCCGAGAAGGAGGCAGACGCCGCGCTGCAGACCACCAACTTCCTCATCGGACTGTTCCGGCTCGCGGATCCGAGCGAGGCGCGTGGCAGCACGGTGACGGCCCGCGAAATGCTGAACACGGCGGCCGTGCGCGTCGATGCTGAACTCGCCAAGCAGCCGGCCATCCAGGCGCGACTGCTGCAGACACTCGGCACGGTCTACACCGGCCTCGGTCTGTACCGCGAAGCGCAGCCCTTGCTCAACCGCTCGCTGGCGATGGCCCGCGCTCTGCCGGAAGCCGACCCGCTGGTGCTGTCGGACGGCTTGAACGATCTCGCCGAGCTGCAGGATCTGCAGGCCGACTATGCCACGGCCGAGAAGGCCTATCGCGAAGCCATCGCACGCATCGGCCAGCGGCCGAAGGATCGCTTGAGCCAGATCACGCTGGCCAACAGCCTCTATGGCCTCGGCAACGTGCTGCGCAGCGAAGGCCGCTACGCGGAGGCGGCGCGCAGTTTCCGGGCAGCGCTCGCGCTGCAACGCCGGCTCTATGGCGACAAGCATGGCGATGTCGCGCGCACCCTCGAGTATCTTGCGCTCACCCTGGATGACGACGGCGATCTGAAGGGCGCACTGCCGATCATGCGCAGTGCCGTGAGCACGCAGCGCGAACTGCGCGGCGAGCGGCCGCACCCGGCCTTGGCGCAAGCCATCGGCGATCTCGGCTCGCTGCTCGAGGAGAACGGCGACTACGACGAATCCGAGCGCATGTACCGCGAATCGATTGCGCTCAGCCGCACGCTCTACGGCGACAAGCACCCGAAAATCGCCCAAGGCCTCAACAATCTCGCCAGCGCGATGCAGGACAAGGGCGAGCTCGCGAGCTCCGAGGCGACCTATCGGGAGGCGCTCGCAATGGAGCGCGAGCTGCTCGGCGAGGTTCACCCGGACGTCGCGAACACGCTCAACAACATCGCCTTCGTGCAGTACGACCTCGGGGACACCGAAGGAGCGCTCGCGACCGAGCGCGAGGCGCTCGGCATCTACCGCCAGCTCTTTCCAGGCGATCACGCCCACATTGCGGCAGTGACCAATCGCATCGGTTTCTGGCTGACGCTCAAGGGGCGCTACTCCGAGGCGGAGCGCGACCTGCGCGCGGGACTGGCGATGCGCCGGCGGCTCTTCAGCGACCACAATCCCGACGTCGCCTCGAGCCTGGAGAATCTGGCGATACTGCAGGTGGCGACCCAGCGCTACTCCGAGGCGCTGAGTTCGGCGCGCACCGCCATCGACATCCTCACGCAGGCGTACTCCGCGGACCATTGGCGGACCGCGATTGCCGAGAGCGCGGCCGGCGGTGCCCTCACAGGTCTCGGCAACTACCCGGAAGCGCAGAAGCTCCTCGACCACAGCTACGCCATCCTGCGCAAGGATCCGTTTGCGCCGGCCGCCTTCCGTACGCTCACGCAGCGCTATCTGCAGACACTGCACGATCAGCAGCGCCGCCCACAGCAGGCTGCGCGCGCAGCAAAGTCCTCAGCGCGGCAGCTGTCGCCGCAGACGACCGCCGGCGCGCCGCGCCCCTAGCCCACTTACATAATGTGAGCCGTGGCGCCCAAAGCGATGGGCGTCGCCGCCGTGGGCGTGCTAGCCTGCCCCGCTCCCTGCCGATGTCCGAGGCGAGCATCGCGGCGCAAACAAGATCGAGATTTTCCAGGGGAACGCAGCACACCATGATCAAGAAGAACACCCTGCTCGCACGTTTGGCGCTTGCGGTCGCGGCCCTGACTGCGGCTCACGGGCTGCAGGCGCAGACGCTGCGCGTCACCGCTGCGAATTCCTCCGCGTCGAATGCGGTGTACGACGTGCTGTTTAGCCCCGCCGGCACGGCACTGCTCAACTCGGACGGCAGCGCGATGGGGAGCTTTCGCTCGCTGGTGTTCGTGGCAGGCAGCGCCGGCCACGTGGATCTGGTCGTCGCCGACAGCGCCGCGGGCGCCATCGTGCGCTATGTCGCCCCCACCGGCACGCCGATCGAGCCTTCGATCCCCGTCTGGAGCGCTGCCTCGGGGGTGCCGGGGCCGCAGCATCCGGACGGCCTGTCGGTGGATGCCGCGGGCAACGTGTACGCGGCGACCAGTCTGCCCAAGCCATCGCTGTGGGTACTGCAGCCCTCTGCGGCCGCCCCCGGTGGCTTCCAGGCTCCGCTGCTGCTCGATGCTCATTTCTCCGGGCACGAGGTGGACTCACTGGTCGACACCCTGATCGTGCCGAACACGCTGCCCGCCTCCGTCATGGCCGCTCTCGCCGCCAACGGCATCCACGCCGGTGACCTGCTGGTGCTCATCGCTGATGACGATTTCGATCCCAGTGACCGGCGCGAGCGCGTCACCGTCTTTGACTACTCGGCGGCTAGCATCGCCGCATTCCTGGCGAATCCCGCCAAGTCCATCGCTCCACCCTGCGTGGCCCTGTTGGAGCACCAGTTCCCCGAGACCACGAAGCGCAGCAGCCCGCTGCCTGCAGGGTTCGATATCTGGCCGATCGACGGCAGCCTGCTGCTCTCCACCACGCGGGGCACGATCCTGCAGTACGCACTGCCCTCCTCAGCCTCCTCGTCCGGGTTCTGGACCAACAGCTACGCGACCACGTTTGCTGTGGTCTCCTGCGGATACGGCTCGTGCCCCTTCGGCAAGCTCCGCGCCGGCACCCAGGCCGGTGCGGCGTATGCCTTCGTCACCCAATCGACGGGCAACGCCAGCGGCAACATCCTGCAGTTTGCCGTGCCCCTGACGACCTCTACTCCGTCCTCGGGTTTCGGTTTTACGATACCCACGGCGGTCGTGGCCACCAGCGCCTCCGCGACTGCCGATTCGACGACCGGGAGTCCGGAGGGCCTCGCGCTGGCACCGCAGACTGTGGTCGTGGCCTCCGCGTCGACCTGCGCCTCGTCCGCAGGCTGCAACCCGACCGGCGGGCTCGCCGCCAACATCAACCCGGGACCGGCAGGCGTCGGTCCCCAGGGCGTGCACGGCAACATCATCCAGCAAAGCTGTATCGTGACCGATACCCGGTTGCAGGCAGACGGCAGCTGCCCCGGCAACCTCAATGTCGCACAGCTGTGCCCGGGCTTCCCCGCAAACATCATTCCGCCCAAGTTCTGCGGCGCATCCGGACCGGCGAAGAATCAGCTGGCGATCATCAACTCCGTCGCCAACGGGGTCGACGACGTCCCCGGCATCCTGGTGCAGAGCGAGGAGAGCCCGAGCAACCTCATCCCCGGCACACCCGATCAGCCGTGCGCCTCAGGCCAGGTGGTGGGCTGGAGCCCGCGGCTCGGCTCGGACGAAGGAGTCATCCCCGAGGGCGCCGAAGTGCTCGACATGACGACCTTCTGCGACAAGGACGGCAGCAGTACCCGCGGCAATTCGGTCTGGGTGATTGGCACCGAGCTGAGCTCCGCCATAGCCTCGAATACCCGCACTCTCGTCGGCTTCACTAACGACAAGTTCGCCACTCTGGGCAAGACGATCGCGTCGGCCAACATCGCGAGGCCGGTGCAGGACGTGCTCGGCCTGTGCCTCGTAACCAGCGCGGTGCTTCTGAACACCGGCCACTACTCATGCGCGGCACGCAACGTGTGGCTGTGCGATCAGGTGGCAGCGGCCCACGCCAAGGGCTTCGGCAGCTCACCCGACAATCCCAATCCCTTCGGCGACGTGCGCGGCAGGCTGGGGAATATCTTCTTCACCATCAACAGCCGCATCGCCAAGAACCCGCCCAACACCGCATGGCCGCTCACCTCGCCACCGCCGGCCTGTAAGTGAGCTGAACTGCAGTTCCCCGGGTGAGGAGCACGCGTTCCCGCAGCGCTCGTTCCGACCTGCCCCGACCGATGGCCGCTTTCCTTAGGGGGACTCAGATGCGTCGTTGGACTCTCGTCGCCTTACTTGGCTGCGGCGCGGTGGGCATTGGGCACGCCGCCAGGGAGACTCCCGTCGGACGAAGGCACCGGATTTTACGGCGAAGAACTTTCGTGACTCACGAGACGGTGCGCCTCAGTGAACAGCACGACAAGCTCGTATTTCTGACCTTCTGGGCGAGTTGGTGTCCGCCGTGCCGCAATGAGCTGGCAAAGGAGATCAACGCCGCGCTTCAGGGGACGAAGACTTCCGTCGCGCAGTGAAGGCGCCGCCGCTCCCGGGCGGCGGCGCCGGTGATGTGGTTACTGCTTGCTGAGCCAGGTGTCGTCGGCCCTAGTGGCCCATTCGTCGACTTGCTTCTGCGCAGCGTCCTTAGCAAGGCCGTAACGCTCCTGGATCTTGCCGGCGAGCTGCTCACGCCGCCCGGCTGCATAGGTCAGGTCATCATCGGTGAGCTTGCCCCATTGCTGCTTGGCCCTGCCCTTCAGCTGCTTCCAGTTTCCTTCCACACGATTCCAGTCCATGGTCGAGTCCTCCGTTCTGAGGTTGGTAATTGATGTCTCACTGCGACCATATCTGTGCCGTCCCCTGCCGCTGAAGACTCAATGCGCCCCCTCGACGGGTCAGACACCGCCTACAGATTGCAAGCAGATGACACCCAACGAACGGCGGTTGGCGCTGAGGACTAGCGCCGGCAGCCGCCGCTCGCACGCTCGTCAGGCTGTTGTCCTGGCTTCTGTAGGCTTCCAGATGCTGATGTGGCGAGTTTCCGGCATCAGGAACAGGCAGAGCACGAAGCACACCGCAGGAACCGCGATGGGATAGATCAGCGCGTTGCCGAGGTTGTGTGTCGCCTGGAAAGCCGCGGTGGTGATCAACGGCACCAACCCGCCACCCCAGCCGTTGCCGATGTGATAGGGAACCGACACCGAGGTGTACCGGATCCGAGCCGGGAAGTACTCGGCCAGAAACGCCCCGATGGGCCCGTAGACCATTCCCACATAGCACACAAGGATGGCAATGATGATTACAGCGGCCGGATAGTTGATATTCCCCGGCTGCGTGGCCTGCCCGAGCCATGAATACAGTGGGTAGTAAGTGACTGCTGCGAGCAGGAATCCCCCGAGGATGACTGGCTTGCGCCCAATGCTGTCGGACAGCCGCCCGAAGAGGATCAAGCTCGGTGCTCCGATGATAAGCGCGATGCCCACGATATAGCTCGAGTGCAGCAGGTCCACTTTTGATACTTGCTGCAGGAAGTACAACGCCCAGAACTGGCCGCTGTACCACACCACGCCCTCCCCGAGCACCACGATGCTGGCGATCACCACATATTTGATGTTGGCGCTGAGAAAGGCTTCCTTCCACGGGTTCTTGGTCATCAGCCCCTTGTCCTTGATCTCCTGGAATATCGGCGTCTCCTGCAACTGCAAGCGGATGTAGATCGCGATCGCTACCAGCAGGAAGGAAACCAAGAACGGAATGCGCCATGCCCAGGCCTGGAACTCGTCGACGCCGAAGTACCCGCGAGAACCGGCGACTATGGCCAGCGATACCACGATTCCGAGCGTCGGAGAGGTCTGCAGCCAGCCGGTGTAGTAGCCGCGGCGCTCGTCCGGCACGTGCTCGGCGACGTAGGTAATGGCGCCGCCGTATTCGCCACCCAGGCACAGGCCTTGAATCATCCGCAGACCGAACAGCACGAATGCCGCCGCCACGCCGATGGACTGATACGTGGGAATCAGTCCGATCGCGCCCGTGCCCAGTCCCATGCCGCTTAAGGTAATGAGGAACGTGTACTTGCGTCCGACCTTGTCGCCCAGCCACCCGAACAGAAATGCGCCGAGCGGGCGGACCAGAAATCCAGCGGTGAACAGCGCGATCGTGCTCAGCAGTGCCGCGACCGGGTTGCTCTTTTCGAAGAACTTGGCCGCCAGAACCGCCGCCAAGCTGCCGAAGATATAAAAATCGTACCACTCGATGATGTTGCCGACCGACGCGGCGACGATCACCGTGCGAAAATGCGCCGGAATCCGACCAGCTGACGCGGATATGCCGCCCGCGGTTGTGCTCATGCGCCTCTCTCCTGGATCGATGTGTTTATGGACTACGTTCTTCTCTCGACCGCTGAGAGCACCCGGCCAGCGGATGCCGCGGCTTCATTATCACCTCAACCTACATCAAATAACGGGCCGCTGCCGAGGGGTCAACCGGCAGCGCCCCGACAGTCTCAGCAGCAGCCCCGCAAACGGCCCTTCTCGCATGCGTAGCGCGCCTGTTGGCGCTCGCGGAAGAATTCCGTGTAGCTCATGACCGGCTCGGTTGGGTGATGCGCCCGGCGGTGTGCAACATAAGTGTCATAGTCGGGGATGCCCACCATGAGGCGGGCGGTCTGAACCGCCCGCCTCCACCAGCGCGTGATCTTAACCATGGCCCACCGCCGCCCCGCCGATCTCGATCGCGGTGTTCTGCGGTGTGGCGCGCGCCGCGCGGATGCGCGCCACGCCGTAGACCACCGTGATCAGGACTATCCCCACGGCCAAAGCGGCCAGCGTCGCGTCGACGTAGTCGTTGAAGATGACCCGGCTCATCTCCGCGAGCGATTTGGCGGGCGCGAGCACCTCGCCGGTCTCCAGCGCATGGCTGAACTTCGCCGCGTGGCTCAGGAAGCCTACCTTGGGGTTCGGACTGAAGACCTTCTCGAGTCCGGCGGTCACGGTGCAAATGACCAGCCAGGCCGTCGGCACGATCGTGACCCAGGCGTAGCGCTCGCGCTTCATCTTGAACAGCACGACCGTGCACAGCGTCAGCGCGATCGCCGCCAGCATCTGGTTAGTGGCGCCGAACAGCGGCCACATCGTCCAGATGCCACCATAGGGGTCGATGACCCCGACATACAGCAGGTATCCCCATAGCACACAGGAGAGCCCTGAGCCGATTAGGTTGTTGCCCCACGCCTTGGTGTGCCTGAACGCGGGAATCGCGGTGCCGACCAGATCCTGGATCATGAAGCGGCAGACGCGCGTCCCGGCATCGACCGTGGTGAGGATGAACAGCGCCTCGAACAGGATCGCGAAGTGGTACCAAATGGCCATCAGCGCACGCCCCCCGAGGAAACTCGAGAAGATCGTCGCCATGCCCACGGCGAGCGTCGGTGCCCCGCCCGTGCGCGACAGGATACTCATCTCGCCGACATCGTGTGCCACCTGATTGAGCATGTCGGGTGTCACCGTAAAGCCCCACGAGGAGACAACCTCTGCCGCGTGTGCCGCCGTGGACCCGATCAGTCCCGCGCCGCTGTTCATCGCGAAGTAGACACCCGGATGAATGACGGAGGCACCGATCATGGCCATGATCGCAACGAAGGATTCGGTCAGCATTCCGCCGTAGCCGATGAAGGCAATCTGCTTCTCGCTCTCGATCATCTTCGGCGTGGTACCGGACGAAATCAGCGAGTGCCAGCCCGACACCGCACCGCAGGCGATGGTGATGAACAAGAACGGGAACAGGCTGCCTGACCACACCGGGCCGCTGCCGTCGACGAACTTGGTGATGGCGGGCATCTGCAGCGTCGGGTGCGCGATCACGACGCCGACCGCCAGCAGTGCGACGGTGCCCACCTTGAGGAACGTAGAGAGATAGTCACGCGGAGCCAGGAGCAGCCACACGGGCAGCACCGAAGCGACGAAGCCATAGCCGATGATGAGCAGCGCCAGCGCCGGACCGGACAAGGTGAAGTAATGGGCCAGCGCCGGCGTCTCGGAGACGGTCCGGCCGTAGAGCAGCGCCGCCAGCAGCAGCACGGCCCCGATGATCGACATTTCAGCGATGCGCCCGGGGCGCAGGAAGCGGCCGTAGAGCCCCATGATGATGGCGATTGGTATGGTGCAGGACACAGTGAACGTGCCCCATGGACTGCTCTTCAGTGCGTTCACCACGACCAATGCCAGCACCGCCAGAATGATCACGCAAATGAGCAGTACGCCGATCCCGGCAATAGTGCCGGCTACGGGCCCCATCTCGGAGCGGATCATGTCGCCGAGCGAGCGGCCGTCGCGTCGCGTCGAGAGGAACAGAACGATCATGTCCTGGACCGCGCCTGCAAATACGACCCCGGCCAGAAGCCAGAGCGTGCCCGGCAGGTACCCCATCTGTGCCGCAAGCACCGGTCCCACCAGCGGCCCCGCTCCGGCAATGGCGGCGAAATGATGCCCGTAGAGCACGTATTGGTTCGTCGGCACGTAATCGAGGGCATCGTTGTGCCGATAGGCCGGCGTCTGTCGCGCAGCGTTCACTCCCAGCACCTTGTTGGCGATGAACAGGCCGTAGAAGCGAAAGGCGATGACGTAGATGCACAGTGCCGCGATCACCAACCACGTTGCGTTTACCGGTTCGCCACGCTTCAGTGCCACGACGCCGAAAGACACGGCACCCAGCACGGTTATCGCTGCCCAGAGCACCTTATTCCGGATGGACATGGTTCGCTCCTTCGGTTCTTGTTTGTTTGCTGGCCCGCTGACCCCGCGGTGACTGGATCCCGATAATCCTGCGCCGCATGCTCGCCGCTCCTCTCCCCCCGGGGCGCTGCATCAAGGGTCACGACACGGAGAATTGTACGCAGGTCACGACATTGTCACCATGCGCGGCGGCTCAGTCATGCGAAGTAGACTACATGAACTGCTCGGGCTCAACGTCGATATCAACCCTGGTCTGCGTTGCGCTAGCTGCTTGCGCCGTGAGCTGGGCTGCGTCAGAGCAAGCGGCGTCCGCGGCTTCGCAATCGCCTCCTCCTCCTCCGGACTACTCGCATCCCGAAGCCTGGGCCGCCTGGCCGGGGCGCCCGAGCGGCGCCGACACCGTGCCACCCGGACTGGCGGACACCCCGCTCCCGGAGAGCGCCAAGGCAGACGTCTTCTTCATCCACCCGACCACCTACATCGCAGGCGGCGCGGACAACGCCCACTACGACGAGCCGGGCTTCACCAGTAAACAGATCGACCAGGGCGTGTTGCGCTTCCAGGCGAGCGTCTTCAACGCCTGCTGCCGCATTTATGCGCCCCACTATCGTCAGGCCGCGCTCGGCGCCTTCCTGATGGCGGACGAAGCGCGCGCTGAGTCGGCATACCGGCTCGCCTACTCCGATGTTCTGCGGGCGTTCGACTACTACCTCGAGCACGAGAATCACGACCGGCCCTTCATCCTCGCCAGCCACAGCCAGGGTTCGCTGCACGCCATGCGGCTGCTGCAGGAGCGCATCGCCGGACATCCGCTGCAGCGCCAGCTGGTCGCCGCCTACATCATTGGCTACTACGTGCCGATCGAGATCGGGCGGCTGGGCGTGCCGATATGCCGCACGGCCACCCAGACCGGATGTTTCGTCGACTGGAATACCGTGAAGTCGGGTCACTCGGAAAGCTCGCGCGAGCACAGCCGCCTGATATGGCTCGATGGTCGCTATCAGCCCGCCGCCGGCCGGACCATGGTGTGCGTCAACCCGCTCGACTGGCAGCCCGACAGCAGCGCCGCTGCGGATCTCAATCTCGGCTCCCTGCCCGCGGTGCGGCCCGGCGAGGCGCTGCGGCCACCAGTGGCGCGGCTGACCGGGGCGAGCTGCGAGGGTGCGGCCCTGCGCATCGATATCCCCTTCTCCAAGCGCGCGGGGTTCACGGACGCCCTCACGCTCTTCGGCAGCTATCACATCTTCGATTACAACCTCTTCTACACCAATATCCGCGTGAACGCTGTGCAGCGCCTCGGCGCCTGGCGCGCGCGCGGCGGCGCGGCGCGCTCGTGATGGCCTCCCCTGCCGTGATTGCGGCCGGTGCCCGCCTCTACAGCCGCTACGTGCTGGCGGTGCTGGTGGTGGTCTACGCCCTCAACTTCCTCGATCGTGTCGTGCTCGGCATCCTGGTCGCCCCCATCAAGGCGGAGCTGCATCTCACCGATACCGAGCTCGGGCTGATCGGCGGCACGGCCTTCGCGCTTTTCTACACCGCACTCGGCATTCCGGTCGGGCGGCTCGCCGATCGCATGAACCGGGTGCAGATCATGACCGTGGCGCTGGCGCTGTGGAGCGCCTGCACCGCACTGTGCGGCTTGGCCCACAATTTCCTCACCCTTTTTCTGGGTCGCCTGATGGTCGGTGTCGGCGAAGCAGGCGGGGTCGCGCCCGCCTACTCTCTGCTGGCCGACTACTTCCCGCCGCACCGCCGCGCCCGCGCAGGCGCGGTGTATTCGCTCGGCATTCCGCTCGGCAGCTCGCTCGGCATTCTCTTGGGTGGCCACCTGGCGCATGGGGTGGGGTGGCGGACGGTCTTCGTCGTCCTGGGGCTTGCGGGCCTGGCGCTGGCTCCGCTGCTGGTGGCGACGGTACGCGAGCCGGTGCGTGGGGCGTTCGATGATCCGGTCCCGGCGGCGGCCAAGGGGCCTACCTGGCGAGCGGTGGGCGCGAAGCTGGCCGCAAAACCCAGCTTCTGGCTGCTGGCGCTCGGGGCGGGCTGCGCCTCACTCATGGGGTATGGGCTGCTGTTCTGGCTGCCCTCGTTCTTCGTGCGCAGCCACGGCCTCACCCTGCCCGAGGTGGGGCGACTTCTTGGCACCCAGATACTGATCGGCGGTTGCGCGGGACTGCTGCTCGGCGGCTATCTGGCCGACCGCTTGGGGCCGCACCGTCCGGCGGCCTATGCGCTGGTGCCGGCGTTCGCCTTCCTCGCCATGATCCCCTGTTATGCGCTGGGGACCTCGTTACCGCTCGGCGTACCCGCGTATCTGTGCTTCCTCATTCCGTTCGCGTTGCAGTTGATGTGGCTCGGACCGCTCATCGCCGTCATCCAGCAGCTGGTGCCCCCGGCGATGCGTGCGCTGGCCTCCGCCATCTTTCTTTTCATTAACAATCTTCTGGGTCTCGGACTCGGTTCATGGCTGCTGGGCGCCGCCTCGGATCGGCTGGCTGCGCGCTTCGGCAACGCCTCCCTGCACTACGCCATCCTCGGCGGGACGATCTTCTATCTCATCGCAGCGGCGCTCATGCTGCTCGCCGCCCCGCGTCTCGCACGCGAATTCGAGCGCGCCTAGTTCCTGGTATCACCTGGCGCATAACGAAAGCCCCGCGGCGGAGGGCTGGCGTGCTGTATCGCCGAAAATCGGCCGCGACTTCGCTGGTCAAGGTAAGGCTGCCGTTCGCATTCGGGGGTGCGCACTTCAGCTTCACAGTGCGTGTGGGTCTTGCGTGCCTGCGGGAACGCATTATGCAAAATCATCTCAATCTGCGGGCCGTTCCCTCCCTCGTGCAGACCTTGACGCGCCGCACCGCACCCCCTAGCGTGACGCACCAGCGCGCCCCTTTAACAACACGCGCGCACCGGGGAGAACAATTCCATGCGTACATTTCGCTACGTAAGCGCCGCCCTATCGGCCGCGCTGTGTCTAGGGAGTATGACCGCGACGGCGGCGAACGCCGCTCTCGGCTCGGGGCTGCGGGAAATGTCCGCAGCATACGACCGCGGCGATGCGAGTCTGCCGATGAAACTTTCAGTGCATCTGCACGACCGCACCGGCAATCCG
>CAZAXR010000028.1:0-20770 GCA_964489185.1 uncultured Steroidobacteraceae bacterium | reverse complement strand
CTTACGCGAGCGCCGCTGCCACTGATCCCAGACGTGCCACTGCCGCTGATACCGGAGGTACCGCTGCCGCTAATGCCGCTTACGCGAGCGCCGCTGCCGCTGATCCCAGACGTGCCACTGCCGCTGATGCCGGAGGTACCGCTGCCGCTAATGCCACTTACGCGAGCACCACTGCCGCTGATACCGGAGGTACCGCTGCCGCTAATGCCGCTTACGCGAGCGCCGCTGCCGCTGATGCCAGACGTGCCGCTGCCGCTGATGCCGGAGGTACCGCTGCCGCTAATGCCGCTTACGCGAGCGCCGCTGCCACTGATCCCAGACGTGCCACTGCCACTAATTCCAGAAGTGCCACTTCCGCTAATCCCGGAGGTGCCGCTTCCACTAATTCCATTTACCAACACCATCCCGTGACTCACGGGCTGCGTTCCGGAAATACTCAACTTCTCACCAACTGCAGGTGAGAGCATCCCGTGCGACATGGCCGATGTCAGGTCGACGCGAACACCGTTTACAACTACGTGACCAATCGAAGGCTGAGCACTCTCTACTCTTCCAGACAGGAAAATCGCCGTTGCACCGGGTACGTAAGGCCCCCTGGTCTGTATTGCAGCGGCTGCAATGCTGCCGTCGACGCGGGCAACGCCAAAAACAGCAACTGTGTCGCCCACGACGAGTCGGTCAAGCCTGTCTGTTTGAACATGTTGCCCGAGCACAACGGCTGTTCGGTCGGCAGCATTTAACGCTTCAACCGGCCCAATCACGAGCAATTCTGCGCCACTACCGCTAATTCCAGCAGACCCCGCGGACGCTGCTGCAGCCGCGATGACTGCCGCCACAACCGTTGAAATTGGAGCCTTCATTAGTCTCTCCCCCTAAGGCCGTCGCTTACTCGTGGGACCTAAGCCTGCGAGGACGTCGATTTCCTCCACAGGCGATTCCTTACGGCTGCTCTTCTCGTCGTAGGGTTCTTTTGATTCCCGCTCCGCGTCAGCAGGTGACTGATCCTCGAAGAAGTAGATCCCTAGGCCATACCGTCTTCCGGTCTCGCTTCCTTCCGTCGCCGCAAGACGCGTCAAAAATGTGTCTAATTCAGTGAGCAATTCCTGGCCTCGCTCGCCGGCCAGCGCTAGGAATTTGTCACGCCCAGCCTCGGTAACTAGGTCATCGGAAATCACCGCGCGCTCGAAAAACACCGGCTCAGAGCCAATGCGCAGAATGTTGTGTACAAAGCTAGATGTGACGCTTGCCAGGACACGACCCATCCGTTCGATTCGCTTTACGTCTGCCCCTTTTGGTACGTAGGCGCGTGACAAACATCGAACAGTCGTTCCGTCCAGCACCTCCACCGAACCGGCCGCTACGAGCTCATCCAAAAGTGCGTCTTCGTTGGCGCCTGGGCACGCTGTCGCAATCAATTCCCGGAAACTGCGGCGCGGAGAGCCATGCGTCGGAGCGAGATCCAACTCCATAGCCAGTCCGTACGCTCCGGAAAATCCAGAATGGGTGTGCCAGACGGTGAGCAGGTTGGTGACCTGATCGAGGCTGACACTGGCTCTGAGGCTGTGAGGTGCACCGGCACGGGTCGCTGCGCGCAGCGCCGTCACGTCAGACTTCGCGAGTCCCGCGACTACTGCGAGCCGTGCATCGGTTGTGGCGCGCTTTTGCTCGAGCAGTCGCGCTTCGAGTGCCTGGATATAAGTGCGCCGCACAACTCCGGCGATCTCGCCGGCAGATATTCCATATTCGAAAGCAACGCGCATGAGCGGCCGCACGAGTGCAGCGAACACGCTCAACACTGCTTCTTTCTCCCTGGCCGACTTATTCATATCCCGCTACGCGGTTTGTTGTGACATAACTCTAGGCAGCTCAGTGACTTATGTCAATTTACGAAGTATGACAGCGCTTCCATTGATCGCCTGTTCAATGCACGAAAGCTTTGCAGAACAGATAGTTATGCTGTCCTGCGGCATGTAGGACAAAGGTCGCACCGCAGCATATTTCTCCGTGGAGAAACAGTCCTTTAGGGGCGTAGGAGCTCCGACAGGAACGCGCCTAGGTGCGCTCGGCGGGTTCAAACAGCCTGCGGTGCTCGAGAATCGCGTAACGATCGGTCATGCCGGCGATGTAATCGGCCACCGCGCGGGCTCTTCCTGCGGTCCCATGCACGCTCTCGGCCTGCAACGCCTGATCACGGTGTTCGCTCGGCATGAGACTTACGTCACGGAAAAATCCTTCGAAGAGTTGTTGGAGCACGCGCCGCGCCTTGGACGTCATGCGCAGCACCTTGTAGTGCCGGTAGACGTGCTCGCGCAGGAACGCCTTGAGCTCCAGGTGTTCGGAGCGGCATTCCTCGCTCAGCACCGCGAGCGTCTGCGGGTAGGCGCGCACGTCCTCGATCGAGCCCGGCTGTATCGCCGCCAGCTGCGCGCTCGTGGCGCGGATGAAGTCGACGACCAGGTGGTTGATCATGCGACGGATGGTCTCGTGCACCACGCGGCGCTCGCTCAGGTCCGGATAGCGCGCCAGTACTGCATCGTGCTGGCGGCGGAACATGCGCACCTCGCGCAGCGCCGCAATATCCAGTAGCTGCGCGCGGATACCGTCGTCCACGTCATGGTTGTTGTAGGCGATCTCGTCGGCGAGATTGGCGATCTGTGCCTCGAGTCCCGGCTGGCGGCGCTTGATGAAGCGCTCGCCGAGCTCGCTCAGCTCGCGCGCGTTCTTCAGCGAGCAGTGCTTGAGGATACCTTCGCGGCACTCGAAGGTGAGATTCAGGCCGCGGAACTCCGCATAGCGCTCCTCGAGCTCGTCCACCACGCGCAGCGACTGCAGGTTGTGCTCGAAGCCGCCGTAGTCGCGCATGCATTCGTTGAGAGCGTCCTGCCCGGCGTGGCCGAAGGGCGTATGCCCCAGGTCGTGCGCGAGGCAGATCGCCTCGGTGAGCGCCTCGTTCAGGCGCAGCGCGAGCGCCACCGAGCGCGCGATCTGCGCCACCTCGATCGAGTGGGTGACGCGCGTGCGGTACAGATCGCCCTCGTGGTTCACGAACACCTGCGTCTTGTAGACCAGGCGCCGGAAGGCGTTGGAATGGATGATGCGGTCACGGTCGCGCTGGAACTCGCCCCGGAACTCCGGCTTAGGTTCGGGGTAGCGCCGGCCGCGCGAGCTGTCATCGTGCGCCGCATAGGGGGCGAGGAGCCGCGGCGGGGCGACGTCGTTCATGAGGCGCCTCCGCAGTGCCTGGCGAGCGTCTCGGTCAGGGCCGCCGCCGGGTAGTCCGCGCTCACAAAGGCCTCGCCGATCCTCTTCAGCAGCACCAGCCGCAGCTTGCCCCCCAGCACCTTCTTGTCGATGCGCATGTGCTCGAGCGCCTGCGGCGCGCTGACCGAGGCGCTGCGGGCGGGGAGGCCGGCGCGCTCGATGAGGCGTCGCACGCGCCCCGCATCCGCATCCGGCAGCAGCCCGCACGCGCTCGACATGGTCGCCGCCATCACCAGGCCTGCCGCGACGGCCTCCCCGTGCAGCCACTCCTTATAGGAGGTGGCGGACTCGAGCGCGTGCCCGAAGGTATGGCCGAGGTTCAGCAGCGCCCGCTCCCCATGCTCGCGCTCATCGCGCGCCACGATCGCCGCCTTGATCTCGCAGGAACGGCGGATGGCATGCGTGAGCGCTGATGCTTCACCGGCCAGCAGCTCATCGAGGTGCGTCTCGAGCCAGGCGAACAGCGCCGCATCGCAGATCAGCCCGTACTTGATCACCTCGGCGAGTCCGGCGCGCAGCTCGCGCGCCGGCAGCGTGGCGAGGGTGGCGGTGTCGCTCACTACCAGCGCCGGCTGATGGAAGGCACCGATGAGATTCTTGCCGCCCGGATGATTGACCCCGGTCTTGCCGCCGACCGCCGAGTCCACCTGCGCGAGCAGGGTCGTCGGTGCGTGCACGAGCGTGACCCCGCGCTGGTAGGTGGCCGCCGCGAAGCCGGCGAGATCCCCCACGACCCCGCCCCCGAGCGCCACCACCGCACAGTCGCGGCCAAAGCGGTTGGCGACCAGCACATCGAGCACCCGCGCCATGTTGGCGAGGGTCTTGTGCGCCTCGCCGTCGGGCAGCGTGACTTCCACGATACGCCGCGGCGCGAGCGCGGCGGCCAGCTGCGGCCGGTAGAGCGGCGCCACCGTAGTGTTGCTGACAATGAGCACATCGCCCGCCACGAGCCGCTCGCGGAACAGCTCGGCGCGGGCGAGGAGGCCGGCACCGATCAGGATCGGGTAGCTGCGGGTTCCGAGTGCGACGTTCAGGATGTCCACGGTGCGCGCGGCGCGGATCCACACGCCGCGCGCGGTCAGTATACGTGAGGCGCGCTCAGGAGCGTGCCGGGGCGAGTTCGCGCAGGATCTGGTCGGCGACGTGCTGCACGCGGCGGCCGTCGGTCGTGACCACTATGTCGGCGATCTCCCCGTAGAGCGGGGCGCGCGCGTCCATGAGTTGCCCGAGCCGTGCCGAGGTATCCCCCGCTGCGGCCAGCATCGGGCGGTTGCGGCCGTGGCGCACGCGATGCGCTTGCTGCGCCACCGAGGTCTGCAGATACACCACGCAGCCGCGCGTGGCGAGGTGGCGGCGGTTCTCGGGCAACAGCACCGCACCGCCACCGGTGGCGAGCACGATGCCGTCCATGGCCGTGAGCGCCTCGATCGCCTCGCGCTCGCGCTGCCGGAAGCCCGCCTCGCCCTCCTTCTCGAATATGAACGGGATATCGACCCCGGTGCGCCGCTCGATTTCGGCGTCGGTGTCATAGAACGGTCGCCCCAGCGAGCGCGCGAGGTGGCGCCCGACCGCGGTCTTGCCGGAGCCCATCGGACCTACGAGAAATACGTTCGTCTTGCCGCGCATCGCTGCAGCGGAGGATACCGCGGCCGCACGGGCGCGGGGCGTGGCGGCCCGCGCCAGCGCCCGCGGTCACGCTGTGGCGACCGGCACCGCCGCTCGGCCGCGCGTGCGGTTGTAGTTGCCCCCAAAAGCACAGCGGCCGCCCGAAGGCGGCCGCTGCGGGCTCCGGCCCCGAGGCGCGCTTAGGGGTTGACGTTCACGCCCTCGCGCACGATCTTCGGGGTGATGAAGATCATGAGCTCGTCCTTGTTGTCCTTGTGGTCGGTGTTCTTGAACAGGTGACCGAGGACCGGGATGTCGCCGAGGTACGGCACCTTGGTGTCGTCCTCGCGCTGCGTGGTCTGCAGGATGCCGCCGAGCACCACGGTCTGGCCGTCGTTCACCAGCACCTGAGTGGCGATCTCGCGCGTGTCGATCGAGGGCACGTTGACCCCGCCCGAAGCCACCACCACCGTGCCGACGCTGTCATCCTTCACGTCGAGGTCCATGATGATGCGGTTGTCGGGGGTGATCTGCGGCGTCACCTTCAGTGACAGCACCGCCTTCTTGAACTGAATGGTGGCCGCGCCGCTCGAGGCCGACTGCTGGTAGGGGATTTCCACACCCTGCTCGATGGTCGCCTCCTTCTGGTTCGCCGTGATGACGCGCGGCGAGGAGATGATGTTCGCCTGGGTCTCGGCCTGCGCCGCCGACAGCTCCAGGTCGACGATGAAGTTGCTGCCGAGGATGCCGAGCGCGATCGAGCCCGCAGGGTTCGTGGCCGGCAGGTTGACGTTGTAACGCTGCGCGGCGGCGGAGCCCGTGGGCACCGAGATCGGGTAGATCGAGCCGGTGCTCTGCACGTTGCTGAGCGCCGAGCCGATCGCCAGGTCGGTGCCGGCCGCGGTACCGGTGGTGGTCACCAGGCCCGTGTTGCCGTTCTTCTGGTAGTTGGTGAACCCGAAGCGCGCACCGAGCGCGCGCTCGAAGTCATTGTTGACGATCACGATGCGCGCCTCGATCAGCACCTGGCGCACCGGGATGTCGAGCGTCGCCACCAGGCGGCGGATGTCCGCCAGGCGGTCGGAGGTGTCCTGCAGCAGCAGGGTGTTGGTGCGGTCATCTACCGTCACGCTGCCGCGCGGGGACAGCAACGAGTTGGTCTGGGTCTTGATGAGCCCCTCGAGGTCCTTGGCCTTGGCGTAGTTGACCTGCAGGTACTCCGAGCGCAGCGGCGCGAGCTCCTGCACGTCCTTGCGCGCGGCGAGCTCCGCTTTCTCGCGCGCCGCGAGCTCGGCCTGCGGGGCGACGATGATGACGTTGTCCTGTTTGCGCTTATCGAGCCCCTTGGTGCGCAGCACGATGTCGAGCGCCTGGTCCCAGGGTACGTTCTGCAGCCGCAGCGTGACGTTGCCCGAGACCGAGTCGCTCACCACGATGTTCTGCCCGCTGGCATCGGCCAGCAGCTGCAGCACCGCGCGCGTCTCGATGTCCTGGAAGTTCAAGGTCAGCCGCTCGCCGGTGTAGGCCGGCTTCTCCTCGACCGCGTTGGCGGCGCGGCGCCGCGGCGCCACCTCGACCACGTACTGGTCATCGGACTGATAGGCGAGCTGCTCGAAGTCGCCGTTGGCGCTGATCGCGATGCGCGAGCCGTTGCCGACGCGGGTGACGTCGAAGCCGTTCACCGGGGTGCCGTAGTCGGTGGCATCGTAGCGGCGCACCAGGTTGATCGGCACGCCGGCGTCGGAGAAGTCGACCACGATCTGGTTGCCGATCTGGTGCAGGTTGATGTGGATATGCGGGTCGGAGAGCTTGACCACCACCCGGCCGGCGCCATCGGCGCTGCGCCGGAAGTCGATGGAGCGCAGCTCGCGTACGCCGCCGCCAGTGGAGGCGGCGCTCCCGGCGGCTGCGGCCGGGGCGGCCGCGCCGGCGGCGCTGGCCCCGCCCAGCATGACGATGATGTCATTGCCCTGCACCCGCGTGTCGTACGGCACGAGCTTGTCGAGGTTCAGCACCAGGCGCGTGCGGTCCTTGGTCTCCGCCGCCACGATGGTGTCCAGGCCCTGGGCGTGCACGTCGATGCGCCGCGAGGCCAGGGCCAGTGTCGTGTTCGGCAGGTCGAAGGAGATGCGCGCCGGGTTGTCGATGGTGAACGACAGCGGCTGCGGCGCCGGACCCGACAGACGCATGGTGAGTTGCAGCTGCTGTCCGGGCAGGGGCTGCACGTCGATGGCTTGCAGCGCCGGTTGATCCGCGGCGCGTGCCGGCGGGCCGGCAGCCAAGCCGAGTACTCCGGCGACCACGAGCCAGGCGGCCGGGCCGAGGAGACGATTCATCAGGCTAGACGCATGCATTTATGAAAACTCCCTGCTGGACCTTTACTCGTTCAGGCCAAGCGCCGCGGGACGCTCCATGTACCCGCCGAGGCTGTCCGGAACGATTTCAACGAGGCTGATCTTGGAGGGCGTGATCTCGATGATCTTGCCCTCGGCTTGACCCATGTGGTTGCCGGCGGTCACGCGGTGCACCAGGCCGTCCTTGGTCTCCACCAGGCCGAACATCTGGCCACCGAGCTTGAGCGTGCCGACCATCTTCAGGGTGTCGAGCGAGTACTGCTCGAGGAATTCGCGGTTGCGCTTCTGATCGGGCCGCAGGCCGTTGCCGCCCGCACCGGCTCCCGGGCTGCTCGGCAGGAACGGCGAACGCAGATCGGCGGCCGCGTACGCGAAGCTCTCGTAGGGCTTGATCTCGGGCAGCGGCTCGACGCGGCCGCCCGGCTCCTTCTTGGTGTCCTCGACGAAGCGCTGCAGCTCGTCATCGGCGCTGGAGCAGGCGGTGAGCGCCGCGTAGGCGCAGGCGAGCGCCACGCACAGCAGGCGCACGCCGGGTCGGTATGACTGGTTACGCATCGCTCAGCCCCCCGCCGCCGGCCGCGGACGGCGCACGACGTCCTTCTTCTTCTCCGCCTCGCCGGCGGCGATCTCGTCCTCGTCCATGTAGCGGTAGGTCTTGGCCGTGAGCTCGAGCGACAACTGGTCGTAGGCGTCCTTGCTGTCGGGTTTGATGTCGATGTCGTGCAGCGTCACGATGCGCGGCAGCGCCGCAATGCCGCTCACGAACTCGCCGAACTGGTGGTAGCTGCCGGTGAGACGGATCTTGATGGGCAGCTCCGCATAGAAGTCCTTCTTCTGCTCCGGCGCGGGCTGGAACAGTTTCTCCTGCAGCCCGGCCGCGAGACCGGTCTGGGAGATGTCAACCAGCAGGCTCGGCACCTCGGTCTTGCCGGGAAGCTGGCGCAGCAGCGCGCCGAAGGAGCGCTCGATGTCCTTGAGCTGCTGCTTGTAGACCTCGAGATTCACCGCCTTGGCGTGCTTGTCGCGGAACTCCGTGCGCAGCGCCTGCTCTTCCTGCCGCTTGCGCTGCAGCTCCGGGCGCTGCTCGTTCCACACGAAGAAGTAGATGAGCCCGACGGCGATGACGACGAAGGCCAGCACCACCGCCCCGGCACGGATGGCCAGCGGCCAGCGTCCCGGATCGCGCGGGTCGAGTGACCGGATCTCTTCCAGCAGGTTCATTGCCGCACCTCCGCGCCAAGGCTGGCCTTGCGGATGGCGCCCTTGGGGCCCTTGACACCCTTGGCGGGTGTGGCCTGGGTGGTAGCGGTGGATACCTGGTCGGCGGTAAGCGTGAAGCTCGAGCCGGGGCCCGAGCCCTTGACCGTCTGCACCACCAGCAGCTCCGGATTACGCAGCCACTGCGAGCCGTCGATGTTGCGCATGAAGGCCGACACGCGCGTCGAGGACTGCGCCATGCCGTCGAACTTGAGCTTGGTGCCGTTCTGCTTCACGGCCGTGAGGTACACCCCCTCGGGCAGGGCGCGCACGATCTCGTCGAACACGTGCACGATCTCCGGCCGCGAACGCTGCAGCTTCTCGATGATCTCCATGCGCGCGATGAACTTCTGCTTCTCGCTCTCCAGGCTGTTGATCTCCTCGATCTGCTTGTCGAGCGTCTTGATCTGGGCACGCAGCTCCTCGTTGCGGTGCTGCTGTCCCTCGATCATCGAGCCGTACATGAGGTAGGCGGCGAACGCGGTCACGCCGGCGGCGAGCGCAGCCACCCCCAGCGACACCAGGAACGCGAGCTTGCGTTCCTTGCGTTGCCCCTCACGCCAGGGAAGTAGATTTATACGTGGCATATCAGTCAAAGCTCCGCAGTGCGAGGCCGCAGGCGGTCAGCAGCGCCGTGGCGTCGCGTTGCACTGCCTGCGCCTTGGCGCGCGAGGACAGCTTCATCTGGCCGAGCGGGTCGCCCTTCTCGGCGGAGATCCCGACGCGGCTGGAAATCACTTCGGCGACCCCGGGGATGTTGGCGCAGCCGCCGCACACCAGGATCTTCTCCGGCTGCTCGCGCCCGGAGCCCGAGGCGAGATAGAACTGCAGCGAGCGGCTCACCTGCTGCGTCATGTCGTCGATGAACGGATCGAGCACCTCCGACTGGTAGTTGCCCGGCAGGCCGCCCTCTTTCTTGGCGCGTCCCGCCTCCTCCATCGCCAGCCCGTAGGTACGCATGATCTCCTCGGTGAGCTGCTGCCCGCCGAAGGCGAAGTCGCGCGTGTACACCACCTTGAGATTGCGCAGCACGCTGAAGGTGGTGCTGCTCGCGCCGAAGTCGACGTTGGCGATGGTGCGGTCGATGCCGCCGTCGGGCATCTGGTGCGTCATGAGCTTGCAGGCGTTCTCGAGCGCGAACGCCTCCACGTCCACGATCTTCGCGCTCAGCCCCGCGGCCTTCACCGCCGCCTGGCGCTGCTCGACGTTCTCGGTACGCGTCGCCACCAGCAGCACATCGTTCGAGTCCGGATCCTTGTCGTTCGGTCCGAGCACCTCGAAGTCGTAGGACACCTCGTCCATCGGGAAGGGGATGTACTGATCGGCCTGCATCTCGACCTGTGCCTCGAGATCGCCGGCGCGCAGCGCGCGCGGCATCTGGATCACCTTGGTGATCGCCGCATCGCCGGAGATGGCTACCGCCACCTCGCTGCTCTTGGCGCCCGCGCGCTTGACCGCGCGGCGGATGGCCTCCCCCACCGCGTCGGCATCGACGATCGCCTTCTCGTTAATGGCGTTCTGTGGCGTGGGCTCGGCCGCATAGGCCTCCACGCGATACTGCCCCCCGGCCATCGCCAGCTCGATGAGCTTGACCGACGAAGTCGTTATGTCAAGTCCCAAAAGGGGGCGGTATTTGCGTTGAAGAAGGAACATTTTTATTTCCTTTTCAGGTAGTTACGCCTGAAAATGACCGCCCTGTATAAATCCGGAGACACTATATATCAGCGCACTGTCAAATTGAACGTGAGCTCCCTCACGGAACCGCGCGCACGGCCACGGCGGCATGCTTGCCGTGCCGAACCCGTCACGCGCAGCGCTCAAGGCGCCGCAGGTCAACCTATGCTGCCGCCTCTGCTCCAAGTGTCCTCGAGGGGACATTGAGCCTCGGCCAGGGCGGATCGAGTGCTTATGAGTCGGTCGGTCGAAGCGTCGCCCGCGCGCGCTGCGCGTGGCCGGTCGCACCGGAGTGCGTTAACGTTCGATCCGGCAACCCCGCTGTCATAGGCACCAGTGTCCCGTAGACCGGAGGCTTTGCGTCCCCACCTTTCGGTGAGTTTGCCTAAGAATCCGCGGCTACTATGCATAGCCCCCGCAGGGAGCGCAAGCAACGGAGTTGGTTTTTTGTGAAATGGAATTGGTTTCGAATCGGGGTAGTCGGCATCGGCGGTGTGATGCTCGTCACACTTCTCGGCGCGTACGCGCTGGCGTGCAGCTACGTGTACCTGGTGCCCTCGCTGCCGTCGCTGGATGTGATGCGCAATGTGGAACTGCAGGTGCCGCTGCGCGTGTACACGCGCACCGGCCAGCTGATCGCGCAGATCGGCGAGCAGCGGCGCATCCCGGTCAGCTACGACCAGATTCCGGATCTGGTCAAGCACGCCTTCCTTGCCGCCGAGGACGAGCGCTTCTTCGAGCACCACGGCATCGATTACTTCGGCGTGGTGCGCGCGGTGCTCGTGGACCTGATCTCCGGCGACAAGACGCAGGGCGCGAGCACTATCACTATGCAGGCCGCGCGCAACATGTTCCTCACCCTCGACAAGACCGCGCGCCGCAAGCTGCAGGAGACATTCGTCACCTATCGCATGGAGCACGAGTTCACCAAGCAGGAAATCTTCGGCCTGTATCTGAACGTGATCTTCTTCGGGCAGCGCGCCTACGGCGTGGCGGCCGCCGCAGAAGCCTTCTTCGGCAAGTCGCTCGACAAGCTCGACGTGGCCGAGGCCGCCACCATCGCCGGACTGCCCAAGGCGCCCTCGCGCTACAACCCGATCGTCGATCCGCAGCTCGCCACGCAGCGCCGCGGCTACGTGCTGCGGCGCATGCGCGAGCTCGGCTACATCGACGCCGCCACCGCCGAGGCGGCCAACAAGGAGCCGATGCAGGCGCGCGCGCACGCGCCGCTCTACGACGTGGAAGCGCCGTACGTGGCGGAGATGGCGCGGCTTGAGCTGCGCCAGCGCTTCGGGGCCGCCGCCGAGACCGCCGGCTACAAGGTCTACACCACCATCGACGGACATCTGCAGGCGGCGGCCAACCGCGCGGTGCGCGTCGGGCTCATCGAGTACGACCGCCGCCACGGCTGGCGCGGGCCGGCCGGCCACGTGGATCTCAAGGGCAGCGGCCCCGAGCCGGACTACGACGATCTGGTGGATGAGTACGCCGCGATCGGCAACCTGGCGCCCGCCATCGTCACCGCGGTGAGCGCTAAGAGCGTGAAGGCGTACGTCAGGTCCCAGGGTGCGGTGGAGATCGAGTGGGACGGGCTGTCGTGGGCGCGTAAGGAGCTGCGCAACGAGACCCTCGGACCGGCACCGAAGGACGCCTCCCAGGTGCTCACGCGCGGTGACGTCATCTACGTGGTGGCCGACGACAAGGGCCACGCGCAGCTGGCGCAGATCCCCGAGGCGCAGAGCGCGCTGGTGGCGCTCGATCCCAACGACGGCGGCATCGTGTCGCTGGTCGGCGGCTTTGACTACTTCACCAACAAGTACAACCGCGTCACCCAGGCGCGGCGCCTGCCGGGCTCGGGCTTCAAGCCGTTCCTGTACTCGGCGGCGCTCGAGCACGGACTCACTCCCGCCACCGTGCTGCTCGATGCCCCGATCGTGCTCGAGGGCAACGGCAGCGAGGATTCCTGGCGGCCGGAGAACTCGACGCGCGAGTTCGGGGGACCCACGCGGCTGCGCGAGGCGCTGGTGCGCTCGCGCAACCTGGTGTCGATCCGGGTGCTGAAGGCGGTCGGCATCCCCACCGCCATCGACTACATCAGCCGCTTCGGCTTCGACACCCGCACCATGCCGCACGATCTGACGCTGGCGCTCGGCACGCTGGATGCGACCCCCCTGGACGTGGCCGCCGGCTACGCGGTGTTCGCCAACGGCGGCTACCGCGTCAGCCCGTACTTCATCGACCGCATCGAGGATGCCGCGGGGCGGGTGGTGTGGCGCGCCGCGCCGCGCCTGGTGTGCACGCAGTGCGACGACGGCCAGCCGGGCGAGCCGCCCGCGCAGGCGCCCGCCCCGGTGCGGGTCTCCGATCCGGCGCATGCCGCCCCGCTCGCCGCGGGCGACGGCACGCACGGCGAGCCCGCGCCGCTGCCGGCCTCGCAGGTCGCACCACGCGTCATCAGCGCGCAGAACGCCTACGTCATGGCCGACATGATGTCGGACGTCATCAAGCGCGGCACCGGGCGGCGCGCGCTATCGCTCGGGCGCGGCGACATCGCCGGCAAGACCGGTACCACCAACGAGGCGAAGGACACCTGGTTCAACGGCTTCACGCGCAACCTGGTGGCCACGGTGTGGGTGGGCTTCGACCAGGAGCGCTCGCTCGGCGAGAGCGAGGAGGGTGCGCGCACCGCCCTGCCCATCTGGATCGAGTTCATGAAGGAAGCGCTCAAGGGCGTGCCCGAGCAGCCGCGCGCGATGCCCGACGGGCTCGTCACCTTGCGCATCTCGCCCGAGACCGGCACGCTGGTGTCCGCGGAGAACCCCGACGGCGTGCCGGAGATCTTCATGGTCAACCACCTGCCATCGGCGGAGGACGCCGCCCTCACCCAGGGACCGGAAGGCCAGCAGAGCAGCGAGCCGATCTTCTGAAAGGTGAGACCGTGAAGCGACATCCGACGCGCGGCGACAACCTGAGGCGCGCGCTGGCACTGGAGGCGGCGCGCATCATGGCCGAGCACGGCATCGGCGACTTCCTGCTCGCCAAGCGCAAGGCCGCCGAGCGCCTCGGGGTCGAGGACGGCGCCGCCCTGCTGCCGAAGAACAGCGAGATCGAGGCGGCGCTCGGGGAGTACCAGCGCCTGTTCGGCGGCGAGACCCATCTCACCGCGCTCACCGCGCAGCGCCGCGCGGCGCTGTCGGCGATGCGCTACCTGTCCGAGTTCGAGCCGCGCCTGGTGGGCGCGGTGCTCGCGGGCACCGCCACGCGCTACTCCGAGGTGCAGCTGCACCTGTTCGCCGAGCGCGCCGAGTCGGTGACACTGAAGCTGCTGGACGAAGGCATCCCGCACGAGATCACCGAGAAGCGCGTCAAGCTCGATCCGGAGCGCGTGCGTGCCTTCCCGGGAGTGCGCTTCGAGATGGACGATCAGCCGATCGAGGCGACGGTGTTCCCCACCGACGGCATCCGCCAGGCGCCGGTGAGCCCGGTGGACGGCCGCCCGATGCGGCGCGCCAACGCCGGCGAGGTGGAGGCGCTGCTGCAGCAGCCGTGAGCGCGCTCAGCTGCGCTTCTTGATGTCGACGTAGTCGCGGCGCTTGGCGCCGGTGTACAGCTGGCGCGGCCGGCCGATGCGCATGGCCGGATCGGAGATCATCTCCTGCCAGTGCGCCACCCAGCCCACGGTGCGCGCGATTGCGAACATCACGGTGAACATCGAGCGCGGAATGCCGATGGCGCTGTAGATGACGCCCGAGTAGAAGTCCACGTTCGGATAGAGCTTGCGCGAGATGAAATAGTCGTCCTGCAGCGCCACCTCTTCCAGCCGCTGCGCGAGCTCGAGCAGCGGATTGTCGCTGCGTCCGAGCGCGGCGAGCACCTTGTGGCACATGTCGCGGATGATCTTGGCGCGCGGGTCGAAGTTCTTGTAGACGCGGTGCCCGAAGCCCATGAGCCGGAAATGGCTCGACTTGTCCTTCACCATCGCCAGGTATTTCGGGATGTTGTCGACCGTGCCGATCTGCTCGAGCATGTTGAGCACCGCCTCGTTGGCGCCGCCGTGCGCCGGGCCCCACAGGGCCGAGACGCCCGCGGAGATCGCCGCATAGGGGTTGGCGCCGGTCGAGCCGGCGAGGCGCACGGTGGAGGTGCTG
The DNA here is from genome assembly GCA_964489185.1 of uncultured Steroidobacteraceae bacterium. Taxonomy (GTDB): domain Bacteria; phylum Pseudomonadota; class Gammaproteobacteria; order Steroidobacterales; family Steroidobacteraceae; genus 13-2-20CM-66-19. Next base: position 6,471 of record CAZAXR010000028.1, on the reverse strand, counting down.
GCGTTCTGCTCGTGGTCGGCGTGCAGCACGAACAGCAGGTCGAGCGCCTTGGCCGCGATCGGGTCGAGCTTGTAGGGCTCACACGGCACGGCGAACAGCATGTTGAGGACGTTGGCCGCGTAATCGAGATCGTTGCGCGGGTAGATGACCGGCTGGCCGAGGGAGTGCTTGTGCGCGGCGGCGGCGATGGTCGGGAGCTTGGCGATGATGCGGTGCGCGAAGATCTCCCGATGGCGCGGATTATGGATGTCCATCGAGTCGTGATAGAACGCCGACATCGAGGCCACCACGCCCGAGACCATGGCCATCGGATGGGCATCGTGGTGGAAGTAGTCGAAGAACCGCCGCAGCGACTCGTTGATCATCGTGTGATAACGGATGTTGGCGGTGAACTCGGCCAGCTCCCGGGCGGTGGGCAGCTCCCCGATCAGCAGCAGGTACGCCACCTCCATGAAGGAGCTCTTCTCGGCCAGCTGCTCGATCGGGTAGCCGCGGTACAGGAGCACCCCGGCATCGCCGTCGATGTAGGTGATGCGGCTCTCGGTGGCCGCGGTCGCACCAAAGCCCGGGTCGTAGGTGAAGACCTCGAGATCCCTGTGCAGGTTCGCGATGTCCAGTGCGCCCGGCCCGATGGTGCCCGAGCGCACCGGCAGCTGGGCGCTGCGTCCGCTCGTCGGATCGGTCAGCTGGACGCTCTTGCCTCTCTCGTCGCTCATGCGAGGGCCGCTCACTCCGTGGGGGCTCGTGCGGCGCGCCGCTTTGCCGCGCGGCCGCATGAACGAAAGAGCGTTGCAGGTCCGTGCGCTTAAATCAAGGCACGGAACTACTCGCGGGTAGGGTGCGCGTGGAGTTGCGGCGCGCGCTGCTCAAGGCGCGCGGCGCGTTACTTCGCGCCGCTTGCGGCGGCGTACTTCCTGCGGAACTTGTCCACGCGGCCGGCAGTGTCGACGATCTTCTGCTTGCCGGTATAGAAGGGATGGCAGTTCGAGCACACCTCGACCTGCAGATCGTGCCCGAGCGTGGAGCTCGTCCGGAACGTATTGCCGCACGTGCAGGTGACGGTGATCTCTTTGTACTCGGGGTGGATCTTGGCTTTCATGACGGTCGGTGCTGGTTGGCGGCTCACCCTAGAGTGGGGTGCGCGGCGCGCGAGTTAAAGGGCGCGGGAGTTTAGCGGCAGGGCCGCCCGGCCTCAAGCGCCCGCGCGCCTCACCCGAGCCGAAGCCTGCGCCTGCGGGTTCCTTATCCACAGAAGCTGTGGACAACTCTGTGGACGATCCGGGCGCGCAGGTTGCGATTTCCCCGCCAGATTGCATATTTGTTACCTTGATCAAAAAATAACCAGGCAATTTTCACCTGTGTGCTCAATGTGTTACGTGCATCTTGTCCAGCGGCTTAGGCGGATTACCGCGTAATTTGCTCATTCTCGGTACGGCCCCCCGACGCTTGTGAATAAAGGCTTTCTGCTTGCCCGGACAGCTCTTGCGGCGTAGGCGTCGTCCGCTCAGAACTGTAGGAGTTTTCTGGCATTTCCGGCAGAAACTCGAGCAGCAGATCGTTCAGAAATCGCACCCCGAGCGAGCTCGGCCGATACCCTGAGGGGGTGCGCTCGAGCAGCCCGCGGCGCTCGGCGACCGCGAGCGGTGCCTCGACCGCCGACCAGGCAAGTCCGGTGCGCGCGGCGAAGAGATCCGCATCGAACCCGTCCGTGAGACGCAGCGCGTTCAGCATGAACTCAAACGCCCGCTCGCGCGGCTCGACCGCGCGCCGGACGAGAGTGCCGTCCGGCGCGGCCAGATAGCGCCGCGGCTCGCGCAGCTGCGTGGTGCGCTCGATGCGCTCGCGGTCCGCGAAGCTCAGCTTGCCGTGCGCGCCGGCGCCCACGCCCAGATAGTCTCCGAAACGCCAGTAGTTGAGGTTGTGACGGCACTGCGCGCCGGGGCGCGCCCACGCGGAGACCTCGTACTGCGCAAAGCCCGCCTCGGCCAGCTGCGCGGAGCACGCCGCGAGCATCGCCCAAGCGGCATCGTCATCCGGCAGCGTCGGTGGATGTGCCGCGAAGGCAGTGCCCGGCTCGAGCGTCAGCTGGTAGTGCGAGAGGTGCGCCGGTGCGAGCGCGAGCGCCTCGCTGATGTCGCGCTGCGCGCCGGCCGCGTCCTGGCCCGGCAGCGCGTACATGAGATCGAGGTTGAAGTTGCTGAGCCCCGCGGCGTGCAGCTCCTCGGCCGCGCGGCGTGTCTCCGCCGGCGAGTGGATGCGCCCGAGCGCGGCGAGCACCAGCCGATCGAAGCTCTGCGCGCCGAGCGAGACGCGCGTGACGCCCGCGGCGCGGTACTCCGCGAAGCGCCCGCGCTCGATGGTCCCGGGATTAGCTTCGAGGGTGACCTCCGCATCCGCAGCGAGCGCCAGATGTGCGCGCGCCGTTGCGAGGATCCGCGCGATGGCCGCCGGCGGAAACAGGCTCGGCGTGCCCCCGCCGAGGAACACGCTCACGATCTCGCGCCCCCCAACTCCGTGCGCCTGAGCGGCGATGTCGCGCTCGAGGCGCGCCAGATACGCCGCGGCGGGCAGCTCGCCATGCAGCGTGTAGGAATTGAAGTCGCAGTACGGGCACTTGCGCACGCACCACGGGAAGTGCACGTACAGGGCGAGCGGCGGGCTCAGGAAGGAGGGCATGGGGGGATGGTAAATCGCCGCCATGCTCCAAGCACAGCACGCGCTCGGACGCGCGCGGCGGCTTCAGCCAGCGGACCGGCGCGTGCCGGTCGCGCGCATTGAGGCCTCGAAGACAGGACTTCAGGACTCCGGGACATGGCGGCTGCCCCGCGGTGGTATAGCTTGAGCACCAAGCAAAACGCCCCTTCCAGCCACTTCGGGAGAAACGATCTCATGTGTATGCAACGGCTGCGCCTCGTCTCATTTGCGCTGCTGGGTCTCGCGACGCTCGCCGCTGCGGATACTGCCGGCGACCATCACCTGCTGCCCGCCGCAAGCGACGTCAAATGGGGACCGCCCCCGCCGGTATTTCCTGCCGCTATGAAGTTCGCGGTGATCGACGGCGATCCGGCCTCGAAGGGTCTGGTGACCGTGCGCCTGAAGATGCCCGCGGGCTACAAGCTCCCGCCGCACTGGCACCCGACCGATGAGCACGTCACCGTGCTCGCCGGCTCATTCAGCATCGGCATGGGCGACACGCTCGACACCGCCCACGGCCAGACGCTGAAGGTAGGTGGCTACGCGGTGGCCCCGGCCAACATGCATCACTACGCCTGGACCACGACCGGCGCGACGGTGCAGGTTCACATGAACGGTCCGTTCGCGATCACCTACGTGAACCCGGCCGACGATCCGAGCAAGGCCGCCAAATAGCTGACAGGCCCGGTGGCGCCGGCCAGGGGGGCCGGCGCCGCTTACCGGCACCTCACCTTAGCTGCAGCGGCGGGCGCGTGACGCAGGAAAACACCATCGTGCTGGTCTGCTCACCCTGCGCTGAGACGCCCGGCTGGTCCGCGAAGCTGTCGATCGCCACCGACTGCTTGGAGTCGCGGCAGAAGTCGTTGGCCTGAGCGATGGCCTCTTCGCGACTCCCCGTGTAGCCACCCCAGTTGGCGCTGGCGGTGACCGAATGCTTGCCGTCGCCGGCGTCCTTAACATTGTGGGTTTGGGCGCAGCCGGCCAACACAAGAACCGCCCCCAGAATCGCCGCTTTCATCCTCGCTCCTTAAGTCCCCTCCGCGTGCCGCGGATTTGTACCCGTCATTCGCGGGTCGCCGCAACCGTGCGATCGTTGAGCGGCTGCACCGGCCGGGCATCGCGAGGATAGCGCGCCGCGAACTGCTGCACCTGTGCCGCCGAGGCCTGCACCGGGTGCTTGAGCACGAACCAGCGCACGCCCTCGGTACAGGGCGGCGTCGTCAGCGAGCCTTCGAAGGTGTAGTAGCCGCGCTGTGCCGGCAGGAATTCCTTGAGGTCGAGTGTTGCTCCTGAAACCGACGCCTCCGGCGTCCCCTCGGCCGGGAAATGATCGAACACCGGCTTGAGGAAGGCGTTGGTGTCGCCCTCGCGAACCAGCACCGCGACCACCGCCAGCTCGCCCTTGGCATTCTTGTGCACCAGGTGCGTCACCATGGCGTAGTGGTGTCCGTGGATCTCCTCCTCGCTCGGGCGGTGGAAGTGGAACTGCACCAAATCGTAGTGCTCACCGCCAACCGTAATCCCGCCGCTTCCGGGGGGGACATTGACCTGAAAGGAGTGCCCGGTGTCGGTGACGGTCAGCGGGATCGGCTGATAGGCAAATTCGATCGGCGGCAGCGCCTGCGCAGCGGCCTGCTCGATATCGATCGGCGACTGGTGCTTGCCGGCGCAGGCAGCAAAGGAGGGATCTTCGCTCGCCCAGTGCGCCGGACCCGTCTCACCCGAGTAGCTCCAGTGAGCCGCCGGCTCGGCGGAGTAGGCCAGGGAGCCGACACCTGTGAGCGCCAGCGCGGCCAGCCACCCGGCGCAATCGAAGTACCCCCGGACCTGCCATCTGCTCATAGCGCTATCAGATGAGTGACTTGGGTCACTTGGGTGACCTCGGTTAGGGTGGCAACCTGCGAGCGCTCCTGAGCAGTGATCGGCCACAAGACATCACAGCTCAGGCAGTAGGCGTCGATCGGAAGGTCGGTATTGAGCGACTCGAGCAGTTCGAGCCGGTCGTACCCGTTTTGCTTGCGGGGATGCCTGCAGAGGGGGCACGTCGAGACGAAGGAGATGGTGTCCAGCACGGGCTACAGCTTTGTTTTGGGGTCTGGCGCCTACTGCCGCACACGGGTCCGCGTTCGGGGGTTGGCTCTCCCGGTCCTGACGCGCCCGCGACCTTGAAACCCTACGCGGGGATGGGACCGGGCTGCCATGGGACTTTGGTCTATGGCGGCCCGATCCTGATCCTGAGACAGTTTCCAGCAATTACCCCCGTGGGGGCATCAGTGCGCGTCTCCGCTTGGGCAGTTATGGCGACCTCGTCGGCCCGTTTGGGTGACACGCCCCCGCACCGGTCGGCACAGCTTCGCTCTCAGATCGGCACCCGGCTGTCTCATTGCCGCGGCGGCGCGCGCCCCTCGGCAAATATACGTATAGTCGCCAGCACGGGTTTCATTCAAGTTCAAAAATAGGCAACAGCCATCGAAGGGAGTGGTTATGCGGTCGCGGAAGCATGCTCGTCTGGTTGGGCGCGTCGCGGGGCTGCTCGGGCTGATCGCGGCCGCGTCAGCCTCCGCGCAGGCCGCCCCCGAGGTATACACGACGTCAACGGGCGGGCCGGCTCAGCAGGTGCTCACCGACCGCTTCGTCCTCGATCTGGGCGGCTTCGTCGTGAGCTCGAAGATCAGCGGCAGACTGAATGGCACCGCCAACACGAGCAACCAGGACATTAATTTCGACCAGCGATTCGGCACCGATGCCGACAGCACCCGCCTCCGCGCCGCCTTTCTGTGGCGCATCACGCCAAGACAAGCGGTGGACTTCGCATGGTTCAACGACAGCCTCACGCGCACCAGGACCATCGATTCCGACCTCGCCTGGGGTGACCTCACTTTTAAGGCGAACGGCCAGGTCACTGCGCAGACCAGGTTCAATATCTACGAGGGCACCTACGAGTTCTCGTTTCTGAACGCTCCCACCTACAAGCTAGCGGTGCTGGCGGGAGTGCACGTGGATAGTTTCACGCTGAAGCTCTCTGGCGATGCCACCGTAACGCACTCGGACGGCACGGTAACGGCCCCCAGCTTCGAGGCCAAGTCCAATTCGGTGACCGCACCGCTGCCGGTGATCGGCCTGGGCGGCGAGTGGGCAGCAACCGATCACCTGTATCTAAATGCCTCCGGGCAAGTGTTCAAGGCCAGGTACGAGGGGATTGACGGCCACTGGTCGTTAATCTGGGTCGGGGCGACCTGGATGTTCAACCACCACTTCGGCATCGGCGTAGCGTACGACCGCTTCAAGACGACCATCGACTTGAGCAAGGGGAGCTTCAACGGGAGCCTCGATCTCGGCTATCAGGGCGGCGTGCTGTACGTGAAGGCAGGGTTCTAGATACAGCGCGGACCAACCACGCGCTGATCCTTACTCAGCGTTCTGCACCTGCTCGCCGCGGTGCTCCTATCGATTTCATCCATAACATCCTCGCCTACCGGAGCAGCTACAACTCTAGTTACAGCGCCTTCCAAGGCGCGCCAGCGGCATTACCTGGAGTTCCATCGCGAGAACGTGCTGCGCAGGGCGCGCGGAGTCTCGAAGTGGGAGCGCAGTGGGTGAGGATTCGGCGGTTGGCTGGGCGCTGTGCTGTCGGTCGGGGTAGTTCCTGCCGACCCGATGCCGCGGTCCGGGCCAGCATCGGATATGGGATTCCGGTGTCCGTTTGGGGTCCCCCACGGTTCATATGTCCCCGTGAGCAGCGACCTCTGCTGCCTGACGGGCTCGCCGGCCCTTTTC
>CAZAXR010000027.1:0-27935 GCA_964489185.1 uncultured Steroidobacteraceae bacterium | reverse complement strand
GCGGAAGATCCCCCGGCGCCGGCCGCCAGCGCCCCCGCCGCCAGCGCGCCCGCCGCGGCCCCCGCAGCGCCGTCGACAGACACCGCCAAGGTCGCGGCTACCGCCGCGGCCCAGGAGATGGATCAGCTGGAGAAGCACTTCCGCTCGGAAGGCTACGTGGTGCGCATGAAGGACGGCGAGAAGCTGTTCTGCAAGCGCGAGGAAGTGCTCGGTTCGCGCCTCTCCGCCGGCATGAAGTGCGCGACCGCCGAAGCGCTCAGGGTCCGCGAGGACCAGGACCAGCAGGCCGCGGAGCGTGCCCAGCGCGCAGCCCGTACCGGCACGCTGCCGAACGGCGGCTGATCAGCTGCAGCTGCGGCGATCAGGCTGAATTGGCAGCCTGGTCGCTGCGGCGCTCCTGGCGCGGCGGCAGCAGCCGCGCCCTCACCTGCTCCTCGATCTCGCGCGCCACTTCCTTGTTGCTCTGCAGATAGGCGCGCGCATTGTCCTTGCCCTGGCCGATGCGGTTGCCCTTGTAGGCATACCAGGCGCCGGACTTCTCGATGATGCCCTGGGCGCTGGCGAGCTCGATGATCTCGCCTTCGCGCGAGATGCCCGCTCCGTACATGATCTCGAATTCCGCCTCGCGGAACGGGGGCGCGACCTTGTTCTTGACCACCTTGACCCGGGTCATGTTGCCGGTGACTTCCTCGCCGTTCTTGATGGCCCCGATGCGGCGGATATCCAGGCGCACCGAGGCGTAGAACTTCAGCGCGTTGCCGCCGGTGGTGGTCTCGGGATTGCCGAACATCACGCCGATCTTCATGCGGATCTGGTTGATGAAGATCACGATGGTGTTGGAGCGCTTGATGTTGCCGGTGAGCTTGCGCAGCGCCTGGGACATGAGGCGCGCGTGCAGTCCGACCTGCATCTCGCCCATCTCCCCCTCGATCTCGGCCTTGGGCGTGAGCGCCGCCACCGAGTCGATGACCACGATGTCCACGGCGTTCGAGCGCACCAGCATGTCGGTGATCTCGAGCGCCTGCTCGCCGGTGTCCGGCTGCGACACCAGCAGGTCATTGATGTTCACCCCGAGCTTCCCGGCGTAGGACGGATCGAGCGCGTGCTCCGCATCGACGAAGGCGGCGGTGCCGCCCGCGCGCTGCACCTCCGCGATCACCTGCAGGGTGAGGGTGGTCTTGCCCGAGGCCTCGGGACCGAAGACCTCCACCACGCGCCCGCGCGGCAGGCCGCCGATACCGAGCGCGATATCAAGTCCGAGCGAGCCGGTCGGCACCGTCTCGACATCGTAGCTCGCAGCGGCATCGCCCAGGCGCATCACCGAGCCCTTGCCGAACTGCTTCTCGATCTGACCCAGCGCGGCTGCGAGTGCCTTCTTGCGGTTTTCTTCCATCTGTGAATTCCCGGGTGTGCGTCAGTGGTGGAGGAAAATATTTCCGCCGCGATTATCACATAAAGCAACGCCGCCCGGGCGCATCCGGCGGCGACGTTTCTGCGCTAACTGCGCGCATTTTCCGCCTTAACCAGTGGATAGGATTCGATGACACTGTATATGGGGCCGGCCGGCTCGGTGCGGCTGTCGACGAGTGCGAAGCCATCGCAGCGCCAGCTCACCGCGCGCAGTGCGCGGGCGGCCGCGCTTGCGTGCACAACCTTGCGCGCTACCGTGACATGCGCGTGGAAGGGCTTGAGATCCGGACAAAAACCATCCGCCGCGGTCAGGTCCTTGAGACGCGCGGCGAGCGCGGCGAGGCGCGGCTCCTCGCGCGCCAGCACCACGAGCACCTGCGCCTTGGCAAAGTGTGCAAGAGCTCCGAAGCTCAGAGGCGGCGGCCGTGCCTCGCCTGAGAACTGCGCCGCGGTCTCGCGGGCGATGCGAGCGAGATCGGGGACGCGCGCCTGGGGCACGCTGCCGAGGAAGGCGAGCGTCAGGTGCAGGCTCGCCTCGGGCACCGGGCGCCCGCCGCTCGCGGCGGCGGCCTTGTGCGTGGCCTGCGCGAGCGCGCGCTGCTCTGCCTGATGCGGCCACAACGCAAAGAACACCCGCCGCGCGGGCGCGGGGCCGGGGCTCAGGGCGGCGACCGTGGTCCGCCCTCCGCGCGCACCGGCAGGTCCAGGCGCAGCATGAGGCGCAACGCGTACTGCACCGCGCGGGCGCGGATCGCGGCGCGGTCGCCGTCGAAGTGCTGCTGCTCGGCGATGATGTCGATCGCGGTGCCGGCGCGCGCCGCGGCGCAGAACCACACCGTCCCGACCGGCTTGTCCGGCGTGCCACCGTCGGGACCTGCGACGCCTGAGACGGCGAGCGCCACGTGGGCGCCCGACACCCGCAGAGCGCCCTCTGCCATTTCGCGCACGCTCTGCTCGCTCACCGCGCCGAAGGCCTCGAGCGTGCCGGCCGAGACGCCGAGGTCGCGCATCTTGGCAGCATTGGAATAGGTGACGTAGCCGCACTCGAACCACTGCGAGCTGCCGGGGACGTCGGTGAGGGCCTTCGCCACCCACCCACCGGTACAGGACTCAGCCGTCACCGCCCGCCGCTCGGCGGCGCGCAGCTTCTGCCCGACGCGGGCGGCGAGCTCATACAGCTCCGGGTCGCTCAGCATGCTGGCGAGGCTAACTCACCGGCGCGCCCGGCCGGTAGAGCCCCCACGCCGGAACGCCCCGGCGGAGGCGTCTTAGGGTAGCCTTCGCGCACCATGAACGACGCCGCCCTCGCGCAGCACACGCCCATGATGCAGCAGTACCTGCGCATCAAGGCGCGGCATCCCGACGTGCTGCTGTTCTACCGCATGGGGGACTTCTATGAGCTCTTCTATGAGGACGCACGCCGTGCCGCGGCGCTGCTCGACATCACCCTCACCGCCCGCGGCCACTCGGCCGGACAGCCGATCCCGATGGCCGGGGTGCCTTACCACGCCGTGGACAGCTACCTCGCGCGGCTGGTGCGCCGCGGCGAGAGCGTCGCCATCTGCGAGCAGCTCGGGGACCCGGCGAGCAGCAAGGGACCGCTCGAGCGGCAGGTAGTGCGCATCATCACCCCGGGCACGGTCACCGACGCGGCACTCCTGGACGAGCGCGCCGACACCCTGGTCGCCGCCATCGTCCGCGACGGCGCGCGCTTCGGCATGGCGTGGCTCGATCTGGCGGCCGGGCGCTTCACGGTGCTGCAGAGCGAGGGCCGCGCCGCGCTCGCCGCGGAGCTCGAGCGCCTGAAGCCCGCAGAGCTGCTGCTCTCGGAAGGGGATGCGCTCGAGGAGCTCTCACGGGCCGGAACCGCCGTGCGAACCCGGCCGCCGTGGCACTTCGAGCTGGCGAGCGCCTCGCGCCTGCTCACCGACCAGCTGGGCACGCTCGATCTCAAAGGCTTCGGCGCCGACGAGCTGCCGCTCGCCATCCGCGCCGCCGGCGCGCTGCTGCAGTACGTGCGCGACACCCAGAAATCGGCGCTACCGCACATCCGCGCGCTGCGCGTTGAGGAGCGCGGCGACGCGCTGATGCTCGATGCCGCGACGCGCCGCAACCTGGAGCTCGATGTGAGCCTCACCGGCAACGAGGACGCGACGCTGCTCGCGGTCATCGACAGTTGCGTGACCGCGATGGGCTCGCGGCAGCTGCGGCGCTGGTTGAACCGGCCCCTGACCAGCCACGGCGTGCTGCGGCAGCGCCACCACGCCATCGGCGCGCTCGCCGACGCGCGCGCCTTCACCGCGGTGCGCGCGGCGCTGGCGAGCATCGGGGACGTGGAGCGGATCCTCGCGCGCGTCGCGCTGCGCTCGGCCCGTCCCCGCGACCTCACCCAGCTGCGCGTCGCGCTGCACGCCCTGCCCTCGGTGCGTGCCGCCCTCGCCCCGCTCGACTCGCCGCTGCTTCGGGAGCTGCGGGTGCGCACCGCCGAGCACGCCGAGGTGGCGGCGCTCTTGAGCGCGGCCATCGCCGCGGAGCCCGCCACGCTGGTGCGTGACGGCGATGTGATCGAGGCCGGCTACGATGCGGAGCTCGACGAGCTGCGCCGCATCGCCACCCATACGGATGAGTTCCTCCTGGAGCTCGAGCGGCGCGAGCGCGAGCGCACCGGGCTTGCCGCCCTCAAGCTCGGCTACAACCGCGTGCAGGGATTCTTCATCGAGGTGTCGCGGCGCGACGCCGAGCGCGTGCCGAAGGACTACGTGCGGCGCCAGACGGTGAAGTCCGCCGAGCGCTTCATCACCGAGGAGCTCAAGAGCTTCGAGGACCGCGTGCTCGGCGCGCGCGACAAGGCGCTGGCGCGCGAGCGGCAGCTGTACGAGGAGGTGCTGACGCAGCTCATCGATACCTTAGGTCCCCTGCAGAGCACCGCGAGCGCGCTGGCCGAGACCGATGCGCTGGCCGCCCTCGCCGAGCGCGCCCGCACGCTCGAATGGACCGCGCCCGAGCTGACCGCCGAGGCGCGCCTCAGCATCGAAGGCGGGCGCCACCCGGTGGTGGAGCGCTTCGCGGATGCGCCGTTCGTGCCGAACGACCTGCGGCTGAGCGCCGAGCGGCGCATGCTCATCATCACCGGCCCCAACATGGGCGGCAAATCCACCTACATGCGCCAGGCGGCGCTCATCGCGCTGCTGGCGCACATCGGCAGCTACGTACCCGCCGCGCGGGCGGTACTCGGACCCCTCGATCGCATCTTCACCCGCATCGGCGCGGCGGACGACCTGGCCGGCGGCCGTTCGACCTTCATGGTGGAGATGACCGAGGCGGCGAACATCCTGCACAACGCCACCGCGACGAGCCTCATCCTGCTCGATGAGATCGGCCGCGGCACCAGCACCTTCGACGGGCTGTCGCTCGCCTGGGCGATGGCGCGCGACATCGCCACCCGGGTGCGCGCCTTCACGCTCTTCGCCACGCACTACTTCGAGCTCACGACCCTCGCCGGCGAGGTCGAGGGGTGCGCCAACGTGCACCTGGACGCGACCGAGCATGGCGAGGGCATCGTGTTCCTGCACGCGGTCAAGGACGGTCCGGCGAACCGCAGCTACGGCCTGCAGGTAGCGCAGCTCGCCGGGGTGCCGCGGGCCGTCATTGCGGCAGCGCGTGCCTACCTCGAGCAGCTCGAGTCCGAGCGCGAGCACGCGCGGCTCGCGCTCGCCGGAGCGGGCGCACGGCAGCCCGAGCTGCCGCTGTTCGGGGCGTCGCCCCGGCGCCCGATGCCGGAGCCGGTTCCCGATGCGCTGCGCCAGGCGCTCGAGGCCATTAACCCGGACGAGCTGTCCCCAAAGGCCGCGCTCGAAGCCCTCTATACCCTCAGGCGACTGCTCGACGAGCGCCGCTGAGCGGCTGCCGCCTCAGCGCAGCGAGAAGCGCCCCTGGGTCAGGAACAGCCCGGTCTCGCGCGCCACGCGCGGGGACATCAGCATCCCGAGGTGGCTCACCGGCAGCACGACGTGATCGCTCGCGCCCGGCATGCGCGTCTCGCTCACCGCCACCGTACCGTCGTTGTCCTCCTCGAAGGAAGCGAGGAACTGCCCGACGCCGAGTGGCTGCGAGCCGGCCACCACCCCGAGCGGCCGCCGGTGCGTCCAGCGCCGCTCGTGCGGCTGGATAAGCTCCGCCGCGACCGCCTGCCCCATGAGGTGCACGATCGGCGCGAAGCGCGCGGCCCGCTGCGCCGCGCGGCTCGCGACGCAGGGCGTGCCGAGGAACACCACCCTGCCCGGCGGCTGCTCCGGGAAGCGCTCGAGGAAGCGATGGATGACGAGACCCCCGAGGCTGTGGCCGACGAGGTGCACCTCCGCCCCGGAGAGCTCGCGCACCAGGCCATCGAGCCGCTCGGTGATCGCCTCCATGGTGGAGTGCGAGGCCGAGTAGCGCAACGGCAGCAGCGTGAGCGAGAACTCCTGCGCCAGGCGGCGGCGCAGGATCAGGGACTCGTCGCCTGGCATCCACAGGCCGTGCACGAAGACGACGTGGGCCATGGGCTTTCAGGGGCTGCGCAGCGCGCGGGCGGCCGCTCTCAAGGCTGCGGCACGCGCACGCGCACGTGCAGCTCGCGCAGCTGCGCCTCGCTCACCTCGGTGGGCGCATCGGTGAGCAGGTCGGCGGCGGTCTGCGTCTTGGGGAACGCGATCACCTCGCGGATGCTGTCGGCGCCGGCCATGAGCATGGCGAGCCGGTCGAGCCCGAAGGCGATGCCGCCGTGGGGCGGCGCGCCGAAGCGCAGCGCATCGAGCAGGAAGCCGAACTTCTTGTGCGCCTCCCCGGGCTCGATGCCGACCAGGTCGAACACCGTCGACTGCATCTCCTGGCGGTGGATGCGCACCGAGCCGCCGCCGATCTCTGAGCCGTTCAGCACCATGTCGTAGGCCTTGGCTAGGGCTGCGGCCGGGGCGGCGCGCAGTGCCGCCGAATCGTCGTTCTGCGGCGCCGTGAACGGATGGTGCATCGCCACCCAGCGCTTCTCCTCGGCATCCCACTCGAACATCGGGAAGTCGACCACCCACAGCGGCCGCCAGCCCTCCTGCTGCAGCTTCAGGTCCTGGCCGATCTTCAGGCGCAGCGCACCGAGGGAATCGTTGACTACCTTCGCCTGGTCCGCGCCGAAGAAGATGAGATCGTTGTCGGCGGCCCCGGTGCGCTCGAGGATGCCCGTGAGCGCCGCATCGCTCAGGAACTTGACGATCGGCGACTGCAGCCCGTCGCGCCCGCGCCCGGCCTCGTTCACCTTGATGTAGGCGAGGCCCTTGGCGCGGTAGCGCGCCACGAACGCGGTGCACTCATCGATCGCCGAGCGCGGCAGCGCGCCGCCGCCCGGCACTCGCAGCGCCGCCACGCGGCCGCGCGGATCCTTGGCGGGCGTGGCGAACACCTTGAAGTCGCAGTCCTTGACGAGGTCCGCAACGTCGGTGAGCTCGAGCGGAATGCGCAGGTCGGGCTTGTCCGAGCCGTAGCGGCGCAGGGCCTGCTCGTGAGTCATGCGCGGGAACGGGTCGGGCAGCGCCGCATCCAGCACCTCACGGAAGAAGTGCCGCACCAGGCCCTCCATCAGCCCCATGATCTGTTGCTGGGACAGGAATGAGGTCTCGACGTCGAGCTGCGTGAACTCCGGCTGGCGGTCGGCGCGCAGGTCCTCGTCGCGGAAGCAACGCACGATCTGGTAGTAGCGGTCGAAGCCGGCAATCATCAGCAGCTGCTTGAAAATCTGCGGCGACTGCGGCAGCGCGAAAAACTTGCCGGGATGGGTGCGGCTCGGCACCAGGTAATCGCGCGCACCCTCGGGGGTCGCCTTGGTGAGCATCGGCGTCTCGATGTCGACGAAGCCGTTGGCGTCCAGATACGCGCGCATCGCGCGCGTAATGCGGTGACGCAGCCGCATGCGCTGGTTCATGACCTCGCGGCGCAGGTCCAGGTAGCGATAGCGCAGCCGCACCTCCTCGCCCACCTGCTCATCGAGCTGAAAGGGCAGCGGCTCGGAGCGGTTCAGAAGCTCCAGCTCGCGGGCCAGGAGCTCGACGCCTCCGGAGGCGAGGTTGGCGTTGACCGTGCCGGCGGGTCGCGCGCGCACTTTGCCGGTGACCCGCACGACGAACTCGTTGCGCAGCCGCTCGGCTTCACGGAAGACCGCCGCCGCATCGGGGTCGAACACGATCTGCAGCAGCCCCTCGCGGTCGCGCAGGTCGACGAAGATGACCCCGCCGTGGTCGCGCCGGCTATGCACCCAGCCGGCGACCGTGACCTCTTGGCCGAGGAGCTTGTCGTCGACCTGTCCGCAGTAATGTGAGCGCATGAGGCGCGCGATGTTACGGACGCCCCGCGGGTCCCGCAACCGAAGCTCAATTGCCGGGCATTTCCAGCACCGCCGCGCCTTCCAGCGTGCCGCCGCGCAGCCGCTCGAGGGCGGTATTCGCCTCCTCGAGGGCGAAGCGCTCCACGGTCGCCCTGAGCTTCAGGCGCGCGGCCAGGGCCATGAACTGCTCCCCGTCGGCGCGGGTGAGGTTGGCCACGGAACTCACCGAGCGCTCGCCCCACAGCAGGCGATAGGGGAAACGCGGGATGTCGCTCATGTGGATGCCGGCGCACACCACGCGGCCCCCGGGACGCACCGCCTCCAGGGCCGCCGGCACCAGGGCGCCGACGGGCGCGAACAGGATGGCCGCGTCGAGCGGCTCGGGCGCTCGCACATCCGAGGCCCCCGCCCATTCCGCGCCCAGCTCCCGCGCGAAATGCTGAGCGCGCTCGTCCCCCGGACGGGTGAAGGCGAACACGCGCCGGCCCTCGTGCCGTGCCACCTGCGCGAGCAGGTGCGCGGCGGCGCCGAAGCCGTAGAGCCCGAGCCGAGCGGCAGAACCGGCCGCGCGGTAGGCACGGTAGCCGATCAGCCCCGCGCACAGAAGCGGTGCCAGCTCGGCCGCCGCCGTGTGCGCAGGCAGCGGCAGGCAGTAGCGCGCATCGGCCAGCAGTTCCTGGGCATAGCCGCCGTCCAGGGTGTAACCGGTGAAGCGCGCCTGCGGGCAGAGATTCTCGTGGCCGGAGCGGCAGTACTCGCACACCCCGCAGGTGTGGCCAAGCCAGGGCACCCCCACCCGGTCGCCGGGCCGGAAGCGCGTGACCTGCTCTCCGGCGGCCACGACGGTTCCCACCACCTCGTGACCGGGCGTTACCGGGCAGCGGATGTCCGGCAGCTCACCGTCCGCCACGTGCAGGTCGGTGCGGCACACTCCGCAGGCCGCGACGCGGATCAGGATCTGCTCACCCGCCGGCGCAGGCAGGGCGAGCTCGCGCGCCTCGAGCGGGACGCCGGTGGCGATGAGACGCATGGCCTTCATGGCGCAAGAAGCCGCCCTCAGGCGGCGGGCTTGGACAGGTGCGCCTTCGGGACTTCCGCAGGCGGCACCACCACCCCGCAGGTGATGATCATCTTCATGGCGGCATCGACCGACATGTCGAGCTCCACCACCTGGCGGCGCGGCACGATGACCAGATAGCCCGCGGTCGCGTTCAACGCCGCGGAGATGTATACGGCGGCGTGCAGCTCGCCGAGCTTCTCGCTCACCTCCGGGACGTCCTCCGCGGTGAGGAACCCGAGGCTCCAGATGCCGGTGCGCGGATACTCGATCATCACCACCTTGCGGAACGAGTTCGACTGCGACAGCACGCTCTCGGCGAAGCTCTTGACCCCGCCGTACACGGTGCGCACCACCGGAATGCGGTTCACCAGCTCCTCGCCCCAGAGGATCAGCCGCCGCCCGAAGAGGTTGGTCACCAGCAGCCCGGTGAGCAGCAGCAGCACCAGCGCGAAGAGGAGCCCGACGCCCGGGATCTGAAAGCCCACCAGCCGCTCGGGCCGCCAGGCGGGCGGCACCAGCACCAGCGTGCGGTCCATCAGGTGCAGCATCACCGACAGCACCCACACGGTCGCCAGGATCGGCAGCCATACGAGCACGCCGGCGACCAGGTAGCGCCGCAGCGGCCACTTGCGCAGGCCGCCGTTCATGCGTTAACGCCGTCCCCGCCGCGCGCCCCGGCCGCGGCCGGAGCGCACCGGCTTGCGCGCCACGCGCGACCCCTTGCCAGCGAGGCTGATGCGGCGCGTGCGGGGGGTGGAATCCGCCGCCGCGGCCGCGGCGGGCTTCGATTCTGCGGGCTTGGCCGCCTCCTTGCTCTCCTTCGGCTCGGCCTTGCCCTCCTTAGCTTCGGGCTTGCTGTCGGCCTTGGCTTCCTCCTTGTCCGCGCCCAGGAGGTTGCGTTTGTTCTCCTTGTCGGACTTGAAGTCGGTCTCGTACCAGCCAGCGCCCTTCAGGCGGAACACCGGCGCCGAGACCAGCTTCTTCAGGCTCTTCTTGCCACACGAGGGGCACTTGGTAAGCGGCGCATCCGAGATCTTCTGCATGACCTCGGTGTAGAACTTACAGGCCCGGCACTCGTATTCGTAGAACGGCATTGTTGGAATCAGCCCGTTGCTTCAAGCGTGAGTATAACGGAGCCGCGCCGCCGCAGCCCGGCGCCGGCGGCGCTCAGGCGCGCGCGGCCTTGCGCTCCTCGACCTTGGAGAAGGTGAGCGCCCCGTCGCGCACCCCGACGCGGATGCGATCGCCGGGGACGAACTCGCCCTGCAGGATCTTCTGCGCCAGGGGATTTTCGATCTGCTGCTGGATGGCGCGCTTGAGCGGGCGCGCCCCGTACACCGGGTCGAACCCGGCTTCCCCCAGCAGATCGCGCGCCGCATCATCAAGCGTCAGGTCCATGTTGCGCTCGACGAGGCGCTTCTTCAGGTACGTGAGCTGGATGTCGACGATGGCGCGGATCTGGCGCGTGCCGAGCGAGTGGAACACCACGATGTCGTCGATGCGGTTGATGAACTCCGGCCGGAAACTCTGCTGCACGATCTCCATGACCGCGCTCTTCATCTTCGCGTAGTCCTTCTCGCTCGAATACTCCTGGATGACCTGCGAGCCGAGGTTGGAGGTCATGATGATGACCGTGTTGCGGAAGTCGACCGTGCGGCCCTGGCCGTCGGTGAGCCGGCCGTCATCCAGCACCTGCAGCAGCACGTTGAACACGTCCGGGTGTGCCTTCTCCACCTCATCGAGCAGGATCACAGAATAGGGCCGGCGGCGCACCGCCTCGGTGAGGTAGCCGCCCTCCTCGTAGCCGACGTAGCCGGGGGGCGCGCCGATCAGGCGCGCCACGGAGTGCTTTTCCATGAACTCCGACATGTCGATGCGGACCAGCGCATCCTCGGTGTCGAACAGGAACTCCGCGAGCGCCTTGCACAGCTCGGTCTTGCCGACACCGGTGGGGCCTAAGAACAGGAACGAGCCGTTGGGGCGGCGCGGGTCGGCGAGCCCGGCACGCGAGCGGCGGATGGCATTCGAGACGATGCGCAGCGCCTCGTCCTGCCCGACGACGCGCCGGGCGAGCGCGTCTTCCATGTGCAGCAGCTTCTCCTTCTCGCCCTGCAGCATCTTCGAGACCGGGATGCCGGTCCACTTGGAGACCACTTCCGCGATCTCCTCCTCGGTCACCTTGTTGCGCACCAGCGTCGGGGCCTGGTCCTCGGCCGCCTGCGCGGCAGCCAGACGCTTCTCGAGCTCGGGAATCTTGCCGTACTGCAGCTCTGCCATGCGCCCGAGGTTGCCGGCGCGGCGCGCCGCATCGAGCTCCAGGCGCGTACGGTCGAGCTCCTCGCGAACCTGTGCGGTGCCCTGCAGCGCTGCCTTCTCGGACTTCCATACCTCCTCGAGGTCCGCGTACTCCTTGTTGAGCGTGGCGAGCGTGGCCTCGAGGGTGGTGAGGCGCTTGCGCGAGGCCTCGTCCTTCTCCTTCCTGAGTGCCTCCTGCTCGATCTTCAGCTGGATGATCCTCCGCTCGAGCTTGTCGAGTGCCTCGGGCTTGGAGTCGATCTCCATGCGGATGCGCGCCGCCGCCTCATCGATCAGGTCGATGGCCTTGTCGGGAAGCTGGCGGTCGCTGATGTAGCGGTGCGAGAGCGTGGCGGCCGCCACGATGGCCGGATCGGTGATCTCCACCTTGTGGTGCACTTCGTAGCGCTCCTGCAGGCCGCGCAGGATTGCGATGGTGTCCTCCACCGAGGGCTCATCCACCAGCACTTTCTGGAAGCGCCGCTCGAGAGCGGCATCCTTCTCGAGGTACTTGCGGTACTCATCGAGCGTGGTCGCACCCACGCAGTGCAGCTCGCCGCGGGCGAGCGCGGGCTTGAGCATGTTGCCGGCATCCATGGCGCCTTCGGCCTTGCCGGCGCCGACCATGGTATGCAGCTCGTCGATGAACAGGATGATCTGGCCTTCCTGCTTGGCGAGATCATTCAGCACGCCCTTCAGGCGCTCCTCGAACTCGCCGCGGAACTTGGCGCCCGCGATCAGCGAGCCCATATCGAGCGCCAGGATGCGCTTGTTCTTGAGTCCCTCGGGCACCTCGCCGTTGACGATGCGCTGCGCCAGCCCTTCGACGATCGCGGTCTTGCCCACCCCGGGCTCGCCGATCAGCACCGGGTTGTTCTTGGTGCGCCGCGCGAGCACCTGGATGGTGCGGCGGATCTCGTCGTCGCGGCCGATCACCGGGTCGAGCTTGCCGGCCGAGGCACGCGCGGTCAGGTCGATGGTGTACTTCTCGAGCGCCTGACGGCTCTCTTCCGCGTTGGGATCCTGGACCTTCTCCCCGCCGCGCACTTCCTCGATCGCCTTCTCGACCGCGCCCTTCACGACGCCGGCTTCCTTGAGGAGCTTGGCGAGCGCGCGGTCCTCGAACGCGGCCAGTACGAACAGCTCGCTCGAGATGTACTGGTCGCCGCGCTGCTGCGCGAGCTTGTCGGTGACGTTGAGGATGCGGTTCAGATCGTTGGAGACATGCACTTCCCCGGGGGTGCCTTCGACCCGCGGCAGCCCGTCGAGAATCGTCAGAAGCCCGGCGCGCAGCTTGTTGACGTCGGCGCCGGCTTTCATGAGCAGCGGACGCACCGAGCCTCCCGATCCGTCCAGCATCGCCAGCAGGACGTGGGCGGGCTCGAGCGCCTGGTGATCGCGACCGACGGCCAGGGATTGGGCGTCGGCCAGCGCCTGCTGAAACCGGCTGGTGAGCTTATCCGTGCGCATGCCTCAGGACCTTGTTGGGGTGGCTGCTTTGTGGGGGCAAACCGCCTCGATTCAAGCGGCTGCGCCCTGCCTGTCCGCCGCAGGTGGACAGGATACTCCAGGTCCTCAGCAGCGCGCCTGCGCTCCGAGGGCAGGCTGAAGGTTCACGGAGCGAGCTCGCGTAGGCCGAGCAGCGGGCCGATGAATTTCTCGTACTTGCGCCAACGGCCAACTGAGTGGCTATAGATCTTTTGACGGGCCTGCCAGAAGCTGGCGGTCAGGATAGCCCGGCCCGTCTCGTGAAACTGCAGGCATCGGGGATCCCACTCGAGCCCAAGGAAATCGATGATGATGCGAGTCCACTTCTCTTGGTCGGCGATCAGCTCCGCGTAAGGTACAAACAGCAGCGTCTCGGGCGGTAGAACGCTTCTCCAGTATTTCACCAGGCGCGCATGCTCGCGGTAGTAGTGGGCAAGATCCGAGAGGTCCATGGTGTAGTTCAGAACCGCGGAGAACTGCTGGAAATAGCAGGACAGGCAGGTGTCGATCGGGTCGCGCTGCAGGTAGATCATCCGCGCCTTCGGGAAGATCGTGTGAATCAGGCCTAAGAAATCCGAATTTTGCGGAGTCTTGTCAACGATGCGCGGCGCCTCGCCGGCACGCTCCTCGAGGACGCGCAAGTAGGCCGCGGCTAGCTTTCTCTTGAGGGGCTCACCGAGCGGCTCTGTCCGCACGGCATTTGCGTGCTTGCGCAGAGCGCCATTCCAAAAGTCGATTTCGCCGGCTGACTTGCATGCAGGGTGAGATGCGATGATCTGCTCGACGAGCGTTGTGCCCGATCGCGCCATGCCTACGACCAACACCGGCACCGCAGAGTCCGAGGCGCCGGTGTACGGCGGCGCCAGCGCCTCCCGGGTGTAAATGCGGATCAGATCGTCGACGAAGCGAGTGTGCGACTCGCCGTTGTAGGGTTCGGCTATCAGTTTCTGCAGTTCGTTGGCGCGTCGATAACTCTTAAATGCGCGTGTGTAGTCGCCGGTGTCGTCGTAGTACTTGCCGATCGCGTAATGGATGCTCGTTTCGTGCACGGGCGGGAGCGGGCTTGCGGCTGTCTCCTCGGCACCTTTGAGCCATGCGCTGTCGGCCGGGGACATCTTGCGCAGACTGACAAGGCCTGCCCAAGCCGCCGGAATCTTCGGGTCAACCTGCAGGGCTCGCTTAAACAGCTCCTCGGCCTCGGCGAACTTCCCCTCCGACCCTGCGATCTGCCCAAGTCCGATCAGCGCGTCCACGTTGCGAGGCGCGATCCGGAGGGCTTTTTCAAAAAGCGCCCGCGCTTCGCCGAGGCGCCCTAGGCGTGCCAGTGCCCCGCCCAAGCCCGCCTGTGCCTCCACGTATGTTGGCTTCAGTTTCAGCGCGCGACGTAAGGGTGTCTCAGCTTCCGCAAATCGACCCATCCATGTCAGCACTGTTCCGAGGTTACAGTGTGCGTCGGGGTCGTTAGCACGAATCCCGATCGCGCGGCGAAAAACGGCCTCTGCTTCCTTGTACCGACCCAACCTGCAAAGCGCCGCGCCGAGGCTGTTGTGCGCAGCGCTATCGCGCGGGAAGACAGTCAGAAGCTCCTCGTAGCAGGCTACAGCGTCCGCATAGGCACCGCGAGTCATGCACTCGTTGCCGCTGGCCAGCAGCGCCTGGGCGCTGTTGGCGGTGCGCCGATTCGACGACCCGGCAGCGAGAGCTGTGGCCGGCTGGCTGCCAGGCTTGGCTGACAAGCGCATCAGCAGCGCGTTGGTCAACTCATCAGCCATCTCGCGGTCGACGCCTTTCTCGAGCAGCCTCCACTTGAATGAGTTGGCAAGCTTGGCGCGTTTGAAGATGTTGAGTTTCAGGGGTCGGGCATCCCGATCGACGCGCTGCAGGAATTTCTGCAGAAGCTTCTGCAGATCGTTGCCCTGCGGGCCGTGTGCCCGATCCTTGCTGCGTCCACCCGAAGCCGAGGCACTCTGCAGCACGAAGTCATCAGCCATGGCCACGCCCACTTCGGTGGCTTCGCGAGCATTCAACCAGTTGAACATGGTGAGCAGAACGCGATCATCTGGACTATTACGTTAAATGTTAATCCATCTGCGGAGATGCGGCTTGCCCCGGCCACGCTATTGGTGAGAGACATCACACTCTCTCCAGCGGCTTCGCTCAGTGGGCTGTAAGGCGCTCGGCCCAGCCGATGACTGCAATTCCCATGCTGATGAACAGCACCTGCACGGCGCTGGTGCGTGGATCGGCACGGCGGTGCAGCCCCGGAATGAGACCCGCGACCGCGATATAGAGGAAACCCGCGGCCGCGAAGGCGAGCGCGTACGGCAGCGCCCCGAGCATGCCGCGCAGCCCCAGATACGCGACGATCGCTCCGATGATCGAGGCGACGCCCGTGGCGAGATTGAGAAAGAAAGCCCGCTGGCGCGACAGCCCGGCCTGTACCAGGATCGCGAAGTCTCCGACACGGTGCGGAATCTCGTGCGCGGCGACCGCGAACGTCGTCACCAGCCCGAGCGGCACGTTGGTGAGGAATGCCGCCGCGATCAGCACCCCGTCGAGGGCGTTGTGGAGACTGTCGCCGACTAGTACCAGCACGCCCGAGGCGTGATCGCGGGCGTGAACGTGGCCGCGGTGCCCAGCTTGCCCCTGATGATGATTACGCGGAGGGTCGTCGGCATGCTGCGGACAGGAGCGCGCGCTTACCGAGCCATTATGCGCATGCGCGTGCCACCAGAGCACCAGCTTCTCGATGACGAAGAACACGCCGAGTCCCAACACCAGCGTCCACCCAATGCCATGCGCACCCGCGGCTCCTGCTCCCTCCATCGCCTCCGGCAGGAGGGCCAGCAGCGCCGCACCCAGCAGCGCCCCGGTGGCGAAACTCACGAAGTGCGGCAGGATACGCGCGCTTCTCTCCTCAGGGATCCACAGGAACACGATCGCCAAGGCGGCACTGGCGATGCCGCCAAACGCGGCGAACACGACGATCCACAGGAGCAGCGGCACGGGAGTCAGGTTGTTATGGTGCGACCAAAATGGATCCTAGCACGCCCCTCGTGGGGGTCGAGCCTCACACAAGCCAGATGAGCGCCGCCATGCGCCCGCATTGCCCGTCGCGCCGGTAGGAGAAGAAGCGGGCCCTATCCGCGTAGGTGCACCACTCCCCGCCCCATATGGCATGGACACCGAGCGCCGCGAGTCGTCGCTTGGCCAGCGCCGTGAGATCGCACTGCCAGCGGCCCCGCGAGTTGGCGGCGAACGCTGCGGATGCGCCAGCATCCTGCGCCGTGAAGGCCGCACGCACTTCATTGCCCACCTCGAAGTGGCGCACCCCGATCGCGGGTCCCAACCATGCAAGGAGCGACTGCGGATCGATACCGAGTCGCTGCACCGTGGCATCCAACACCCCCGCAGCGAGCCCGCGCCAGCCGGCGTGCGCGGCGGCCACCGCCGATCCGTCGCGCGCGGCAAACAGTACCGGCAGGCAGTCGGCCACCTGGACGACGCATACGCGGCCGGGGCCACGCGCAATCAGCGCATCTGCGCAACCGGCGGACGCCGTGGCATCGAGCTCGAGAACGCCGATGCCGTGCACCTGCTCGACCCACGCCGGCTCCGCCGGCAACGACAGGTGCGCACGCACGCGGCGCCGGTTCTCTGCGACCGCGGCGGGATCGTCGCCCACGTGCGCTCCGACGTTGAGCGAGGCGTAAGGACCTGAGCTGACCCCGCCTGCGCGCAGTGTAAACGTCGCCCGTACGCCCTCGGGCGCCGGCCATGCGGGAGTAAGCACCTCAAGTGGCGCCTGCGCTACCCCGGCGCTCACGTGTCCGCCTCGAGCGCGGCTAGCAGTTGCTGCATGTCGCTCGGCAGGGGCGCCTCCCAGTGACACTCACGCCCGGTCATGGGATGGGTGAGGCCGAGGCGCGCGGCGTGCAGCGCCTGGCGCGGAAAGCTGCGCAGCACCTGCGCCAGCTGCGCACTGCAGCCCGCAGGCACGCGGCGCCGGCCGCCATAGATCGGGTCGCCCACGATCGGATAGCCGATGTGCGCCAGGTGCACGCGAATCTGGTGCGTGCGCCCGGTCTCGAGCGTCACCCGTACCAGGGTGTGCGTCCTAAACCGCCGCGCGATGCGGTAGTGCGTGACCGCAGGCCGACCGGCGGCGCGCACCGCCATGCGCGTGCGCTGCGTACGGTGCCGGCCTATCGGCTCATCCACCGTACCGCCGCCGCTCATCACGCCGGTGCACAACGCCAGGTACTCGCGCACGATCTCGCGTTGGGCCATTTGCGCGACCAGCGCCGTGTGCGCCTCCGGCGTACGCGCCACGACCAGCAGCCCGCTGGTGTCCTTATCGAGGCGGTGCACGAGCCCGGCCCGCGGCACGAGCGCGAGCCGGGGATCGAGTGCCAGCAACGCGTTCTGGAGCGTGTGGCGCGCGTTACCCGCACCGGGATGCACCACGAGGCCCGCGGGCTTGTCGATGACCAGCAACGAGCGGTCCTTGAACACCACCTGGAGCGGCATGGCCTCGGGGGCCACGCGCTCTTCCACCGGCAGCCGTGCGTCGATGCGCACCTGCTCGCCCCCGAGCACCTTGTCCTTGGCGCGTAGCGCCCGGCCATCGACCTGGACCGCCCCGTCATCGATCCAGGCCTTCAGCCGCGCCCGGGAGTACTGCGGCAGCGCGCGGGCCAGGGCCTGGTCGAAGCGCAGCCCCGCGGCCTCCCCGGGCAGGGTGAGTGCGTGCGAGCGGAACTCTGCCCCGGCCGCGGCGGTCCGAGGTGCTGGATTCGCTATACTTGCCGCCCTTGTACGACGCGAAGCCAAAGAGGGGTCCTCTCCAGATGTGGTTGTCCGGTCCGATGCGCGGCGGCATGGTCGCGCTGTGTATCGCTCTGCTCGGAATCGCAGGGTGCCATGCGCACCGCACCCGCGAGGATAAGAAAGTCACCCCCCAGGAGCTCTACACTAAGGCCCACAAGGCCCTCAAGTCGTACGACTTCAATGGCGCCATCAAGAACTACGAGCAGCTGACGGCACGCTTCCCCTTCACCGACGAGGCACGCCAAGCGCGCCTCGACCTCATCTATGCATATTACCGGTCCGGGGAAAAGGAATCGGCCACCGATGCGGCGGATACCTTCATCCGCGAGAACCCGACGCATCCGCGGGTGGATTACGCCTACTACATCAAGGGGCTGGTCGACTTTGAGCGCACCCCCAACGCGATCGAGGGGCTGTTCCATGCCGATCTCGCCAAAAGGCCGCCGAGCACGGCACGCAAGTCCTTCGCCGCCTTCAAGACGGTGGTCGAGCAGTACCCCAAGAGCGACTACGCGCACGACTCGCTGAAGCGTATGGTGTACCTGCGCGATCGCCTGGCGAGCTACGAAGTCTACGTTGCCCGCTACTACCTGAAGCGTGGCGCTTACATCGCCGCCGCCCAGCGCGCCAAAGGCGCGATCGAGCAGTACGACGGCGCTCCGGCGGTCCAGGATGCGCTGAAGATCCTGATCCAGTGCTACGACAAGCTGAACCTCCAAGCGCTCGCCGGGCAGAGCCGCGACGTGTACGCCTTCAACTACAAGGCCGGGGTGTACGCCTCCGAGGCGGAGGTCAAGAAGTCGTGGTGGCAGTTCTGGTAGGCGCCGTTTCGTGGTCCGCGAATGAGCGTGACACCTTTAGTCAGCGCCGATAGCCGCTCGTGATCGGATAGCGCCAGTCGCGCCCGAAGGCGCGGCGGCTGACACGCACCCCCGGGGGCGCCTGCCGGCGCTTGTACTCGTTGCGCTTCACCAGATCGAGCACCCGGCCGATGGTGGCGCGGTCGAAGCCGCGCGCCTCGATCTCGTCGACCGACAGGTCCTCCTCGATGAAGGCCTCCAGGATCGGATCGAGCACCTCATAAGGCGGTAGTGAATCGGAGTCCTTCTGGTCGTGCCGCAGCTCCGCCGACGGTGCGCGCTCGATCACTCGCTGCGGGATGACCGACGACAGCGAATTGCGGTACTTGGCCAGGCGGTACACCAGCAGCTTGCTGCAGTCCTTGATGGGCGCAAAGCCCCCAGCCATGTCTCCGTACAGGGTCGCGTAGCCGACCGCCATTTCGCTCTTGTTGCCGGTGGTGAGCAGCATGCGTCCGGTCTTGTTGGACAGTCCCATGAGCAGCAGCATCCGGCAGCGCGACTGGATATTTTCTTCGGCCGCATCCGCGGGCCGGCCGGCGAACTCCTCCTTGAGGGTCGCGAGCGTCGCCTCGAACATCACCTCGATGGATAGCACGCTGTACTTCACGCCGAGCGTGCGCGCCTGCTCGCGTGCGTCGTCGACGCTCATGGCCGAGGTGTAGCGCGAGGGCATCATGACGGCCTGCACCCGATCAGGGCCCAACGCATCGACGGCGATGGCCAGCGTAAGTGCGGAATCGATGCCGCCGGAGAGGCCCATGACCACGCCAGGAAACCCGTGCTTGTGCACGTAGTCGCGCACGCCCAGCACCAGCGCTGAGTACACGCTCGCCTCGTCGCTGAGCTCCGGTGCCACCGAGCCTGAGTGCGCGGTGACCCTTCCATCCGGGCCGCGGGTGAATTGCGCCAGATAGGTCCCTTCCTCGAAGGCCGGCGCGCGCATCACGACCTCCCCGCGCCCATCCATGACGAAGGAGTTGCCATCGAACACCAACTCATCCTGCCCGCCGATCAGATTGACGTACGCGAGCGGCAGGCCGACGTCGCGGGCACGGGCGCGCGCGATGTCCTCGCGCTCGCGCTGCTTGTGGATCTCATACGGCGAGGCATTGATGACCGCCAACAGCTGTGCGCCCGCGCCGCGGGCCAGCTGCGCGCTCTCCGGCCCCCAGATGTCCTCACACACCAGCAGTCCCACCCGAAACCCTGCGATCTGCACCACGGTCGGTTGCGTGCCGGGCTGGAAGTAGCGTTTCTCGTCGAAGACCTTGTAGTTGGGGAGCATCGCCTTGCGGTGGATCGCCGCGATGTCACCGCCTGCGATCAGGGCCGCGGAGTTGTGGATCCCGGCGCTCGTGTACTCCGGGAAGCCCACCATGACCGCTACGTCGCGGACCTCGCCGCGCAAGCGCGCCAGCCCCGCTTCGACCTGGCGCCGGAAGCCGCGGTGGAACAGCAGATCCTCGGGGGGATAGCCGGATAGCGTGAGCTCGGGAAACAGCACCAGGTCCGCCGCGTGAGTCGCGCGCGCGCGGTGCGCGAACTCGATCACGCGCGTGGCATTGCCCTGCACGTCACCGACGAGCAGGTTCACCTGGGCCAGCGCGATCTTCAGGGAGTCACTCATGTACGCGCCACCGCTGATGCGCGAATGCCAGAGCGCGGCTCTTCTACTACGTGGGGACTATTGTTTCACGACTCAACGCCCTCTGCCCCGGCGCGTGCGCCCCGCGCGGCTGCCGGTGGCGCGGCGCGCGGCGCCGCTCTTGCGCTGGCTGCGCTCGGCCTTGGTCCGGCGGGCCGGGGCCTTGGCGGCCCGCGTGGGGGTGCGCGGCGCGGCCTGGGGGCGGCGACCGCGCAGCAGCTGTGCCATGGCGGACCCGAGTTCCGCGGGGGACTTGACCGTGCGCACGCCAGCGGCCTGCAAGGCGGCGTACTTGTCCGCGGCCGTGCCTTTGCCGCCGGCCACGATTGCGCCGGCGTGCCCCATGCGCTTGCCGGGCGGCGCGGTCACTCCGGCGATGTAAGCCACCACGGGCTTGGATACGAACTTGCGGATGTAGTGCGCGGCGGCTTCCTCGTCACTGCCGCCGATCTCGCCGACCAGGATGATCCCCTCGGTGCGCGGGTCGCGCTCGAAAAGCTCGAGCACGTCAATGAAGTTCATGCCGCGCACCGGATCGCCGCCGATGCCGACGCACGTGCTCTGTCCGAGTCCCTGCTGCGTGGTCTGGAACACCGCCTCGTAAGTGAGGGTCCCCGAGCGCGACACGATCCCGACCGTACCTTTCTTGTGGATGAAGCCGGGCATGATGCCGATCTTGCACTCCTCGGGAGTGATGACCCCGGGACAGTTGGGACCGACGAGCCGCGTCGCGGCACCGGCGAGCACCGCCTTCACCCTCACCATGTCATTCACCGGCACGCCTTCGGTGATGCACACGCACAGCTCGATCCCCGCATCAACCGCCTCGAGGATCGAGTCCGCCGCGCCTGAGGCGGGCACGTAAATCATGCTTGCGGTCGCACCGGTCTCACGCACCGCATCCTTCACGGTGTCGAACACCGGCAGCTCGAGATGCGTCTGGCCGCCGCGACCCGGGGTCACCCCACCGACGAGCTTGGTACCGTAGGCGAGCGCCGCCTGCGAGTGGAATGTGCCCTGCTTGCCGGTGAAGCCCTGGCAGATCACCTTGGTGTTCTTGTTGACCAGGATGCTCATCCCTTGCCCTTTCTGGCGAGCGCCACGACCTTGCGCGCGGCGTCGGTGAGATCCTCCGCCGCCGTGATCTTCAGCCCGCTTTTGGCCAGCATCGCGCGCGCCTGATCGGCATTGGTGCCTTCCAGGCGCACCACCACCGGCACCTTGACGCCGACCTTCTGCACCGCCTTGATGATCCCGTCGGCGATCAGGTCGCAGCGCACGATGCCGCCGAAGATGTTGACCAGCACTGCGCGCACGCGCGCGTTGGACAGAATGAGCTCGAACGCCGCAGTGACGCGCTCACTGGTCGCCCCGCCTCCCACATCAAGGAAGTTCGCCGGCTGTCCACCGTGCAGCTTGATCAGATCCATGGTGGCCATTGCCAGGCCCGCGCCGTTGACCATGCAGGCGATGTTGCCGTCGAGGGACACGTAGTTGAGATCGTGCTCGCTGGCGCGTCGCTCCATGGGGTCTTCCTGGCTGGCATCGCGCAGCTGCGCCAGTTCGGGGTGGCGAAACAACGCGTTGTCGTCCACGTTGATCTTGGCATCGAGCGCCATGAGCGCCCCGCCCTTGGTCACGATGAGCGGGTTTACCTCGAGCAGGCTCAGATCCTTCTCGATGTATAGGCGGTAGAGCGCCGCAGCCAGCCCCTGGAACTCCGCGATCTGGGAACCGGCGAGCCCGAGTCCAAAGGCGATCTCGCGCGCCTGGTGTGGCTGCAGCCCGGCCGCCGGATGAACCGTGACCGCGAGAATTTTCTCCGGCGTCTTGTGCGCCACCTCTTCGATGTCCATGCCGCCGCTGGCGGAGGCGATCAGCGCGATGCGCCCGCGCTCGCGGTTGAGAGTGAGCGAGAGGTAGATCTCGCGTGCAATGTCGGAGCCGGCCTCGACGTACACCTGCCCTACAGGCAGCCCTTCCGGCCCGGTCTGCGCCGTGGCGAGGCGTCTGCCGAGCAGCTCGGCGGCCGCGGCGCGCACACCTTCCGCATCGCGCGCCAGCTTCACGCCTCCCGCCTTGCCCCGGCCACCGGCGTGCACCTGTGCCTTCACCACCCATAGCGCGCCACCGAGCTCGCGCGCCGCCGCGGCGGCGTCCTCGGCACTGGCGGCGACCTTGCCCGCAGGCACGACGATGCCGTAGCTGCGGAACACGTCCTTGGCCTGGTATTCGTGGAGATTCATTGTGAGGCCTTGCGCGGAAAGGGCGCATTGTCCTCGAAAATGGCTGCCGCTGGCCAGCCAATGCTCGAACACGCGCGGGCGTGCGATGCGCTTCGTATTTTCGAGCGCTGCGGAGATGTTACAGTCGGGTCACTCTCCAGCGCCCCGCCAACAACCCTTGTCTCCAGCCCCGGCCAGCGCCACTCCGTCCGTGACCCCGAGCGATCTCGCCTGGCGAGTGGTGGGGCTCTTGAGTCTCTATCGCCTGCTGGTGCCCCTGGTTCTGGTCGCGATGCTGAGGTTTGCGGGCCCTAGCTGGGGCCTGGTCACCTCTCGCCCGCGTCTGTTCCTGACAGCCTGCATCGCGTACTTCACCGCAGCAGTGCTGCTCGTCATCGCCCGCCGGCTTCGCTGGTCGAGCCTGCGCATTGTGGCGCTGGTAAACGCCATCGTGGATTCGCTGGCTATCGGGTTCATCCTGTATGCCAGCGGCGGCGTCGCCAGCGGACTTGCGATTCTGGTGGTGCTGCCGGTGTTGGCTCTCACGGTGCTTGCAGGTCGGCGCGACGCACTGTTGATCGCGGCGGTCGCGTCCATCGCGGTACTCGCGCAGCAGGTGTTCGTGGGCCTCACCGACGCCGCCCCCGCTACTGACTATGTGACGGCCGGCTTCTTCGGTGCCGTGGTATTTCTGATCGCGCTTGCCATGTGGCCCGTGGCCAACCGTCTGCGCGAGAGCGAGGCGCTCGTCCGCCGGCAGGAGCTGGATCTGGCGAACATGGCACAGCTGTCGCAGTACATCGTGCAGCACCTGCGCGAGAGCATCCTGGTGGTTGACCCGCAGGATCGCATCCGGCTCATCAACGAGTCGGCCGCGCAGATCCTCGGGGACCAGGCAGCCTATCCGGATGCCCTGCTCGGGGAGGCGTGCCCCCGGCTGCTCTTTGTACTGGAGTCCTGGCGTCAGAGCGCGGGCAGCGCCGGAGGCGCCTCATCGGCGATACAGACCTTCGTCGCGGCCGACGGTGCGCGGGTCATCCGCGCCCATTTCGCGCCGCTCGGCAGCCTCAGCCCCGGCCCGCTGCTTATATTCCTCGAAGACACGAGCCTCATCGAGGAGCGAGTTCAGCAGGTCAAGCTCGCGGCGCTCGGACGGCTCTCTGCCAGCATCGCACACGAGATTAGAAACCCAGTCGGCGCCATGAGCCACGCCGGGCAGCTGCTCGCCGAGTCGCCGAACCTGGCGGGTGAGGACCACCGTCTCACCCAGATCATCCGCACCAATGCCGAGCGAGTAAGCGGCATTATCGACAACGTGCAGCGCCTGTCGCGCCGCGAAGAAGCCCGGCGGGAGCGGCTGCCGCTAACGGCGTGGACGGAGGAGTTCCATGAGGAGTTCTGCGAGACCATGCAGTGGCCCCGCGAGCGGCTCGCGCTTAACGGAGAAGGCTCCGAAGTCGAAGTGCGGGTTGACCCGAACCAGCTGCGGCAGATCATCTGGAACCTGTGTGAGAACGCTATCAAGCACGCCGTTCAGGGCGACTCTGAGCAGAAGGTCGAGCTACGATACGGCCGCATGAGCATTAACGGTCGACCCTACCTCGAGGTCGCGGACCGCGGCGCCGGCGTGGCACCGGAACACGCCGAGCGGATCTTCGAACCGTTTTACAGCGGGGGCCGCGGCACCGGACTGGGCCTTTTCCTGGCCCGCGAGCTCGCGCAGGCGAACGGGGCGACGCTACTGCACGAGCCGCGCCCGGGCGGTGGCAGCATCTTCAGGCTGGTGTTTGCCGATCCGCACCGGTGGGAGGCGTAATGAGCGAGACAGCCACGCGCAGCGTCTCCGAAGCGCCGGTGGTACTCGTCGTAGACGACGAGCCGGACCTGCTCGAGCTGGTGAGCCTGACCCTGAGCCGCATGAACCTGAAGACACGCACGGCGGCGGATCTGAGTAGCGCCCGCAAGCTTCTGAAGAGCGAGCGCTTTGACCTGTGCCTGACCGACATGCGCTTGCCCGACGGCGATGGGCTGGACTTGGTCGCCTGGATCCAGGAAAACCGCACCAAGGTGCCGGTAGCCGTCATCACGGCACACGGGAATGTTGAGTCAGCGGTTCGGGCGCTGAAGCTGGGCGCATTCGACTTCGTATCGAAACCGCTCGATCTCGGCGTGCTTCGGAAGCTGGTAGGCAGCGCCATCAAGCTCGGCACGGCGATTGACGAGGAGACTGCAGCTACCCTGCGTGGACCGCGTCTGTTGGGCAGCTCTCCTGTGATGGAGCAGTTGCGCGACATGATCGGCCGTGTCGCGCGCAGTCAGGCGCCGGTACATATATGCGGCGAGTCCGGTACGGGCAAGGAGCTGGTCGCGCGGCTTATTCACGAGAGCGGCGCGCGCCGCGAGGGCCCCTTCGTGGCGGTTAACTGCGGTGCGATTCCGACGGAGCTCATGGAGAGCGAGCTCTTCGGTCACAAGCGCGGAAGCTTCACCGGCGCGGTGGCCGACAAGAAAGGGCTCATCCAGAGCGCGGAAGGGGGCACGCTGTTTCTCGATGAGGTCGGAGACCTGCCGCTGCATATGCAGGTCAAGCTGCTGCGGGTCGTGCAGGAGAAAACCGTCCGCCCCGTTGGCGAGTCACGGGAAGAGACGGTCGACGTGCGCATCTTGTCGGCGACCCACAAGAACCTCGCCGACCTGGTGGCACAAGGCCTATTCCGCGAAGATCTCTATTATCGCATCAACGTCATCGAGCTACGCGTGCCGGCGCTGCGCGAGCGCAGTGATGATATCCGGGAGATTGCCGAGGCGATTCTGGAGCGTCTTGCGCGCCGCTCGAACACCGCCCCTCCGGAGCTTTCCGCCGAAGCAGTTCATGCACTTGAGGCATACCCATTCCCTGGCAACGTCCGTGAGCTGGAGAACGTCCTGGAGCGCGCCATGACGCTCAGCACCGGCGGCACAATTGCTATCGATCACATCAGATTGCGCGGCAGCGCCCGCATCGCGGAAGCCAACGCGAGCCCGCCGGTCGCGGCAAGTTCCCTAGGCGGTGGCACGGCTCTCGGCAGTCAGCTCGAGAGCATCGAGCGGGACGCGATCATCAAGGCGCTTGAGAAGACGCGCTACAACAAAACTGCCGCCGCCAAGCTGCTCGGGATGAGCTTTCGTGCACTGCGCTATCGCATCAAGAAACTCGGGATCGAGTAGCGGCAGGCTCTGCACTCCGCGCCGGCACCAATTTGCGCGAGATGGCTCACACTTGTACCGTCAATTCTTGACCAGGCGGGCAAGCAGCCAGCCTAATTCGTCATATTGCTGAGTCCCCGAACCGCCTCGCCATGTCAGTGCCACGCTTCCTTTGGCCTCTCGCGGCTGATGTTGCTGCATGGTACTGCGCGCCTTGCGCATTCTTGGTCGCATATGTAGGAGCCCTTCACCAACCTGCATCCGCGGTCATTCCTCACCTTATGGCGATGGCGCTACCACTCGCGCTCTTGGTGTTGCTGCGGCTCGCCGTTTCCCGGCTGATCCCGGGTCCAGCAATGAGATTAGCGATCTCATCATTGCTCCTCGCTTCGTTTGCCGGGTGCATGCTCCTCTACTACGGCCTGGTCTTGATCAGCCTGAACTACTGGGGAGGCGTAGTCGCTTGGAACGTCATTCCGACTTTCTTCAGACAAGCGCCGGACATGGCCGACGCGCTCCACGTGCCGAAGCTGGCTATTGCCGTGGGAACAGCGGCACTGGCAGCTGCCCTGATTGCAGCGTCGTGGTTTTACCTGGGCCGCTTTGACTGGACGCACCAGCTCCGGCGCGCGGGCTGGCTCACGGCAATCTCTGCCACCGGCGGATTTGCAATCCTGTGGGTGCAGGCCGCTGGTGCTGCTCATGCTCCGTGGATCAGCGAATCAGAGCCCCTCAGCATGACCTTGTTCCCGCTGGCCGGCGCTCGCGATATCGAGGGACATCGGGTAACTGCCCCTAATGCTGAGCTTCTAGATGAGGCAGAGGACCGCGCGCGTGCCGCCTACGTTACTGCCGACAAGAGTCCTAAGCAGAATTTGATCCTGATCGTCGTCGACGCGCTGCGACCCGACCACATGAGTTTGTTCGGCTATCAGCGGAAGACGACACCCTATTTGGATGGGTTGGCACGCACCCAGAACGTGCGCAAATTGGTCGCTCATGCTCCCTGCGGTGACACCGTGTGCGGGTTGCTCAGTCTGACTGGATCCAAACTGCCGCGTGATTTCTCGTTTCGTCCATTCGGGATCCACGAGGTACTGCGCCGCAACGGATATCGAGTGCACATGATCCTGTCCGGCGATCATTCATTTTTTCATCCCATCAAGGACTACTACGGTCCGGTCGACTCCTGGTTCGACGGCAATTCGGTTCATTCGTCGGCGTCGATAGACGACGACCAGCCGTTGATCGATCGGCTAGCGAGCATGCCCAGCGCCGATGGCACTCCCACTATGTTTCAGTTTCATCTCATGTCAGCGCATGTGACGCGCCGGGATGACGGCAAAGGCGTGTTTCTGCCCGCCCGTGCTTACGTTCTCGAACCGCGCAGCGATGACGGTGGACTTGACCAGACCCTCCCGAGCGCCACGAATTTCTACGACAACGGTGTCCTGGGAGCGGACGTGGTGATCGAAAAGCTGCTCGATCTCTTGGAACAAAAAGGATACCTGCGCCGAGCTTTGGTGGTGATCACGGCCGATCACGGCGAGTCTCTGGGAGAGCACGGGATATTCGGGCACGCCAACAGCGTCCGCGAGGAACTCTTGAAGGTGCCGGCCGTGTTCATTGCCTACGGCTACGCGGCTGACCGTTCCATAACTGGCGCCTCCCTGCCCTTGCAGATTGACGTTGCTCCCACGATCCTCCGCGAGCTTCAGATTCCTCAGCCAGCCACTTGGAAGGGGCGCCCGCTACAGGACTCCACCGCGAGCGGCCTCACGTACTTCGAGGAGCGTGCCTACAGTGGTCTCATTGACACGCGGCAGGCCGGGAGGGAGTGGAAATACTGGGTGGACCGGCTGCGGGGCGGCGAGTTTGCATTCGACCTGAAGAGCGATCCGCGCGAGACACACAACCTGATCGCGAGCGTGCCGCGCTCGGTTCTCGGGGACTGGCGGCAGCGCGTTCTGTACACGATGCCCCAGTCATCAGCGGCGCTCGTGGCTCGAAGCCACTGACAAATCGTGTCACTTCCGGACAAGGGGTGCTCATGTCGTCAAGTGGTGACAGGAGCGCGCGAAGTGTGTGAGTCCGGAAACCTGTTTAGATTCATGATCTTACATAGGCTAAGTCAGTGGCACGAGCTTTGCTCTAGTTTCACCCAGTCGGCGTTGCTATGCGCCGCTGATTTAGTTCGTCAATTAGAGGTGTATTGCAATGAAGGCTATCCAAAAGGGTTTTACCCTGATCGAGTTGATGATCGTGGTCGCGATCATCGGGATCTTGGCGGCCATCGCCATCCCGAACTTCTTGACCTATCAGTTGAAGTCGCGCCAGTCCGAGGCCAAGACCAATCTCCAGGCGATCAAAACCTCTGAAGTCTCCTTCCAGGCGGAGCGAGGCTGTTATATTGGAGTAGCTGTGGAGGGTGTGGTGGCACCTGTTGCAGGTACAAAATCAGTCCCATTTAACTGGGGTGGTGGTCTACCACCAACTGCTCCCGGAGCTGCTTGGTGTTTGGCGGGAGGTGTGTTTGGAGGCTTCTTTTCCGATATTGGCTTCAAGGCGACTGGTAATGTGAACT
>CAZAXR010000026.1:0-114307 GCA_964489185.1 uncultured Steroidobacteraceae bacterium | reverse complement strand
CTGATCGTCACCGGACTGCACCACATCATCAACAACATCGCCTGGTTCCTGCTCGGGGACTATCACGGCGTGACCGGGGACCTGAAGCGCTTTTTTGCCGGCGACCCGAGCGCTGGAGCGTTCATGTCGGGATTCTTCCCGGTGATGATGTTCGGTCTGCCGGCGGCCTGTCTGGCCATGTACCACACGGCGCTTCCGGAGCGGCGCCGCGCCGTCGGCGGATTGCTGGGCTCGATCGCGCTCACCTCCATCCTCACCGGAGTGACCGAGCCGATCGAGTTCACCTTCATCTTTCTCGCCCCGGCGCTGTACGCGGTGCACGCGCTGCTCACCGGCATCGCATTCATCATCATGCAGGCGTTGCACGTGAGGCTCGGGTTCGGCTTCTCGGCGGGGCTGTTCGACTACGTGCTGAACTTCAACCGCGCGACGCGCCCGCTGTGGCTGCTGCCGGTGGGCGCACTGTACTTCGCGCTCTATTACTTCCTGTTCCGCTTCGTGATCGT
This sequence comes from uncultured Steroidobacteraceae bacterium, assembly GCA_964489185.1. Lineage (GTDB taxonomy): Bacteria > Pseudomonadota > Gammaproteobacteria > Steroidobacterales > Steroidobacteraceae > 13-2-20CM-66-19. Next base: position 113,801 of record CAZAXR010000026.1, on the reverse strand, counting down.
GCGGTTCGATCTGAAGACCCCGGGCCGCGACGCGACCGAGGTCGCCGCGTCCCCCGCCGAGCCGCAAGCGCGCGCCCGCGAATGGATTGCAGCGCTCGGCGGGGCGGCGAACCTCAGCTCCGTCGATGCCTGCACCACACGGCTGCGGCTGGGCGTTGCCAGCCAGCAAGCGGTGAACGCCGAGGCTCTCAAGCGCCTGGGGGCGCGCGGGCTGGTACGGCCGGCGCCCACAGCGCTGCAGGTCGTGGTCGGTACGATGGCCGATCAGCTCGCCGGTGAGCTGCGTGCCGCGCTGCGCAGCAGCGCTGATTCAGGAGCGAGTGTGTCTGTGCCAGACGAGCCACGGCTCGCGAGCGCGCCCGGTGAAGCGTGGACGGGGGACGCTGCGGCACTGCTCGCCGCGCTCGGCGGGCGCAGCAACGTGCGTGGCGTGGAAGTGTGCGCGAGCCGGCTGCGCATCGGTGTTGCCAATGACGCGCTCGTCGAGCGCAGCGTGTTAGGTCGGCTCGGGTTGCGGGGCGTGGCGCTGGCCGCGCCGCAGTGCGTGCACCTTATCGTCGGGCCAGCGGCGCCGACGGCAGCGGTAGCGTTGCTGCAGCTGCTCCGCTGACGAAGCAGCCAATGGCGGGAACGTTCAAGCCAGGGCGTGTGCGTGGAGATAGCATTTTGCTTTCAGCCTGATTACGCGTACGCTCAGTATAAAAATGGCCACGGCGGGCTTGGAATGCCGGTGGCGGGAAGAGAAATAAGACGATCTTAGAGGAAAAGGAAGATGCTCATTCTCACCCGACGGGTCGGCGAGACCGTCATGATCGGCGATGACGTGACCATAACGGTTCTGGGGGTCAAGGGGAACCAGGTGCGCGTCGGGATTAATGCGCCGAAACATGTCGCTGTGCATCGCGAAGAGATCTACGAGCGCATCAAGCGCGAGCAGCAGTCGGAAGAGGTAGCCGAGAAACCGAAAGCTGCGGAGTACGTACCGGCCTAAAGCCGGCTGCCGGCGCCGCGAACGGCAGCGCCTGGGTCCGCGCAATGCGGCCGCGGTCGGGTTTTCGCCCGCTCGAAAGTGTCAGCGGTAGCTGGGCAACAGTGCCCGCACCAGTGACTGCACCTCGTCACGGCGCACCACCTGCGCGGCCTGCGCGATGTCGGCGGCCAACAGCCGATCGCTCTGCGCGAACGGCACCTGCAGGCGCAGCGCACCGTGCGCCGCCTGCAGCCGCGCTGAAGTCTTCAGCGGCGCGCGGAAGTCGATTCCCTGACAGGCGCCCAGCAGCTCGATCGCCACGATATTCCACGCATTCGCCGTCATGACACCGAGGCGCCGTGCGCCATGGGTCGCCATGCTCACGTGATCTTCCTGGTTGGCGGAGGTCGGGATGCTGTCGACGCTCGCCGGATGACACAGCATGCGGTTCTCGGCGACCAGGGCCGCCGCGGTTACCTGCGCCATCATGAAGCCGGAGTTCACGCCGCTGTCGCTCGCCAGGAACGCCGGCAGGCCGCTCATCTTCGGATCGACCAGCAGTGCCAGGCGCCGCTCGGAGAGCGAGCCGACCTCGGCACAGGCGAGCGCCAGGATGTCGGAGGCGAACGCCACCGGCTCGGCGTGAAAGTTGCCGCCCGAGACCACCTCGCCGCTGTCGGCGAAGATCAGCGGGTTGTCGGTGACTGCGTTGGCTTCGGTGAGCAGTGTCGCGGCCTGCTGGCTCATGAGATCCAGACAGGCCCCCATCACCTGCGGCTGGCAGCGCAGCGAGTAGGGGTCCTGCACGCGCGCGCAGCTGCGGTGCGACTCACGGATCGCGCTGCCCTCCAGCAGCTCCAGGTACGCCTGCGCCACGCGCGCCTGGCCGTCGTGGCCGCGCACGTGATGGATGCGCGGATCGAACGGCGCATCGCTGCCCTCGAGCGCGTCGAGCGACAGCGCCCCGCTCACCACCGCGCCGGCGTACACGCCCTCGAGCTCGAACAGTCCCGCGAGTGCCAGCGCGGTGGAGACCTGCGTGCCATTCAGCAGCGCCAGGCCCTCCTTCGGCCCGAGCGCGAGCGGCGCCAGACCTTCCTGGGCGAGTGCTTCGGCGGCGGCCAGCACCTCGCCGTGGCGGCGGATCTCTCCGAGCCCGATGACGCTCAGCGACAGGTGCGCGAGCGGGGCGAGATCGCCCGAGGCGCCGACCGAGCCCTGCGAGGGCATGCACGGCATGAGGCCGGCGTTGATGAGACGCTCGAGAAAGCGCGCGAGCTCCTCGCTCACCCCGGAGAACCCCTGCAGCAGACTCTGCAGCTTCAGCACCAGCGTGAGCCGTACGATCGCATCATCGAGCAGGGCGCCGACGCCCGCGCTGTGCGAGAGGATGATGTTGCGCTGCAGGAGGGTGCGCTGCGCCGGCGCAATGCGGGTCTGCGCGAGCAGGCCGAAGCCGGTGTTGATGCCGTACGCGGGCGCCTCGGCCGCGGCCAGGCGCAGCGTGGCCTCGTGCGCTTCGCGCACCGCGCCCAACGAGGCCGCGTCGATCGCGACGGTCACCGGGCCTTCGTACACGCGCCGCAGGTCCGCCAGGCGCAGCGGACGGGCGCCGAGTTTCAGGACGTCAGATTCGGCCATCGCAGCACCTCCGCCGCGCGGACCACGGTCCGGCGGGGGTTGAAACCGATCCAGTAACCGAGCTCCTCCACGGAGCGCACGTTCCACACCACGAAATCCGCCTGCGCGCCCGGGGCGAGGCAGCCGCGCTCGCCGGCGAGGGCGAGCGCCTGCGCGGCGTGGCGCGTCACCCCGAGCAGTGCCTCGTCGGAGGTCAGCCCGAAGAGCCGCGTTGCCATGCTCATCGCGGTCAGGAGCGAGGCCCCCGGCGCGGAGCCCGGATTGCAGTCACTCGCCACCGCCAGCGCCGTGCGCGCCGCGCGCAGGGCCGCGACCGGCGGCCGGCGCTCCTCGGCGAGGCAGTAGTAGGCGACCGGCAGCAGCACCGCAACGCTCCCGGCGCGCGCCAGCGCCGTCGCTTCCGCCTCCCCCGCAAACTCGAGGTGATCGCAGGACAGCGCGTTGAAGCGCGCCGCCAGCAGCGAGCCGCCGAGATTGGAGAGCTGCTCGGCGTGCATCTTGACCGGCACGCCGAGGGCGCGCGCCGCCTCGAACAGGCGCTGCGCCTGCGCGGTGCTGAAGGCGATGCGCTCGCAGAACACATCCACCGCGTCCACCAGGCCTGCGCGCACCAGCTGCGGCAGCCAGGTACCGGCGATGGTGTCGATGTACTCATCGCCGCGGCCGCGGTACTCGGGCGGCAGCGTATGTGCCGCGAGCAGCGTGGTGCGCACGGTGACGGGGAAGGCACGTCCCAGCTCGCGCGCCACGCGCAGCATCTTCGCCTCGTCCTCGAGCGTGAGCCCGTAGCCGGACTTGATCTCGATGCTCGTGACCCCTTCGGTGAGCAGCGCGGCGAGCCGCGGCGCGCTTTCATCGAACAGCTGCTGCTCGCTCGCCGCGCGCAGCGCGCGCACGCTCGAGAGGATGCCGCCGCCCGCGCGCGCGATCTCCTCGTAGGAGCGGCCGCGCAGCCGCTCGGCGTACTCCGCCGCGCGGTTGCCCGCGAACACCAGGTGCGTGTGGCAATCGATGAGCCCCGGGGTAACCCAGGCGCCGTTCAGGTCATGGGTTTCATCGGGCGTAAGCGCCGGCAGCGCCGCTTCCTCGCCCAGCCACTCGATGCGCGCGCCGCGGGTGGTGAAGGCGCCATGCTCGATGCGGCGCCCTGCCGCATCGCAGGTCGCGAGGTGCGCATTGCGCCAGAGCTTGAGCGTCCCGGGCATCGCGGCTAGCGCTTGCCGCCGAGGAAGGGGAGGTTCAGCCCGCGCTCGCGCGCGCACTCGATCGCGAGCTCGTACCCGGCATCCGCGTGACGCATGACGCCCGAGGCCGGATCGTTCCACAGCACGCGCTCGATGCGGCGCGCCGCGGCCGGCGTGCCGTCGCACACGATGACCATCCCGGCATGCTGCGAGTAACCCATGCCGACGCCGCCGCCGTGGTGGATCGATACCCAGGTGGCGCCGCTGGCGGTGTTGAGCAGCGCGTTCAGCAGCGGCCAGTCGGCCACCGCATCCGACCCGTCCCGCATCGACTCGGTCTCGCGATTGGGGCTCGCGACCGAACCGGAGTCGAGGTGGTCGCGGCCGATGACGATCGGGGCCTTGAGCTCTCCTTTGGCCACCATGTCGTTGAAGGCGAGTCCCAGGCGGTGGCGGTCGCCGAGCCCGACCCAGCAGATGCGGGCCGGCAGCCCCTGGAACTGGATGCGCTCGCGCGCCATGTCCAGCCAGTGGTGCAGGTGCCGGTCATCGGGCAGCAGCTCGCGCACCTTCGCATCGGTGCGGTAAATGTCCTCCGGGTCACCCGACAGCGCTGCCCAGCGGAACGGGCCCATGCCGCGGCAGAACAGCGGCCGCACGTACGCGGGCACGAAGCCCGGGAAAGCGAAGGCCTCCTTCACGCCCTCATCGAAGGCCACCTGGCGCAGGTTGTTGCCGTAGTCGAAGACCGCGATGCCCTGCTTCTGGAAGGCCAGCATGGCCTCGACGTGCCGCGCCATGGAGGCGCGCGCGGCCCTGGACACCTGCGCGCTCTCTTCGGCCGTGCCGCTGCGCAGCCGGTCCCACTGCTCCACGCTCCAGCCTGCCGGCAGGTAGCCGTTGACCGGATCGTGTGCGGAGGTCTGATCGGTCACCGCATCCGGGCGCACGCCGCGGCGCAGCAGCTCCGGCAGCACCTCGCAGGCATTGCCGAGCAGGCCCACCGATACCGGCTGGCCGCTCTGGCGGGCGCGCTCGAGGATCGTGAGCGCCTCATCGAGGCTCGTGGCCTGCACGTCCAGGTACTTCGTCTGCAGGCGCTTGGCGATGCGCTCCGGGCGGCACTCGACCGCCAGCATCGAGAAGCCGGCCATGGTCGCCGCGAGCGGCTGCGCTCCGCCCATGCCGCCCAGGCCTGCGGTGAGGATCCAGCGTCCGGCCACGGCGCCGCCGAACTGCTGGCGGCCCATCTCCACGAAGGTTTCGTAGGTGCCCTGCACGATGCCCTGGCTGCCGATGTAGATCCAGGAGCCGGCGGTCATCTGGCCGAACATCATGAGCCCCTTGCGGTCGAGCTCGTTGAAGTGCTCCCAGGTGGCCCAGCGCCCCACGAGGTTGGAGTTGGCGATGAGCACGCGCGGGGCATCCGCATGCGTGCGGAACACTCCGACCGGCTTGCCCGACTGGATGAGGAGCGTGTCCTCGTCCCTGAGCTCCTTGAGCGCCGCCACGATCTGCTCGAAGCACTGCCAGTTGCGCGCCGCCTTGCCGATGCCGCCGTACACCACCAGCTCCTGCGGGCGCTCGGCGACCTCCGGATCAAGATTGTTCATGAGCATGCGCAGCGCAGCCTCGGTCAGCCAGCTGCGGCAGGTGAGGGCGGTGCCGCGCGCGGCGCGCAGGCTCGGCCGGGGGGCGGTGTCGTTCATGGCAGTGACCTCGGCTGGCAGTTCGCGGCCAGCTCGTAGCGCGAACCGGGATGGTAGAGATCGGCGATGCTCGCCACGCGGTCGCGCGAGAAGGTGCGCCGCATGATCAGCAGGCAGGCCTCGCCCGCCTCCAGCTTCAGCAGCCGGCGGATGCGCCGCTCGGGCACGAGTGCGCGCACGGTGTGCTCGGCGCGCTGCAGCGGCGCGACCCGGATCAGGAACTCGTGCGGGGTGGTGCGCGTGAAATCGTTGCGCAGATAGCCGGGCGCGGCCTGCGGGTTCACGTAGCGCTCCTCGACCTGCAGCGGCGAGCCGTCCTCGAAGTGCGTCAGCAGCGAGTACTCGAGCGGCGCGCCGGCCTTGACGGCGAAGCGCTCGGCGAGCTCGGGGGTGGCGGTGCGCGCTTCCAGTGTCACGACCCGCACGCGGTACTCGTGCCCGCGCGAGCGGATCTCGTCGGCGATGTTGCGCACCTCGAGCGGGTGGGCGTGCACGCGCTGCTCGGCGACGAAGGTGCCGACCCCGGCGATGCGCACCAGCACCCCGTCGGCGGCCAGCTCGCGCAGCGCGCGGTTGGCGGTCATGCGCGAGACGGTGAGCGTGCGCGTCAGCTCGTTCTCGGACGGTACCCGCTCGCCCGCGCGCAGCGCCCCTGCGGCGATGCGCTCGAGGATGAAGTGCTTGACCTGCAGGTAGCGGGCGGCGGCCAGCATCAGGGTGCGGGCGGTGGCTGTCGGGGGCGCGTATGGTGGCACCCACGGCCCAGCTTGTCTATACAGGTCCGGTGCAGAAGGCCCTGGCACCCGTGCCGGGAGGGGCGTGCGAGGTGTTTCCCCGGGCGCGGAACTTCCGGTAGAATGCGCGGCCCTCGCGGGCTTTGTGGCTGCGCGGGGACGGGTGGCTGGTAGAGCCTCCCGGCCAGCAAGGCCGGCGTGCGCTACCCCCGAAACTGACTGGATCCGGAAAGCCCCCCTGGGGCTTTTTGTTTTTTCGGTGGGCCTTAAGGCCCATTTTTGTTTGCAGCGGCGCTTTGAGGCGCCGGGGGGCCGGATTTGACGGGGATCTTGCGTGAGCGGCTGATCGCCCTCATCGAGCCTGTGGTCGAGCGGGCGGGCTACGAGCTGGCGGAGCTCGAGCTGAGCTCCGGCCGCGCGCACGCCGTGCTGCGGTTGTTCATCGACTGCGTCGCCGGCGTGAGCGTCGATGACTGCGCGCGCGTCAGCCGCGAGGTGTCGGGGCTCCTCGACCTCGAGGACCCGATTCCCACTGCCTACACGCTGGAGGTGTCCTCGCCGGGCTTCGACCGGGTGCTGCGCACCCAGGCGCACTTCGGGCGTTTCGTGGGCTCGCGCGTGTTCGTGGAGCTGAAGGAGCCGCGCGCCGGCAGGCGCCGCTACACCGGCACGCTGCTGACGGTCGACGATGCGGGCATCGCGCTCCAGGTCGACCGCGAGCACGTATCGGTGGCGTTCGCGGAAATTGGCAAGGCAAGGCTGGCGTCCTGAAGGGCACGCCGAGGTACGTGAGCAAGTGAACAAAGAAATCCTGATGGTGGTCGATGCCGTCTCCAACGAGAAGGGCGTCGACAAGGAAGTGATCTTCGAGGCGCTCGAAGCGGCACTCGCGTCCGCGACCCGCAAGAAGCACGGCGAGGAGTGGGACGTGCGCGTGGCGATCGACCGCAAGAGCGGCGACTACGAGACCTTCAGGCGCTGGAAGGTGTTCGCCGATGACTCCAAGGAACTCGAGGTGCCCGAGCGCGAGCTGCGCCTCGAGGATGCGCTCGAGACCGATCCCAAGGCGGAAGTGGGCGGCTACGTCGAGCAGGGGATCGAGTCGGTGGCCTTCGGGCGCATCGCCGCCCAGCAAGCCAAGCAGGTCATCGTGCAGAAGGTGCGCGAGGCCGAGCGCGCCCAGGTGGTGGATGCCTATCAGGACCGCGTCGGCACCCTGGTCGGCGGGGTGGTCAAGCGCGTCGACCGCAACGGCATTTACGTCGATCTCGGCTCCAACGCCGAAGGCTTCGTGCCGCGCACCGACATGATCCCGCGCGAGCAGGCCAAGCCCCAGGACCGCATCAAGGCGTATCTGAAGGAGGTGCGCTCCGAGCCCCGCGGCCCGCAGCTGTTCCTCACCCGCACCGCCCCGGAGTTCCTCATCGAGCTGTTCAAGCTCGAGGTGCCCGAGGTCGGCCAGGGGCTGATCCAGATCCTGGGCGCGGCGCGCGACCCGGGGGTGCGCGCCAAGATCGCCGTCAAGAGCAACGATCCGCGCATCGACCCCGTCGGGGCCTGCGTCGGCATGCGCGGCTCGCGCGTGCAGGCGGTCTCCAACGAGATCGCCGGCGAGCGCGTCGACATCATCCCCTACGTCGACAACCCGGCGCAGTTCGTAATCAACGCCATGTCGCCCGCGGAAGTGATGTCGATCGTGGTGGACGAGGACGCACACAGCATGGACATCGCGGTGTCGGAGGAGAAGCTGTCGCAGGCCATCGGCCGCGGCGGCCAGAACATCCGCCTCGCCAGCCAGCTCACCGGCTGGGACCTCAACGTCATGACCGAGTCCGACGCCGAGGCCAAGAGCGAGACCGAGGCCAAGGAGCTGGTGCAGATGTTCATGAAGCAGCTGGACGTCGACGAGGACGTGGCGACCATCCTGGCGCAGGAGGGCTTCTCCACCATCGAGGAGATCGCCTACGTGCCGCAGGCGGAGCTGGCGGGGATCGAGGAGTTCGACGAGGACATCGTCAAGGAGCTGCGCAACCGCGCCCGCGACGTGCTGCTCACGCAGGCGATCGCCAGCGAGGAGACGCTCGATCAGTCGATGCCGGCCGATGACCTGCTGCTGCTCGAGGGCATGAGCCCGGACCTGGCGCTGACGCTGGCGCGGCGCGGGGTGCGCACGCGCGAGGATCTCGCCGAGCAGTCGGTGGACGAGCTCGCCGACATCGAAGGGCTGGCGCAGGAGAGGGCGGCCAAGCTCATCATGACGGCGCGTGCGCCGTGGTTTGAGGCCGGCAACGGCACCTGAGGAAGAGAAGCGTATGGCGGAAGTGACGGTTTCCCAGTTTGCCGAGGTGCTGAAGGTGCCCGTGGACCGGCTGCTGGTGCAGCTGGACCAGGCCGGCATCAAGGTATCCGGCCCGGAGGCGCGCATCAGTGACGATGCGAAGCTCGAGCTGCTCACGCACCTGCGCCGCGCGCACGGCAGCGAGGATGCCGGTGGTGATGGCGCACCGCGCAAGATCACGCTCAAGCGCAAGACGCAGAGCGAGCTGAAGCTGGCGAGCAACCAGGGGCGTGCGCGTACCGTGAACGTCGAGGTGCGCCGCACCCGCAACTACATCAAGCGCGACGTGCTCGAGGAGCGCGCGCGCGTCCAGCAGGACGAGATCGAGTCGCGCAAGCGCGAGGCCGAGGAGGCGGCGCGCGCCGCCACCGAGCGTGCCGAGGCGGAGCGGCGCGAGCGTGAGCGGCTCGAGGCCGAGAACCGCCGCCGCGTGGAGGAAGAGGAGTCGCGGCGCCGGGCGCAGGAAGATGCGCGGCGCGCTGCCGAGCAGCGCAGCCGCGATGACGAGGCGCGCCGCACCCGCGAGCGCGAGGAGAGCGAGCGGCGTGCCGGTGAGCGCGAGCGCCCGCTGCCGACGCCCGCGGCGGCGCCCGCCCGCGAGCGCGCTGCTGCCCCGGAGGCACCGGCGGCGGACGACAAGCACACGCGCTACGGCCGGCAGGAGCTGCACGTCGCCGGCGACGTCAGCTCGCGTTACAAGAAGAAGCGCCGCACCAAGGCACGCCTGGTGCCGGCCGCGGCCGACGGCAGGCACGGCTTCGAGATGCCGACCGCGCCGGTCAAGCGCGAGGTCGGCATCGGCGAGACCGTCACGGTGGCGGAGCTCGCGCAGAAGATGGCGGTCAAGGCGACCGAGGTCATCAAGGCGCTCATGAACATGGGGGTCATGGCCACCATCAACCAGCCGATCGACCAGGACACCGCGGTGCTGGTAGTCGAGGAGATGGGCCACACCCCGAAGGTGTTGAAGGAAAACCAGATCGAGGAGGATCTGCAGGGCGCCCAGGGCGAGGCGGCCGTCGAGCCGCGGCCCCCGGTGGTCACGGTCATGGGCCACGTCGACCATGGCAAGACCTCGCTCCTCGACTACATCCGCCGCACCAAGGTGGCCGCGGGCGAGGCCGGCGGCATCACCCAGCACATCGGCGCCTACCACGTCGAGACGCCCAAGGGCGTCATCACCTTCCTCGATACCCCCGGCCATGCGGCTTTCACCGCCATGCGCGCGCGCGGCGCCAAGGCCACCGATGTGGTGGTGCTGGTGGTGGCGGCCGATGACGGCGTCATGCCGCAGACCGTCGAGGCCATCCAGCACGCGCGCGCCGCGGGCGTGCCGATCGTGGTGGCCATCAACAAGATCGACAAGAGCGATGCGGATCCGGACCGGGTGCGCACCGAGCTGTCCAAGCACGAGGTGATCTCCGAGGAGTGGGGCGGCGAGGCCATCTTCGTGCCGGTCTCGGCCCGTACCGGGCAGGGGATCGATCAGCTGCTGGAGGCGATCCTGCTGCAGGCCGAGGTGCTCGAGCTGCGCGCCCCGCGCGGCGGGCTCGCCTCGGGAGTGGTCATCGAGTCGAGCATCGAGAAGGGCCGCGGCGCGGTCGCCACCGTGCTGGTGAAGCGCGGCACGCTCAAGATGGGCGATCCGGTCATCGCCGGTTCCGAATTCGGGCGCGTACGCGCCATGTTCGATGAGAGCGGCAAGCAGGTCAGCGAAGCCCCGCCCTCCATGCCGGTGGTGGTGCTGGGCTTGTCCGCCGCCCCGAACGCCGGCGATGAGCTGCTGGCGGTGGAGAGCGAGCGCAAGGCGCGCGAGGTGGCACTGTACCGCCAGGGCAAGTTCCGCGATGTCAAGCTGGCGCGCCAGACGACGCGTGCCGAGGACGTGTTCTCGCAGATGGGCGAGGAAAAGGCCGGCGTGGTGTCGGTGCTCATTAAGGCCGACGTGCAGGGCAGCGCCGAGGCGCTGCGCGAGGCGCTCACCAAGCTCTCCACCGAGGAGGTGCAGGTGAAGGTGATCTCCAGCGGCCTGGGCGGCATCACCGTCTCGGACGTGCAGCTGGCGGCGGCTTCGCGCGCGCTCATCATCGGCTTCAACGTGCGCGCCGACGCCGGCGCGCGCGAGGCGGTCAAGGAGACCGGCGTCGAGGTGCGCTACTACAGCATCATCTACGAGGCCATCGACGACGTGAAGCAGATGATGACCGGCATGCTGCAGCCGGAGATCAAGGAGCAGATCGTGGGCGTGGCGCAGGTGCGCGAGGTGTTCCGCTCCAGCAAGTTCGGCGTGGTCGCCGGCTGCCTGGTGACCGAGGGCTTCGTGCGGCGCAACAACCCGATCCGCGTGCTGCGCGACAACGTGGTGATCTTCGAGGGCGCACTCGAGTCACTGCGGCGCTTCAAGGACGACGTCAACGAGGTGCGCGCCGGCACTGAGTGCGGCATCGGCGTCAAGAACTACCAGGACGTGCGCGTCAACGATCAGATCGAGTGCTTCGCGCGCGTCGAGGTGGCGAGAACCCTGCAGTAATGGCGCAGGCCCGCACGCAACGCATCGAGTCCGAGATCCAGCGGGTGCTCTCGGCGCTGATCGCGCGCGAGGTAAAGGACCCGCGCGTCGGCAATGTCACCGTCACCGCGGTGAGCATGGCGGCCGACATGGGCACGGCGCGGGTGTTCTTCACCCCGTTCGCCGGGCGGCTGCCACCGGAGGAAGTGCAGCGCGGCCTCACCCACGCCGGCGGCTTCCTGCGCGGCGAGCTCGGCCGGCGCCTCGGCCTGCGGCACGCCCCGCGCCTGGAGTTCGTGTTCGACGAGAGCGTCGAAGGGGCAGCGCGGCTCACACGCCTCATCGATCGCGCGGTCGCGGACGATGCCGCGACGGCCCCCGCCCCTGCGGACGGGTCCCCCGGCCCGAGCGGCCGGCGCTGACGCGGCTCCCATGTCCAGCGGCATCCTGCTGCTCGACAAGCCGCAGGGCCTGTCGTCGAACGGCGCGCTGCAGCGCGTGCGTGCGCTGTTTCTGAAGGTCAAGGCCGGACACATCGGCAGCCTCGATCCGCTCGCCACCGGCATGCTGCCGATCTGCCTGGGCGAGGCCACCAAGGTGGCCAGCGACATCCTCGCCGGACGCAAGCGCTACCGCTTTGCGGTGCGGCTGGGGGAGCGCACCGCCACCGGCGATGCCGAAGGTGCCATCACCGCGCGCGCCGCGGTACCGGCGCTCAGCCGCGCGGACGTCGAGGCGGTGCTGGCGGGTTTCCTCGGAGTCAGCCAGCAGGTGCCGCCGATGTACTCGGCGTTGAAGCGCCAAGGCCGACCGCTGTACGAGCTGGCGCGTGCCGGCATCGAAGTGCCGCGCGCGCCGCGCGCCATCGAGTTGTACGAGCTCGGGCTGCGGTCGCTCAGTGCGGATGCCCTGGAGCTCGAGGCGCTGTGTTCGAAGGGGACCTACATCCGCTCGCTCGCCGAGGACATCGCCGCCGCGCTCACGACCGTGGGACACGTCACCTCGCTGCGGCGGCTGTATGTCGAGCCGTTCCAGGAGCAGCCGATGCATACGCTGGAGCAGCTGCGCGAGGCTCATGGGGGCGGCGCTGCGCCGCCGCTGCTGGCGGTCGACTGGCCGCTCCAGCACCTACCGGCGCTGCAGCTGACGGGCGCGCAGGCCCTGCGGCTGGCCCACGGCCAGCGCATCGCGATCAGCGCACCGCCCGCACCGCGCGCGCGCATCTACGATGCGGACGGCCGCTTCCTCGGAGTGGGGGAGACCGATGCGGCGGGGACGCTACATCCGCGCCGCCTTATCAATGTGCCCGACGGACCTAGTGGCCCTGCACCGTAATCGACGGGTCGAGCATCTTCAGCGCCTGACCGACGTCCTGCTGCCCGGTGCGCTGCAGATCCGTGCCCGTCCACGTGCGGCCGAAGCCGGCGCAGGCCGAATCCTTCACCGGGATCCGCGAGGCGGTCTCGGGAACGCACCCCGGCGCGGCTTTCGCGGCGGCGGTGGGGGGAGGCTTGGGCGGGGGCGTCGCACACGCCGCGACCGCCGCGGCGAGGCAGGCGCCGAGAACCAGCTTGCTCATCATGGTCGTTACCTCGAGGGCATCGTAGGCCTCAACGCGCGCAGCGCGCAAGCGCTGACAGGCTCACGCAGCTTGTCGTCAAAGCGTTCCCGCAGGTACAATGCGCGGCTTACCAAAAGGCTCTTAAGACAAGTAGTTAGGACAATCGCGCAATGGCTTTAACCAGCGAGAAAAAGGGTGGGATCCTCGCACAGTTCCGCCGCGGACCGGCCGACACCGGCTCTCCGGAGGTACAGGTGGCGCTGCTCTCGGAACGCATCAACGGACTGGGCGAGCACTTCACCGCGCACAAGCGCGACCACTCCTCGCGCCGCGGTCTGGTGAAGCTCGTGAACCAGCGCCGCAAGCTCCTCGATTACCTCAGAGCCACACAACCCGAGAAGTACCAGGAGCTCGTCGAGCGCCTGGGGCTTCGCCGCTGAAAGACCAAGGCCGCCGCACCGCGCGGCCTTTGTTTTTCCCCTTAGGATTTCACTTTTGAGGTTTGAGCTGTGAGCGTCGTCAGCAAGTCGTTTCCTTATGGCCCGCATACCGTAACCATCGAGACCGGCGAAATCGCCCGGCAGGCGGACGGAGCGGTGCGCGTCTCGATGGGCGAGACCGTGGTGCTGGTCACCGCGGTCGCCAAGCAGAGCGCGACACCGGGTCGGGACTTCTTCCCCCTGACCGTCAACTACGTTGAGAAGACCTACGCTGCGGGGCGCATCCCCGGGGGCTTCTTCAAGCGCGAAGGCCGCCCGACCGAGAAGGAGACGCTGACCTCGCGTCTCATCGACCGCCCGATCCGGCCGCTGTTTCCGGACGGCTTCTACAACGACGTGCAGGTGGTGGCCACCGTGCTGTCGATGGATCCTGACATCGACGCCGACATTCCCGCGCTCCTCGGCGCCTCCGCCGCGCTGGCACTGTCCGGCATTCCCTTCAACGGCCCGATCGGCGCGGCGCGCGTCGGTTGGAAGGACGGCCGCTATCTGCTGAACCCGACCGCCAAGGAGCTCGCCGAGTCGCAGCTGCACCTGGTAGTCGCCGGCACCGAGCATGCAGTGCTGATGGTCGAGTCGGAGGCCAAGGGACTCAGCGAAGAGGTCATGCTCGGCTCGGTGGTGTTTGGCCACGAGCAGATGCTGGTCGCGATCCGCGCCATCAAGGAGCTCGCCGCCCAGAGCGGCAAGCCGCGCTGGCAGTGGCAGGTGCCGGTCGACAACGCCGACCTCAACAGCGCCGTGTCGCTGCATGCCCAGGCCGCGCTCGCCCAGGCCTACAACATCACCGAGAAGCAGCAGCGCCACGCGCGGCTCGGGGAGATCAAGACCCAGCTGCTCGCCACGCTCGCCGGCGGCGAGGCGCCGAAGTGGACCAGCGAGCAGGTCGAGAGCGCGCTCTTCAAGCTCGAGAGCAACATCGTGCGGCAGCGCATCCTGAACGGCGAGCCGCGCATCGACGGGCGCGACACCCGCAGCGTGCGCCCGATCACCGTCAAGGTGGGCGTGCTGCCGCGCACCCATGGCTCGGCGCTCTTCACCCGCGGCGAAACCCAGGCGCTGGTCGTGACTACACTCGGCACCACGCGCGATGCGCAGATCATCGACGCGCTGGAAGGCGAGCGCCGCGAGCCGTTCATGCTGCATTACAACTTCCCGCCCTTCTCGGTGGGCGAGACCGGGATGATGGGCTCGCCGAAGCGCCGCGAGATCGGCCACGGCAACCTTGCGCGCCGCGGCGTGCTGGCGGTGATGCCCGACATGAGCACCTTCCCCTACGTGATCCGCGTGGTGTCGGAGATCCTCGAATCCAACGGCTCCTCCTCGATGGCGAGCGTGTGCGGCACCTCGCTGGCGCTCATGGACGCCGGCGTGCCAATCAAGGCGCCGGTGGCCGGGGTGGCCATGGGCCTGGTGCTCGAGGGCAGCCGCTACCAGGTGCTCACCGACATCCTGGGCGACGAGGACCACCTCGGCGACATGGACTTCAAGGTCGCCGGTACCCGCGATGGCGTGACCGCGCTGCAGATGGATATCAAGGTCGAGGGCGTGACGCCCGAGATCATGCGCATCGCGCTCGAGCAGGCGCGCGCCGGACGACTGCACATCCTCGGCGAGATGAACAAGGTCATCGGCGCCTCGCGCGAGAAGATGTCCGAATGGGCGCCCTCGATCATCACCCTCAAGATCGACCCGGAGAAGATCCGCGACGTCATCGGCAAGGGCGGGGCGGTCATCCGTCAGATCACCGAGGAGACCGGTACCACCATCGACATCGAGAGCGACGGCACGGTGAAGATCGCCTCGGTCTCGGGCGCGGCCGGACGCGAGGCGCAGCGGCGCATCGAGCTCATCACCGCCGATGTCGAGGTCGGGCGCGTCTACGAGGGCAAGGTGGCACGCCTCATGGACTTCGGCGCGTTCGTCACCATCCTGCCCGGGCGCGACGGCCTGGTGCACATCTCACAGATCTCCAACGAGCGCGTCGAGCGCGTCTCCGACAAGCTCAAGGAAGGGGATGTGATCCGCGTCAAGGTGCTCGAGGTGGATCGTCAGGGACGCATCCGCCTGTCGATGCGCGACGTCGGCGCGAACTGAGAAGCGGGCCAGGCGCGCCCCGGCGGGCGCGCGCTAGCCTTGCGGACCGCGCCCGGCGGCGAACAGCTTCAGGCTCTGCTCCAGGTAGCTCCCCATGGCGCTGCGTACTCCGGCGCCGTAGGAGCGGATTACCTGCGAGAGAAAGTCGCGGCTCATCAGCGGCTCGCCGTCGTGTTCCTGCTCGGCGATCACCTGCAGAAGAATCGAGCGGGTGATGTCCCCCTGCGACTTCTTGTCGATGACCACGAAGTCGACGCGTTCGATCACCAGGCGACGGATGTCCGCCAGCGTGATGTACCGGCTCTCGACTGTGTCGTATAACCGCCTGTTCGGATACTTCTTTATAGTGCGCGGTTCGCTCATCTCCCGTCCCTCTCTATGGGTGATGCACCTTCCCTAGTGCGCACGCGTGTATACCTTATTACATTGGCCGGGCGAACCCAACATTGTTAACACGCCACCTGCGGCCGCCACTCACGCAGCCCGCACCTCCCTGACCCCCTGGAATCGTTCCGGCCGCCAGTGCTCGCGCGCCCAGCCCAGGAGCGTCTGCACCGGCTCGGCCTTGAGCTTAGCCGGAGGATCCTGGCCCAGCAGCTGAAGCGCAAGGTGCAACTGCTCACCCGCGGCCGCCGCATCGAGCGCCACCGAGCGGCGCGACTTGGCCAGCTTCGCCCCGGTGGGCTCGACCACCAGCGGCAGGTGCAGGTAGCGCGGCGTGGCAAGACCCAGTGCCTCCTGTAGGGCGATCTGCCAGGGCGTGCTGTCCAGCAGATCCCCGCCCCGCACCACGTCGGTGACCCCCTGCAGGGCATCATCGACCACCACCGCAAGCTGGTAGGCGAAGGCGCCGTCGCGGCGGCGGACGATGACATCGCCGCGCTCGGCGAGCGGGAAACTGCAGCTGCCCTGCGCGCGGTCGCTGAAGGTCAGGGTGCGTGTGTCATCAATCCGAAAACGCGTCGCGGTGGGGCCGGCGCGTGCCGGGCGCTCGCGGCAAGTGCCCGGGTAGCGGCCCTGGGTGCCGCGCTCGCGCCGCGAGCAGCTGCACTGGTACGTAAGGCCCCGGGCGGTGAGCCCCTGCAGCGCCTGCGCGTACAGAAGGCTACGCGCGCTCTGGTATTCGACGCTGCCGTCCCAGGTGAGACCGAACCCTTCCAGCGTGCGCAGCATGCGGCTTGCGGAGCCGGCCAGCACGCGCACGCCGTCCACGTCTTCCATGCGCACCAGCCAGCGGCCGCCGTGGCTGCGGGAATCCAGCCAGCTGCCGAGCGCTGCGAGCAGCGAGCCGAGATGCAAATCGCCGGTGGGTGAGGGCGCGAAGCGCCCGACGTAGTCCGGGCGCGCGCCGCCCGCGGTCGAGTGCTGCTTGGCAGGATCAGCGATAGCGGTCGTCGCGGTCGCCGTACTGGCGCTCGCGCCGCTCGCGGCGTTCCTGCGCCTCGATGCTGAGGGTGGCCACGGGACGCGCCTCGAGGCGCTTGATGCCGATCTCCTCACCGGTCTCCAGGCAATAGCCGTACGAGCCGCCCTCGATGCGCTTGAGCGCCTCGTCGATCTTGCGTATCAGCTTGCGCTCGCGGTCGCGCGTGCGCAGCTCCAGGCTGAACTCCTCTTCCTGGGTGGCCCGGTCATTGGGATCGGGAAAGTTCGCCGCCTCGTCCTTCATGTGCGAGACGGTGCGGTCGACCTCGACCATCAGATCGCGCTTCCAGCTGTTGAGGATGTTGCGGAAGTGCTCGAGCTGCTCCTTGCTCATATACAGCTCGCCGCGCTTGACGATGTAGGGCTGTACGTTGCGCGGGCCGGCCAGCAGGCTCCCCGGCTCGAGGGCCTCGGCGTCGTCACCGTCGGCGCCCGCCGCGGGCGGCCGTGCGCCCAGCGAACCCGGGGCCGGCGCCGGCACCGCCGCCGGACGCAGCGGCTTTTTGACTTCGGCGGGGCTCTCGGCGGCGGCGGCTGTCGCCGCCGGCTTCTTGGGTGCGAGTGCGCTCTTGCGCGGATGGACGACGGCGGCTGCGCGCGCGCGGGTCGCCTCGGCCTTGCGGGTGATCGCCTTTCTTGCCGCGGGCCGGCTGGTCGCCTTCTTGCCCTTTGCGGACTTCGGCGCAGGTTTCTTGGCCGGCATCAATGGCTCCTCGAACAGCCTCAGGCTCGTGAAGAACGCGCGATTATACCGGCCGACTTCGGCCTGTACAGATGCGTCCGCGAGCGGTCCGGACCGCCGATTCGGCCCGCCGGCCGGGGCCTCAGCGGCCGGGCGCGGGCAGGATTGGAACGGGGCGGCAGGCGGCGCCGAGGCGCCCTCGAATCGCCGTCGGGCGCGACCGGACGGTTACGGCAGGGCGATGGCTGGTGGCGGCTGCCAGCCCGGCTGTCGTCGCTCGGCGACAACGGTCGTGTAAATTCCGCCGCGCACGTTGAAGCGTGCGGTGAGGCGCAGGAAGCGCGCCTGCATCGCGGCGTCGAGATGATCGGCGATCTCGTTGGTCACCGCCTCGTGGAAGGCACCGCGATCACGGAACGACCAGATGTAGAGCTTCAGCGACTTCAGCTCCACGCACCGCCGGTCGGGCACGTACTCGAGTTCCAGCGTCGCGAAGTCCGGCTGTCCGGTGCGCGGGCACAGGCACGTGAACTCCGGGATCTGGATGCGAATCGTGTAGTCGCGCTCCACCTGCGGATTGACAAAGGTCTCGAGCTGCGCTGTGGGCGCGGTGGACATATTGCTCTACACTACACCATCCTCGGGGGGCCGAGACGCAGGTAGACACCATCAGATGCGGCTGACCAAGATCAAGCTCGCCGGCTTCAAATCCTTCGTCGATCCGACCCAAATCAACTTCCCCAGCAATCTCACCGGTGTCGTAGGTCCCAACGGCTGCGGCAAGTCCAACGTCATTGACGCGGTTCGCTGGGTGATGGGCGAGCTGTCCGCCAAGCACCTGCGCGGCGACAACATGGCGGACGTGGTGTTCAACGGCTCCAGCGCCCGCAAGCCCGTCGGCACCGCCTCGGTGGAGCTGGTATTCGACAACGGCGACGGCAAGATCGGCGGCCCGTACGCCAGCTACAGCGAGATCTCGCTCAAGCGCGCGGTGTCGCGCGATGGCACCTCCGCGTACTTCATCAACGGCGGCCGCTGCCGCCGCAAGGACATCACCAACCTGTTCCTCGGCACCGGCCTCGGCTCACGCAGCTACGCGATCATCGAGCAGGGCATGATCTCGCGCGTCATCGACGCCAAGGCCGAGGACATGCGTGCCTTCGTGGAGGAGGCTGCCGGCATCTCCCGCTACAAAGAGCGCCGCAAGGAGACCGAGGCGCGCGTCGCCGAGACGCACGAGAACCTCGAGCGCCTGCAGGACGTACGCGATGAGGTCGAGAAGCAGATCCGCCACCTGCAGCGCCAGGCGGCCACCGCGCGCCGCTACCAGGCGCTGAAGGAGCAGGAGCGGCGCCTGACGGCGGAGCTGCTGGCGCTGCGGCTGCGCGAGCTCGACAGCGGCGCCGAGGTGCACGACGCCGCGGTGCGCCAACGCGAGCTCAGCATGCAGGCGGCGCTCGCCGAGCAGCGCGCCGCGGAAGCTGCGATCGAGAAGCAGCGCTCGGTGTATGCCGAGCGCAGCGACGCGCTCTCGGCGGTGCAGGGGCGCTACTACGAGGTGGGTGCCGACATCTCGCGCCTGGAACAGTCGATCGAGCACACCCGCGAGCTGCGCGAGCGGCAGCGCACCGACCTCGAGCAGACCCAGGCCACGCTCGCCGAGCTCGCTGCGCACATCGAGCGCGATGAGCGGCAGCTGGCGGCACTGCGCGCCGAGCTGGCGCAGCTCACGCCGCGGCGCGAGTCGGCCCAGCAGGCGGAGCTGAAGTGCGCCGCCGAGCTCGAGGCCTGCGAGCGCGCGGTGCAGGAGTGGCAGCAGCGCTGGGAAGAGCACACGCGTGCCAGCGGCGCCGCCGATCAGAGCGCGCAGGTCGAGCGTGCGCGCATCGAGCAGCTGGAGAACCAGCTGCGCCGCCTGCAGACGCAGGGCGGGCGTCTCGAGCAGGAGCACGAGAGCCTGAGCGCGCAGGAGGCCAGCGAGCAGCTCGCGCAGACACTGCGCGCAGAAGGCGAGACGCGCACCGCGAGCGAAGCGGCGGCGGCGGCGCTCGCTGAGGCCCAGGCCCGGGTACAGGGCGCGCGCAGCGCGCAGCTGCAGGCGGAGGAGGGTCTGGAGCAGGCGCGCAGCGCTCGCGAGAGCGCGCGCGCCGAGCTGACATCGCTCGAGGCGCTGCAAGCGGCGGCGCTGGCAGATCACGCGGGCCAGGCGGGCGAGTGGCTGGCTTGGGCCGGGCTCGGGGAGCGGCCGCGACTCGCCGCGGCGCTCGAAGTGGAGAGCGGCTGGGAGCGCGCGGTGGAGACCGCGCTCGGCGACTACCTCGAGGCGGTGTGCGTCGAAGTCCTGGAGGCCGCCTCAGGTTCGCTCGAGCGCCTGAGCTCCGGGCGCATCACGCTCATCGAGCAGCGCGAGGCCGCCGGCGAGGCGGATGCGGCGACTCTCGCCGCACGCGTTGCGGGACCCGCGGCGGTGCGCGCCCAGCTGGCGACGGTGCTGACCGCCGCCTCGCTGCCCGAGGCGCTGCGCCGGCGCGGCTCGCTCGCTCACGGACAGTCCCTCATCACGCGCGAAGGCGAATGGGTGGGGCGCGACTGGCTGCGTGTCAGCCGCGGACCGGATCAGCGCACCGGCGTGCTGGCGCGCGAGCATCGCCTGAAGGCGCTGCGCCTCACGGCGCAGGAGTGCGAGCAGCGCGCGGTGCGCGCGGAGAGCGCGCTCGCGACGGCGCGCGCCGCCCTCGAGGCCGCGGAAGCGGCGCGCGAGGTGCTCCAGGGACAGCTGCTCGAGGCGCAGCAGCGCCACGCGGACGCGGCGGGCGCCGCGCAGGCCGGCCGGGCGCGCGCCGAAGGCGCAAGCGCCCGCAGCACCCAGCTGCGGCAGGAGACCGAGGAGCTGTCGCGCGAGCGCGCCGCAACCGAAGACACCCTGAGCCGCGCCGCCGCGGAGCTCGAGCGGGCGCTCGCCGCACGCAGCCGGCTCGCCGCGACGCACGCACAGCTGGTCGCCGAGCGCGATGAGCGGCGCGCGGCGCAGGCGGCGGCGCGCGAGGCCGCACATGCCGCGCAGCTCGTGTCGCGCGACCTGCACGTGCAGGTGGAATCGCGGCGCTCGACCGAGAGCTCCGTCGCCGTCGGCATGGGTCGCATGAGCGAGCAGCGCGAGCAGCTCGGCCGCCGCCGCGCCGAGCTCGAGCAGGAGCTGGCCTCGGGCGATGAACCGGTGGTGCAGGCCCAGGCACGCCTCGGCCACGCGCTCGAGCTGCGCCTGGCGGTGGAGGCAGAGCTGACGGCGGCGCGCAGCGCGCTCGAGGACGGCGACGCGGCGCTGCGCAAGCTGGATGAAGAGCGCGCCGCGGCCGAGCAGCGGGTGAACGCGGCGCGCGAGACCATGGAGCAGGCGCGCCTTGCGGCGCAGGAGACCCACGTACGCCGTGCGGCACTCGCGGAGCAGTTCGCCGAGACCCGCTGCGAGCTGGATGCGGTACTGGCTGGCCTCGACCCGGCGGCCGACGTCTCCTCCTGGGAGCTGCAGCTGGCAGAGGCGCGCGCGGATATCGAGAAGCTCGGGTCGGTGAACCTCGCCGCCATCGACGAGTTGAAGGAGCACACCCAGCGCAAGGAGTACCTCGATAGGCAGTTCGCCGACCTCACCGCGGCGCTCGAGACGCTGCAGGAAGCCATGCGGCGCATCGATAAGGAGACGCGCACGCGCTTCGAGGACACCTTTGAGCGCATCAACGCCGGCCTGCGAGAGAAGTTTCCCCGCCTGTTCGGCGGTGGCCACGCGTACCTGGAGCTCACCGGCGAAGACAAGCTCACCGCCGGGGTCGCGGTCATGGCACGGCCGCCGGGCAAGAAGAACAGTACCATCCACCTGTTGTCGGGCGGGGAGAAGGCCCTGACCGCGGTCGCGCTGGTGTTCTCGATATTCGACCTCAACCCGGCGCCGTTCTGCCTGCTGGACGAGGTGGACGCGCCGCTCGATGAGCACAACGTCGGGCGTTTCTGCGATATCGTTCGCGACATGTCCAGCCGCATCCAGTTCGTGTTCATCACCCACAACAAGAGCACCATGGAGCTCGCCTCGCAGCTGATCGGCGTCACCATGCACGAGCCGGGCGTCTCGCGCCTGGTCACCGTGGACGTCGACGAGGCCGTGCGCATGGCGGCGGTCTGATGCGTCACCTCACCAGTCTCATGTCCGATCTGCGCTCGGCGTTGCTGGTCCTGGGGCTGCTGTTCATCGTCGTGCTCACTTTCTGGGAGCGGCGCCGGCCGCGCCAGGCGAGCCCGCACGCCAGCGAGCGCGCCACCGCGCGCGACAGCGGCGAGCGGCCGCGGCGCGAGCCGACGCTGACGCTGCCGGAGATGCGCGCTCGCGAGCCGCTGGTCCCCGCCGAGCTGCCGGTGGTGGAGATGCCCGAGGAGCCGGACTCGCCGCGGCCGGAGACGGCCGGTCAGGAGGCGGCCGAGCGCGACGGGCCGCCGCAGGATCCCCTGCCGCCCGAGCCCGACGAACTACGAGTCATCCCGACCGTCACTGCGGCGCCGCAGGGGCCAGTGCTGGCCCGCGAGGCACTGCCGGAGCTGCCCGCCAGTCCGTTCCCGGTGGTCGAGTGGCCATCCGATGCCAACCGGCGCATCGTGGCGCTGCGCCTGGTGGCGATGGGTACGGAGCGTTTCGCCGGGCGTTCGTTGCGCCAGGCACTGGCCGCCGAGGGTTTCGTGCTCGGCCAGTTCGCGATCTTCCACAAGCCCGACGAGGAGCGGCGCGCGATCCTGAGCGCCGCGAGCCTGACGCGGCCCGGCACCTTCGACATGGACACCATGGACTCGCAGCACTACGGAGGCCTGTCGTTGTTCGCCGTGCTGCCCGGTCCGAAGGCCCCGTCGCAGGCGTTCGATGAGCTGGTGTTCACCGCGCGCAGCCTCAACGACCGTCTGCACGGAGTGCTGCAGGATGAACAGGGAAGTCCGCTGACGGCGGCACGCATCGCGGTGCTGCGCGAGCGTCTGGGCCCGGAAGCCGCCTCGTGACAGGCGCGCCCGCGGCGCGCGCGGCGCAGCTGCGCGCGCAGATTGCGCACCACGACTACCGCTACTACGCACTCGACGATCCGGAGGTCTCCGACGCCGAATACGACGTCCTGATGCGCGAGCTGCGGGCGCTGGAGGAGGCGCATCCGGAGCTCATTACGCCCGACTCCCCGACGCAGCGCGTCTCGGGCACTCCGAGCGGTGCGTTCGGCGAAGTCGTGCACAGCGTGCCGATGCTGTCGCTGGATAATGCCTTCACCGAAGAAGACCTGGTGGCCTTCGACCGACGCATCCACGAACGTCTGGGGCGTGAGGGCGAGCTCGAATACACCGCGGAGCCGAAACTCGACGGGCTGGCCGTCACGGTCATCTACCGCGAGGGCGTTTTGGAGCGCGCCGCCACCCGCGGTGACGGCGTCACCGGCGAGGACGTGACCACGAACGTGCGCACCATCCGCGCCGTGCCGCAGCGGCTGCGCGGCGACGCACCGCGGGTGCTGGAGGCGCGCGGCGAGGTGTTCATGTCGCTCGCGGGCTTCGAACACATGAACGCCGTGGCGCGTGAGCGTGGCGAGAAGGTGTTCGTCAATCCGCGCAACGCAGCCGCCGGGAGCCTGCGGCAGCTCGATGCGCGTATCACCGCGGCGCGCCCGCTGCGGATGTTTTTCTACGGGCTCGGAGTGCTTGAGGGCGTGCCCTGGCCGGAGCGGCAGAGCGGGCTGCTCGAGCTGCTGCGCGCGCTGGGGTTGCCGGTGGCACCCGAGGTGCGCACGGTGCGCGGCGTGGCGGGCTGTCTCGGCTACTACCACGAGCTCGGCGCGCGCCGTGCGGCACTGCCGTATCAGATCGACGGCGTGGTGTACAAGCTCGACTCGCGCACCGACCAGGAGCGGCTCGGCTTCGTCTCGCGCGCGCCGCGCTGGGCGATCGCCCACAAGTTCCCGGCCGAGGAGGCGGTCACGACCGTGCGCGCCATCGAGTTCAGCGTCGGGCGCACCGGCGCGCTCACCCCGTTCGCACGCCTCGAGCCGGTGTTCGTCGGCGGCGTGACGGTGAGCAAGGTCACGCTGCACAACATCGACGAGGTTCACCGCAAGGACGTACGCGTCGGCGACACCGTGGTGGTGCGCCGCGCCGGCGACGTCATCCCGGAGCTGGTGAGTGTGCGGCTCGAGAAGCGCGCGCCGCACACGGTGCAGGTGCAGCTGCCCACCGCCTGCCCGGTATGTGGCTCTGTGGTGCTGCGCGCCGAAGGCGAGGCCGTGGCGCGCTGCACCGGCGGGTTCGTCTGCCGCGCGCAGCGCCAGGAGGCGCTGCGCCACTTTGCCAGCCGTCGCGCGCTCGACATCGAGGGGCTGGGCGACAAAGTCATCGAGCAGCTGGTGGAACGCGACTGGGTGAAGTCACCGGCCGACCTGTACGGCCTGAGCGCCGCGCGACTCGCGGAGCTTGAGCGCATGGGGCAGAAGTCGGCCGCGAATCTGGTGGCGGCCATCGACAAGAGCCGCCGCACCACGCTGCCGCGGCTGCTGTACGGTCTTGGCATACGCGAGGTCGGCGAGGCGACCGCTCTGGCGCTCGCGCGCCACTTCGGCTCGCTCGAGCGCCTCATGCAGGCCGACGAGGGGACTGTCCAGCAGGTGCCCGACGTCGGGCCGGTCGTGGCGGCGCACGTAGCGGCGTTCTTTGCCGCGCCGGAACATCGCTCTGTTATCAGGGCCTTACGCGACAGAGGTGTGAAATGGCCTGATGTCGAGCGGGCCGCCGGGAACGCGCGGCCGCTCGCGGGGCGCACCTTCGTCATCACCGGGACGCTCGCCTCGATGAGCCGCGAGCAGGCACAGGAAGCACTGAGTGCGCGCGGCGCCAAGGTCGCGGCCAGCGTCTCGAAGAAGACCAGCTACGTGGTGGCGGGGAGCGATGCTGGCTCCAAGCTCGCCAAGGCCCGCGAGCTCAACGTGCCGATACTCGATGAGGCGCAGCTGCTCGCGCTGCTGAAGGACGAAGGCGTCTGAAGCACGCGCGCGCGGCGGCGGCCCGCGAGCGGGCCGCCGCCTGTGGCGCGTCAGTTCTTCGGCGGCTGCGCGGGGGCAGGCGCCTGGGCGGCAGGCGCGGCCGGGGCCGGCTGGCTAGGCGCGGCGGGCGCTGCCGCCGGCGAACCTGGCGCGGCGGGCGCCGGAGCCTGGTCGAGGAATTTCTCGACCTTGGCGGTCTTCATCAGATCGTCGGTGTAGCTGCGGAATTTCTTCGCCTGCACGATCTGCTCCAGGCGCCCCTTGACCTGGTCAAAGGGCGGCGGTGTTACCTCGCGCGTGTCGAGCAGCTGGATCACGTGCCAGCCGTACTGGGTGTGCACCGGGTTATGGGTGTACTCGCCGGGCTTGAGCGCCACGACGGCACCGGAGAACTCCGGCATCATGCGCTCGGGGCTGAACCAGCCGAGGTCGCCGCCGGTGCTCTTGGAGGGGTCGAGCGAATCACTCTTGGCGATGGCGTCGAACTTCTCGCCCTTGTCGAGCCGTTCGATGATCTTCTGCGCGGTCGGCTCACTCGCCAGCAGGATGTGGCGCGCGTGGTACTCGGTCTTCGGCATCGCGGCCACTTGGGTCTCGTACTCCGCACGCAGCTCCTGCTCGGTGGGCTTGCGGTCCTTCAGATACTTCTGCTCCACCGCCTGCTGCAGCACGTTGAGGCGCGAGATCTCCAGCAGGTAGGCGTTGTCATCGCTCTTGTCGAGGCCTTCCTTGACCGCCTGTTCACCGACCAGACGCGCGCGGATCAGGTTGTCGAGCGCGGCGGCGCGCTGCTGCGCGGTGAGATCGGCCGAGTTCTTTCCCTGGGTAATGCCCTTGATATAGAACTCGTAGAAGTCCCGGGTGATGGGCTGGCCGTTGACGCTCGCCACCGGCGGGGAAGTGTCGGCGCTGCTGGGGGCGGTGCCTTTGGGCTGGCAGGCCGCGAGCACGACGAGCAGGGCGGCCAGGACGATCAGACGCGAATGGTTCATACAGCTTTCCAGGGTTGATAGTTCATTGAGCAAAAGGGATGAGCGCGCCTTCAGGCAGCTTCCTCGGGGGTGCGCGCGGTAATGTTGAGCGCGTGCACCGCGCCGGCCAGCAGCGGCGCGACCGCCGCATACACCAGGCGGTGACGCTCGAGCGCCGTTCGGCCACGGAACGCCTCCGACACCAGCGTGACCTTGAAGTGTCCGCCGCCGCGCGCGCCGGTGTGGCCCGCGTGGCGCGCGCCGTCATCGACGATCTCGAGCGCCGTCGGGGCAAGCGCGCGCTCGAGCGCAGCACGCAGCTCGCCGATCACCGGTGCCGGCGCGCTCACGGCGCCGGCTCCGGCTGCG
Organism: uncultured Steroidobacteraceae bacterium; assembly: GCA_964489185.1. GTDB lineage: Bacteria > Pseudomonadota > Gammaproteobacteria > Steroidobacterales > Steroidobacteraceae > 13-2-20CM-66-19. The sequence goes on along the minus strand of CAZAXR010000026.1, from coordinate 88,062 downwards.
TGCGCTGGTGGCGGGTGGTGAGCCACAGCACCTGCGCGATGACGAACACACCCATGAGCACCGCGTCGACCGGCTTGAGCGCCACCCACACGCGCTCGCTGGCGTAGAGCACCACCACGAGATTGAGCAGTCCGAGCAGGGCGTTGAACAGCACCCAGGCGAGGTTCAGCCAGCGCCACTGGCTCAGGCTCACCCGCAGCCGCTCGCCGAGCGCATCGTGCAGCGCCGTGCCGAGCAGCCGCTCGGCCAGCGTGCGCTCGCCGATCCAGAAGCTGCCGAGGAACGCCAGTGCCGCGAGCCAGAAGAACACCGTCGGCTTCCATTGAATGAACAGCCGATCGTGCAGCAGCAGGGTCGCTCCGCCGAAGAGCAGCACTAGCACCGTCGACAGCGCGTGCATGGGCGGGATGCGCCCGAGGCGCAGCCAGTCGAGCGCGATGAGCAGCACCATGGCGACCATCAGCACCGCGGTGGCCGCGTACAGGCCCCCGAAGTAATAGGCCAGGATGAACGCCAGGAGCGGCGCCAACTCGCTGAGAGCCTGCATGGAGGGTGGCTGGAATGCTGCTATCGCACGGTGTACCCGGCAAAGGGCCGCGTATATTGTCACGCGCCGTGCCCGAGTTCCAATGGCGCCGGCATTTCTGCAGCAATCTGCATCAACCGCCGTTGCATGGCCGAATACCTCGCGTTGCACCCCATCGACCCGCAGCCGCGGCTCATCCGCCGCGCCGCGGAAGTGGTGCGCGGCGGGGGCCTGATCGCCTACCCGACCGATTCGTGCTACGCGCTCGGCTGGCACTTGGGGGACAAGCACGCGCAGGAGCGCGTGCGCCGCATCCGCCAGGCCGATCGCCATCACCACTTCACGCTGCTGTGCGCCAACCTGGCCGAAGTCGGACGGTTCGCGCGCCTTGAGACCTGGCAGTTCCGCATGCTGCGCGCCTGCCTGCCGGGGCCTTACACCTTTCTGCTCAAGGCGACGCGCGAGACGCCGCGCCGCCTGCAGCACGAGCGCCGGCGCACCATCGGGGTGCGCATCCCGGCACATCGTGTGGCGCAGATGCTGCTCGCGGAGCTCGGCGAGCCGCTGATGAGCTCGACACTGCTGCTGGCCGCGGACCAAGAGCCGCTCACCAGCGGCCGCGACATCCAGATGCGTCTCGAGCACGACATCGACGCGATACTCGACGGCGGGGACTGTGGCATCGAGCCCACCACGGTGGTGGACCTGTCGGTGACGCCGCCGGTGATCGTGCGCCGGGGCAAGGGCGATCTCGGCCCGATCATGGGGCGTGCGCTATAATTCATCCCCGTGAGTCACCGTCCCACCGTCACGCGCCACGCGCAGGCTGCGCGCGCGCCCGCGACCCCCCGTGAGGCCCTGGTCCCCGCACCCGCAGCGGCCCTGCGGGGCGGCACGTGAGTTCGGTCGCGCCGGGGCGGCGCGTGCTGTCCGGCATGCGGCCCACCGGCCGGCTGCATCTCGGCAATTACCACGGCGCGCTGCGCAACTGGGTCGAGCTGCAGTACCAGTACGAGTGTTATTTCTTCATCGCCGACTGGCACATGCTCACCACCGGCTACGAGGACACCTCGCAGCTGCAGGAGCACGTGCGCGAGGTGCTGATCGACTGGCTGGCCGCCGGGCTCAATCCCGGCGTCGCGACGCTCTTTATCCAGTCGCACGTGCCCGAGCACGCCGAGCTGCACCTGCTGCTGTCGATGATCACCCCGCTCGGCTGGCTCGAGCGCGTGCCGAGCTACAAGGACCAGCAGGAGCAGCTCAAGGAGAAGGACCTCGCCACCTACGGCTTCCTCGGCTACCCGCTGCTGCAGAGCGCCGACATCCTGGTGTACCGCGCCGGCTACGTGCCGGTGGGCGAGGATCAGGTGGCGCACGTCGAGCTGACGCGCGAGGCCGCGCGGCGCTTCAATCACCTGTACGGCCGCGAACCGGACTTTGAGGCCAAAGCGGAAGCGGCGGTGAAGAACCTCGGCGGCCGCAACTCCACCAACTACCGCCAGCTGCGCCGCAAGTTCCAGGAGCACGGCGATACCGAAGCGCTGCAGCGTGCCCAGGCGCTGGTGCAGGGCAACAACCGCATCACCGTCGCCGATCGCGAGCGGCTGCTCGGTTACCTGCACGGTGAGGGCGTCACCATTCTGCCCGAGCCCGAGGTGCTGCTCACTGCCACCCCGAAAGTGCCCGGGCTCGACGGGCGCAAGATGTCCAAGTCCTACGGCAACACCATCGGGCTGCGCGAGGACCCGGACGAGGTGGTGAAGAAGCTGCGCGCCATGAAGACCGATCCGGCGCGCGTGCGCCGCACCGACCCCGGCGACCCGGACAAGTGTCCGGTGTGGGACCTGCACAAGATCTATTCCGACGAGCCCACCCGCAAATGGGTCAACGAAGGCTGCCGCAGCGCCGGCATCGGCTGCCTGGAGTGCAAGCAGCCGCTCATCGACAAGATCGTCGAGGAGATCGGCGGCATGCGCAAGCGCGCCCAGGAGTTCGAGGACAACCCGGAGCTGGTGCACAGCATCATCGCCGAAGGCGCCGACAAGGCGCGCGAGGCCGCGCGTGACACTCTGGAGGAGGTGCGGCGCGCCATGCACCTACGCCCATGAAGCGGCCCGACCTGCGCATCGTAGTGTCCAACGCCGCCCGCGAGGCGCCGCCGCCGGCTCCGCCCCCCGAACAGGCGGAGATGCCGTTCGCGGTGGTGAACGGCGAGCCGATCTCGCAGCTGCCGCGCGATCTGTACATCCCGCCGCAGGCGCTCGAGGTGTTCCTCGAAGCCTTCGAGGGCCCGCTCGATCTGCTCCTGTACCTGATCCGCCGCCACAACCTCGACATCCTCGACATTCCGCTGGCGGAGATCACGCGCCAGTACATGCAGTACATCGAGCTCATGCAGGATCTGCAGCTGGAGCTCGCCGGGGAATACCTGGTGATGGCCGCGACGCTCGCCGAGATCAAATCCCGCATGCTGCTGCCGCGCCCCAAGAGCACGGAAGACGGCGAGGAGGACCCGCGCGCCGAGCTGGTGCGGCGCCTGCAGGAGTACGAGCGTTTCAAGCGTGCCGCGGAAGGCATCGATGCGCTCGCGCGCCTGGAGCGCGACGTGTGGAGCGCGTCCGCCGATCTCAAGGAGCGCCAGGTGGTGCGCGTGCTGCCGCAGATCACGCTGCAGGAGATGCTGGTGGCGTTCAAGGAGGTGGTGGCGCGCTCGGAGATGTTCGCCCACCACCACATCCAGCGCGAGCGGCTGTCGGTAGGCGAGCGCATGAGCGACATCCTCGCGGCGCTCGGCCAGGCGGGCTTCGTGTCCTTCACGCAGCTGTTCCGCCCCGAGGAGGGGCGCATGGGCATCACGATCACCTTCGTGGCGATTCTCGAGCTGATGCGCGAGGGCCTGATCGATATCGTGCAGGCCGAGGCCTACGCGCCGCTGCACGTGCGCAGCGCCAGTCCGGGACGCTCGCTGCACGTGGTCGCGGACCACGAAGTGCCAGCCGCGCCCGCGGCCGCTACGCTACCGGCAGACGAGGAACCTTCATGACCGATTCGCACCTGAGGAATGTCATCGAGGCGGCGCTGCTGGCCGCCGGCAACCCGCTGCCGGTGGCCGAGCTGGCACGGCTGTTCGAGGACGGCGCGCGCCCCACCCACCAGGCGATACGCGCCGCGCTCGAATCGCTGGCACGGGAGTACCAGGACCGTGGCATCGAGCTGAAGGAGACCGCCACCGGTTTCCGCATCCAGGTGCGCCGCGAGCTGGCACCGGCCATCTCGCGGCTGTGGCCGGAGCGCACCGCCCGCTACTCGCGGGCGCTGCTCGAGACGCTGGCGCTCATTGCGTATCGGCAGCCGATCACCCGCGCCGAGATCGAGGCGGTGCGCGGCGTGGTCGTCAATCCCAACATCATCCGCACCGTCATCGAGCGCAACTGGGTGCGGGTGGTCGGCCACCGCGACGTGCCCGGGCACCCGGAACTGCTCGGCACCACGCGCGAGTTCCTCGACTACTTTGGCCTCAAGAGCCTCGATGAGCTGCCGCCGCTTGCGGAGCTGAAGGCGATCGTCGACCTCAACCTGCAGCTCGATCTGCCCGCGGAGCACGCCGGGAGTGCCCCCGAGGGGGCCGTTGAGGAAGGCGCCGCGCCTGCAGAATCCGGCGATGCGGATGAGGGTGCCGAGGATGATGAGCTCTCGGCCGAGGGTGCCAGCTCCGCAGAGCTGGTCGCTGCACCTCCCGCCGCGGGCGAGTGATGCGCCGCCCGCCCGCGCGGGCGCGCGCCGGCGGTACCCGCAAGCGCACGCCCAGTGGCACGCGGCCCGCCCGCGCCAGCGCTGCTGCGGCAAGGCGCGACGTGCCCCACGGCCCGGAGCGGCTCCAGAAGGTGCTGGCGCGCGCCGGACTCGCCTCGCGGCGCGAAGCGGAAGCCTGGATCCGCGCCGGTCGCCTCACCATCAACGGCGCGCTGGCAACCCTCGGCGCACGCGTCGGTCCCGATGACCGGGTGCAGCTCGACGGCCGCCTGGTGCGCGCACGCGAAGCGCAGGGCCATGCCCGGGTGTTCCTCTGCCATCGTTCTCCGGGTGAGCCGCTGAGGGCTGGCGCCGGTGCGGGCGCGCGCGCCGCGCTCATCGAGCGCCTGCCGCGCCGCGCCGGTCGCCGCTTCATCGCGGTGAGCCCGATGCCGCAGCCCGATGGCGGGCTCGAGCTGGTGAGCGCCGACGGCGGGCTGGCGGCGCGGCTGCAGCGCAGCGTGCACGCGCTGGTCAGCGAGTTCGGGGTGCGGGTGCGGGGGGAGCTCACCGCGCCGCAGCGCGAGGGCATTCTCGGCGGAGTGCTCGACAGCGGCGTGGCGCTGGCGGTGGAGCGCTGCGAGTCCGCAGGCGGGGAGGGCGCCAACCGCTGGTACACGCTGCGGGTGCGCGGCGCGAGCGGCAAGGAAGTGCGGCAGCTGTTCGAACGGCAGGGCGCGCTCGTCAGCCGCGTGCTGCGCACTCACCTCGGACCGCTGACGCTCGAGCGCTCCCTCGGCCGCGGTCAGTTCCGCGAGCTTACTGCCGAGGAGCTGCACGCGCTTGCCGCGGCGCCCGTCGCTGCGCAGGATGGCTAGCAGGCGCCCGTGAACGTCGCGGGTGGCGGAGGACACGGATGCCTGAGGCAGCAGCGGCCCCGCGCTATCAGAGCGTGCACGTCGGCCCGGTGCGGATCTTTTACCGCGAAGCCGGCCGCAGCGATGCTCCGGCGCTGCTGTTGTTGCATGGCTTTCCGTCGTCCTCACGGATGTTCGAGCCGCTGCTGTACGAGCTCGGGGGCGAATTCCACCTCATCGCCCCGGACTATCCGGGCTTCGGGCTGTCGGATGCGCCCGACCCGCAACGCTACACCTACACCTTCGATACGCTCGCCGCGGCCATCGAGGAATTCGTCGCCACGCTGCGCCTGGGCCGCTACACCCTGTATCTGCAGGACTATGGCGGTCCGGTCGGTCTGCGCCTGGCGCTCGCGCATCCCGAGCAGCTGCGCGCGCTCATCATCCAGAACGCCGTCCTGCACGAGGAGGGCCTGACCGAGGCGTGGAATCTGCGGCGCGCTTACTGGGCGGACCGCGCGCGCCACGAGCCGCAGGTGCGCGCCGCGTTGGCCTCGGTCGAGGCGGGCATCGCCCGGCATGTGGGTGGGCGCGCGCTCGCGCAGCACTTCAATCCCGATCTGTGGATGGATGAGATCGCGTTCCTCGCCCGTCCCGGGATGGCCGACATCCAGCTGCAGCTGATCTACGATTATCAGTCCAACCTGCGCGCCTATCCCGCCTGGCAGGCGTTCCTGCGGCAGCGCCGGCCGCCGCTGCTGGTGCTGTGGGGCGTGCATGATCCGATCTTCTCGGTGGCCGGCGCGCAGGCGCTGCGGCGCGAGCAGCCGGATGCGGAGTTGCACCTGCTGGAAGCGGGCCACTTCGCGATCAACGATTGTCCGCAGCACATCGCGCAGCACCTGCGCCGCTTCCTGGCGCATACGCCGCCGTAGCGCCTCAGGGCTGGGCGTCGAACTGCTGCCCGGTGATGCCGCGGCTCGCCGGTCCGAGCAGCGCGATGTAAGCGCTGGCGTGCGCAGCAGGCAGCGGTACCGTTGCGATGTCTTCGGCCGGGTAGGCCTGACGGCGCATGGCGGTACGGGTGCGCCCGGGGTTGAGCGTGTTGACGCGCACGTGGCTGATGCCCTCGAGCTCCTGTGACAGCACCTGCGAGAGCCCTTCGATGGCGAACTTCGAGACCGCGTAGGCGCCCCAGTAGGCGCGACCCTGGCGCCCGACGCTGCTCGAGGTGAACAGCACCGAGGCGTCCGCGGATTTCTTCAGCGCCGGCAGCAGCACCTGCGTGAGCGCAAAGGCCGCGGTGACATTGACGTGCAGCACGCGGCACCAGGTAGGCACGTCGTAGTGCTCGATCGGCGTCAGGGTTCCCAGGAGGCCTGCGTTGTGCAGCAGGCCATCGAGGCGTCCATAGCGCTCGAGCACCGCATCCGCCACGGCGTCGTAGTCGCGCGCCAGCGCTTTCTCAAGGTCCAGCACCGCGATCGCGGCCTCCGGTGCGCCGCTCGCAGCGATGGCGCCGTGCACGGCTTCGAGCTTCGCGGGATTGCGGCCGATGAGGATCAGCGTCGCCTGGTGCGCGGCGCAGGCGAGCGCGATCGCGCGCCCGATGCCATCGCTCGCGCCGGTGATGGCGATTACCCGTCCGGCGAGCTCGCCGGGTACGGGGGTATGGGTGTGGGGATCGAACACGGACATGCTCACCTTAGCCGCGCCAGCCGCAGGCGGTTCATCTGGGCGCGGCGCGCGGCGCGCCACGCGTGCCAGGCATCGAGCGGCGCGCGATGGTCGCGCGTGACGGCGGCGCGGGGCAAGTCGCGGTCGGCGCGCACCGAGTGCCAGGCGCTGAGCGCCACCCACACGAGCAGGCCGCGCAGCGGCGCCTGCGCGGCGGGAGCGAGCGCCACGACGCTCGCAGCCAGCTCGGCACGCAGCACGCGGTGACGCGCGCGCACCAGGGCCGCGAGCCCGGCGGGCCAGGGGGGCGAGGCGAGGTTCTCGGGTGCCGCGCGCGCCCGCGCGAGCTCATCGAGCGGCAGGCGCAGCCGTCCGGCGCGTGCGTCCGGGACCACGTCGAGGAGCAGCTCCAGCTCGATCAGGCTGGTTCCGAGGCTGCGCGCGTGGGCTGCGGGGAGCTGGGGCGCGCCATGGCGGATGAGCGGCTCGACGAGCGCCGCGCTGCGGCGCTCGCAGTAGCTGCGCAGCTCCCGACGCGTGGCAAAGGTGGCCTGCGCCAGATCCCAGGCCGCAGATTCCGCCAGGCCGACCAGGCCCGCGAGCGCACCGGGCAAGGAGGCGAAAGCGGCCGCGAGCGAGCGGGTGAGCGGATGCTGTGCCTCGCCGCGGGCGCAGCGCGCGCACTCCTCGGCCCACCAGCTGAGGCGCGTGTGCGCGACCTGATGGTCGAGGCCTGAGGTGAGACTGGCGCTGATTTCGCGCTCGATGCCGAACAGCGCTTCGTACACCGGGCGCTCGTTCCCGGCATAGAGCGAGGCGAGCGTGCGCGTGGCGGGCAGCTCAGGCCTTGCGGGCATTACTCGCGCCGGCCGTTCCGGCGGGCGTCTCGCCGGCCGGCGCTTCCGTGGCGCTCGGTGTGCCGGTGCTGCGCACCAGCTGTCCGATGGGCTCGAGCGGGGCGAGCGGCGCATCGGCGGTGACGCCGAGATCACCGAAGCGGCGCGCCTGCGGCAGCACCTGCCGCTCGAGCGAGCCGACCGCGGCGTTGTAGGCGTCCACGGCGGTGGCGAGCCGCGAACCCATGCGCCCGAGATGACCGTTGAAGGTGCTCAGGCGGCGGTACAGCTCCTGGCCGAGATCGCGGATCTGTGCGGCGTTGTGGGCCACCGCGGACTGGCGCCAGCCGTACGCTACCGCCTTCAGCAGCGCGATCAGCGTCGAAGGGGTGGCGATGATCACTCCCTGGCCGAGCGCGCTCTCCAGCAGTTCCGGACGCTCAGCGAGAGCGGCGGACAGGAACTGGTCCCCGGGCAGGAACAGCACCGCGAACTCCGGGCTGCGCTCGAATTGCGTCCAGTAGGTCTTGGAGGCGAGCTCGCGCACGCGCGTCTCCACCTGCTGCGCGTGGCGCTTGAGCGCCCCCTGGCGCTCTTCGTCGGTGGCGGCATCCAGCGCGGCGAGGTAGGCATCGATCGGCGTCTTGGCATCGATTACCAGATCGCGCGCGTCCGGCAGGTGCACGACCAGGTCCGGGCGCAGCGCCCCTTCCTCGCTCACCACGTGCAGCTGCTCGGTGAAATCGCAGTGCTCGGCCAGTCCGGCAAGCTCCACCAGACGGCGCAGCGTCAGCTCGCCCCAGCGGCCGCGCACCTCGGGGCGGCGCAGCGCGGTCACGAGGTTGCGCGTCTCGCGCTGCAGCTGTACCTGCCCGGAGGCGAGCGTCTCGATCTGGGTGCGCAGGGTGGCGAAGGCGTCACGGCGCTCGCGCTCCAGTGCCTGCACCTGCGCCTCGGTGCGCTCGAGCGCGGCACGCAGCGGCTCCACCAGCTGCGCGATGGCGACTTCGCGCTCCCTGAGCGCTCCCTGGGCGATGACCTGGTCGCGCCCCAGAGCCTCGCGCGCCAGGCGCAGAAACAGCTCGCTGTTGGTGCGCAGCGTCTCCCCCGCGAGCGAGTCGAACGCCGCGCGCAGCCGCGTCTCGGACTGCTCGAGCAGTTTGACCCGGTCACTTTCCTGCAGCGCGGTGGATTCCAGGCGCACCCGTGCCTCGACCAGCTGCAGACGCAGCGCTTCGAGCCGCCGGGCGCTGCGCAGCTGCGTCAACAACGCCCCGAGCAGCGCCCCGGTGACCAGCGCCGCGACGGTCGCGAGCAGCAGCAGCGTGGTGCTCATCGGGTGAAATGCGCCAGGTAATTCACCGCCACATCATCGGTGAGCGCGGCGCGGTGCGTGACGGGGTTGAGGCTCAGGCCCGCCGTCGAGCGCAGGGTGAGGCCTGCCGCACGCGCCCAGCGCGCCAGCTCGGCCGGGCGGATCAGGCGCTCGTACTCGTGGGTGCCGCGCGGGATGAGCCGCAGCACATACTCGGCGCCCACGATCGCGGTGAGGAACGAGCGCAGGTTGCGGTTGAGCGTGGAGACGAACAGCGCCCCTCCGGGCCGCAGCAGCGCGGCGAGGCTGGCGACGGTGGCGGCCGGCTCGGGCACGTGCTCGAGCATCTCCATGCAGGTGACGACCTCGAACCGCTGCGGGCTGCTGCGCGCCAGTTCTTCCGCCGCGGCGATGTGATAGTCGATGGCGAGGCCGCTCTCGGCGGCGTGCAGGCGCGCCACCTCGATCATCCCCGGTGCAAGGTCGATGCCCGTCACCTGCGCGCCGGCGCGGGCGAGTGCCTCGGTGAGCAATCCTCCCCCGCAGCCGACGTCCAGCGCACGCGCCCCATCGAGCACTGCACGCGCCGCGATGAACTGCGCCCGCACCGGGTTCAAGAGGTGCAGCGGGCGGAATTCCCCTTGCGGATCCCAGAAGCGGGCGGAGACGGCATCGAACTTCGCGAGCTCCGCCCGGTCGGCGTTGCGGGCCGGCGCGCTCATGCGGCGGCCTCGATCCCCAGGCGCTGCGCCCAGAGCAGCGGCAGCGCCGCGAGCTCTGCGGCGTCCAAGCCCGTCAGGCGTCCGCCTGAGAGCGCCGCGCGCCCGGCGCTCCAGACATCACTCACCGCGCTGCGGGTAGCCGCGAACACGATGGCGTCGGCCACGCGGCCGAGGGATGCACCGGAGCAGTCAGCGAGGTCCAGGCAGGTCAGGTCGGCCGCCTTGCCGGGCTCGATCGAGCCGATCTCGCTCGCCAGCCCGAGCGCGGTGGCGCCGCCCAGGGTCCCCAGGCGCAGCGCTTCGGGCGCGGACAGGTTGGACAGCAGCGCCGCGGCGCGCATTTCGGCGAGGATGTCGAGCGACCCGGCGGCGAGCGCACTGTCCGTGCCGAGCCCGATGCGGTCCTCCGGGAGCGGCGGCAGCGCGGCCGGCGGGGCGCCGAGGCGCATCTCTGCCTGCGGGCAGGCGACCAGCGTTGCCCCGTGTCGCGCCAGCAGCTCCAGCTCCTCGCGGCGCAGGCCCGCCGCGCCGACCGCAGTGAATCCGGGCCGCAGCAGCCCCTGGGCCGCAAGGCGACCCAGGGCGCGCGCGCCGTACCCGCCGTGCAGCTCGGCCGCGGCGTCCGCGACACCCGGCGCTGCTGCGGAGGACGCCGGTGACAGTTCGGCAAGCGGCAGCGCGATGCGTGCATCGAGCTCATCGGCCACGCGCCGCACGCGCGCGAGCGTCGCATCGCTCAGGCTCGGTCGCGGCAGGGGCGCAAAGTACAGCGTGATGCGCGGGTCCGCGCGGTACTCGTCCCACAACGCTTCCGCGCGCTCGAGGTGCGCGGTGGCGTTCTCGGCCCAGGCGGTGGGGGCATCCCCGACCGGCAGACCGATCGCGGCGCGCAGCGGCGCGGCCGCGCGCGCCGCCTGCTCCGGATGGGGGCTGAGGTCCGCGAAACAGGTGATGCCAGCCCGCAGCATCTCGGCCACCCCGAGGCGCGTGCCGTCGCGCACGAAATCGGCGCTCATGGCGCGCTCCTCGAGCGGCCCCAGCACCTCCGCGAGCCAGCGCAGTCGCGGCCCGCGCACCGGCAGCGAGCGCAGCAGCGCATGGCAGGTGCGCGCATGCGCGTTCACCAGCCCCGGCAGCAGCGCATGGTGCGCGCGCACCACGCGCTCGCGCACCTCGAAGCGGGCGCGCAGCTTCTCCGCCGGACCGACCGCGGTGATGCGCCCGGCGCACACCGCGACCGCGTGCTGCTCCAGCACGGTGTTGGCGGGGGCGATCGGCAGCAGCCAGCGCGGCTCGATCAGAAGGTCGGCGGATTCCCGGGTAGCCATCAGCGCAGCAAGCGGAAAAAACAGCTGCGCGCAGTATATCGGTGCGCGACGCGCGCTGCGCGCTCGGACCCGCGTCGCGGGTGCCTCAACCCGGCCAAAGGACTCAGCTCAGGGGTGCTTCGTGATAGAATTACTCTTTTATTTCGCCCCGGATGGCGGGCGCGGAAACCCCAGGATTAATGGCCAATATCGCCCGCGAAATCCTGCCGGTCACTCTCGAAGAGGAGATGCGGCAGTCCTACCTCGACTATGCAATGAGCGTGATCGTCGGGCGTGCGCTGCCCGACGTGCGCGACGGGCTCAAGCCCGTGCATCGGCGGGTGCTGTACGCCATGCGCGAGCTCGGCAACGAGTGGAACAAGGCCTACAAGAAGTCCGCGCGCGTGGTGGGCGATGTGATCGGCAAGTACCACCCGCACGGCGACACCGCCGTCTACGACACCATCGTGCGCCTGGCGCAGCCCTTCTCCATGCGCTATCTGCTGGTGGACGGGCAGGGCAACTTCGGCTCGGTGGACGGCGACATGCCGGCGGCCATGCGCTACACCGAAGTGCGCATGTCGCGCATCGCGCACGAGCTGCTCGCCGACATCGACAAGGAAACGGTCGATTTCACGCCCAACTACGACGAGACCGAGCACGAGCCCTCGGTGCTGCCGACGCGCATTCCGAACCTGCTGGTCAACGGCCAGACCGGCATCGCGGTCGGCATGGCCACCAACATCCCGCCGCACAACCTCACCGAGACCATCAACGCCTGTCTGGCGCTGCTCGATGATCCGGCGCTGCCGCTCGCCGCACTGATGCAGCACATGCCGGGACCGGACTTCCCCACCGGCGGCATCATCAACGGCGCGCAGGAGATCGCCACCGCCTACCGCACCGGACGCGGGCGGCTGTCGGTGCGCGCCCGGGTCAGTGTCGAAGAGGTCGGGCGCGGCGACCGCCAGGCGATCGTGGTCACCGAGCTTCCCTACCAGGTGAACAAGGCGCGTCTCATCGAGCGCATCGCCGAGTTGGTGCGCGAGAAACAGCTCGACGGCATCGCCTCCGACGGGCTGCGCGATGAGTCCGACAAGGACGGCATGCGCATCGTCATCGAGCTCAAGCGCGGCGAGGTGACCGAGATCGTCCTCAACAACCTCTATGCCCAGACGCCGATGGAGACGGTGTTCGGCATCAACATGGTGGCGCTGCAGGACGGGCAGCCGAAGCTGATGTCGCTGAAGGAGATGCTGGAGGCCTTCATCCGGCATCGCCGCGAGGTCGTCACCCGGCGCACCATCTACGACCTCGCCAAGGCGCGCGAGCGCGCGCACATCCTCGAGGGACTGGCGATCGCGCTCGCCAACATCGACGAGGTGATTGCGCTCATCAAGGCGGCAGCCTCGCCGGCCGAGGCGCGCAGCGCGCTGCTGGCGCGAGCGTGGCGCCCCGGAGCGGTGACCGAGCTGCTCTCACGCGCCGGCGCGATTTCCACCCGCCCGCAGGGGCTGGCGGCGGAGTTCGGGCTCGGCGGCGGCGGCTACCGGCTGTCCGAGGCGCAGGCGCAGGCGATTCTCGACATGCGCCTGCACCGGCTCACCGGCCTGGAGCAGGACAAGATCATCGCCGAGTACAAGGAGCTGCTCGAGAGCATCAAGGACCTCACCGACATCCTGGCGCGCCCCGAGCGCCTCACGCAGGTGGTGCGCACCGAGCTCACCGAGGTGCGCGACAGCTTCGGTGATGCGCGCCGCACCGAGATCAACCGCGATCACCTCAATCTCACCACCGAGGACCTGATCGAGCCGCAGGACGTGGTAGTGACGCTCTCGCACGCCGGCTACGCCAAGAGCCAGCCGCTCACCGAGTACCAGACCCAGCGCCGCGGCGGGCGCGGCAAGACTGCCACCGCGGTCAAGGACGAGGATTTCGTCGAGAAGCTGTTCGTCGCGCACACGCACGACACGGTGCTGTGCTTCTCCAACCGCGGCAAGGTGTACTGGCTCAAGGTCTACGAGCTCCCGCAGGCCGGGCGCGGTGCGCGCGGCAAGCCGATGGTGACGCTGCTGCCGCTGGAAGAGGGCGAGAAGATCAACGCGCTGTTGCCGGTCAAGCAGTACGACGAGCAGCACTTCGTGTTCATGGCCACCCGCGCCGGCACGGTCAAGAAGACGCCGCTCGCCTCGTTCTCCCGCCCGCGCTCGAGCGGCATCATCGCCGTGGACCTCGCCGACAACGACCAGCTGGTCGGGGTGGCGATCACCGACGGCGCGCGCGAGATCATTCTGGTGTCCTCCGGCGGCAAGGCGATCCGCTTTCACGAGAGCGAAGTGCGGCACATGGGGCGCGAGGCGGCCGGGGTGCGCGGCATCCGCCTGGGCCCCGGGCACGACGTGATCGCGCTCATCGTGGTGGGCGAAGGCCACATCCTCACCGCCTCGGCGGCCGGCTACGGCAAGCTCACCCCGCTCGAGGATTTCCCCTCGCACGGGCGCGGCGGGCAGGGCGTGATCGCGCTGCAGACCTCCGACCGCAACGGCTTCACCGTGGCCGCCCTGCAGGCCATGACCGGGCAGGAGATCATGCTCATCAGTTCCAGCGGCACGCTGGTGCGTACCACCGTGGACGAGATCTCCGTGCAGGGCCGCAACACCCAGGGCGTGCGTCTGATCCGCCTGGGCGAGGGCGAGCGCCTGGTGGGCATCGAGCGCATCGCGAGCCTCGAGGCTGCGGAAGAGGGCGCCGTCGCCGAGCCCGGCGCGGGCGCTGACGCTGCACCGCCGGCGGCCGACACTTAGGCCCAAAAGTTCTTACCCGCCGCGCGGGAGCGGCTAAGATCGGCGCGTTCCCGCAAGGTGTGACAACGACCCGGAAGGGTGCTCGTGCGCGTGTTCAATTTCGCCGCCGGGCCGGCCACGCTGCCCGTGGAGGTCCTCGAACAGGTCCGCGAAGAGCTGACCGACTGGCAGCACTCGGGGGCTTCCGTCATGGAGGTGAGCCATCGCGGCAAGGCCTTCATGGCGCTGGCGCAGGAAGCGGAGCGCAGGCTGCGCGAGCTGCTCGCCGTGCCCCCCAATTACAAGGTGCTGTTCCTGCAGGGCGGCGCGACCGGACAGTTCGCGGCGATTCCCATGAACCTGGCGCGCGCGGATTCCACGGTCGATTACCTGAACACCGGCGCGTGGTCGAAGAAGGCACTCACGGAGGCGCGGCGCTTTACCGCGCAGGTCAACGTCGCCGCGGATGAGGCGGCCTCCAGCTACACCACGGTGCCCGCCCCCGGGGCGCTGCGTCTGAGCTCCGCCGCCGCCTACCTGCACTACACCCCCAACGAGACCATCGGCGGGGTGGAGTTTCCGTACGTGCCCGAGGCGCCCGACCGGCCGCTGGTCGCGGACATGTCCTCGACGCTGTTGTCGCGCCCGCTCGAGGTCGGAAAGTTCGGACTGATCTACGCCGGGGCGCAGAAGAACCTGGGGCCTGCCGGCCTCACCCTCGTCATCGTGCGCGAGGACCTCACTGGACGTGCGCGCCCCGACACACCCTCGGTATGGGACTACCGCGCGGTTGCCGCGGAGGGGTCGCTGCTGAACACCCCGCCCACGTTCGCCTGGTACGTGGCGGCTCTGGTGCTGCGCTGGCTGCAGGGGCAGGGGGGGCTTGCGGGCATCGGCGAGCGCAACCGTGCCAAGGCGCGGCTGCTGTATGCGGCCATCGACGCCTCGGGGTTCTATTCCAATCCGGTGGCCGAGAACTGCCGCTCGTGGATGAACGTGCCCTTCACACTCGCGGATCCGAAGCTCGATGCCAGCTTCCTGTCCGCGGCGCGCGAGGCGGGCCTTACCAACCTCGAGGGCCACCGCTCGGTCGGGGGGATGCGCGCGAGCCTTTACAACGCCATGCCGCTCGCGGGCGTCGAGGCATTGGTGAGCTTCATGCGGGAGTTCGAGCGCCGGCACGGCTGACCATGCCCTACCGCATCCTCACGCTCAACAACATCTCCAGCCGCGGCCTGGCGCGGCTGCCGCGCGAGCGCTACCAGCTCGGCGCCGACCTCGCCGAACCGGATGCCATCCTGGTGCGCTCGGCGGACCTGCACCGCACCGCCATCGCACCCTCGGTGTGCGCCATCGGCCGCGCCGGAGCCGGGGTCAACAACATCCCGGTCGGCGAGATGAGCGCGCGCGGCATTCCGGTGTTCAACACCCCGGGCGCCAACGCCAACGCGGTCAAGGAGCTGGTGCTGGCGGGGCTGCTGCTGGCGGCGCGCAACCTGGGGCCGGCGTGGCTGTTCACGCGCACCCTGAGCGGCGATGACGCCGCCATCGAGGCGGCGGTGGAGGCGGGCAAGAAGCAGTTCGTGGGCTTCGAGTTGCCCGGGCGCACCCTCGGGGTGGTCGGGCTCGGGGCGGTGGGCGTGGAGGTGGCCAACGCCGCACTCGCCCTCGGCATGAAGGTGCTGGGCTACGACCCGCAGCTCACGGTGCAGCGGGCCTGGCAGCTGTCGGCGAGCGTCGAGCAGGCGCTGTCGCTCGAGGACCTGTTCGCGCGCTCGGACGCCATCACGGTGCACGTACCGCTGAATGAGGACACCGCGAAGCTCGTGAGCGCGGCGCGGCTGGCGCTCATGAAGCCGGGTGGCACCATCCTCAACTTCGCGCGCGCCGCCATCGTGGACGAGGCGGCGGTCATCGCCGCGCTCGATGCCGGGCACCTGCATGCCTACGTGTGTGATTTCCCGGCCGCCGCCCTGCGCGATCATCCGAGCATCATCGCGCTGCCGCACCTCGGTGCCTCGACCGGGGAGGCGGAGGAGAACTGCGCCGTCATGGTGGTGGAGCAGGTGCGCGATTTCCTCGAGAACGGCAATATCCGCAACAGCGTCAACTACCCGGAAAGCGTGCTGCCGCGCATGCCCAACACCACCCGCCTCGGGATCGCCAACCGCAACGTGCCGAACATGGTGGGACAGATCTCCACCTGCCTCGCGGCGCACCGCCTCAACATCGCCGACCTGCTGAACAAGTCGCGCGCTGAATACGCCTACACCCTCATCGATGTCGATGGGCGCCTGAGCAAGGAGCTGCTCGCCGAGATCCGCGCCATCGATGGGGTGCTGTCGGCGCGCATGCTGTAACGCCCATGGCACGCGGCAAGCGCAGGCCGAAAGCCCGAGCCCGCCCGGCGCGAGACGCTGCCGGCGCGTCCGCCGAGGCTCCCGCAGGCGCGGTCGACCTCGAGGACGTGCGTAGCCGCATCGACCAGGTGGATGAGAAGATTCACTCGCTGATCAACGAGCGGGCGCGCCTGGCGCAGCAGGTGGGCATCTCCAAGGCACAGGACGGCCATACCGTGGACTTCTACCGCCCGGAGCGCGAGGCGCAGGTGCTGCGCGCCGCGCGCGAGCGCAACGCCGGGCCACTGCGCGATGCGGAGGTGCTGCGTCTGTTCCGCGAAATCATGTCCGCCTGCCTGGCGCAGCAGGAGCCGCTCAAGGTGGCGTTCCTGGGGCCCGAGGGCACCTTCACCCAGACCGCGGTCCTCAATCACTTCGGGCACTCGGTGCGCGCGCTGGCGCTGAACTCTATCGACGAGGTATTCCACGAGGTGGAGGCGGCGAGCGCCGACTTCGGCGTGGTGCCGATCGAGAACTCCACCGAGGGCACGGTAAATCACACCCTCGACCGCTTCCTCACCTCGCCGCTGAAGATCTGCGGCGAGGTGGAACTGCGCGTACGTCACCACCTCATGGGCAACATGCGCGAGCTGGCCAAGATCGCGCGCGTGTGCTCGCACCCGCAGTCGCTTGCCCAGTGCCGCTCGTGGCTGGAAGAGCACCTGCCGGGAGTCGAGCAGGTGCCGGTCTCCAGCAACGCCGAAGGGGCACGGCGCGCGCGCGACGAGACAGGCAGCGCGGCGATCGCCGGCGAGACCGCCGCCGAGATCTACGGGCTCGCGATCCTCGCCGCGGAGATCGAGGACCGCGCCGACAACACCACCCGCTTCCTGGTGCTCGGGCGCAAGCTCTTCGCCCCGAGCGGCGAGGACCGCACGACGCTCCTGGTGTCGGTCGGTCATACCGACGCGCCCGGCGCGCTCTACCGCCTGCTCGAGCCGCTCGCCAAGCACCGCGTCAGCCTGACACGCATCGAGTCGCGCCCCTCGCGGCGGCGCAAATGGGACTACGTGTTCTTCATGGACCTGGAAGGGCACGCTGAGGAGCCGCACGTGGCCCGCGCGCTGGCGGCGCTGAAGAAGCGCGCCTCGCTGTTCCGCGTGCTGGGCTCGTACCCGCGGGCCGTGCAGTGAGCGCCTCCACCCCGGCCTCCTGGCGGGTCGCCCCCGGCGGCGGCCTCAGCGGCCAGGTGCGCGTCCCAGGCGACAAGTCGATCTCGCACCGTGCGCTCATGCTCGGGGCGCTCGCCGAGGGCGACACCCAGGTGAGCGGCTTTCTCGAGGGCGAGGACTGTCTCGCCACGGCGCGCGCGCTGCAGGCGCTCGGCGTGCGCCTCGAGCGCCCCGCGGCCGAGCAGGTGCTGGTGCACGGGGTGGGAGCCAGCGGCCTCGCGGCGGCGGCGGCGCCGCTGGACATGGGTAACGCCGGCACCGCCATGCGTCTCATGATCGGGGTGCTCGCGCCGCAGAGGTTCGACTCGACGCTGGTCGGCGATTCCTCGCTCATGCGCCGCCCGATGGAGCGCGTGGTGGTGCCGCTGCAGATGATGGGCGCGCGCATCCACACCGCGGGCGGACGGCCGCCGGTGCACATCCGCGGCACCCCGCAGCTGCGCGCCATCCACTACAGTCTGCCGGTGGCGAGCGCGCAGGTGAAATCGGCGCTGCTGCTGGCGGGGCTCGCCGCCGCCGGCACCACGCGCGTGACCGAGCCGGCGCCCTCGCGCGATCACACCGAGCGCATGCTCGCCGCCTTCGGCGCGAAGCTCACACGCGAGGGGCGCACCATCGGCCTCGAGGGCGGACAGCGCCTGCGCGCCACCACGGTGCAGGTGCCGGCGGATTTCTCCTCCGCCGCGTTCTTCCTGGTGGCCGGCTGCCTGGCCGCCGAGCAGCCGCTATGGCTCACCGGGGTCGGCGTGAATCCAACCCGCACCGGGCTGCTCGAGCTGTTGCGGCGCATGGGGGCGGACATCCGCGTGCACCCGCACGCGGGCGCGGGGCCGGATGCGGAGCCGGTCGCGGACATCGAGGTGCGCAAGAGCGCGCTGCGCGGCATCGCGGTGCCCGAGAGCCTGGTGCCGCTGGCCATCGACGAGTTCCCCGCGTTTTTCATCGCCGCGGCGTGTGCGGCCGGGGAGACCACGGTGCGCGGGGCGCTCGAGCTGCGCGTCAAGGAAAGCGACCGCCTCGCGGCCATGGCGGAAGGCCTCGGCGCCCTCGGGGTCGAGCACCAGCTGCTGCCCGACGGCCTCTGGATCCGCGGCGCTGGTAGCCTCGGCGGCGGCACCGTGGACAGCCGCGGCGACCATCGCATCGCCATGGCGTTCGCCATCGCCGCGCTGCGCGCGCGTGCGCCACTTGAGATCCTGGACGTCGCCAATGTCGCGACCAGCTTCCCGGGATTCGTCACTACGGCACGCGCGGCCGGCTTGGGGATCACTCAGCCGTGACAGACACTAGCGGGATGCCCGCACCGCCCGCCTGTCCGATCGTCACCATCGACGGCCCGAGCGGCTCGGGCAAGGGCACCATCAGCCGCGGGATTGCGCGCACCACGCACTGGCACCTCCTCGACAGCGGGGCGCTGTACCGCCTGGTGGCGCTGGCGGGCTCAAAAGCCGGCCTGCCGCCTGAGGATGAGGCTGCCCACGGCCGGCTCGCCGCCAGCATGCAGCTGGAGTTCGGGACCGCCGCCGACGGGGGCGAGCTGGTGCGCCTTGCGGGCCAGGATGTCACCGCCGAAATCCGCTCGGAAGCGGCCGGCCAGGGGGCATCCAGGGTGGCCGCCTGGCCCGCGGTGCGCTCGGCGCTGCTGGCCCGCCAGAGGGCCTTCGCCAGACCCCCCGGACTGGTGGCCGACGGGCGCGATATGGGCACCGTGGTCTTCCCCGGGGCCGACCTCAAGATATTCCTGACCGCGGCCCCCGAGGAGAGGGCCCTAAGGCGCCATAAGCAGTTGAAAGACAAGGGGTCCGATGTTAGCCTTCCGGCCCTTTCGCGCGAGATAGCTGAGCGGGACCTCAGGGACCAGACCCGTAAGGTCGCCCCGCTTAAGGCCGCGCCCGACGCCTGTGTAATCGACTCGACCGGCGTGGCCGTCGAGGCGGTGATCGGGCGGGTGCTGGAGCTCATGGCTGCGCGGCACCTGTGGCCGTAGGCCGCTCGTCGCGGATTCGCACGGAAGGTGATTTGAGGCCGGCGCACGCAGGATGCGGGTGCCTGTTGTTGTTTCCTGGGCCTTACGGATGAGGTTCCAGCACCGCCCGCGCCAGCGCGTGGCACAAGTGAAAGTATGACAGAAAGTTTTGCCCAGCTCTTCGAGCAGAGTCTCGCCAATCAGCGCATCCGCCCGGGGATGATCCTTACCGGGCTTATCGTCGACGTCACCAGCGACGTCGTCATCGTCAACGTAGGCCTCAAGTCCGAGGCCGTCATTCCCCTCGAGCAGTTCAAGAACGAGCGCGGCGAGGTGGAGGTCAAGCCCGGCGACCAGGTGGAGGTGGCCCTCGACTCGGTCGAGGACGGCACCGGCGAGACGCGCCTGTCGCGCGAGAAAGCCAAGCGCGCGCGCACCTGGACGCGGCTCGAGGAGGCGTTCAACAAGTCCGAGATCGTGACCGGTGTCATCACCGGGCGCGTCAAGGGCGGCTTTACCGTCGAGATTGAGAACGTGCGCGCGTTCCTGCCCGGCTCACTGGTCGATGTGCGCCCGGTGCGCGACACCTCCTACCTCGAGGGCAAGCCGCTCGAGTTCAAGGTCATCAAGCTCGACCAGAAGCGCAATAACGTCGTGGTGTCGCGCCGCGCCGTGGTGGAACAGGAATTCTCCGCCGAGCGCTCCGCGCTCATGGACAACCTGCAGGAAGGCGCGGTGGTCAAGGGCACGGTCAAGAACCTCACCGACTACGGGGCGTTCGTCGACCTCGGCGGCATCGATGGCCTGCTGCACATCACCGACATGGCGTGGAAGCGCGTCAAGCACCCGAGCGAGGTCGTCAAGGTGGGCGACGAGGTCGAGGTGCGCATCCTGAAGTTCGACCGCGAGCGCTCGCGCGTCAGCCTGGGCCTGAAGCAGCTCGGCGCCGATCCGTGGCAGAACATCGCGCGCCGCTATCCGCCCGGCACGCGCGTGTTCGGCAAGGTCACCAACATCGCCGACTACGGCGCGTTCGTCGAGATCGAGGACG
The DNA here is from genome assembly GCA_964489185.1 of uncultured Steroidobacteraceae bacterium. Taxonomy (GTDB): domain Bacteria; phylum Pseudomonadota; class Gammaproteobacteria; order Steroidobacterales; family Steroidobacteraceae; genus 13-2-20CM-66-19. The sequence goes on along the minus strand of CAZAXR010000026.1, from coordinate 67,719 downwards.
GCGTCGAGGGCCTGGTGCACGTGTCCGAGATGGACTGGACCAACAAGAACGTGAACCCCGCGAAGGTGGTGCACACCGGCCAGGAAGTCGAGGTGATGGTGCTGGATGTCGACGAGGAGCGGCGCCGCATCTCCCTCGGCCTCAAGCAGTGCCAGGCGAATCCCTGGAAGGAGTTCGCCGAGAACTACAACCGCGGCGACAAGGTCGCCGGCCAGATCAAGTCGATCACCGACTTCGGCATCTTCATCGGGCTGCCTGGCAACATCGACGGCCTGGTGCACCTCTCCGACATCTCCTGGGACCAGCCCGGCGAGGAGGCGGTGCGCAACTACCAGAAGGGCCAGCAGCTGGAAGCCATGGTGCTGTCGATCGATCCGGAGCGCGAGCGCATCTCGCTCGGCATCAAGCAGCTGGCCAAGGACCCGTTCTCGGCCTACATCGCCGACAACCCCAAGGGCACGATCGTCAGGGGCGTGGTCAAGGAGGTCGACGCGCGCGGCGCGATCATCGACCTCGGCAACGGCATCGAGGGGCAGCTGCGCGCCTCCGAGCTCGGCCGCGACCGCGTCGAGGACGCGCGCGCGGTGCTGAAGGTGGGCGAGGAAGTGGAAGCGAAGTTCACCGGCGTGGACCGCAAGTCGCGCACCATCTCGCTGTCGATCAAGGCCAAGGAGGCGCACGAGGAGGCGGAGGCGGTGCAGAGCTATCGCTCGGAGACCGCTCCCTCCGGCACCAGCCTCGGCGACCTGTTGAAGGAGCACATCGGGTCGGGCGAGGGCCACTAAACCCGCATGACGAAGTCGGAACTCATCGAGATCATCACCGCCAAGCAGAAGCATCTGCCGGCGAAGGACGTCGAGCTCGCGCTGAAGCAGATTCTCGAGATCATGAGCGATGCGCTCTCGCAGGGAGAGCGCATCGAGATCCGCGGCTTCGGCAGCTTCTCGCTGCACTTCCGCCCGCCGCGCCAGGGACGCAATCCCAAGACCGGCGAGGCGGTGGCGCTCTCGGGTAAGCACGTTCCGCACTTCAAGCCCGGCAAGGACCTGCGCGAGCGCGTCAACGACGGCGCCGACCGCCCGATCCGGGACTGATCCGCGGGGAGCCTCACAGGTCGGCGCCGTTATCCATCGCGGCGCGGACCTGCTATCGTCATTAACCGTGTTTGAACTGCCCCCACTGCTGCTCGCCCTGGCCTTCATCCTGGTGGGGCTGGCGGCCTGGTTCCTCGGCCGGCGCAACGGCGCGGCGCGCACCGTGCGCCTGCCGCGTGACTATTACGTGGGCCTCGACCACCTCATCAACGACCGCTTCGACCACGCCGCGGAGATCTTCGCGCGCATGGCGGAGGCCGACGGCGATGCGGCCGAAATCCAGTTTGCGCTCGGCAGCCTGTTCCGCCGCCGCGGTGAAGTCGACCGCGCCATCGCCATCCACTCGCGGCTGCGCGATCACGGCGGCCCGGGGCTGGCCGACAAGGCGGCGTTCGCGCTCGCACTCGACTATCAGAGCGCCGGGCTCATGGACCGCGCCGAGCGCGTGCTCGAGGAGCTGTCCGCCTCGCGCGACTACCGCAACGCCGCGCTCGATCACCTGGTGAGCATCTACGAGGCCGAGGGCGACTGGGCCAAGGCGCTCAAGGTGTTTCACGCGCTGCCGGGCGAGGTACAGCAGGAGCGCGGCCGGGTGGCGGCGCACTACCTGTGCGAGCTGGCCGAGCTCGCCCTGGTGCAGGGCGACAGCGAGCGCGCCTCCGCGCTGCTGCGCCAGGCGCGCACCCACGAGCCGGCGCTGCCGCGGGCCGACATTCTCACCGCGCGCATCGCCGAGAAGGCCGGCGACCGTGCCGGCGCGCTGCTGCAGTACCTGCATGCGCTCGAAACCGCCCCGGGCCTGGCGCTCGAGATCATCCCGCCGGTGCTGGCAATCGCACGCCTGACCGGCAATCCCGGCGTGCTCGGCGAGCTTGGCAATCGGCTGCGCCAGAGCGGGCGCGTCACGCCGCGCCAGCTGGCCTGGCTGCTCGCCACCGCCGTGCCGCCCGAAGACGTGGCGCAGCTGCCGAGCGTCACGCGTGAGCTCGGCGGCGGCGTCGAGACCGCCGCCGAGGCGAGCTCGCTGTCGGCGCTGCTGACGCGCATCGGGGATGCCGGCGGCCGTTACCAGTGCGATGACTGCGGGCTCAACAGCGTGGGGTGGTACTGGCGCTGCCCGAAATGCCACTCCTGGGACAGCATGCGCCCGGCGGTGTTCAAGTGGGCGGAGCGCACCGAGCATGCCGTGCGCATGTCATGAGATGAGGGCGCGGCGCCTCTGCACAGCCGCTACACTGCGCCCCTGAGGCGCAGCGCCCCGGAGTCGTTTCGATGAGAGCCAACCCCAGATCCAGTATCCGCACCGCGGTGTTTCCCGTGGCAGGACGCGGTACGCGCTTTCTGCCGGCCACCAAGGCCAGTCCCAAGGAGATGCTGCCGGTCGTCGACAAGCCGCTCATCCAGTACGCGGTCGAGGAGGCGCTCGCCGCCGGCGCGCGGCGCCTGGTGTTCATCACCGGCGCCTCCAAGCGCGCCATCGAGGATCATTTCGATTCCGACCAGGAGCTCGAGCTGATGCTCGAGCAGCAGGGCAAGAGCGACCTGTTGAATCAGTTGCGCAGCGTGCTGCCCTCCTACGCCTCGTGCATCTACATCCGCCAGCCGGCGCCGCTCGGCCTCGGTCACGCGGTGTTGTGCGCCCAGCCCGCGGTCGGCCCCGAGCCGTTCTTCGTGCACCTGGCGGACGATCTGATCCGCTCCCAAGTCGCGTGCCTGGCGCAGATGGCGCAGGTGTACGAGGCCAAGCGTGCCAGCGTGCTTGGCGTGCAGCTGGTGCCGCGCCCCGACACCGACAAGTACGGCATCGTCGCGGTGGAGGCCGAGCACTCGCATACCGCGCGAGTGCGCAGCATCGTCGAGAAGCCTAAGCCCGCCGTCGCGCCCTCGACCCTAGCGGTGGTCGGCCGCTACATCCTGACACCGGCGATCTTCTCGCACCTCGACAAGATCGGGCAGGGCGCGGGCGGGGAGATCCAGCTCACCGATGGAATCGCAGCGCTCATGCGCGAGGAAGCGGTCTACGCCTACCGCTTCGAGGGCAAGCGCTACGACTGCGGCAACAAGCTCGGCTACCTGCAGGCCACCGTCGAGTACGCGCTCGGGCATCCGGCCTTGGGGCGCAGCTTCCGCAAGTACCTGCAGAACCTGGATCTGTCCGCCGGCGATGGCGCACGCGCCAAGGGCAACGGGCTCGGCGAGCGTGCCGCTCCACGCCCGCGCGCCGGCGGTCGGCGGCGCGCCGCGCGCACCGTGAGCGCTGCGCGCAAGTCCCAGTAGCCGCAGGTCGCGAAGTCCTGGCCGCGGTTCGGGAGTGCGGCCACAAGCTCGGGGATACGCGCACCGAGCTCGCTGCAGGGACGCGAAGCTTGCGCTCGCGCCGCTCCCCGCGGGCGGCGGCTGCGGTTATCATCGCCGCACCCGTCCCGTTAAGGGAGCACGGCATGACCCGGTCCCGTATCCGCGCCACCGCGCGGCTCGCAGCGTGCGCGGCAACGCTGGCATTTTGCGCGGGCGTGCGTGCCCAAGTGGTGATCGTGCCGCCCGGAGCGCAGATCGGCTCCTCCAATCCTATTAGCGCCGAGCCGCCGGTCGCCCGGCCGCAGAGCAAGCCCTGCGTGGTGAGCCTGTTTCAGAACCTGGAGTTCGCGGACTTCAGCCCCAAGAGCTTCGCCTACACACCGCCCGCGGGCTGTCCCGGGCCCTGGGCGAAGGTGGTGTTCACGGCGGACTTCACCGTCACCGCCGGGCGGCAGTTCGACCGCACGGCGGCGTTCTACCTCGGGCACGCCAACATCTATTACGGCACGACCGCGGAGCCGCGCGCGAGCCTGAGTCCCTCCTGGCACGTGGAGCGCGACGTGACCGAGCTCAGCGCGCTGCTGCGCTCCGCGCAGACAGGCGACGCCAACCTCGGCAACTTCGTCGGCGTCTCGGGCGGGGTGACCTACAACGGCGTTATCTTCGCAAACGCGGCGCTGGAGTTTTACCCCGCCAGCGGCCACGACGCGCCGCGTACTGCGGACCTGGTGGTGCCGGTCAACGCCGCGGGGGGAGATGCCGGCACGCTCGCCAGCGGCACGAGCAGCATCACCGCGATGCTCAATCTGCCGCGCAACGTGGAGCGCGCCTATCTCGACGTCATCGCGCAGAGTCAGTCGGATGACGAGTTCTGGTACTTCTGCGTACCGAACGACCAGGCGGCCAACCTCGAGAGCTGCGGCAACAGCCCCTTCCGCGAGACCGAGATCACCATCGACGGCCAGCCGGCCGGTGTGGCGCCGGTGTATCCCTGGATCTACACCGGCGGCATCGACCCGTATCTGTGGGAGCCGATCCCCGGGGTGCAGACACTCGACTTCCGTCCCTACCGGGTGGATCTCACCCCGTTCGCGGGCGTGCTCGCCGACGGCAACCCGCACGTGCTGGGAGTGAGCGTCTACAACGCCAACAACTACTTCCTCGCGACCGCCAACCTGCTCGTGTACACCGACCACGGCCGGCAGCGCGTCAGCGGCGGTCTGCTCAGCAATACCCTCGCCGCCGCACCCTCACCGGTGGTGAAGGAGAACATCAAGGCCGATGCGGCCGGTACTACCTTCACCGGCGATATCTCGGTCGCCGCCAACCGCCAGTTCGCCATCACCGGCTATGTCGACACCTCGCACGGGCGCGTACAGACGACGCTCGAGCAGTCGGTCGGTTATCTGAACACGCAGCAGTTCGACGTCAGCCCTGCGACCGATATTCAGAACGTACGGCAGATCACCACCGTGGATACGCGCGTCAGCACGCGCGGCGGTGGCGAGGAAAGCAGCCGTGAGGAGCACCTGAGCTATCCGCTGGCGCTCAACTATTCCTTCGTCTTCAACCCCGACGGCACGATCACGCAGACCGTCAGCGCCGCGCAGCGCTGGCTGCGGCACGAGAGCGGGGTCGAGGGGTCGAGCAGCGTGAGCAACGAGGTGCACTCGGCCGACACCCTGAACTACGACGCCAGCGGCAACTTCCTCGGCCCTGCGGGCAGCCGCAGCACCCAGTCCTACAGCGAGCACGATGCCGACGGCGGTTGCTTCAGCCGCAGCCTCATCGCCGCGGCGCAGAAGCTCACCGCGGTGCGCGACGGTGAGGACTGCGAGCGCCCTGCGCGCTAGCGGTCAGGGCAGCCACACCGTGACGCGTGCGCCCCCGCCGGAGCGGTTGGCGAGGCTCAGCCGCCCGCCGTGGGCTTCCACGATCTCGCGGCACAGCGTGAGTCCCAGGCCCGTGCCGGTAGGCTTGGTGGAGTAGAAGGGCAGCAGCGCATCGCGCAGCGTGCCCTCCGAGAGTCCGCCGCCGCGGTCGGCGACCTCGACGCGGAAGCCGGGGGCGGCCGACTGCACCGCTACCGTGATGTCCTGCGGCGCCGAGCCCGATTCGGCCGCATTCTTCAGCAGGTTGATCATCACGTGCTCGAACTGCCGCTCATCGAAGCTGGCCGGCTCCTGCGGCAGCGCACCCTCGAGCCGGAAGCGCGCCGTGCCTTCCAGGCGCGCCAGGAACTGCGCCCAGTGCACCGGCTGCGGCCGCGGGCGCGGCAGCTTGGCAAAGCGCGCGTAGCCGTCGATGAAGGTGGCCAGATGCGCGGCGCGCTCGCCGATGGTGGTGAATATCTTGGAGAGACGCGCGTCGGCGGCCTCCGCCGCGAGCAGCTGCCCGGAATGCGCCAGCGAGGTGATGGGCGCGAGCGAGTTGTTGAGCTCGTGGGCGATCACGCGGATCACTTTCTTCCACACCGCCACCTCCTGCGCGGCGAGCTCGCGCGTCAGCTGCTTCAGCAGCACCAGCCGGTGCGGCCGCGCGTTCAGCAGAAAACTGCGCTGCGACAGGTGGTACACCTGCGGCTCGCCGCCGACCTCCATGGTGAACAGCGTGTCATCGCCGCTGCCGAGCGCCTCGCGCAGCGGCGCCGGCGAGTCCGCCAGCACCGCCGCGAACTCCAGGCCCTCGAGCTTGCGGCCGCCGTGCAGCAGCTGGCGCGCCGCGACATTGCTGTAGGCAATGCGGCCGCTGCGGTCGGTGAGTACCATCGACAGGGGCGTCGTCTGGATCACGGTATCGAGCAGCAGCTCGCGCTGGTACAGATCGAGCCGCTCGCGGCGCAGCAGGTCGCCGAGTGAGTTGTAGGCTTCGGCCAGCTGCTGCAGCTCGCGGTCGCCGGTGGCGCCGACACTGACGCTGAAATCGTGATCGCGCAGGCTCATGACCCCGTCGCGCACCGCGCGCACCACGCTCACCCACGGGCGCACCAGGCACGGCGCCAGCCACAGGGCAAGCGGCAGGGCAGCGGCGAGCCCCGCCACCGCCGCCGCAACCGGCGGCAGCCAGCGCGCGGTGAGCGCCGTGACCGCGGCTGCCAGCGCGGCGCCCGCCAGCGCCGCCGCCGCCACGCGGCCGGCGAGCGAGGGGCGGGGCATCAGGCGTTAGCGGGTGGACGCGGGGCGTCCGTCTTCAGACCCAGCTTCTCCATGCGCCGATAGAGTGCCTGACGGGACAGTCCCAGGTCACGCGCGGCGTGCGCGACCACGCCGCTGGCGCGCGCCAGCGCCTGCTCGACGGTGGCGCGGTCGAGGTCCGGCTCCTCGCGCGCAGCGGCGGGCGTGGCGGGCAGGTTGAGCGCGCCCGGCTCGATGGTGCGCTCGGTCGACAGCAGGCAGGCGCGGCGGATGGTGTTCTGCAGCTCGCGCACATTCCCGGGCCAGGGGTAGCGGGCGAGGGCATCGGCGGCCGCGGCGCTCAGCCCGAACCCCGGCTGCAGGAACGCACGCGCCAGCGGCAGGATGTCCTCGCGCCGCTCGGCGAGCGGCGGCACCTCGAGCTCGATGACGTTGAGGCGGTAGAACAGGTCCTCGCGGAAGCTGCCGGCACGGATCGCCTGGCGTAGGTTGGTGTTGGTGGCGGCGATCACCCGCACGCGCGTGCGGCGCGTGACATTGGAACCGAGGCGCTCGAACTCGCCGGTCTGCAGCACGCGCAACAGCTTCGCCTGGCCGCTGGCTGCGAGCGTCCCGAGCTCATCGAGGAACAGCGTGCCGCCGTCGGCGGCCTCGAAGCGTCCGACGCGCGCGCGCGCGCCAGTGAAGGCGCCGGCCTCGGTGCCGAACAGCTCGGCTTCCATGAGCTCATTCGGCAGCGCCCCGAGGTTCACCTTGAAGTACGGACGCTCGGCACGCTCGGAGTTGGCCTGCACGATGTCCGCCAGCACCTCCTTGCCGGCGCCGTTGGGGCCGGTGACCAGCACCGGCACGTCGGCGTGCGCCACCTGGGTCGCCATGGCGACCAGGGTGTGCATGGCCTCGCTCTCGTACACGATGCCGCGCAGGTCGAAGCGCGCCGCCAGAGCGGCGCGCGCCTCCTGGCGGCGCTGGCGCAGTGCCTCGGCCTCGATGCGCGCAGCGCGCAGGTCGAGCAGATTGCGCACGCTGGTGAGCAGGCGAGAATCGTCCCAGGGCTTGGCGACGTAGTCGGCGGCACCTTCGCGCACCAGCTCCACCGCCGTCTCGAGGTGCGTCCAGGCGGTGAGCAGGATGATGGGCACCTGCGGGAAGCGCGCGCGGATGGCGCGGAACAGGGCGATCCCCTCCGCCCCGCTGGTCGCCTCGCGGTGGAAGTTCATGTCCTGGATCACGAGGTCGACGGCCTCACGCTCGAGCAGCGCCAGGCCTGCGGCCGGACTCGGGGCGCCGAGCACCCGCGCGCCGTGCAACGACAGCAGCACCTCGAAGGCGGTGCGCACCGCCTCGCTGTCGTCGATCACGAGAATGATGTGGCGGGCCAGGCTCGCGTGCAGCGCACCCTGCGGGTTCTCGCTCATGGCCGCGATCCTAACACCCCTTTACAGAGTGCCGGCCGCCGGGAAGGGTTCGGCGGCCGGCACAAGTCACACGGTGCGCGTGGCCACCGAGGGCGACACGGCGGCGGCGCGGCGCGCCGGCTGCCAGGCCGCCAGCTGGCCGACGCCCCACAGCACCAGCACGCCGCCCACCAGGAAGTACAGGTTCAGGCGCGGCAGGGCGTACTCGACCGACAGCCAGTAGCCGGCGCCGAGGGCCAGCGCGCAGCCGACCACCACGCCGGCGCTGGTGATCAGCCCGTTCTCGACCAGGAAGTAGCGCACGATGTCGCGGCGCCGCGCGCCGACCGCACGGCGGGTACCGATCTGCTTGGTGCGCGTGCTCACGTTGAAGGTCGCGAGCGCGAAGATCCCGAGGCAGGTGACCGCGATCAGCAGCGCCGTCACCGTGACCAGGTAGGTCTCCATGGCGCGGTCGCTGAGATAGGTGAGGTCGCGGAAGTAATTGAGCGGCCGCACCCAGTCGATCACGCGGTCGGGGTTGGACTTGGCGAGGTGCTCTTCCACGACGCGCATGAGCGCGGCGCGCTGGCCGGGCTGGGTGCGCACCAGGTAGGTGGTCGGGCCACCGAAGCCGAACGGATAGCGCGGCATGAAGTACACCCAGTCGGGGTGGTCATGGGAGGGGAAGCAGCCCATCGCCGGATCGACCACGCCGATGATGGTCGCGGTCTGGCCGAGGGTGTCGTAGACGCGCTTGCCGAGCGGGTTTTCCTTCGGATACAGCCGCTCGGCGAGCGCGCGGCTGACGATGATCTGAGGCACGAAGCGCGAGGCATCGCTCTTGGTCAGCGGCGGCTGAATCTCATCGTGGCGGAAGTTGCGCCCGGCGACCAGATGCAGACCGAGCGCGTCCAGGCCCTGTTCGTCGACCTCCATCTGGTTGTAGTACTCGCCGCGGTAAGCATCCGGGTGCGTGACCAGGGAGTTGTTGCTGCCGCCGTCGGAGAGCGGGATCGAGCTCGCCGGGGTCGCGGCTACCACCCCCGGGAGCGAGCGCAGCCAGGCGAGGTCCTGCTGAATGGTCGGCACCAGCTGGTAGCGGTCGGTGAAGCCGCCGCTGGAGATGACCATGACGTTGTCGACGTCGATGCCGGTGGGGCGGCGGATCTTTTCGGCGCGCTGCACCACGATGTACAGCGCATTCACGAGCACGGCGAGCGCGATCGCCACCTGCATCGCCACCAGCACCGCGCCGGTGCGGTTGCGCATCAGCGCCGAGAGGATCGGACGGACTTGGAGGTTCATGGATTACTCCCTCACTGACTCTTCAGGTACATCGCCGGCGGCAGGCGGCCGACGCGCCAGGCGGGATACAGGCCCGCCGCGAGCGTGGCCACCAGTGCCAGCACCACCGCCCACATGACGCCGACCGCGTCGAAGTGCATCAGCTCCTGATAGCCGCCGCGGTGGAACAGGTGCGCCGAGGCGTACAGGTGACGCACCGCGGCCAGCCCGAGCGCGGCGAGCGCCAGGCCCAGTACCGCTCCCAGCAGCGACAGTGCGCCGACTTCGATCAGGTGCTGAATGAACACCTGACGGCGGCTGGCCCCGAGCGCGCGCCGTACGCCGGTGATGGGCGCGCCGTTGAGGAACTTCGCCAGCAGCAGTCCGACGGTATTGATCAGGCAGACGGCGAGGAACGCGAACGCCAGGCCGACCAGCACGCGGTTGTCGGTGTCGACCACCTTGTTCTCGCGCAGCCAGTCAGCGACGTTGAAGAGGCGATTGTCGCGCGGGCGCTGGAAGCGGCCGGCCTTGTGCTGCTCCGCCCAGTAGCCATCCATGAAGGACTGCATGCGCTCGCGGCTGGCGCGGTCCGGCAGCTCGAGCCACATCTGGATCCAGACGCAGTCGGAGGCCATGAAGTCCTTGAAGGTGTCGAGCTTCTCCGGCTTCCAGCAGTCGGTCTCCTCGTTGTTGAGCAGCTCCAGCTCCGGCCCCCAGCCGTAGGGAATGTAGGCGTCATCGGGCGGATTGAAGTCACCGCCGTTCAGATCGAAGTAGCGCGGCCGCGGGAACCAGTCATCGAGTACTCCCACGATGCGGAACTCGTGATCGTTCCAGCGTAGCGTGCGGCCGACGCTGTTGGCGCCGCCGAACAGCTTGTCGTTCTGCTCGCGCGACAGCACGATGACCGGCTGCGCCGGTTCATCGGCGCTCGTGCTCCAGCCGTTGCCGTACAGGAACGGCACCTCGAACATGGCGAAGAAGTCCGCGGTGGTGACGCGTGAGTGCACGTGTGCCGAGGGGACCGCACCGACACCGCTGATGACCCCGTCGGTCGAGTACATCATCACCTTGCGCTCCGGGATGTTGGAGCGGTAGAGCGCCTGGGTGTCCTTGTAGGTCATCTCGATCGGCGGCAGCCCCGGCGACTTCTTGCTGAAGGGCTGCTTCGGGTCCCAGTTGTCCATGGTGACCGCATACAGCCGGTCGTTCTTCCACCAGATGGGATTGCCGGACATGGCGTGGTACACGGTCAGCGTCATGACGCACACCGCGATGCCGAGTGCGATCGCGAGCACCATGAGAGTGGTGATACCGGGATTGCGGCCGAAGCTCTTGAGGGCCAGACGCACGTAGTAGCCGAACATGAAGCCTCCCAATGAACGGTCAGGCCGCCGCGCCGGCACCGGCGCCGCCGGTGGCGGACGGGCGCGACTCGTAGGCGCGGAAGTCGGAGATCTGGCCGTCGATCAGATGTACGTTGCGCTGCGCGCGGCGCGCCAGTTCCGGGTCATGGGTCACCAGCAGAATCGTGGTTCCCATCTCGTTGATCTGCTCGAGCAGGTCCATCACCTGCCGCGCCATCAGCGAATCGAGATTGCCGGTGGGCTCGTCCGCCAGCAGAAACGCTGGGTCGCCGGCGATGGCGCGCGCGATGGCGACGCGCTGCTGCTGCCCGCCCGAGAGCTGCGCGGGCATGTGCCGGGCGCGCGAGGCCAGACCCACCAGGTCCAGCGCGCTGTTGATGCGCTCGCGCCGCTCGGCGGCGCTGATGCGCCGGTAGCGCAGCGGCACGTCCACGTTGTCCTGCACGTTGAGGTCGGGGATCAGGTTGAAGCTCTGGAAGATGAACCCGATGCGCTCGTTGCGCAGCTTGGAGCGCGCATCGTCGGAGAGGTGGCGCACGTCCGCGCCATCGAGCTCGTAGCGCCCCGAGTCGAAGGTCTCGAGCAGTCCGGCGACGTTCAAGAACGTGGTCTTGCCCGACCCGGAAGGCCCGGTGACCGCCACGAACTCCCCGGCGCTCACCTCCAGCGAGAACTTGCGCAGCGCATAGGTCTCGATGAGGTCGGTGCGGTAGATCTTGCTGAGGTCTTGCATCTTGAGCATCGCGGCTTCCTCTGGGAGCGGTAGTTTGAGATGGCCTTCAGTGTGAGATGGCGACATCGGGCGCTTGGTTTGAATCGCGCATATCGGAGGTGACGACCTGGTCCCCGACGCTGAGCCCGCGCACCACCTCGATTTCGTTGACGGAGGCGGCCCCGAGCAGCACCGGCACGCGCAGCGCGTGCGAGCCGCGCACCACGTAGAGCGCGCGCGTCGATTCATCGATGAACGAGCCGCGCTCGAACTTCAGCACGTTGTCGCGCTCATCGAGCACGATGCGCACCGCGGTGCGCTCGTTCTGGCGCAGCCCCGGGGGCTGCGCGCCGCGGAATTTCACCCGCCCGATGACCTGGTTCTGGCGCACCTCGGGGGAGATGGCGGTGACGATGCCCGGCACTTCGCGGCCCTCGAGCGTGATGTCGGCGCGCATGCCGGGCTTGATGTCGCCCGCGTAGGACTCGGCGACCTGGAACTCGATCTCGAAGGCCGCCAGGTCGACCACCGTCATGAGCGCAGCGTTGGCGGCGACGCGGGTCTTCTCCGCAACGGCGAGGTTCGCGACCATGCCATCGACCGGGGAGTGCACGGTGAGCTGCGCCACGCGCTCCCTGAGCGAGGCCACTACCAGTGCCTGGCGGTCGCGCTCCAGGCGCTTGGTGCGCAGGTCCAGTGCCAGGCTGTCGCGCTGCAGGGCCGCGGTGTCCTTGGCGTGCGCGAAGTTCAGCTTGGCGGTCGAGACATCGTCGATTGCCCGGCGGTAGTCGCGCTCGGAGATCACGTGCTGGTCCCAGGCCCACTGCGAGCGCTTCAGCTCGCGCTCGGCGGCCTCGATGGTCACCTGCGCGAGGTCCGCCTGCTGCTGGCTGGTGAGAATCTCGCGGCGGATCTCGATCTCCTGCCGCGCGAGGGCCGCGTCCAGGCTCTCGAGCGTCGCCTGCTCGCGCTGGTACTCGTTGTCGAGCTCCGGGCTGTCGAGGAGGGCCAGCACCTGGCCCTTCTTGATGGCATCCCCGGCGCGCGCCTTGTAGGTCACGGTGCCCGCGGCCACCGCGAACAGTGTCGGATTCACGGCGGCAACGACGGTGCCGTCGGCGGCCACGTCGCGTACGAAGTGCCCGCGGGTCACTTCCGCGATGCGCAGCCGCTCGCGCGAGATCACCTGCCCGGTACTGAGCCAGCCTCGGATCAGGAACGCGAACAGCAGCACCAGGGCTGCCGCGCCGCCGATCAGCAGCCGCGTGCGATGGCGCCGCCACAGCGGCTCGGGTGTGGAGACCGGCGCATCCTGCGCCTCGGTGCCGCGCATACGCACGGCATCGCTGACTGCCTCGGGGAGCTTTCTCAGATGCGCGAGCTTCATGGCATGCGGGGTTGCATGCTCCGTGCCAGGAGCCGAGTCCGGCCTGCACGCCTGGCTCAAACGACTGAATCGGCAGCAGTTCGGTGCAGCGCCCGCCTCGGCGCCGCACGGCGCCGAGGTGTCCGCCCGCGGACAGCGGACAGGTGCGTGGACAGCTGCGGCGCGTGCCACGCGGCGCAGGGCGCTTGCGTCCGCGGACGCAACGCGCGTAAAAACGCAGACGACTAGCCAAGGAGGAGCCAATGGCCAGCCGTCGAACTCCCGATGCCCCCCGTCCCGCCGAAGCCGCGCCACTTGCCGATCGCGCGCGGCGGCCCAAGCTGCGCAAGCCCCTCGCGGCGCGCCCTGGCGTGACCGCCGAAGCGCGCCGCGCGATGATCGCGGAAAACGCCTACCTGCGCGCCGAGCGGCGCGGGTTCGTCCCCGGTTACGAGACCGAGGACTGGCTGGCAGCCGAAGCCGAGGTGGATGCGCTGCTCAAGGTGTCACACGGGGGTTCGCCGCAGTAGAGGCGGACGGCACCCCCGGCGGCCGCGGCGCCGGCGGCCGCAATCCGTTCGAATACAGCACCCGCCCGTCCGGGCACACGAACACCGCATCGTATTCGGGCATGCGGTTGATGATCTCGAGCGCTTTCTCGGGGCCGAGCACGAAGGCGGTCTTGGACATGCCGTCGGTTTGCGTGGCGGTGGGGGCGAGGACCGTGGAGCTGCGCACCTTGCTGGCGGAGTGACCGGTGTGCGGGTCGATGATGTGGTGGTAGCGCACGCCGTTCTCATCGAAGTAGCGCTCGTAGTCCCCTGAGGTCGACATGGCGCTGTTGGACAGCGGGATGCGCGTCACCACCTTGCTCGGATCGTCCGGATGGCGGATCGCGACCAGCCATGGCCGCCCCATGTGATCCCCGATGATGCGCGTGTCGCCGCCGGCGGTGACCACCGCGTGCTGGATGCCGCGGCCCTTCAGCAGCCCGATGCCGTGATCCACGGCGTAGCCCTTGCCGATGCCGCCCAGGTCGATACGCATGCCCGGATGCTCGAAGCGCACCGTGTGATGCGCCTCGTCCAGGAGCACGTTGCGCCAGTTGACCGCCGGCAGCGCCGCCTTGATTTGCGCCTCGGTGGGATGGATGTGCCGCCGGTAGTCGTACATGTAGCCGACGCTGGCGTAAGTGATGTCGAAGGCGCCCTCGGTGATCTCCGAGAAGTGCAGGGCCACCTTGATGAGGTCGAACAGCTCCTTGTCGACCGCGACCGGCTCCTGGTTGGCGCGGGCGTTGATCTGCGACAGCTCGCTCTCGGGCTTGTAGTGACTCATGAGGGTGTCGATGCGGCGCATGTCGGCCATCACCGCCTCGATCGCCGCATCGCCCTTGGCCGGATCATCGGCCCACAACTGCACGTACACGCGCGTGCCCATGATCGCCTCGGTGCGCTCCATCCACTCCGCGTGGGCGCGCGGGGCGCACAGCGTGGCGAGCAGCAACCCAGCGAGCCAGACGGGGCGGGCGTTCATGAGCGCAAGAGTACACGGCCCGCACGGCGAGGCGCAGCGGCGCTCTGATATCCACGCTGAAGGCGATTGGGGTATTCTCGGACACCCCGCACATGAGCGGTCTCATCCGGGAGTCCTGCCAATGAAACTCGTCAAATTCAACGGATTGATGTGCGGCGCAGTGCTCGGTGCGGTGCTGCTCAGCGCTCCCGCCGCATCCCTCGCGCAGAGCTCGAGCAGCGGCCCGGTGACCTGCAAGGATGGCACCACCTCCCCGCATGGCGGTCAGGGTGCCTGCTCGGGTCACGGCGGCATAAACAAGTCGGCCTCCGGCTCCAGCAGCTCCACGAGCACTTCGGGCAGCGCAGCGCCGGCTGCGGCAGCTCCGGCGGCTTCCCCGTCCACCTCTTCATCGTCCTCGTCGAGCGGGGGCCCGGTGACCTGCAAGGACGGCACCACCTCGCCCCACGGCGGCCGTGGGGCATGCTCCGGGCATGGCGGGGTGAACAAGTCCGCCTCCACCGGCGGCACGGGGAGCGCGGCGGCGCCCGCGGCTGCGGCAGCTCCGGCGGCTTCTACCTCCACCTCCTCCGCGTCTTCGTCGGGCAGCGGTCCGGTGACCTGCAAGGACGGCACGACGTCACCCCACGGCGGCCGTGGCGCCTGCTCGGGTCACGGCGGCGTCAACAAGTCCGCCTCGACTGCGGCGACGGCGGCAGCGGCCGCTCCGGCAGCCGCCGCGGCGACCAGCCCCGCGACACCGCCTGCCGCGGGCACTGTGATGACTCCGAAATCCGCTCCGGCCGCGCAGGCGGCCGCGGGTGGCGGCGCCGGACAGGTGTGGCTCAACACGGACAGCAACGTGTACCACTGCCAGGGCGATCAGTGGTACGGCAAGACCAAGAAGGGGCAGTACATGACCGAGGCGGCAGCCAAGGCCGCCGGCGGGCGGCCGGATCACGGTAAGCCCTGCTCCTGATGCGCTGAGCCCTTGAGGCCGGCGTACCGCGCGTGCGGCACGCCGGCCTCTTTCACGTGCGGGCCGAGAAGGTGTCGCAGCTCGAGATCGAGCCGCCCTGGAGTCCGCGCTTGAACCAGCCGGTGCGCTCGGCTGCCGTGCCATGGGTGAAGGACTCGGGTACGACGTAGCCCTGCGCGCGCTTCTGCAGCGTGTCGTCACCGACCGCAGCGGCGGCCCGCAGCGCAGACTCCAAATCGCCTTGCTCCAGGATCTGCTTGGTCTCGTCTGCATGGCGCGCCCACACTCCGGCGAAGCAGTCCGCCTGCAGCTCGAGCTTCACCGAGAGCTGATTTGCCTCGGCCTCCGGGGCGCGCTCCTGCGCGGCGCGCACCTTGGAGGCGATTCCCAGCAGGTTCTGCACGTGGTGTCCGACTTCGTGCGCGAGCACGTACGCCTCGGCGAACTCGCCGGGTGCCTGGAACTCATCCGCGAGCTGCTGGAAGAATCCCAGGTCGAGGTAGACCTTGCGATCGAGCGGACAGTAGAAGGGCCCCACGGCCGCGCTCGCCGAGCCGCACGCCGAAGGCATCTGGTTGCGGTACAGCACCAGGGTGGGAGGCCTGTAAGTCAGGCCCTGCGCCTGGAAGAGGGCGCCCCAGGCATCTTCGGTCTCCCCCAGCACCGCCGCGATGAAGCGGCCCTGCGGATCCTGCGGAGTGCCGTACTGCGCGGTCGGCGCTGCGGTCTGGCTCGGCACGGCGCTCATGAGGCCGAGGATCAGGCGCGGATCGATGCCGAAGAAGTACGCCCCGGCGAGGGCGAGGAGCGTGCCACCAACGCCGAGCCTCAGGCCTGGTCCGCCGGCGCCGGTGCTGGCGCGCACATCTTCTATGTTGGTGCTCTGCCGAAGATCGTCCCAGCGCACGGCACTCTCCTTAAAGCCGCTGCGCCGTGCACGCTATACCCCGCGCGTGCGGCAAGGCAAGCCGGTTCAGCGGTGAGGCGTGCCGTGGCGCGCAGCGTGGGCGGTCAGGGAATTGAACAGCGTGTCGGTGAAGGCATCGGCGTCGATGAAGGCCTTGGGCGAGGAGTACTGCGCGCTCCAGGCACCCAGCACGTGCTCCTGCTTCATCTGCGCGAGCGTCTTGCCGGCTTTGATCGCCTTGGCGACCGCGGCGCGGGTGTCCTGGAGCATCTTTACGTAGGCGCGCAGATCCGGGACCGTGGCCGGCTCGCCGTGCCCGGGGATGATGCGCGCATCGGCCGGGACGGTATTCAGCACGGCCTGGCAGGCGTCGATCATGCCGGCGATGCCGCCGCCACCGTTGATGTCGATGAACGGAAAGCCGGGACGCCGGTAGATGTCGCCCATGGCGACGGTGTTGCCCCGGGGGAAGTAGACAATCGAGTCGCCGTCGGTGTGCGCGTGTGGGTAGTGCACGACGCGAATGTCTTCGCCGTTCAGGTGCACGGTCAGCTCGTGATCGAAGGTGACGGTGGGGAGTGCGGCGGGCTCGACCGGCTTCACCTCGCGCATGATGGTGGCGCCATTGCCGATGGTGCCGCCGCTCATGAGCCGCGCGCGCAGCTCGCCGGAGCCGATCACGGTCGCCCCGGCCTCCGCGAACGGGTGATTGCCGCCGGTATGATCGAAGTGATAGTGCGTGTTGACGACGAAGCGCACCGGCTTGTCGGCGCCCTGCGCCCGGAGCGTGGCGCGGATCTTGTCCGCCAGCGGCGCGAACTCGTCATCCACCAGCAGCGCGCCGTCGGGACCTGCGGAGGCGGTGATGTTGCCCCCCGCGCCCTGCAGCACGTAGAGGTTGTCCGCCAGCTTCGTGGCCCTGACCTCGACCTTGCGGAAGTCCTGCTCCTGGGCGGACGCCAGGGCGGCCGCGGCGGCGAGTAAGATGCCGGGCAGGCCATGACGCAGATGCATGTGGGATGCCTCCAAGGAAGGGCGGCCGATGCTAGCACACGCCCTTTGCGGCTCCGGGCCGGGAACGGCCGATGAGGAGAAGCCTTCGTGACGCAGCCACCATTCACCGTTCAGCGCATCGACCACATCGTGCTGCGCGTGCGCGCGCTCGAGCCTGCGCTCGGGTTCTACCGCGACGTGCTCGGCTGCCAAGTCGAGCGCGATCAGCCGGCGCTCGGCCTCACGCAGCTACGCGCCGGAGCGAGCCTCATCGATCTCGTGACGCTCGATGGGCCGCTCGGACGCGGCGCACCGCCGCAGCGTGAGGGATGCAACCTCGAGCATTTCTGCCTGACGCTCGCACCGTTCGACGCGGCACACCTCACGGCCTGGCTGCGCGAGCACGGCGTGGCGGTCGAGCCGCCCGAGGTGCGTTATGGGGCGCAGGGGGAGGGCGCCTCCTTCTACATCGAGGATCCGGACGGCAACAAGGTCGAGCTCAAGGGCGCGCGGCAGGACGAATGACCGCGCGGTTGCGTACACTGCCCAAGGCAGCTGGAGAGGCAGTTTGAGTCTTAAGGGCAAGACACTTTTCGTGACCGGCGCGAGCCGCGGCATCGGACTCGCCATCGCGCTGCGCGCTGCGCGCGACGGGGCCAACATCGCCATCGCCGCTAAGACCGCGGAGCCGCACCCCAAACTACCGGGCACCATCCACAGCGCGGCCGCGCAGATCGAGGGCGCGGGCGGGAGGGCGCTGCCGCTGGTGGTCGACGTGCGTGACGAAGCGAGCGTGGCGGCCGCCGTGCGCCGCTGCGCGGAAACCTTCGGCGGCATCGACATCTGCGTCAACAATGCTTCCGCGATCAATCTCGCCCCTACCGAACAGATCGAGATGCGCCGCTACGATCTGATCAACCAGATCAACACCCGCGGCACCTTCGTGACTTCGCGTGCCTGCCTGCCGTACCTCAAGCAGGCCGCGAATCCGCACATCCTGACGCTCTCGCCGCCGCTTGATCTGCGGCCCAAGTGGTTCGCGGGGCACCTGGCGTACTCACTGTCCAAGTACGGCATGTCGCTGTG
The DNA here is from genome assembly GCA_964489185.1 of uncultured Steroidobacteraceae bacterium. Classification (GTDB taxonomy): domain Bacteria; phylum Pseudomonadota; class Gammaproteobacteria; order Steroidobacterales; family Steroidobacteraceae; genus 13-2-20CM-66-19. The sequence goes on along the minus strand of CAZAXR010000026.1, from coordinate 49,581 downwards.
CATGCTGGGGCTCGCCGAGGAGTACCGCGCCGCTGGCATCGCCTGCAACGCGCTATGGCCGCGCACCACCATCGCCACCGCGGCGGTCGAGTTCGCACTCGGCGGCGTGCAGATGCTGCGCCGCTCGCGCAAGCCCGAGATCGTCGCCGACGCGGCGCACGTGATCCTCAACCGGCCCGCGCGCGAGTGCACCGGGCAGTTCTTCATCGACGACAGCGTGCTGTACGAGGCCGGGGTGCGCGATTTCGCGCCCTACAGCGTCGAGCCGGGCGCGAAGCTGTTGGGGGACATTTTCGTCGACGCCACCTCGCCCGCTCCCCCGGGTGTAGTCGTGGAGTTCATGCGCTGATATGGGCGCACCAGCAGTCAACCGCCGCATCGTGCTGGCGCGCCGGCCGCAGGGTGAGCCGTCGGCCGAGGATTTTCGCCTCGAGACCGGCCCGGTGCCGCGGCCCGCTCCCGGGCAGCTGCTGCTGCGCACGCGCTACCTGTCCCTCGATCCCTACATGCGCGGGCGCATGAGCGATGCCCCCTCGTACGTGCCACCGGTGGCGCTGGGCGCCGTGATGGCCGGGCAGACCGTGAGCGTGGTGGAGGCGGCCGACACGCAGGGCTTCGCCGTCGGCGACCTCGTGGTCGCCAACGGCGGCTGGCAGGACTACGCGCTGTCCGACGGACGCGATCTCATCCGCATCGATGCGGCCCTCAAGCCCCCTTCCTACGCCCTGGGAGTGCTCGGCATGCCGGGACTCACCGCGTACGTGGGCCTGCTAGACATCGGACAACCGCAGGCGGGGGAGACGGTGGTGGTGTCCGCGGCCACCGGGGCGGTCGGCTCGGTCGTCGGACAGATCGCCAGGATCCGCGGCTGCCGCGTGGTGGGCGTGGCCGGCGGGAGCGACAAGTGCCGCTACGCACTCGAGACCTTGGGCTTCGACGCCTGCCTCGATCACCGTGAGCCGGAGCTGCCGCAGCGCCTCGCGGCTGCCTGCCCCAAAGGGATCGACGTGTACTTCGAGAACGTCGGCGGCGCGGTGCTCGCCGCCGTGGCGCCGCTGCTCAACCTGCACGCGCGCGTGCCGCTGTGCGGGCTGATCTCCTGGTACAACCTCGACAAGCTCCCCGCCGGGCCCGACCGCACTCCGCAGCTGCTGCTCACCGTGCTGCGCCAGCGGGTGCGGGTGCAGGGATTCATCATTCTCGATCACCAGCACCGCATGCGCGCCTTTCGCGAGGACATGGGCACGTGGCTCAAGGAGGGACAGGTGAAGTATCGCGAGCAGGTCATCGACGGGCTGGAGAATGCGCCGCGCGGGCTCATGGGACTGCTGCGCGGGGAGAACTTCGGCAAGCTCGTGGTGCGGGTCTCCGGAGGCTGACGTGTCCCAGCCGGTGAAAGTCTCCTGGGTGTTCGACGTCATCTCGCCTTTTTCCTACCTCGCCTTCCCGCGGCTTGCGGAGCTGCCGGCGCACGCCGAGCTCGAGTATGTACCGGTGCTGCTGGCGGCGCTCCTCGATCACTTCGGGCAGCTGGGACCGGCGGAGATCCCGTCCAAGCGCCGCTTCACCTATCGCTTCGCGCTGTGGCGCGCGCGACGCCTCGGTGTGCCCATGCGCTTTCCGCCGGCGCATCCGTTCAATCCGCTCGCGGCGCTCAGGCTCGTGATCGCGGCCGGCTGCGACCGGCGCGCGGCGGGTACCGTCCTCGATGCCATCTTCCGCGACGGGCGTGACGCGAGTGATCCGGAGGTGATCACGGACCTGGCCCGCACGCTGGGTGTCGCCGATCCCCAGCGGGCGCTTGCCGACCCCGCGATCAAGCAACGCCTGCGAGACAACACCGAGTGGGCGCGCCAGCGCGGCGTGTTCGGCGTGCCGACACTGGTTGTTGGTGAGGAGTTCTTCTGGGGACACGACGCCGTCGACATGGCACTGGACTACCTGAAGAGCCCGCAGAGCTTCGGGGACGCAGCCATGCGCAGGGCGGACACGCTGCCCGTCGGCGTCTCGCGCACACGCTAGGGCGGGATTGGACGCATCATGCGGCTGGCGAAGGCGCGAGCGCGGGCTCCAGGCCCGCATCGGCAGCGGCGACGCGCCGCCGCTCGTGCTGCAGGTCGAGCGAGCGGCACGCGATCAGGTAGAGGCCGGCCGAGACCGGCAGCCCGATGAGCATGGCGACGTCGGCGCCGCCGAGAGCGCGCGCCACCGGGCCGGTGTATAGGCCGGTGCTGAAGAACGGGATCATGGCGAGGAAGCCGCCCAGGTAGGCACTCAGGCCGCGCCAGTTCCACTGTCCGTACATGCCGGCCGGGTTGAAGATCTCGCGGATCGAGTAGTGAGCTTTGCGCACCACGTAAAAGTCCACGAGGTTGATCGCCGTCCAGGGCGTGAACAGATAGAGCAGCAGCGACAACAGGTCGCCGAAACGCTCGATGAAATGGTGCGAGGAGACGAGCGCGATGGCGCAGCTGACGACGAACGCCGCCGCGAGGCTCGCCAGGCGCTTGCCCACCGTGCACGCCAGCGGCCGGATGGTATCGGCGACCGACAGCAGCGTGAGCGACGCGCCGTAGTAGTTGAGCGTCGAGATGGTGATCAGGCCCAGCAGCGCGCTAATGAGCAGCACCGGTCCGAGTCCCGGCAGCACCGCGTCCGCGGCGTGCTCCATGGCGGCCGGCACTTCCAGCCGCGGCGCGGTGGCCGTGGCGAACGAGCCGACCAGCATCATCCAGGCGCCGCCGACGAAGGCGCCGACATAGGTCCACCAGAATGACTCGCGCACCCCGACCTCGCGTGGCAGGTAGCGTGAATAGTCCGAGACGTAGATCGCCCAGCTCAGCTGGTAGGAGGCAGCCGCGAAGCTCTGTGCGAGGAACGGCACGGCGCGAAACCCGCTGAGCTGCCACTGCACCGCGGGAATCTTCAGCCACAGCAGGGCGCCGAGCGAGAACACTGCGAGCACCGCGATCATGAGGTATGCGAAGGCGCGCTGCGCCAGGTGAATCTTGTCGTAGCCCACGACCGCCAGCGCCAGGGCCACGAGGCCGAACAGCACCATGGCGGTGGGCGAGGCGGGGTCGAGCGCCGGCCGCAGCTGGTGCAGCGCCTGCGCGGCCAGCACCAGGTTGAAGGCGTTGTAGCCGACGTAGGCAATGAGCGCGACGCCCCACACCAGCAATGCGCCGCTGTAGCCGAACTGCGGCCGCGACTGGATCATCTGCGGCAGGCCGAGCTGCGGGCCCTGGGTGGAGTGGAAGGCCATGAAGAACGTACCGAGCAGGCAGCCGGCGAGCACGGCGATAGTGGTCCAGAGCAGATTTCCGCCGAGGGTGATGCCAAGCGCCCCGACTGCGAGCGTCGCAAGATGCGCACCGCCGGAGAACCACACCGGCCACAGGTGCCAGACCTTGCCGCGCCGCTCGGCGAGCGGCACGTAGTCGATGGAGCGCGTCTCGATCAGCTGGCGGCGGCTCATGGGTGCGCGGCGCGGCGCGGCTGCACCTCGTAGCCCGGCACCTTCGGCTCCTCGTCAACGATCTGCGCGGGGAATCCCTCGCCGAGCACGCGTACGCCGCAGGCCTCCTCGAGACGGCGGATGATGTTGGGCGAGAGCTCGCGCGGGCCGTAGCGGCGCGCCCCGTCCCGGAAGATCTCCACCACCAGCGGCGAGAGCTCGAGTGGCACCCCGAGGGTCTTGCCGAGCGCGTCGAACAGCCGGACGTCCTTGATTACGAGGTCCATGGTGAAGTTGATGTCGCGGCTGCCGTTGAGGATCACCTGCGACTCGGTCTCGTGCACGAAGGAGTTAGCGGAGGAGATGCGGATCGCCTCATAGGCGGTATTGAGATCGAGTCCCGCCACCTTGGCGACCGTGAGCGCCTCGGCGAGCGCCGCGAGGTGCACCGTGCACAGGTAATTGGTGAGCACCTTGAGCTGCGAGGCGGTACCGACCTCACCGGTGTGCAGGATGCGCTGCCCGAGGATCGCCAGCACCGGCAGCACACGCTCGAAGGCCGCCCGCGTGCCGCCGGCGAATATCGAGATGTTGCCGGTGGCGGCGCGATGACAGCCGCCCGACACCGGACAATCCATCGCAGTCGCACCGCGCTCGGCGACGCGCGCGGCGAGGCGTCGCACCTCCTGGTAGTCGGTGGTGCTCATCTCGAGCCAGATCTTGCCGGGGCTGAGCCCGGCGAGCACCCCGTCGGCGGCTTCCATGACCTGCGCAGACGCTGCCGGTGAGGGCAGGCAGGTGATGATGAGGTCGCAGTGCGCGGCGAGCTCGCGCGGTGAGGCGGCGCACCCGGCGCCGCGCTGCGTGAAGGGCGCGACCCGTGCCGGGTCGAGATCGCGCACCGTGAGATCCACGCCGTGGCGCTGCAGGTTCCCCGCCAGCTGGCTGCCGACGTTGCCGAGGCCGATGAAGCCGATGCGTATGTCAGTCATGATTGCCCGCCGATCTCAATGCATGCCAGAGCGTCGGCACGTCCCTCTGCCGCTGCCGCAGGGTGAGCGAGATCGCCGGGCCCTCGACGGCTGAGAAAATACCAGCCGCGGGGCGCGGCCGGCTAGGCGGACGAAACCGCGGCTGCCTGGGCGCGTGATGCGCGGCTGCGGCGCCAGGCCGCCGGCGGCGTGCCGAACTCGCGGCGGAAGGCGCGGCTGAAGGCGGTGTCGGTCTGGTAGCCCACCTCGTGGGCGATGCTCGCCAGCGAGGCGTTGCTGCGGCACAGGAGGTTGGAGGCGAGCAGCATGCGCCACTGCGTCAGGTACTGGATCGGTGAGCTGCCCACCAGGTGCTGGAAGCGCTCGGCGAGCACCGAGCGCGAAGTGCCGGCGGCGCGCGCCAGCTCCTCGAGCGTCCAGGCTCGCGAGGGGGACTTGTGCAGCGCGTGCAGCGCGGCGCCGACGATCCGGTCGCGGACTCCGGCCAGCCAGCCGGTGCGCCCTTCGCCCCGCTCGTTCATGTACAGGCGCAGCACCTCGATGAACAGCACTTCGGCCAGCTTGGCGAGCACTCCCTCGCCGCCGGGCCGTGGTGAGCGTGCCTCGGTGAGCGCGTAGCGCACCGACGCTTCCAGCCATGCCCCCGCGTTCGAGCCGCGCACGTTGACCTTCACCACCGGTGGCAGTCCGGCGAGCAGCATCCTGGCGAGCCGCGCGTCGCAGGCCAGGTAGCCGCACACGAGGCGTGTGGTCGCGCCGCCGCCTCCGTAGGCCAGCTGGCGCGGGCGGCGCGACAGCACGTCCGCGAGCGGCGCCCCCTTGGCCGGCGGCAGGCCCGGTTTCGAGGCCATGAGGTGCTCGTGACCCTCGGGGAACACCACCACGTCGCCGGCGATCAGCCGCAGCGGCGGCTCGCGCTCGAGCTCGACGTAACACTCACCTTCGGTAATCAGGTGAAAGATCACGACGCGCTCGGCGCCGGGCTCGAGCAGCTTGGCGGCCGAGGCGGCACACGGGGAGTAGTAACACCACGGGGCGGTGAAGCGCGCGTTGATGAAGATCGCGCCCACCAGCTGCACCACGCGCAGGGTCTGTGATAGGGCGTCCATCAGGGCGCGGTCATCTCGACATTCAGTTCGACCGGCACGGCCGACTCCATGGCACACAACATCGGCGAGCAGCGATAGCTGTACTCAACCAGTTCCTGCAGTCGTTCGCGGGAGACTCCCGGTGCGCCGATGCGCACCCGCATCTGCACCCGTACCGGCCCGGCGCCGACCACCGTCCCGTCGGGCTCCGCCATGCCGAACACGCCGCGGGTGTCCGAGCGGCTGCTGACCAGGATCTCAAGCGTGCTGAGGCCGATCCCTTCCGCTGCGGCGGCCATGGCGATGCGCGTCGTGACGCAGGAGGCGAGTCCCGCCCGGAACAGCCACCCCGGGGTGACACGCTCACCGCCGCCACCCAGTTCCCGAGGCATGTCAGTGGCGACTTCAGTCCCGTTGGCGTGGCTGGAGATGACCGTCAGGTCCTTGTCCCAGCGCGCCGTCGCCGGCGCGTCGTCATGGAGGCCTATTCCGGGCTTGCGCTGTAAAACCGCTTCCGCGCGCCTCAGCGCCTGTGCGATGTCCTGTGCTGTCATGGTCCGCTCTCGGTCGGCCTGTAAGGCGCTTGTAATTCTCGGCGCAGAACACCCCCTTGCCTAGGGGTGGGGTGACACGGCGGGCGGCCGGCGGCTAAGCGGGCAGCAAACCCGGACGCGTGGTCAGGGGAGTGGGGGCGGGTTTTCGGGGTGCGGATGCTCGGCCGGCAAGCCCCGACGCACGGGCAGGACACCGGACCTGAGATTAGGGAAAGTCGCTTCGAGCTCTGAGGGCAGGCTGTGGATGCAAGATTGCAGCGGCGCGTGCAGCGCTACGGATGGGACCTGGCGGCGCAGGACTACGAGCCTCTGTGGCAGGCGCAGCTGGCGGTGGCGCAGGAGGCGCTGGTGAGCGGCGTCAGCCTCGCCGCGGGCGAGCAGGTGCTCGATATCGCCTGCGGCACGGGACTCGTCACCTTCGCGGCAGCCAGCGCCGTCGGACCCACCGGCCGGGTCCTCGGAGTAGACATCTCGGGGCAGATGATCGAGTCGGCGTGCCGGCGGGCACGGGAAGAGGGGCGCCAGAACGTGCAGTTCGCACGCATGGACGCCGAGTCGCTCGCGCTGCCGGAACATGGCTTCGATGTGGCGCTGTGTGCGCTGGGGCTGATGTACGTGCCCGATCCGGCGCAGGCCGTGCGGGAGATGCGCCGCGTGCTGCGCCCCGCAGGGCGGCTGGGGATTGCGGTGTGGGGCGAGCGCGCGCGCTGCGGTTGGGCGCCGGTCTTTGCCATCGTGGATGCTGAAGTGACCAGCGATGTGTGTCCGCTGTTCTTTCGGCTCGGGCAGGCCGATGCGCTCGCGCAGCTGTGTGCCGAGGCGGGCCTGGTCGGTATCGTCCAGCGGCGCATCGCTGCGCGGCTGGCTTACGCGAGCGGCGCCGAGGCCTGTGAAGCCGCGTTCGTCGGCGGCCCGATGGCGCTCGCCTGGTCGAGGTTCAGCGATGAGACGCGCGCCCGTGCCCGCGAGCGCTATCTGGCGGCCATCGAGCCGTGGCGATGCGGAGAGCGCTACGAAGTCCCGGGTGAATTCGTCGTGGTCACGGCGCGGGCGCCGTGAACCTTCAGCGCTCGAGCAGCAGGAGCGTTGAGGTCGCGGAGGCGTACAGCGTGCCGCTGGCATCCGGCAGCGTCCCTTCCGCAAACGCCACGCGACGTCCGAGAGTGACGACCCGGCTCTCGGCGCGCAGGATCCCTGCGGCACTGGTGAGCGCTTAGTGGAAGGCGACCTTGAGTTCGAGCGTCGAGCAGCCCTGTGTCACCGCGAGGCGCGAGTGCACCGCACACCCGCAGGCGGAGTCGAGGAGCGTCGCCGCGTAACCGCCGTGCACCATGCCGAGCGGGCTGTCACGCGCCGGCCGGGGATGCCCGTGAAGACGGCGTAGCCTTCTCCGGCTTCCGTCAGGGCAAACCGAGCGACACCGCCATGCCCGGACGCTTGCCGCGCTCGATCGTGAGGCGCAGCTGCTCCAGTCCCGAAAGGCCGCGGAACTCATCCAGGGAGTTGGCGAAGCTGTCCATCGGGGGAAACGCAAGAAATCTTCAGGGTAAGAACCCTAGCGCAGCGGTGCGGCTAGAATGCCAGCACCCTTACCGGGCCCCTAACACCAAGGAGAATGCCCATGTCCGTGAAGGCTGTCCTCGCTCTCGTTGTGGCTGCAGTGCTGACCGGAGTAACCACCGCGCCCGCCCAGCAGACCCCGGCCGCCAATCCCCTGGACGTGGTCCCGGACAAGATGCCGTTCGATGTACCCTACGGGCCACCCATACCGCTCGCGCACGCATCCGCCGCCATCGCCGCGGCCGTGGCCGAGGCCAAGAAGCACGACTGGAAGCTCAACGTGGCGGTGGTGGACTCCGGCGGCAATCTCGTCGCCTTCCAGCGCATGGACGGCGCGCAGCTCGCCTCGATCCAGATCTCTGAGCACAAGGCCCGGTCCGCGGTGTCATTTCGCCGTGAGACCAAGGTGTTCGAGAACGCCATCCAGCAGAACAACGCCCCTTACGTGATGACTCTCGATGGGGTGATCGGCTCGCGGGGCGGCATCCCGCTGATTGCCGGCGGGAAGATTGTCGGCGCCATCGGCTGCTCCGGCGGCACGGGCTCCCAGGACGAGGTGGCGTGCAAGGCCGGCGCTGACACGGTCAAGTAGCGCCCCAGGGTCAGCGGGGACTCCCGCTCACGCTGAACTCTGAGCCGTCCGGATAGCGAAGCTTGGCAATGCGCAGGCCGTGCAGGTCGGTTGGCGCCTGCACCACCTGTACCCCCTGCGCCCCGCGCTCTGCGCAGAAGCGGTCGACGTCGGGCACTTTGAACCCTAACTCGTAGGTACCGTCAGGGTGCTCCGCGCTGGCGTGGTGCAAAGCCAGCGTGGTCGTCCCGGTCTCGAACTCGCTCCACTCCGGGGACTCAAAGCGCAGCTTCAGGCCCACCTGGTTGGAGTGAAAGTCGACCGCCGCCTTCATGTCGGAAACAAACTTGATGGCGTAGGTGAGATCAGCACTCATGGATGCGCTCCTGTTCGAGAGCCGCGCCGGGCGCGGCGCATCGCCTTCACCGTTAGTGTGGGCGCGGCCGCGCCGCATGGATAGCCCCGAGCGTCGCAGCATGGCTGCCTCTGCTCCGCTTGCGTCTAGGCACGGCGTTATGCCGTGCAGGCGACAGCGCCTTCTCATGCTGCAGACACTAAGCGTGCGCGCCACGGGGAAGTGAGTAGGCCCAAGGTCGGATTGATGCACCCCTACAGAGTGCCTACGGTTCGGACTACCTATCCCGGCGAAACAGCCAGGCGCTGCGGAGCGCTGCGCTATAGGAGTGTCACGTGGCGAAGAAACCGAACATTCTCATCATCTGGGGTGACGACATCGGGTGGTACAACATCAGCGCCTACAACCTGGGTGTGATGGGCTATCGCACTCCCAACATCGATCGCATCGCGAAGGAGGGCATGCTCTTCACCGACTGGTATGGGCAGCAAAGTTGCACGGCCGGTCGGGCCGCCTTCATCACCGGGCAAGCGCCGATCCGCACGGGTCTCACTAAAGTCGGGCTTCCGGGTGCCGACCTGGGGCTGCAGCCCGAAGATCCGACCATCGCGGACGTACTGAAGCCCTTGGGCTATGTGACCGGACAGTTCGGCAAGAACCACCTCGGCGACCGGGACGCGTTTCTGCCCACCGCTCATGGGTTCGATGAGTTCTTCGGCAATTTGTATCACCTGAACGCCGAGCAGGAGCCGGAGAGTCCGTTCTACCCGAAGGATCCGGAATTCAAAAAGAAGTTCGGACCGCGCGGGGTGCTGCACTGCTGGGCCAATCCCGACGGCACGCAGCGGATCGAGAATACCGGCCCCCTGACGACCAAGCGCATGGAGACGGTCGACGAGGAGTTCCTCGAGGCGAGCCTCAGTTTCATCGACAAGGCAGTCAAGGACGACAAGCCGTTCTTTGTGTGGTTCAACTCAACCCGCATGCACATCTTCACCCATCTGAAGAAGGAGTCCGACGGCAAGACCGGATTGGGCCTTTATCCTGACGGCATGGTGGAGCACGACGGACACGTCGGGCGGCTGCTCGACAAGCTCGATGAGCTCAAGATCGCAGACAACACCATTGTCATGTACTCCACCGACAACGGCGCGGAGGTGATGAGTTGGCCGGATGGCGGATCAACGCCGTTCCGCGGCGAGAAAGATACGAACTTTGAGGGCGGGTGGCGTGTCCCGTGCGCGATCCGCTGGCCGGGCATGATCAAACCCGGAACGATTTCCAACGAGGTATTCTCGCACACGGACATGCTGCCGACGCTGGCGGCAGTTGCCGGCGAGCCTGACGTCGTCAGCAAGCTCAAGAAGGGCTACAAATCCGGCAACAAGACCTTCAAGGTGCACATCGACGGCTATAACCTGCTGCCATTTCTTAAGGGCGAGGTAAAGCAGAACCCACGCCGCGCCTTCCTGTACTGGAGCGACGACGGCGATCTGATGGCGCTGCGCGTGGACAACTGGAAGGTGCACTTCATGGAGCAGCGCGCCAAGGGAGTGGGTGTGTGGCGTGAGCCCATGGTGTCCCTGCGGGCCCCCAAGATCGTCAATCTGAGGAGCGATCCTTTTGAGCGCGGGCCCGAGGACGCCAGCATGTTCTACGACAAATGGATGGTCGACCTGGCATTTCTGCTGGTTCCGGCGCAGGCCATCGTGGGCGAGTTCCTGAAGACGTTTCAGGAGTTTCCACCGCGGCAGAAGCCGGCCAGCTTCAGCATCGATCAGGCACTGGAAAAAGCGCGCGAGAACCAGAAGACGCTGTCGGCAGCGGTCGGAGGGCACTAGGCGCCGGCGACCGCTGCTCGTACTCAGGAGGGATCTGACGGTGAGGTGAGGGGCTGCGCGCCAGCCCCTGACACTACTGCATACCTGCACACGGTCGTTCAGCTAACTGCCGTTATAGGTTGAGACGATCCCGTACTTGTTGGTCGCGGAGGCACCGACGACTGCCAGGGTGAGCTGGTGCGGGGAGAGGTGCGAGTCGAGGGTCCCGAGCCCCGTGAACTGCAGGCCGTTGAGCTGGGCATAGGTGCCGGTGCAGTTGCCGTAGGTGTAGGCCACCTCGTAGATGTTGTGGCCGGGGTCGTCCGTGGAAATGGTGCCGTTCAGGACGCAGCCGTTGCCGGCGTTCTGGCTGGTCATCGTGCCCTGGTTATTGATCGATAGCACCGTGCCCGTGACGTTGTCGGTGTAGTTGCCGCTGACCGCCAGTGCCGACGAGGGATCGTTCGACTGCGGCTGGTAGCTGAGCGGCCAGGAGCCGGTGAGGGGCGTGCCACCGTCGGTGGTGAAGGTCAGGGATGCGCTGAGGCTAGAGGCGGTCTTGAGCGTGCCGTTCAGCGTCCCGATGCCATGATTCGAGCCGTCCTTGAAGAGGGCGCTGAAGTCGGTGTAGCCGTCCACGGTGACGGCCAGTGTGCTGCCGGAGGTCTGGGCGGCACCCACGAACTGCAGCCCGTCGCCGCGGACAAAGCTCGCCTGACCCGTCGAGTTAATGAGCGCCGTCACCGCCAGCCCGCTGACCGAATCGCTACCGCTCCACACCCCGAGCGGGGAGGCGTTGGTGACGGGCGGGGTGCCGCCTCCGCCGCCCGTGCCGGAGGTGCAGCTCAGCACGAACAGGAAGCTGCCCGCGTTGAGGACGCGAATGATCTTGATGAGCCCCCTGAACACTACGCGCACCAGCCCTTGCCCCCTCTGCACTCAGCCATGAATTAAAGCACTGACGCGTGCCCCGGGGTCAATTTCAGGGGCACGGGGGCTTTTTGGCGCCCTGGCTTGGCGCTGCCGGCGCGCCTTTTTGGGGGAACGGCGCTACAGTGCGGCCCTCGGCCAGCCGATGCAGAGGCGCCTATGCAGCAAGCGGTGCGCAAATATCTTTCGGCCCTGGAGGCGGGCGATCCTGACAGGGCGGCCGCGCTCTTCATTCCCAAAGGGTGGGTGCGCTCGCCGTTTCTCGGCCAGCTGCCGGTGCGCGACTACGTGGCCAAGGTGGCGAGCGCCTCGAGTAACGCCAAGCTCACCGTCTACGACGTGCTGGTAAGCGCCGAGGGGCACCTGCGGGCGGTCGCGTACTACCAGTACGACTGGTCACTACGGGACGGCTCGCGCGTGTCGTTCGACTGTGCCGACGTATTCAACTTCGATCCCGAGTCGGGGCACATCGAGTCGATCGTGCTGGTCTACGACACCCACCCGGTGCGCGGCGTCGTCGAGAACAAGTACCCCTGAGTGCTCACGGCTTGGCGTCCCAGTACTGCTCCATGCGCTTGCGCAGGGCGGCATCGGGCAGCCGGCCGCGGCCAGCTCCCTGGTTGTCCACGAGGTGATCCACCCTGGTCGAGCCCGGTATGGCGCAGGTCACCGCCTCGTGTGAGATGACGTACTTGAGGAAGTACTGTGCCCAGCTCGTGACGTCGATGTCGGCTGCCCACGGCGGGAGCGTGCGCCCGGCGGCCTCGCGGAACAGCGAGGAGCGGCCGAAGGGCAGGTTGATGAGCACCGCCATCTTGCGCTCGAGGGCCAGCGGCAGGATAGCCGCGGCGGCCTCACGGTTGGCGATCGAGTAGTCGACCTGGATGAAGTCGAGCGGGTAGCGCCGCATCACCTCCAGCAGCTCCGCGTGCTGGCTCACGCGCGAGGTCGTGACCCCCAGGTAGCGGATCTTGCCGTCCTTCTTCCACTGCTGCATTGCCGGGATCAGCCTGTCCACGCCGTTGAGGTTGTGAACCTGCAGCAGTTCGACCTTCTGCGTGTGCAGTCGCTCGAGAGAGCGCTGGAAGATATCGGCGCCCGCGCCTCCTGACAGCTTGGTCGCCAAAAACATCCGGTCGCGGATCGCGAGGCTCGAGAGCGCGTCCCCGATGATCGCTTCGCTGTCACCGTAGTCGTCGGAGGTATCGACCACGGTCGCGCCGAGCTCATGCATGCGCCCCAGCTCGGCGCGGATATCGTCGCGGGCACGCTCGTTAAACGCATCGGTGCCGATGCCGGTCGCCGGCAGCCTCTCGCCGCTCGCCGGGATCGCCTTGGTGATGAGCGGCAACCCTGCCGCGGCTTCGCCCGCCCGTGGCGAGCGTGTCAGTGCCGCCCCGACGCCCGCCGCGGCAGCTGCCTGGAGGAATCCGCGACGCGAATAGCTCGACCGCACGGAACTGCTCATCTGATGGCCCTCCGTCCGATGCGCGTGACGTTGGGCGGGTCGGCCGGGCGCGTGGAGCGCCCCGTCAGGCGGCGCCCGCACCAGGCCAGCCCGTGCCACAGCGCGTGAAAGATCAGCCACACCGCGAGCGCAAACACCAGGGCGAACAGCACCCCTTCAGTGGAGAGCGCAAAGGTCGGCACCCAGTCGCTGAAGGTGGCGCGCGCCAGCGCCGCATCGCCATGCACCGCGAGCCACGTGATCTGATGAAAGAGGTCGCGATGCAGCGCATCCACCGCCGCCTGCAGCTGCTGCACGCTCGTGACCAGGCCGCGGATGACGCTGCCGTCGGCGTGAAAGCGCGGATCGGGACTGTCCAGATGGTACTGAATCAGCTTGCCGATATCGCCCTGGTAGAACTGATCGGCGAGCTTCTGCCACGGCGCCAGATCCAGCTGCGCCTGATCGAGGCGGCCCCCGAGGCGCTGGCGGTACTGGGCGATGAAACCGGGCACGAGCCCGCCAGCCACCACCGCACACACCAGGAACAGCCGATCGAGCAGACCTCGTACGAGTGACATCTGTGAGCGCAGCTCCCCAAGCGATGGGCCGCTGTGGCAAGCTTGCACTGGCGTCTTGCCAAAAGCCAAGCCTTGCCGGGGGTCGCGGCCCGCCATTGTGCCGCCCGGTACGGTCCCAAAGGCGCCTTAGACGCGAACCAGGTGCAGTTCCCGCAGCCGCACGAGAACTGCGTCACGCCCGGACATATTTGGTCTGGCCGGAGCTGTCGTTTGGCCTCAAATTGACGCGTTATGACCGTCGCGGGTAGCCGCCGACGGCTGCCGACAGATGGCTGAAGTGGAAACAAGAGTAATAGCTTCGCAACCGATCCAGTCCGCCGGGCCAGCACGCTGGGTTGATGTGCTCCTGATGGGGCTGGTGGCGTACTGCCTGACCGGCACGCTGTGGATGCTCACCGGGTTCGGCGGTCCGGACGTCACCCACTACGTGGGGCTGATGTCGGACGCCCCGGCGGCCCTGATGAGCGTCATCATCGCCGCCGCGGCGGCCCGCGATGCTCCCGCCGGGCCGCTGCGCACCGCGTGGATGTGCCTGTCGGCGGCGCTCGCGCTGTACCTGACCGGGGTGGCGATCGGCACCGGCTCCTGGCTCGCGGGCCACGATCCGTTTCCCGGCCCGGCCGACGTCTTCTACTGCGCGTTCTACCTGGTGCTGTCGGTCGCGGCGATGTTCCTGATCCGCGCCGCGGCGGTGCGCGTGCCCTGGATCCAGCTGTCCCTGGATGCCGCGATATTCACTGTCGGCTTCGGCACGTTCTTCTGGTTCCTGGTGATCCGGCCGGCGGCAACGCACGCCGAGGTGGAGTTCCTCAAGGAGTTCCTGAGCCAGGCGTACGTCGCTCTCGACTGCATCCTGCTCCTGATGCTCGGGGTGCTGCTGCTCACCGGCGCCGGCAGCGCCGGCGGCTGGCGGGTGGCGCTGCTGCTCTTGGTCGGCTTCGCCATGATGTTCCTCGGCGATATCCTCTGGTCGCTCGCCAAGGTGCGCGGCTACTACTTGCCCGGGCAGTTCCAGGACGTGCTGTATCTGTGCTGCTACGCGCCGATTGCCGCGGCGGCACGCGAGCAGATGCGCAGCAGCGCCGCGCCGGCGCGCGCCATGTCGAACACTTCCGATGCCCTGGCGCGCGCACTGCCGTATGCGGCAATGCTCGCTGCCTTCCTGGTGCTGGCCTATTTCACGCGCGGCGACATCAGCGGCCCGGCGACGCTCATGACGATGGTGGTGTTTGCGCTGACGCTGCTGCTCATGGTGCGTCAGGCCATGGTGCTGCGCGGGGACGCGCTGATGCGCGAGCAGCGCGCCACGCGCATGGTGGAGGCGCGGTACGCATCGCTCATCGCCAACGCCTCGGACGTCATCATGATCGTGGCCGCGGACGGAACGCTGCGTTTCGCCTCGCCGGCCTCCGAGCGCACGCTCGGGCTGAAGCCAGAGGACATCAGCGGCAAGAACCTCCCCGACCTGTGGGCCGGCGAGGACGGCGAGAAGCTGCGGATGTTCCTGGCGGAGCTGGCCGCGACCTCCTCCGGCACCGTCGGCCCGGTGGAGCTGCGGGTCGAGCGCGCCGGCAAGCGCTACGTGATCGAGAGCGTCGGCAGCAATCTCACCGAGGATCCGGCGGTGCAGGGGCTGGCGCTCAATTTCCGCGATATCTCCGAGCGCAAGGCGCTCGAGGAGCAGCTGCGGCAGCTGGCCTTCCACGATCCGCTGACGCTGCTCGCCAACCGCAACCTGTTCCGCGACCGCGTGCAGCATGCGCTGACGCTCGCGCAGCGCGGCCAGAGCTCGGTCGCGGTGATGTTCCTGGACCTGGACAACTTCAAGAACATCAACGATTCGCTCGGCCACGACGCCGGCGACGATCTGCTGCAGGCGGTGGCGCAGCGCATCGTCAAGACCACACGCTCCTCGGACACGGTCGCGCGCCTGGGCGGCGATGAATTCGCGATCCTGCTCGAGGGCATCGCGACCATCACCGAGGTGGAGCGCCTGGCGAGCGCGCTCATCGAGACGCTCGACCTGCCGTTCCCGCTCGATGGCACCGAGGTGCGGGTGGGCGCGAGCATCGGCGTCGCCTTCTCCACCCCTGACGCCGGCGCCGAAACCCTGCTGAGCAACGCCGACATCGCGATGTACCACGCCAAGGCGGCGGGCAAGAACCGCTACATCACCTTCCAGCCGCAGATGCAGGACATGCTGCACGAGCGGCTGCGGCTCGAGGCCGACATCGGCCGCGCGCTCGCCAACGAGGAGTTCTTCATCGAGTACCAGCCGATCGTCGACCTCGGCACCCGCAGCCTCCTGGGGGTCGAGGCACTGGTGCGCTGGCGCCATCCGGAGGCTGGCGTGCTGATGCCGGCGCGCTTCATCCAGGTGGTGGAGGAGTGCGGCCAGATCGACAAGCTCGGCCGCTGGGTGCTGGGACGCGCCTGCCGCGACCTGTGTGCCTGGCGCCGCTCGGTGGCCGGCGGCAGCGGGCTGCGTCTGGCGGTGAACATCTCCGCGCGCCACCTGCAGCATGGCGAGCTGGTGCACGACGTGGCACAGGCGCTGCAGGAGTCGGGACTCGAGCCCGGCAACCTCGTGATCGAGCTGACCGAGAGCACGATCATGTACAACACCGATGCAAACCTCGAGCGCTTCCATCGCCTCAAGGCCCTCGGCGTGCGTCTTGCCATAGACGATTTCGGAACCGGCTACTCCTCGCTCTCCTACCTGCATCGCTTCCCGATCGACATCCTCAAGATCGACCGCTCCTTCGTCAGCAGCCTGACCAACTCCGAGAACGGACCGGAGCTGGCGCGCGCGGTGGTGACGCTGGGCGAAACACTCGGCCTCGACACCGTCGCCGAAGGCATCGAGCTCGAGCCGCAGGTCGCGGCGCTGCTCGCCCTCGGTTGCGTCGCCGGGCAGGGATTCCTCTTCGCCCGCGCCGACTCGCTCGAGGAACTCTCGAAGAGCGTGTTCGTCGCCCGGCGCAACGCGCTGTGGACCGCGCAGTCCGCGCGCGAGGAGCTCTCCGCCACCGGTCGCTACCGGGCGCTGAAGGCGATACTCGGACGGCGCACCGCAGGCGCCGCGTAACAATAGATAACAATTCTGTTGCGGCGCCCAGCCGCTTTGCGGGCGCGCACTTCAAGGAGTGCGAGCACCGGCACGGCCGGCGCGCGCCATGAGGCTCTATCGTTGCGTGGCGGGTGAGACTAACGGCAAAGCTTGTACAGATACCAGATACCGACAATGAAGCAGCGGAGGCGGCTTATGGGGGGCACCGTCGTGCGAGCTTTCGCCGCCGGAAGTGTCGCGCTCGCTCTGTGCGCGTGCGGTGGCGGCGGGGGCGGAGGTCCCCCCTCACCCCCGCCGAGCGTCTCGATCAAGGCTTCCGCCGCCGACGTGCAGGCCGGCGGCGCGGTGACCCTCACGTGGAGCTCCACCAATGCCACCTCCTGCAGCGCCTCGGGTGCCTGGTCGGGGTCCGAGCCCACCTCGGGTTCGGCGCCTGAGCAGGTCGGCGCCACGTCCAGCTACACGCTCACCTGCACCGGCATGGGCGGCTCGATGTCGGGAACCGCCACGGTAAGCGCCTGGAACGCTCCGAAGCCGGCTATCACCGCGGATGCCACCGCCATCCTGACCAACAATACGGTGACGCTGAACTGGTCGGCGCAGAACGCCAACGCCTGCTCCGGCGCCGACGCCCTGTCAGGACCGCTCGCGATCTCGGGCAGTCAGGCCTCGCAGGCGCTGAGCAGCACCACGGTGTTTTCCGTGTCCTGTTCGAACCCGGTCTTCGCGGCGGTGAAGGCGTCGGTGACCGTGACTGTGTCGACGACGTTCACCGCGACGGTCACCGTGCAGTATCAGGTACCGGGCTCACCGATCGTAAATGCCCAACACACGTATTACGTCCCGGACTGGGCGAATCCGGTTAGTAAGCCGGTACCCTTCGTACTCGTGCAGATGCGCGACCCGAGCAAAAACGTTGCGGGGCAGGCTTTCGCCAACGCCAACGGCGTGGCGAACATCGCGGGACTGAATCCGAACCTCGCCTACACTGCGGTCGTCGTCTCGGTGATCCAGGACCCGGCGCTGGGGCTGAACTTCGCAGTCGTGAACAACACTGCGCCGCTGGATACCTCGCAACCGACCTTCGCAGCGCGCTACCCGGTGTACGCCGTCGGCACCTCCACAGCCTACACTCCGGGCAAGCGCCTGGCGGTGCAGAACCTCGGCACGCTCACCGTCCCGGACGGGTGGAACACGAACACGAATGCGCTGGTGGACGCCAACCGCTTTGCCGCGCCCTTTGCACTGCTCGCCAACGCGGTGACTGAGGCCCAGATCGTCAGTGCCGCCATCGGCGGGACCCCGACCTGGCGCCCGCTCATCATCCTGTGGAGCACCAAGAACAAGGGCGGCCTCGCGGCTCCTCCGAACGAGACGGACAAGGGCTTCGTCACCGGCTCCGGAGGCTTCTACAGCAACGGCCACAAGGGGGTCGACAGCAGCGGCAACGAGACTCTGGCGGCGGTGGCCGAGGACTTCGAGTTCATCTCCGGCGACCAGACCTTCGAGCCCATGGACATCTATCCGTTCGTGCTGACGCACGAGATGGGACACTTCACGCAGGTTCTGTTCTCCACGTTGTATTCTCCGGGCGGCGACCACTCGTATTCGGACTTCCAGGATCCGACCCTGTCCTGGATCGAGGGCAACGCCAGCGGCATCGCGGCGCTGGTGCTCAACACTCCGCAGCAGAACCGCGTGCAGCAGGTCAGCGGACAGCTGGTGGTCGCGGTCGTGGATATCTCCAGTTACACCGTGAGCGGCAATCCGCAGACCTGGCCGCTCGGCTGGTACCAGGAAGCCACGGTGACGCGGCTCATGTGGGACTTGTACAACCCGAGCGGGGCGCTGAAGCTTTCTGCGGCGACGGTACTCGCGCCGATGTATAGCGCCGCGTGGAAGGCTGGCCCCTGGTTCAACAGCTCGTGGGCCTACACGGCACAGCTGGCCAAGCTGAGCCCGGGGAACGCCGGCGGCATCGCTTCCCTGGCGGACTCGCTCAATATCAAGTCCAGCGGCGATGACGAGTGGGGAGCGAACGAGACCAGCATCGGGGGTGTGCTCACGGCCACGGATGCGCTGCCGCCATATACCACTGTGGCCATCGGGGCGCCGCCGGTGAACATCTGTTCCGCGGGTGCGCCCAATGACTACAACAAGGAGTCGAACGTGAGGTTCTTCCGCGTCGCCGGCGATGGGGCCAGTCATACCCTGACGGTGCAGGGCGCGAGCGGCACCGTGCCGTACGTGAACCGCAGCAGCAACGGATACGCCGCCGGCTCCAATACATTCAGCACCAGCGGCTCTCTGCCAGCGGGGTACACGGCGTTCTCCGTCGGCGACTGCTCGGTGGCGCTGTCGGAGTTTTCCACCAACACCGCGGCCTGCAATGAACCGGTTGCACCCGCCGCGGAACAGTGCTGGGCGGTGAGAGTCCAATGAAACGCACCCGACGCCAAACCAGGATGCCGAACATGCGCGCATACGTGCTCGTGGCCAGCGCTGCGGGGTGGCTTGTGACTGCCGCAGCACTCGCCAGTCCGCCTACGCAGAACAGCATGGGCGCGAAGTTCAAGGTCATCTCCAAGGGTGCCACCAGCACCATCGAGATCCGCCTGGAGCCGCAGGCGGCGTTCGACACGGTACGGGTGGAGGCGGCCAGCGGCGTCGGCTCACTCACCCCCGCGTGCGCTTTCTCTGCAGTGGTGCCGGGAGGCTCGTACTCCTGCCAGGTGCAGGTGAGTGCCGCCGAGGGCGCCGCGGCGCTCACCCTGAACGTCGTCGGAGAAAAGACCGTGGATCCACAGAAGCCCCGGCTCGTGGAAGTCCGTCACTTCACCCTCGACGTGCCCGGATCGGCTGCACCGACCGTCACTCCCTCGGCCAAGAGTGCCACGCGCCTCACTTCCGGCGGACTGCTCGTGCCCGACAAGCCGACGCCGGGAGCGATCCTCACGCCCCCGGGAGCCGTGCCGAAGTAAACTCCGCAGCGCGCAAGGCGCTGCGGAGTTGTGTGGTGGAAGCGTTTCTCGTCTCGGTCTCGACTGTGGCGGTCGCGGAGATGGGCGATCGCACCCAGCTGCTGTCGCTGATGCTCGCGGCGCGCTTCCGGCGGCCCTGGCCGATCCTGGCGGGGGTGCTGTGCGCCACGCTCGCCAACCACGCCGTGGCGGGGCTCGTCGGTGCGCGGATCGGACGGTTCCTGACCCCGACGGTGCTGGATGGGGTGGTCGGCGTGAGCATGATCGCCATGGCGCTCTGGGCGCTGAAGAGCGACAGCCTGGAGGAGGGCTCGGACCTCGGCCGCAGGGCGAGTGTCTTCGTAACCACGCTGGTGGCGTTCTTCGTCGCCGAGATCGGCGACAAAACGCAGATCGCGACCCTCGCCCTGGCGGCCGCCTATTCGAACCTGGTTGCGGTGGTCGCCGGCACCACCGCCGGCATGCTGCTTGCCAACATCCCGGCGGTGTTCCTCGGACAGGCATTCGCACAGCGCCTGCCGCTGAGAGCTCTCCATTACCTAGCGAGCGCGCTGTTTCTGGTTCTCGGGGCGCTGTTCATCTACCGCGCCGTGAACCACTAGCGGCCGGCCGACCCGCCCGCTCTGCTAAGCTCGCCGGCGTGCAGACCAACGATCTGGAAGTGCTGCTGCGCTCGCGCGTGCCGATCATCGCGGTTGACTCGCGCGATGAGTCGCAGGTGCTGAAGAGCCTGGCGCGCGCCTGCGCGCTGCAGGTGGCTGCAGCGCTCCCGCGAGCCCCGGGAGCTGCGCCGGCGCTGGCCGCGCACGCCGGGATGCCGCTGTTCCAGTGGACGGTGACCGATGGCTTGCGACGCCTCGACCTCGAGGTCGGGCCACCGCAGCGCACCCTGGCCGAGCCGCTCGAGATCCTCAAGCACATCCGCGCGACCACCCTCGCCGGGGCCTATGCGCTGCTGGACTTTCATCCCTATCTGCACGATCCGACCATCGTGCGGCTGTTGAAGGACATCGCCCAGGACTACGAGCGTTGTGGGCGCACCGTGGTGCTCATCAGCTATGAGACCGAGATTCCGCACGAGCTCGAGCACCTGAGCGCGCGCGTGACGCTTGCGCTGCCAGACCGCGACGAACGGCGCGCGCTGGTGGAGGAGGTGGCGCGGCAGTGGATGCGCGCCAACCCGCGCCAGGCTGTCAAGGTCGACCCGCGCGCGCTCGAGCTGCTGGTCGAAAACATGAGCGGCCTGTCGGCCGCCGATACCCAGCGTCTGGCGCGCAAGGCCATCTTCGACCATGGCGCGATCGAGGCGTCCGACGTGCCGATGGTCATGCGCGCCAAGTACGACATGCTGAACCGCACCGGGGTGCTGCGTTACGAGCCCGACAGTGCGCGCCTGGCCGACGTCGGCGGGCTCGCCAACCTCAAGGCGTGGCTCGAGAAGCGCTGCGCGGCGTTCGATGGCTCGGCCCCGGGACTGGACGCCCCCAAGGGGGTGCTGCTGCTCGGGGTACAGGGTTGCGGCAAGAGTCTCGCGGCGCGCGCCTGCGCGGGGATCTTCAACATTCCGCTGCTGCGGCTGGATTGCGCGGCGCTGTACGACAAATACGTGGGCGAATCGGAGCGCAACCTGCGCGAATCGCTGGCCTCGGCGGAGGTGCTGGCCCCGTGCGTGCTGTGGATCGACGAGATCGAGAAGGGCTTCGCCTCCGGGGACTCGGACGGCGGGGCGACGCGGCGTGTGCTCGGGGCTTTCCTCACCTGGCTGGCCGAAAAGAGCAGCCACGTGTTCGTGGTCGCGACCGCCAACGACATCACCGCGCTGCCGCCCGAGCTCATTCGCAAGGGGCGTTTCGATGAGATCTTCTTTGTCGACCTGCCCAATCTCGACACGCGCGCCGAGATCCTGCGCATCCATGCCGCCAAGCGTGGCATCGCGCTCGACGCGGCGACGCTGTCCACGCTCGCGCACGCCTGCGAGGGTTTTTCCGGCGCGGAAATAGAGCAGGCCATCGTGGCCTCGCTCTACAGCGCGCATGCTCAGCACGCCAACCCCGGGGCGGCGCTGCTCGCGGCGGAGATCGCCGCCACCCGGCCGCTGGCGGTGATCATGGCCGAGAGCGTCGCGGAGCTGCGCGAATGGGCCAAGGACCGCACGGTGCCGGCCGACTGACAACCCGCTCCCGATGAGCCCAGCTGCCATGGATGTCACCATCTACCACAATCCCGCCTGCGGGAACTCGCGCGGCGCGCTCGAGCTGATCCGGCGCGCCGGCATCGAGCCGACGGTCATCGAGTACCTGAAGCACCCGCCCGATCACGCCACCCTCGCAGGCCTGCTCAGGCGCATGGGCATGCGCCCGCGCCAGCTGCTGCGGCAGAAGCAGAGCGCTTACACCGAGCTCGGTCTGGAGGCTAAGCACCTCTCCGATGAGCAGCTGATCGCACACATGGTCTCGCACCCGATCCTCATGAACCGCCCGATCGTCGTGACGCCGCGCGGGGTGCGCCTGTGTCGCCCGCCGCAGACCGTGCTCGAGATCCTGCCGCCGGCGCGGCCCTAGTGCCGCGCACCAGGTGGCGGCGCACATCGAATCCCTGCCCGTGACGGTCTATCATTCGGGCATTTCTCACAGCCGAAGGATTTAAACGACATGCGCCAGCTCAGCCTCCTCGGCGTCCTCCTGGTGTTGGTGGCCGCCACCGGTTGCGACGTGGCCGGCAACGGCGACGTCACCGCCACCGAGCGCGGCGCGAGCACCGTCAACGGTTCGATTCACGTGCCGGCCGGGCTGCACAGCGGCGCGCTTGGCACAGTGAATGGCTCGATCCGTATCGATAACAACGCGAGCGTCGGCTCGGCGAGCACGGTGAATGGATCAATCGACGTGGGCGCCAAGAGCAGCGCCAATTCCCTGTCGGCCGTCAACGGCGGCATCGCGCTCGGGACCGATGCGCGCGTCAGCGGCGGCGCCACCACCGTGAACGGCGAGATCAGCCTCAAGAGCGGTGCCGAGGTGGGCGGGGCGCTGCGGAACGTCAACGGCCACATCACGCTCAATGGCGCGCACGTCGCCGGCGGCCTGCGCACCGTCGGGGGCGACATCGACATCACGGGTCCTTCCCGGGTCGAAGGGGGGATTCATGTCGAGAAGTCCGGCGGTTGGTTCAACCTCGACACCCGCAAACCGCGCATCGTGATCGGGCCGGGAGCCGTGGTGGACGGCGATCTGCGCTTCGATCGCGAAGTGCAGCTGTACGTCAGCGACAAGGCGACCGTCGGCCCGATCACCGGCGCGACGGCGGTGCGCTTCCCCGGGGCTCAGCCGACAGGTTGAAGCGGCAGACGCGCGCCACCGGGCACTGATCGCAGCGGGGACGCGCGCGCTTGCACAGTTCCCGCCCGTGACGCTGCAAGAGCAGGTACGCACGGGTGCGCACCTCCGGCGTCTCGGGGAGCAGCGCCAGGGCTGCCTGGGCCTGCGCATAGGTTGCCGTGTAGTGGTTTGGCTCGGGGCCGGACTCAATGCGCACCAGCACGTGCGGGCAGTTGGAAGGCACCGCGGCCAGCGGCGCGATCCCCGCGAACAGCAGGATGCGGTCGGCTCCCGGAGCGCCGATGCCCGGGAATTTCTTCAGCGCCGCGCGTGCCTTAGCGAGCGGCAGCTGCCGCAGTGCGCCGCGCAGGTCCGCTGCGAACTCCTCCGTGACCCTTTGCGCCACCTCCCTGAGCCGTGCGGCGCGCAGCTCCGGCACAATGCCGCCTACTCTCAGCACCCGCGCCAGGCGCGCGCGGCTCGCGCCGAGGAGCTTGGCCGGGGTGAGCCCGATCTCGCGCTGCAGCGAGTCAAAGCCCTTGGCACAGCGCTCCTCGCTCGGGGGATAGCCGCACTGCCACCAGAGCAGAAACAGGTACGGATCGGTGGGTGCGACTGGCGCCTGCCGGCCATAGAAGGCTTCCAGCAGGTCGAGGCTCTCGGCGAGCGACGGCTTCACACTCGACCTGGCGCTCACCCGGGCGGACATGGCGGCTATGATACTGCAGCCACCGCTACAACCCCGAGCCAACAGCTGCCTGCGCAGGCGCCCACGGAACAGTCTCCATGACCGATGCCGCCCCTTTATCCAGCGAGTGTCCGCACTGCGGTCACGAGCGCGTGCAGGCAGGCTACGCGCGCGACGAGCTCGAGCAGCTGCTCGCCGCGGGGGCGGAAATCGAAGCGTACTGCTCCAACTGCGACGAGAGTTGGTTCATTTCCGTGGAAGAGCGCGCGGATCTGGCACGTGCCCTGGTGCGGCCGTCCGCGAAGCGCTAGCGCGGGGTGCGCGCGCGCATGGAGACGGACGTTCTAATCGTCGGCGCCGGACCCACCGGCCTCATGCTCGCCAACCAGCTCGTGCGCCGGGGTGTGCGCGCGTGCATCATCGACCGGCATGCCGGGCCGGCCCGGGAAACACGGGCGCTGGGAGTGCAGGCGCGCACGCTCGAAATCTACGCGCAGCTCGGGATCGTGGCGCAGGCGCTGGAGCTCGGTAAGCGTGGCACCGGCGCCAACATCTGGGCCGGCGGCCGCCACATGGCGAATGTGCCTCTGATTGCCGCCGGTCGGGGCGCAACTCCGTATCCGTTTATCCTGATCCTCGGCCAGGACGACAACGAGCGTCTCATGGGCGCGCGGCTGCGGGAACTCGGCGTGTCGGTGTCCTGGAATACCGAGCTGGTGGGCCTCGAGCAGCGCGCCGATGGCGTTGCGGTCAGGCTCAAGGGAGCGGACGGCCGCGTGACCGAGAGCAGCGCGCTGTGGGTCGGAGGCTGCGACGGTGCGCACAGCGCCGTGCGGGAGCTTTCCGGCATCGGGTTTCCGGGAGCGCCGTACGAGCACATTTTCTACGTTGCCGACACCGAGATGACCGGCAACATGGTCCCGGACGAGGTGAACGTGTACCTGTTGCGCGCCGGGTTTCACCTGCTGTTCCCGATGCGCGGCGCGGACCACTGGCGCATCGTGGGTATCGTGCCCGAGGAGCTGCGCGAGCGGCCCGACCTCAGCTTCGAGACGGTGGCGCCGTCGCTGCGGCGCGAGGCCGGGGAGGGGGTCACCTTCCGCAGCTGCAGCTGGTTCTCGGTGTACCGCATTCACCACCGCGGCGCCGCGCGCTTCAGGGCCGGGCGCTGCTTCGTGCTGGGTGATGCGGCGCACATTCACAGCCCGGTCGGCGCGCAGGGCATGAACACGGGACTGCAGGATGCCTACAACCTCGCATGGAAACTCGCACTGGTCGTGCAGGGCAACGCGGACGCCGCCCTTCTGGATTCGTATGAGGCGGAGCGGCTGCCGGTCGCGCAGCGGCTGCTGAACACCACCGATCGCGCGTTCCGCCTGGTGGTCTCGGACAACCCGCTGGCCGGCATCCTGCGCACGCAGGTGCTGGCGCGGCTCGCCGCCTTCGGCATGAGCCGCCCCGTGATCCAGCGTGCGGCCTTCCGGATCGTCTCGCAGACCGGCATCCACTATCGCGACGGCCCGCTGTCGCACTCGACGGCGGGGCTGCCGCGGCACGCGCCGCAAGCGGGAGACCGCTTCCCGTGGCTGCACCTGAAATTGCGCGCGGACGGGGCTATCGAAGACCTGTTCGCGGCGCTGCGGGACACGCAGTTCAACCTCATCCTCATCGGCCAGGAGGCGCCCGCTGATGAGCTGAGCGGCCGCGACCGGTTACTCGCGGTGCACGCGATTCCCAAAGACCCGGACAATCTCAAGGAGCTGACGCGCGTGGGCATTCCGCCCTTGGCTTATTACCTGCTGCGGCAGGATGGGCACGTCGGACTGTGCGGCACGCAGCTGCCCCCCGGAGCGCTCCGCGAGTATCTGTCGCAGCGGCTGCGCCTGAGCGCCTGACCCGTCAGCGGCCGAACAGACGCCGCAGCTCCACCTTGGCCCGCTCGAGTGTGCGGCGCTGCTCGGCTGACAAGCCGCGGCCGCCGCGGTTGATGTGGAAGTTGAGCATCGACATGGCCGAGCGGAACGGCGCGGACTTGCGCCGGTGGCTGGCGAGCGCGGAGCGCTTTAGGGATGCGGCGATGGCGCGCGCCGAGCGCTGGGTGAAAACCCCCTTCTCCAGGTCCAGCGCGTTGCTGGTGCGGCCCACCTCGGCCGACCAGCGTGAGCTGCGGCGCGCCTTGCTGGCGCGGGTCGATTTTGCGGCTCGGCGTGTCGTGGCTGTCGCCGTAGCGTCGGATCAGCCTTCCGAGTGGAAGGGTGTGCCGACGGCGAGCTTGAGTGAGGAGGCGAGCTGAGCGGCGGCCATCTTAGCGGCGCCCTCGGGGCGTACGACCTGCAGCTCCAGCCGTCCGCCCTGCAGGGCGATCTCGATGCTCTCGCCGCCGATCGCGCACAGCTCACCGGGCTTGCCGGCCACCGCCCCGAAGGTACGGGTGCGGTGGCGCACCACGTCGTAGATACGCACTTTCTGTCCCTGCACCGGCGTCCATGCGCCCGGGGCCGGGTTGCAGCCGCGGATGAGGTCGTACACCTGGTCCACGTGGGCGTGCCAGTTGATGCGTGCCTCCGGATCTCGGCACCAACCTTCGTAAGTGGCGAGTTCTTCGCGCTGCGCGACCTCGCGGTGGCGTCCGGCATCGACCAGCTCGGCGGCCTCCAGCAGCGCCGCCACGCCGAGCGGGAAGAGCTGATCGAAGTACACCGAGCCGAGGGTGTCATCGGGGCCGATCGCCACCGTCTTCTGCAGGATAATCGGCCCTTCGTCGAGCCCGTCCGAGGGGCGGAAGATGGTCAGCCCGGTCTGCTTGTCTCCCTTGATGATCGGCCAGTTGACCGAGCTCGGCCCGCGATAGCGCGGCAGCAGCGAGGGGTGGTACTGGATGGTGCCGAGCCGCGGAATGTTCACGAAGCTCTGCGGCGCGAACTGCAGCACGTACCCCATGACGGCGAGATCGACGTTCAGGCCGCGCAGGATTTGCGCCGCTTCCTCCCCGCGCAGCGAGGGCAGCTGAAAGACCTGCACCTGGCGCTCCTCGGCGGCCGCGCGTAACGGATCGGCCTTGGCGCCCGGCTTCTCGGGTGCGCAGAACACGCCCGCCACGGTCGTGCCGCGCTCGAGGAAGGCCTCGAGGACGCTCTTGCCGAAAGCCTGTTGTCCGATGAGGGCGACTCGCATGCGGTCACACTAAGGGTGTTGCGGGGGCAATTTCAATCGCGGGGCAGTCGCCGCTCAGCTTGCGGTGCGCCGGTCGCTGCGGATCAGTGTCAGGGCGATGATCGCGGAGGCGGTCATCAGGAACAGGCTGACCGCGTTCAGCACCGGAGTTGCCCCCTCGCGCATGCGCCCGTACATCATGATCGTAAGCGGAGCGTCCGAGCCGACCAGCATCAGCGTGGTGTTGAAATTCTCGAACGACATCAGATAGGCAATCGCCGCCGAGCCGATCAGCGCCGGCCGCAGGTACGGGAGCGTGATGGTGCGCAGCACCGCCGCGTGCGAGGCACCGAGGTTCAGGGCCGCCTCCTCGAGCGTGCGGTCGAAGCGCTTGAGGCGCGCACTGATGGTGAGGGTGGCGATGGCGGCGATGAAGGAGAACTGGCCGAGCACCACGAGCGGCAGCCCGGGGCGCAGGAAATCGGCCTCGATCCCGAACCAGTCGCTGCCCAGGTCCGCCAGGCGGCTCGCGAACGCCAGGATCGAGATGCCGAGGATCACACCCGGGATGACCAGCGGGGTGAGCATGAGCAGCGACAGGGCACCCTTGCCCGGAAACTCGGCGCGTTCCATGAGAAAGGCGTTGGC
This sequence comes from uncultured Steroidobacteraceae bacterium, assembly GCA_964489185.1. GTDB lineage: Bacteria > Pseudomonadota > Gammaproteobacteria > Steroidobacterales > Steroidobacteraceae > 13-2-20CM-66-19. The sequence continues at coordinate 22,372 of CAZAXR010000026.1, read as the reverse complement.
GGTGCCGATGATCACCGAGAGCGCGGTGACCCACAGCGCAACGATGGTGCTGGTCCAGACGCTCGACAGCAGTTCCGCGTCGTGGAACAGTCCCACGCGACCGCTCGCCTCGTTACCGAAGAACCAGTCGAGAGTGAAGCCGTGCCACGGGGGGGCGGGGTAGGGCGCGTTGTTAAAGGCGAACACCGCTACCGTGACCAGCGGCAGGAACAGGAAGATCAGGAACGCAACCACGTAGAGCGCGGTGGCGGTGCGCAGCCAGGCCGGGCGCGGGAGACTCGCGATCACGCGCGCCTCATCACGTCGCTGAAGCGCTGCCCGCTGACCTTCAGTCCGAGCCACACCATGGTGGTGGACAAGGCCAGCAGCAGAAAGCCCAACGCCGCGCCCTGCTCCCAGTTGAAGCGCGTGATGAACTGGTTGTAGATCTGCTCGGTGAACCACAGGGAGTTCTTGCCGCCCAGCAGCGTCGGGGTGAGGTAGTTGCCAAGCGTCAGCATGAACACCACGATACAGCCGGCGGTGATCCCAGGTGCGGCGTGCGGAATGACGATCTCGCGCAGGATCGACCAGCCCTTGCCGCCCAGGTCATAGGCGGCCTCGATGAGCGCGTTGTCGAGGCTCTCGAGGCTGCCGACCAGCGGCACCACCATGAACAGCAGCGAGGTGTACACCAGCCCGACGAGGATGGTGGCGTCGTGGTACAGCAGCTCCACCGGCTGCGCGGTGATGCCGAGGCTCACCAGCAGGTGCGGCAGTACGCCGGATTCGCGCAACAGGATCATCCACCCGAGCGTGCGCACGGTCTCGCTCACCCAGAACGGGATCAGGCACACGACGAACAGCAGCGCGCTCATGCGCCCGCGCGCCAGCTTGGTGATGGTCCAGGCGATGGGGAAGGCGACCAGCAGGGTGAGCGCCGTGGCGAGGGCCGAGAGCAGCGCGGTCCTCAGGAACACATGCCAGTACAGAGGCTCGCTGAAGAAGGTGCGGTACTGGGCGAGGCTCGCAACGAACTGGCGCGGTGCGACGCGCTGGCGGAAGGACAGCAGCGCCAGGTCCAGGTGTGGCAGCACGATGAGCCCGAACAGCCACAGCAGCGCCGGCGCGAGCAGCAGCGCCAGCAGCAGCCGGCGTGACCACGCGGTGCTGGCGGCGGGGCTGTCAGGCATGTGCGCCGCCAGCGGGGAAGCAGATCGCCCGCTCGGGATCGAAGCTGAAGCAGATGCGCGCCCCGACTGCCAGGTCCGCATAGGCTCCGGTCTGGGGCAGCGCGATGCGCAGCTCCAGCCCGCTCGCGAGCTCGCGCAGCAGCACCACCGAGTTGGCACCGTCGAACAGCAGGCTCAGCACCTCGCCGCTGTGCACCGGCTGTCCGGCGGGCAGTTCCGCGGCGCTGCGCCCCAGCACCGCCGCTTCCGGTCTGATGAAGGCCTCGACGGCGTCCCCGCGCGCGATCGCGCCGTGGCGGCGCGCCCGCACCAGCCAGCCCGCCCCGCTGGCCAGATCCACGAATGCACCGTCGACGCTCTGCGCCGTGCCCGCCAGGCGGTTGCTGGCACCCACGAAGCCGGCAACGAAGGGCGTGGCGGGCGCGTAGTACAGCTCCTGCGGCGTCCCGAGCTGCTCGAAGCGGCCGCGGTTCATGACCGCGACGTGATCGGACAGCACCAGTGCTTCGGACTGATCGTGGGTGATGTAGACGAAGGTGGTCCCGAAGGCCGCCTGCAGCTGCTTCAGCTCGATCTTCATGTGTTCGCGGAGCTTGAGGTCCAGCGCGCCGAGCGGCTCGTCAAGCAGCAGCAGCGTCGGTTCCAGTACCATGCTGCGCGCGATCGCCACGCGCTGGCGCTGGCCGCCGGAGAGCTCATCGGTGCGCTTGCCACCCGCGCCAGCGAGTCCCACCCTCTCGAGCATCGCCTCCGCCTTGCGCTTGCGCTCGGCGCGCGGCACCCCGCGCCGCGCCAGCCCGAAGGCGACGTTCTCCGCGACCGACATCATCGGGAACAGCGCCAGCTGCTGGAACACCATGTTGACCGGACGGCGGTTGGGAGCAACGCCCGCCATGTCGCGTCCGCCGATGGCGATGCTGCCGCTATCGGGCGCGATGAAGCCCGCGATCATGCGCAGCAGCGTGGTCTTGCCGCACCCCGAGGGCCCGAGGATGGAGAAGAAACTTCCGCGCGCGACGCTGAAGGACAGGTTGTCGACCGCCACGTGCGTGGCGAAGCGCTTGCTGACCCCGCGCGCCTCGAGGTCCGCGGGCGCGGCACCCCCCGAGCGCGTCGCTGCGCTCAATTGGCAGCCTTGACGCGGTCCATCACGCCGCCTTCGATTTCCTCGAGACCGGGCGGGATGGCCGGATACCACTTGATGTTCTTCAGTCCGTCGGGGAAGGTCTCGTTGAACTGCTGGCGCAGGCGCGGATCCATGAGCGCGTCGGCGCCCTTGGCGGCGGTGAAGTTGCCGATGGACTTGCCGACCTTGGCGGCGTTCTCCGGGCGCATCACGAAGTTGATCCACGCGTATACGCCCGCCTCGTTGCGGCCGCGCGCCGGCATCGCGAACGTGTCCATCCACGCCACCGCGCCCGAGCGCGGATTGATGAATTTGATATCCGGGTTCTCGCGGTTTAGCGCCCAGCCGCCGGAGTCCCACATCATTGCCGCCCAGACCTCACCGGTGCGCATGCCGTTGAGCAACTGGTCCTTGTTGTCATAGAAGAAGCGGAAGTTCGGCTTACAGGCGATGAGCGCCTGGCCGACCTTCTCCATGAGCGCGGTGTAGGCCTTGGTGTCGTTGTACAGCGCGAACGGGTTGGTGCCGAGGGCGAGCGCGAACGCCATGAGCGTCGGGCGCTTCAGGCGCACCGCTGTGCGGCCGCGCAGTTCCGGGCGACACAGGTCACGGTAGTCGGTGATGGTGGTGCGCTTGGAGTTGTAGACCACGCCCTCGGTGCCCCAGACGTAGGGCAGGCCGTAGAGCTTGCCGTCGAGGGTGGCGTTCTTGCGGATGGTATCCAGCAGATCCGGTACGAACTGCTCCATCTTGACCTTGCTCAGGTCGAAGGGCTTGTAGATGCGGAATTCCTGCTGCGCGCCGACGATGCGGTCCTGCGAGGGCTGCGCCAGGTCGAAGCCGGCGCCGCCGGTGGCGCGCAGCTTGGAGATGATCTCCTCGTTGTTCGAGAGCGTCACCTGTACCTGGATGCCGGTTTCCTTCTTGAACTCGGTAATGAGTTCCGCCGGCACGTAGTCCGCCCAGGTGATGATGCGCAGCACCTTGGAGTCATCGGCGTGCGCGGGCAATGCGAGGACGGCCACGAGCGCCAGGAACAGCGCACCGAGTGCGCCGCGCGTGCGGCCTGGATCAGAGCTGCAAATCATGTGCCGCACGCCCCCTCGCGCATCGAGTGCCTTTACGTTGACAGGCCAGTTTTTGGCGAGATAGTCTCAATGTGATCTTAATATCACAAGCGGACGATAGCTCGGAATAGAGCACTCGGGGGTGTGCCCGGTGAGCGCGTGCACGCGCGGCGCCGGACACGTGGGATCAGCTTCGCAACGTTGGAAATATAACATCGCCCCGCCCGCTTGTCGTCGCCCCGCCGCGTGCCGCCGCCCACGCCATGTTTGACCTGCAGGGACATCGCGGCGCGCGCGGTCTGTGGCCGGAGAACACCCTCGGCGGATTTGCCCGCACCCTGGAGCTGGGTGTGTGCGCCATCGAGCTCGATTGCGGCGTGACGCGCGACGGCGTGGTGGTCGTCAGCCATGACCCCGAGCTCAATCCCGACTGCACGCGCGATGCGAGCGGGCGCTTTCTGGCGAGCCCCGGCCCGCCACTGTGCACGCTGAGCTATGCGCAGCTGCAGGCCTACGACGTCGGGCGCCTGCGCCCCGGTAGCACCTACGCCGCGCGCTTCCCTCAACAGCAGCCCCTCGACGGGGAGCGCATACCACGCCTGGCCGACGTGCTGAGTCTGATACGCGCACGCGGACGCAGCCGCGTGCGCGTGTGCATCGAGGTCAAGACCTTTCCCGAGCAGCCGGAGCTGACCCCCGCCCCGGAGGCCTTCGTCGAGGCGGTGTGCCGCGACATCGAGCGCACCGGAACGGCCGCGCTCGCCGCGGTGATCGCCTTCGACTGGCGGGTGATTGCAGCCGCGCAGCGCCGCATGCCACAGGTGGCCACCACCGCGCTCACCGAGGAACAGCCGGGCGAGGACACGGTGCGGATCGGGGCGCCACGCCCTTCGCCCTGGCTCGCGGGGCTCGACCCGCAGCAGTTTGACGGCTCGATCGCGCGGCTCGTGCAGGCCTCGGGTGCCGGGACCTGGGGCCCGGATTATCTGGATGTGACGCCCGAGCGCATCGAGCAGGCGCACGCCCTGGGGCTCAAAGTCGTTCCCTGGACGGTGAATGAGCCGGCCGACATGGAACGCCTGCTCGAGTGTAGTGTGGACGGCATGGTCTCGGACCGGCCGGAAGTGCTGCGTGCGCTCATCGAGCGCCACGGGCTGCCCGTGCCGCCGCGGCCGCAGGACCACTCCTGATGGGGCCGGCGAGGATCCTAGTGGTGGACGGCAACCGCGCCGCGATCCGCGAGCAGCAGGTGGCCGCCGGCGGCTCGCCGACCGGGGAGGGATACGTCGAGGTGCTCGAGCGCCTCGCGCCGGTGAGCTGTGACATCGTGCGCCCGGCCGACGGCGCAGTGCGTTTTGCCCCGGGAGTGAGCCTCGCGAGCTACGACGGCGTCGCGATCAGCGGCTCGGCGCTGAATCTCTACGACGGTGGCGTCGCGGTGGAGCGGCAGATCGAGCTGGCGCGGGCGGTGTTTGCCCACGGCGTGCCGTTTTTCGGCAGCTGCTGGGGTATGCAGGTGGCGGTGGCGGCCGCGGGCGGGCGGGTGCGGCGCAATCCGCTCGGCCGCGAGTTCGGCTTCGCCCGCCGCATCGCACTCAACGAGGCTGGCAGGCGGCACGCCATGTTCCGCGGCAAGCCGCCGGTGTTTGAAGCCATCACGGTGCACCGCGATGACATCGAGGTGCTGCCGCCGGGGGCGGTGGTGCTGGCGAGCAACGACATGGGACTGCAGGCCATCGAGCTGCGCCACGGCGCCGGCACCTTCTGGGGTGTGCAGTACCACCCCGAGTACAGCTTCGGCGAGATCGGTGCCGCGGCGCTGCGCTACGCGGGGCCGCTGATCGCGGAAGGGCTGTTCGCCGGGCGCGATGAGCTCGAGGCGTTCGTCGCCGAGGTGCGCCTGCTGGCGCGCGAGCCGAAGGACGCGCGGCTCGCCTGGAAACACGGGATCGGCGCAGGCCTTCAGGACTCCTCCGCCAAGCTCGCCGAGCTCGCCAACTGGATCGGCGCGCAGGTGCTGCCCTATGCACGGCAACGTCACTGAAATCATTTCGTCATCCGCAAAGACCTGAGCATTATGGCCTTCACCGAGCACCCGGACTTTCACCCCGCCCTGTCGCTCGCGGGGCAGCTCGCGGATGCGGCGCGCAGCATCGCCCTGCAGCACTACCGCACGCCAATTGCCGTGGAGCGCAAGTCCGACGGCAGTCCTGTCACGGTGGCCGACCGTGACATCGAGAACCTCATGCGGCGCATGATCCGCGCCGCCTTTCCCGGCCACGCCATCCGCGGCGAGGAGTTCGCCGCCGAGGGCAGCGGCGAGTTCACCTGGGTGCTCGACCCGATCGACGGCACCAAGAGCTTCGTCACCGGCTATCCGCTGTTCGGTTCCCTGATCGCGCTGCTGCAGGGCGGGCGTCCGGTCATCGGGGTGATCGAGGCGCCGGCGCTCGCAGAGCGCTGGGTGGGCTGCGAGGGACGCCCGACGCGCTTCAACGGCAAGCCGGTCAAGGTGAGCGGCTGCTCCGCCATCGAGCAGGCGGTGGTGTACACCACCACGCTCGAGTCCTTCAGCGCCGCGGAACGCGGCCGCTTCGAGGCGCTCGCTTCACGCGCGGCACTGCGCCGCTTCGGCGGCGACTGTTACCTTTACGGCATGCTCGCCGGCGGCTACTGCGATCTGGTCGTCGAAGTGCAGCTGAAGCCGCACGATTTCATGGCCGTGATCCCGGTGGTCGAAGGGGCGGGCGGCCACATCAGCGACTGGCGGGGCCAGCCGCTGAGCGCCGACTCCGACGGGCGCGTCGTGGCCGCCGCGAGCGAGTCGCTCTGGCAGCAGGCAGTGAGCGAGCTGAGCGCGCTCTAACCGCTCAGGGCCAGGTCGCCCTTGACCGCCGAGCGGAAGATGCGCGCATAGGCCGCCGCATCCGTGGGGCGCGGATTTCCGGCCGCCGAGGGGTCGAGCGAGGCCTCGTGCCCGATGACCTCGGGATTGGTGAGCGGCACGCCAATCTCCGCCAGCGTGTGCGGGATCTTAAGCCGCTTGCGAAAGCCGAGCACCCAGTCGAACACTGCGCCATACGGCTCACCGGAGAGGTTCAACGCGCGCGCGATGACCGGCAGCTGCGCCTCGATCGCCGGACGGTTGTGCACGATGAGGTAGGGCAGAAGCACCGCATTGGTGAGCCCATGGTGGGTGTTGAAATACGCACCCACCGGATGCGCGATGGCGTGCACGCCGCCGAGCCCCTTCTGAAACGCCGTGGCGCCCATGCTGGCCGCCGCCAGCATGCGCGAGCGCGCCTCGATGTCGGCGCCGTTCTCGCAGGCGCGCGGCAGGTAGGTCTGGATGAGGCGCATGCCTTCCAGGGCGATGCCATCGGCGAGCGGGTGGAAGCCGGGCGCGCAGTACGCCTCGAAGCAGTGGACGAAGGCATCGAGGCCGGTGGCGGCGGTGATCTTGGGCGGCAGGCCGACGGTGAGCTCGGGATCGGAGATCACGACCCCGGGCATCATGCGCGGGTGGAAGATGATCTTCTTCTGATGGGTAGCTTCGTTGATCACTACCCCGGCGCGTCCCACCTCGGAGCCGGTGCCGGCGGTGGTCGGCACGGCTACGATCGGTGCGATGCCGTTCGCGTCGGCGCGCGTCCACCAGTCGCCGACGTCCTCGAAGTCCCACAGCGGCCGCGTCTGTCCCGACATGAAGGCGATCACCTTGCCGGCATCGAGCGCCGAGCCGCCGCCGAAGGCGATGACGCCGTCGTGGCCGCCGCCGCGGTACGCGACCAGCCCCGCCTCGATGTTCGCGGCCACCGGATTGCCGCGCACGCCGGCGAACAGCCTCGCGCCGGCAACGCGCGCCAGTGCCTGCCGGATCATCGGGGCCTCGCTCAGTCCCTCGTCGGTGACCAGCAGGGGCTTGAGGATCCCGAGCCGCGCGCACGCCGCAGGCAGCTCGGCGATGCGTCCCGGCCCGTGCCACACCGTGGTCGGATAGTTCCAGTTGGCTCTAAGAATTGCGCTCACGTCGTCACCCGCAGATGGAAGGATTTGGGCCGCGTCAGGTGCTCGTACCCGATCACCGACAGCGTGCAGCCGCGCCCGGAGTCCTTGACGCCTGCCCAGGCGAGCGCCGGATCGAGGTAATCGCAGCGGTTCATGAACCAGGTACCGGTCTGCACCTGGTTGCCGAGCGCCGTGGCGGCCTCGACATCCCGTGTCCAGACCGCGGCGGTGAGTCCAAAGGCGCTGTCGTTCATGAGCGCGACCGCCTGCTCGTCGCAGTACACCTTCATGACCCCGGCCACCGGGCCGAAGATCTCCTCGCGCATGACGCTCGAGGCGGGCGGGGCATCGAGCAGCAGCTGCGGGGCCAGGTACGGCGTGCCGGGGCGGCTTGCGGGGAACTCGCGCTCCGCGATCGCGGGGCGCGCGCCGGCATCGACGGCGGCGCGCACCTGGGCGCGTACCGCGTCGGCGGCCGCGGTGCGCACCAGCGGTCCGAGTGTGGTGTCGGGATCGCGCGGATCGCCGAGGCGGTATTGGCGGATGAGGTCCACGCAGCCGCTGGTGAACGGCTCGTAGAGGCTGGCATGCACGTAGATGCGCTGCAGGCCGCAGCAGGACTGCCCGGAATTGAAATACGCCCCGTCCACGATGTTCTCGATGGCGTGCTTGAGATCCGCATCACCGCGCACGTAGACCGGATCGCAGCCGCCGAGTTCGAGGCCGACGCCGATGAAGCGCTCGGCGGCCACCCTCTGCACCGCACGCCCACCGGCCACCGAGCCGGTGAAGGCGACGAAGTCGACGCGCGGATCGCGAATCACCGCCTCGGTGTCGGCGTGACTCAGGTGCAGCACCTGGAATAGTCCCGCCGGCAGCCCCGCCGCGGCGAAGCATTCGGCAAACACCTCCGCGCACTGCGGGGTCTGCGCCGAGTGCTTGAGGATGACGGCGTTGCCGGCCATGAGCGCCGGCACCACGCTGTTGATCGCGATCAGGTAGGGGTAATTCCAGGCGGCCACGGTGAATACCACCCCCAGCGGCTCGCGGCGGATGAAGCGCCTGAAGCCCTGCTTGGGTCCGGCATCCACGTCCTGGAGCGCCTCGGCGGCGATGCGCGTCATGTGGCGTGCTCGCTCGAGTGTGCCGCGTACCTCGCTCGGGGCGAAGCGGATCGGGCGCCCCATCTGCCAGGTGAGACCGGTGGCGATCTCGCCGGCGCGCCGCTCGAACTCGGCGCTGAAGCGTTCCATGAGGGCGGCGCGTTCGGCAATCGTCACCGAGCGCCACGGCCGCTGCGCGGCGCGCGCCCGCTCCAGGGTGCGATCGATCTCCTGCGGGGTGGCGGGGGTACGCTCGGCATACACGCTGCCGTCGACCGGCGAGATGGTCTTGAGGCTCATCAGATGATCTCGAAGTAGCGCGCCAGCTCCCAGTCGGTCACGGCACGGCGGAACTCGCGCTCCTCCCACTCGCGGCTGGCCGCGAAATGCTCGACGAACGCCTTGCCGAACAGCGCCTGCGCCGGCTTCGAAGCCCGCAGCCGCTCGGCGGCCTCGGTGAGCGTGCGCGGCAGCTGCCGTTTGGCCGGGAGCTTGCGGTCGTAGGCGTTGCCGCTGATCGGCTCATCGGGCTCGATGCGGTGCTCCATGCCCCACAGGCCCGAGCCGATCGCTGCGGCGATGGCCAGATACGGATTGATGTCGGCGGCGGCGATACGGTACTCGACGCGCTGGCTCTTGGGACCGCCCTGGATCACGCGCAGCGCGCAGGTGCGGTTCTCCACGCCCCAGGTGGCCGAGGTCGGGGCCCAGTACCCGGGCACCAGACGCGAGTAGCTGTTCACCGTCGAGGCCACCATGGCGAGCAGCTCGGGCATGAGGGCCTGCTGGCCGCCGACGAACCAGCGCATCTCCTGCGACATGGTATGTGGCTGCGACTCGTCGTGGAACGCGGACGAGCCATCCTTGCGCGCCAGCGAAACGTGCAGATGTCCGCTCTGCCCGGGCAGCTGCTGCGACCACTTGGCCATGAAGGTCGCCATCAGCCCGCGCCGCTGCGCGAGCACCTTCACGAAGGTCTTGAAGAGCGCGGCGCGATCCGCCGCTTCCAACGCCTCGGCGTAGTGCAGCGCCGCCTCCATGACCCCGGGGCCGGTCTCAGTGTGCAGTCCCTCGATGGGCATGCGCATCTCGTCGGCGAGCTGCAGCAGCGCCTGGTACAGCTCGGCGTGCACCGAGCTGCGCAGCACCGAGTAGCCAAAGTAGCCGGGCGTCAGATTGGTGAGGCCGCGGTAGTGCTTCTCGCGCACGCTCGCCGGGGTCTCGGTGAACACGAAGAACTCGTACTCGGCGGCGGCGCTCGCGCCATAGCCCAGCTCGGCGGCGCGCCTGAGCACGCGGCGCAGCGTGGCGCGCGGGCAGACCTCTTCCGCCTTGCCCGCGAACTCGCCGAGAAACAGCAGCATCTTGCCCTCGAGCGGCAGCGCGCGGCAGGTCTCCGGCAGCAGCCGCACCGGCGCGTCGGGAAAGGCGGTGTGCCAGCCGGTGAAGGTGACGTTGGCGTAGTGCGGGTCGTGCGAGTCCCTCCCCAGCACCACGTCGCAGAAGCCCATGCCCTTCTCAAGCGCGGAGAAGAACTTCGCGCGGTCGATGAACTTGCCGCGCAGGATGCCATCGTTGTCGAACACGCCGACCTTGACGTGCGCCAGTCCCCGCTCCTCGACGATGGCGCGGGCCTGTGCCGCAGTGCGCACCTCTTCTGGCTGCATGCAGGGGGCTCCTTACCGGATTCGGCCGCGGGCCGCCGGCGGCGGCCCAGAGTTCTTGTATGCGGGCATGTTAGCGCGGGAGGCTGCTGACGCGGTACGCGGCGCGCTCGAGCCACCGGGGACTCACCTCCGCACCCCAGCCGGCAGAGGCGGGGATGGTCACGTGGCCGTCGCGCACTTGGTACGGATCGTTCACGAACAGTCCCTGCTGCCAGGGATAGTAGTCCGCACCCTCGATGGAGAGCTCCAGGTACTTGCCGGCGTTGGGGATGGCCCCCAGCAGATGCATGGTGCAGAGCGTGACCAGGGAGAGATTGGCGCTGTGTGGGGTGCACGGCAGGCCGGCGGCGGCGGCCATGCGTGCGACCTTGAGGGTGCGCGCGATGCCGCCCATGTACATGACGTCCGGCTGCACGACGTCTACCGCGCGCATCTCGATCATGCGCGCCCAGGCGGCGAGGTCCCAGTCCTGCTCGCCGCCGGTGACGTCGATGGCGAGCGCATCGGCGACCTGCTTGGTGTCCTCGAGCTTCCAGTAGGGGCAGGGCTCCTCGTAGTGGCTGATGCCCTCCGCTTCCAGCAGTCGGCCGACCTCGATGGCGCGGCGCACCGAGAAACCGCTGTTGGCATCGACGAGCTTCGCGACCTGGTCGCCGAGCGCGCGCGCCACCTGCGGCACGATGGCCTCCGTGCGCCCCGGCCATTCGTCGCTGTCGTGGCCGCACTCGGCCCCGACGCGCCACTTGAAGGCGTCGAACCCCAGGCTGTCGCGCAGCCGCACGAGCCGCGCGGCCTCATCCTCGGGCTTGATGTCGCGCCGCATGGAGGAGGCGTAGACGCGCAGGCGCCCGGGCCGGCCCCCCAGGAGTTCCACTACCGGCTTGCCCTCGAGCCGGCCGCGCAGATCCCAGAGCGCGGTGTCCAGGCCGGCGATCGCCCGGCAGCGGTAGCTGCCGGGGAATTTGTGTTCGCGCTCCTCGATACGCTCGACGAGCGCCTCGATGTTGAAGGCATCCGCCCCGAGCGCCCAGGGGGCGACCTGGCGGTGGAAGATGGTGGCGGTGATGTCGGCGTTGTAGGTGGAGGTCTGGCCCCAGCCGCTGGCGCCCGCGTCCGTGGTCACGCGCACGAAGCACACGAACTCGTCGTGCCAGGTCTCGAGGCTCGCAATCTTCATCACGGGGTGCGCCGCGCCTAGCTGGGCCGCCACGCCACGTGTCGTGCATTGAGCACGTACAGATAGCAGGCACCGAGGGCGGCGAGCGCGCTCACCATCGCCAGCGTGATGAACACGCCGCCCCAGCCAAAGGCCACCGCGATTCTCGCCATCACGTAGCCCGCCAGCACTCCGCCCAGATAGCCTGTGCCGTCGACCAGGCCCGAGGCCACCGCGCCGGCTTGCTTGCCGCCGAAGTCCAGCGCGAAGGCGCCGGGCAGGAACGAGTACGGTCCCAGCAGGCAGAAGGCCACGACGCCGGTCATCACCACCGGCAGCACCACCCCGGCGGAGGCCGGGTGGAGCGAGTTGAGGATCAGTAGCGCCGCCGCGGTCGCGGCGAGCCCCACGAACAGCAGCAGCGAGCGGGCATTCGGTCCCAAGCGGTCGCTCGCCCAGCCGGCGAGCAGCACCGAGATCGCGCCCACCCCCGGGAAGATGGCGGACAGCGCGGCGGAGTGGCTGAGGCTGTAGCCGAGAAATTCGCGCAGGTACAGCGCGTTCCACGTATTGAAGGTCTCGCGCACCATCGTGGCGGCGAAGCCGAGCAGGCATACCATGAGGAAGGCGCGGCTGCGCAGCAGCGGAAGCACCAGCGCCGCGAAATTCTTCGGCCGCGACTCGGCTCCCGAGAACACGTTGCGCGGGTTCGCCAGCGCCTCCGCGTGCCCCTCGTGGGTGCGCGACTCGCGCAGCAGCAGCAGATTGGCGAGGAACATGAAGCCGGCGACCCCGGCACCGAACAGGAACAGCCCGCGCCAGCCGACCCCGTGCTCGAGCAGCAGGCCCATGCTCTGGCGGGCCGCGGCATCCCCAAGCAGGTAGCTGCAGGTGAGCAGGGCGATGATCGTGCCGTAGCGGGAGTAGTTGAACCACCTGGAGGAGACCTTGACGAGCGCCGACCAGCCGATCGACTGCGTGAGGCGATTACCGATCCAGGCCATGGTGAATATCGGTAGTGTGGAACTGGAGGCGAACAGCAGCGTAAAGAGTGTCGCGCCGCCGGTGGCGATCAGCAGGTTGCGCTTGCCGCCCCAGTAGTCCCCGAGGCCCGTGAGGAACCACTTGCCCATGGCGTAGGCAAATACGCCCCATGAGGTCATCGTGCCGATGCTGATCAGGGCCGCGGCGTGGCTGACGCCGTGGCGTCCGAGCTCATCGATCAGGAGCGGGGTGGCTACCGCGAGGTTGGAGCGGCAGAAATAGCAGGAGGCATAGCCCAGAAACAGCAGCAGCAGGGTGCGGCACTGCGCGATGCGCAGCGCCCGCAGGCCCGGCACGGCCGCAGCGACGGCCACCGGCTCGACTACGCTGGCCACGGCAGGGAGTAGGTCTTGACGTTGGTGAAGCTCTTGACCGCTTCCTGCACGCCTTCCTTGTATCCCAGCCCCGAGTCCTTGATGCCACCGAACGGCGTGAGCTCCAGGCGGTATCCGGGGACCTCGCGCACGTTGACGCTGCCGACGTTGAGCTCCGACACGAAGCGCGTGATGTAGTCCAGGCGGTTGGTGCACACCGCTGACGAAAGGCCGTAGGCCGTGGAGTTGGCGATGCGGATGGCCTCATCGATAGTCCCGAAGGCGATGATGGGTGAGACCGGCCCGAAGGTCTCCTGCCTGACGAGCGTCATCTCCGGGGTTACCCGGTCGAGCACCGTCGGCGAGTACAGGGCGCCGGCGCGCACGTTGCCGTACAGCAGCCGCGCTCCGTGCGAGACCGCCTCGTTCACGCGCTCCTCGAAACAGCGCGCCGCCGCTTCATCGATCACGGTGCCCATGTCGGTGCCGGGATCCATGGGGTCGCCGTGCTTCACCGCCCGGGTCTTTTCCACGAGCAGCTCGGTGAAGCGCGGCGCCACCGAGTTTTGCACCAGCATGCGCTTCACCGCCGTGCAGCGCTGGCCGGAGTTCTTATATGAGCCGGCGGCGGCGAGCGTCGCCGCTTCCTCCAGGTCGGCATCCTCCATGACGATCAGCGGGTCGTTGCCACCGAGCTCCAGCACCTGGCGCTTGTAGACGGCCTTGGCGGCGATGTACTTGCCGATCGCGACCCCGCCGGTGAAGGTGACCAGATCGACGTCCGCATGTGTCAGCAGCTCATCGGCGATCTCGCGGGGATCGCCGGTGATGACGCTGAACATCTCCGGGGGCAGCCCGGCCTCGTACAGCACGTCCGCCAGCAGCAGCGCGCTCAGGGGCGTCTTCTCCGAGGGCTTGAGCACCATGCGGTTGTTGGTGGCAATGCTCGGGGCCACCTTGTGGGCGACCTGGTTGAGGGGATGGTTGAAGGGGGTGATCGCCGCGATCACCCCGAGCAGCGGCTCGCGCAGCGTGTAGACCTTGCGGCGCTTGCCATGCGCGGTGAGATCGCACGAGAACACCTGGCCATCGTCCTGCAGTGCCGCGTTGCCGGCGAATACGAACACATCGCACGCGCGGCCGACCTCGTAGGTTGAGTCCTTCTTGCACAGGCCGCTCTCGGCGGTGATGAGGTCGGCGATTTCCTCGGTGCGGGCGCGCAGCAGTTCCGCCGTGCGGTAGCAGATGCGGTAGCGCTCATAGCGGGTGAGTCGCGAACGGAATGCTCTGGCGCCGGTAATGGCACGGCGCACGTCCGCGCGGCTCGCCTTTGCCACCGTGCCGACGAGCGCGCGCGTATAGGGGTTAAACACGTCGCCCGAGTGCTCGGTCATGACCTGCTCGCCGCCGATGCGCAGGCCCTCGCGGCGCGCCTCGCCGGAGCGCCGGGCGCGGCCGGGGGTCTCAGTGGCCATGGTTCAGTACCCAGTCGAAGGCATCGAAGTTGCGCCAGCGGCGGTTGGCATCCAGGCCCGGTATGGACCGGTTCATGACCAGCGGCACCGCCTGCTCCGACAGTCCGCCGTGGGAGCGCAGCGGCGCATCCAGCCCCGACAGGTCGTGCTTGGCTCGCGCACCGCCGAGCGCCACCGAGTGAATCGACACCACGACCAGATCTCCGATGCGGTCGGCGGGCAGCTCGAAGCGTTGCGCAGCCTCCTCACGGGTGAGCACCAGCTCGATGCCGCGCAGCGCCGCGAGGCGCGCGGCGAGGGCGGCGGCAGCGGTGCCCGGAGGCAGGTAGATGGTGGCGTACGAGCCGAGCGCGCCGTGGTGCACCACGTACGGGTCGGTGATGGGCAGGATGACCCGCGCGCGCTTCGCGCCCAGCCACTCATCGAGCAGATCCTGCAGGTAGATGACATTCGGGCTGGCATCGAGGCGCGTCTTGGCGTTCATGCCGTGATCGGCGGTGACCACGATGGCGCAGCCGGCGGCGTCGAGTTCGCCGAGGTAGCGGTCCATCATGGCATTGAAGGCATTCGCTTCCGGCGAGCCCGGCGCGTGTTTGTGCTGCACGTAATCCGTGGTGGACAGGTACATGACGTCCGGGCGGTATCGCTGTATGAGCTTGACGCCCGCGGCGAACACGAATTCCGACAGCTGCGCGCTGTACACGCTCGGTAGCGGCAGGCCAACCAGCTGCAGCACCTCCTCGATGCCGTGCTCCTCTCGCGTCACCTGGTCGGCTTTCTCGGCCGAGAAGCACATGCCGCGCAGCTTGTGCCCGAGCAGCTTGCGCAGCTTGTCTTTGGCCGTCACCACCGCCACCGTGCAGCCCGCATCCGCAAGCGCCGCGAGCAGCGTGGGCGCGCGCAGCCATTTGGGGTCATTCATCATGACCTCAACGCCGTTCTCGCTGTCGTAGAGGTAGTTTCCGCAGATGCCGTGCACCGCCGGCGGCACGCCGGTGACGATCGAGAGGTTGTTGGGGTTGGTGAAGCTCGGAATGACGCAGTCGGCGATGACCGCGCTGCCGCTGCCGAGCACGCGCTTCATCCACGGCATGTGGCCGCCGGCCACTGCCTGGGCAATGTAGTCCGGCTCGCAGCCGTCCACGCACACCACCACCGCGGGCTGCTCGGGCAGGCGGTAGGCCCGGCCATTCACTTCGACGCGGCGCATGCCCATTTCACCTCGTGCTGGCACAACGCTTCCGGGATGCTTCAGGCCGCCGCGCGCATGTGCGCGAGCACCCGACCGACGGCTTCCACCGCGCCGCTGATGCCGCGCTCGCCGAGCTGGCCCATGCAGCCGACGCGGAAGGTCTCAACGGTGGTGAGCTTGCCGGGGTACAGGATGTAGCCCTGCGCCTTGACGGCATTGTAGAAGCTCTTGAACTGGTAGTGGGGGTGCTCGGGGGCATAGAAGGTGACGATGATCGGCGCCTGGATGGCCGCGGGCAGGAAGCTGCGCAGCCCCAGCTGGCTCATGCCCTCGATCAGCGTGCGGCAGTTGCTGGCATAGCGCGCGCCGCGGGCGGCGAGGCCGCCTTCCTCCAGGTATTGCGCGATCGCGCAATCGAAGGCTGCAACCACGTGCGTGGGAGGCGTGTAGCGCCACTGCGTGGTCTTCTGCATGTAGAGCCACTGGTCGTACAGGTCCATGGCGAGCGAGTGGCAGTTGCCCTCGCAGCGCTCGAGCGCGGTGCGGCGCACGATCACGAAGCCCATGCCCGGAGGTCCCTCGAGGCACTTGCCGGAGGCGGCCACCACGGCATCGAAGGGTGTAGTGCGCGCATCGATCTCGAGCGCGCCGAAGGAACTCATGGCATCGACAATCAGCCCCCTGCCGTGACGGGCGACCACCTGCGCGATCTCCTGCAGCGGATTCAGGATGCCGGTGCTGGTCTCGCAGTGCACCAGCGCCACGTGCGTGATCGAGGCATCGGCCGCGAGCGCTTGGTCGATGTCGGCGGCGAGCACCTGGGTGTTCTCGGCGTAGTCGAGGGTGGTGAGCCTGCGCCCGAGCACCCGGCAGATGCGCGCGATGCGCTGACAGTAGGCGCCGTTCTGTGGCACGAGCACGTGGCCGTTGGCGCGCGGCACCAGCGTGCCGATCGCCGCCTCGACCGAGAAGGTGCCGCTGCCCTGCAGCGGCACGCACTCGTACGTGCCGGTGCCGCGCACGATCTCCAGCAGCCGCTCGCGCACCCGGCCGGTGATGCTGTTGAAGTCGGCATCCCAGGAGCCCCAGTCGCGCAGCATGGCCTGCTTGGTGCGCAGCGAGATCGTCAGCGGCCCGGGAGTCAGCAGATAAGGTTCGGTGCTCATGGCGGTGCGCCTGGAGGCCATCGGCCCGCGGTCGGGGAGGACGCTACTGTAGAGGCCGCCGAGCACAAGTGTCAACAGTTGTATGTAGACAATCCTCAGAGCAAGGCGTCTAATCTGCGCCAGGGGCTTCCCTTGGAGCATCCGGACATGACGGCATCGTGAACGCGCTCACTCCGCTGCAGCTGCTGCAGGCCCATTCCCTGCCTTCGCTGGTGCAGGCCGAAATCGAGCAGATGATCCTGCGCGGCGAGCTGGCGGCCGGTCAGCGCATCAACGAAGTGGAGCTGGCCGAGCGCTTCCGCACCAGCCGCGGCCCGGTGCGGGAGGCGCTGCGGGCGCTCACCGAGTGCGGGCTGGTGCGCACCGAGCGCAACCGCGGCGCCTTCGTACGCGAGGTCTCCCTGGCCGAGGCGGACGAGGCCTACGACGTACGCGAAGTGCTCGATGAGCTGATCGGGCGGCGCCTGGCGGAGCGCATCACCGCGCCGCAGCTGGCCACGCTGCGCACGCTGCTCGGCGAGATGGATGCCGCCACCGCCAGGCAGGACGTCAGGCGTTACCACGAGCTCAACCTCAACTTCCATGAGGCCTTGGTCGACTTCGTCGGCAACTCGCGCTTGGCGGAAGCGTACCGGCGGCTGACCAAGGAGCTGCTGTTGTTCCGCCTGCGCGGTCTGCAGGAGGGCGGCGGGTTCGCGGTGTCGAACGCCGAGCACAAGGCTATCGTCAGGGCGATCGCCTCAAGGGATCCGGAGCGCGCCGGGCGCGTGCTGCGCGCTCACGCCGCCGACAGCCGTGCGCGCATGCACCGAGCCGCCGCGACGGCCGTTGCGCCGACGCGTCTCAAGACGAGGTGAGGCGCGCGTGAGCGCGGTACGTCTGCCCGCCCACGCACGGGTCGTCATCATGGGCGGCGGCATCGTCGGCTGCAGTGTCGCCTACCACCTGGCCAAGCGCGGCTGCACGGATGTGCTGCTGCTCGAGCGGCGTAAGCTTACCTGCGGCACCACCTGGCACGCCGCGGGGCTCGTGGGGCAGCTGCGCGCGACGCAGAACCTCACGCGCCTGGCGCAGTACACCACCGAGCTGTACGAGGGGCTGGAGCGCGAGACCGGCCAGGCCACGGGCTTCAGGCGGGTCGGATCCATCGCCGTGGCGGCGAGCGATGCGCGGTTCGAAGAGCTCAAGCGCGGCGCCTCGATGGCCCGCTGCTTCGGGCTCGAGGTGCAGATCCTGTCGCCGGGCGATGCCAAGGAGCGCTGGCCGCTGCTCTCGATCGAGGGGCTGGTGGGGGCGGTGTATCTGCCCCGGGACGGGCAGACCAATCCCGTCGATACCACCCAGGCGCTCGCGCGCGGGGCGCGCAACGCCGGGGTGCGCATCGTCGAGGACGTCAGGGTGAGCGCCATCCGCACCGCTTCCGGGCGCGCCACGGGTGTGGCGACTGAGGCGGGGGAGGTGCGCGCCGACGTGGTGGTGATCTGCGCGGGCATGTGGGCGCGCGAGGTGGGCGGCTGGGTGCAGGCGACGGTGCCGTTGCACGCGGCCGAGCACTTCTACATCGTGACGCAGCCGATCCCGGGGCTCACCCCGCTGCCGATCCTGCGCGATGCGGACGCCTGCTCGTACTTCAAGGAAGACGCCGGCAAGCTCCTGGTGGGGTGGTTCGAGCCCAGGGCCAGACCCTGGGGCGCAGCGGGGATTCCAGAGAACTTCGCCTTCGATCAGCTGCCTGCCGACGTAGACCACATCGAGCCGCTGTTCGAGGCGGCCATGCGCCGCGTGCCTGCTCTGGAAAGCGCCGGCGTGCAGGTGTTCTTCAACGGTGCCGAGAGCTTCACGCCCGATAACCGCTACCTGCTTGGCGAGACGCCGGAGCTGCGCGGCCTGTACGTGGCGGCCGGCTTCAATTCCATCGGCATCCAGTCCGCTGGCGGCGCCGGCAAGGTGCTCGCCGACTGGATCCTCGATGGCCATCCGCCCTTTGACCTGTGGGACGTCGACATCCGCCGCTGCGCGCCGTTCCAGGCCAACAAGCGCTACCTGCGCGATCGCACCGTCGAGTCGCTCGGGCTGCTGTATGCGATGCACTGGCCGTACCGGCAGGCCGAGACAGCCCGCGGGGTGCGCAAGTCCGCGCTGCACGACCGCCTCGCCTGCGCCGGGGCGTGCTTCGGAGAGGTCGCAGGATACGAGCGCGCCAACTGGTTCGCCGCTGCCGGGGAGACGCCGCGCTACAAGTACAGCTACGGCCGCCAGAACTGGTTCGCGAACTGCGCCGCTGAGCACCGCGCGGTGCGCGAGCGGGTCGGGCTGTTCGATCAGTCCTCGTTCGCCAAGTTCGCCGTGCGGGGACGGGATGCGGCCACGGTGCTGTCACGCATCTGCGCCAACGACATCGACGTGCCGATCGGCAGGGTCGTCTACACGCAGTGGCTGAACGAGCGCGGCGGCATCGAGGCCGACGTCACCCTCACCCGCGAGGCCGAGGACGCCTACCTCATCGTGAGCTCATGTGCGACGCAGACCCGGGACTTCGGCTGGCTGTGCCGCAGCATCCCGCAGGACGCCCGCGCGCTGGCGCTGGACGTGTCCTCGGCCTATGCCGTGCTCGGTCTGATGGGACCCAGGAGCCGTGAGCTTCTGGCAACGCTTACCGATGCTGACCTCTCGACCGCAGCATTCCCGTTCCGCACTTCGCGCGTCATTGATCTCGGCTACGCGCGCGTGCGCGCCAGCCGCATCACCTATGTCGGGGAGCTCGGCTACGAGCTGTACATTCCGACCGAGTTCGCACAGGGCGTGTATGACGTGCTCGTGGGCGCCGGCGAGCCCTTCGGGCTCAAACTGGCCGGCTACCACGCGCTCAACAGTCTGCGCATGGAGAAGGCCTACCGGCACTGGGGCCACGACATCGCCGATGACGACACGCCGCTCGAGGCCGGGTTGGGCTTCGCCGTCGCGTGGGACAAGCCGGGCGGCTTCGTGGGGCGTGAGGCACTGGTGCGCCGCCGCGAGCAGCCGCTGAAGCGCAGGCTCGTGGCGGTGGCACTCGAGTCAGCCGAGCGGTTGCTGTATCACAACGAGCCGATCTGGCGCGACGGGCGGTTGATCGGAAAGATCTCCTCCGGCATGTTCGGCCATACGGTCGGGGCGCCGCTCGGCCTCGGTTATCTGGCGAGCGAGGCCGAGGCGCTGAGTCCCGAGTGGATCGCGGCCGGGCGCTACGAGGTGGAAGTCGCCGCCGAGCGCGTGCCGGCCCGCGTCTCGCTCAAGGCCTTCTATGATCCGGCGAGTGCACGGGTGAGATGCTGAAGAGCCAAGCGCGGGTCGTCGTCATCGGCGGCGGTGCAGTCGGCTGCAGTGCCCTGTATCACCTGACGCGCCTTGGCTGGACGGACGTAGTCCTCATCGAGCGCGACGAGCTGACCGCGGGCTCGACCTGGCATGCGGCCGGCAACTGCCCGAACTTCTCGACCTCCTGGAGCATCCTCAGGCTGCAGCGCCATTCCACCTCGCTGTACCGAGAGCTCGCTAGCGAGGTCGGGTACGACATCAACTACCACGTCACCGGCAGCATCCGCCTCGCACACACGCGCGACCGGCTCGATGAATTCAGGCATGTGCTCGCGCAGGCCCGCGCCCAGGGGCTCGGGTTCGAGCTGCTCGCCCCGGAGGAAATCCGCGCGCGCCATCCTTTCGTGACAACCGACGGCATCCGCGCCGGCCTGTGGGACCCGCATGACGGGGACATCGATCCGGCGCAGCTCACGCAGGCGCTCGCCCGCGGCGCACGCGATCGCGGCGCCACGGTCGAGCGCCACACGCGAGTGACTGCGATCCGCGAGTTGCCCGACGGCGGCTGGCGGCTCGAGACGACGCAGGGCGCGATTGAGGCCGAGTACGTTATCAATGCCGCGGGGTACCGGGGCGCTGAGGTGGCCGCGATGATCGGCGAGCATCTGCCGATCGTCTCGCTGTCCCATCAGTATCTGGTGACCGAGGACATCCCGGAGCTCGCGGCGCGCGGTGCGGCACGCCTGCCGCTGCTGCGCGATCCGGATGTGAGCTATTACCTGCGCCAGGAGCGGCACGGACTGCTCCTCGGACCCTACGAAGCGCAGGCGCGGGCGCGCTGGCTCGAGGGTCTGCCCGAGGAGTTCGCGCACCAGCTCTTTCCCGATGACCTGCCGCGCATCGAGCGTTACGTCGAGGCGGCATGCGCGCGCGTGCCGATCCTGGGATCCGTCGGGCTGAAGCGGGTGATCAACGGGCCCATTCCCTACGCACCCGACGGCAACCCGCTCATGGGTCCGGCCGCTGGACGGCGTAACTTCCTGCACTGCTGCGCGTTCACCTTCGGCATCGCGCAGGCCGGGGGCGCAGGCCGCGCCATCGCCGAGTGGGTCGTGAACGGCGAGCCGGACGGGGATCTGTGGTCCGTCGATTGCCGCCGCTATTTCGGTTTTGCGGACAGGACTTACGCGCTCGCCAAGGCGCTCGAGACCTACCAGAACGAATACTCGGTCGCCTACCCGCAGGAGGAGCGGCCCGCGGGACGCCCCACGAAGGTCTCGCCTCTGTACGAGCGCTTGCGCGTCGAGGGGGCGGTGTACGGGGCGCGGGGCGGCTGGGAACGTGCGGTGTATTACGCGAGACGCGGCGACCCGCCGGGTCCAGAGTGCTCGTTCCGCAGGCCCGGCTGGCACCACGCCATCGAGCGCGAGTGCGCGGCCGTGGCAACCGGCGTTGCCGTGCAGGATCTTCCCGGCTTCACGAAGTTCGAGGCGGCCGGCAAGGGCGCGGCCGCATGGCTCGATCGGGTGGTGGCGGGTGCGCTGCCGGCCGAGGGACGCGTGGCTCTCAGCTACTGCTGCTCGCCCCGCGGGGGGCTCGTCAGCGAGCTGACGGTAGCGCGCCTGCCGGGCGGGCGCTTCTGGCTGCTGTCCGCCGCGGCCGCCGAGCGGCACGATGAGGAGTGGCTGCGCAGCCACCTGTCGGTGCGCGACGGTGCGGTGAGCCTCATGAACCTCACCGCGCGTTATGGCACGCTCATCCTGGCCGGTCCGCACGCGCGCGCGCTGCTGGCGCGCATCACCGCGGCCGATCTCTCGAATGACGCATTCCCGTGGCTCGCGGTGCGCGACATCCGGATCGCCGACGCGCCGGTCGTGGCGATGCGCGTGAGCTACGTCGGCGAGCTCGGCTGGGAGCTGCACACCCCGGTGGAGCACCTGGGGGCGGTCTATGAGGCCCTGATCACGGCAGGCGGCGAGTTCGCGCTCGCGCACTTCGGGCTCTATGCCCAGGAGAGTCTGCGCCTGGAGAAGTGCTACCGCGCTTGGAAGGGTGATCTCACCAGCGACTACACGCCCTTCGAAGCCGGGCTCGAGCGCTTCGTGCGCCTCGACAAGGCGGCAGACTTCATCGGCAAGGCGGCGCTACGCGCGCGTGCGGCGGCCGGGGCGAAGCAGCGCTTCGTGCCGCTCATCGTCGAGGCGGACGATGCCGATGCATCCGCGGTGTCCGTCGTGTATCGCGGTCGGGAGCTGGCGGGGCTCGTCACTTCCGGCGGCTACGGCTATCGGCTGAAGCGCAGCATCGCCCTCGCATACCTGCGCTGCGACCTTGCCGTGCCAGGCACCGAGCTCGAGGTGGAGATCCTCGGCGATCGCCGCCGCGCGGTCGTGGCGAGGGAGCCGCTGTACGATCCTGATAACCTGCGCCAGCGGGCCTGAGCAGTTAGGGAGACTCTGATTTACCGGTAAAATCAGCAGCAGTGATTGTTCTCATGCGAGTGCCTCGATGAAGCAGCAGACGCTGACCGGGTTTGAGAAGTACGGGAAGACGACGCGCCGAGCGCAGTTCCTGGCGGACATGGA
>CAZAXR010000025.1:0-60900 GCA_964489185.1 uncultured Steroidobacteraceae bacterium | reverse complement strand
TAGTTTGGCGGGGTGCTGAGGTACCAGGGTGGCTGACTTAGATTATTGCTCAGCGGACCGCCGTCCCAGTCGTTCCAGCCCCACCACATGTAACCGATCCCCTTGGAGGCGGCCCAGGTGTAGCCGTTGGGGTTCTGGCCGCCGTCGATGGCCGCATCGAAGCCGTAGGTCTCGGTGACGATGATCGGATAGCCGGCACTGAGCACCGCCAGCGGCGGGGCCGTGCCCTTGGCGTACCCATACAGGTGCCAGGCAACGCCGAACTGCTGCAGTGGATCGGGATTGCCGCCGGTGGCGTAAGTGCCCAGCCACACCTCGATCTCCCCCGCCCAGCCGATCGGGGAAGCCAGCACCACGTTCGTGGCCCCCTCTGCGCGGATGGTCTGCAGCAGCGTGATCATGCTGGCAACGTTCCAGGTGATGTTGGTCGTGAACATCGCGTTGCCATTGGGATTGTTCTGCGCATCGAAGGGCTTGAAGCTGCCTCCGGTCTTCATCATCAGCGCCTCGGGCCCGGGCGTATAGCTGCTACCGTTCTGGTTCACCCAGTTGCCGTAGGTGTCGGTGCCGAAGGGCTCGTTAAACAGCTCGAACATCACCGCCGGGTTGCCCTTGAACGCATCCGCAACCTGCTTCCAGAACGTCACCGAGTGATCGCTGTCGGCATAGCCGCCCTGTCCGATCGGACACAGCGGCTGGCCGCTGGCGTTATTGGGCGCTCCCCAGTGCAGATCGAGGATCACGTACAGCCCGGCGGCGGTCGCATCCGCGACGGCCTGCTTGATGACGCCCTGGTAGATCGACTGCGGATCGGGCTTGTAGGCACCGCCGCTGGCCTGGTACAGGTCTCCCGAGGCGCCGGAGCCAGAGTCGTAGCAGGTGTAGTTGAGCCAGGAGGCCTCATTCAGCGGCAGGCGCACGGTGTTGATCCCTGAGCCTCCCCAGTTCACCACCTTGGACCAGAAGGCCGAGCCGGCGGTCTTGAACTGCGTCCACTGCGAGTTGTAGCCACCGTTCTCCAGGCCGCTGATATTGGTGCCCACGATCTGGATGGGGCTGCCGTCCTTGGTGCTGACGAACTGATTGCCGCTCACCTTGATGCCGAACCCGCCACTGGCCACCGCGCTGCCCGAGATCGATACGGTCTCGGTGCCCGGTGAGCCGATGGTCGCCCCGCCGGTGGCCCCCGAGAGCGTGACCGTGAAGGCCTTGCTGCCAGAGAACGGCGTCGTCGTGCTGATCGCGACCGAGAAGGACTTGGCGTTGACATCCCCGTCGGCCCAGTTGAGCGTGCCGCTGGCCGCGGTGTAGTCCCCGCCCGCCACCGCACTGCCGTTGGCCGTGGCATAGGCCACACTCACCGCACCGCTCGAGCCGGTGCGCGTCACCGTCACCGATACCGTGCCGGCGCCCTGTGAGACCGATACCGACCCGGCCGACCACTGCAGGCTGTTGGTCGCGGTGGTTCCCGAGCCGTTGATGGTGACGGTAGAGCTGCCGGGGCTGCCGAGCTTTGCGCCGCCCGTAGCGCCCGAGAGCGCGACGGTGAACGACTTGCTGCCCGAGAACGGCGTGGCGTTGCTGATGGCCACGGTGAACATCTTGGCGGACGCATCGCCATCGGCCCAGCTGAGCGTGCCGCTGCTGGCGGTGTAGTTGCTGCCGGCGATCGCGGTGCCGTTGGCGGTGGCATACGCGACCGAGACCGCGCCGGAGGAACCGCCGCTGCGGGTGACGGAGACGGACACCGAGCCGCCGTTCTGCGCGATGGTGTAACTCGCAGCAGAGAGGGCGAGCGTCCCGGAGCTGACCGCCTGACTGCCGGTAATGGACACGGTGGCCGTGGACGGCGCGCCGAGTGTCGCGCCGCCGCCGGGCGCCGAGAGCGTGACGGTGAAGGTCTTCGTACCGCTGAAGGCGGTGGTGCTGATCGGCACCGTGAAGCTCTTGGCAGCCGTATCACCGGCGGCCCAGCTGAGCGTGCCACTGGTGGCAGTGTAGGTGCTGCCGGCAATCGCGGTGCCATTTGCCGTGGCATAGGCCACCGTCACCGGACCGGAGGAGCCGCCGTTGCGCTTGACGACGATGGTCGCCGCGCCGCTGGTCTGTGCGACCGAGTAGCTTGCCGAAGACAGCGCGAGGTTGCCGGGCTTGGGCGCCCCGGTGCCGGTGATCGACACTGCCGCCGAGGAGGGTGAGCCGAGACCCGCTCCGCCACCGGGATGCGACAGCGCAACGCTGAAGGACTTGGTGCCGTCGAAGCCGCTGGTGCTGATCGCCACGTTGAAGCTCTTGCTGCCGGTGTCGCCGTCCGCCCAGCTGAGCGTTCCACTGGTGGCGGTGTAGTTGGTGCCGGCGACCGCCGACCCGTCCGCCGTGGCATAGGCCACCGTCACCGCACCCGACGAGCCGCCCAGGCGGTTGACGCTGATCTTGACCGTCCCGGAGCTCTGCACGACGGTATAAGTGGAGGCCGAGAGCGCGAGATTTCCCGGCTGCGAGCCGCTGCCCCCGCTGCCGGTGATTACCACACTGGCACTCGCCGGCGAGCCGAGCGTCGCACCGCCGGCGGGATTAGACAGGGAAACGCTGAAAGACTTGGTGCCGCTGAAGGCGCTGCTGTCGATGGCCACGCTGAACGTCTTCGCGGCCGCATCGCCCGCTGCCCAGGTGAGCGTGCCCTGGGTCGCGGTGTAGTTGCTGCCGGCGACCGCCGTGCCATCGCTGGTCGCATACGCAACGCTCACCGCGCCGTCGCTACCGCCGCCGCGATCGACGGTGATCGTCACCGAGCCCTGCCCCGCCGTATAGGTTGCAGCCGACAGCGAGACCGTCCCTGGCTGTGCGCTCGCGCCGCCGCCGATCGTGACTACGGCGCTCTCGGGAGTGCCGAGTGTCGCGCCGCCGCCCGGCGCTGACAGAGTGACGTTGAAGGTCTTGGTGCCGCTTGCGGCAGTGGAGCTCAGCGGCACGACGAAAGTCTTGGTGCTCACATCGCCCGCATCCCAGTCGAGCGTACCGCTGGTGGCGGTGTAATCGGTACCGGCGACCGCGCTGCCGTTGCTGGTAGCGTACGCGACGCTGACCGCGCCGTCGGAGCCGCCGGTGCGCAGCACGCTCACGGTCACCGAGCCGCTGCTCTGCGCGCCTGCATACGTCGACGCCGACAAACTCAGCGTGCCGGCGACGACGGTGTTGCCGCCAACCGAGTTCGGCGAGCTGAATGGGGAAGTCGTGACGTCGTCGTTGCAAGCGGCGAGCAGACCGAACAGGAGACAACACGTGCCGCGCACGAGACTCTTCACGCGCGCGTGAGACCATTTAATCATTAGCATGGTGCAGCTTTTTAGCGTAGTCCGCGCCCGCGTCCAAACTGTCTCTATAACCCGACTCGCGTCGTTTGTTGGGTGACGCGGCGCAGCGACGCTCTCTCGGACGCATGTGCGACAAAAATGTGACCCACGACACAGGTGCATCGCGCAGTGCGGGCGCCTGCGGTGCGCGCCGGCGGCCTTCGCAGCTCATGCCGCTCGTCCACGGAGCTGGGCAAGCTCGCGGTCGCATCACGTTGTGCCGCGCAACTGCGGCGCAGAGCATCAGCCCAGTCAGCAAGTACGTCCGCGAAGCTCACTCGGACGCACGAGTTGCTCTGTGATCGCCGGGCCCACCGGAGCTGCGGGATCCCGGGGACGCGCGATCGAATGCGTGCGAAGCGAGCGCTGGCCTCGCTCTGACCCGTGGCGCCCATCGGGGGACATCAGATACATTCCACCAAGCACTTGAAGGGCATGTTTAAGCTTCCGCGCGATGTCGACGAATCAGACGACGCTCGAGCCTCCAGCGCATCGCGCCGGAACCGTGGCTTGTGAAGTGGACGATTACGGCCTGGAGCAGTTCGTGGCGGTCGCCGCGCACTTTGGCTGCGAGCGCTATGGCTTCGTGGTCACACCGAACGTCGATCACCTCATCCGCTATCACGACGACCCCGCGTTCCGCTCGCTGTACGCCGACGCCACCTACGTCCTAATGGATAGCCGCTTTGCCGCGCGCCTGGTACGGGCGATGCAGCGCGTACGGCTGCCGGTGTGTACCGGGTCGGACCTCACCGCGCGGCTGTTCCAGCAAGTCATCACGCCAGCCGACCGCATCGTGCTCATCGGCGGCAGTGCCGAGCAGGCCGCGGAGATCCGCGCCCGCTTCTCGCTCGTGGACGTGCGTCACCACAACCCACCGTTCGGCTTCATCCGCGATCCGGGCGCCGTGGAGGAGTGCCTGCAGTTCATCGAGGGCGCAAGCCCGTTCCGCTTCTGCTTCCTGGCGGTCGGCTCCCCGCAGCAGGAGCGCATCGCACAGCTGCTGGGAAGGCGCGACCGGGCCCGCGGCCTGGCGCTGTGCATCGGCGCCTCGCTGAACTTCGTCACCGGCGCCGAGCGGCGTGCCCCCCTGTGGATGCAGAAGTTGTCGCTCGAATGGCTGTTCAGGCTGCTGCAGGACCCGCAGCGCCTGGCGTACCGCTACTTAGTGCGTGGCCCGCGGGTGTTCGCGTATCTCACGCACATGCCCATGGTTCTGCGCCGGCGCAGCGCTGTTGGCGCACGCGGGGCGGATTCGCACCTGAACTGACAAAGCGGGCCACCCATCATTCATGATGGGCAAGCTCCCCGCGTGCCCGCCCGGGAGGGATCGCGCCAGATATCCTTTTCACTATCAGTGGGTTACAATACCTTCCTGCTATTTGGAACCGGAAATCCGCGGCCAACAGCGGAAATCTGTGGAACGGGGCGATGCTTCCGGAGTCGGCGGGGCGCATGATTCTTTAGGGCCGCAGGAAAAGTACAAGCGCATGGCCACGATCAGCATCGACACTGCTAAGGACGATGAGGCGCGCCGCGCCCGCATCTACGCGGGTGAGATACTGGTGCGTCCGCCGACGCCGCTGTCGCTCGAATACTGCGTGTTCGCACGTACCATGCTCGATGCGGCGTTTGCGCCGCTCGAACCGCAGTCGGCGCAGTACCACATGCCGGTGCAGCAGTACGCTCAGGTGCTCGCCGAACTGAAGCCGCGCTTCATTCACCATCCCGAGTCCAAGCGCTTCATCCGCGCCATCCTCGGCGAACTCGGCTGCGATGCACAGGACACCTACTTCGACGTGCCGCGGCTACGCAGCTCGACCAGCGACGCCTACCTGACCACCGGCATCGCCTACGCCTTCCATCCGCACCGCGACACCTGGTATTCGGCCCCGCTGTGCCAGATCAACTGGTGGATGCCGGTGTACGAGATCGAAGCGAGCAACGCCATGGCGTTTCACCCGCGCTACTGGCGCACCGGCGTCCCCAACAGCTCCGCCAATTACGACTATCAGCGCTGGAACGCCACCAGCCGCTTCAACGCCGCCCAGCACGTCGGCACCGACACGCGCGAGCAGCCCAAGGCGCTGATCCCTATCGAAGCGGAGCCCGACCTGCGCGTGTTGCCACCAGTCGGCGGCCTCATCATCTTCTCCGGAGCGCAGCTGCACTCTTCTGTGCCGAACACCAGCGGCCGGACACGCTTCAGCATCGACTTTCGCACGGTCAACGTCGCCGACGCGCGCGTGCTGCGCGGCGCGCCCAACCGCGACTCACGCTGCACTGGCACCGCCATGCCGGACTACCTGCGCCTGAGCGACCTGAGCCACGTGCCCGAGGACATCCAGGCACGTTACATGGCCGGTCACCCGCAGGCAGCTGAGGTCAGCGACGACCCCGCGCCGCAGACCTTGCTCACGCAAACGGCCTGAACACCGGCTTCACCGGCCGCCCGTCGAGGTACTTCTCCACTCCGTCCTCGAGTGCCTTGCGGTACACCGCGAGGGCCTCGCCGATGATCTCGATGGTCAGGTCGATGTCGTGGTCGGTGTGCGAATAGCTCACCACCAGCGCCGGTGCGATTACGCCGCGGCGGATGGTCTCCTGCAGGAACAGCGTGCGCATCGCCTGGCTCGGGCGGCGCTCGCTGTCGTAGGTGCCGTACAGCAGGCAGCAGTCGCGGCCGATGCACTCGAAGTGTTCCTGCAGCTTCAACTCTGTCAGCAGCCGCTCGATACCGCTGCGCAGCCGCCTACCCTGCTGGTGCAGAAAGCCCGTCACGTCCTCGCTCTCGTACACCCTCATGGTGGCAATGCCGGCGGCCAGCGCGTGGGTCTCGGCACCATGGGTGGTCGAGAGCAGAAAGACCCGCTCGCGGCTGTGATCCAGGCCGCCGATCTGCATCAGCTCGCGCGGTCCGGCGATGGCCGAGAGCGCGAAGCCGTTGGCGATCGCCTTGCCGAACGTCGAAAAATCGGGCGTCACGCCGTAAACGTGCTGCGCGCCGGAGCGGTGCCAGCGGAAGCCCGTGATCATCTCGTCGAACACCAGCAGCGCACCATTGCGGTGACACAGCTCCTTGAGCGCAGCGAGATAGCCGGGCGCCGGCTCAGTGGTGCGCGCCGCCTCCAGTACCACGCATGCGATCTGCTGCGGGTGCGACTGGAACAGCGCCTCGAGCGAGCCCAGGTCGTTGTAGCGGAACTTGAGCGTGGTGTCGCGCACCCACTGCGGTATGCCGCCCGGCATCGGGGTGCTGCCAATGAACCAGTCGCTGGTCGAGAAGAACGGATGGTCGCCGCAGATGGCGATCGCATCCCGCGCGGTGTGCGCACGTGCCAGGCGCACGGCGGCATCGACGGCGGTGGACCCGTCCTTGCAGAACTTCACCATCTCCATGGTGGGCACCAGGCGCAGGAATTGCTCGGCGCACTCGACCTCGATCGGCGCCGGGCGGGTGAAGTTGGTGCCGAAGGGCAGCTGTTCGGCTACCGCACGCACGACCGGCTCGTAGGCGTGTCCGAGCGTCACCGCGCGCAGCCCCATGTTGTACTCGATGAACTCGTTGCCATCGAGATCCCAGGCGTGACAGCCCTGGCCGCGCACGATGAACGGCGGGGCATTGACCGGAAACTGGTCATCACCCTTGGCGTAGGTATGCGCGCCGCCTGGAATCAGCGCGCGCGCCCGCGCGGCGAGCTTGCGGCCGCGCTCGAAGTGTGTGCCCCCCAGCTTCACGCCCGGCTCAGCCGAACTCGAGGCGGATTTTTCGCGCATAGAACCCTTCCGCATAGCCGCTCGGGGAGCGGCACTCCATTCCGCGCAGACGCAGCAGCGCCATGAACAACTCGGCGCTGAACCAGTCGCGCCGCACCTGCGAGCGGTGCGCGCGCAGCAGCGCCGTGACCTTGCGCCGCGCCTGCGCCGCCGTCAGCGCCACGTAAGCATTGGGCTGTCCGAGGCCACCGTCCCATTTGGGGATCTCGTACTCGAGCACCACCTGATCGCGAAAGGTGCTCCACACGAACTCGTTGATCGCGCGGTGATCCTGGTGCCGGTCGTCGCGCTCGTGGCACAGGATCAGATCCGGGTGCGGACGGGACTTGAGCTGCTCGAAGAATTGCTTGATCTGCGCGTAGTGGGCCGGGAAGCGGCCGTCCGGGAAGTCCGCGCACAGCAGCTCGCCGCGTGCCTTCGGGCCGACCAGGGCACGCATCGCGGCCGCGCTCTCGGCCCGGCGCTGTGCCGTGCCGCTCAGCACGACCCAGTCGATGCGCACCGAGCGCGCAGCCTGCAGCGCCAGCAACGCCCCGCCACAGCCGATCTCGATGTCGTCGCAATGCGCACCGATGCACAGGATGCGCCGGGCGCCGAACAGCAGGTCGCGCATGCTCGTGGTACCTGCCTCATCCCACCCCGTTGGCGGGGTGGCGGCGCCAGGTCATCCACGGACACTGACCGCGCGCCTCCATGCGATCGAAGCTGATCTTGTCCTTGAATGTATCCATGCACTGCCAGAAGCCGTCCCAGCGGAAGGTGCGCAGCTTGCGCTGCTCGATCAGCCGCGCGAATGGCTGCTCCACCAGCTCCTCGCCCTCGCGCAGGTAGTCGAAGATGTCCTGCCGCAGCACGAAGAAGCCACCGTTGATCCACAGCTGCTGGTCGGGCATAGCCCCCATGCGCGTGACCATGCCGGCCGCGTCCGCATGCACTGCGTGGAAACTCTGGCCGCTGCGCACGGCTGCAAAGTTGGCCACGACGTCGTGCGCGTTGAAGTCAGCGATCAGCGTGTCGAGCGGCAGGTCCGACAGGCCATCGGCGTAGTTGGCGAGGAACGCCTTTTCGCCAGCCACGTAAGCGCGCGCCCGCAACAGGCGCTGACCGATGTTGCTGTGCAGGCCGGTGTCGACGAAGGTGATCTTCCAGCCCTCGGTATCACGTACCGGCATGTCCACCCTGCGGGCCGATGAGCCGCAGTTGCTGAGCGTGAAGTCGTTGGTCATCGTCTCCTCATAGTTGAGGAAATACTCGCGGATCAGATCGCCGCGATACCCCAGGCACAGGATGAACTCCTTATGGCCGTAGTGGGCGTAGTAGCGCATCAGATGCCACAGGATCGGGCGGTAGCCGATGTTGACCAGCGGCTTGGGGATGGTGTCGGAGTGCTCGCGCAGGCGCGTGCCGAGTCCGCCGCAAAATAGTACGACCTTCATTTCTTTCCCCCCCGCTTGGCTGGTGTCTTGCGCTTGCTATGGATTGGCGCGCGGCTCGTGTGGCTGGACGCACGGCGCCGGGGCCGCACCGGGGCGCGCGCCGGCTCCGCGCGCAGCAGACCTGCCGCCTCGAGCGCCCGCGCCGCATCGCGGATCGAGCGGAAGTCCATCCCGGAGCGCCGCGCCACTTCGAGCAGCGAGCGGCTGCCGTCCGACTGGTTCAGGACCCACAGCAGCGCCTGCTCGCGCGTGGCCGGGCTCACCCCGCCCACCGCGCCGTAGAGGCCGCGCTTGCCGAGCAGCGGCTCGCCTTTCGGACTCAGGTTCAGGTAGCGGCGGTCATCCTCCAGCACCTCGACGATGCGCTGACAGGCCTCGAGGCTCTGCTGCAGTGCCCCGGGCTTGATAAGCGACAGGTCGTCCCCGGAGCTATGGTACTGAGGGTAGCCGCCGTTCACCGAGCGGGTCAGCCGGCCGACCGGGAGGTTGAAACCGGGGGAGCACAGTTGCCGCTCGTCGTAGCCGTACGGGGAGAAGCCGATGACGCGCGCCCGCGGATCGATGCCGGGCAGAACGTAGCCGGCGACGGCATCAATCTCACTGGTCTCGCGCCGACTCATCTTATAGGTGAGTGGCGCCGGATCGCCGAGCAGCGCGAGCACCAGGCCATGACGCACGCGCCCCAGACGCGACTCGTTGGCTCGCAGCCAGCACAGCGAGCCGATCGTCCCGGGCGCGAACACGAAGCGGTAGGTATAGCGGCGCGACTCGGCGGCCAGCCACTGCGCGAGCGCGGTGGCAATCGCGATGCCGCTGGTATTGTCGTTTGCCAGCGAGGGGTGGCAGACGTGCGCGAAGAACAGCACCTCGTCGGCGCTCGTGCCCGGGATCACGGCTTCGGCATAAGTGAGCGAGCCGGGCGCCAGCGTGCTCTTGATCTCGACTCGGTAGGCGCCGGGCCGCATGCGCTCGCGCTCGTTGTGGCTGAGGCAGAATCCCCAGTTGCGGCGGTAGTAGCTGGTCCGGTACGGAATCCACTCCGGATGCTCCGGCAGCGAGTGCAGCCGCGGTGCCAGCTCCGTGAGCGGCAGCGTCACCGACTGCGGCTCGGAGTAGCTGACGATGTGCAGGTTGTGGGCGCGAAAGTCCACCACGCGCCGCCCGTCCGCATCCAGGAGCGCGGCATCGGTGATGTTCCACTCAGCGGGCACTTCCCAGTCGAATACGCGCGTGCCGCTTGGCACCTCATGCACGGTGAGCGGCAGCTGCTCCGCCACCAGCCGCAGCGTCTCGCGCACGCCGTTGCCGGTAATGCTGCGGCAGATCGGGTAGAGGCGCGCGGCAAACGCGTGCAGCGCCTCACCGGTGGTGAGGCTCACGAGGGCTTCCCCGCGTGCGCGGCACGCCGCCGCAGTTCGCTCTCAAAGGCGGCACGGTCAAAGTCGGCGCAGGCGGCATCGCGCTCGCTGATGACGATCTCGCTCAACGGCCAGCTGATCGCGAACGCGGGGTCGTCCCAGCGCACGCCCGCGTTGATCTCGGGGGCGAAGAAGTCGGTCATCTGATAAAGCACTTCGGTGCGGTCGGCGAGCGTCTGGAAGCCGTGCGCGACTCCGTGCGGGATGAATACCGCGTCGCGATTGTCCTCATCGAGCGCCAGCGCCCGGTGCTGCAGGTAGGTCGGCGAATCGGGGCGCAGGTCGAGCAGCACGTCGAACACGCTGCCGCGCACGCAGCGCACCAGCTTGTCCTCGCGCGAGGGCGGCCACTGGAAATGCATGCCGCGCACGGTGCCGCGACGCTCGTTGTAGGAGACGCTGGCCTGCACCGCCGCGGTCGCAAGTCCCGCCGCTGCGAATTCGTTCACGCAGAAGGTACGAGCGAAGAAACCGCGCGCGTCCTGCTTGCGATCGAGGCGCACCAGCACCGCGCCGGGGATCTCGAGGTCCTGCAAGAACATATCAGCGCCAGCGGAAATCCGCGTCGATCTGCTCGGTCGCCTGCAGATACTTCAGCTGCTTCAGGCGCGTGAAGGCTCGGAACGCATACGTGTCGGGAGACATCTGGATGCGCTCGAACAACTGCCGCAGCTGTTGCGCGCCGTCGCGGGCGGTGTGACGGCACCGGAACCCCGGCAGCTCGCGGTGAATCTTGTCGAAGTTGACGCGATAGCTGCGGGTGTCGCCGCTGCTCGGACCCACGCTCAGCTGGCAGCCGGGGAACTCCTCGGCGACGATGGCGGCCAGTTCGCGCACCCGATAGTTCTCGGAGTTCTGACCGACGTTGAATATCTTGCCGCGCACGGCCTCGGCCGGTGCGATGAGCGAGCGGTAGATGGCCTCGCAGATGTCGAGGATATGCACCACCGGTCGCCACGGGCTGCCGTCGCTGACCATGGCGATGCGCTTGGTGGTGTGCGCCATTGCGGACAGATCATTGAGAACGATGTCGAAACGCATCCGCGGCGATGGTCCATAGGCAGTGGCGTTGCGCAGAAACACCGGGCAGAAGTCCGCTCCTGCCATCTTGCCGACGTCGCGCTCCACCAGCACCTTGCACTCGGCGTACGCCGTCTGCGGGTTCGGGGCCGCGGTCTCGTCCAGGAACTCGCCGGTGCCGGCGCCGTAGACGCTGCACGAGGACGTGTATACGAAGCGCTCGATGCCTGCTTGCTGGGCCGCCTGCGCCAAGGCAACCGAGCCCTTATGGTTGATCTGGTGCGTGACCTGGGGATTGTTCTGTCCGATAGGGTCGTTTGACAGCTCGGCCAGGTGCGCGACCGCCTGGCAGCCGGCGAGGTCTGCCGCGGTGACATCGCGCAGGTCCTTGTTGAGCGTGAGCGGCTGCACCTGCATGTGAGCGTTGTCGCTGAACAGCCAGCCGTCGCGGTAGTAGCCGGTATCGAGCCCGACCACGGTCAGTCCGCGTTCCACCAGGTAGGGTGCCAGCACGGCGCCGATATAGCCGTTCACCCCGGTGACGAAAACCTGCATTGGCCCCTCCCGCCCAAGAACTTCCCTGGTAATTATGTAGTGTTCCAATCCAGGGGCTGCCCGATATCTTAGCGGAAGGCGCCGGGCGCGGACCTAGATCCAGGCCTCAGTTAAGGCCCGCCTCAGTCCAGGACCTGCACGCTGGGAATCGGGACCACGAACTTGCCGCCCCAGGCGCGGATCACGGCGAGGCTGACGGTGATCTCGTCCTTGAGGTACCAGGGCAGGATGAGCACGTAATCCGGCCGCGCCTCCATCAGCCGCTCGGGGGCGAGGATCGGGATGTGGGTGCCGGGGGTGAACTTGCCCTGCTTATAGGGGTTGCGATCGACGGTGAAATCGAGGAAGTCGGTGCGGATCCCGCAGTAGTTCAGCAGCGTATTGCCCTTGCCCGGTGCACCGTAGCCGACGATCCGCTGGCCGCGTGCCTTGACCTCGATCAGGAACTGCAGGAGCTTGCGCTTGGTCTCGCGCACGCGCTGCTCGAACCGTGAATAGGTCTCGAGCCGCTCGTAGCCCTTGCCCGCCTCGAGCGCGAGCAGCTCCGTGACGCGCCGTCCGACGGGCTTGCTGGCATCCGCGGCGTGGCGCGCGTAGATGCGCAGCGAACCGCCGTGCGTCGGCAACTGCTCCACGTCGAACATGGTCAGGCCGTGTGCCGCGAAGATGCGCACCACGGTGGTGAAGGACAGGTAGCTGAAATGCTCGTGGTAGATGGTGTCGAACTGATTCAGCTCCATCAGCTGCATCAGGTGCGGAAACTCCATCGTGATCACCCCGTCGGGCTTCAGCAGCAGCTGCATGCCGGCGACGAAGTCGTTGATGTCCGGTACGTGGGCCAGTACGTTGTTGCCCAGCAACAGATCGGGTGCGCCGTACTCGGCCTGGATGCGGCGTGCCGATTCGCGCCCGAAGAAGCAGTTGATGGTGCGCACCCCCTTCTGGATAGCCGCCCGGCCGACGTTCTCGGCGGGCTCGATGCCCAGCACCGGCACGCCCTGGGCCACGAAATGCTGCAGCAGATAGCCGTCGTTACTGGCGATCTCCATCACCTGGCTGTGGCGCCCGAGCCCGAAGCGCTCGCGCATCTGCTCGGCGTAGCGGCGCGCGTGCTCGACCCAGCTGTCGGAGTAGGATGAGAAGTAGGCGTATTCGGTGAAGATGTCCGCCGGGGCCACGAACTCCTCAAGCTGGACCAGGAAGCACGCTTCGCACACGTACACCCGCAGCGGGTAGAACGGCTCCATCGCGTTCAGCTGCTCGGGGGCTATGTGGGTCTGGCACAGGGGCGACATGCCCAGATCCACGAACACACGGGTCAGGGCGTGGCTACAGAATCGGCACTTCGGGGCTGACAACGGCGGCTCCCATTCGGACCGGTATTATGTGAGGGCTCAAGGCCCGCGGGCAGCGAGGATTATGCCGAGTCCGGCGACCGTGCGATAACCGCGGCGCGCAGAACCGCGAAATCGCGCAGATTCCGCGCAGTGGCCTATGAAAGGTGTGCAGTGATGAGGTGCCCGAGCGCGGCTCCGGTAGTAGCGGTGCTGCTGGCCGCCATGAGCGCATCGGCATGCCGGGGGCCGCCCCGTGCGCAGCTCGAGATCAGCGCGCAGCCGGCCATCGTGCTGCCGGGCGAGGCGACGCGGCTCGCCTGGCGCGCCGAGGCGGCTAGCGCGTGCGAGGCGGCGGGCTCCTGGAGCGGGGCGCGCCCCCCGAGTGGCGCCACGAGCGTTACGCCCCCCAGTGCCGGCGGCACCTATCGGCTCAGCTGCAGCGGACACCACGGTTCGGTCACGACGGAAATCCACGTCAGCGTACTGGCGCCCACCCCCATCGCCTTTCCCCTGCAGGCGGTTTCGGGACAGCGCTATCTCAGCGATGCCACCGGACGGCCGGTGCTGCTGCAGGGCGACTCGGGTTGGTCACTGATTGCGGCGACGCGGCGCGAGGACGTGGAGCGATACCTGGACGACCGCCGCGCGCGCGGCTTCAACGCCATCCTCATAAATCTGCTCGAACACAAGTTCGCCAGCCATGCGCCGCTGAATGGCTATGGCGTCGCCCCGTTCCGCACGCCCGGGGATTTCTCCACCCCGAACGATGAGTATTTTCAGTATGCCGACTGGGTGATCAGCCGCGCCGAGCAGCGCGACATGGCCGTGTTCCTGGTGCCGGGCTACCTCGGCTACGACGGCGGGGATGAGGGGTGGTACCAGGAGCTTGCGCTCAATGCGCCCGACAAGCTGCGCAGCTACGGTCGCTACGTCGGCGCCCACCTGGGCAGCCACCGCAACATCGTCTGGGTGTTCGGGGGCGACTACAACCCGCCCACGCGCGCCGTGGTCACGCAGATCGCCGCCGGCGTCGCCGACAGCACGCCGCTCGCGCTGGCGACCGCGCACTGCGCGCCGGAAACCGGCGCCTCGCAGCTGTGGGGGGGCGAGACGTGGCTCACCCTCAACAGCGCCTACACCTACCGCTCGGTCGCGCACGTCGTCGGCACGCTGCTGCGCAGCAGCCCGCTGCCGCTGGTGCTCATCGAGAGCCGCTACGAGGGTGAGTTCGGCGGAACCGCGGCGCGCGCCCGGCTCCAAGCGTATGAGGCGATGCTGAGCGGGGCGGCCGGGCAGTTCTTCGGGATGAGTCCGCTGTGGCATTTCTACGGGCCGGGCAATTTTCCCTCGACTGGCACCTGGCAGCAGGGCCTGAGCAGCGCCGGTTCCGTGTCGATGACCCACCTCGGCCGGCTGCTGAACACGCA
Organism: uncultured Steroidobacteraceae bacterium; assembly: GCA_964489185.1. Lineage (GTDB taxonomy): Bacteria > Pseudomonadota > Gammaproteobacteria > Steroidobacterales > Steroidobacteraceae > 13-2-20CM-66-19. Next base: position 46,577 of record CAZAXR010000025.1, on the reverse strand, counting down.
GCGCTGGTGGCTGCTCGAACCGGACACGATCGGCCTGTTGCAGCAGAGCGTGGATATGGGCCAAGCGCGCGCGACCGCCGCGATCGCGCACGACCGGTCGTTCGCGATGGTGTACGTACCCTCGCGGCGGCGCCTGCCGCTGCGCCTGGACCGCCTCGCCGGGCCGAGCATCGACGCGTACTGGTTCGATCCGACCAACGGCGCGATGTCAGGCGCGCTGCAATTCGTCAGGCGGACCGGGCAGAAGGTGGAACTGCCCCCGCGCGGCGTGAATGCCGGCGGCGACCAGGACTGGGTGCTGCTCCTCAGCTCGCACTGAGCTGCGCGGCCAGGTGTGCGTATTGCCGCTCGAGCTCGCGGCGGTTCACGGCCGCCTGCGCACTGATCCGCGCGCCCAGTACAGCCGCGTTGTGCTCCAGGGCCAGGAGCTGCCCGATCAGGCGCTGCACGTCGAATCCGTCCAGCGTCTGGCAGTACTCGCCGAGGCCCATCTGCTGCATGAGGGCCTCATTCTTCGCCTCGTAGGACACCGAAATCACAGGCTTGCCGAGCATGAGTGCGAGCAGCACGTTGTGGAAGCGCGAAGCGATCACCAGATCGACCGGCGCGAGCTGCTCCAGCAGCTCCTGCCACGAGCCGGCCGGCTCGTGGGCGAAGCGTGGTGGTGCAACCGCCGCGCCGCGCCGCCGCAGGCGCGCTAGCAGATCCGCCCGTACCGGCTCGTCGTAGGCGAGGTCGCCGATGATCACCCGCACACTGCTACCGCGCCCCAGCAGCCATTCGATGAGCGTGCACAGCTTCTCCAGGTAGTCCTCGTACGCCTGGGCTGCTGCTGCATCGGCGCCCTCGCCGCGGGCGCGGTAGTTGAAGAGTCCGACCGCGACGTGCAGGCCGCGTTCCTGCGGCGCTTCCCTCCTGGCAGGCAGGGACAGACTGAAGGCCAGGTCCGGACAGATCGGGTCGCGCGCCGCGGGGAATCCGGCGTTCTCGAGCAGCGCGGCCGAATGACCGTCCCGGTAGCTGCGATAGACCGCCAGGCCCAGGGCACGCAGCAAGAAGCGGCGCGCCCGAGGATGCGTGATCGACTCGGCGCCCACGCTTACGAACATAATCTTGCCGCCGGCGAGCTTGGTGGCCACGCACCACTTGAAAAGCTGATAGGGGAAACCGAGGGGGCCCTCGCCCTGATCGGTGAGGATCCCCGTGCCGGTGACCAGCAGCGCCTGCGCGCCACGCATCGCCGCATACGCGCGCTGCCAGTCGGCCAGTTCGCGCCACATCCGACGCACGATGCGCAGCGGCCTGGCGGCGCGTTGCGTGCCGCGATCCTCAGCGGCAGACATCGGCAGCGCGCGGATGCCGTGGCGGCGCTCAGCATCGGCCGGATCTGAGCACACGCATAGCAGCCGGGCATGCGGGAGCTGGCGACCGAGATTGTCGATCATCGCCGCCAGCGTGCACTCGTTACCCAGGTTGAGCGTGCCGAAGTTCCCCCACAACGCGAGCGTGCACACCGGCGCCCCATCCGGCGGCCGCACGGCCCTTGCGTGCCCGTTCATTGTGAGAGGAATCCGAGCGTGACGTGGTTCACACTTCTGGAAACGCGCCGCATCATTGCCACGCGTCAACCGCCCTAGATATCATAGCCATAACAGTTATTCGCATTTTGCGAGCATTTGCATCAGTGGCCCGCGGCGCCGCCGCCGAACGCGCCGTGCACGTAAGATCTTAAGAATAATAGGGGTCCGCTGCGAGCGGCACATCGGCATCAATCCGGACAAGACATAGATGGCAGGCACGCAGCTCGTACCAGGCGGAGGTGGCCGCGTGTTGCTTCTGTCGGTGCGACGAACCTCACAGCTGGTCGCCTACTGCATCGACTACGAATTCGAGGACGTCATCCGCGAGCTCACCAACGCGGATCGCGTCGACGTTGACGATCATCGCGCACTTGAGTGGTCACGGCGCTTCTACAGGTACACCCGCTTTGTGACCGGCGCCGGGCGTGGCGCGGGCTCCTTTGCCGGCCCGCACACGGTGGTGCCGCTCGAGCGCGACTACGAGCTGTTCTTCCCGGTATTTAACCACCCGTACGAACTGTTCGCGCTTGCCGCGGTGCCCGACTGGCGCAAACGCTGCCGCGTCGCCGCCTGCTTCATCAGCGAACTGTGGCTGCAGCAGTTTCCGCACTACCTGCTGGAGATGCTCGCGCCCTTTGACCACGTGTTCGTGGCGGTGCGGCATCCGATCGACGAACTCGCACGGCTGGTGGGCCGGCCCTGCACGTATCTGCCGCTCGCCGCCGACGTGCCGCGCTTTGCACCCTACCCGCTCGCCCCGGAACGGACCATCAACGTCTGCAACATCGGGCGGCGCTCACAGGTTACGCACCAGGCGCTGCTGCAGCTCGCGGCCCGCGACCAGGGATTCTTCTACTACTACGACACGGTGGCCGCGAGCGGTCTCGATATGAAGCAGCGGACATTTCGCGTGCAGGATCCGCGCGAACATCGGTTGCTGCTGGCGAGCCTGCTCAGGCGCAGCCGCTATTACTTCGCGCATCGCGCCTTCGTCAATGATCCGAGCTTCACGCGCGGCCGCGACGAGATCTCATCGCGCGTCTACGAGGGCGCGGCGGCGGGAACGGTGATGCTCGGCGAGGCTCCGCGCGGCGAAGACTTCGCGCAGCAGTTCGACTGGACCGAGCCGCTCGTAACCGTGCCCTTCGACTGTCCGGACATTGCGCGCGTCCTGCAGGAGCTTGAGAGCGATCCGGAGCGCCTCGCGCGCATCCGCCGGAACAACGTCCGCAACAGCGCCCTGCGGCACGACTGGCTGCACCGGGTGCGCACGGTGTTCGAGATCCTGGGCTTGAGCTCTACCGAGGCAATGCAAACCCGGGCGGAGCAGCTGGCCGCCATCGCCGCCGCGATGTGAGCCGCGCCAGATAATGTTAAGTTCCCGGCGGGGTCTCCGGCCCCCCAAAGCGTCGCCAGAGGGCGACAGGTCTCCCGGTTCTGTGGCAAAGTCGATTGAGCGCGGTCTGTTCGGGATTTGAGACCGTGCCGCGGGCGGCACTGCGAGGGATCTGATGCAATCGCGCGCCTGTCGAGGGGGCTCCAAGCCGATCTGATGAACGCCAAGCCAAAGTACTCTCGGTCAATGGAAGACGCAGATCAGGCGATCGCTGGCGCATTGACGGCGCTCTTCAGACTTCCCGACGAAGCGATCAAGAGCATCCGCAGCGTCATGGGCACCCTGGGGGTCAGCTTCCCCGAGGCCGCCCTGCACACCGGCCTGGTGACGGCGAACGAGCTCGAGCAGGCGCGTGAGTGGGTCGTGCGCCAGAGCAAGCAACAGGGCCGGAGCCTCATCGAACTGGCACTGCGACGGGACTCGACGCGTCGCGAAGTCGTGGTCTGGGAGGGCGAGCAGCTCAAGCCGGGGCCGGAGCTGCGCCTGGCCCACGATCCGGACAGTCACCGCAGCGAAACCATTCGCGGGCTGCGCACCGAGCTGCTGCTGCGCAGCACCGGCCGCCGGGGCGCCGCGGTGTTTGCGCTCTTGAGCCCCGGGGCGGGTGAGGGACGCTCGCAGCTGTGTGCCGAGCTCGCCATTGCGTTTGCCCAGCTGGGCAGCAAAACGCTGCTCGTGGATGGCGACCTGCGCAGCCCCCGCCAGCACAAGCTCTTTAGCGCCGACAACCACCTCGGACTGGCGCAGGCGCTCGAGACGGGCCACAGCGCACTGCGACTGCATGGGGTCGAAGGCCTGCCGCAGCTGGCACTGCTCACCTCCGGCGCGCCACCCCCGAATCCGCTCGAGCTGCTCTCGGGCGGCCGCTTTGAGCGGTTCGTGAACGACTGGCGGCGCCAGTTCGAGTTCGTGCTGATCGACACTCCGCCCACATCGAAGTTTTCCGATGGCCTGGCCATCGCGACGGTGGCAACCAATATCGTCGTGCTCGGCCGCGCCAAAGCGACCTCGTTCGCGGCGCTGACCGAATTGCGCCGCAAAGTCGATACCACGCGCGCGCGGATCCTCGGCGCGGTCATCAATAACTTCTAATCCCGCTTTTCTTCCCGATCAGGGGTCCGGCGGCAGGAAGCCGACGTCGTCCAGGTAGAAGACGTTGCTCGCCAGGCCGGTGACGTCCTGAATCGCGAACTTGTAGATGTGGGTTCCGGCGACGCCCAGGTCCGTGAGCGGGATCTTGTAAGTCGTCCATTGCCCCACAACCGGCGGCGGCCCGTACTTCATGGCATTGAGCTTCGATCCAGTCTCCACATCGCCGGGCAGCGAAAAGTAGACCTGCAGACTCTGCTTCTCGACGGTCGGTTTGAGCGAGAACGTCAGAAAAGCGTAGCGGCTGAGGTCGAAGTCAGAGTTGCGCGCATACGGCTGAAAAGCGCCCCATTGTCCTGTCAGCGTCATTTTGATGTCGCGGCGACCACTCGCCGATGCGCCGAGCTTGTCGCCGTAGTCGGCCCGAGCGGCATACGAGTAGTCCCCGGGCCAGTGAAAAGTGCCATCGTGATAGACCCACGCCGGCTCGGCGGCGGGCTTCACCGGTATCGGCTTGGTCGCGGCTGCCGGAGCCGCGGCCATCGTGTCGGCGCCCGGGCTCGTGACTGATGCGAACTTCGACAGCAGCTCCACGTACGCGGACTGGTAGTAGATCCCGGGCTCGCTCACGGCCCAGGAGGAGTCGGGCCAGGGCGCATTCCAGTCGCGGTAGGACTTCTGCCGCGGCTGGCCCGCGGGCGGCATGATCGAGGCCGGCACGCCGTCCCTGACGGCATCGGCGTTGGGGCCGCCCGGAACGTAGCCGGGCGCCGGCCCGCACTCCGAGTACAGCGCGTCACCCCACTTCGAGCCGCGCCAGAACCAGGTGTGATACACCTCGTTGGCCGAGCGCGTCGCCCCGTAGCCGTACATGTTGCTCAAGTAGACCATGCCGAAGGGATTGACGCCGTGAAAGTAGTGCAGGATCTCCAGCGCCCGCAGGCGGTAGTCGCCTGCACGCCCCGGCCCTGCAATGCGGTAGCTCAGCAGGTCCATGTTGGAGTTGCCGTAGTTGGCGCGCGGGTTATTACTGCCCCAGTGGTACTGCTCATCGTGCATGAAGGCGCGGTACAGGTCGTCGCCGGGCTGGAAGCCGTAGACCCGGTTGCTTGCGCCCGCATCGCGGCCCTTGTCGGCGAGGATCGCGGCGCGCGTCGGCGGATCGGCGTTCGCCAGTGTCGTATAGAAGAGCAGCGCCTCGCCCTGCTCGGGGTTGTAGCGCGACCAGCCGCTGTCACGATACGGACGCGTCTCGCGGTAGTGCTGCTTCACGTAGTTGCCAAACTCGGTGCCGCCGCCGAGGGCATAGAGGTACACGGCGGCGACCACCGCAGCGCTCCCCTGGTCGGCCTCGCTCCAATCGGCGTTCCCGGCCCGGATCAATCCGCTGTCGCAGTGGGTTTGCTTGGGGGCGTGTTGATAGTTGTCCCAGGCGCGCCTGGCGCGCGCCGCGAGGTCCTGGCTCTCGGCCCGTAGCGGCTCCAGCTTGCCAAAGACCAGCGCGGCGTGCGCGAACATGCCAGCCACCGCGATGGTCGCGGAGCTGCAACTCGGGATGTAGAAGCGCGCGTTGCGATCCAGGCTCGGCAGCGTGCCCGTCGCATCCACGATCTCGCCGACCTTCAGGGCGGCACTGCCGTCGGCGTTCTGCATGCGCTTGAGCCAGTCGATCTCCCATTTCACCTCGTCGAGGATGTCGGGGATGGCGTTGCCGGACTCGGGTATCCCGAAGTCGTCACCGAACGCCTCCGGGGTCTCCTGGAATGCCATCAGCAGCTGATGCACCGGCTGCGCGGCGAAGGTCACATACTTGTTGGTGTCCCCGGCATCGAACCAGCCGCCGGAGAGGTTGCGTACCTTGGCGCGGTTGTCGCGGTCGGTGATGTCGCGCGCCTCGGTATCCTGCCCCGCTCCCAGGTAGGCCGCATCGTCGGCCCAGCACTCCTGGGTATAGGGTGGCTTCTTGGCGAACCCGCTGCGCTGATAGAAGTACATGCGCACCGCCGCCTTCAGCACCGGGGCATACACGTCGGCGCGGATATTGAAGGTGGCGGATCGCACCTTGCGGTCCGGGTCGTAAAGAAAGTAGGTGCCAGGCTCCTTGAGCGCGCTGAAATCGACCCACCACCCGGCGTCGCCCGAGGAGGCCTGCACCGCGCCGTGGTTCCACGGCTCCGGTGCTGCCGTGAGGACCACTTCGCCGTTGGTGACGTTGCGGACCTGGTAGGGAGTCCCGGGCGTAAAGCGCGCCGCGCTGTCAAAGCCTGTGTGCGGATCGCGCACCACCGCCACCTTCACGTCGGCGGGCCGATAACCGAACTGATCGACCAGCAGGTGGGGATCGAAGGGCACCGTTCCGCTCATTCCGGGCGCAGGCGGCGCATGCAGCGGCTGGTTCTCGCCGACCACACGCCCCCCGGCAGCCCCGGGGGCGAGCGCCAGCATCAGCAGCAGCGAGATCGGAAAGCGCACCGCGGCTTCCGTATAGATGACTTTAGGTTGTTGTCGGAGAGCGTTGCATTCGCAGCGTTCGCAGTCTGAGCCAATCGTCCCGGTGGCACAAGACAAGTGCGCCCGCGGCTGTCAAGCAATGCGGTCGGTTCTGAGGCGCAAGTTCGTGAGCGTCGACACACTCCTGGACAGTCGCCGTCATTGCGCGCCGCTCGTTGTGTATTAAACAGCAGACAAGCGTTGTATTCATTCACCGACACTTTGCGCGCGCGCAACAGTGCCTGTCTAATCGCGCTCGGCAGACAAGGGCAAACCCGTCGACAGGCGGGGACGCAAAGCCTCCGGTCTCTCGGTGAATCGACAGATAGCGGGGTTGCCGGCAAACGCGCGCCAGGACGGTGCACGGCCGTCAAGTCCGGCGTTCGATCTCCGAGTTGCCGCAGGCAACTGAATTGTGAGGTTGGCGGTGCGAACGACGGCGACGGTTGTGCGAGTAGTGATGTTGGGAGTGCTGTTGGCGCTCGGCGCCTGCAACGGCACGCCGATCGAATCCACCCACGACACCGGCCCCGCCTCGGTTCCCAGCACTCCCACGACTCCGACCCCGCCGGTCACGCCCACCATTGACCTGGCGCTCTCGGCCTCGACGTACTCGGCCTCTCAGGGCGCCGGTTCGGTCACGGTTACCGTGCAGCGCAGCGGCACGGGGACGGCCGCGGCGAGCGTCAACTTCGCCACCACCGATGGCACCGCGGTCAGCGGCGCCGATTACACCAGCGCCAGCGGCACGCTGCAGTGGGCCGAGAACGACGCCACCGACAAGAGCGTCTCGGTAAGCATCAACCCGGCGGCATTCTCCGGACAGAAGACCTTCACCATCGCGCTCAGCGATCCGAGCAGCGGCGCGCAGGTCGACAGTCCCTCGAGCGCCACCGTGACGATCTCCGGCACCGCTTCGGCGAGCGTCGGCACTCTGGAACTGGCCGATGCCAGTTACACGGTGTCGCAGGCCGCCAAGAGCGTCACGGTCACGGTCAACCGCACCGACGGCGCGGTCGGCGCGACATCGGTGGCGTATGGGACCAGTAACGGCAGCGCCACTGCCGGACAGGACTACACCTCGACCAGCGGCACGCTGCAATGGGCGGACGGCGACTCGGCCGCCAAGACCTTCAAGGTGAACGTCAGCAACGCTACGCCCTTCATGGGCCAGCGCGTGTTCAACGTCGCACTCTCGAACCCCACCGCAGGAGCAATGGTCGGCACGCCGGCTGCGGCGCCGGTCACCATCAACGGCGATGCCAGCCCGCCGGTCGGCAGCTTCCAGCTGGGCAACTCGGGTTACTCGATCGCGCAGAATGGCGGCTCGCTGCAGGTCACAGTGCAGCGCGTGGGCGGCAGTAACGGCGCCGCCACGGTCGCCTATGCCACCAGCAGCGGCACCGCCGTCAGCGGCCAGGATTTCACCGCCGCCAGCGGCACACTCAGCTGGGCCGACGGCGATCAGTCAACCAAGGCCTTCTCGGTCGCGATCAGCAACGCGAACCCCTTCAGCGGCAACAAGACCTTCACGGTTGCGCTCTCGAATCCCAGTGCCGGCGCAAGCGTCGGTAACCCCGGCAGCGCCACGGTGGTGATCGCCGGCGATGCGGCCCCGCCGATCGGCAGCCTGCAGCTGTCCGCGGGCAGCTATTCGATCGGCCAGGCCGGCGGGGGCCTCACGGTCACCGTGACACGCGCGGGCGGCTCGAACGGCGCCGTCGGCGTGTCGTACTCCACCGCCAGTGGCAGCGCGGTCGCGGGCACCGATTTCACCGCGACCAGCGGCACGCTCAGCTGGGCTGACGGCGACACCTCTTCCAAGAGCTTCGCCGTGCCGATCAGCAACGCCACGCCCTTCACCGGCACGCGCTCATTCACGGTGAAGCTGACGAACGCCAGCGGCGGCGCGGCGCTCGGCAGTCCGAGCAGCGCCACGGCGAGCATTACCGGCGATGCGGTGGTGGTCACCCCGGGCAGCCTGCAGCTGTCGTCCTCCGGCTACTCGGTCGGCCAGGCGGCCGGCACCGTGAAGGTCACCGTGAACCGCACCGGCGGCAGCGGTGGCGCGGTGAGCGTCGGCTACGCGACCGCCAACGGCAGCGCCAGTTCCGGCAGCGACTACACCGCCACCAGCGGCACGCTCAACTGGGCTAACGGTGACTCGGCCTCCAAGAGCTTCACGGTACCGATCAGCAATGCCACGCCCTTCTCCGGTACCAAGTCCTTCAGCGTGACGTTGTCCGGTCCGACGGGCAACGCGACCCTCAGTAGTCCGAGCAGCGCGACGGTCACCATCACCGGCTCCGGGGTCACCAATCCGCCGCCACCCAACGCCTTCTGGATCTACTATAACGGCGTCTTCAACTGGGGCGGCGACTACTCGTACGTGGCGACCATCAACTACAACGACACCGCGGGCGGTCCGCTGAGTGGTCCGCACGACATCGCCGTCACGCTCACCGGCGCCTACGGCGCGTGGCAGCCCTACGCCGGCGGCACGGTGCCGCTGTGGAACTTCAACGACAGCGGCTACACGTATCTGACGTTCGCGTTTAAGCCCACTGTCAACAACCAGCAGGCGCAGATCTACTTCATGAAGGTCGGCGACATACCGGTCGGCATCGATATCGACCCGTTCAATGGGCAATACGGGCCTGCGCCCAAGGCCGGCGTCTGGGCGACCTACAAGATCCCGCTGAAGGATCTGGGCGTGTTCAATACCAGCGTCTACAAGTTCGCGATCCAGGATCAGACCGGCCTGGGCCACAACACCTTCTACCTCGACAACGTCGGCTTCGAGTGAGCCAGGCAGCTGAGCCCGCCTACAGAGGCGGGCTCAGCCGCAGAGTCCCCGGCTTGCGTCGCGCAGCCATCGGTATAAAGTCTCAGAGCGCGCCGCCGCACACATCGTGCGGAACGGATCTCACGGCGCCATAAGGTAAATAAGATGGCCCGGGCAAAGTACCCGAATGGCCAGTTCCTCTGGAGCACTGTGCTGATCTGTGTCGCGCTCGCGGCCTGCGGCGGTGGCGGCAGTGGTGTCGGACAGGTCAGCAGCGAATCCCTCGCGTTCGCGGCACCCAGCTATCCGGTATCCCAGAGCAGCGGTACCGCTCAACTCAGCGTGGCACGCAGTGGCACCCCGAGCGGCGCCGTGAGCGTCTCCTACACAAGCGCCGACGGCACTGCGGTCGCGGGAACGGATTACACCCGCGTCGGTGGGACGCTGCAGTGGGGCGACGGCGATGGCGCCCCGAAGATGATCACGGTGAGCATCTCCGACACCACCGCCTTCACCGGCAATCGCTCCTTCTCGATCTCGCTCAGCGAGCCGAGCAGCGGCGTCACGCTCGGCACTCCGAGCAGTGCGGCGGTCGTGATAGCGGGAGCCGGCGGTGCTCCGCCCGGCTCGGTCGCCTGGGTCTACTACGCCAGCACTTTCAACTGGGGCGGGGATTACTCGTACAACGCCGTCATCAACTACAGCGATACATCGGGCGCTCCCCTCAGCGGCCATTACGACATCGCGGTAACCATCAACGGGGCCTACGGTGCCTGGCAGCCGTACGCCGGCGGCACCGTGCCGATGTGGAATTTCATCGACACCGGCTACACCTATCTCACCTTCGCCATCAAGCCAACGGTCGCCAGCCAGAGCGCCCAGGTCTACTTCACCGAGGTCGGCGACATCCCGGTCGGGGTGGATGTCGACCCGTTCAGCGGCCGATACGGGCCGCCGCCGCAGGCGGGGGTGTGGTCGACGTACAAGATCCCGCTCACGGACCTCGGGGTCGCCAACAGCAGCGTCTACAAGTTCGCCATCCAGGATCAGACCGGACTCGACAGTAATCTCTTCTACCTGGATAACGTCGGCTTCGAGTGAAGTACCGTCAGCTGCGCGCGGGATCCAGCGCCGGGCGCGCGAACGGATTGCCACACGGGCGCAGCGGGTCGTAGAACTCGCGGTAGCGCACCAGGCGCGCTGGGTCCGCGCCGCTGACGAAGAAATCGCTCGACAGCAGGTAGGTTGAGGCCAGATTGTCGACCACCCGCGCCAGGCGCGGACGCTTATCGTTCGAGCTGTCGTAGGGTGAGAAGACCTTGGCGGAGAACAAGTGCAGGAAGTGGTACTTCCAGCGCACCCAGGTGGGACGCTTGGCGAGCAGCCACGCAACCTGATCGTGCGCAAAGCTGCGCAGGCCAGCCTCATCCAGGTGCAGGAAGTCCAGACGGCGCCGCACGTGGCTCACGATCTCCGCCTCCAGCGCCGGGCGGCCCAGGCCGGCCACTCCAACGCCGGTGAGCAGCACGATCCCGAGACTGAGTTGCAACATCCGGCGTCGCTGCATCAGGCGCTACCGAGGAGGTGATCCGCGGCCCACAGCGACAGGGCCGAGATCGTCAGCGATGGATAGGCGGGGCTGGCGCTCGGATAGGCGCTCGAGCCAAGCACCAGCAGGTTGCGGTACTGGTGGTGCAGCAGGTGGCGATCCACAACGCTGGTGGCGGGATCGTTGCCCATGACGACGGTGCCCTGGATGTGAGCGGCGGTCGTGCCGAGCTCGGTGCCGACCACGCGCTCGACCGGTACGGCCCGCGACAGCTGGTCGATCATCTTGGGAATCTGGTCGGCGCCGCGCTTGGCGTAGTCCGAATAGTCCTTGAAGTCGACGCGCGCGCGACGCGGATTGCTGCGACTCACGGTCACAGTGTTCGTGGCCTGCGGCAGATCGTCGAACAGAAACCCAAGCATGAGTCGCTCGTTCCAGCGTCCGTTCTCGATGCGCAGCGCCTGATCCGGCCGATAGGCAAACGGCGAGCTCCAGGTCTCGATCATGCAGGCCGCATGTTCGCGCCGGTGCTCGCCCTCGTAGAAGAGGTAGCCGAGTCCGGAGAGCACGGTGCTGCCGTTGTAGCACTTCACCCCCCGCAGATCGAGCGTGACGTAGACGGGCATCTGCTCGTGGAGGCCGCGGCCGATCAGCGGGTGATCAAAGCCGGAGCGCAGCAGGATGTGCGGATTGAACAGCGCGCTCGCGCCGAGCACCACCAGATCGGCGCTGTCGCGCTGTGGCTTCTCCGACTGCAGGTAGTTGACCGCAGTCACCACGCCGCCCGCGGTCTCGAGCGTTTGCACTTCGGAGCGCAGCTGCAAGGTGACACGCGGGTCCTTGTACAGATGGGCGAGCCCGTTCTGGATGGTGAACTTGGCGTCGACCGGGCACAGCGCGCAGATACCGGTCGCACAGCACACGCCGCGCTTGCCGGTCGGCGCACTGGCGCGCGCGGTGGCCATCTGATACCAGCCCTGCGGGAAGTGCTGCTTGAGCAGCTCATCCGGATCGGAGAACCGGTGCGGCGGCAGCGGAAACGGCTGCGAGCGCGGCATCGGGCTGTCCGCGGGACCGGAGATCAGCATCACCTGCTCGGCCCTGCAGTAATAGGGTTCGAGATCGTCGTAGCTCAGCGGCCAGTCGCTCCCCACGCCGTAGCGGGTGCGCAGCTGGAAGTCCCCGGGCATCATGCGCGTCGTGCCGCCCATCCAGCACTTCGAGTTGCCGCCGAAGCCGGGGCTCGTGTACCACTCCTTGCGCGGATTGTCGTTCTCGTAGACCTCCTCGGGCTCGATGCTCGAGTGGCGGCGGTTGGCCAGCTGCCAGGGCTTGGTGTCCTCGTTACCGCGCTCGAGCACCAGAACGCGCGCGTTCGGCGGCGCGCGCTCGAGGTAGCGCAGCAGAAAGAACGAGGCGGCAAATGAGGTGCCGACGATGATGACGTCGTAGTGCGCGGCCAAGAATCGCTACCTCGCCGGCACCGCGGCCGCGGCACGCGCGGCGCGCTCCCACGCCTTGCGCTCCAGGCTCTGTTGCCACAGCAGCCTGCCCATCGACACGGTCGCGAGCGTGAGGATCACGTACTCGAGTGTCAGCACGTTGAACCAGCGCGATTCGGACATGTTGGCGATCAGCGTCTGAAAAATCAGCGCCAGATACAGCGCGCCCTGGGGCCTCATGGTACGGAACAACCGCAGGCCCTGCTGAATGTACTTGAGCACGAAGGCGACCAGCACCGCGCCACCGACGAAGCCGAGGTCATTGATGGTGTCGAGATAACCGTTGTGCGATTCGGTCGGGTAGAAGTACAGGCGGCGGATCATGTCGTACGAGGGCGAGGCAGGGGTCTCCCCGGTCCAATATGCGCCGTAACCGCTTCCCAGCAGCGGGTGGTAGGCAATGTGATCGTTGATGACCTGCCAGATGGCGGTGCGCCCGGAAAAGGTCAGGTCCTTGCCGGTGACGCTCGTAATCGGCTTGAGCACCCAGCCGAGTCCCGGAACCAGATTCAGCACCGCGAGCGAGTACACCAGCAGCGTCATCACGAACAACCCGATGAGGTACGGCATGTAACGGCGCAGGCTCTTGGGCGAGCGCGACAGCATCAGCAGCAGCGTACAGGCGAACGCCGTCGCCATGATGGAGGTGGAGCTGCGCGAGCCGAGCAGGCAGGCGACCGCTGCACCACCGCCGATCAGGATCATCCACAGCTTGCTCTCGCGATTGAGCCACGCCTGCAGCCACAGGATCGTGCCCGTGGCGGCGATCGAGCCGAGGCCGTTCTTCTGGGTCGCCAGCCCCCTCCAGGCGCCGGCGAGTTCGAACGACTGACTTTGCTCGACCGCAAGGCGCGGGTTGCTCATCACGAAGATGATCGAGCCGATGAGCATGACCGTGAGTATCGGCCGCAGCGCATTCTGAAAGCTGTTCTGCCCCCAGGGCAGCAGTGCCAGCGCCATAGCATCGAGCAGGATGGTCACCATGCGCAGCAGCCGCCGGATCGTTACCGGTGGGTCGGCCGACCATGTGACGCTCGCGACCGCGAGCACCACAAACAGCAGGAGATAGGGGTTGATCTGCCGCATCAGCCCCTTCGCGCGCCCCGGCTGACGCCCGACGACAAAGGCGCCGAATGCGAGCAGCGCGAGCCAGGTGAAGCGCGCGAAAGCGCTGCCTTCGGTCGGCATGCCCTGGCCCCACTCGTAGTTGAAGCCGTCCGGGACGATCATGAAGACCACTAGCACGGAGATCATCAGCGTGCCGACTAGGGAGCCGCGCGAATTCCTGCGCGCAAGCGCTTGTGGCGCCGGGACACTCATCGTCGCGATGGCATGACTCCCACGTTCGACCCCTCACCGTCCGGGCTCCAGCTGCCCGGCCTGGCCGCGCCCTTCTCGCGCACTATCCCCCGACGTCTCCAGATCCGACCAGGTGCCGCTTCACATAATGGCGCCACACGGTGGGGCGCGGCCTCCGCGCCCGCGGCCGCTCATGGTGCAGGCAGCGCCCCGACTAGCCTATAATGCTTTTGCGGCTTTTCCGGGAGAAACCCAACGATAACCCCCGGAAGAGCCGGCCAAAACAAATGGTCCGGCCCCGCTACAGTTGCCGCTTGCGGATCGTGGCACGTAAGTTGCAGCGGTCGAGAGTGAACCCGGTCACAGTTTCGGAATTCCCTTATGCGGGCCCCGTTGTGACGTGATGAAGTAACAATGCCTACCGAGAATTAACTAGAACTAATTACCAAGAACCACCCAGGGGAGCGGCGTGGCGGCGACTATTCACTCAGTCAGTGGTCTGATCAGCGGGTCCAACGCGGAGAAGCGTGTGAGCTTCGGCAGCGTTGAGCCTGCATTGCCGGCGCTGCTCAAGCAGGTCGACCCGCTCATCTGCGTGCTCACTCTGCTGCTGTGCAGCGTGCTTTGGGGCCAGCGCCTCACGCCGACGATCGGCGCGACGTGCCTGCTGACCTTCATGACCGCGAGCTGCGTCTTCACCCGCAAGGCGCGCGAGCAGGAGATCGCCGGCAAGCGGCGGCACACGGTGTTCTCGCGCATTCTCTTCGAGTGGACTTTCGTGGTGGCGATTCTGCTGTTCGTGGCCTTCGCCCTGAAGGACAGCGCGGAGTTCTCGCGCGCCGTGATGCTGAGCTGGTTTGCCCTGACGCCGCTGTGCCTGTACGCCTCGCATGCGGCAAGGATGCGCGTGAAATGGCTGATGGCGAACAGCGGCTACACCCCGCGTTACGTCATCGTGGGTGCCAACAACGTCGGCTTCGAGCTGTTCCGCCGCCTTCCGCAGCGGGGCTTCCTGGGATTCTTCGACTTCCGCAGTCCCAACCGCCTCGCCGAGACCATGGACGATCCGGCGCATCTGGTCGGGCATTGCCGCGACGTCGCGGAATTTGCCCGCACCCACGGGGTCACCTCCATCTACATCGCCCTGCCGCTCGCCAATGTGCCGCGCATTGGCGAGATGGTGCAGACGCTGCGCGACACGACGGCCTCCATCTACTTCGTACCCGATGTGTTCGCATTCGATCTCATTCAGGGACGCCTGGTGGAGATCAACGGCATGCCGGCACTTTCAGTGTGCGACACCCCGTTCCATGGCATGGATGCGGTCCTCAAGAACGTGACCGACCTGATACTGGCGTCCCTGATGCTGCTGGTCGCCGCGCCGGTAATGCTGCTGATCGCGGCGATGATCAAGCTGACGTCGCGCGGCCCGGTGCTGTTCCGTCAACGGCGCTACGGACTTAACGGCGAGGAGATCAGCGTCTACAAGTTCCGCTCCATGACCGTGTGCGAGGACGGACCGGTCGTGACGCAGGCCACCCAGGACGATCGGCGCGTGACGTGGTTCGGGCGCTTCCTGCGCCGCACTTCCCTCGATGAGTTGCCGCAGCTGCTGAACGTGCTGCAGGGCAAGATGAGCGTGGTCGGACCGCGCCCGCACGCGGTGGCGCACAACGAGCAATACCGCAAGCTGATCAGCGGCTACATGATTCGGCACAAGGTGCGTCCGGGCATTACCGGACTTGCCCAGGTGAATGGCCTGCGCGGCGAGACCGACACGGTCGAAAAGATGCGCGAGCGCGTGCGCTATGACCTGGAATACCTGAGTCACTGGTCGCCGTGGCTGGACGTCAGCATCATCCTGAGGACGGTGCTCGTCGTAGTTCAGCGGCGCAACGCCTACTGAGATCCACCTCGGTGCTCGCCGCACGCGCCTCCCCGGCCACCCAGGGACGCGCCGGGGCGGGCCATCTGACTACCTTCGGTTTGGACGGCGGGCGCTGGCGTGTTCGCTCCGACCAGGCCGCCCGTCGGATGTTGCGACGCAGCGCCGCGCGATTCGGACTGAAATGCGCTATTTTGCTGCACTGTCCCCGTCTCGAGAGGGAACCCCAAAAATGAAGCGCTCGGGGTTGTTTCTACTGTATTTAGCGCTGTCCGTGAGCTCGTTTTCGGGGGCCCAGACACCTGCGCCCCCGCCGCAGGGCCTTCCGGTTCCGCCCCCTTCCGCGGCGACCGCGGGACCCCTGCTGCAGCTGGGCCCGGGAGATCAGGTGAAGGTGGACGTGTTCGGACGCCCGGAGATGGACACGACGACCTACATCGCCGACGACGGCTCGGTGCACGTGCCGCTCGCCGGGGCGGTGGTCATTGGCGGTCTGTCGCCCACCCAGGCCGCGCAGAAAGTCGAGCAGGCACTCAAGGACGGGCAGTTCCTAGTCGATCCGCACGTCACGTTCACCGTCGTGCAGGTGCGCAGCCAGCGCGTCTCGGTGCTCGGCGAGGTTCGCACCCCGGGTCGCTACGCCGTGGAATCAAATACCTCGGTGCTCGACCTGCTCGCCCAGGCGGGCGGAGCCACCGACAAGGCGGGCGACATCGCCTACGTGCTGCGCCCGGACGCTGCCGGCAACCTGCAGCGCTACCCTGTCAACCTCAAGGGCGTCATGGATTCCAAGGATGCGACCCCGGCGGTGCTGCAGACACTGCGCTCCGGCGACTCGCTGTACGTGCCGGTCGCACAGCAGTTCTATATTGCGGGTGAAGTGCGGGCGCCGGCGCAGTATCGTCTGGACGCGGGGATGACCCTCACACAGGCCGTAGGGCGCGCCGGCGGGGTGACCGACAAGGGCAGCGCCTCGCGTGTGCAGATCAAGCGCCGCAAGCCCGATGGCAGCTATGCGGTCATATCCGGAAAGCCCGGTGACCTCATCCAGCCGGATGACGTCATCACCGTAAAGGAGCGCATCTTTTGATCAGCTCAAGACTTACTCCGCAGATTACCGGGCCCATCGAAGCCCCATCGACTGGCTTCGCGCTGCCGCCGCCCCCGGGGGACGAGGAATCCTCCTCCACCGGCATGTCGGTTGCGCAAGTGCTCGCGATACTGCTCGCCTACTGGAAGTTCAGCCTGGTCACCTTCTTCGTCGTCACGGGTGCGCTGGCGGTAATGATCAAGCTGATGCCGATGCAGTACATCGCGACGGCTACCGTGATCGTGAACCACGAGAACAAGGACCCGCTCGCGGGGCGCGATTTCACCAACATCGAGATCGGCACCTACATTCCGACCCAGATGGAACTGATCTCGAGCCGCAGCGTGCTGCAGCCGGTGATCGACAAGCTCAACCTTACAGCGGACAAGGAGTTCTCCGGGGGGTTTGCCGGTCCGCCGCAGGCACTGAATGAGGTGGTCTCCAAGAACCTGCGCGAGGCGGTGCAGGTGAAGCAGGGTACCGGCAGCCAGCTGCTGTATATCTCCGCTCTCTCGCACTGGCCGGTCAAGGCAGCCAAGATCGCCAACGCGGTGACCGAGGAGTACCTGCAACAGAATCGCCAGCGCATCAATGACCCCGCCGGTGAGCGTGCCGAGCGTTACTCGAAGGAACTCGCCGAGCTGCGCGAGAAGGCCGCGGCGGCCCAGGATCGCGTGACCGAGTTCCGTCAGCAGCACGCCATGACGGAGGTCGACGCTGACAAGGCCGACCTCGAGGGAGCTGCGCTCAATGATCTGCAGACCAAGCTCCTGGACGCGCAGAACCAGCGGCGGCAGCTCGAGGCGCGTCAGCTCGACTCACACGCCAGCAGCGATTCGGCTCTCGACTCACCCGCCGTACAGACCCTGCGCGGCAAGCTCTCCACACAGGAAGCTGAGATGGCGGACCTGCGCTCCACGCTCGGCCCCAAGCACCCCAAGGTCATCGAGCTGCAGTCGCAGATGGACGCGACGCGCCGCTCGCTCTCGCAGGAGGTGCAGTCGATCTCCGCCAACGAGGCGGTGCAGCTGACGCGCGCGCGCGAGCTGGAGGCTAAATATCAGGCGGCCCTCAATGCCGAGCGCGAGCGCCTGATCGGAAGACGCGCAGTGCAGGACCAGGCGGCGAAGCTGATGCTCGAACTGCAGTCGGCGCAGGTCACCTACAAGAAGGCGCTCGACGGCTACGACCAGATCATGTTTGCCTCGGTGTCCAACTTCTCCGACGTGGCGCTGGTGAGCCGGGCCGATATCCCGGTTAAGTCAGAAAAACCCAATAAAAAGAAGTACTTCATGATGGTCTGCGCCGCCAGCCTGGGACTGTCCCTGGCGTGGCCATTTGCCTTCGAGCTGTTCGTGAACCGCCGGCTGCGCTGCCGTGACGACCTCGAGCGGCACTTCAAGATTCCGGTGCTCGCTCAATTTGGTCCCCTGCCGACGTCGTCGAGCTGATCGGCGCGACGTGGCAGTCCCTGCGCCCTTCAGGCGGCTGCGTGCACACGGTCAGCGCAGTCGCCATCGGTGGCCTGGCGCAGTCGCGGTGATACTCACAGCGGGAACAAGGATGCATGGACGCGACTGCACGCGACGGTAACCACGCCCGCTGTGGCGGCCGGAGCCCGGGCGTGAGGCAGGCGACCGACCCAGCGCGCACCGGAACGCCCTACGCCCTGCTACACCCCCCGTTGATCCGAGCGCCGCGATGAACTTTGCCCTGCGCGGCGCCCGGCTGGCTCGCGTCTTCGGCATGGGCCTCACCATGCAGGCACTGCTGTCGGGTGCCAATTTCATCGTCGGGCTGATCCTGATTCGCGGCACTCCGGACCTGCAGTACAGCTACTACGTCCTCGCGACCAACGCCCTGCTGCTGGTCACTTCGCTGCAGACCAGCTTCATGCAGCCCTACGTCGTGACCCGCATCACGCGCGTGGATCTCGCCGAACGGCGCGAGCTGGTGGGCAGCGTGATTCGCACCAACCGGCACTGGGTGCCCCGGCTGTGCCTCGGGGCGATCGTCGTGACGCTGGGGCTGTGGGCGGCGCACGAATTGGACTCGGAACAGACGCTGCTGGTCGTTATTTCGCTGCTGACCGCGGGCATTGCGCTCGGCCGCGAGTTCTTCCGCGTGACGCTGTTTGCCTTCCGTCGGCCCTTCGAAGTGCTGCGAGCCGATCTGGCGTACGTCGGTTTGCTGATCGCGGGCGCATGGCTAGCGACCCAGACGTCGCAGCCGGCGGTATTCGCGATCGCTTCACTCGGCCTCGCGGCTCTGGTCGGCCGGGTGATTCTGCGCCACGGTCTGTGGCACTACGAGCCCTGGGACAGGCGGGCCGCCGGCGACGTGCTGCGCAAGATGGCGGTGATGGGTTCCTGGGCGATCACGGGGTCGGGGATTCACTGGCTGCTGATTCAGGGCTACAGCTACCTGGTCGCCGGCATGCTCGACGTGCGGCATGTGGCGGCGCTGGCCGCCACGCGCCTGGTGCTGGTGCCCGTATTCGTGCTGTCGAACGGGGTGAGCATGCTGCTGTTCCCGATCACCTGCCGCTGGGTACAGGAGCGCGGTTTCCCGGCAGCGGCGCGCCGTCTGCTGCTGATGGTAGCGGGACTGCTGGCCCTGGCGCTGTGTTACATGGCCGCGATGTGGCTGATGCGCGACTGGATCTTCAGCGTGGTGCTGAAGAAGAACTTCGCACAGCGTGACGTGCTGCTGCTGCTGTGGAGTGCGGTGTTCCTGGTCACGCTGTGCCGCGACCAGCTGGCGACACTGCCGGCCGCGCGCGAGCGCTTCCGTGACATGACGCTGCTGACCGGCACCAGCGCCGTGGTATGGCTGATCGCCAGCTACCTGGCCGTGAATCGCTTTGGGGTACCGGGAGCCATCGCCGGCATGCTGGTTGGCGAGCTCACCAATATCTTCGGCATCGTCTACATGATCGCTCAAGAGACGCGCCGCGCCGGGCCGACCCCGGCACCGGCCGAGGACCTCGACAGCTACGGGCTCTAGCGGTTCTCCCGCTTGGTGCGTACCCACTCCTTGGACGCGCGCCCCCCGGCCAGCACCAGGATCTTCCACACCAGGTAGAACGGCGAGCGCAACAGGTCGAGCAGGCCACGCAGGCCGGCATCGCTCAACTGCCAGGCGCGCAGGATGTGCAGCAGCAGTGCCACGATGCACAGCACACCGACCCACAGCCACGGCTCGAATGCCCGCGAGCTGGCCATCGCGAGGGCCACGAGACCGAACAACAACACCACGTTCAGCGTCACGTACGACAGGGGCAGCACCATGAGGTCGAGCGCCAGATCCAGACACACGGCGCTACGGGTCTTGAGTGCCTGGCGCAGCAGCGGCAGCGTTTTGCTGCGCGCCAGCTGGAAGCGGCCGCGCTCCCAGCGGCTGCGCTGCTGCCGCGACTCGCGTTCGGTCGACACCATCTCTGCATCCGAATGGGCCTCGTCGGCGTACGCCACGCGGTAGCCGGCGAGCCCGAGCTCGATACCGAACTCCAGATCCTCGGTCAGCGAGAATGCGCGGTACGGCACCTGCTCGAGCAGGCGGTGCGTCACCGCCCAGCCGTTGCCACGAATGCCGCACGACACCCGCAGCCGCTCGCGCGCCCGCGAGCGCACGATATGAAATGCAGCCTTGGCGATGCTCAACAGGCGCGTACGCCAGGACGCACCGGTGTTGGAGACGCCATAGTGCACCTGCACGGCCTGCGCACCGCGCTCGATGCGGCAGGCGATCGCCTCCAGCAGGTTGGCAGACACTTTGGCATCCGCATCGATGACCACCACCGCATCCGCCCAGCCGCGCGCGCGGCTGGCCTTGAAGGCATACTCGAGCGCGTAGCCCTTGCCCCGCCGTTCACCGTCCTGACGCCGCAGGACGTGCGCGCCCGCCGCGCTCGCCGCCGCGGCCGTGCCATCGGTGCAGTTGTCAGCGACGACGTTGATGCGGAACCGGTCAGCCGGCCAGTCGACGCGCTTGAGGCTGGCGATCACCTCGCCGATGACCCCTTCCTCGTTGTGCGCCGGCACGATCACATCGAAGCGCAGCTGCCGCTGCGAGCGTGGTGGCACCGGCAGTGCGGCCGACAGCAGCGTGAGCAGCAGCAGATACATGCTGGAGGCAGTCGCCGGCACGGCCACCAGAGCCAACGCCACGCTCCAGAGCAGCTGGGCGGGCGAGCTCACGTGCGCTCGCCCGATGCCGCGGTCGGGCTGCGCGGCGCGACGAAGGTGTGATGCAGGCGACGTCGCAGCACGGCACATGGCTTCTCGACGAAGCGTCGCATCAGTTCGGCAAGCAGCAGCGTGATGGATCCTGCCACCACGACCGTTCCGAGCCAGCCGAGGTTGCGGAAGTGCGCCTGGGTCCAGTCCAACACCAGGTAATGGGCCAGATAGATCGTGTACGAGACCGCGCCGATGTACGTCAGCGCGCGCGTATTCAGCCAGCGATACGGCAGCGATCGCGCACGTGCCACCGCCAGGTACAGCAATCCGGCGATTGCGGCGCTCTGCAGCGTATAGCGCCAGGTGAACCGGAAGTACTCATCGCGCCACAGCAGGGTCCCGATCAGCAGTGCCACGCATCCGGCGCCGAGCGCCAGATCGCGCGCGCCGTGGGGGGTGCGCGCCGGCTGCAGCCACGGGTTGCACAGCATCGCCAGCACGCAGCCGATCAGGATGGCGTCCACCCGCGTGTCGGTGCTGATGCTCAGGTGATCGACCGAGGCGCCGTGGCTCATCAGCCAGCAGCGCCAGCCCAGTATCACCATGCACAGCGCCGCCAGTACCGCGCCGGAGATCAGCGGCCGCCCGATACGCAGCAACGCCAGCGCCAGGGGCGGATACAGCAGGTAGTAGTGCTCCTCCACCGCGAGCGACCAGGTGACGCCGAGTCCCGGGGGTTGCGCCATGGCGCCGTGCAGGATCTGAAAGTAGTTGCTGAAATAGAGCAGCACTGAGGTCAATCCGCCAGCGGTAAACGGATTGCCGAGACCGCTGAGCAGTGACACCGCGACGGAAATGCAGGTAATGACCACCAGCGGCGGGATCAGCCGCAGGAAGCGCCGCAGATAGAACGCGCGGAAACTGACATCGCCGGTGTCGGCGAACTCGACCCGCATCAGCGTGGTGATCAGATAGCCGCTGAGCACGAAGAAGATCGTGACGCCGAGACCACCTGGGACCAGGTTCCCCAGCCCGTTGTGCGAGAAAAAAACTAGGCCCACGGAGAGTGCACGTATGCCGTCGAGAGACGGGATCGGGCCGCTCGCGGCCTCCAAGCCGCTGCGCTTGTGCAAACTGGGCGCTCCCCTGCCGACCCGGAACACATTTCGGATTGTTGTCGGCGCTACGCTACGTATCTTATGTGACAATTGCAATGAAACGCCCGGAATTGCTGCACATTTTGCGCGATTATGCGCGCGGAATGCGCGGGCATGGATAAGTCACAATGAGCCCGCCGCGGCACACGCACAGGCTCCGTCCGACCCATTTTCGCAGTACGAGATTCGCCGAGAAACCAGAGCGCGCATGATCGACGACGCCCGGGATGTGGAAGCTGGCGCCGTGCTCACCACCGACATCTGCATCGTCGGGGCGGGCGCGGCCGGCATCACGCTGGCGCTGGAACTGGCCGGCTGCGGGTGCGATGTGCTGGTGCTCGAGTCGGGCGGTCTGCGCGCCGAGCGCGCCACGCAGCGGCTGTACGCGGGAAGTGTGGCGGACGAGCGCCTGCACAGCCCTCCGCACCGCTATCGCCAGCGCCGCTTCGGCGGCACCACCACGATCTGGGGCGGCCGCTGCGTCCCTCTGGATCCGATCGACTTCGAACGCCGCGAGTACATCCCACTATCCGGCTGGCCGATCGACTACGGCGCCTTGCGGCCGTTCTACCCGCGCGCCAATCAGCTGTGCGAGGCCGGTGTCTTTGAATACAGCGCCGCACGCGCTTTCACGCGCGAGCTGCGCCCGGTGATCGCCGGATTCCGTAGCGAGCACTTCACCTCCGATACGCTGGAGCGCTTCAGCTGTCCGACCGATTTCGGCGCGCGCTACACCGCGCCGCTGCGCCGGGCCGCGAACGTGCGCGTGCTGCTGCACGCCAACCTTACCGGACTGCAGTTGCATCGCAGCGGGACGGCGCTGGAGTCGGCCACCGTACGCACGCTCACGGGCAAGTCCTTCGCGGTGCGTGCCGCGCGTACCGTGCTGGCCACCGGCGGACTGGAGGTGGCGCGCCTGCTGCTCGCCAACCGCGATACCTGCCAGGCCGGCATCGGCAATGAGCACGATCTGGTCGGGCGCTATTACATGTGCCACATCGCCGGGACCCTCGGCACGCTGGTGCAGCGCTCCGCCACCGACAGGGTCTGGCACGGCTATGACGTATCTGACCAGGGCATCTACTGCCGCCGCCGCCTGGCGCTTAGCGAGGCGAGCCAGCGGCGGCTGCACATCGGCAACTTCATCGCCCGACTGCACCATCCGCGCATCACCGACCCGGAGCATCGCAGCGCGGTGCTGTCGGCCCTGCAGCTGGCGAAGGGATTGATCTCGTACGAGTACGGCAAGCGCCTGCACGGCGAGGAGCGCTCCTCATGGCGCACCTGGGGCCAGCACCTACGCAACGTGCTCGACAATCCGCTGCAGGTGTGCGCGTTCGGCCATCACATGGTACGTGACCGCTTCCTGGCTGCCCGCAAGTTCCCGTCCCTGATCGTGCAGTCCCCGGCGGGCCGCTACAGCCTGGACTTCCACGCTGAACAGCTCCCTTCGGCCAGCAGCCGCGTTACCCTGCTGAGCGAGCGCGACGCACTCGGCATGCAGCGCCTGCTGATCGACTGGCGCTATGCGCAGGAGGACATCACGACGGTGCGCGAAGCGGTGCGGTTGTTTGCCGAAGACGTCGAGCGCTCTGGCATCGGTACTTTCCAGTACGACCCGGCCGCGATTGAGCTGGAGATGGTGCGCTACGGGGCCTACGGCGGCCATCATCTGGGAACGGCGCGCATGGGCAGTGACCCCCGCACCAGTGTGGTGGATGCCAATTGCCGCATCCACGGGGTCGATAACCTCTACGTCGCCGGTGGCGCAGTCTTTCCGACCTCGAGTCAGGCCAACCCGACGCTCACGATCGTCGCACTCGCAGTGCGCCTCGCCGCCCACCTGCGCTCGCTGCAGGCGCGCTGAGTGGATGACGACTATTCCCAGCGCGCGGTGAGCTCGAGGCTGTAGATGGTCGCGTTGTAGTTCGCCGGCTCGTAATTTGACACGCGGTGGTCGTACTCGATCCGCGGCCTCACGCTCAGCCAGCGCAGCGCCTTCCAGGTCAGCTCGGCCGATGCCGTGTTCGTATGATCAGTGCGGTTCGTAAAGTCGTTGGTGGCGATGTTGCCCTGAATCTCATCGCTCAAATAGCGGTAGCGCACGGCCACCGAGAGCTTCACGTCCGGGTCCCACTTGGCGCCCGCCTCGAGCCCGGTGCCAATCTCGGCATTCGCGCCGGCGGTGTAGCTGTCGATCTCGCGGAAGATCCGCAGGTCAACGCTGGTCTTTACTGACAGCGCGCGGTGAAACCCAAGCGCGCCGGTAAAGGAGGAGGTCGTGCCCACCGTGCCGCTGCCGCCGTTAGGAATCTGATTGGCGTCGGCCGGATTGACGAAATTGCTGTCGCGCTGCGAGGCGCCGAGCTGACCGTTGAAAGAGGACAGGCCGGTGACCGCATAGGTGGCGGTGAGCTGCTCGGTGGTCTGCTTGTACTTCGTGGCTGCAACAATATCGTGGTAGGTGCCATCGTTGTACTCGAGCCGCAGTCCCGCGGTCAGCTTCGCAATGCCCAGATAATCCAACGTTGCCGTGCCGATCTTCTCGCGCAGGCCGAAGTCCGGGTAATCGGGCAGCGGCGTATCGAGATCGTGATACTCGCCCTGCAGTCCGAAGCGCCATTCGGGCGAGATGAGCACCCGCCCCAGCAGCCGCGACACCCGATCCGTATTGAGCAGCAGCTCTGAGGCCATGGTATCTGCGAGGGCCGCCATGTAGCGGTGCTGGCTGTATTCGGCGTCGCCGTCAAAAATCGCAGCGAGGTGCCAGGTGAGCAGCGCCCCGAGCGTGTACTCGTTGTGAGTGAGCTCGTCGAAGCGGCGATAGGCGAAGCGCTCGCCCTGCGCGCTGAGCTTCAGGTCATCGCGCTCCCAAGCGAAGTCGGCGGTGGCGCCCGCCAGGAAACGCCCGATCGTGTCGGCGAGGGCGGTATTGCCGCTAGCGGCAAACGGCGGTGCATTCGAGGGGACCGCGAACACGTTGGTGTTGTAATCGACCGCCGCGGTCGCGAACGGCACGAAGGTGGTCACCGCAAGCGCGGGTGGCATGACGGCGGCGCCCAGCAGCATGAGGAGCAGCGCAGCGATGCGCGAGTGCCTCTCGGACCGGGCGTGCCACGGATATTGGCTGATCACTAGGACTGACACCCTCAGGCAGTTGTTATTGTCTTTGGCTTCGCCGGCTGCACCATGGCACCCTTGCCAGACGCAAGGCACACGGCTCCCCTGTGCAAAATCCAGTGCCTGCTCAGAAGTTTATACACTATCACAGCCTCAGCGCGAGCGACCGATCGCCCTGCGAGTCCGGCAGGGCGCGGCAGCGTGAAGGATCCTAGCGTGCGCCAGGCCCACATCAAGGCTCAATCCGTGGAGTACGTCACAGTCTGCACCCTTGCCGGGCCTCAGACGACGCATCTCGTCGGCGCGGTGCGCGCTCCGGGCGCGGTGAGGTAGCGCGTTGGAAGTACCGTGTCGCCCGAGCAATAATGCCCTGGCGCGGACCCCCGTGCAGTCCGCGAGCGCGCGTGCAATCTTTTCTCTCGGGTGACGCCAGGCGTGAAGATCAGCGTTTGCATCGCGACCTACTGTCGTACTGAGCGCCTGGCTGCGCTGCTCGATGATCTGGTGCGCCAGGAGCTCCTGCCGGATGAAGTCGTGGTGGTCGACAACGACGCTGCCGGCAGCGCCCGCCCGGTGGTTGAAGAGCGGCGCGCCCGCGGCTGCAGCTTCGCGCTGATCTATGAGATCCAGCCGGAGCGCAACATCGCCATGACCCGCAACCGCACCGTGCATCTGACGCACGGCGAGTGGCTGGCATTCGTCGATGATGACGAGCGGGCGCCAGCGCAGTGGCTATGCCTGTTACTGGCGGCCGCCGACCGTTATCAGGCCGACGGTGTGCTTGCGCCGGTCGAACCGCAGGTGCCGCCCTCCACACCCGCCTGGATCCGTAACGGCAAGTTCTACGACTGGCCGCATCTGCCCTCCGGCACCGTGGTGCCGCCGAAGAACCTGCGCTTCGGCAACGTCTTGCTGCGGGGCCAGCCGCTGCGCGCCGAGCCCGGGCCATTCGATGTCTCGTTCGGTCTGTCCACGGGCGAGGATCAGGAGCTGTTGATGCGCCTGATCGCCAAGGGGGCGAAGATCGTCTGGTGCGACGAGGCCATCGTCATCGAGCCCATCGAGGCCAAGCGACTGTCGCTGCGTTGGCTGCTGCAGCGGGCGCTGAGCGGCGGACAGCACTTTGCACGCCTGAGCATTCAGGGGCGCCACGGCAAGGTCGGCCTCATCAGCCGTGCCCTGATGATTCTGCGCTGGCTCGGCCAGCTGTCAATGGCGCTCATCCTCGCAGCACTGTCATGGCCGGCCGGGCGGCACCGCGCGGTGGCGTGGCTGATCAAGGCCTCGGCGAATGTCGGCAAGCTGTCGGTATTTCTCGGCTGGCGCTATGGAGAGTATGTATGAGAGCAACCCTGAGGGGAGCGCACCCATGACCCAGCAGTCTGTGGTGGTACTGGGAGCCAGCGGGTTCATCGGCCGGCGTCTGGTTGGCGCGCTTGCTGCCTGCGGATGGGCGCGCCCGGTCGCGGTGAGCCGTCGCATTGGCGCCGCCACCCTGCCCGCCGGCGTAGAGCGGGTGGCGCTGGACGCCACCGAGCAGAGCGCGCTCGCCCCCGTCGTTGCCTCCGCCTCTGCCGTGGTCAGCTGCATCGCCGGCAGCGCACGCGACATCGTGCGCGGTGGTGAGGCGCTGCTGCACTCTGCCGGCGCCCGCACCTCGCCCCCGCAGGTGATCTATCTGAGCAGCATTGCTGCGTACGGCTCGGTGCGGGGTGTGGTGCACGAGGATCAGCCCCTGCTCGGCGATCTCACCGACTACAGCGCCGCCAAGGCGGCCGTCGAGAAGCTCGCTGCACCCTTGCCGTTCGTGCTGCGGCTACGGCCCGGAATCGTCTACGGGCCAGGCAGTGACTGGTGGACCGACCGGATTGCGCGGCTGCTCGTCGGCAGACGTCTGGGCGATCTGGGCGCCGACGGCATGGGCAGCTGCAATCTGGTGCACGTCGATGACGTGGCCGGTGCCATCGTTAGTGCCATCGAGCGCCGCCTTGCGGGCACGGCGATTAACCTCGGAGATCCGGCGCCGCCGACCTGGAACGACTACTTCCGCGAGTACGCCGCTGCACTGGGCACGCCACCGGTGCGCATCTCTGCGGCGCGGCTGCGTCTCGAGACGACGCTGTTCGCGCCGT
Source organism: uncultured Steroidobacteraceae bacterium (assembly GCA_964489185.1). GTDB lineage: Bacteria > Pseudomonadota > Gammaproteobacteria > Steroidobacterales > Steroidobacteraceae > 13-2-20CM-66-19. Next base: position 19,322 of record CAZAXR010000025.1, on the reverse strand, counting down.
TTCTCAAGGGCGCGGAGATCCTCGCCGGGGGACTGGCACCGGTGCGCGCGCGTCCAGCCATCCGCTCGTGGCTGGTCAAGCTGTTCCGCCACGACATCCGCATGGACGTGCGCCGCGCCGAAGAGCTTCTCGCGATGCGCTGGCGACCGCGCGCAGCTGCGCTCCAGGAGTGCGCGGCCTGGTTCCGGACGACCCCTCAGGGAGCCATGCCGGCCCGCAGGTAAGCGGCCAGCCGCACCGCCAGAGCCACGATCGACAGAGTCGGATTGGCGTGACCGCTGGTGGGGAACACCGCCGAGCTCGCCACGAACAGGTTGGGCAGCCCGAACACCGCGCAGTTGCCGTCCACCACCCCGCCAGCCTCGCTGGCCGCCATGCGCGCGGTGCCGATGTGGTGACCGCCGAGCGGCCCGGAGCGGGCGATGCGCTCCCGCAGTCGCGCTTCATCAAACTGCACCTCGCACGAGCCGCTGCGCTCGAGCGACTGCTTGAGCAGCGCAAAGGCGCGACAGGCTGAGTCTGCGTCTTCTGCCCTCAGGCGCCACTGGATCTGCACGCGCGGCATGCCGTGGCGGTCAGTCTCCTTAGCGAGCGTGATGCGGTTACTCGCCAGCGGGGACTGCTCGGAATTGAACTCCAGGGGGAAGCTGCCGTCGGCATTGGGCACGAGCGTGTAGGGGAGCTTGCGGCGCGCAAGGCGGATGCGCACCAGCCACTGCGCGGTGAAGGCCAGTAACTGCGGCAGCCCGGTGATGACATTGCGCAGGTGCGCAGCGGTTGAGGACGGGACAGCCTCCGCGCTTTGCTGCAGGATGGCCCGGTACTCGGGTATCAGCAGTGACTTGGCGAGGTAGATCCCGGACATTACCGCACTGCCATGCGTGGCGTCGGAGTAGCTGGGGAAGTGCAGGCGGAACGCGGTGTTCAGCAATCGATAGCGTTGCTGGGCGCCCTCGGTAAAGCGCAGCTGCCGGCGACAGTACACCCCGTCGACGGTGCGCTCGAACCTGAATACCACGCGCGCGCCGCGCGGCACGATGCGGCCGCAGGTATTTTCAAAGTGACACATGTAATGGCGGCCGAGGTGGTCGCTGCGGTTGCCGAAACCGACGCCGGCCGCATCGGAGGCCAGCAGCAGGCGCGGCACCTCGATGCCGCCGGTAGCGAGCACGAATACCTCGGCGCGCACCTCGCGCCGCGCGCCCGAGGCATCGGCCACCTCCGCGGCTGCAATGCGGTCCTCACCCGGGGCCTTTACCAGCCGGACGCAGCGCGCACCGAGGACGGCGGTGACGTTTGCCGCGTCGCGGATTCTCTGTCGGTAGCGGCTGCCGAAGTCCGTAGGCAGGCTGTAGCGCTCGATGCAATCGGCCCGCACGATGTCATCGCCGTCAAAACCGCTGATGGTGGGACGCGCCGGTTGCAGTGAGCCGGCGATGCTGAAGTCGAACTTGCCCGCGTCACAGTAACTCAGCGCCAGCGGGTAGTGTTCGGCCAGCGCCTCGTAGCGGATCGGCCAGCCGCTGTCGGTGACGTACGGGCGGGACTCGAAGTCGATGGGATCAAAGGGTACGCAGCGCCCACCCCACAGACCGGTGGTGCCGCCGAATACCGCGCGGCGAAATTCGGCCGGGTCAGGATGCGGCGCGCTCGCCTGTCCCTGATAGTAGTCGCGCAGCTCCAGGCGCGGGCGCAGCGTGCCGGCCTCGAGCAGCAGCACGTCGAAGCCGCAGCCCTCGAGCTCGCAGGCGAGCGTTATGCCAGCAGCGCCGGCCCCGATGATGCACACCCGAGCCTGAAGCTTGCGCTGCTCGAGTTGTTCCAGGGCGGCAAGTGTCATGGCTGCGCCGCCGATCTTAGCATCGTCGACTGGCAGGCCCGGCCGGTTGGGGGGCCCGGCGTCCCGGCCGTGCGCCCGCTTCGGTAATATCTGCTCTGCCCTCGATACTGCGGGCTCATATCAGGTTATGTCCTGGCGCGCCTCGCTCAGCCGCTGGCTGCTTCCTGTCACATTGGGTGGCCTGCTGATCGGCATCGTGCTGCTGGCCGTTCCGCTCACACGCAACGTCCTATTGCGCGCGGCGGGTTGGGCCCTGGTCGCGCAAGACAACGTACCGCGGGCCGACGTCATTGTTATTGCGGTCGACGCCGACGGGGCCGGGGTCCTCGAGGCTGCTGACCTGGTGCACGCCGGCGTGGCCAATCGGATAGCGCTGTTTGCCGATCCGCCGGACGCCGTCGACAGCGAGTTCGTGCGGCGCGGCGTCCCCTACAGCAACCGCGCCGCGGTTTCCACCGCGCAGCTGCATGCGCTCGGGATCGATAACGTCGCCGTCATCCCCCGCAAGGTCGCCGGCACCACCGACGAGGGCGCGGTACTGCGGGGCTGGTGCACCGAGCAGGGCTACCACAGCGTGCTGTTCGTCAGCACCACCGATCATTCGCGGCGCGCGCGCCGCATGCTCGAGCGCAGTCTGCGGGGCTCCGGCACGCGCGTGATCGTCCACTATTCCCGCTATTCCGAGTTCGATCCCGACAGCTGGTGGCGTACCCGCAACGGCATCCGGATCGAGATCTTCGAGACCGAAAAGCTCCTCGCCGATGTGCTGCGGCACCCGTTTTCCTAACTCCTAACACGCTGCTAACGGCCCGCGTGGCCCGCTGTACCCCAGCGCCGACGGGGGTCCACGTTTAGTTAACTCGGTCGTTGGAAGTTCCGTGATGTGCTGCATCGTCCGCTTCGGCTGACTATGACAGCATCAATGCTGTGAGCCAGCGCACACTCTGGCAGCAACCTGGAAACGCATGCGCCGTGCTGCGTTTCCTTGCCTGACCAGGCAACACAGAGCATGACCGTCCCCTGCAACGGACCATCCGCTGCACCACTCGCGGTGCGCGCATGAAAAGGCTGATACGCCTCGGCATTGTGGCGCTGGTGTTCAGTGCACTCGGCGCGGTCGTGCTGATCGTGCCGGCCACCCGCTGGCGCGGGGTCGTGGTGGCACGCAAAGTCACCGGGACGCTGCAGGACGTCGGTTGGAAGGACCTTTACGAGCTGGTGCGGCCGGATGCGGTGTTCCAGCTGCATCGCCTGGCGGTCTCAGGCAATCCGTACTCCTCGCTCGATGACCCGGACACCTCGCCTGCGGATCGCGCACGCGGCAAGGAGCTGTTCGCCCTGCGCTGTGCAAAGTGCCACGGCACCGCCGCCGCAGGCGGCCTGGCCCCGCAGCTATCTGGCAGCATGCTGCGCCACGGTGACAGCGATTGGGCGATCTATCGCACCGTGACGCGCGGAATTCCCGGAACTGCCATGCAGGGCGGTCTGCTTGAGCGACCCGACGTATGGCGCGTGATCGCCTACCTGCACGAGCTGCACGCGCATGCCAGCACTGACGCCGCACGCGCCGCAGCGCTTGGTGACCTCGTCGCCGACGAGACCACCGCGGCACAGCTGCTGGACTCGACGACGCCGCAGGCGAGCTGGCGCCTGCCCGGAGGCTCGTACAACGGACAGCGCTTCTCGCGCGACCCGCAGATCAACACCACCAACGTCGCCCGTCTGGCCGTGCGCTGGGTACACCAGTTCCCTTCGACCCCTACTCCGAATGAGTCCACCCCGGTCGTCATCGGCAATTACATGTACCTGACGCTGCCACCCTCGACGGTGGTGGCGCTGGACGTCCGCTCGGGCGCGCAGATCTGGCAGTACCAGCACCCGATGCCTGCCGATCTGCGGCTGTGCTGCCTGAGCTCGAACCGCGGGGTATCGGTGTTTGGACGCCGCGTCTATCTGGCAACGCTGGATGCGCATCTGCTGGCGCTCGATGCCCGCTCCGGTGCGCTGCTGTGGGACACGCAGGTTGCCGACTACTCGGCGGGCTTCAGCATGACTTCGGCGCCGCTGCCGGTCGGCGACCAGGTGATCCTCGGCACGGCGGGCGGTGACTTCCCGGTCCGCGGGTTCATCGCGGCCTACGACGCGGCGACCGGCGCGCAGCGCTGGGTGTTTCACACCGTGCCCGAGCCGGGGGAGCCGGGCAATGAGACCTGGGGCGGCGAGTCGTGGCGGACCGGTGGCGCCGCGGCCTGGGGCCTCGGAGCATACGACCCGGAACTGGGGCTGCTGTACTGGGGCGTCGGCAACGCGGCTCCCGACTACAACCGACGGCTGCGCCCCGGCGACAACCTCTACTCCAACTCGGTGGTGGCGCTCGAAGCCAACACGGGCAAGCTCGCCTGGTACTTCCAGTTCAACCCAGCCGACGATCACGACTGGGACTCGGTGCAGACCCCGGCGCTGATCGACGTCAAAGAGCGCGGCGACACCAGCAAACTGCTCGCGGTCGCCAACCGCAACGGCTTCTTCTACGTGCTCGACCGCCGCAACGGTCATTTCATCCGCGGCGCTCCCTACGCCAAGCAAACCTGGGCGACGGGCCTTTCCGGTGCGGGCCGGCCGCTGCGGGTCGCCAACTCCGATCCCACCCCCGAGGGGGTCTATCTGTACCCGAGCGTCAGCGGCGCCACGAACTGGTGGCCCTCCGCCTACAGCCCCACCGCGCAGCTGTACTACGCCAATGTGCTGGAGCAGGGCGGCCTGTTTTTCGACAGCTCATCCCCGCCGCGCGTCGAGCGCGGGCGCATGTACACCGGCGGCGCGGCCCGGATCGCCGAGGGCGAACCGGCCGCCGCCTACGTGCGTGCCATCGATCCACTGACATCGCAGGTGCGCTGGGAGCGGCGCAACCTCACCGAGACCGATGCGCCCCGCGGCGGCCTGCTGGCAACCGCCGGCGGCCTGCTGTTCGGCTCCGACGGGCCGCGCCTCTACGCCCTCGATGCGGCAACCGGCAGGGAACTGTGGTCGTTCGCAACCGGTGGCCAGATCAGCGCTCCGCCGATGAGTTACCGCGCAGGCGACTCCCAGGTCATCGCCGTACTCGCCGGGCAGGACCTGTTCACCTTCAGCCTGCCGGCCGCCGGCGACAGACCTCATGCAGGCACGGCGGTTGTTCTGGCCGGCAGGCCAGCAAATCCTCACCAGCCCTTGATCCGGCCCATCACGTTCCAGTAACGCCTGCGCAGCTGGAAGAAGGCGTGCGCCGCGTGCTCCTTGGCGGCGTCGCGGCCCGGATAGCGGCCCGGGGCAGCCGGGCTGAGCCCAGCGCGCCTCAGGCAGTAGTTACAGGCGCGGGTGCGGCCGCGCGCCCGCGTCAGGTCAGTCTCGAACACGAATGAGTATGAGATCGAACGCTGCGCGCCGGTCTCGACCCAGTGCGCTGAGTTCTGCGGCTGGTGCAAGCCGTCTCCCGGCCCGAGGTGAAACACGTGCTCCTGGTGCGGGTCGCGCCGCTGCAGGTCCACCTCCGCGATGCTGACGATGCCGCGCCGGTAGAAGCGCTCGAGCTCCGCCTCGGTGAGGCTTGCCGGCGGATAAATATGGTAGGTCTTCTCGCCCTCCACCTGCGTGAAGAAAGCGATCTCGGGGTCGTAATGCACCGGGGTGATGCAATGCGGGGAGGTAACGAACAGCCCGGCCTCGCGCCGCACCACCTGCTCGCCGCGCAGTCCGCCGCGCAGGCGGATAACCTGCTCGAACAGTTCTTCAAACAGCCGGCGCAACACGGGGCTGTAGTTCTCGGGGCGCTTGAACAGCACGCGCACCGGCACGCAATCGATGCGCCGCATGGCTTCCTCGATGCCGTACTGCCCATGCTTCACGGCGGTGAAGGCGGTGCCGGCCGAGCGCGCCCCGGTGGACACGAAGTAATCGCGCGCGTGGCCCGCGTAGCGCGCGGCGAGCTCGCCGAGGGCTGCGGAGGTGAACAGTCCGAGGGTGGCGAGGTTGTGGGTGAAGGCGAACGGTTCGCGGTCAAAGCATGCTGTGAAACGCTGCGGGTCGATCTGCAGCCTGGGTGCGGGGCCGTGCGGCGCCGGCTCTGCGGTTGTTGAGGGTGGTGCCCTAGGGCTTGCGCACTGCTCCATAACGCGCGTCCTTGTACTTCAGCATCAGTGCGCCCAAGGGCCGTTTGACCGCATCGCGCAGCGACGACTTCCAGGGCGGTGTCGGCCGGATCCCCAGCTTCGTGCGCAGGTAATAGTTGGCGCAGTAGAGGTGGGCGTAGTCGCGGTCCCAGCTGTGATAGTTGATGCTGACCGAAACGGAAATGTTGTCGTCGTTCTGTACCCAGTGCGGGCAGTTGACCGGGATGTGCACCCCATTGCCGGGCACCAGACGGATCACGTCGGCGCGGTGCTGCAGGTGCGGCTTATAGACCGCGGCGTTGCGATCCACGATCCAGAAGCGCTCGATCTCCTCCTCGGGCAGCACTTCGCGGTCGTACTTGCTGAAGATGCTGATGTCCTTCTCGCCACGCACCTGCAGCAGGAAATTGGTCTCGCTGTCGATGTGATAGGTGGAGATGCGCCGCGGTGAGGTGACGAAGATGATCACTTCCTTGCGCCGCATCTTGCGCTCCAGCTCGCGTCCGGACACTTCCAGCAAGTCCGACATGCAGCGCTCGAGCACCTGCCGGTACGCGGGGTCGGTGTCGGCGCGCTTCAGGATGATGAAGGCCCCCGCGTTCTCGATGCGCCGGATGGTCTCGTCGATGGGGAAGGCGCACGGCGACTTGCCCCAGCGCTCCCCGATGTTGGTGACGCCGGCGTCGTAGTACAGATCATCCGGCCGACTCGCGGCCGCGTCGCGCGCCAGCTCGATCAGCCGTGGCAGCTCGAACAGCGGATGCCCCGTGAGCTCGTGACGCAGCAGGAAATGGCGCTTGTTGAAGCATTCCTGAAAGGTCTGCGCGCGCAGCTCGAGCATACGGGTAATGAGTTTACCTCCGGCCGCCCCCGCACTTCAGGGCCACGCGCACCGCGCGCCGACCGGGCCGGCAGAAGAGGTTAAATGCCACGCTAAGCATCTGAAAAGCATGCTGAACGCATGCGCGTATGGCCGCTCTCACACCGGCTGATGAACCCCGCCCAGCTGCCGCCCGCGCCTGCGATGTGAGCAGCGTTGCCTCAGGAGCCGCCTGGCGCGCCGCCCCGGAAGTTCACGTCGCTGTCAGCGGCGAGGTAGACCAGTGCCGCCCAGGCAGCGACGTTCTGGTCGAGCTGCGCGCGATCCACCTTGTCGAGCGTGTCGTCCGCGGTGTGGTGGATGTCGAAGTAGTGCATGCCGTCCTGGAAGAGCGCGAAGGCCGGCACCCCCGCCTCCACCGCAGGTCCGACATCGGTGCCGGGGTCCTTGGCCGGTTCCGAAACGGCGAGCACCCCGATGGGGGTGAGAACCTTCTGCACCAGTTTCGCAAAGGGGGTGCCGAGAGCTGCCTGTGGCAGCTCCACCCGGAAGATGCGATCGGTGCCGAAGTCGCTCTCGCCGGCCAACACGTGGCTGGCAAGTTCCGCGCGGTGGCCGTCTGCATAAGCATGCCCGCCAAAAGCTCCGCCGGGGGGTTGCGGCTGCGCCGGTTCCTCCGAGCCGAACAGCACCACGCGCACCGTGCGGCGCGGGTGATGCGGCAGGTCGCGGATGAGCTTGGCGGCGGCGGTGATGATGGCGGTGCCGGTGCCATCGTCGATGGCGCCGGTCCCCTGATCCCAGCTGTCGAGGTGCGCCCCGAGCAGCACCACTTCCTCGGGCCGCTCGCGGCCGCGCACTTCGGCGATCACGTTCTGCGAATGGGCGTCCGGTACGTACGAGGCGCTGGAGTACAGCCGCACCCGCACCTCCTGGCCGAGCGCCGCCAGGCGCTCGATCTGATCGGCATCGGGCGCACTCAGTGCGAAACATGGCACCGGCACCTTGCCCTCGACGTAGCGCGTGGTGCCGGTGTGGGCGAGGCGGTGACTGTCGGTGCCCACCGAGCGCAGCAGGAACGCGATGGCGCCGCGCTGCGCGGCTTCGTGCGGTCCGTCGACGCGCGCTGTGACTGCCACGCCATATCCGGAGCCGTCCTGCGCGCGCACCATGCGCTGCGCCACCATCGCGATCTTGCCACTCAGCGAGCCGCTGGCGGCCGCCTTGAGCTCCTCCAGCGTCGGGAAGATGACGACGTCGCCCTCGAGCCCGCCGGGCGGGGTGGGCGGGGACTCCCCGAGCGCGGCGATCACCAGCGGCTGCGGATCGGGGCTAACGAGCTGCGCGCTCTCCGCCCCGCGCACCCAGGCGCTGAGCGGGAAGCTCTCGATGTGCACGTTGTCGAAGCCGAGCGCCTTGAGACGCGCCGCCGCCCACTGTGCGGCGTGCTGCTCGTTGCCAGAGCCCGCCGGGCGCGGCCCGAAGCGCGTGGTGAGCTCGCTCACCCAGGAGTAGGCGATATCGTGACCGGCCAGCGCCGCATCGCGCAGCTGCGCGGCGACGATCTCCGGAGCGGGTGCGGTGGCGGCAGCGGCGCTCCCCGCTGCGGCGAGGGCCGCAGCGCCGGCGAGCACGAGAGGCAGCGCGACTGAGGCTGAGGATTTCAACACGCTTCCCGGTGCGGCAAAAAAGGAGCGCGCATTCTACGCGCGCGTTGGCGCGCACACCATTCAGAATCGGACCGCCGGCGGCCCTACCTCGGCAACTGTGCGGTCAGCTGCGGATGGGCGCGGAAGACAGCGTGCGCAATTTCACGCCCACGCCCTTGAGCTCGGTAAGCACCGCCTCGCTCTCGACACGCTCGGCGATGGTCCGCGATGCCGAGCGCCCGTCCCGCCTTGCCGGTGGCCTCCGCCATGTTGTGGTTGCTCGAGTCCCGGGCGATGTGGTGGATGAACCGCTCGTCGAACTTCAGGAAGTCCACACGCAGCGTCTCGCACTACGGCGAGTGCGCGTGAGCGCTCAGCGCTTGCGGAACACGAACACCTCGGTGGTGCCCGGACCCATCGGGATGAGGAACGAGCCCACGCACGAAAAACCCTGGCTCTCGAAATAGTGCAACGCGCTGGTGCGCGGCACGGCGGCCGGGTAGGAGCCGGTGTTGAGCCCGCTCGCGATCCAGCGGCCGACGGTTTCCGGTTCCAGGCACGCCTCGGTAACGATGTCGAACACCACGTAACCGTCGGGTCGGACCACGCGCACCATCTCGGCCCAGTAATTCAGAGTCCCCATGAGGTCCATGCCGCTGAAGACCTTGTGGGCCTGCGCCAGATCGATCGAGGCTGACGGCGTCGACGCGAGGCTCGAGCCGGAGGTGATCTGGCGCAGCACGCCATACTTCTGCTCTACCCAATGCGCCCACTTGTCTGCGGTCTCGTAGATCTCGTAGCGCTTCGGTGCGCATTCGGCGATGGTCTTCTCCAGATAGCGGCCCGAGCCCGGCCCAATCTCCAGCACCGTCTCGATACGGCCCGCAAACACTCCGAGCTCCTTCATGCGCCTAATTGTTTCCTGGGTCGCCCCCGGGATCTTGTTCATCACCCCGTCGATGTAGTCGCCAACCGATAGTCCGGCATCGGCGGCGGCCTTGAGGGTGGCCTCGAAGGGAATGAAGCTGGCCAGATCGGTCCAGTCGTGATGACGCACCAGATGCACCTCGATGCCGAGCCGGGCGAGCGAGCGCTTAACGGCGGAGGTAAGCGGCTTGGCAACCTGGTTCATCTAGGCTCACTAATTGCCCGGGCGTGGCTGGCACGTATTTTTCATAATACCTGCATGCGCGTTCCCGAATTGTAACTGATCGTAACGGCGTAACCCTCCGGTCCCTACCGTTGCCGGTGCTCGCCTGCACACTGAAACGCCCGGCCGCGCCGTTTCGGGCGCCGGCTGCTGTTACCCCCTTGTTGGGTTGGGTCTGGCGCTCGCCATGGCACCGCCATGTAGCCATCAATGAGGCAGCCACCCCGAAGCGGCCGTGTTCGCAGCAGCGCCGATCACTTGCGATGCACGCGCCGCGCGTAACTCCGACGTTCGATGAGGACCCTTGGCGGCGCCGGCCCGCCGGTCGGCACGTTCAGATCGCGCAATCGGAAAGGCTGCTGCTCGAGGGGCTGCGCCGCCCCTGGGGGCCCCTGCTCAGCGGGGCAGCTGCGCGATCGGTTGCGGATAGGCCAGGAAGAAGCCCTGCGCAAAATCCACACCGATGCGTTTGAGCTCTGCGAGCACCGCCTCGCTCTCGACGCACTCGGCGATGGTCGCGATGCCGAGCGCCCGCCCCACCTTGCCGATGGCCTCGACCATGCTGCGGTTGATGGGGTCCTGGGCGATGTGGTTGATGAACTGTCCGTCGATCTTGAGGAAGTCCACCGGCAGGGTCTTCAGGTACACGAACGACGAGACGCCGGTGCCGAAGTCATCGAGCGAGAACTTGCAGCCGCGGCCCTTGAGCTCCGCCATCAGGTAGCGGGCATTGGACAGACTGGTGACGGCGGCCGTTTCAGTGATCTCAAAGCACAGCGCGGCGGCGATCTGCGGGTCGCCCACGCTCTGCAGCACGAAGTCGACGAATGACTGCTCGTTGAGGGAGGTGCCGGACAGATTCACCGCCAGCAGCGGCAGCTGCTGGCCGCGGCGCTGGCGCTCGCGCAGTAGCTCGATCGCCTGCCCCACCACCCAGCGGTCCAGCACCGACATGACGTTGTAACGCTCGGCCGCCGGGATGAACTCGGAAGGGGGCACCAGCACGCCGTCGTCGTCGCGTAGCCGTACCGTGAGCTCATGAAAGCCGCGCTCGTGCCCGGCACCGCTGAGCGCCATGATGGGCTGGAAGAACAGCTCGAGGCGGTTGTCCTCGGCGGCGCGGGTCACACGCGCCACCCAGTGCATCTCGCGATGCCGATGCGACACCCCGTCGGCCTCGTAGACATGGATGCGGTTGCGGCCGGCGTCCTTGGCGGCGTAGCAGGCGATGTCGGCGGCGCTCATCACGTTGGCCACGTTCTCGGTCTCGGCGCGGATCTGCACGATGCCGATGCTCGCGCCCACCGACAGCGTGCTGCTGCCCCACACGAAGCGGAAGTCGCGGATCGCCTGGCGCACTCCTTCGGCGATGCGCGTCGCCTGCTCGAGCGTGCAGCCCTCGAGCAGCACGCCGAACTCATCACCCCCCAGGCGCGCGATGGTGTCCGAGGCGCGCACGCGCGTGTGCAGCAGCCCCGTGACATCGCGCAGCAGCCGGTCGCCGGCCTGGTGGCCGCAGGTGTCGTTCACCACCTTGAACTGGTCGAGGTCGATGTAAAGCAATGCGTACGAGCCTTCGCCGCGCTGCGCCGACAGCAGCGCCGCGTGCAGGCGGTTGTCGAACTCGCGGCGATTAATCAGACCGGTGAGCGCATCGTGGCTCGCCTGCCAGGAGAGCGCGCGCCTCAGGCGCCGCTCCTTGGTCACGTCGTGGAACACCACCACCGCGCCGATCACCTGGCCGGCGCGGTCGCAGATGGGGGCGGCTGATTCCTGGATCGCTACCTCGCTGCCGGTGCGGGTGATGAGCACCGCGTGGTCGGCCGGTGCCCCGGTGCCGCTGCGCCCGAGGGCGCCGGAGAGCGAGTTCTCCAGCGGGTCGCGGGTGAGCTCGTTCACCAGTTTCAGCACCGCCCCGATCGGCTGGCCGCGCGCCTCCGAAAGGCTCCAGGCGGTGAGGCTCTCGGCGATCGGGTTGATGTACTCGATCCGCCCTTCCGCGTCGGTGCTGATCACGGCGTCGCCGATCGACTGCAGCGTCACCTGCGCGCGCTCCTTCTCGGCAAACATCGCCTGCTCGGCGCGCTTGCGCCCGGTGATATCGGCGATGGTGCCCTCGTAGCCGACGATGCGGCCGGCGCCATCGCGCATCGGGCGCGCGTTCTCCAGGATCACCAGCTGCTGACCGTCACGGCGGCGCATGAGGAATTCCGCATCGCGGATCTCCCCTTCCGCCTCCACACGGCGCGCAAACTCGGCGCGGTCGGCCGGATTCCAGTACAGCGCCGCGGCCGAGGGCAGCGCATAGACCTCCTCGGCGCTGCCGTAGCCGAGCATCGAGACGAAGGCGGGATTGACCGACAGCAGCCGTCCGTCGCGCCCGCTCTGATACACCCCTTCGGCGATGCTCTCGAACAGCCCGCGGAACTTGGCTTCGCTGGTGCGCAGCGCCTCCTCGGCCAGGCGCCGCTCGATGGCGATGCCGGCGAGCTGCGCGGCGCGCGCCATGGCCTGCGACTCCGCCGGGGTGGGCAGTCCGGGCTCGGCGCGGTACACGCCGAGCGAGCCGAGCACGTGGCCGCCGGCGGCCTTGATGGGGGTCGACCACGCCGCGCGCAGCCCGGCGGTGAGCGGCGGCTCGCGCCGGTCCAGCCAGAACGGATCCTTGCTGACATCGGCCACCAGCACCTGGCGGTCGAGGTATACGGCTGCGGCGCACGAGCCGTTGCGAATGCCGACACTCACGCGCTCGAGCGCCAGGCGTAGCCCGTCGCTCAGTCGCGGCGCCACCATGTAGGAGAAGGCCTGGCGGTCCTCGGCGAGCACGCTCACCGAGGAGACCGTGCCGGCGGCGGCCGACTCGATCATGCGCGTGATCGAGGCGAGCAGCTCCGGCAGCCGGGCGTTGCGCGTCACCTGCTCGAACACCTTGCGCTCGGCGGCGGCCATGCGCTCGGCGCGCTTGCGCTCGGAGATGTCGGCGATGCTGCCGCGCACCAGACGGCGGTTGCCGCTCGGCAGGCGCACCAGGCGCACCTCGCAGATGATCTCGCGCCCACTCGCATCGCAGTGCGCCCATTCGAACACCGGCACGGCCCCATCCAGCGCCTGCTGGATGAAGGCGAGCGCACGCTCCTTAGAGGGCGCGCCGTCGGGCTGCTGCGCGGGACTCAGGTCAATCGGGCCCTGCTCCAGGAGCCGGGCACGCTCCAGGCCGAAGAGTTTCTCGGCCTTGTCGTTCGCGTCCATGAAGCGGCCGGTGTCGACATCCAGCACCACGATGGCCTCGGGTGCGTGATCGACCAGCAGGCGGTAGCGCGCGGCGCTCTCGCGCATCGCCTGCTCGGACTCGCGCCGCTCGGTGACGTCGCGCAGGCACAGCACGAACATCTCGCGGCGCGACAGCGGCGCCTTGCTGACCGCGATCTCGGCCGGGAAGCTCACGCCGCTCTTGCGCCGCGCCCACAGCTCGCGCGCGGCCAGATCGAGCGCAGTGTCGCCGGCGCTGGCGGCGAAGCGCTGCAGCGCCTCGGGGATGGTCTCTCCCTGGGCGAGTGTCGGGATCAACAGATCGATCCGCTGCCCGACGACCTCGGCCTCGGCGTAGCCGAACACGCGCTCGCCGGTCGGGTTGAAAGTGCGGATGACTCCCTCCTCATCGAGCGCCAGCACCACGTCCTTGATGTGGTCGAGGATCACCTGCAGGTGTTCGGAGCTCTGCTCGCGCGCCTCGTGCGCGAGTGCGCGCGCCTCGTCCGCCATGAGACGCATGGACTCGACGATCCCGCGCCGCTCGCGTTCGATGGTCTCGTAATGATCGTTTACCAGGCGCAGCAGCATCGCCAGATCTGGACTCGCGCTGCCGGTGCGCAGCTGCAGCTCCTTCAGGTGCGCGCGCAGCTGCGGGTGCCACTCGGGATGCGTCTCGGTGTGGGAGTGGGGCTCAGCCCGAACGAGCGTCGTGGTCTGCCCCGGCGGGGTCTCGGGCGAGTCGGGGCGCGTCCGGATGGGCTGCGGCTTTGACATAATGGAGGCAGTAAAACCCGATCCAGATCATACGGGGCGCCCCCTGCTTCCCCCGTGAACCCCCTCCCGATTCCGTTCAGTGGCCGCAGAAGCCGCGAACGGCGCCGCTCGCTCCGTTCGGCTACTGCGCCGCAGCAGTGGTCGTCGGCTTGGGGAGCGGCACTGCCTTGCCTGGCGGACCGGCCGGTGCCGCCCCGCCGGATGTGGCGGCGGGCTTGTCCAGGTCGGGAAGGCCCGCCCCGGCAATGACGGGAATGGAGAAGGTTTCCTTGATCGTCTGGCCGGCGGAATCGACGGCCAGCTGAGCGCTGAGGGTGAAGATGCCGTCGCGTTTGGGCAGCACCTTCACCGTATGAGTGATGGGAACGCCTTCGGCGGGGCGCTCCTGGGGTGCGATCTTGTCGCCCTCCACAAGCTCCAGCCCATCCTCGCCCTGCATGGTGCCCGAGACGCGGTCTACGCTGCCGGACACCGGGGTGATCTGGATGTCGACTTCCACCGGCTCGGAGGGTTTTGGGCGCGAGCGCAGCTGGAATTTCACCTGCAGCGGGACGGCCGCGCCCTTCGGGTCGCCGACGGCGCTCACCATGTTGCGCGACTGGGCGTCAGGCGCACTCAGAGCCCTGTGCGCGGGCGCATGGCGGGTGACCGTAGCCTCGGACTTGCTGCCCGAGCCGCAGCCCCACAGAAGGCCCAGGACCGCCAGCAGCGTGGCGAAGGTTCTGGCGAGCATCCACATGTTGGAGACGGGCATTAAGTCATATTCCGAGGCACGCTTGGAACAATAACGCGAGTTCGCGCCCCGGCGCACGTACCGAGTCGGCACTTCGCACCGCCCGCTGCCGCTCACCCCGAAAGCAGCGGCGGCTCGTCGATGGTCGCGATCTGCTCCATGAGGTCCAGGAGGTGCCCCTCCCAGTAGCGCGGCTCGGCCGCCCAGGGGAAGGCCCGCGGAAAGGCCGGGTCGGCCCAGCGCTGCACCACCCAGGCGGCGTGGTGCACCATGCGCAGCGCCCGCAGCGGCTCGATCAGCGTCACCTCCAGGAAGTCGAAGTCCGCGAACTGCTGGTACCCCTCGAGCAGCTCCTGCCACTGGCGCTGCTGCTCGGCCGGCGACCCCGCCAGCATCATCCACAGGTCCTGTACGCGCACCCCCATGGCGCAGTCATCAAGATCGACGAACACCGGGCCGCGCTCGTTCCAGAGCAGGTTACCGAGGTGACAGTCACCGTGCAGGCGGATCTCGCGCGTGTCGGCGGCGGCCGAGAACGCCGCAGTCACCCGCTCGAGCAGTGCCCCGCTCACCGAGGAGTAGCGCTCGTGCAGCGCTTCCGGCAGCAGCGGGCTTGCCAGAACACGCGCGCGTGCCTCCCACCCGAGGCGCTGCACGCCGATGCGCTCGCGCACCGTAAACCGCCGGCGCGCCCCGACCTGGTGCAGCCGTGCGACGGTGCGGCCGAGGATCTGCCGCGCCTCGGGCGCATCGAGCTCAGGGGCGCGTCCACGCATCCACGGAAAGGCCGCGACTCGATAGTCGCGGTACTTGAGCAGGGTCTGCCCGTCGATCCTGAGCGGGGCTGCGACCGGAAGCTCCGCCTCGGCCAGCTCGGCGGTAAAGTCGTGCTCCTCTGCGATCTGCGCATCGCTCCAGCGTTGCGGGCGGTAGAACTTCAACACCACGAGCTGCTCGCCGGCTCCGAGCTGGTACACGCGGTTCTCGTAGCTGTTGAGAGCGAACAGCCGCCCATCGGGCGCCAGACCGAACTCCGCGGCAGCGTCCAGCACGACCTCCGGCGTGAGCCCGGCAAAGGGCTGCAGGTTGGGGGCTGCGGTTTTGTTTATCATCGCTGCTCCATGGCGCGAGGCAGCATATTAGTCACAGGCGGCGCGGGCTACATCGGCAGCCACGCGGTGCTGCAGCTGCGCGGGCGCGGCGAGCAGGTGGTGGTGCTGGACAACCTATCGCGGGGCTTCCGCCAGGCGGTACTCGATGCGCCACTCGTGGTGGGCAACGTTAGCGACCGCGATACGGTGCTGCGGCTGCTGAAGGACTACGGTGTCGACACGGTGATGCACTTCGCCGCCTACACCATCGTGCCGGAATCTGTGAAGGATCCTCTCAAGTACTACGAGAACAACACCGTTTCTACGCACTCGCTGCTGAAGTGCTGCCTGGAAGCCAACGTGCGGCACTTCGTGTTCTCCTCCACCGCGGCGGTGTACGGCACGCCCTCCGACGGCATGGCGGCCGAGGACACCCCGACCGCTCCCATCAACCCCTACGGCACCTCGAAGCTCATGTCGGAGTGGATGCTCGCCGGTGCGGCGCGCGCTTCGCGCCTGACCTATGCGGTGCTGCGCTATTTCAACGTGGCGGGCTCGGATACCGGCGGGCGCATCGGCCAGGCGACGCCGGATGCGACGCTCCTCATCAAGGTGGCCTGTGAGGCAGCGGTGGGCAAGCGCCCACACGTCATGATCTACGGCACGGACTACTCCACACCGGACGGCACCGGGGTACGGGACTACATTCACGTGGAGGACCTCGCGGCCGCCCACCTCGATGCCCTCACCTACCTGCGCGCCGGCGGTCCGTCGACGACACTCAACGCCGGCTATGGCCACGGCCACAGCGTGCGCGAGGTCCTCGCGAGTGTGGAGCGCATCACCGGCAGACCGCTGACCGTGCGCGAAGAGCCGCGCCGCCTCGGCGACCCGGCGGCATTGGTGGCGCGCGCGGAGCGCATCCGCAGCGTCCTCGGCTGGCGGCCGCGCCTGGATGACCTCGACACCATCGTGCGCTCCGCCTTCAGCTGGGAAGAGCGCATGCTGCGCGAGCCGTGGTGAGCAGGCCACGCTGCGTCTATCTAAGACGTTGCGCCATGCCCTAGGTAGAATGACCGCCCATGCAATGGGGGCGGCCCAAGTCATTGAGTGGACTGATGCTCGTCGGCCTGGTGTTCATGGCCGGGCCGCTGCTCGTGGCGATTCTGACGGCCGTTCTGCAGATCCGCGACCTGGCCAATACCGGCCAGAAGATCGTGATCCAGGGCGTCACGGGCGCGCGCGCCAGCCAAGCGCTGTTCGGGCAGATCGCCTCCCTCGAGCGCACCGCCCGCCTGTACAACGTGCTGGCGGATGCGAAGCTTCTGGAGCTGTACCGCACCCAGGACGAGCGTCTGAGCGCCACCCGCGAGCAGCTGCAGCGCGTCATCGCGGGCGCGAGCCGCGCGACCCTGGAGGAGCTCGGGCAGCAGCAGCAGGCCCTCCGCAGCACGGTCCTCGGCACGCCTCCCAATAGCGGCCCGGCCACGGCCGCGGACCTTTCCGGGCGCTTCGCGCAGCTCACGGCGCTGGTCGAGCGCGTGGCGCAGCAGAGCAACGACCAGGTCGATGCCGAGGTCGCGGCGCTCGAGGAGCGCACGCTCCAGGCGCGCAAGCGCCTGCTGTGGGAGGCGGCGCTGTTCCTGCCGCTCGCCCTAGTCGCGGTGTTCGTGCTGACCATCGGAGTCGGCAGGCCGCTGCGCCAGCTCGACCGGGCGATCAGCGAGCTCGGCCAAGGCACCTTCACCAATCCCATCAGCGTCTCCGGGCCCCACGACCTCGAGCGCCTCGGCGGGCAGCTGGAATGGCTGCGCCAGCGCCTGCTCGAGCTCGCTCACGAGCGCAACCGCTTCCTGCGGCATATGTCGCATGAGCTCAAGACGCCGCTCGCCAACATCCGCGAGGGGACCGAGCTGCTGATGGACGGGGCGGTCGGGGAGCTCGATTCGAACCAGCGCGAAGTGGCGGCGATCCTCCGGGAGAACGGCATCAAGCTGCAGCGCATGATCGAGAACCTGCTCTCCTTCAGCGCCTGGCAGACCTCCAGCGTCGGGCTCGAGGCGACCGAGTTCCGCCTGCGGCCGCTGGTGAAGCAGGTGCTCGAGAACCAGCAGCTCACACTGTTGTCGCAGCGCGTAAGACTCGATGTGCGCGTGGAGGATGTGACGCTCGTGGCCGACCGCGGCAAGATCCGCCTGATTCTCGAGAACCTGGTGTCGAACGCCGTCAAGTACTCCCCCAAGGGAGGCACCATCCACCTGCAGGCCCGCGCGGCCGGCGCACAGCTGGTGCTCGATGTCGCCGACGCCGGTCCGGGGATTCCGCCCGAGGACCGCGGTCACGTATTCGACGCCTTCTACACAGGCCGCGCCGCCCGCAGTACCGCGGTCAAGGGCACCGGTATCGGCCTGTCGGTGGTGCTGGAGTTCGTCGCGGCCCACGGCGGCACGGTGCAGATCGTCGACGGGCAGTACCCAGGCGCGCACTTCCGCATCACCATGCCCATACGCGCCACCAGCGGCGACCGTCCGGCGAGCAGCGAGGCCAAGGCACAGGCCCATGCAGCCTGAAGGGGGCGCCGCCGACATGCTGGGCTTATCCGGGGCACCAGGCCGCCGCGCGCGGTTGCGCGGCATGAGCTGCGCGCTGCTCGCGGCGCTGCTGATCGGCGGCTGCGCGGGCATGACCGGGCAGCGCGCTCCGCCCCCGCCACCGCCGCCCAACCCCGCCGCGACGGCCTCCACGATCCTCGCGGAGTACCTGCAGCTGCTGCAGCGGCTGCTGCAGGGACCCCCCGCTGAGCAGGCGGAAATCGTCTCCAGCGCGCAGCGTGAGTACGACAACGCGCCCACCCCCAGCCATCAACTGAGGCTGGCGCTCATATTGGGTACCCAGGGGCATCCGGCCGCGGACCTGCCGAAGGCCCAGGCGCTGCTGCGCGAGCTCACCGCCAACCCGGAGATGCTGTTACCGGCCGAGCGCGCCCTCGCCTTCCTCGAACTTTCGCAAATTGACGACCATTTGACGCTCGAGTCGGAAAACCGCAGGCTCCAAGCGGACGCGGTGCGCGCCGATCGCGAGCGCATGGCGAGCGCCAATCACCGTCTGCAGACCGAGATGGAGGAGAATGCCCGCCTGCGCAAGGAACTGGACGAGGCTCGCGCGAAACTCGACGCCATCGCCAACATCGAGCGCTCGCTGAACGAGCGCAAACCCGGCACGGGGCGCTAACGTGAACACCAAGGAAATGATTTTGAATCAGACCGGCAAACGCAAGGCGCGCATCCTCGTGGTCGATGATGACCCGGGGCTGCTGCGGCTCCTGACCATCCGCCTGCGCGCGGAAAGCTACGACGTGGAAGCGGTGGAGAGCGCCGCGCAGGCGCTCGCCGCCTCGAGCCGCTTCCGCCCCGATCTCGTGATCACCGACCTGCGTATGGACCAGATGGACGGAATCGGGCTGTTGAAGGAGCTGCAGAACCGCTGGCCAGGACTGAAGGTCATCATGCTCACCGCGCACGGCACCATCCCCGATGCCGTGCAGGCGACGCAGATGGGCGCGTTCGGCTTTCTCACCAAGCCGGTCGACAAGCAGGAGCTGCTCGATCAGGTGCAGAAGGCGTTGCGCATTTCGGGCTTTGGCGCCTCGGACGAGGACTGGCGCGCGGAAATCATCACGCGCAGCGCCGCCATGGAGGAGAAGCTGGCGCAGGCGCACATGGTGGCCGGCACCGATGCGCGCGTGTTGATCACGGGCGAGAGCGGCACCGGCAAGGAGCTGCTGGCGCGCGCCATCCACCGCGGCAGCCCGCGCCGCAACAAGCCCTTCGTCGCCATCAACTGCAGCGCGATGGCGGAGAACCTG
>CAZAXR010000024.1:0-121348 GCA_964489185.1 uncultured Steroidobacteraceae bacterium | reverse complement strand
CGTGAATCTGAACTTCGGTGGCTCGAACTACGCAGCCGAGGCAAACGGCAGCAAGATCTCTCTGGAGGATGCGCGCAACGCATGGCTGCGCCAGCAGAGCATGTGGCAACAGCGGCTCGGAGGCTCGGAGCTCCCGCCGGCGCTGCGCACGCGGCTGCAGGATCAGGTGTTGGAAAGCCTGATCCGCCGCGCGCTCGTCACCGAGCGCTCGCACGATCTCGGCTACCGCGTGAGCAACCATGCGCTGCTCGAAGCCGTGCAGGGTGAGCCCGCATTTCAGGTGGACGGCAAGTACGACCCGCAGGCCGCGAAGGCGGCACTCGCGCAGGCGGGCGTTACGCTCGAGACTTACGAGCAGCAGCTGCGCACCGATCTGCAGCAGCTGCAGCTCGAAGGCGGCATCCGCGTATCGGACTTTCTCACCCCGGCGGAGCTGACGCGCCTCGCCGATCTCGAGGACCAGCAGCGCGAGGTGCGCTACCTCATTCTGCCCGCGGACCGCTTCCGCACCTCGGGCGCCATCGACGATGCCGCCGTGCAGGCGTACTACAAGGAGCACGCGGCACAGTACATGCGGCCCGAGTCCGTCGACCTGCAGTACGCGGAGCTGCGCCTCGAGACACTCGCCGCGCAGCAGACGGTCAGCGATGCGGACCTGCGCGCCGCCTACGAGAAGAACCGCAGCCGCCTGGTGAGCCCCGAGAAGCGCCGCGCGCGGCACATTCTCATCACCGGTAAGGACGACGCCGCGGCGCTGACGCAGGCCCAGCAGGTGCTGGCGCAGGCCAAGGCCGGCAAGGACTTCGCCGAGCTCGCCAAGCAGTACTCGCAGGATCCGGGCTCGGCGCGCAACGGCGGCGATCTTGGCTGGGCGGAGCGCAGCAGCTTCGTCAAGCCCTTCGCGGACGCCCTGTTCAGTATGGCGGTGGGCGAGATCCGCGGCCCGGTGAAGACGCAGTTCGGCTACCACATCATCAGGCTCGACGAGGTCCAGCAGGCCAAGGGCAAGTCGTTCGAGGAGGCGCGCCAGGAGCTCGAGGCCCAGTTGCGCCGCGACCGTGCTACGGACCGCTTCGGGGACATCCAGGAACAGCTGCAGAGCAAGCTGCAGGAGGCGGGTGCGGATGTCAGCGCGCTCGCGCAGCAATACAACATGCAGCAGGGCGACATCGCAAGCTTCGCCAAGGGCGCCGGCGGCGCCCCGTTGGGCGCGGCTCCCGCGCTGCAGGAACTGCTGTTCGGGGATCCGCCACTCGCGGTCGCACGGGTGGGCGGCCCGGTGCTGGTGGGCGATGACCGGCTGGTGATCGTCAAGGTGCTCGAGCATCGCAAGCCCGAGCCGCGGCCGCTCGCCGAGGTGCGCGACGGCATCGTCACCGCACTCTCCAAGGAGCAGAGCACCAAGGCGGCGCTCGCGGCGGCACAGGCGGCGCGCGCCAAGATCGACACTGGCGCCTCCTTCGATACGGTAGCGCGGGAATTGAAGGTCAGCGCCGATCCGGCCCACTTCATCGGCCGCGGTGATCCCTCGGTACCCACACAGGTGCGCGATGCAGCCTTCGCCGTAGCGCGTCCCGCGGGCAAGCCCGAGGTCCGCGCGCTGTCGCTGACCGGCGGCGGCGCCGCGGTCCTGGAGGTGAGTGCGGCGCGCACCGGGGAGGCGCACGACAAGGCGGCCCAAAGCGAGCGCGCGCAGCAGGAGCAGCAGCGTCAGGGCACGGCGGATGTGCTCGCGTACCTGCAGGAAGTACGCCGCAGCGCGGATGTGAAGAAGAACCCGAACGCGTTCGAGTAGGCGCTCAGCCCTCGCCGGCCTCGAGCGGGAAGCTCATGCCGACGGTGCTGAAGCCACTGTCGACGTACAGAATCTCCCCGGTGATGCCGGCGGCGAGATCCGAGCACAGGAACGCGGCCGCGTTGCCGACGTCCTCCAGCGTCACGTTACGCCGCAGCGGGGAGATCTCCGCGACGCGGCTCAGCATCTTGCGAAAGCCGGGGATTCCCGCCGCCGCCAGGGTCTTGATGGGGCCGGCGGATATGCCGTTGACGCGGATGCCCTGCGGACCCAGATCCGCGGCCAGGAAGCGCACGCTGGCCTCCAGGCTCGCCTTGGCGAGCCCCATGACGTTGTAGCCGGGGATCGAGCGCAGCGCGCCGAGATAGGACAGCGTGAGCAGCGCGCCGCGGCGCCCGGCCATCAGCGGCTGCGCGCGCTGCGCGAGCGCGGTGAGGCTGAAGCTCGACACCTCGTGTGCTATGCGGAAGCTGTCGCGGCTGGTCGCGTTGAGGAAGCTGCCGGTGAGCGCCTCGCGCGGGGCGAAGGCGACCGCGTGCACCACGATGTCCAGCTGTCCCCACTCGCGCTTGAGCAGCTCGAAGGCCGCATCGGCCTGCGCATCGACCGTGACGTCGAGCGGCATGGTGAGGCGCGAGCCGAGCGATGCCGCCAGCGGCTCGACGCGCTCCTTCATCTTGTCGTTGACGTAGGAAAAGGCGAGCTCGGCGCCTTCGCGGTGCATCGCCTGCGCGATGCCCCACGCGATCGAACGGTCGGTCGCCACGCCCACGATGAAAGCGCGTTTGCCTGCGAGAAATCCCATGGTGTCTGCCTCCGGGCACTGATTATGCCGCAAAGGCTGCGCGGGCGAGGTGTGCCGCGCGCGGCGGCATGCGGCGCGTCAGCCGCGGCGCGTGCCGAGATGGATGCGCAGCTTCTGGCCGGCATGCAGGTGCGAGGGGCTCGACAGCCCGTTCCAGGCGAGCAGCTGCGACACGCTGCACTGGAACAGCCGCGCAATCCCGGTCACGGTGTCGCCCTCGCGCACCGTGTACTCCACGCGCCGTGCGCGCGCGTGATGAGCACTGCCGCCGCCGGTGGAGAGCCGAATGCGCTGGCCGGCGCGCAATGGATCGCCGGGCTGCATGCCGTTCATCACCGCCAGCGTGTGCACGTCGATGCCGTGGCGGCGGGCGATGGTCCAGAGCGAATCGCCGCGCCGCACCACCTGTACGTGCTGACGCCCGGGCCGCCCGCGCCCATCGACCTGCGCCGCGGCCAGCATCACCTTGGCCGGCAGTTCCGTGACCGCGCTCGGCACACGCAGGTCATCACCGACCGATATCCCGCCGCTGGGCATGTCGTTGAGCTCGCGAACCACGTTGACGGTGGTGTGGAACTGCTTGGCCACCGAGGCCAGCGAATCGCTGCGCCGCACGGTGTAGCGCGTAACACCCAGGCGCTGATCCGGCGACAGCTGCGTGATGTTCTCGGTGAACACGTCCGCCGCCTCGATCGGCAGCAGCAGGTAGTGCGGCCCGCCCGGGTCGGTCGCCCAACGGTGGAAGGCCGGGTTGAGTTCGTAGACCTCCTCGGGGCTGATGCCGGCGATCTCCGCGGCCAGCTTGAGGTTGATCTGACCGAGGGTGTCAACGCGCGCAAAGTAGGGCTGGTTCGCAATCGGGCTGAACGCCAGTCCGTAGGCCTCGGGGTCGAGCACCAGGCGCTTCATGGCGAGCAGCTTCGGCACGTAGGCGCGCGTCTCGCGCGGCAGCCACAGGTCCCAGAAATCCACCGGCCTGCCGGCGTCGCGGTTCATCTCGACCGCACGCTCCACCAGCGCTTCGCCGCAGTTGTACGCGGCAATCGCCAGCAGCCAGTCGCCGTCGAACTCATCATGCAGCGACTGCAGGTAATCGAGCGCGGCGCGCGTCGACTCGGTGATGTCGCGCCGCCCGTCATACCACCAGTCCTGCTTGAGGCCGTACATCGAGCCGGTGCCGGGAATGAACTGCCATAGCCCCGCGGCGCTGGCGCGCGAGTAGGCGTAAGGCTCGAAGGCACTCTCCACCACCGGCAGCAGCGCGATCTCCAGCGGCATGCCGCGCCGCTCGAGCTCGGTCACGATGTGATACAGGTACAGATCCGCGCGCCCGAAGGCACGCTGCAGATAGTCAGGATTAGCGGCGTACCAGCTCAACTGCTGGTCCACTCCCGCATGCTCGGTTTCATCGGGCAGGCGGAAGCCCGCGCGCATGCGATCGAAGAGGTCCGCGTACTGCGCCGGCATCAGTCCCGCCACCTGAGTGGGTCCGGCGGGGTCAACCGGCTGGCCCGGCGTGCTCGCAACCGGAGCGGGCACGGGGCTGGCGGCATCGGCGCTGGCTGCGGGGGCGGCCGTACTGTCGAGGGGGGTGTCAGCGGCCGCCGCCGCCGCCTGGGGCGGTTCTGCGACGGGCGTCAGGGTGATGGCGGGAGCCGCGGCCGACAATTCGACCACCTGCGGGAGGGCGGGCTGTGGGCGCGGCGGGGCGTGCGCGCAGGCCCCGAGGGCGAGGGCCAGCAGCCACAGCGCGGCGCGAGCTGTGCTGTCTATGGGTGCCGTCGCCAAGCTACATACCCTCGTGCTACTTTCCCGCGCCGGGGCACGGGGGCTCAGGGCGGAAATTTAACCGGTAACTTCATAGCATTGCCAGCATTTCTGTCGTGCCAGTTCGCACTTCATGCATTCCGGATCGTGACGCGGCTCTCAGCTCCTGGTGGGAATCGCCGCTCGGGCGGGCCCTGCTCGCGGCCGAATCCGAGCTCCTCGGCGAGGCGCTGGAGGACGTTTTCGGCTGGGAATTGCTGCAGATCGGGGCCTGGGGCAGCGCGCGCGAGCTGCTCACCCGCGCGCGCACGCGCGGCAAGAGCCTGATCGCGCCGCCGGAGATCGCCTGCGGCGCCAACATCATAGCGAGACCTTCGCTGTTACCGGTGACCAGCGACTGCGTGGATGCAGTGCTGCTGCCGCATACGCTCGAATTCGCCCCGGACCCGTACGCCGTGCTGCGCGAGGTGGCCCGGGTGCTGGTCGGCGAGGGGCAGTTGCTGGTGCTCGGGTTCCGGCCCTGGAGCCTGTGGGGGATGCGGGCGCGCTGGAGCCGCACCGGCTTCCCGCCCGGCATGCGGCGCGTGTTGTCCGAGCGGCTGCTGCGTGAGTGGCTGGTGCTGCTCGGGTTCGAGGTGGTCGCGGCGCAGCGCTACCTGTACTTGAGCCCCTGGAGCCGCGGCCTGTGGCACGGCGAGAGCACCGGCCGCATGCTGCGCCCGGGACTCACCTACCCGCTGCCGGCGGGCGGCTACCTTCTCAAGGCGCGCAAGCGCGTCTACATGCTGACTCCGATCAGGGCGCGCGCCTTCCGCGAGAAGCCCGCCGTGATCGGCGGACTCGTGAAGCCCACGACACGCTCCCGGGCGTGAGGCACGCGCACGGCGTGATCGAGATCTACAGCGACGGCGCGTGCCGCGGCAATCCCGGCCCCGGCGGCTGGGCGGCCGTGCTGAGCTCGGGGGCGCACGAGAAGGAGCTCAGCGGTGCGGAAGCGCTCACCACCAACAACCGCATGGAGCTCACCGCCGTGATCCGCGCGCTCGAGGCGCTCAAGCGTCCGGTGCGCGTGCGCCTGTACACCGATTCGGAGTACGTGCGGCGCGGGATCGGCGAGTGGCTGCCGGGCTGGAAGGCGCGCGGCTGGCGCACCGCCGCTCGCAAGCCGGTGAAGAACCAGGACCTGTGGCAGCGGCTCGATGAGCTATGCGCCGGTCACGAGATCGAATGGCATTGGGTGCCGGGACATGCGGGCGTGCCCGGCAACGAGCGCGCTGACCGGCTCGCCAACGCAGCAATCGACGCGTTACAGCGGCAGTCGTTAAGGTAGACTCGCGCCCCATGCGCCAGATCGTGCTGGACACCGAGACCACCGGACTCGAGCCCGAGCTGCATCACCGCGTCATCGAAATCGGCTGCGTCGAGCTTGTGAACCGGCGCAAGAGCGGGCGCACCTTCCACCGCTACCTCAACCCCGAACGCGAGATCGACGACGGCGCGCTCGCCGTGCACGGCATCTCGCGCACCGACCTCGACGGCCAGCCGCGCTTTTGTGACATCGCCGAGGAACTGCTGGCGTTTCTCGCCGGCGCCGAGCTGGTGATCCACAACGCCGCCTTCGACGTCGCCTTCCTCGATGCGGAGCTGGCGCGCCTGCCCGGCGAGCCGCGCCAGATCGGCGCGCTCTGCCAGGTGCTCGACACGCTGTCGCTGGCGCGCGAGCTGCACCCGGGGCAACGCAACAGTCTCGATGCCCTGTGCAAGCGCTATGCGGTGGACAACTCCGCACGCGAGCTGCACGGGGCGCTGCTCGATGCGCGCATCCTCGCCGACGTGTACCTGGCGATGACGGGCGGCCAGGGGACGCTGGCGCTCGCCGAAGCCGAGACCTCGGTGCGCGCCGGGGAGGTGGGGCGCAGCAGCCGCGCGCCGCTGCGCACGCTGGTGGCGCTCGCCGTGCCGGCCGCCAGCGCCGCGGAACTGCAGGCGCACGAGGCGATGCTGGCGATCATCGCCCGGGCGAGCGGCGGGCGGTGCCTATGGACTACGCTTGAGAGCCGTGAGGGCACCGGCGCCGAGCCCGCAGCCCTGGCCGAGCCGCAGCGCTCGAGCGCCTGACGGGCCCCGCGCATGCACGGCCAGCTGCGCAACCGTCGGGGCGCGCCGCGCGCGTGCCGCAGCGGACTACTCGCATGAAGGTGCTGGTCACGGGGGCGGCAGGCTTCATCGGCTACCACACCGCGCAGGCGCTGCTGGCGCGCGGCTACCAGGTGGTGGGCCTCGACAACCTCAACGAGTACTACGACGTCACCCTCAAGCAGGCGCGTCTCGCGCGCCTGACTGCGCACGCGCAGTTTCGCTTCGTCAGACTCGACCTGGCCGACGATACCGGCATGGCCGCGTTGTTCGCGCGCGAGAAGTTTCCGCGCGTCGTGCACCTCGGTGCCCAGGCGGGCGTGCGCCATTCACTCAGCGACCCGCACGCCTATCTGCGCAGCAATGTCACCGGCACCCTCAACGTGCTCGAAGGCTGCCGGCATCACGGCGTCGAGCACCTGGTGTATGCATCGACCAGCTCGGTGTACGGTGCCAACACCAACATGCCCTTCTCGGTGCACAACAGCGCCGACCATCCGCTGTCGCTGTACGCGGCCACCAAGCGCGCCGACGAGCTGATGGCGCACAACTACTCGGCACTGTTCCGCGTGCCGACTACGGGGCTGCGCTTCTTCACCGTCTACGGCCCCTGGGGGCGCCCGGACATGGCACTGTTCCTGTTCACGCGCAACATCCTGGAGGGCAAACCGATCGAGGTGTTCAACCACGGCCACCATCGGCGCGACTTCACCTACGTCGACGATATCGCGGAAGGCGTGGTGCGCGTGCTCGAGCGCGTCGCCCAGCCCGACCCGAACTGGAATCCGCATGCGCCCGACCCGGCCTCGAGCTCGGCGCCGTTCCGCCTCTACAATATCGGCAACCACCAGCCGGTGGAGCTGCTGCGCTACATTGAGGTAATCGAGGAGTGCCTGGGCCGCAAGGCGCACAAGAAGCTCCTGCCGCTGCAGCCCGGTGACGTGCCCGACACCTACGCCGACATCGAAGACCTGGTGCGCGACGTCGGCTATCGGCCGCACACCCCCATCGAGGTGGGGGTGAGGAACTTCGTCGACTGGTTCTGCGAGTACTACGGATACCAACGCTGACAGGATGCGTGTGTGATGGCCGCCACCCAATCCCGCGAGGCCCCCGCGATGCAGGTGCCACTCCTGGACCTGATGCCCCAGTACCGCCCGCTCGAGGGCGAGATCCAGGCTGCGATCGCGCGGGTGTGCGCCGGTCAGCATTTCATCCTCGGCCCAGCCGTCAAGGAGCTCGAGGCCGCGGTCGCTGCCTACAGCCAGTGCCGCTTCGGCGTCGGGGTGTCCTCGGGGACCGATGCGCTGCTGCTTGCGCTCATGGCGCTCGGCATCGGCGCGGGCGACGGCGTGATCACCAGCCCGTTCACCTTTTTCGCGACCGCCGGGACTATCGCCCGCAGCGGCGCCCGCCCGCTGTTCTGCGACATCGATCCGGTGACCTTCAACCTGAGCGCCGCAGCCGTTGAGGCCTTCATCACCAAGGAGTGCGAGCAGCGCGGCAGCGACCTGATGCACCGCGGCAGCGGCGTGCGCGTGCGTGCGGTCGTGCCGGTGCACCTATACGGCCAGGTCACCGACATGGATCCGCTGACGCAGAGTGCGCACGCCTACGGGCTGCAGGTGATCGAGGATGCGGCCCAGGCGATCGGCGCGGCGGATGCACGCGGCAAGCGCGCCGGTAGCTTCGGCGCCGTCGGCTGCCTGTCGTTCTTCCCCACCAAGAACCTCGGCGCCTTTGGCGATGCGGGCATGTGCGTGACCAACGATGCCGCGCTGGCCGAGCACATGGAGGTGCTGCGCGTGCACGGCGGCAAGCCGAAGTACTACCATCGCTTCATCGGCGGCAATTTCCGCATCGATGAGCTGCAGGCGGCCGTCCTCAACGTCAAGCTCCCGCACCTCGATGGCTGGACGGCTGGGCGGCAACGCAACGCGGCCTTCTACGACGCGGCGTTCGAGGGTGCGCGGCTCGGGGAAGCCGTGCGCACGCCGCACGCCTCCCTCGGGGTACGCCACATCTACAACCAGTACGTGCTGCGCGTGCGTGATCGCGACGCCTTGCGCCAGCATCTGGGCGCGCGCGGCGTCGGCACCGAGATCTACTACCCGGTGCCGCTGCATCTGCAGCAATGCTTTGCCTACCTCGGCGGTAAGGCGGGAGACTACCTGCAGGCCGAGCGCGCCGCGACCGAGACTCTGGCGCTGCCCATCTACCCTGAGCTCACCGAAACGCAACTACAATACGTGGTCGATTCGGTCGCCTCGTTCTACCGCGGCTGAAGCGGTTACGCGGCGCGCGGCCGGCCGCCACCGGCAGCGCAAGGAGTGCTCATGATAGTCACGAATCGTCCCGGTCCGCGCACGCCTCTGTGGACGGAGTTGCAGGCGCACGCCACGCGCCTGGCGGCCGTGCCCGTTAGCGAGCTGTTCGAGCGCGACCCGCGCCGCTTCGAGCGCTTCTCGCGCGAGCGGGCGGGGCTGCTCATGGACTTCTCGCGCCAGCGGCTCGATGAGATCGCGCTCAGCAAGCTGCTGCAGCTCGCCGACACAGTCGGCCTGCGCGCGCGCATCGACGCCATGTGGCGCGGCGAGCACATCAATACCACCGAGGACCGCGCGGTGCTGCACGTGGCGCTGCGCCAGCCGGCGGGGGCTGCGATCGGCGGCGCGGACATCGAAAACACGGTGATGACGGAACGCGCCCGCATGCTCGGTTTCGCCGAGGCGGTGCGCGGCGGCACCATCCGGGGCAGCTCCGGCAAGGCATTCCGGCTCGTGGTCAACATCGGCATCGGCGGCTCGGACCTGGGGCCGGCGATGGCGGTGCAGGCGCTGCGCGCCTATACCGGCGGTGCCCCGCGGTGCGAGTTCGTCTCCAACATCGACGGCTGCCATCTGGCGGAGGTGCTGGAATCAGCCGATCCCGCCACCACGCTGTTCATCGTCTCGTCCAAGACCTTCACCACGCTCGAGACGCTCACCAACGCGCGTACCGCGCGCGCCTGGCTGGCGGGCAAGCTCGGCGAAGCGGCGGTGCCGCAGCACTTCGCGGCGGTGTCGGTGAACACCACGGCGATGAACGAATTCGGGGTGCATCCCGAATACCGCTTCCAGATGTGGGACTGGGTGGGCGGGCGCTACTCGCTGTGGTCATCGATCGGCGTATCGCTCGCCATCGCCGTGGGCGAGCGCCATTTCCGCGACTTCCTCGCCGGCGGCCACGAAGTGGACGAGCATTTCCGCAGCGCGCCGTGGGCCGAGAACCTGCCCGCGCTCATGGGGCTGATCGGCGTGTGGAACGTGAATCTGCTCGGGCTGCCGACGCTCGCGGTACTGCCGTACGACGACTCGCTGCGGCGCTTCCCCGCTTACCTACAGCAGCTGGAGATGGAGAGCAACGGCAAGTCGGTGATGCTCGATGGCGAGCCGGTGCAGTGCGACACCGCCGCGGTCATCTGGGGCGAGGCGGGCAACAACGGCCAGCACTCCTTCTTCCAGCTGCTGCACCAGGGCAGCCGGCGCGCGGCGCTCGACTTCCTGGTGCCGGCGCGCTCCTCGTGCGGCAATCAGGCGCAGCAGGATTTGGCGATCGCAAGCTGCTTCGCGCAGGCGGAGGCGTTCACCAACGGCCAGTCCGCCGAGACGGTGCGTGCGGAGCTGGAGCGGGCGGGGTTGCCGTCGGCGCGCATCGCAGAGCTGCTGCCTCACAAGGTGCATCCCGGCAGCCGCCCCAACAGCATCGTGCTGTTCCGCCAGCTCGACCCTGCGACCCTTGGCCGGCTGATCGCGCTCTACGAGCACAGCGTGCTCACGCAGAGCGTCGTCTGGGGAATCAACGCCTTCGACCAGTGGGGGGTGGAGCTCGGTAAGAAGCTGTGCGAGCAGCTCGCGCCGGCGGTTCAGGATCCCAGCGGCGGACATCCCGCTCCGGCGCCGGTTGCGAAGCTGCTGGTCACCATCGACAAATGGCGCCGCTGAGGGCGCAGCGCCACGGGCGCCGGCGCGGCCGGAGCGCGGCGCTCAGAAGTGGTACGTGAGCGCGGCCACCCCGCCCCAGATGTCGTAGAAGCTGTCGATGCGGGCGGTGTTCGGGTCGCTCGGCAGCACGTGATCACGCGCTACGCTGTCGTAGTAGCGCACCTCCACGCCCAGATCCAGATGCGGCAGCAGGTCGCGCCACTCCAGTCCGGCGCCGTAGTAGAAGCCGTAGGCGGGGGTGACGAGCGCGTAGCGCGCCGCGCCCAGGAAGCCGGTAATCGCCAGCGGGCTGGTGAAACGATAACGGTAGTCGATCAGGCGCACGCCGAGCAGGCTCTTGCCGTCGAGATCGTCGTACTCCACGCGCGCGCCCAGATCACTGTGCTCGCTTACGCCGCGTCGCGCCCCGAGTGCGAAATGCCCGCCGGCCGTGAACGGCCCGGTGGTCTTCGGCGTCAGCTCGGTGAGATCGGTGCGGATGCGCAGCATGTTGACGCCGGCATTCACGAGCACCTGGCTGCTGCTGCCGCTGCCGCCGTCGTCCGCGCCGGCGCCCTCGAGCAGCGCCTCGTTGGCGTGGCCTTTCGGATCGTCATAGCGCAGGAACCCCGCCAGGCGGCCGAAGCTCTTGCCGAACACATCGCTGCCGGTGTCGACCTCGCCACCGACGATGATGCCTTTCCAGGGACGCGAGTAGCCGATGGACAGCTCCTGGAAGCGCTGGTAGTTCATGGGCGGGAACCCGGTGGCCGCATAGTTCTCATTGGTGAGGGTGCGGTAGCGCAGCTGTACCTGCCCCCCGAACGACGCATCCCAGTTAAGACGTGCCATGGCACTGCGGCCGCCGACGCCGTTGCCGAACACCCGCTGATCAGCGCCCCAGTTGCCGGTGACCAGACCGAAGTTGGTCATGCCGTCGAGCCAGATGGTGTGCGTGTACCAGAGGTCC
The DNA here is from genome assembly GCA_964489185.1 of uncultured Steroidobacteraceae bacterium. Lineage (GTDB taxonomy): Bacteria > Pseudomonadota > Gammaproteobacteria > Steroidobacterales > Steroidobacteraceae > 13-2-20CM-66-19. The sequence goes on along the minus strand of CAZAXR010000024.1, from coordinate 109,913 downwards.
TGCCACTCCGAGGCCTCGAGCGTGAGATCGAAGCGTTCGGCGAGTCGCGGGAAGTGAATGCCCCAGGAAAGATCGGTGTTGCCGAGCAGGATGTTGCGGCCGCGGGAGGTATCTTCGCCGGCGTATTCCGCATAGATAGCGAACGGCACGCGCCCCGGGAACAGGACGCTGCTGGTGACCGAGGCCTGCTGGTTGACCGCGTTGGGATCGCTCGCCTGGTCTCCCTGCTGGGCCTTGGAGGGATTGAAGAGCGCCCGCAGCAGAGCTGTGGGCGAGCCACCGCCGCGTTCCCCGCCGCCGAACTGTACCAGGCGGTTCAGCCCCAGCGACCAGCCGCTCACTGGCTCGATGGCGAGCTGCAGGCCGCCGAGCCGCGGATGGCCGCTCGTGACGCCGCCCGGCGCGGGTGTGTAGACGATGTCGTCCTGCTGCGACATGCGCGCTTCGAAAATCTCGTATGTGAAGCCGAGGCGCGTGAGCGGCTCGTAGTTGGAGAGGCTCACCGAGGGCATGGTCGGCGCCTCGCTGCTCATGAGCATGCTGCTGTCGGTGAGCGGGGAGAACCAGTGCGGTTTGTAGCCGATGTCCAGCTGGGCCTTGCTGAATCCAACACTGAGCATCGAGCCGGTGTAGTCGACCCGTCCATCGTAGGCGTCGGCGCCCGCGGCCAGCAGCAGGTAGTCGCTGGGCTGCCAGTACAGACTCGCCGAGGCGGCCCAGTCGCTGCGGTTGTGCAGGCCGTAGCGGTCGGGGAGGGTGATATCGGTGCCCTGGGTCGCGGCACCTTCGATGCTCGCGTGGGTGAGGTCGGAGGTGTGGGTGTAGCGCGAGAGGTAACGGCTGACCTGCTCGCACAGCAGCCGGTCGATCTGGCAGGCCTTCGGCAGCGCATCGAGCACCGTCGCGGCCGCGATCGGGCGGCGCATGACGGGCTTACCGGCCAGGATCAGTACGCGCTCGATCTGCGACTCGATCTCCGGTTCCAGGTTGAGCGGCAGATAGGGCGACACGCCGCGTGCTCCGGCAGCGCTCGCAAGGGCCAGCAGCATCCCGGCTGCCGCGATCGGTCCGGCTTTTTTCATGCCTCTTTCGAAGGGTGCACGCCGCGCCTCGCCCGGCGGGCGCCAGTATGGCATGCCGCCGCTTTCATGCGCCCCTCCGCGCCGGCTTCAGTACAATCGCGCATTCTTGTATTGCAGGACGGCTGGCACGATGTCTGACAGGCAAGGCTGGATGAGGCGAACGCTGCCGCGCGCCCCAAGTGCGCTCGCGACGTGCCTGCTCGTGCTGGCCAGCCTGCTCTGCTCGCAGCCGGTGCTGCCGCAGATCTCCGGCGGCTCGGGCGGCGGCGCCGGCGACCTGCTGCAGCTCTTCCAGTCCCTCACTCCCGAGCAGCAGGACGCGATCATGAAGCAGCTGGGCGGGGGGGCCGGCGGGATCACCGCGCTGCTCGGCGGCCAGAGCACCGGCAAGCAGACGCTCGACAAGCTGGGCATGTCCAATCGCCGCCAGGCCGGCGAGCAGGCGCCCCCGCAGGCGGCCCAGGATGAGGAAGCCCAGGAAGCCGCACTCCCGGGACTGAAAGGCGAGGACTGGGTGGTCGTCGAAGTGGACGTGCCGGCGCCGAAGCCGGCTGCGCCGCCACCGGCACCCGCGCCAACCCTGCCACAGCTGGGAGCCGCGTCCGGCGGAGGATCGAGCAGCGCTCTGGCGAGCCTGCTCGCCGCCACCGCAGTTGCGCCCACCCCCGCCGCAACGCCTGCGCCAACACCGGCCAATGGCCCGGGGGCGGCGGCAGCGGACGAAGAGACCAAGCGTCTGCAGTCGCTCGCGGATCAGATCCATTCCCGCAATCCGTACCAGCTGTCGAAGAACGGCGAGCTAACACTGCCCGGGTTCGCACCGATCGCGCTGCTCGGGCTCAGTGACGATCAGGCGGCGCTGCGCCTGCGGGTCGAGCCTGGACTGCGCGGCCTCACGATCCGCCTCACACGGTTGCCACTGCGCCAGACCGGGGTCGCTGCCCTCAAGCCCTTCGGCTACGACATCTTCAACCAGGCCACCCCGTCGACGTTCGCACCCGACGCCGGGATACCGGTCCCCGCGGGTTACATCGTTGGACCAGGAGACGAGCTCGACGTACAGCTATACGGAAACATGAATCGGGTCCTGAAGTTGACCGTCAGCCGCGAGGGCCAGGTAAACCTCCCGGACATCGGCCCGATTGGTGTCGCCGGCCAGACCTTCACCAGTGTCAAGGCGGAGATCGAATCGCGGGTGCAGCGTCAGATGATCGGCGTGCGCGCGAGCGTCTCCATGGCCGACACGCGCGGCCTGCGCGTGTTCGTGCTCGGTGAGGCGCGGCGTCCGGGAACTTACACGCTCAGCGGGCTCGGCACGATTACCTCCGCGTTGTATGCGGCCGGAGGTGTCAAGCGCATCGGCTCGCTGCGCAACGTGCAGCTGAAGCGCCGCGGCGAGACCGTGCGGCGGCTGGACATGTACGATCTGCTGATCCGCGGCGACAGCGCCGACGATGCGCACCTGCAGGACGGCGACGTCGTGTTCGTGCCGCCGGTTGGCACCACGGTGAGCGTCAGCGGCGAGGTGCGGCGCCCGGCCATTTACGAGCTCAGGGGTGAATCGACGGTCGCCGACCTGGTGCAGCTGTCCGGCGGACTGACACCCGACGCCGACCCCTCCAAGGCGATGCTGACCGGCTTCGATGCCGCGCGCCGCCGCGTGGTCCTGGCCGTGGAGCTGACGCCGGGGCCCAACAGCCAGGCGCTGCATAACGGCGATCTGTTGAGCGTGGCGCGGCTGCGGCCGACGCTCGATTCGGGGATCCTGGTGCAGGGGTACCTGTACTCCCCGGGCACGTTCGCCTGGCGACAGGGCATCCGGCTCTCCAACGTCGTCCGCTCGGTCGATGAGCTGCGGCCGAATGCCGACCTGCATTACCTGCTGATCCGGCGCGAACTGCCGCCCGAGCGGCACGTGACGGTGTTGTCCGCGGATCTGCCGGCGGCGCTGGCGGCGCCGGGCTCGGCGGCGGACGTGGAGCTCATGCCGCGCGATCGCATCACGGTGTTCGACCTGTCATCCGCACGCGATCATGTCATGCAGCCGATCCTCGACGAGCTGCGCCTGGAGGGTACCTCGAAGCAGCCCTCGCAGGTGGTGCAGGTAAGCGGTCACGTCAAGGTGCCGGGCTCCTATCCGCTCGAGCCTGGAATGACGGTGAGCGATCTGGTGCGCGCTGGCGGTGGCGCCGCCGACGAGGCCTATCAGTCCGAGGCCGAGCTGGTGCGCTATGAAGTGGTCAAAGGCGAGGTGCGCAAGACCGAGCTCATTAAGGTCAATCTAGCCGCGGCGCTGCGCGGCGATCCGTCCGCCAACCTGCGACTGCAGGCCTTCGATGCCCTGAGCGTCAAGCAGGTACCGGACTGGGCGAGCCAGGAGAGCGTCACGCTGCGCGGTGAGGTGCGCTTCCCGGGCGCCTACACGATCCGCCGCGGCGAGACGCTCAAGTCGGTCATCGACCGCGCAGGTGGCATGACGGCCTACGCCTTCCCCGAGGGCAGTGTGTTCACCCGCGAAGATCTGCGCGTGCGCGAGCAGGAGCAGTTGGACATGCTCAACGATCGCATGGAACGCGACGTGACGCTGCTCGCCCTGCAGTCCGCAGCCGCCGGGCAGCAGGCGGCGGCGGGCGCGCTGTCGGTGGGGCAGTCGCTGCTGGTGCAGCTGAAGAACTACAAGGCGGTCGGACGCATGGTGATCGACCTGCCGCGGCTGGCGAGCTCTCCCCTGGGCTCGACCTACGACGTCATACTGCACGGCGGGGATATGCTCGCGGTGCCGCGCTACCAGCAGCAGGTCACTGTCATCGGCGAGGTGCAGAGCACGACCTCGCATCTCTACAACCCCAAGCTGTCGCGCGACGATTACATCAACCTCAGCGGCGGTATCACGCGGCGCGCCGACCGCAGCAAGGTCTACGTGGTGCGTGCCAGCGGCAGTGTCGTGGCGAGCGGCGGCAGTCGTTGGTTCGAGAGCGGCTCGGACGTGCCGATCAAGCCCGGTGATACCATCGTCGTGCCGCTCGATACCGAGCACATCCCGGCGCTACCCCTGTGGACGCAGGTCACGCAGATCATCTACAACCTCGCGGTGGCGCTGCTGGCCATTAACTCCATCTGAGGGTAGTGACCGGTGGACATGAACACTGCGCAAGCGGACTCCGGGCGACGCGAGGTCAGCCTGCTCGCTGTGTGGAGCTATCTTGCGCGGCGCAAGGCGACCATCGGTCCCTGCATGCTCGCCGGGGCGATCGCCGCCGGCGCGCTCGCCTTCTTCGTCATGACGCCCAAGTACCGGGCCGAGATCGTGTTCTCGCCGGTGAACAGCACCGGCAGCCTGAGCGGCGAGATCGGCGCCTCGCTCGGCGGACTGGCGGCACTCGCTGGCCTCAACATCGGCGGCGCGGGCAAGCGCGCGGATGAATCGCTCGAGTACCTGCGCTCACGGGAATTCACCCGCGGCTTCATCGAGCGCCACGGGCTGATGCCGGTGCTGTTTGCCAGCAAATGGGACGCGGTCAACAAGCGTTGGCACACCGACGACCCGCCCACCATCTGGCAGGGGGTCAACCGCTTCTCCAAGAAGATCCGGCAGATTGCTGAGGACCATCGTACCGGCATCGTGACGATGGCCATCATCTGGAAAGACCGCGTGGCGGCGGCGCAGTGGGCCAACGCCATGATCGCCGAGGCCGACACCGCCCTGCGCCAGCGGGCGATCGCCGAGCACACGCGCAGCCTCGACTACCTGACCAGCGAAGCGAACGAGGCCGCGGCAGTCGAAGTGCGCGCCGCCATCTTCAAGACCATGGAGTCGGAGCTGAAGGATTCGATGCTGGCGCGTACGCGCGATGCCTACGCCTTCAGGGTCCTCGATCCGGCCGTGGTGCGCGATCCCCATGACACCGATAGCCCGAACAAGCCGCTGATCATCACCGTAGGCGCGATCGTCGGACTGCTGCTCGGGATGATCGTGGCGGCGGTACGTGAGCGACGCTCGCGGGCGCGGCAGCACTAATTCCGGCCGTGCTGCTGCCCCTCGATTACCTGCACGCCCTGTGCCTCGTCGGCATCCTCGTGTACCTCTGGCGGCGCGAGCCGCTGCGGCTGCTGCTGACGCCGCTGATGCTGGCCTCCTTCTTCGTGCTGTATGGCGCCGGCAACATCGTCTATTTTCTGGGTGCGGACACGGTGCCGGACCCGCGCCGTGCGGTGACGCTGAGCCTCATCCTCATGTGGGTGGGCCTGATCGCCGGTATCGAGCTGGCGCGCAGCGTCGCACCCGGGTTGGTGCGGCAATCGGCGCGCGTCACGCGCGGCTGGAGCACGACGGCGCTCAGTGATGACGGACGCGGCGATCAACTGCTGGCCGCGCTAGCGCTGCTGGTGGCGCTGTTCATCCTCGCGGTGTTCCTGGCGCTCGGCAAGCCGGGGCAGTTACTCGCCTTCGCGGCGCTCGAGTCAGCGAAGGAGAAGCAGAAGTACCGAATGGATTTCGGCTCTCAGGGCGGCTACCTGTACCAGACGCTGCTCGCCTGCATCGGCCCGTTTCTCAGCTTCCTGCTGCTGACCAAGGCCGTGGTCGGTCGGCATCGTTACCTGCTGGCGATCGGTGTGCTGGTCGGCATGCTCGTCTTCGCCGGCAAGCTCGGCCTGTTCCAGAAGGTTCCATGGCTGATCTACCTGCTGCAGCTGATCATCGTGTTCCAAGTTCGCAAACGCCTGGAGTTCGGTGCGTTGCGCATCGCGATCTTTGCGCTGGTGCTGGTGGGCGGCACCTTCCTCGCCGTGATGGCGGCGTTGCCACAACTTGACAGCGTCGGCATCTTCAAGTTCCTGGTTTACCGGTTCTTCGAGGTCAACAACGAGGTGATCTACCAGACCTTTTACGTCTATCCAGACTATCTGCCGCATACCTGGGGCATGAACATCGGCCTGTTACACAGTGTCTTTGGCCGCGGTGACCTGGTATCCGCGCACAGCGAGGTGGCGAACTTTTTCGGGGCGCCCGGGGCCACCTTCGACGCGTTCTTCGTCGCCGACGCCTGGGTGGATTTCGGTTACGGCGGGGTGCTGGCGATGGCGCTGCTGGTCGGTTTCGTCGTGAAGATGGTGGACCTGTACGTGACCAGCCTCGGGAAGACACCGCTCGCGGTTGCGCTGCTCGGCAGCGGCATGTTCGGTCTGTTCGACCTGCAGGTTACCTCTGCGTTTACCGCCTTCCTCTCGGGCGGTCTGCTGTTCGTGCCGCTGCTGGTACTGTTGTCGGAGGGTCTGGTGAACGACCTATCCCGTGGGCAGGCGCAATGGCAGAGGTGAGCGTCGTTAATTACGGTATCGGCAATACCGGCTCGATCCTCAACATGCTGCGCAAGCTGCGCGTGCCCGCGGAGCTGGTCACCAGCGCGCCGGCGCTCGCCGCGGCCAGGCGCTTGGTGCTGCCGGGGATCGGAGCATTCGATGCCTGCATGACCGCGCTGCAGCGCGCGGGGCTGCGCGAGGCGGTGGTGGAATTCGCTGGCGGCGGGCGGCCGCTGCTCGGCATCTGCGTAGGGATGCAGATGTTGACCCTCGGCAGCGAGGAGGGCGATCTGCCCGGGCTGGGACTGATCCGCGCGCACACCCGGCGTTTTCGCGCCAACGCCGCGCTGCGCATACCGCACATGGGGTGGGACCGGGTGCACTGGGTGAACAGCGTGCACCCGCTGGCGCGCAACATGCCCGAGGACAGTCGCTTCTATTTCGTGCATTCCTACTGCGTCAGCTGCGACTCGCCGGCCGATTGCCTGGCGCTGTGCACCTACGGTGAGGAGTTCGCCGCAGCGATCGGCAGGGACAATGTCTGCGGTGTGCAGTTTCATCCCGAGAAGAGCCATCGCTTCGGGTTGGCGCTGCTCAATAACTTCGCCACCACATGAGTTCTCTGCGGCCGCGTGTGATTCCGTGCCTGCAGTTCGCGCACGGCGAGCTCTTCAAGACCCGACACTTCAAGGACCCGCTGTACCTCGGTGACCCGATCAACGCCGTGAAGCTGTTCAACGACCTGGACTGCGACGAGCTGATGGTGGTCGACATCCGCGCCACGCTGGAGGAGCGCGAGCCGGACTACGCGATGATCGAAGAGTTCGCCTCCGAAGCCTTCATGCCGCTCACCTATGGCGGTGGCATCCGCTCAGTGGAGCAGATCGGGCGCATCCTCAGCATCGGCATCGAGAAGGTGGTGATCGGTGCTGCCGCGGCGGACGGCAAGCTGATCTCCTCGGCCGCCGCGGTGTATGGCTCGCAGAGCGTGGTGGCTGCGGTTGACATCCGCAAGACACTGCTCGGCCGGCCCGAGGTATGGGCCCGGAGCGGCACCGCGAACCTGCACATCGAGGCGCAAGCCTATTGCCGACAGATGCAGGAGTTCGGCGCCGGGGAGCTGTTCGTGCAGTCGATCGACCTGGAAGCGAGCCGCGCCGGCTATGACATTGCGCTGATGAAGGAGCTGAGCGCCGCGGTGCAGATTCCGGTGATCGCCTGCGGTGGTGCGGGCAGCCTGGCGGACATCCGCGAGCTGCTGCGCTCGAGCCGCGTCGACGCCGCCGCCGCCGGCACCATGTTTGTTCTGCACGGCAAGCACAACGCGCCGCTCATCAGCTACCCGCGCCCCGAGGAGATCGCAGCCTTGGCTGAGGTTGCCGGTGAGCCCCGATGAGCCGCCCGTATCAGATCTGCAGCCGCTGCATCATGGACACGAGCGACCCGGACATCACGTTCGATGCCGCCGGGCATTGCAATCACTGTACCGGCTGGTACGCTCGCGCCCGGCAAAATGTTCCACCCCCCGCGGAGCGTGAGCGGCAGCTGGCATTGCTCGTCGACGAGATCAAGCGCCACGGTCATGGCCGCGACTACGACTGCATCATTGGCGTGAGCGGCGGGGTGGACTCGAGCTACGTCGCGGTCAAGGCCAGCGAGCTCGGTCTGCGCCTGCTGGCGATACACGTCGACAACGGATGGAACTCGGACAAGGCGGTCAGCAACATCAAGCGCATCCTAGACCCGCTGCACATTGATCTGTCCACCAAGGTTCTCAACTGGAAGGAGTTTCGGGCGCTGCAACTGGCGTTCCTGCGCGCCTCCACGCCCGATTCCGAGATCCCAACCGATCACGCCATCCTGGCGGCATTCTTCGAGGCCAGTAAGCGCTATCACCTTGGCTATTGCCTGAGCGGCATCAACTACCGCACCGAAGGCATTCACGTGCGCGCGTGGTCGCAGGGCCATGTGGACAGTCGCTATATCCGTAGCGTCTACCAGCAATTCACCGGGACGCAGCTGGTGCACTTTCCTCTGATCCCCGTGACGACGCTGGTGCGCAACATCGTGCTGCACCGGCCGCGCAACGTGTTTCTGCTCGACTATCTGGATTACGACAAGCAGGCCGCCAAGCAGCTGCTGACGGACAAGTACGGGTGGGAGGACTACGGCGGCAAGCACTACGAGTCGGTGTATACGCGCTTCTATCAGGGCTGGATCCTGCCGCACAAGTTCGGCTATGACAAACGGCGCATGCACCTCTCCGCGCTGGTGTGCAGCGGGCAGATGACGCGCGCGGCGGCGCTCGAGGAGATCGCGACTCCGCCCTATCCGGCCGAATGGGTCGACCCTGACCGAGCGTTCGTCGCAAAGAAACTGGGAATCTCGGTCGAGGAGTTCACGGCGATCATGGCCCTGCCGCGCAAGCGCTACAGCGACTACCCGAATCTGCAGAATCACTGGGCCTTCGGCCGAGGCCTCGACTTGTTCCGTTTCCTGAAGCACAAGCTTCGTTGGGTCGGCTGAGCGCAGCTCATGGCCGCAAGCGTTGCATCGCGGGTCGCAAGCCTCGGTGCCCTGACGGCTGCGGGGCAGCTGGTCATCATCGGCTCGCTGCCGCTCTATTCGAGGGTCTTTGAGCCGGATGCCTACGGAGCGTACCTGATATTCGTCGGTGCGTTTACGGTGGTCAGCGTGCTCGCCGGCCTGCGCTACGACTCGGCCATCGTGCTGCCGCGCAGCGCGGCACTGGTGACGGCGCTGTTCGCGCTGGTGATGCTTATTGCGCTCAGCGTGTCGGCGCTGATCGCAGCGACGACGCTCGGCGTGGCGCTGCTGGGGCTCGCGCCGCGCAAGTGGGACTCGAGCGCGAACATCTTCGGCTATGGCCTGGCCGCGGCCACTCTCATCGGGGCCCTGCAGCGCTGCCTCACGAGCTACTGCATCCGCGCCGGGCGCTTCGTGCGCATGGGTGGGGCGCAGTTTCTGTTCTGCGTGGCGACCGTGGTCGCGCAACTGTCGTTCGCGGCCGTTGCGCGACCACTGTCGGCGCTCATCTGGGGTCACGTGTGCGCGCTGGGCGTGCAGAGTGCGTGCCTCGCGGGCCCGGGGCTCGGTACCCGACGCGGCGCGCAGGCCCCGGCGCGGTTGCTGCATGCGATGCGCCTCGCCGCCCGCAAGTACCGCAGGTTCCCGGCCTACATGGTCGGTTACGCCCTTGCCTCCTCCGCGCGCGACCGGCTCATCCAGATGGTGCTCGGTTTCGGCGCCGGACCGGCAGCGGTGGGACGCTTCGGGCTCGCCTACCGCGTCGCCTACGCGCCCAACTCGCTGCTCTACAGCGCGGTGTCCCCGGTGTTCTACGGCATCGCGAGCCGCGGCGACCGCCTCTCGGTTGGACGCTTTGCCGCCGGACTGGTGGAGGCGACGTTCGTGATGTTCGTGGTGCCGTACGTGGCATTCGCGCTCGAGGCCCCGCTGCTGACGGATGCAGTGCTGTCGGACAAGTGGCATGGCACCGGACCGTATCTGCAGGCGCTGGCCGCCCCGGCGCTGCTGCTGACGGCCACCTGTTGGCTGGACCGGGCGTTCGACTCGTTCCGGCGCCAGAAGGCAGCATTCTCACTGGAGGCATCCTTCACAATCCTAGCAGTGGCGCTGGTGGCCGCTCTCTCGAGGCTCATCAATCCGGTCGCGGTGGCGTGGGCGTATGGTGTGCTGGCGTGCGCCTACTACTGGGTCTATTTCCTCGTGGTGTTCGTGGCTTGCGGCTTCGAGCTCGCGGCGCTGCGCCGCGCGTGTATGAGCGGACTCATTGCGCTGCTGCTCGCGCTGACCCTCGGAGCGGCCGTGCATCGCGCTGGCGGCATCGCGTGGCGGCTGGGCGCGTACGCGCTGCTGACAATCCTCGTGGTGGCGCTCTGGACAACCGTGCGGGGCGGCAAGGGCATAGTGCTCATGCTGGCGCAGACGCGCACCACGACGAGCGGCCGCCCTCCATGAGACGCGTCGCGCTGCGGCTGCCGGAGTGGGCCTGGACCGGCGGCGTCAACTATGTCGAGAACGTGTGCCGGGCGTTGTTGGCGTATCCGGAGTTCGGCTACGAGCCATTGGTATTCTGCAGCCCGCAGATCGACCCACAGCTGCGGCGCCGCCTCGAGGAGCTGCTCGGGAAGCGACTGGTCATGCATCCGGACCTGGTACGCGGGCGGCGCGCCGGACTCGGCACCGCGCTGGCGCTCGGCTACAACCCGGTCATGCGCGCGCTGTGCGAGCGCAGCGGCAGCAATGTGATGCTGGAAGCGGCCGACTTCTACGGCTGGCGCTTTCCGGCGGCCTGCCTGGCATGGGTGCCCGATTTCCAGGACCGTCATCTGCCGCAGCTGTTCTCGCGGCGGGCACGTATTCAAAGATCGCTCGGACTGCGCCTGCAGCTGGCTGCCGGACGCCAGGTGCTCCTGAGCAGCGAGGATGCGCGCGCCGACTGTGAGCGCTTCTACCCCGGCTCGCGCGGGCGCACGGTGGTGGCGCGCTTCGCGGTGCGTCCCGCGCTCGCCCCGGGCGAAAGCGATCCGCAGCTCAGGGTGCGGCTGCAGCTGCCAGAGCGCTTCTTCTACCTGCCCAACCAGTTCTGGACCCACAAGAACCACGCGCGCGTGATCGAGGCGCTGCAGCTGCTGCGCGAGCGTGGCCACAGCATCGTGGTCGCGGCGAGCGGCGAACCGCAGGAGCCGCGCCAGGCCGGTCACTTCCGCAGCTTGCGCGAGATGGCCACCGCCCGGGAATTGACCCAGAACTTCCTGTTTCTCGGAAACGTCACGGTGCGCGACGTGGCGCTGCTGATGCGTGCGAGTGTGGCGCTGCTGAATCCGTCATTGTTCGAGGGCTGGAGCACGACGGTCGAGGAGGGCAAGGCGCTCGGGGTGCGCATGGCGCTGTCCGACCTAGCCGTGCATCGCGAGCAGGTCGGGGAGCGCGCCGACTTTTTCGACCCCCACGATCCGCTGTCCATCGCCGCATGCCTCGAGACAGTCTGGGGTCGGCAGCTGCCGCCGCCGACGCTCGAGGAGCAGCAGGCGGCTGCGGCGCAGGCGGCGGTGAGAATCCGCGCCTTCGCGCAGCAATTTGCGCTCGCGTGCGATCAGTCGCTCGAGCGTGCACGCCGCGCCGTGACCCACCATGTCGACTGAGCAGCGACCCACACACACGGGCAGCGGCTCCGCGCCGCGCCGGCGCCCGCAGGTACTGTTCGTCGAGCAGTTCTACTATCCCGACGGCTGGGGCGGGGCGGAGCTGCCGCTGGATATCACCGTGCACCTGGCGCGTTCGGGCTTCGAGGTCGAGGTGGTGTGCGGCGGCGACCAGTACGCGCCGCTTGAGGCAGATCCCCCCCCGGATCCGCGGCTGCAGGGCGTGCGCCTGCGGCGCATTCCGGCGCTCCTCGGCGGGAACATTCATCGCGCGAAGCTGCTGCGCCAGCTGTGGTTCTATCTGGCGCTGGCGCCGTTGCTGGTGCTGCGGCGCCCGCCCGATGCTTTCGTGACGCAGACCAATCCGCCGCTCGCGGTGATCATGGTGGTCGCGGTGGCGCGGCTGTGGCGCAGGCCTGCCATCGTCATCGCCATGGACGTGTACCCGGAAGTGCTGATCGCTCATGGCAGCGTGCGCGCCGCGAGCCTGGTGGGCAGGGTGTTGCGAGGCGCCTTCGGCTGGGCCTATCGGCACGCCGAGCGCGTGGTGGCGCTCGGGCCGGCGATGCGCGAGCGGCTGCAAGCCAAGGGGGTGGCCGCGGACCGCATCGTCGAGATTCCTAACTGGTCCACCGGGGCTCCGGGGCTGATTCGTGGCGCGGATAACCGCTTGCGTGCCGAGTGGGACCTGCAGGGCCGGTTCGTGGTGCTGTATTCAGGCAATCTCGGGCTGGCGCACGAGTTCGAAACGTTGCTGCAGGCGGTGAAGGTCGCGCTGCGCACCCTGCCGACGCTGCGCGTGATATTCATCGGGCGCGGCAGCCGCCTGCAGGAAGTGCGGCGTCGGGTTGATGAGCTGCAGATCGCGGACAGCGTGCGTTTCAGCGACCTGCTGCCGGCACAGCGCCTTCCGGAGAGCTTCGGGATCGCAGATCTCGCCGTCGTGACGCTGCAACCCGCATTTGCAGGCCTGGTGGTGCCGAGCAAGCTCCAGGGCTACATGGCCAGGGGCGTGCCGGTGCTCTACGTCGGCCCCGACAGCGATATCGAACGCTTCATCACGCGCTCCGGCTGCGGCGTGTGCTTGCGCCCCGGAGACGTCCAAGGGGTCGCGGATACGCTGCTTAGCCTCGCAACCCATCCGGAGCAACTGAGGCGACTGGCAGATAGCGGACGCCAGTTCTATGCGGAGCAGTTCGCCGCCGTGCACGGCCTGGACCGCTATGCGGCCGTGATCGGGACAGCCGTCAGGACGGGCGCCTCATGACGAGCGTCGCCGTCTCCGGCGCGAGCGGGTTTGTCGGCTCGCAGCTGTGCCCGGAGCTGGCGGCACGCGGGCATCGCGTTGCGGTGCTGTCGCGCGCACAGCTGCAGTCGCCCGAGCTGGCGACCGCGCTCAGTGGCATCGAGACGGTGGTGCACCTCGCCGCACGTGCGCATGTGCTGCATGAAGTGAGAGCCGACCCGCTGGCGGAATTCATCCGCTGCAATGTCGGCCTTACGCAGGTCCTGGGTACGGCGGCGCGGCGCGCAGGCGTGAAGCGCTTCATATTCGTCAGCTCCGCCGGAGTGCTCGGCGCCAGGTCGCCCCCGGAGGGGTTCAGCGAAGAATCGCCGCCACATCCCCACGATCCCTACACCGCCTCGAAGCTGCAGGCCGAGCAGTGGCTGAACACCGAGCTGCGTGCCTGGATGGAGCTAGCCATTCTGCGACCGCCGCTCATCTACGGCGCCGGGGCACGCGGCAACTTTGCGCGGCTGCTGCGCTTGGCAGTGAGGGGTTGGCCGCTACCGCTCGGCGCGCTGCGCGCCCCCCGCTCGCTGGTGGGGGTTCGCAACCTCGTCGACCTGATCTGTGCGCTCGTCGCACGCGCCGCTCCCGCGCAGGCGACCATGCTGGTCGCCGACCGTGAGACGATCTCGGTCGCGGAGTTGTTTCAAACTATTGCCCGCTTCGCGAACCACCGACCGTGGCTTGCTCCCGTCCCTGCTACCTTTATAAGATCGATGTTGGCAATGGCCGGGCGAGGCGATGATGTCATGCGCCTCACCGAGCCTTTTGTATTGCGCCCGCGGATCGCGCAACTGCAATTCAACTGGGTTCCTCCGCACTCGCAGCGAGACGAAATTCTGCGCACGGTCGTGGACGAGCTCGCGGCGATGCGGATGGAGGCAGATCGCAGAAAGTCGGAGGCCAGGTGACCCGCGTCGACTCGACTGCGTAAAAGCCGGACACGGCTCCGGAGTGGATGCGACAAACCACGCGAGGCAACTTGGACACGATTAGATCTCTGCTCCTCTACGCATTCCGGCCGCTACGGCTGAGCCAAAGCGGCACGGTACGAGCCCCGGCCGGGGTGTGCCTGCTAGGCAGCGCGCTGCTCAGCTTGGCGGCGTGTGGGGGCGGAGGTGGCGGGGGAGGTGGCGGCTCCGGGTCTACGACTTCCGCGGTGCAGGGTCTGTCGAATCCTGAGGTAGGTCCGGCCAAGAAGATCGTCGCCGTCCCCGGCACGCCCGGTGCCGTGGTCGCACTTTTCCCGGACGGCAATGCCTACTACAGTCCGGACGGATTCAATCTCGGCGGTGGGGGCGCGACGATTCTGGCCTACAAGGGCGATCTGCAGATTATCAACATCGTTCCGGTCGGCTCCGGTGTTGATACGCTGTTCGCGGACGGCACGGTGTTCTTCAGCACGGACGGCCGGAACCTGGGTGGGGGCGGGGGCACGGTGCTCGCCAACGGTGGAGCGCTAAAAGTCACCGCCTTGGTGAAAGTGGGCACGGGCGTCGATGCGATACTCAGCAGCGCCAGCGGGCCCTACTTCAGTACGACGCCAAATCGCGCTCAGGTCTATTACAGTCCCGACGGCCGGAACCTCGGCGGTGGCGGTCATAGTGTGCTCGTGTATGCCGGCAGCGAGAGCATCGCGCAGATCGTGGCGATGGGCCCCGGGGACGAGGTCGTTACGCTGCTTTCTAACCAGGAGGCGTACTACAGTCCCAACAATCGCAACCTGGGCGGAGGAGGCAGCACGATGCATGCCTCAGCTGAGCCGATCCTCCAGCTCGTCAAAGTCGGAGGCGGCGTGCTGGCCGAATTCGCCGGCAGTGTGGTGCGCCTGAGTCCGGACGGCACCAAGCTCGACGCTGGCGTGGCGGTCCCCGCCTGGGTGCAACTGCCAGAAGGGCCGTTCGCGCCCCGCGATAGCGTGCATGGCGCGGCGTTCGCAGGACGGCTATGGTTCAGCGGCGGATTCGCCGACCCGGCGAACGCGGACAGCTGTTTCACGACCTGCAGTTTCTTCGACTTGTGGTCCTCAAGAGACGCGACCGGCACGTCCTGGAATAGCGCCCCCGCCTTTGCCACCGCCACCACCCCTAACCCGCGCGATACTGATGCGATCGTACACAACGGCGTCCCCGACGTTCCTCCGCCCGCCGACTTCTACGACGCTTACGCCGCGCTCATCGTGTGGAACGTTCAGCTGACGGCGATCGGCGCGACAGTGTGGAGATCGGCGGACGGCGTGACGTGGCTGCGCAATAACCAGGCCGACGGTAGTGCGGTGCCCGGTCCGCTGCCGGTGCGGGCCACGGAGAACACCCGCGCCGTCATCCTCAATGGGGCGCTGTTCGTGCTACAGCCAGACAGCGGCGAGGTGTATCGCAGCATCGATCCCAACGCTGCCGTCTGGACCGATCTGGGCGTGGTTCCCGGATTTGCACCACGTTGCGGAGCTGCGGTGTTCACCGCGCAGGGCAAGATCTGGATCGAAGGCGGCGGCGCCTGCGACTACTCGCACGTGTATCACGACATGTGGTCGAGCGCGGACGGAGTCAACTGGACGCTTAGCCCTGCACCGGCCGCCTGGCCCGCGCGCATGTGGCCGTGCATTGCTACCGGTCCGGACGGAATCACTTGGCTCGCCACCGGCTATGCGCCCACCGACTGGACGAACACCAGTGGGGTTCCCGTCGTACGCTATGGCGCCAACCACTCGGACCTCTGGTACTCGCGCAACGGCAGCGACTGGAGACAGTTCAAAGCGCGTCTCGGGTCGGGACTCCCGGATGACGGGCTGCTGGAACCGCGACACGCACCCACCTGTTACGTCACAGGAGATCCCGCTGCCGGTATGAAACTGCTGATCGTGGCCGGTTCGGGCGGCCGCGATCAGAACGGCTTCAATGCCAGGGTACTGAACAGCGTCCGCTCGCTGCCCGTGCCCGCGGCGGATGCTTTGCCGTGAGGCACTCCGGCGTGCTCCGGAGGTAAACTCGGATCCTACGACGTGAAGGGTATCGCGTGCCGAAGACAGCGCTTATCTCCGGAATCACGGGGCAAGATGGGGCTTACCTTGCAGAGCTCCTGCTTGAAAAAGGCTACCGGGTCCACGGCGTCAAGCGCCGTTCCTCGCTGCTCAATACCGATCGCATAGATCATCTCTACCAGGACCCGCACGAGGCCGACGTGCGGCTCACGCTGCATTACGGCGATCTCACCGACTCCACCAATCTCATCCGCATCATCCAGCAGGTGCGGCCCGACGAGATCTACAACCTGGCCGCGCAGAGTCACGTCGCGGTCTCGTTCGAGACCCCGGAGTACACGGCCAATGCCGACGCCGTGGGCACACTGCGGATGCTCGAGGCGATTCGCATCCTGGGGCTAAAGGACCGCACGCGCTTCTACCAGGCGTCCACCTCGGAGATGTTCGGCAAGGTCCAGGAGACACCGCAGCGCGAGTCCACGCCGTTCTATCCGCGCTCGCCCTACGGTGTTGCCAAGCTCTACGCCCACTGGATCTGCGTGAACTACCGCGAGTCGTACGGCATGTACGCGTGCAACGGTATCCTCTTTAATCACGAGTCGCCGCTGCGCGGGGAGACCTTCGTCTCGCGCAAGATCACGCGCGCCCTGACGCGCATCCACGTCGGACTGCAGGACGTACTGCACTTGGGCAATCTGGACGCCAGGCGCGACTGGGGACATGCCCGCGACTACGTGCGCGCCCAGTGGCTGATGCTGCAGCAACCGCAGCCCGAGGACTACGTTGTGGCCACCGGCGAGCAGCACTCGGTGCGCGATTTTGTGGTGCATGCCGGCCAGGTGCTGGGCATGGACATCGAATGGCGCGGCCAGGGAGCGGCCGAGACGGGAGTCGACCGCGCGAGCGGGCGCACGCTGGTGCGCGTGGACCCGCGCTATTTTCGGCCGGCGGAAGTCGATTCACTGCTGGGCGATGCAACCCGCATCTGCAGCCGGCTCGGCTGGAAGCCGGAGATTTCCTTCGCCGCGCTGGTGCGCGAGATGGTCGACTCGGACCTGGCCCTTGCCAAGCGCGATGCGCTGGTGGCCGGGGAGGGCTACAAGGTCTACCGGCACCACGAGTGACACCGATGCCCCCGTCCAAGCGCTCGCTCGTCTACGTCGCAGGACACCGGGGAATGGTGGGCTCGGCGGTCATGGCAGCTCTCGAGCGGCACGGCTACGCCAACCTCCTGGTGCGCACGCACGCCGAGCTGGATCTCACCGAGCAGGCCGCGGTACGCGAGTTCTTTCAGGCGCATCGACCCGAAGTGGTGATTCTGGCCGCGGCGCGCGTCGGCGGGATCCTGGCCAACAGTTCGCAGCCGGCGCAGTTCATCCGCGACAATCTGCTGATCCAGAACAACGTCATCGACGCCGCGCACCGCGCGGGCGCGCAGAAGCTGGTGTTCCTCGGCTCCAGCTGCATCTATCCACGCCTGGCCCCCCAGCCGATCAGGGAGGAGGCGTTGCTGACCGGTCCACTGGAACCGACCAACGAGTGGTACGCAGTGGCGAAGATCGCCGGGATCAAGCTGTGCCAGGCCTACCGGCGCGAGTTCGGGTTCAACGCGATTTGTCTGATGCCCACCAACTTGTACGGACCCGGCGACAACTTCGACCTGCAGAACTCACACGTGCTGCCGGCGTTAGTCCGGCGCTTCCACGAAGCCAAGCTGCGCGGCGACGAACGGGTAGTTGCCTGGGGGACGGGCGCGCCGCGCCGCGAGTTCTTGCACGTCGCTGACCTGGCTGAGGCGATCGTGCTGCTCCTGGAGCGGTACGACGAGGAGCCCATCATCAACGTCGGTTGCGGCACCGACGTCACGATCAGGGAACTGTGCGAGATCGTGAAGGCGGTGACCGGGTTCCAGGGCCGGCTGGAATTTGACGCCAGCAAGGCCGACGGGGCGCCGCGAAAGCTACTGGATGTCAGCAGGATCACCGCGCTCGGCTGGCGGCCCCGGATTGCGTTGCGGTCCGGGATCGAACAAGTGTACGAATGGTTCATCTCGCAGCCGCAGGCGCTGCGGCTATGACATCCTGCCGGCCGAGTCTGCGCCCGCGCTGCCGGGCAGGCCGTTCCTGCGAGAACCGAGGCCCGCGGTTATGATGCGTGCGTGAGGAACGCGGCACTTGCTGTGGGATTATTGCTGGTGGTGTTCGCGCACCCGGAGCGCGCGCTGGCCGACTGCGAAGCGAGCGCGCACGGGATGCGCGCGGACGGCAGCGACAACGTCGCCGCGTTCACCCGTACGCTCGCCGATTGCGCCGGGCAGAGCATCCACATTGCGCACGGCACCTACGTCTTCAATCCCATCGGCTACGGGCGCGGCTTCGAGGTGCCTGCCAACACCACGCTAGCGGGCGACGGAGCGCGTGGCGCGTATCCGACGGTACTGCGGATCGCCGACGGTGGCAATTTCGCCGCGTTCCTGTGGGTACGTAACGCATCCGGGGTCGCCATCCACGGCATACGCTTCGAGGGGACACCGTACGACAGCGGCTGCGCGCGCCGCCTTGACTACGGCATGGCGATCGGCATTCACTCCGATGCCGGTCAGCACGATCCGGTCGAGAGCGTCGACGTCTCCGACAACGTGTTCCACGACTTCAACGGCGGGCGCTGGGTGGAGCTCTCCGCGGCCGACGGAAGCCCGGGTGTCGGTGTCAACAGCCGCATGACCATCAGGAACAACGAGTTCGACAGCGACGCCGACCTGCGCGGCGGCTGCGCCGCCAACAGTCGCATCGGCTTTGCCGTGGTGATGGTATCGATGCACGGCTCCGACGCCTCCGGTCTGGGCCTGGTGACGAACGTGGACGTGGATGCGAATTCGTTCAATGCCGGCTACGTCAAGGGTGCGATCGCGACCTGGAGCGGGACCCGCGACATCAGTATCACGCACAACATGATCCGGGACGTCGGCCTGCACCTGCCGCCCTATCCCGGAGAGTTGGGGCGCTACGCCATCACCGTTTACAATAGCGCCCACGAGGCTCCGGGCCTGCACCCTGACTCGGTGCGCATCGCCGACAATGTCATCACCAATGCGGTGTCGTGCGGGATCTATGTGGCCGGTGCGCGCAATCTGCAGATCGTGCGCAACCGCATCTCCGGGCAGCGCGACCGCTACGACGCCACCCTGCCAAAGGGGGCGATCGCTTTGAACCACGCGGAGAACGTCTCCGCGCTCGAGGACAATGAGCTCAGCGATAATTACTTCGGCATCTCCGCGGTGGGCGGCACCGTCAACAAGGGCAGGAACCATATCGTCCCCGCCCCCGGTGGCACATCGGAGAAGATCCGGTAGCAGCCATAGCCCCATCCCGCGGGTCCGCAGCGCCCCAGGCGGTGGGTCGTGGGCGGCGAGCTAACCCGGGTAGGGCGCCCCATGAACACCTTGAGCATCGCCGCAGATCTCGTGTGTCCGCTCACCCACCGGCGGCTGCAAATCGCGTCGCTCGACGAGGCGCGCGCGCGCATCAGCGGCGGCGCACCGCTGGCAACCCGGCCGCCGGCTGCCGGACCACCCCCGGTCGGCGAGACCGATCCGGTGCTGCTGCGCGCGGACGAGGCGGCCGCCTATCCGATCGTCGACGGCGTTCCCATCGTACTGGGGCCGGAGGTGCTGCGGCGCCCCGCCGAGGCAGCGGCGCCGAACCTGGCCGAACCGCAGTACGCGGAAGCCTACGCCGAGATGGAGTTCTACAATGCCGCCGGGTTCAAGGAAGCGGATGCGCTCCGCAACAGCGGCTCGCTGCTTGGGGTGCCCGGTAGCGATTCGTTGCAACATCTCGAGCGGCTGCGGCTCCGCCCGCCCGCAGAGCGTAATTCGTTCCCACAGCCACCCGCGGTCTGGATGCACTCGCGCTTCGACCTGCAGAGCGAGTGGGACTGTTATCAACATTTCGGGCCGGTCGCGGGGCAACGGGTTCTGCAGCTCGGGGGCTCGGGGCGCGCCGTGCAGGCGCTGCTGCTTGCCGGGGCGGCCGAGGCGCTGCTACTCACTCCCATGATCGGTGAGGCCCGCTTCGCCACCGAGGTGTCGCGGCTCCTCGGCGTCGCGGACCGCTTCCGTTGCCTAGTCGCCGTGGCCGAAGAGATCCCGCTCGCCGACTCCTCCGTCGACGTGGCCTTCTCCGGCGGGTGCGTCCACCACATGCGCACCGAGACCGCATTCCCCGAAATTGCGCGCGTGCTGCGCCCCGGTGGCCGCTTCGCCGCGATCGAGCCGTGGCGCGCTCCGCTTTACGGAATCGGAACACGGCTGCTGGGCAAGCGCGAGGCCAACCCCTTCTGCCGCCCCATGACGGCAGCCCGCGTCGCGCCACTGTTCGCGACCTTCGGTCAGGCGCGCTACAACCTGCACGGAACACTGACTCGCTATCCGATGATCGGGCTGGAGAAATTCGGCCTGGTCACGCCGGTCGGGTCGGCGTGGTGGATCGGGCGCGCTGACGACGCGCTCTGCTCGCTGCTGAGGCTGCGCCGCTTCGGCAGCGGAGTGGCGTTGCTGGCGACGAAGTGAGGCCGTTTCGTTGGTCAATCAGTGCCACCTCGTGGTCGGGCGATTGGCTGTCGCCGTGGGGTGCCCCTCTAGGAGATGCAGCACCGAACACAGAAATAAGCAAGGTCGTGGCGTTGTCGGTGCTGCTCGTGTCGGTAAATTTGCCACCGGCGTGAATCGTCGAGCCGTACAATTCTGGCAGTGGGGTTGCCGAGAGCGAGCGCGTGAGGTCCGAGGCGGTCTGGGAAATCGCGGCCGTGCTGGCGGGATCGGCGCTGCTCACCTTTATCGCCCGGCGCCTAGCACTGGCGCGTGGCATCGTGGATGTGCCTAACGCGCGCAGTTCGCACCAAACCTCGACGCCACGCGGGGGTGGAATCGCCATCGTCATCAGCGTCACCGCCGCACTTACGGTGCTGAGCGTGCGCGGCGCGCTCGCACTCGATTGTTACCTAGCCATCGCGGCCGGCGGCCTCGTAGTGGCGCTGATCGGCCTCGCAGACGACCACCGGCCGGTGCGTGCCGGGGTGCGCTTAGTGGTGCACGCCGGCGCGGCGATCTGGGCAGTCGCATGGCTCGGCGGGTTGCCGCCCGTGCGCCTTGGGGCGAATCTCGTGCAGCTCGGCTGGGCGGGCGATCTGATAGCGGTGCTCGGGGTTATGTGGGTTCTCAACCTGTTCAACTTCATGGACGGCATCGACGGAATCGCGGTTTCGGAGGCGGTGTTTGTGACACTCGGTGGGGCCTGGCTCATCACGGGGGTCACCGACGAGATCGGCTCCGCCGCTCTGGTGTTGGCGGCCGCTTGCTGCGGTTTCCTGGTCTGGAACTGGCCACCGGCGAGGATCTTCCTGGGTGACGTCGGCAGCGGGTACCTTGGCTACGTGATCGCGGTACTGGCTCTGGCGGCGGCCCGGACCAACGCGGTGGCGCTGTGGGTCTGGCTGATTCTCGGCGGCGCGTTCTTCGTTGATGCCACCGTTACCCTGGTGCGCCGGACAGTTCGTGGTGCGCCGCCCCACGAAGCCCATCGCACGCACGCCTATCAGTGGTTGGCGCGCACCTGGCACAGTCACCGCCGGGTCACGCTCGGCCTGCTGATCCTAAACGTGTTGTGGTTGCTCCCCTGGGCCGTGTTGGCAGCCCGCCATCCCGACGCAGCGGCCGCGGCAGTGCTCGGCGCGCTCGTGCCGCTGTCGCTCCTAGCCGTTGTCGCAGGATCCGGACGGCCGGAACGAATACCGCACGGATCACGGTAACTAAATGTTGGTCGGGTCACTCTTACCCTGAGACCGGACGGATTTGTGCCATGCGGCACGGTTCCGGTCAGGCTCGTTTACCGGATGTGTCGCAGATGAACGTCAACTGAATCGGCTGTCAGGCGTTGAGTAGCGTTTCCTTGCCATCGCTTGGTTCAAGGTTATCCATTACAATGACTGTGACTCGACTGCGGTGCGCACAGGGGAAGTGACGGCCTAATGATGGAGGGTGGATGAAGGATAATCAGGCCGCCGGACACACATCGGTCGGCGCAGCCGCTGCCGCAGCTATTCTTGCTCTTCCGCGTGAAACCAAACGCGTCGTTATGGCGACCGCGGATGCGATCGCGATTCCGATCGCGCTGTGGGCCGCACTGGCACTGAAGTTCGATCGTCTCGATCCGGTACTCGACCGCACCTTCGCTTACTTCGTGGTCGCCGCCGCGTCCGCGCTGTTCTTCTTCTCGGTGTTGGGTCTTTATCGCGCCGTGGTGCGCTTCATGGGACCGAAGGCGATCCTCACGGTGTTCGCCGGGGTGAGCCTGTCGGTGCTGGTGTTGGCAGCATTCGACCGCTTCTTCGCCAGCCACCAGATTCCGCTGTCGGCATTCGGCATCTACTGGGCACTGGCGCTGCCGTACGTCGGCGGCAGCCGCTTCGTGGCGCGCTACCTGTTCCTGCACACCGGCGTGCGTGGCCGGCCGATCGCCCGCGTCGCCATCTACGGCGCCGGCAATGCCGGGGCGCGCGTCTGCTCGGTGCTGCTCGGCGGCCCTGACTTCGAGCCGGTGGCGTTCATCGACGATAAGAAATCGCTGCAGGGCAGCAGTATCAACGGCATCCGGGTGTATGGGGCGGAAGAGCTGCAGGACCTGGTACGGCAGAAGCGTATCGATCGCATACTGCTCGCCATCCCCTCAGCCTCACGGCGGCGGCGGCGGGAGATTCTCGCCGCGCTCGAGCCGTTGGGCGTGCACGTGCAGTCGCTGCCTAACCTTTCCGACCTGATCTCGGGCAAGGCGCAGATCAGCGAGCTGCGCGACGTCGAGGTGAGCGACCTGCTGGGTCGCGACCCCGTGCCGCCGCGTCCGAAGCTGTTCGGTTCCTGCATCCGCGGAAAGTGTGTACTGGTCACCGGTGCCGGCGGTTCGATCGGCTCGGAGCTGTGCCGACAGATCATCCGCCTGGACCCCAGCCGCCTGGTGCTGTTCGAGATGTCGGAGCTGGCGCTCTACAACATCGAACGCGAGCTGGAAGAGGTCGCCGCTCACGAGCGCCTCGCGGTCGAGATCGTGCCGCTGCTCGGCAACGCGCATCACCGCCACCGTGTGCGCGAGGTGCTCTCCACCTTCGGCGTGCAGACCGTCTATCACGCAGCCGCGTACAAGCACGTGCCGATCGTCGAATACAACGTGGTCGAGGGCATCCATAACAACGTCATCAGCACCTGGTATACGGCGGAGGCCGCGCTGGAGACCGGCGTCGAGACCTTCGTTCTGATCTCGACCGACAAGGCGGTGAACCCCGCCAACGTCATGGGCGCAACCAAGCGCCTCGCCGAGCTGGTGCTGCAGGCGCTGCAGGAGCGCACCACCCACACCCGCTTCTGCATGGTGCGCTTCGGGAACGTACTCGCCTCGTCCGGCTCGGTGGTGCCGCTGTTCCAGGAGCAGATCCGCCGCGGCGGCCCGGTGACCGTGACCCATCCCGAGGTCATCCGCTACTTCATGACCATCCCGGAGGCAGCGCAGCTCGTGATCCAGGCCGGCTCCATGGCCAAGGGCGGTGACGTATTCGTGCTCGACATGGGGCGGCCGGTGCGCATCGATGACCTGGCGCGCCGCCTGGTGAACCTCATGGGGCTCACGGTGCGCGACACCAGCAACCCCGACGGTGACATCGAGATCGAGTACACCGGATTGCGCACCGCGGAGAAGCTGTTCGAGGAGCTGCTGATCGGTTCGAACGTCACAGGTACCGATCACCCGATGATCATGCGCGCGATCGAGCATCGGCTCTCCTGGCCGAAGATGCAGCAGATCCTGAACGAGCAGCTGGTGGCACTCGCAAGCTTCGATTGCCACCGCGCACTGGCGCTGCTGGCAGAGTCGGTGGCCGAATACGAGGCCGAGGCAGACATCCGCGACTACGTCTGGACGCGCAAGGCGGTGCTGCCGCATGCCCCCGCAGCCAAAGTCGCCGACTTCGCCGCCAAGCGCCGCCTGCAGGAAGCGGCCAAGCCCACCCAGGGACAGAATCCCCTCGGCTAGTCTTGCCGGCACGGGCTCCGTGCTTCAGGGACATTTTCGGGTCGGGTTGCTTCGGACTCGGAAGGGGCGCGCGCCTCGCTGCCGCGCAGTGCTCGATAACCCGACGCATCAGCTGAGCGCCTGCAGCGACGCGCCGCTTGTTTGATACGGCGGCGACTCGGGTGGGCGGTTCAAACGAAACCGTCCGCCTCTCGCGATTTCCACGCGGCGCGCAAACTGTCGGCCACACTGGTACCCGGCAGCCATCCGGTGAGCGCACGGAGCAGTTGGGTGGATGCGCATAGGAGTGGTCGATCATTCGTCCTGATGCGCGCCGGGTCCTGCTCGATTTCAAGTCGCACGGCAG
This sequence comes from uncultured Steroidobacteraceae bacterium, assembly GCA_964489185.1. GTDB lineage: Bacteria > Pseudomonadota > Gammaproteobacteria > Steroidobacterales > Steroidobacteraceae > 13-2-20CM-66-19. The sequence continues at coordinate 85,646 of CAZAXR010000024.1, read as the reverse complement.
CCGCAGCCGCGATCTGGTCGACGATCTCGCGCACGCTTAAGCTTAGTCCCGTACCGAGATTCGAGACTAACGGGGCGGGTTGGTTGCCGGGGACCTGCGCGAGACGAACAAAGCCCTCGGCGGCATCCTCGACGTGGATATAGTCCCGTTTCGGGAAGAGGTTGCCCAGCTTCACTCTGCGTTCGCCGCGACTGATCTGGCGGATGATTGCGGGCACCAGATGCGGGTTAGTCTCGCCCGGCCCGATCACGTTGAAGAGCCGTGCGATAACTGCATCGATCTTGTCCAGCTTATGGAAGTACTCGACGTACCCTTCCGCCTGCAACTTTGTCAATCCATAGATGTCGACCGGACCGATGCGCCCGCTTTCCAAGTGGGGCTGCTCGCTCGGGCTGTATACGGCCGCGGTGGAAGCAAACACGAATTTGGGTCGACCGACGACGGAATGCAGCAGATTGACGGTGCCTGCGACGTTGATGCTGATGGCCTCCCCGGGAGCCGCTTCGCAAGCCGGAATGTAGTGGACTGCGGCTAAGTGAAATATGACCGTGGGAGCGAGCGTGCGCATCAGCGGCGCGACTGCCGTCATGTCGCGCAAATCCACGCGATGCAGTTTCACGCGCGTGAAATCGACTCCTTTGATCCTGTGCTCGCCGCTCGCTAGGTTGTCCAGCACATGCAGGTCAGTGGCCGTGTCGCGCAACAGTCGCGCGACGAGTGCCCTTCCTACGTATCCAGCGCCGCCGGTGACGAGGATCCGCATTTCAAGTAGTCCTTCCTTTCGTCATGATGATCGCCAGACCCGGTTGCCGCGGCTTCGGGCGGCCGTACGCTGCGGCACAATACCAGCAGGCTATACCCGCCAAGCAGCTTGGCGGCGAGATCAACCGATATCGCTTGTATTCCGGCGCGGACCAGATTGGCGAAGCTCGTTAAGATCCGCCGGCCCTCCTGCGTCTCCCGGGATAAGTTAGTGTACTCAGCCTTGATGATGCTATACCCAGTGTCCTCGAGCGTCGCCAGCGCGGTGGCGCGGGAGAAATAGTGCAGATGACCGACCTGCCGGCGTGCATGCAGTTGGCGGTCGCGAAGCAGTGCCGACACATGCATCTCCAAGGGTATGTGAAACACGAACCAACGCGCCCGCCTGGAAAGCTTACGCAGGAAACTCATGTAGTCCTCGACGTGCTCGAACACGTCAATGAGCAGCAGCACATCATATGCTTCTTCTGACGCGGTGAAGTCGCCGAGACGATAAGTAACCGTTTGCGGCAGCGACCGCCACAACGCCGCGGCATCCGACGAAACATCATAGCCGGTGTAGCGCCTTCCGGGCATGCGTTCCGCGACGCGTGCCAGGACCTGGCCGGCACCGCATCCGACCTCGACGCAGGAGTGGAACTCGACAGAGTTGCTCGCCAAGAGAGCGGCAATGCGCTCGGCCTTCCAGCCGCTGTCGGTCGCGTGCCAGTCGGGATTCATCTCCCGATAGGAGCCGTCGCTGTATGCACTTTCTTTCATGCTGAAACTGCTCCGTGCGTTACACCGATTCCTCCGCCACGAAGGCGCGGATCGCCTATGGGCTGCAGTGATGGTCGATCTGCCCATGGTGCGTGACCATCGCGCAAGCGCCCACTGCGGCGCAGAGGGACTTACCACACCTGCAGGAGGCGGCCAAGGTGACCCCGGGCAGCGTCCCTCGCGACGAGCGCCGATCCGCTTGAGCACGGCACGGCGTTCCTTTAGGCTTTCTGCCTTGCCCCTCAAGAACTTAACTTCATGCGTGTCACCATTTTCGGCTCGGGTTACGTCGGGCTCGTAACCGGAGCCTGCTTTGCGGACGCGGGCAATCACGTCGTGTGCGTGGACGTGGACGCCGCCAAGATCGAGCGCCTGAAGCGCGGCGAGGTGCCGATCCATGAGCCCGGTCTCGAAGCCCTCATCAAGCGCAACGCCGAGGCCGGGCGCATCGAGTTCACCACCGATGCGCAGCAGGCGGTCGAGCACGGCCTGTTTCAGCTGATCGCCGTGGGCACCCCGCCCGGGGAGGATGGCTCTGCGGACCTGCGCTACGTGCTCGCCGTGGCACGCACCATCGCGACGCACCTGAACCGCTACAGCATCGTGATCACCAAGTCCACGGTGCCGGTGGGCACCGCCGACAAGGTGCGCGAGGAACTGACGCGCACCCTGGCCGCGCGCGGTGCCAAGATCGAGTTCGACGTGGTGTCCAACCCCGAATTTCTCAAGGAGGGCGCCGCGATCAGCGATTTCATGAAGCCCGATCGCGTGGTCGTCGGCACCGACAATCCGCGCACCACCGAGCTCGTGCGGGCACTGTACGAGCCCTTCACCCGCAATCACGACCGGCTGATCGTGATGGATATCCGCTCCTCCGAGCTCACCAAGTACGCCGCCAACGCCATGCTGGCGACCAAGATCAGCTTCATGAACGAGCTCGCCAGCATCGCCGAGCGCGTCGGCGCCGACATCGAGAAGGTGCGCATCGGCATCGGTTCCGATCCGCGCATCGGCTACAGCTTCATCTATCCGGGCACCGGCTACGGCGGCTCGTGCTTCCCGAAGGACGTGCAGGCGCTCATCCGCTCCGCGCACGAGGCCGGGCACGAGCCGCAGATCCTGAGCGCCGTCGAGGCGGTCAACGCGCGGCAGAAGGAGGTGCTGTTCCGCAAGATGCAGCGGCATTTCACCGCCGGACTCAGCGGGCGCACCATCGCGGTGTGGGGCCTGGCGTTCAAGCCGCAGACCGACGACATGCGCGAAGCTCCCGCGCGCACGCTGATCGAGCTGCTGCTGCGGGCCGGCGCGCGCGTGCAGGCTTACGACCCGGTGGCCGCAGGCGAGGCGCAGCGCATCTATGCCGGCGTTGCTGGCGTTACGCTGGCCCGCAACGCTTACGAAGCCGCTGCCGGAGCGGACGCGCTCGCCATCGTGACTGAGTGGCAGGAATTCAGGAGTCCCGACTTCGAGCGCCTGCGGCAGACGCTCAAGGCGCCGCTCATCTTCGACGGCCGCAACCTCTACGATCCGGCTATGGTGGCGCGCTTCGGCCTCACGTACTACGCAATCGGGCGTGGTGCGCCGCTGCTGGCCGCCTGAGCCCGCCATGCTGACCCCAGTGATACTCTCCGGCGGCGCGGGCACGCGCCTGTGGCCGCTGTCGCGCGAGCTGTATCCGAAGCAGCTGCTGCCGCTCACCGGCTCGCGCACCCTGCTGCAGCAGACGCTGCTGCGACTGGATGGGCTGGCCACCGCAGCACCGCTCGTGGTGTGCAACGAGGCGCACCGCTTCCTGGTCGCCGAGCAGCTGCGGCAGCTGCACCTCGAGCCGCGCGCCACTATCCTCGAGCCCTTCGGGCGCAATACCGCGCCGGCGATAGCGCTCGCCGCGCACGCGGCGCTCAAGGGACTGGCCGCGGACGCGAACGCGGTGGACCCGGTGCTGCTGGTCCTGCCGGCCGACCACCTGATCGGTAACGTGCCGGCCTTCCAGCAGGCGGTGCGCGTCGCGCTGCCCGCCGGCGAAGCCGGGCGCCTCGTCACCTTCGGCGTCGTGCCCGGTCAGCCGGAAACCGGCTACGGCTACATCCAGCGCGGTGCGCCCGAAGGCGGCGCCTTCAGAATCGCGCGCTTCGTCGAGAAGCCCAATGCCGAGCGCGCGCGCGAGTTCCTGCGCTCGGGCGATTACTACTGGAACAGCGGCATGTTCCTGTTCCGTGCGCGCCGCTATCTGCAGGAGCTGCAGCGCTTCGCCCCCGAGATGGCGCGCGTGTGCGAGGCGGCCATGCGCGGCGCGCAGGCGGACCTGGATTTCACGCGCATCAGCGCCGCGAGCTTCGAGGGCTGCCCAGCCGATTCGATCGACTACGCGGTCATGGAGAAAACCTCCGATGCCGTCGTCGTGCCGCTCGATGCGGGCTGGAGCGACGTCGGCTCCTGGTCCGCGCTGCACGAGGCGAGCGACCGCGACGCGCGCGGCAACGTGGCGCGCGGTGATGTCATCTGTGAGGACACCGAGGGCTCGTACCTGCACGCCGAGAGTCGCCTGGTGGCGGCGGTGGGACTGAAGGACCACGTGGTGGTGGAAACCAAGGACGCCGTGCTGGTGGCGCCCAGGAGCCGGGTGCAGGACGTGAAGAAGCTGGTGGCGCGGCTCAAGGAGTCCGGCCGCTACGAGCACTCGCTACACCGGGAGGTGTTCCGTCCCTGGGGCAGCTATGACAGTCTCGAGTCGGGCGCACGCTTCCAGGTTAAGCGCCTCAAGGTCAAGCCCGGGGCGGCGCTGTCCCTGCAGCTGCACCGCCACCGCGCCGAGCATTGGGTGGTGGTGGCGGGCACCGCCCGGGTCACGCGCGGCGAGGAAGTGTTTCTGCTCGAGGAGAACCAGTCTACCTTCATCCCGGTGGGCGTGAAGCACCGCATCGAGAATCCGGGCACGATCCCGGTGGAGATCATCGAGGTGCAGTCCGGCTCCTACCTCGGAGAGGACGACATCGTGCGCTTCGAGGACGTGTACGGACGCAAGGGAACCAACGGCTGAACGGATGCGCTGATGAGTAATCTCAGTGCCTTCAAGGCGTATGACGTCCGGGGCCGTATTCCGGATGAGATCAACGAGGCGCTCGCCTACGACATCGGGCGAGCTTACGCGGCGTTCGTCAAACCGCGCCGGGTCGCGGTCGGCTACGACATCCGTCTCTCGAGCCCGCAGCTGGCAGCATTGCTCAAGCGCGGGCTCCGGGACTGCGGCTGCGACGTGCTGGACATCGGCCTGTGGGGCACCGAGGGGTCGTATTTCGCGACCTTTGCCGAGCAACTCGACGGCGGGATCATGGTAACCGCCAGTCACAACCCTCCCGACTACAACGGCATGAAGTTCGTGCGCGAGCAGGCGCGCCCCATCAGCGCCGACACCGGCCTCATGGAGATGCGCCGCCTGATCGAGACCGGGCGGCTGCCGGGCAAGGCGGCACGGCCGGGCGGTGAGCGGCCGCTCGACATCCGCGGCCGCTATCTCGAGCACCTGCTCGGCTACGTGGACGTGGCGCGGCTGCGGCGGCTGAAGGTGGTGGTGAATGCCGGCAACGGCGGCGCGGGGCTCATCGTGGACGCGATCGAGCCGCACCTGCCGTTCGAGTTCGTCAAGGTGAACAACACCCCCGACGGCACCTTCCCCAACGGAGTGCCGAACCCGATGCTGGCGGACAACCGCGCCGCAACGGCGGACGTCGTGCGGCGCACCGGCGCGGACGTGGGCCTCGCCTGGGACGGAGACTACGACCGCTGCTTCTTCTTCGACGAGACCGGTCAGTTCATCGAGGGCTACTACCTGGTGGGCCTGCTGGCGGAGACCTTTCTGCGCCGGGAACCGGGCGCGCGCATCGTGCACGACCCGCGCCTCACCTGGAACACGCTCGACATCGTGCGCCGCAACGGCGGAGAAGCGGTGCTGTGCAAGTCCGGCCACGCCTTCATCAAGCAGAAGATGCGCGAGGTCGACGCCGTGTACGGCGGGGAGATGAGCGCACATCACTATTTCCGCAAGTTCTCCTACTGCGACAGCGGCATGATTCCGTGGCTGCTGGTACTGGCGGTCATCAGCGAGCGCGGCCAGCCGCTCTCGGCGCTGGTCGGGGAGCGCATGCGGCTGTTCCCGGCAAGCGGGGAGATCAACCGCAAGCTGGCGACGGACGCGAAATCGATCCTGGCGCGGGTGCGCGCGCACTATGAGAGCACCGCGCGCGCGGTGGATCTGACCGACGGGCTGTCGATGGAATTCGAGGCATGGCGCTTCAATCTGCGCGGCTCCAATACCGAGCCGCTGGTGCGCCTGAACGTCGAGTCCCGGGGCGACGAGGCGCTGATGCGCGCCAAGACCGCCGAGGTACTGAAGCTGCTCGACGGCTGAGCGCCCCGCCGCGGATTGGCGCGCAGCCCTCCCGCGGGGCCTTGGGAGCCGTTTCGCTGACCCCGGGGCGGGGGCACGGATCGTCGGGAGTGAGAGGCCCGACATGCCTGCCCCGGGTGCGGCGGACTACACTTATCGCGTCGGTCGACCTCCTAGCGTGAACTCTGGCCAGGCAGCCCTTGTCTGCCGGCGGAGACACTGGCCGCAGGGCGGACCGGCAGGTAAGTTTCACCGCTCCATCAACGCAGGAACATCTATGGCGCTTTGGAAAGACTCGAATACCGCGACCGGCCCCGCGACCTCCACCAGCCCGGGGGTGGCCCCCTCGCCGGTGCACCGCGAGCCGGAGAAGACCAACGTGGCTTCTCTAAGTCCTGAGCCCGTCCGCCGTCCCGCCCCGGCGCCCGCGCCGGCGCCGGCGCCGCGCCACGACATGAAGGAGTCCCATATCTCCGCCGAGCTCACCATCGAGGGCAAGATCATCGGCGCGGGGCACATCCGCATCGCCGGCCGCTTCAAGGGCGACGTGCAGGTGGATGGAAACGTCAGCCTGGAGGCCGGCGCGCGCCTGGAGGGGCACGTCAAGGCGAACGTCGTCAGCGTGGGGGGCGAACTCATCGGCAATATTGAGAACGCCAAGCGCGTCGAGCTGCTCGAGACGGGCGTGATCAACGGCGACGTCAAGGCCGGTTCGCTCACGGTGGCGGCCGGTTCGCGCATGCGCGGCCAGGTGGAGTTCGGCTACGAGGGCGAGAGTCGCGCCAAGGGCGACAAGGGCTTCGGCAACGCATGAACGTGGCCTCTCGCCCGGTCGTCCCGGGCAAGACGCGCACGTGTCCGCACTGCAAGGCCACGATCCTCGAGAGCCTGAGCATCTGCCCGGGCTGCCTGCACCACCTGCGCTTCGACCAGGAAGCCGCGCGACGTCAGGTCGCGGCCACCTCGGCGCTGCGCGTGGAGGGGGTGATCCGCCATCCGCCGCTCGAGGAGCCCTGGGAGTACTTCGTCGTCATCGCCATCCGCAACGATCGCGGCGAGGAAGTCGCGCGCCAGGTGGTGAACGTCGGGGCACTGCAAAGCACCGAGAAGCGCACCTTCGCGCTCTCGGTGGAGATGCTGCCGGCGCAGGCGCCGCCGGTCAGCAATACGCCGAAGCAACCGGTTGGCGGCGGCCCGCCGCGCGCCGGCGCCGGTGGCAGCCCGCCGCGCGCGGGCGCCGCCGCGGGGCCGGTATCCGGCCGTCCGGCGCCGCCCGACGGCGCCGTGCCGCCGAAGCGCTCGTAACTTTAGAAGTGCTGCGCGGTCGTGATCAGTAGCTGCACGCGCTTGATGCTCGGGTCGCCATTGAAGGGGAAGGCCAGGTCGACGTGCACCACATTGCCGAGCGCTGAGCGGGCGTTGCCGAGGCGCAATCCGAAGCCCGCATCCGTCAGCAGCCCGAGGTTCGGCTGGGCGAGCGGCACCTGGCCCCACACGCGCCCGGCGTCGAAGAAGATGGCGCCGCCGACGCGGAACAGCCGGAACGGGTACCACTCGGTGAAGTAGCGCTGCTCTACGCTGAGCAGCGCGCGCGCGGTGCCCGACTGATAGCGCAGCGGGTAGCCGCGCAGGCCATTATCGCCGCCGAGCAGGATCTGGTTATCGAGATCCAGATTCCACCCCTTAGTGCCGAGCAGCGTGGTGAAGAACAGCCAGTTCTTGCTCTGCTCCACGTAGTAGCGTATCGAGCCATCAAGGATGCCGTTGTCCAGCTCGCCGTCGTGCACCCGCCCGGAGAAGTCGGTGGCCAGCAGCAGCGTCGAGGTGCCGCCGTCGATGAAGCCCTTGCTCGCCGAACCCTGAAGGATGAGCGCGCTGTTGCTCGATCCGTAGGCGGTGTCCGCCCATCCGGCGCGCAGACTGGCGCTGGTGCCGACATAGAAATCCTCGGTGCGCGCGATCTGATCGTGGTTGACCAGTTTCAGGTAGTCATCCTGGATCACGTCGTACTGCACCCACGGGTAGATGAAGCGGCGGTCTTGCGGCAGCACCGTCACTCCGGTCCAGCTGCTCACCGGTGCGAATTGATGCTCGTCGTAGGTGACGCCTGTAGTCAGGCGCTGCACCCAGTTACCTTTCAGCCCCGTCGACCATCCGTAAAAAAGCTCCGCGCCCTGATGCCGGTCAGCGAACTTGTCGATGATCTCTCCGCGATCGTAAAGCGAGTCGGTCTGCAGATCGTTGAGGCCATAGCCGCCGCCCGCCCAGCGCGATTCGAGCGAGTAGAAGGGCTGCTGCACCGTCAGCTCCCGCAGGTAGCCGTCGCTCAGATTCGCTAGATTGAGATCGTAAGCGACCCAGCTGCCGAACGCATGCGAACTCTTGACTTCCACCTGGTTGCTGGTGCGGTCGACGTTCTTGGAATGCGACAGCTTCAGGTCGGTGCCGGTGCCCGCGAGGTTCATCTCCTCGAGCTGCACGCCATAGGAATTCTCGCCGCCGCTGCGGCCGAGATTGAAGCCCGGGTTCAACGTCCACACGTCGCGCGTTGTGACGCGCAGGTCGACCTTGCCGTCATGGTAGCCCACCGCGCGGATCCAGGCGTCGTAGAAGTAGTTATTGGTGCGCAGAATGCGCTCGGACTCCTCCATCAGCTTGTGCGAGTAGCGCTGCCCCGACTTGAACAGTAGCTGCCGGCGGATCACGTTCGGGCGGGTGCGGGGATGCAGCCGGTTCGCCAGTCGGAAGAGCTTGGTATCTTCGCTCGGATTGCTGAGGTCGAAGATGTTCTGATTGTCGATGATGATGTCACCGATGACCGCCCCGGCCGCCTCGAGCTCCTCATCCGATGGGACACCCGGGGTAGGACCCGGCGGACCGTACGGGCGCGGTCGCGTGTAGGCGGCCTTCCGCGCCCTGTCGGGCTCGCCGGCTGCAGCCGAGTCGCCACCGCCCTCGGCGGTCGATGCCGATCCTGCCGCCAGACCGCTCGCCGGAGCCGGAGGTGCCGCACCGGCCAGCGCCGGCAGCTGCAGCAGCACGGCAAGTGGCACCGCCGGGGAGCAGCGCAGCAATGCGACGGCGCATTTGCACGGCAATTGGCCCGCCATGGCCCGTTGGCGTCCGAGGCGGTCAGTGCGCGAGGCTGTACATCCAGGCATTGTGCGCGCCATCCTTGGGTACACGTTTGCGGCAGATAGCATTTCGGCCGTCCAAGGCCGAGAGTCGTGATCTACCGCAATGCCTGCGACGCCCGCGCTTGACAACCTGAACTTCATCTCATAGCCAACAGGGACAGGTATGGCAAGACAGGTCTCTCTGACAGCGTTTGTAGGCTGGGCACTCGTTGCGCTGTCGGCAGTTGCCACGGGCCATGCGCAGCCGGCCGCGCAGCCTCCCGGCGGGCCGTTGTTGGTGTTCGCCGCCGCATCCCTCGGCGATGCGCTCACGGAGGTGGACCGCGCCTTCAGCGCACATACCGGCATCGCCGTCACGGAGTCCTTCGCCGCCAGCTCGGTGCTCGCCAAACAGATCGAGGCCGGGGCAGCGGCGGACCTGTTCTTTTCCGCGGACGTGCCGTGGCTGGACTATCTGCAGCAGCGCAGACTGCTCAAACCGGATACGCGCCGCGACGTGCTGGGCAACGAGCTGGTGCTGATCGCCCCGGCCGACAGCCCCGTGCAGCTGAAAATTGCGCCGCGGTTCGCGCTCGCCGCCGCCCTCGGCCCGGGGCACCTCGCGGTCGCCGACCCGGACTCGGTGCCCGCTGGCGAGTACGCACGCGCCGCGCTCACGCAGCTGGGCGTATGGGACAGCGTATCAGTAAAGTTGGTACGCGCGGAGAACGTGCGTACCGCGCTCTCATACGTCGCACGCGCGGAAGCGCCGCTCGGCATCGTGTACCGGACCGATGCGGCTGCGGAGCCGCGCGTGCGCGTCGTGGATGTGTTTCCCTCTGGCACGCACCCGCCGATCGTGTATCCGGCCGCGCTCACCGCCGCGGCACGCCCGCAGGCGGTGCGGCTCGAGGAATTTCTGACCGGCGACGAGGCGCGCGCGATCTTTAAGCGCTACGGGTTCGTCACCTTCATGCCCACGCCGCGCGCCAAGTAGCGCCGTTTCAGAACCTGCCGCTCTGGAAGTCGATGAACGCCTGCTGCAGCTCCTCGCGGGTGTTCATGACGAACGGGCCGTACTTGGCGACCGGCTCGCGCAGCGGCCGTCCCGCGACCAGGATGGCGCGTGCCACCTTGCCGCCGGCGCCGGGCGTCACGCCCTGCAGCTGGATTTCCGCCCCTGCGCTCAGCACCGCGAGTTCGTGTGTGCGCACGGTGCGCGCCGCGCCGTGCGACTGCACTTCCAGGGTTCCTTCGAACACGTACAGAAACGCTGCGTAGTCGGTCGGCAGCTCCTGCACGAACCTGGCGCCCGGCTCAATGGCCAGGTCAAGGTAGGTCGGGTCGGTGGCCGGCTGGCGGATCGGGCCGTCGATGCCGGCCACTCGCCCAGCGATGACCTTGGTGGTGACCCCGGGGGCGGGCGTTGCACTCGGGATGCGCTCCGGGCCGAACTCCTGGTACTTCGGCGCTGTCATCTTTTCGCGCGCCGGCAGGTTCAGCCACAGCTGAAAACCGCGCATGCGCCCTTCCTGCTGCTCGGGCATCTCGGAGTGCACCAGCCCGCGCCCCGCCGTCATCCACTGCACACTGCCCGGCACGAGCACGCCCTCATTGCCGTGGTTGTCGCGGTGACGCATGCGGCCGTCGAGCATGTAGGTCACGGTCTCGAAGCCGCGGTGCGGATGATCGGGGAAGCCGGCGATATAGTCCTCGGCCTTGTCGGTGCCGAACTCGTCGAGCATGAGAAACGGGTCCAGGTCGGGTAGTTGGGGCTGCCCGATGACGCGCCGCAGTTTGACACCGGCGCCGTCCGAGGTCGGCATGCCCTTGATGACCTGCTGCACGGTGCGCGCCGCGGTGCTGCTCATGGAGATCTCCGCCTGAATGAGGATCCGCTCTAGATGGGGTGCCGGGAGCGCGCCATCAAGGTTCTTGCCGCTCAGGTGGCGCTGCGCGCACCGAATTCCCGCAAGGTACGACGCGCCAACGGCGGCGGACACAACAAGAGGCACTTGGTGAGTGCATCGGCGATGACCGCAGTGGGTGCGAGGACCGCGGCAAAGCGCCGCTGCAGGGCAGGGCGGCTGCCGCGCACGTAATAGCCGACGTGCTCGCGCGGGCGGCCGCGGGCATGTGCCGCACTCACCGCGAGGGCGGTGTCGGCGAGCGCGAGGGGCTGGCAGTCGCCGTCGGGGCTGCGCAGCAGCATCCGTTCGGTGCGCGCGCCGAAGAGGCGCACATCACCGCCTGCGTTCACCAGCCCCGCGCCGCAACCGGTGGCGATCAGCGCTTGTACGGCACAGTCGATTGCGTGGCCCTTGGCGAAGCCGCCGAAGTCGAGCGCGACCGGCGCCCGACATACCAGCCAGGATCCGTCCCCGCGCGCATCTGCGCAGGGGTCCCCGCCGAGCTGCACGTCGCTCAGGCGCCCGGGCCGGGCCGGGAGGCACGGATCGAATACCCCGAGCGTCAGCTCGTTAAGGCATCGCGCAAGCCGCAGCAACCGGTGCGTGGCGGCGTCGATGCCGATGCGCTCGCCCGGCGCAGCGTCGTTGATGCGCTGCAGGTCGCTGCCCGGCCGCTGCGGGTGCATCCGCGCCTCCACGGCGGCGACTGCCGCAAAGGCCGCCTCGATGGCGGTAAGCGCCGCGCGCTCCGTATGCGCGTGGGCTTCGATGGCGATGAACGTCCCAAGGCCGATCCGCAGCCGGCGGGCGGAGCAGGCGAGCGATGCGGTGGCGGTGAGGGGCATGGCACAGGTTGAAGCGGTGGGGCCCGACGGGCTATTCTATAGCAATTAAGAATCATTCGCATTCGCGTCTGAGGGCCGACAGTGACCGAGAAGCCATGGGCGTACGGGTGGACCGCGGTGCTGGCGGGGCTCGCCGCTGCTCCCCATCAGGTGGTCGTGGCCACCGAATACCTGTCGGTGGAGGCCGCCCAGCGCGGGCTCTTTCCGCAGGCCGACGAGTTTCGCGAAGTGGTGCTCGGCCTCAGTCCTGCCCAGCGCGATGCGGTAGCCGCCCTGGCGGGCCCCCAGCCTCCACACCGCAGCATCCGCGCCTTCCGCGCCCTGCGCTTGGCACAGTCCCTCGGGTACGTGTTCATCGATGAGGTGATCGGCAAGGAGGACTTCATCACTTACGCCGCGGCAATCGATGCGGACGGACGCATGCAGGGGCTGGAAGTGCTCGCGTACCGCGAAAGTCACGGCGGGGAGATCCGGGGCGAGGCGTGGCGGAGACAGTTCACCGGTCGCAAAGGGCTCGACCAGCTGCACGTGGCGACCGACATCAAGAACATCGCCGGCGCCACGCTCTCCTGCGAGCACGTCACGCAAGGGGTGCGCTGGCTCACCGCGTTGTGGCAAGTGGCGCTCGCGGGGAGCACGTGATTCACATGCAGCGCTCGCTCATGCGCCCGGAGATGAACGGCCCCGAGGAGGGTGCGCGCGTGGGGCGTCTTGCCCCACGCAACGGCGCAGTGGTGCAGATGCCTGCGGCGCTGCGCCTGACTGTATTTGCCGCCTGCGCCCTGCTGTGGCTCTCAGGCGTGCTGTGGCTAGTGCTGCATTTCGGCTTCGAGCAGCACACGCAGTTCGGGCCGCTTCCCAATCCCTGGGAGCCGGCCGTGATGCGCCTGCACGGGCTGCTCGCGGTCGGCGGGGTATTTCTCCTCGGCTGGATGGCGGCCGGCCACGTGCTCACGCGCTGGAGCAGCGCGCGCAACCGAATCTCGGGGCTCGCTCTGGCGGGCAGCGCCGCGCTGCTCATCGCGAGCGGTTACGCGTTGTACTACACCACCGGCACGCTGCACGAAGTCGCCTCCCGCACCCACGAATGGCTGGGAACGGCCTCGCTCCTGGCGGCTCTGGCGCATTGGTGGCGGATCCGCACGACGCGCTAATCTCTGCACCGGGGCGGGGCGGCAGACGTTCATTGGCGGTTCAGCCCGCCTTGCCCATATAGATGGGTGTGAACTTGTGCGGTGCAGGTCCCGCTCTCCCGTCCAGGCCGCAAGGTCAGCCTTGGCATCGTTCGGACGTTCTCCTCAGGGTGGAGCGAATGCGCAACCGGTTACGTTTGAGGCCGCTCGCCGCCGCTCGCGCGGCACTGCTGCTGTGTGCCGCGTGCGGTATCGCACAGGCGGACGAGGGTGATCCCCCGGGGCGCGCGGCGCGCCTGAGCGATCTGCAAGGCTCGGTATCCATGCAGCCGGCCGGAGTCACCGAGTGGGCCGCCGCCACGCTCAACCGCCCGCTCACTACCGGAGATAAGGTTTGGAGCGACCGCGACTCGCGTGTCGAGCTCGATATCGGCGCGGCGGCGATGCGTCTCGGGCCGAACACCGGCTTCTCTTTCCTCAACCTCGATGATTACACCGCGCAGATGCAGCTGAGCGAGGGAATCCTCATTGTGCGCGTGCGTGAACTGCAGCCCGGTCAGATCTACGAGGTGGACACACCCAATCTGGCGGTGCTGCTGCAGCAGCCGGGCGAGTACCGCATGGAGGTGAACGAAGCGGGTGACTACACGGTGGTCAAGGTGAGCGAGGGCGCGGCACAGGCCTCCGGCGGTGGCCAGACGATCGCCATCGGCGCGCAGCAGGCGGTCAGTTTCAGCGGCACCGACACCCTGGCCTACCAGAGCGCGACGCTGGGCGCTCCGGATGACCTGGACAGCTGGTCCGCGACGCGCGAGCGGCAGCTCGAGGATTCGACCTCGCGCGCGTACGTCGCGGATGACGTGGCCGGAACTCAAGATCTGGACAACAACGGCACCTGGATGAACACGCCCGAGTACGGCTACGTGTGGGCGCCGACGGTGGTGGTGGTCGGCTGGGCGCCGTACCGCTTCGGTCACTGGGTGTGGATCACGCCGTGGGGCTGGAGCTGGGTGGACGATGCTCGCTGGGGTTACGTCCCGTCTCACTACGGGCGTTGGGCTCGTTACAACAGTAACTGGTGTTGGGTGCCGGGCCCGCGCCACGGACATCGCGCGGTGTACGCGCCGGCGCTCGTCGGGTGGGTCGGCGGTGCGGCTATGAGCGGTGCCCGCGGTGGCGTAGCGTGGTTTCCGCTCGGGCCGCGCGAGGTCTATGTACCTGGCTACCGCGCGAGCCCGGCATATGTACGCTACGTCAACATCACTAACACGACGATCGTCAACAACAGTTACATCACGAATGTCTACGAGCACAATCTGACGCCGCTGCACTACGTGAACAACACCGCCGCGGCGGTGACCGCGGTGCCCGAGAACGTCTTCACCTCCGGTCAGCGGGTTGGCGCACGCGCGCTGCGCCTGCCGCCTGCGGCATTGGCGGGCGCACAGGCGAGCGCCGAGCCGCCGGCCATCGCGCCAATCCGCCAGAGCGTGCTCGGGCCTACCCTCGCGCTCAGCACTGCCCGTCCACCCGCCGCAGTGCTCACCCGTCCGGTCGTCGTGCGCACGCCGCCCCCGCGCGCCCCGGTGCCGCTCGAGCGGCAGATTGCGGCGATCCAGGCGAACGGCGGGCGGGTGCTTACGCGCGCCGATCTCACGCAGTTGCAACCCTCAGCCCCTGCAGCACCGGTGCGCATGGTCGCCGCAGGGCCGGTGATCAGCCCCGGTGCGCTGGCGCGTGGTGATGGAGCGGGCCACTCGCCGGGCACGCCGCGCCTACCCGCCCAGTCGCCGCAGCCGCGGAGCGCTGCGGCTTCCCAGCCGGACACCTCCGCGCCAGCTCTCATCGAGCGCGAGCGTGCGCTGCAGAGCAGCCGCGCGAGCGCCGCGCTGCGCCTGCCCGTATATCCGCCGCCGACCGCGGTGCGTGATGATCTCTACACCTCCCCGACGGCCGCGCGTGCGACTACGCCGGCCCCGCCGTTGCGCAACGACCGCCCGCCGAGCGCCCAACCACATCCGCCCTCGATGCAGCAGCGTCCGTTCGCGGCCGACGATCCCGCGCACGTCAACACCCAGCCGCCGGCTCTGCCCGTCTACCACCCGCCGGCAGCCATGCCCGCCTCACCCGCCGCTGCACGACCGGAGGCCCTGGCACCGGCGCCGCTGCGCACGCCGCCTGTGAATCAGGGGCACCCGATCAATCAGTTCACTCCCCCAAACGCGCCTCATCCGGCGAATCCGCCCTCGCCCCAGACCGCCCCGGCAGCTGCGCCACATGCGAGCCCGGCAGCTGCAAAGGACCCCGACCCGCGCGGCGCCGGAGCGCACGCGGATCGCAACTCGCGCGATCGCGCCCAGCGTTAGCGCGCGCCTGCGGCGCGCCGCTTCACTGCTGCAGATCCTGCAGCGCGTCGCGCTCCAACTCCTTGATGAACTCGCGCACCTCCTCGGCGCTGCACAGCCGCCCTTCAAGCAATGCCTGGAGTAACGCGCCGAGATGCACACGCAGCGCGACGGCCAGCACGCTCGGCGCGTAATGCTCCGTCGCGGCTGCAAAATCGTTCAGCTCATCCAGACACTCCTCGAGCGTCGCATCGTTGCGTGCGACATCTGTAAGTGACATGACAGCGCTCCGCGTGACCCGCGTGTAAAAGCGACCATACATGAGTCGCGCGTGCCTGCCTGCCAGCGCCCAACGGCGCACGTAGCGTTTCTGCACAAACAGACAGACATTGGCGATTCCAATCACGGCGAGCGTCCATAGACTTCTCGCCTCCACCCGATCCACACCGTGTCAGCAGGAGTGATCCCGATGAAGAGTCATGCACTGACCGCCAGGGGCAATGTGGCGCGCGATCCAAGGCGCACGAGCGGCGTGCAGCGGATTGCCGCAGCCGGCTGGGTGCCTTGCGGGGCGACTGGCGCGGTGCTCTGCGGGGCGCCGCTGGTAGCGCTTGCGCAGGCGGCATCGCCGTTCCTGACCGGCGCCGCCGCGCTGCAGACCAACGTCCTCGCCTGGCTCACGCCAATTGCCATCATCCTCGTGATGGCCCTCGGCGCCATGGCGATGGCGAACCGGATGTCATGGGGCTGGTGCCTCGGCGCGATCCTGGGGATTGCCATTGCCTTCGGCGCGCCGCAGATCGTCGCGTGGGTACGCGGCATGTTCGGCGTGTAGGTGGCGTGTGAGCGCGCGCAATGCCGGACTGATTGCCGACCCGCTGTTTGTGGGCGCGACACGGCCGCCGATGCGCTGGGGCGTCACCTATGCTGCGCTGTTGTTCAACATGGTCTTCACCCTGGAGGCGTTTCTCCTGACGCGCAATCTTCTGGTGTTGCTGGTGTGCGCTCCCATTCACGGTGTCTGCGCTCTACTGTGTGTGCGCGATGCGCGCTTCTTCGACCTGCTGCTGCTGTGGGGCCGCACTCGCGCGCCGGCGCTGCTCGGGACCTGGCGCCTCTGGAAGGCGAGCAGCTACAGCCCACTCACGCTCGATCTGCCTGACGCGCGCGGGCGGCGACGCCGCGGCCGGCGTGCCGCCACGGGAGCAGTGCGATGCTGAGTCAGCGTGCTGCGTGGCTGCGTCGCGAGCGCGCCGCGGCCGAGCACATTCCCTACACCGCGCACGTGAGCCCCGAGGTCGTCAAGACGCGCTCCGGTGACTACCTGCAGGCATTGCGGCTCGCCGGGGCCAGTTTCGAGAGTGCCGATGACGAGCAGCTCAACAGCTGGCATGAGCGGCTCAACGTGCTGTGGCGCAATCTCGCAAGTCCCGGGCTTGCGGTGTGGACGCACCTGATCAGGCGCCCCGAGCGGGCCTGCGTCAGCGTCACCAGCGGCTGTGGCTTCGCCGATGCCCTTACCGCCAGGTACCGCGAGCGCCTGGCGGGCGAGACGCTGATGGTGAACGAGCTGTACCTGGCGCTCTGTTACCGGCCCGCGGGCGGTGCCGCCGCCGGCGCGCTCGCCAAACTCCTGGGCCGTGCCCGCGCGCTCGACCCGCGGCTGGAGCTCGCGGATGCGCTCGAGAGCTGCGCGAAGCTGCGCCAGGTGGTGAGCGCCGCGCTTGCCGCTTATGAGCCGGAAGTCCTGGGCGCCTACCGCAGCGGTGAGCTCTGGTGCTCCTCGCTCCTGGAGTACCTCGCGCAGCTGTTGAACGGCGAGTGGCGCCGTACACCGCTGCCCTGCGGGCCGGTGAACGAAGCCCTGGCCAGTTCGCGGCTGCTGTTTGGCGCCGAGGCCATCGAGTATCGGATGCCTGCGGCGACGCGCGTCGGCGCGGTGCTCGGCATCAAGGAGTATCCGACTCCTAGTGTGGTGGGCATGTATAACCGTCTGTTGTCCGCGCCGTTCCCGCTGGTGCTGACGCAGTCCTTCGCTTTCCTGTCGCGCGCCGCCGGCCAGGCGCTGCTGCAGCGTCAGTTCTGGCGCATGACCAACGCCGGTGACTTCGCGGTATCGCAGGCCACGCAGCTGAAGTCGGCCCTGGATGCGCTCACCAGCAACGAGTTCGTCATGGGTGATCACCACCTGTCGCTGCAGGTGCTCGCCGATCTCGATGAGCAGGCGGACGACGCCCCGGACGCGCTACGCCTGAAGACCCTCAACGAACACGTAGGACTGGCACGCAATCTCCTGGCCGACACCGGCATGACGGTGGCGCGCGAGGATCTGGCCGTTGAAGCGGCCTTCTGGGCGCAACTTCCGGGCAACTTCGCACTGCGTCCGCGCAAGGCACCGATCACCTCACGCAACCTCGCCGCCATGGCGCCGTTTCACAACTACCCCTGCGGCCGCGCCACGGGCAATCACTGGGGCGAGGCGCTGGCGCTGCTGTGTACGAGTGCCCGCTCGCCCTACTACTTCTCGCTGCATGCCAGCGACCCTGCCGACCCCGATGGCGGCAGCCGCAAGGACACCGGCCACACCTTCATCTGCGGACCGACCGGTTCGGGCAAGACCGTATTCATCGGCTTCCTGATCACCCTGCTGCAGCAGCAGGGCGCGACTCAGATCGTGTTCGACAAGGATCACGGACTTGAGATCCTGGTGCGCGCGCTGGGCGGTGAGTACTTCGAGCTTCGGCAGGGAGTGGCAACCGGGTTCAACCCATTGCAGCTGCCACTGTCGGCCCGGCAGGTGGAATTCCTCAAGCTGTGGCTGCGGATGCTGGTGCGCCCCGCCTCGGCGCGGGCGCCGAGCGCACGCGAGAGCGCCGATCTCGATCAGGCGCTGCGTGGCACCCTGGCGCTCGAGGCTCCCTCACGGCGGTTGTCGCGGCTGCTCGAGTTCCTCGACCCCACCGATCCGGAAGGTTTGCACGCGCGCCTGGCGCGCTGGTGCGCCGCCGCCGGCGGCGACTACGCCTGGGTATTCGACAACCCGCAGGACTCAGTGCTGCCGCGCTTCACTGGGCGCGCCGTGATCGGCTTCGACGTGACGGAGTTCATCGATCATGAGCTGCTGCATGCGCCGATCACGCTCTACGTGTTTCATCTGGTCCGGCAACTGCTCGACGGCAGGCGGCTGGTGTGCTGGATGGACGAATTCTGGCGCCTATTGGGCGACCCCGCGTTCGAGAGCTTCGCCAAGGACGGCCCAAAGACCTGGCGCAAGCTCAATGCGGTCATGTGTCTTGCGACCCAGAGCGCAAGCGACGTGCTGGACAGCCCTATCAGCCGCACCATCATCGAGCAGACGCCGACCAAGGTGTTCTTTCCTAACGCCGACGCCAGCGCCGAGGAGTACACGCGCGGTCTGGGCCTGACCGAACGTGAGTTCCGGCTCATCAAGGAGCAGCTGCAGCCAGGCTCACGTTCGTTCCTGGTGAAACAGGGTCACCAGAGCGTCGTGTGCCGGCTGGATCTGAAGGGCTGCGAGGCCGAGCTGGCAGTGATCTCAGGGCGCGCGCGCCATGTACAGCGTGTTCGCGGCCTGATCGCGGAGCGCGGCCGCGAGCCGTGGCAGTGGCTGCCCACCTTCCTCGCCGCCCCCGACGGCCAATGAACCTGTTGCCATGGTTTCAACGCCACTGAAGGAGCCCGCCATGCTGCATTCACTACGCGCTTCCGTGCTCGCCTTCGCGCTCGCGGCTGCCGCGCCGGTCGCGCACGCGCAGTTCGCGGTCATTGACGTGGCCTCTCTCACTCAGCTGGTCTCCCAGCTGCAGACGCTGCAGCAGCAACTCGCCACCACGCGCAGCCAGCTTGCGCAGGCGCAGGCTGAATATCAGTCGATGACCGGTGGGCGCGGTATGCAGCTGCTGCTTGCCGGCATGGCGCGCAACTACCTGCCGAGCGACTGGAGCACGCTGCAGGCCACACTGCAGGGATCGGCCACCGCCGGCTTTCCGGCACTCGCGGCCGCGGTGCGCCGCGCCCTCTCCGCCGAAGCGGTGCTGAGCCCTGAGCAACTGGCGGCGCTCGCGCCGGCCAGCTCCATGCAACTTGCGGTGGCGCGTCAGCCCGCGGCGCTGCTCGAAGCTCTGGCGCACGCGGCACTCGTCAACGCGAGCGGGCGCTTCGCAGCGCTGCAACAGCTGATCGACGCCATCGCCGGCGCCACCGATCAGAAGGCGATCCTCGACCTCACGGCGCGCATCAGCGCCGAAAGTGGCATGCTGGAGAACGAACGCACCAAGCTGCAGGACCTCTACCAGGGCGCGCAGGCGCAGCAGTGGGCCAACACGCAGAGCCTGCGCGAGCTCGCGCTCGCGGGCCACGGGCAGTTCGCCAGCCGCTTCCAGCCACATCCCTAGCCCTCGCAGCGGAGTCGAGACCCGTGGGCTTCTTCGCAACCTTCTGGTCGTGGCTGAATGGGCAGCTCGCCACCTACATCGGCACCAACACCGCAAAAGTGGCGGCGGCGTTGGAGCCGGCCATCGTCACGCTCGCCACGGTGTATGTGATGGCGTGGGGCTATCTGCAGCTCACCGGGCGCATCGAGGAGCCACTGATCCAAGGCCTCCGCAGGCTCGTTACGCTGGTGGTGGTGCTCGCCGTGGCGTTGCATCTGTGGCTGTACAACAGCCTCATCGTCGATACGTTCTATTCGGCACCGGCACAGCTCGCGGCGGCCATCGTGGGAGCCGGCGACCCGGTCGCGACTCTCGACACCATCTGGGAGCGCGGCGGAGCGGTTGCCGGCTACCTGTGGAATAACGGCGGGGTGTTCAGCGGCGACTTCGGCTACTACGTCGCCGGCGCGCTTGTGTGGGTGTTCATGGGCCTGTTGTGCGTCTACACGATGTTCCTGATCGCGCTCTCTGGGATCGCGCTGGCGGTGCTGCTGGCGCTTGGCCCGCTGTTCCTGGGGCTGCTGCTGTTCGATGCCACACGGCGCTTCTTCGAGGCGTGGTGCGCGCAGCTTGCCAACTACGCCCTTATCACGATCCTGACCGTGATGGTGGCCGCACTGCTGCTGCACATCGTGGAGTCGTACGCCGAGCAGACCGCCGCGCGCGGCGCGGGGCTTGCGACCGTGGACGTTCTCAACATGGTGCTGGTGGCCGTGCTGGTGTTCCTGCTCATGCGCCAGGTCATGCCGATCGCCGCGGCACTGGCCGGCGGTGTCGCGCTCGCGAGCTTCGGCGCCGTCAGCCGCTTCGTCAGCTGGGGCATGCGTACCGGTGCGGGCACGGCGCGCGGCGCCGTGGCGCTCGCCGTGGAGCCGGCTCGCGCTGCGCAGCCGGCCGCTGGAGAGCTGGTAAGTGCGGCATGGCGCGCCTCATGAAAGGAGATCCCGCGATGCCGGGCAGGTCCGTTTGCGTGTGGGCGCTGCTGGCAGCGCTGGCCATGAGCGGATGCGCGAGCCGTGAGCCGCGCTGCGATGGCGCACTCCAGCCGATCAACACCCAAGCCGCGGCGCCGGGCAGCAGCGCGCCGCGACACAGCAGCCACGGGGCGCACGCGTCGTGAGCGGCGAGCCGCTCGCGGGTTACTTCCACGAGGCAGTCACCTGGGACATCGACCGCTTGATGCAGGCACGGCGCGCCCTGCGCTGCGCCTGGTTGGTGGCGGCTGGTGGCTGGTCGTGCGCCATCGCCAGCGCGCTGGCGCTGCTGCTGGTGTTGCCACTGAAGCGGGTCGAGCCGTTCGTGGTGCGGGTCGACAGCAGCAGCGGTGTCGTGGATGTGGTGCCGGTGTACACCGGTAACGCCACCCTTGAGCAGACCGTGACGCGCTATTTCCTGACGCATTACGTGAACGTCTGCGAGCGTTTCAACTTCGCAACCGCCGAGAGCGACTACGAAGAGTGCGGGGCGTTCCATGGCGCGCAGCGGAATCAAGCCTGGTACGCGCTGTGGAACCCGAACAATCCCGCCTCGCCGCTCAACCTGCACAAGGACGGCAGCAGCGTGCGGGTGCAGGTCGAGTCGGTGAGCTTCTTCCAGCGCGCCAGCGGTGTCACCGATCTGGCGCAGGTACGCTACCTCAGAGCGGAGCGTGCCGGCGGTGGTGCCGATGAGCGGTTGACACACTGGATTGCGACCATCCAGTACGCCTACGCACATCCCTCGACGGATGCGCGCGTGCGCCGCTGGAACCCGCTTGGCTTCAAGGTGGTCGAGCTGACCACGGAGCCGGAGGTGCTGGCGGCGCCGGCCCCCGGCAAGAGCGGCTAGCGGTGCGCGTCCCTCTCGCCTGCCGGATTGCGGTCTGCGTCGTCGGCGCCGCCACGCTGGCGACGCCGTGCGCGCGGGGTGCCGACTCCGCGGTGGCACCGGCCGACCCGCGTATCCGCGTCGTACCGTATAGCGCCGATGAGGTCTATCGCCTCAGAGGCTACGCCGGTTACCAGATTGACCTCGAATTCGAGTCCGGCGAGAGCTTCGTCGGGCTCGGCGCCGGGGACCTCGACAGCCTCGCCTTCGCTGCCCAGGACAATCACCTGTTTCTCAAGCCACGCTCCGCGGGCGTCGAGACCAACCTCACGGTGCTCACCAGCGTGCGCACCTATCACTTCGACTACAGCGCCAGCGAACGCCGCCCGGATCCCGAGAGCGGCGAGGTCGTCTACACGCTGCGGTTTCAGTACGGCCCCGGGACCGCACAGCGCGATGCGCAATCGACAGAGCGCCGGCTTGCAGACGCCGCGCACGGGCGCTGGCACAACCTCGACTACTGGTACTGCGGTAGTCGTGAGCTCAAGCCGGAAGCGGCCTCTGATGACGGGGTGCAGACCCGGCTGCGCTTCGGCGCGCGTCAGGAGCTGCCGGCCATCTTCGTGCGCAATGACGATGGCAGCGAGTCGCTTATCAACTTCAACGTCGACTCAGGCGAGGTGGTGGTGCAGCGAACCGCACGGCAGCTCATGTTGCGGCGCGGACACCTGCAGGGATGTATCGTCAACCGCGGCTTCAGCGGTACGGGCGAACGCCTGCAGTCCGGCACCGTGGCCCCAGACGTAGAGCGTCACACGCGCGGCGCTCGCCCATGACCACGCTCCGATCAGCGGAAGCGGAGATGCACCGCGTGCGCGGCGAGCGCTCCGTAGCGCTGGTGCACGGCGCCCGCAGCCTGCAGTCGCGTGTGAGCGCGATACTGGCGGCAAGCCTCATGATCGCGCTCGGGCTGGGCGCGCTCACCTGGTACTACGCGCACGCGTTCACGCATCAGAGTCGCGCGCGCCAGGTGGCCCAGGCCTCAGCCACAGATCGCGCGCAGGGCGAGATGCCCTTGCCCTCTCTCGGCCCGATCGAGGCGCCGCGTGTGATGCCGATGCGGCCACCTGCGCCGCCCGACCCCGCGGCACAGGAGCTGCCGCTTGCCGAAATGCCGGCGCCGCCCGGCGCGGCGGTCGGGCCGGCTGCCGGCGTGCCCGGTCCGGGAGTGCCGCGCCCGACTGCGCCGGCTCACGGGCCGTCGCGGCAGGAGCGGCGCCTCGCCGGAGTGGTCTTTACGCGCACGCAGGTTTCACCGGTGGCGCCGGGAGGCGCAACCACTGTGGCCGAAGCTGCCGAGCCGCGCGCAACGGAAGCAGCGCCCGCGGCGGCAGTGCGCAGCGCGGAGCGCACCGAGGAGGGCATCGGGCCGCTGCTGCACTCCGCGCCGACTCCTGCGGCGCGCGCCCAGCTCCTGCCGGATCTGCATTTCCTGCTGGCGAAGGGAGCCTTCATCGACTGCACGCTCGAGACCGCTATCGATTCGACGCTGCCGGGCATGACGACCTGCGTGACCGCTGCCGACACCTTTAGCGCCGACGGTACTGTGGTGCTGCTCGAGCGTGGCACCAAGCTGGTTGGTGAGACCCGCGGCCAGGTTCAGCAGGGGCAGGCGCGGGTGTTCGTCGTATGGACACAGGCGCGCACACCCACCGGCGTCAGTGTGCCCTTGGAGTCCCCCGGCACCGACGAGCTTGGGCGCGCAGGCCTCCCCGGGGAGGTCGAGCGACATTTCTGGGAGCGCTTTGGAGCGGCGATGCTGGTATCGCTGCTTAACGGGGCGGTGCAGGCGGGAGTGCAGGCCGCCACTCCTTCAGGCAGCGCCCTGATCTACGCGCCCGGCGCATCACAGGATGTCGCCACCGAGATTCTCAAGGAGACGCTGCGCATCTCGCCCACAGTGGTGAAACGCAACGGCGACCGGATCGAGGTGCTGGTGGCACGCGATGTTGATTTCAGGTCGGTGTATGAGCTCGCAACGCCCAGCACCGGCCGTTAGCGGCTTCTCCCGTGCGTCCGGTGCCGGACCCTCGCCTGCGGCGGGAAGCGAGCTGTCGGCGCTCGATCTGAATCTGCGTGCGCTGCGCCCGCTGCTCGCCGACCCCGACGTCACTGAACTGTGCATCAACCGGCCACGGGAGATTTTTATCGAGACGGGTAGCGGCTGGCGTCAGCAGGAGGCTCCGTTTGCGGACTTCGACTGGTGCACGCGCCTGGCGAAGCTCATCGCCAACGTCACGCGCCAGCGCGTCGATGAGGCCTCGCCGCTGCTGTCTGCTTCGCTTCCCTCCGGAGAACGCGTGCAGGTGGTGCTGCCCCCGGCTACCACCATGGGTTGCGTGGCCATCACCATCCGCCGGCCGGCCGACACCGTGTGGTCCATCGAGGAACTCGCGTGCCGCGGCGTCTTCGCGGGCAGGCGCCGCGCGGACGGCAGCCACGGCGAAACCGACGCCGAGCTTCTGCGCCTGCACGCCGGTGGTGACTATCCGGCATTTATGCGCCTGGCGGTTCGGGCACGTAAGAACATCGTGGTGTCCGGTGCAACCGGATCGGGCAAGACCACCTGGACTAAGGCACTGATCCGCGAGATTCCACCCGAGGAGCGCCTGGTGACCATCGAGGATGCCCGCGAGCTGGTACTGGACGGGCACCCTAACCACGTGCGCCTGTTCTACAGCAAGGACGATCAGGGGCTCGCGCGCGTGACGCCGAAGCAGTTGCTCGAGTGCTGCCTGCGCATGCGCCCGGATCGGATTCTGCTGGCGGAACTGCGCGCTGAGGAAGCGTTCGACTACCTGCGTAACGTCAACTCGGGACATCCAGGCTCGATCACCAGCGTGCACGCCACCAGCGCCGAGCTGGCCTTCGAGCAGCTCGTGCTGTTGGTCAAGCAGAGCCCCGGGGGCCGGACCCTGGCGCGCCGTGACATCCGTAGTCTGCTGTACCTGCTCATCGACGTGGTCATCCAGTGCGCACTCGAGCGGCACAGGCGGATCGTGCGCGAAGTGTGGTTCGATCCGGCGCGCAAACATCGGGCCCGCAACCTGCCGCGGGTCGTGCCCTGATGTTCGGCGCCGCTATGACGCATGGTGCCGCGGCCCTGCACGGATCGGCGGGCCTTCTGTGGGCCTACCTCACCGTGCAGGCCCCCCTGGTTGCGGGACTATGGCGCGGCGGCGCGCCGCTGCGCACGATTCTCGCCTCACCGCTGGTGGCGGCGCCGCTGACGCTGATCAGTGGGCTCGGCATGGCAGCCGCCGCACCGGTGCTGCACGCGCTGGGCGCAGGCGGCAGCCTCGCGCTCTCGGCCGGGGTGGCGCTGGGCGCCACGCTCGGCTACGGCGCGGGACGCGCACTCGCGCGGCGCGCGCTTACGGCGGACATTCCTCGGTACCGGCGGGGTGCTCTGGTTGCGGACGCACCGCACCGCGACAGCCCGCGCTCCCGAACCTCCGGCCCTGTGAGGGTTCCCACGCAGGCGCGCGCGGGCGTGACGCTCGCGGGGCTGCCCGTACCCACAGCCGATGAGACCAAGCACTTCAAGCTCATCGGCACTACCGGAACCGGCAAGAGCACGGCGATCAGCGAGATGCTGGGCGCGGCGCTGGCGCGTGGCGACCGCGCCGTCATCGCCGATCCCGACGGCGGCTATCTGCGGCGCTTCTACGATGGGCGTCGCGGTGACGTGATCCTGAATCCGTTCGAGGCGCGCTCGGCGAAGTGGGATCTGTTTGGCGAGATCGCCAATGACTACGACGTTGAGCAGCTGGCTCGCTCGCTGATCCCCGACTACGAGGGGCCGGACCGCAGCTGGCGGGCCTACGCGCGCACCTTCTTCAGCGCCGTCACCGCGCAGGCCCACGCCGCCGGCAGCCGCGAGGTGAGCGAGCTGTACCGCCTGCTGGTGGTGGCCGGCACCGCGGAACTGAAGACGCTGGTCGCCGGCACCCCCGCACAGCCGTTCCTCGAAGAGCACAACGGCCGCATGTTCGACTCCATCCGCTCGGTGACCAGCTCGGCGGTTTCGGCGCTCGAGTACGTGTCGCGCCAGCACGCGGCGCCGCTCGCGGTGCGCAGCTGGGTGCAGCAGAGCGACCCGCAGGTCGGGCGCGGGGTGCTGTTTCTGCCTTACCGCGCCGGGCAAATCGCCGCACTGCGCTCGACCATCTCGGCGTGGATGCGGCTCGCGATATTCGAGGCGATGAACCGAGAGCCGGACGGACAGCGTCTGTGGTTCGTGGTCGATGAGCTCGATGCGCTGGGCCAGATCGACGGGCTGAAGGATGCGCTGGCGCGGCTGCGAAAATTCGGTGGACGTTGCGTGCTGGGATTTCAGTCAATTGCCCAGGTGTCCTCGACCTACGGCGCGGGCGAGGCGCAAACGTTGGTCGAAAATTGCGGGAATACGCTGATTCTGCGCTGCTCGGGGAGCGAGCACGGTGGCACCTCGCTGTTTGCCTCGCGGCTGATCGGTGAGCGCGAAGTCACGCGCATCAGCACTTCGCGCTCGCGCCGCGCGCTCGAGCTGCGCCCGCAGCTGACGCACGCCGAGCACGTAGGCGTCGAGGCGGCGGTCATGGGCTCGCAGATCGAGCAGCTACCCGATCTTGCCGGGTACCTGAAGCTCGCCTCGAGCCCGGCCTGGCTGCGCGTCGCGCTGCCTCCGCCGACAGGCAAGCTTCGACCGCTCCCCATGCGAGGCGGTGCCAAGGTACTCGCGTTCGCGCGGCGCCACGAGCCGCAGCAGGCGGCGAGGGCATCCGAGCAGCCCGGACACGACGGGCCCGACTACGAATGAGGGTGCAGGCAGCGGCTCGATGGACGATTTGACCATGCAAGTCGGTCTGCTGGTGGAGGCAGCACAGGTCCAACAGGGACTCGCCGCCACCGCCGTCGAGCGGCTGCGTGAGCACGCCACCGGGCTCGATGCCGTGGTGCGCGAGGAAATCCGCGCGACGCTCATCGAGGAGCTGCAGGCCCTCGGCAATGACACCCGTGAGGCCAGCCGCACGCTGCGGCAGCTGGCACGCGCCGTCGGCCTGCGTACGCTGCTGTTCGGCGCTGTCGCTGCGGCCGTGGCCGCGGCGCTGCCGTTCGCACTGGCGTGGTGGCTGCTGCCGAGCCGCGCGGAGCTGCAGGCGCTGCGCGCGACACGCGATGAGCTCGCGGGCAACATCGCGCGCCTCAGCGAGCGCGGCGCGCAGGCGCAGCTGCGACGCTGCGGCAGCGAGCGCCGGTTGTGCGTGCGCATCGACCGTTCGGCGCCAGCCTACGGCGAGAGCGGCGAGTACCTGGTGGTCAAGGGCTATTAGATGCCTTCCCAGTGGCAGGCGTTGGCGGCACAGCTGCCGGGCTGGCACGTGGCGCTGCTGCTGCCGGCGCTGCTGTTCGCCACCGCGCTGGCGTTGCGGCCACGGCATGCCGACACGCACAAGCGCGGCGCGCGGGTGCTCGATGGGGCCCGCGCCCGTCGCGTGCTGCGCCGCCGCCGGTCGCACCCGATTGCCTTGTCTCTCGGCGGCGTGCCGGTTACGGCCGAGGAGGAGACGCGTCACTTCAAGCTGATCGGTACGACCGGCACCGGCAAGTCGACGGCGATCGCGGCGCTGCTGGCCGGCGCGCTGGCGCGCGGCGACCGCGCGGTCGTTACCGATCCGGACGGGGGCTACCGCGGCCGCTTCTATGAGCGGCGTCGTGGCGACGTGATCCTCAATCCCTTCGAGCCGCATTCGGTGAAGTGGGATCCGTTCGCCGAGATCCGCCATCCCTGGGACGTGGAGCAGCTCGCCAGCGGCTTGATCCCGGCGAGCGAGGATCCCTCCGGGCGCGAGTGGCGCGGCTACGCGCGAACCTTCGTGAGCGCGGTCGCGCGCCGCTGCTGTGAGTGCGGCTGGCGGGATGCGGGGGAGCTGTGGCGGCTGCTGGCCGTGGCGAGCAGCGCGGAGCTGCGTCCGCTGGTGGCCGGCTCAGCGGCGCAGCCGTTTCTCGAGCCCGACAACGCGCGCATGTTCGGCTCGATCCGCGCGGTAGCGGCCTCCGCCGCAGCGGCCCTCCAGTACGTGCGCGAGCAGCGCGCCCGCAGCTTCTCGGTCCGCGACTGGGTGTCCTCAGGAAACGGCGTGCTGTTTCTGCCGTACGGCGCAGCGCAGATCCCAGCGCTGCGCAGCATCATCGCCGCCTGGGTGCGGCTGGCCATCTTCGAGGCCATGGCGGATGCGCACACCGAGCAGCGACTGTGGTTCATCGTCGACGAGCTCGATTCCCTGGGTGCGATCGAGGGGCTCAAGGACGCGCTCGCGCGGCTGCGAAAATTCGGTGGACGTTGCGTGCTGGGATTTCAGTCAATTGCCCAGGTGTCCTCGACCTACGGCGCGGGCGAGGCGCAGACAATTGTCGAGAATTGCGGAAATACCCTGATCCTCCGCTGCTCGGGGAGCGAGCACGGCGGCACCTCCCAGTTCGCCTCGCGCCTCATCGGCGAACGCGAGGTCGTGCGGCGGCACACCTCACGGGCGCGCGACCGCGAGTGGTTGCCCACGCGCGCTGCGCGCCGCTCCACCAGCGTCAGTGAACAGCAGGTCACGGAGGCCGCGGTGCTGCCTGCGGAACTTGAGCAGCTCCCGGATCTCTCCGGTTATCTGAAGACCGCGTCGGCGCCGTTCTGGCTGCGTGTGCGGTTCGCGCCCGGAGCGTGAGGTGGCGCTGTTCTACCTGCAGATCAACTCGCTGTCGCGCGGCGCCGGGCGTCGTGCCACGGCGGCCGCCGCCTACCGTGCCGGCGAACGCATTCGCGATGAGCGCAGCGGGGTACTGCACAACTTCAGCCGTCGCCGCGACGTGCTGCATACGGAGATCTTCCTGCCCGAGCACCTTGAGGCTCGCGGACTCAGCTGGGCACGCAACCGCGAGAAGCTATGGAATGCGGCCGAGCATGCCGAGAAGCGCCACAACTCGCGCGTGGCGCGCGAGTATCAGGTAACGCTGCCTGCAGAGCTCAACCCCTCCCAGCGCGTGGCGCTGGCGCGGGCCTTTGCGCGCGAAATCGCCGAGCGCTACAGCGTGGCGGTAGACCTGGCGGTGCACGAGCCGCGCCCCGGGGGTGATCCGCGTAACCACCACGCCCACCTCCTGAGCACGACCCGCGAGATCACCCCTGCCGGACTCGGTGCGAAGAGCGGGCTTGATCTGAGCGCACTCGAGAGGCGCCGGCGCGAGCTTCCGGATCATCGCCAGGAATACGTAAACGTTCGCGAACGCTGGGCGGTGCTGGTCAACGAGGCGCTGCGCGAGGCACACGTCGAGGCGCGGGTCGATCATCGCAGCCTCGCGGCACAGGGCATCGACCGCGAGCCGCGACCGAGAATCCCCTGGGGGCTTCTCAAGATGGAGCAGCGCGGCGTGCGCAGCGAGATCGCCGAACAGCTGCGCGCCGCGTACCGCGCCCGCCTGCAGGAGCGGCTGCAGCGCTCGGCCGCGCGCGCCGCCGCAACCGTACCTCGCGCTGCAGCCGACGCGGCGCGCGCGGCCGGCCCTGATCCGCCGGCGCCCGCCCGGGACCTCGAGGGGATCCGCCGCCAGGCACGGGAGGCTTGGCTGCGGCTGCGGCCGCCGCAGGCGGACCGATCCGAAGGCGCATCGCGTGAGCAGCCGGGCCGCGCGTCCGCCGCGCGTGTCTCGGGCGCCGAGCCGGCGGTGCAGCCGGCTCGACATCCAGAAGATGATCTGGCGCTGTAACTGCCGTTGGGGAGGCGTGGGCGCTCAGGGCAGGGTGAGGCGGTACGCCAGCATCACCCCGCCCGGCACCGGCTCGACAGCGAGGCCGTTGGGCTCCTGCTGCTGCGCGTGGCGATTCATCACGAAATGCGCGCTGGCGATGCCGAGTGCGGCACCGGCCACGGTGTCCGACAGCCAGTGCGCGTTGTGCTTGAGCCGCTCGTAGCTGGTGGCGGCGCCGAGGCCGTAGCCGAGCAGGCGGCGTATCCAGCGGTACTCGTCGTTCCCGGACTCCGCCAGCACCGTGCCGACTGCGAATGCGGCCGTGGAGTGCCACGAGGGAAACGTTCCCGAGCCGCCCTTGCCCCACTCGTTGGGATTGTCGGTCTGGTCGGGCCCTTCGCGGCCGACGGCGAACTTCAGCGCGTAGGCGGTGACGCTGCTCAGGCCCGCAGCCTCGAGCATGTTCCACGCCTCGCGATGGCCGTCGTAGTCGTCAATGAGCACGGCGAATCCCCAGGTCGCGGTCAGCACCACCGCCGTTGGAATCGCATCCTGCACGTCGTAGGAACTGCTGCTCGTCCCGGGAGGCACGTTCTTCGCGAAGTGCGCGCGCACCTCGCTGTCGTAGTGATGCGAGGCGCCAATGGCAAGCAGCGCGCCGCCAAACCACGCCCATTGCCCGCCGTTCCAGTGCAGCGGCGCGGTGTAGTACGCCTTGATGTCGGCGCCAAGCCCGGAGTCGCCCCCTGAGGGGGGAGCGGGCGGGGCAGGCGGCGGCGGCTCGGGCTCCGGGACTGCGCCGGGGGCCGGGGGCGGGGCCTCAGCCGGGGACGGAGTCTGTGCTGCCGAACCGGGCGCCGTGCCAGCGGCGCTCGTCTGGCACCAACCTGCAGGGCACGCGCCGAGCACCAGCGCCGTAAGGAGTACGCCGCGCATCATGCGAGCAGCTCGTCCACGCGAAATATCGGGTACAGGTTAAGGTGCGAGTCCCAGGATGGATGTCGATGCAGGAAGAAGTCCAGGCGCGCCTGCGGATCGGCGGCAAACGCCTTGTCTTGTTCGAGGCGGCGCGCGAACTCGGCCTGCAGTTGCGGGCTGTCGGCGAGCATAGTGCGCGCGATCTGGTCGGCGACGTAGGGCTCGAGGTACTCCTTCTGCTCAAAACAGGCGTTGAAGAATCCCCATGCCGCATAGGAATCCGGCGCCTGTGGCTCAAGCAGGTGCAGCAGCAGGCGCGCCCCCGGCTGGGCAATCGGCACGAACAGCGCTCCGGCAGCGATGTCCTGCGCTTCGCGCTGCCAGCTGCCTGCCAGCGTCACGCGCATGCGGCCTTCGAACGGTGCGCCAGCGAAGCGCACGGAGCTGGCGCGAAAGGCCTCGACACGTACCTTGCCGCTCGCGGCCCGCACCGGCTCGCAGCGGATGCCATGCAGCGCCAGCCGCGCGCCGATCTCCTGCGCCCACTCGCACGGCACCACGTAGCCGCCGAGCGGGGCTTGCACGCTGAGGGTCGGGACCACCGCGTCGCGATACGGCACGTGCCAGACCTGGGGGGTCTTGGGATCATAAACGGTGACCGGTTCGCCGCTGATCGGGGAGGGGTTGCGCGTGTAGGCGTAGCCCTGGAAGTCGATCATGCGCGGAGCGACTGACGGCGCGGCGTCCGGGCGCACGCTCGCGCCCTCATTCCACGCAGAGCTGTAGTCCAGCACCACCTCGCTGCCGCCGAGGCGCGCGGCGGCCGCATCCGCCTGACGGGTGAGCTCGCGCCACTCCGCGCCGCGCGCGGCGACGAGTTCGGCGAGCGCCACGATACAGTGGCGCGTCACCCGCACGCGCGTGGCGTAGTCCTTCCACGAGTGCGTTTCGACCAGCAGCGTGAAGCGGTTGCGCTGCGGAAAGTAGCCGGTGGAGAAGCGCGGCGAGTAGACCGTGAGCACGAAGCCCGAGGCCGGATCATCGGTCTTCACGAAGTCGGGGTAGAAGGGCAGCGGCATCGAGCCGGCACGCGTGAGCTTCTGGATCACCGCATCGCGCAGCTCGCGCCCGGCGCCGAACAGGCGCGGGTCGCCTTCGTTGACCGGCTCGGCCTGCAGCGATACGTCGGGCTGAAAGTCTGCCCCGTCGGTGACGTGCAGGTCGGCGCACACCAGCGGATCCCAGGTACGGATCAGCCCGAGCAGCGCGCGCATCTCCGGGGAGTCGGCCTTGGCATAGTCGCGGTTGAGGTTGAGATTCTGCGCGGTGGTGCGCCAACCGGTCTCCTCGGGGCCGTCCTGGTTGGGTCGGTTCCAGCGCCCGAAGCGCTCGTGGCCGTCGACATTGAAGGCCGGGACGAACAGCACCGCCATGCGCTCCAGTGCTCCGGCGGCGGCGCTCTCGCCGAGCAGCTCGCGCAGTGCGATGAAGCCTGCGTCCTTGCCGTCACTCTCACCGGGATGGATGCCGGCCTGCAGCATGAGCAGCGGCACCTTGCGCGGATCGGCGCGCGAGACCAGCAGCGCGCGCATCGGCCGTCCCTGCGCGGAGCGCCCGAACTCGAGGCTTTGCACCGCGCGCGGCCAGGCGGCCGCAAACGCCGCACACAGCCGCGTCACCTCATCGGTGCGGCCGGTGCGCCGGAAGCCGGATTCCTCAGCGATGGTGGTCAGCGTGTGATCGTGCACGGTGCGGATGTTACGCGAGCTGGCGGCCGGGCGTGGCGCCCGCGCGCTCGTACCAGGCGACCCCCTCAGCATCGCTGATGCATGCGGCCAGGCCGCGCGCGATCAGGCAGTTCAGGTGCGCGATGCTTTCACCGGTGGCCATGCTCATGAGCTCCGGACCCACCGTGCGCCGAAACAGCAGACCGAAGAGGTCGATGGCGCGCTTGGGCTGAGCCAGCGCCTCGTGCACACGCTGCAGGCGCTCCTCGTGTCCGGCGCGCAGCGCCTCGAGTCGCGCATGCAGCCCCCGGAACGGCTCGTTGTGCGAGGGCAGCACCAGTACCTCATCCGGCACACGTGTCTTGAGGGCGGCCAGTGACTCGAGCCATTCGGCGAGTGGATTGGCGTCCGGCTCGGTCGGAAACACCGAGACGTTGGAGCTGATGCGCGGCAATACCTGGTCGCCGGAGATCAGCAGCGCCCGCTCCGGGCAGTACAGGCACAAGTGCTCGGGCGAATGGCCCCGGCCGATCACGGCCTGCCAGATGCGTCCGCCGATGGACAGCTCCTCCCCCTCGACAATGCGCCGGTAGCTGTCAGGCAGCGCGTATACCGCCTTACCGAAGCGACCGAAGCGCGCGCGGTAATGCTCGAGTGCCGCGGCGTCCCAGCCGGCGGAGTGGTAGAAGCGCACCCCTTCGGGCGGCGCCTCGCGCCCGGTATCAGCGACCAGCATGCGGCAGATCACGTACTCCAGTCGCGTCATCCACAATCGACACGCATGCTCGCTTGCGAGCCAGCCAGCCATGCCGACATGATCGGGGTGCATGTGGGTGCAGATGATGCGCACCACCGGGCGCTGGCGCAGTGGACCGGCGAACAGGCTTTGCCAGTTCGCGGCGGTCTCCGGGGTGTGCATGCCGGTGTCCACGAGCGTCCAACCCTCGTGCTCCTCGAGGGCCCACAGATTGATGTGATTCAGCGCCGGAATGGGCAGGCGCATGCGCAGCCACAGCACTCCCGGGGCCACTTCCACGCATTGTCCGGGCTGCGGCGGGGAGTCGAAGGGATACGTCAGCCCCGCGGAGTCCGCGGGGGATGCGCCATCTGGCTCGTGCATACCTACAATCTAGGGGATCGGGGCCACCGGTGATAGGGGCCGGGATCGATGCAGCATGCCATGCGCCTGATGTTGTAAGCACCGGCACCGCTCACCCAGAACCGCCGCTGCGCCGGTCACCGACAGTCGTTTGCGTTACGCTGCAAACAGCTGTTATTACTCGGTTTTGTGCGCATCGCGCCCAGTCTCGAGCCGCCGCACACAGCCTGCTTGTCCAGACATATTGAATTGCGCACGGCGCATTTCTCGTCGGATCATCGAGCGCCCGACAGCTCAGGCGCGCGCCGCGGGATTCGCTCCCGAGGGGCCCCGTCTGGATGGCCACGGTAGTGCCGACGGTGGTGCACCGATGCTCGCGCTTGCCGTTTCGAGCGCGGCGCGCCCGTCCTCGGCCGAGCCTGATGCTATTACGCTCACCCGAGCAGACCAGGAAGGCCAGCTGCTGACTACGATCTCATGTCTGCCGCCTTCGGCGTGGCGTTCCTCGGCGTGGACCAGCAGACGGCGGACGAGCTCCCTGACGGCGGCACCACTGGAACGCACCGGATGCAGCGAGCGCTTCGTGCGTGTCAGCAGGCGCCGCGCCGCGGGTGTCAGTCCCTGCAGCTGCCAAGGCTCTTGAGCCGTCGCCACGGCAATAAAGGCCGGCCACAGCGAGCGATGAACGAATGTGTCTTTCCCGAGCAGCAGCTTGGTGACCAGCACATCGGGATGATCGGCGAGTTCGTTCAGGACACGAAACATCAACTGGCTCTGTGGGTGCGACCACCACGAGGCCGATAGAGGTCTGCCGGCCAGCAGCGTGATGACACTCGGCAGCCGCTTGTCTTGCTTCAGGAGCAAACCGTGATGAACAAGATCGTCAACGACCGCACAGGTCGCTGAGCGCACCTGCGCTGGATTGAGCGGTTTCCTCGAGCGTGGCATCGGTAGTGATGAATCTGTCGGCGTGGCGCCGCATATCGTATTCCCGGTTCGCAGTCGGAGTCGCTCTTTGTTCGTCTCGGGGTTGAAAGCTGGGGCGTGGGGCTGATGTTTGACTCCAGTCGGTTGGCAAAAGTGGGAACTTATATCCGCAGGCGGCGCGTCGCGGATGACGGCTAAGCTTTCAGGCCACACCAGAGCGCTAGGTCCACAGGTGTTCTCTGTTGGGTAGCGTGAAACGGATTGGATCGCACGGATGTGCGGTGATTGAAAGGCGCGCATCGGTCGCTTTTCGCCTTCTGGGTAGTAGACAATAGAATGCGAGTCGATGCCGCGCGCAGTGGTCGGACCGATGGAACCTCGCGGTGCCACGGAACCGGAACTTACGCAAAGCGGACGGTGAGACCGTAAAGAGTCGCTAATGAAAGCGCGTGCGATGAGCCGCGCGGTATCATTGCGATTCAGGTGCATCCGGCGCGTCAAGCATGATGGGGTATTGAGAGCGTCCGATTCGAAAGAATTGGGAGAAGACATGAGAAAGCAAGATGGCAATTAGAACGACCTCTATCGCTGTAATGGCGCTCGCGGTTTCCGCTTCGTCGGTTCCGCTGATGGCGCAGCAACCGAAAGCGAACCGTGCGACCGCACCGGTAACGCTCAAGAACTTCGCCCGTGCCGAGTCGGACTTGTATTTCGGCAAGGCCGTCAAGAGCGGGGCTTTCGGGCACTTGCAGCACGACCGCGCTCCCGTGGCCATCGAAAAGCAGGACGTTGTGCGAATGAACCGCGACACGCTGTATTCCAGCGCAGTGTTTGACCTCGACGCGGCTCCGGTTACCATCACGCTGCCTGCTACCGGCAAGCGCTTCATGTCACTCCTCGTCATCTCCGAGGACCATTACGCGCCCCGGTGGTCTATGCGCCAGGCACGTACACGTTCGACAAGGCCAAGGTCGGCGCGCGCTACATGATGGTGGCCATCCGCACGTTCGCCAATCCAAGCGACCCGGCGGACATCAAGGCCGCCAACGCGCTGCAAGACAAGGTCGAGACCAGGCAGGCGAGCATCGGCAAGTTTGATGTGCCCAACTGGGACGCGGTCACGCAGGGAGAGGTCCGTGACCACCTTGAGGCCCTCGGGGCAATTGGTGGCTGTGAAGGCACGGTGCGGATGGGCACCAAGGAAGAGGTCGATCCGGTCTGCCACCTCATTGCCACGGCGACCGGCTGGGGCTTAAATCCGCCCGCCGCCGCGATCTACAGCGGCGTGTATCCCAAAGCCAACGATGGCAAGACGATACACAAGCTGACTGTCAAGGATGTGCCGGTCGATGGTTTTTGGTCGATCAGTGTCTACAACGCCAAGGGCTACTTCGAGAAGAACGCGCTTGGGTTGTACTCAATCAACAACGTCACCGCCAAGCCGAACCCGGAAGGCTCTTACACAAGCCAGTTCGGCGGGTGCACGAGAGAGATAGCTAATTGTCTCGTGACTCCGGCTGGGTGGAATTACGTTGCGCGTCAGTACCGCCCACGCAAGGAAATCATCGACGGGACGTGGAAGTTTCCAGAAGCCCAGCCGGCTAAGTAGGAGGTTTCCCGAAGTCCCGGTAGAATTCTGACCGAGCATTCCTTCGCGTCAATCCGAGGAACGCAAAGATCTGAGCGCGCACAATGCTCTTTCAAGAGCGGGCGCAACGTCACCGCAAACGTGGCCTAGCGGTTTGCGCGAAGCTGCCGCTTTCCGGATGTCCCTGCGTATCGAAGATGCTGCGAATGCCTATCATGATACCCGGTGTATCAATCGTGGCTCGTCGAGTGCGAGATCGTTGACATAGGGTCCTACCGGGTGGGTAACCGTACGAATCTGAGGGTAGGTGACCAGCAGCTCTTTTGCTTGTGTGACGGTCGACCCGAGCCAAGGCTCATAGTCTTCCCGACGCAGGATCGCGGGCATCTGGTCCGTGGCGCTGTCGACTTCCACTAGCAGCTGATTGGCCGGCACGGTCACGAGCGCACAGCTCACGACGACGTCGTCATCATCGGTTACCGAGTTCTCCCAGAGCACCCCCACCCCGAATACGGGACGGTTGACCAAGCGCACGTAGTAAGGTTGGCGGTGTCCGGCGTGGGTGTGCTGCCAGACATAGAAGCCCGCAAGCGGCACGATGCCGCGCTGTCCATGGAGCCACGCGGAGCGGAAGGCCTCTGCGCTGTGGAGGGCATCGCTCCGTGCTTGCCCGTTGCCTTGTGTCACGTCACCTTTTGCGGAGGATGGCACCAGGCCCCATCGCATCATTACGCCTTCGGTTTCGCGTTCGTGCATGCGCACTACCGGGACGCTTTGGGAGACGGCCACGTTGAAGCGTAGCGAGAACTGCCACCATGGGCGTGTCACAGAGAACTCCCGCTCGACCTCCGCTTGGCTTGGAATTACCAATCGCTCGCTCATTAGAGGCGAGCATACGACTGACGCGGGGCTAAGGTGAATGTCCGCAGGCGGCGACGCGGGCGGCGTGCACCCGACGCTAGGATTCTCTCCCGATGCGGTAACCAGAACGCGTGGATGTTGCGCACAGCGGGTGCAATGCGCGGCGACCACGTCGCGTGCATCTAGCTTGATCGGCTTCAAGAGCTCAGGTCTTTCGCGCTTCAAGGGCTTCCAGCCCGCCGAATCCAAGCGCATGCCTTTGATGAATCCCACGCACCATTCGTCGACAATGATGACTTTCCCGCCCTTCCCCTTGCTCTCGTAAAATGTAGGCTCGAACTCGCCAGGTGCCATCTCAAAAACGACTGCGATGCTGTTGTAAAAGCCCATAACGAGCGCGATGAAGCGATTGAGCTCAGCGAGATCCTTGAACCTGGTAGCTTGCTTCCCACCCCAGACCTTCGGCAACCAGGTGAGCGGGGACAGCGTACTCGGGCCAATGATAATAGCGGTTAGAAATCCTTCGAGTTCTACGATGTCGAAGATTCCGTTACCCCGGCGCATGAGCCAGTCGCCGAGGGCTTATTCGCCAGCGTATCCCGCCTCGAGCTGATGTCGGACGGCAAGGATGAGCACGACGTCTTCGGCGGGAAGCCATCGGTATTTCGCAATATAGCCGTAGCGACCGCGCGAGAGGATGAGTTCCCGTCGGTCTTCTTCCGCAGGCCTCCCGAGTAGAGGATGATCGGCTAGGAGCTCAAGAGCCTTTCTCACACTGAGGATCTGTTCGCGCGCCCTTGCAGGGTTCTCAGCGGCGATGAAGTCAAAGAGCCGTTCGAGGTCAGCGAGCGCTCTCTTGGTTATCTCGACCGTCGCCATGTGCGGGCCCTGGGACGGCGCGCCTTAGCCCCAGATGCCCGCGCAGTCAAATAGTCGAAGGTAGCGGAGAGAGCGAAGGCCTTTCCGCTTGAGAGCGCCTCCGCCTCTGAAATTGCCGCCTCGTCGGCGAATCGTGCCCTCAGCTCCGATCGGTCCGCCTCGCGGGCCAGCGCCTCGATCATGAACGCGTGGGGGGTTTTATTCGCTGCACTCGCCAGTCGCTCAATCCGGCGCTTGAGGTCCTCAGGGAGTTTCAGGCTTGTAGCGGCCATCGGCGGGATTTGTACTATTGCGGTAGTCATAAAGTAATACCAAGGATCTGAGGCGTCAAGACTGCGCTGGGAAGACCGAATACGCTCAAGCTACGCGAGGTGAATCGGCCGACAGACGGTGTCGCTGGCGCGAATCTGGGTGCTCCACTGTCCCGAATTAGAGCGAGCCAGTCGCAGGAGATCATCCGAAGGCATTGTTCTGATTGGTGGGCGGTACTGGGATCGAACCAGTGGCCCCTGCCGTGTGAAACGGAGGTAGGGCGCCTACGAATCAACGATATGCGAGTGCAGCTCCCAATTGCAACAAGGACTTGGTATCACGTGATGTCACTTGATATCACGCAATATCACGAGCGCAGTGTCCCAAAATTGTCCCAGGTCCGCGACTGCAAGTCTGAGGGCGAGTCCTCGCTACTTCTTGCCGACTGAACGGCCTCGAACCTTGTCCGGTTTCTTCCTTTTCAGCTTGCGCGTCGCGGGGAGGCCGTTCATAGGCGAGTCGCCCGCGCTTTTCGGCTCGCGACCAGTTTCCCATGTCCATTTCGGGTCATTCCAGTTCGGCACCACATCCCGTCTCCCGAGCTCTTCGATCAACTTGTCACCTAGCGGCGTGGGAAAAAGGATTGCGAGAACTTGGTCGCAATGATTTACCACGTCGATCATCATGGCCTTCATCTCGCTGTTGTCGAAGCGCGATAGGTCGCTCCAGGGAATCTCTCTATCTGGCGTGATTACCTTTACGTCGGAGTAGTCGCCAGACTCGGAGATAGGTACCTCGCCGGAGTGTAGATCCTCGAGCACGTCCGTATTTCGAAAGCAGTGGAGCGTGATGTACTTGGCCAGGCGTTTACGCAAGACCTCGTTTGTCTGGATTTCTCTAATGTGCTTGGGATTCATACACATTGACCGCTGAGACTCCTGTGGGCATTTGCCCCCGAGGTGCGGATTCTACGTGAGCACGGCGAACTTGGCCGTTAGCGCCGACACCGATTCCAGCGGACGAATGGCGTTCCTAAGCCGTCGCTTCCTGGCCGTAAGGAAACAGGCACTTGGAACCGAAAGGAACGGGACTCCTCGCCGCTGCCCTCTGGATGAGGTTAGACATTTGTGTGTCTAGTACCTTATAAGGTTCACTGTACCGTGAAAGGTACACAGACGGAATGGCTGCCATGAAACGCAAGGTTCTGCCGGCCAGGTTTTACAGAACAGCCACGGGTGCCGAGCCCGTGCGCAAATGGCTGAAGGCGCTCTCGCGCGAGGACAAGCGGATCGTGGGGACGGACATCGCTACGGTCGAATTCGGGCGGCCGGTGGGTATGCCAGCCTGTCGGCCGTTGGCGTCAAGGCGCGGACTTTTGGAGCTGAGGAGCTCTCTGACCCAAAATCGGATCGCGCGCGTCCTGTTCTGTATACATCAAGGACAGATGGTGCTCCTGCATGGGTTCATCAAGAAGACACAGCAGACGCCCGAGAACGATTTGGACCTCGCTGTGAAGCGGCAGAAGGAGGTTGAAGGTGGCAAAGCGGCGAAATAAGCATGTGGGCTCTTCGTTCGATGAGTTTCTGCGGACGGAGGGGCTTTACGAGGAAGTGACAACTCTTGCGTGGAAGCGGGTGTTGTCCTGGGAAGTCAGTGAAGCGATGAGGAAGGGGCGTATCAGCAAGAGCGAGATGGCAAAGCGGATGGGCACCAGCCGCAGCCAGCTTGAGCGGCTCCTCGATCCGGAAAACCCTCACGTCCTGCTAGAGACCGTCCAGAAGGCTGCCACCGCCGTCGGTAAGCGGCTCACGATCGGATTGACGGACGCCCCACGCGCGGCCTGATGCAGAATGGTGGGCGGTACTGGGATCGAACCAGTGGCCCCTGCCGTGTGAAAGCAGTGCTCTACCGCTGAGCTAACCGCCCCTCTTTGAAGGACGGGCAGTCTATAGGCGCCTCTTGCGCAAGGCAAATTACCGCGCCGGAGCCCGGGAAGCACTCTTCCCGCGTGCCGCGTTCGTCCTGCGCGCTCCGTGTCCGGCCTTGGTAACATGCGCGGCCCCATGAGCGTCGTCACCCGATTCGCCCCCAGCCCCACGGGCATGCTGCACGTGGGTGGCGTGCGCACGGCCCTGTTCAGCTGGCTGTATTCGCGCCGCACGGGCGGCAAGTTTATCTTGCGCATCGAGGACACGGACCGTGAGCGCTCCACCGAGGATGCGGTGCGTGTGATCCTCGAGGGCATGGCCTGGCTCGGGCTGGATGCGGACGAGGGACCCTACTACCAGACGCAGCGCTTCGACCGCTATCGTGAGGTTATCGCTCAGATGCTGCGGGCCGGCAGCGCTTATCGTTGCTACTGCACCAAGCAGGAGCTCGATGCGCTGCGCGCGCAGCAGCTGTCACGCAAGGAGAAACCGCGCTACACCGGGATCTGCCGCGAGCGCACCGAGCCGCGTCCCGGGGTCGATCCGGTGGTGCGCTTCCGGAATCCTCTCGCTGGAGCGGTGGTGGTACAGGACCTGGTGCACGGGCCCGTCACCTTCCAGAACAGTGAACTCGACGATCTCATCATCGCGCGCTCTGACGGTTCGCCGACCTACAATTTCTCTGTGGTCGTCGATGACATGGACATGAATATCACCCACGTGATACGCGGCGATGATCATCTGAATAACACCCCGCGCCAGATCAACATGCTACAGGCGCTCGGCGCGCGCATTCCTGAGTACGCGCACGTCCCGATGATCCTGGGACCAGACGGCACCAAGCTGTCCAAGCGTCACGGCGCGGTCAGCGTGTTGCAATACGAGGAGGACGGCTACCTGCCAGATGCCCTCCTGAACTATCTGGTGCGCCTGGGTTGGTCCCACGGTGACCAGGAAGTCTTCAGCCGCGAGGAGATGATCGCGGCCTTTGACATTCACGACGTCAACAAAGCGGCCTCGGCTTTCAATCCCGAGAAGCTGCTGTGGCTCAATCAGCAGCACATGGTGCGCGCCGAGCCGGCCTCGCTGGTGCCGCACCTGCGCGCGCAACTGCGCCGCTTGGGCTGCGACAGCAGCGACCAAGCACTTCTTGAGGGGGTGATCCTCGCGCAGCGCGAGCGCGCCAAGACGCTCAGGGAGATGGCGCACAACAGCCGCTTCTTCTTCGTTGAACACGTTGAGATCGATCCCAAGGCGGCGGCACGCCACCTCGGGGCCGACGCCCAGCCGGCGCTGCGGCAAGCCCGCGAACGGCTCGCGGCGCTGGCGCAATGGGACACGGCAGCGATCCACACGGCGCTCAACGTTCTGGCGACCGAGCTGCAGAGCGGACTTGGCAAGATCGCTCAGCCGCTGCGTGTGGCAGTCACGGGCACTGCCGTCTCGCCGCCGATTGACGTCACCCTGGCACTGCTCGGGCGCGAGCGCGCGCTCGCGCGCATCGATGCGGCGCTCAGGCATCCGGCGTAACAACACGCACCAGCGGGCTCAGAGGGTGTCCTGCGGCACCCCTCCGTAGTAGCTGCCCACAGCTTCCATCGCAGCGCGCACGATTTCGCGCTCGGCGGCGCTCAGAAACGGGTTCCAGATGTCGAATATCAGAATGGCGCGCGGCGTGTCGGAGCCATTCCAGGCCTCGTGCTCGATGCTGTCGTCGAATACCCAGGCGCGACCTGGGGCCCACGCGCGCGTCTCGCTGCCGACGCGAAAACCGCATTGCGGCGGCACGATCAGCGGCAGATGCACCGTAAGGCGCGCATTAGTGACTCCGGTATGCGGGGGGATGCGCGTGCGTGGCTCGAGAATGGAGAAGAACGCGTTCGGGCCGCGCTGCGCCACCTCGCACTGCGGCGCGCTGCATAGCGCAGCCGCGGTGCGCGGACAGCGCGCCAGATGTTCGGTCTGGGCCACCCCCTGGTTCCACAGAAAGTACGCGCTCCAGCGGCGCGACCGGTTGAGCTCCTTCCACTGGTCCAGGGGCACGCCCTCGGGGTAGGCCACGTAGGGCTCCAGGCCGCTCACGTCCGAGGCGAGCACCGTGGTGAGTTCTGCTCGGATGTCCTCGCTCGCCGCCTCGATCCCCGCGAGCCAGGGGAACTCCTTGTTGTCGAAGAACTCGAGCGCGGGGATACTCGGAAAGTACAGGAAGGTCGGCTGAGACACGTAGCGGCTACGCCGGCCGGTCAGCAGCTCGATGCAGCGGTCGGCGCGCTGCGAAGCCGCCGAGCCGTGCTGCGCGCGAAAGCCCGCAACCCGCTCCTCGATCAGGCCGGCAAGCGCAGCATCATCTGCGCGCACCGCCTGGCGGGCGTGCTCCAGCGCCGCACGCAAGGCGGGGGGCGGGCTCGTCTCGGGCCCGAGCGTCACCAGCGCCGCCCGATAGATGCGCGCCGCGTTACGCGCATCGCCCCGCTGTTCCATGAGATTTCCCTTCTGCAGCAGGGCAGTGGGGTGCCGCGGCTCGAGCCGCAGAGCGCGCTCGATTGCCTGCGTCTCCTCGTCTAGCAGACCGAGGGCGTGCAGGCTGGAGGCCAGGTTCGACCACAGTGCGGGGTGTGACGGATCGGCCGCCGTCGCACGCTGAAACAGCTCGCGTGCCCTGGCGGCTTCGCCCTGCTGCATCATGCGCAGCCCGACCTCGTTCAGCACGGCCGGGTGCGCGGGCGCGAGCTGCGTCAGCTGCGCGAGCATCTCCTCGGACTCACGGCCCCGGCCGGCGGCAACGGAGCCCCGGTACGCCTGGATCATACGCACGATCGTGGCGTTATCAGGCGCTGGGGCATCGGCGTTGCTCAGAGGACTTCCTTCTGCGCTGGCGTGCAAATGCCGCGGATTCTAGTGCCGGACGGGCCGTGCCGGGGCGCCGCCGCCGCGCTTGACAACGCGGGAACCGCTGCGTAGTTTGCGCCGGCTTCGCGTGGGGCCATAGCTCAGCTGGGAGAGCGCTTGCATGGCATGCAAGAGGTCGGCGGTTCGATCCCGCCTGGCTCCACCAGCCTCGCGGCGCGCTCTCGAGCCCCGCAAGAACTCCAAAGCCGAAGCACAAGCCTTATTCGCTCCTCACGGCACGGCCTGTCGCGCGAACAGAACTACTCGACGCAGCACGCAATGCATGTTGCACGCTTGCAACATCGCATTGAATGGCCGCGCCAGCGCTGGTTTCAGCTGATGCGCAATTGAGACATAAATTGCTTGCGGCGTTCCCGCAGTGCTAGGCTCATATCAAGCAGGTTCAAGGCAGCCTTGCGAATTGTGGTCGGCGCGGTGCAGAGGGCGGGCGGCATGCCAGGCGTTTTCCGGGCCGCCATTACAAGCAACATGGGGGAGACATCATGGCATCAGGTCTAAGCGGCCGCTCGGGTCAGATCATGCTCGCGGTTCACGGGGCACTCGCCGCGTGCTGTGCGGCAACGCCCGTGCTGGCGCAGCAGGCACCGCCTGCTCCCGCCGCCGCGGCCGAGGCGGCGACCGTACAGGAGGTCGTCGTCACCGGCTCACGCATCCAGCAGAGCATCGCCGAAAGCACCCAGCCGCTGTCGGTTATCACGTCCGAACAGATCGACAAGACCGGACTGGCGAGCGTCGGCGATCTCTTGGCGCAGCTCACTACCAGCGGCTCGGCGCTGAACGCAAAATTCAACTCCTCGGGTAACTTCGGCTATCCGCCGGACGGCGGCGGCATCGGCGCCGGCTCCTCGCAGGTCGATCTGCGCAACCTCGACTCCAAACGCACCTTGGTGCTGGTCGACGGTCTACGATGGGTCAACGAGTCCTCGGCTTCTGGCGTGAGCGGCAGCGCCGACCTCAACACCATCCCCATCTCGATCATCGATCACATCGAGGTCCTGGAGGACGGCGCCTCCACGATCTACGGGTCGGATGCCATCGCCGGTGTGGTCAACATCATCACGCGCAAGAAGGTCGACGGCATCGAGATCAGCGGCTACACCGGCGAATACAGCAAAGGTGGCCGCACCACCGAGGCGAGTGTCACTGCCGGCGGCTCGGCCGGCAAGTTCAACGGGGTGTTCATCGCGAGCTTCTACAACCAGGACGCGATCAGCTCCTCGAAGTGGTGGCAGTCGTCGGAACCGGAGCCGCATGCGGGCGCGGTGGCCGGCAGCTCCGCGACGCCGCAGGGACGCGACACGTTCTGCGACCCCTCGATCCCGGTGCCGAACTACGGCTCGTGCACCCCGGACCAGGGCAACTTCTACGACGTGACGCTCAATAACGGGACCACGGTGCCAGCGTGGAACCCGGCCAATCCGACCGCCCCGCCGAGCACGTACCACAACTGGAGCAACGCGGACCGTTTCAACTTCGCACCACTCAACTTGCTGCTGACGCCCTCGCAGCGCAAGTCGATCTGGACCGGCATCACCTACGACGCCAGCGACGACGTGCAGATGTACCTGAAGGGCATGTTCAACAACCGCACCTCGACCAACCAGGCGGCGCCGGAGCCGATCTTCGCCGGCCCGTACGCCGGGACTGGCGGTATTGCGGACACGATCAACGTATCCCGCCTCAATCCCTACAATCCCTTCGGCATCGACCTGTGCGCCGCGCCGGAGGCGCCGACTTCCACGGTCTGCCCCGGCGGCCCGGGCTTCGTGCCGAACTTCGGCTGGGTCACGCGCCGACCGATCGAGGCCGGCCCGCGTATCTTCAATCAGGACGTCGACACCTGGTACTTCAGCGGCGGCTTCCGTGGCACGCTCCACCTCTACGAGGGATTCAGCTGGGATCTGAACTTCGTCGACACCGAGAACAAGGCCAGCCAGAAGTTCACCGGCGGCTACAACATTGCCAAAGTGGGCATCGCGCTCGGTGACCCGACCATATGCGCCCAGATTCCCGGCTGCGTGCCGCTGGATCTGTTCGGCGGGCAAGGGCGGCAGATCACGCCAGCGATGCTGAACTACATCCTGGCGCCGCAGCTCGACTCGAGCGATCAGAAGCTCAAGCTGTTCTCCGGCAACATCACCGGGACCATCTTCCACATCCAGGACCGCGCCGCGGGCATCGCGGTGGGCGGCGAGTACCGCAAGTACGACGGTGCATTCAATCCTGATCCGCTGCGACAGACCGGTGAGTCGCAGGATTCGCTCGCGTTTCCCGTCAACCAGAGCTACGACGTCAAGGAGGGCTACCTCGAGCTCAGCCTGCCGCTGCTCGCCTCCCTGGGCGCCAGCGGCGCC
This sequence comes from uncultured Steroidobacteraceae bacterium, assembly GCA_964489185.1. Classification (GTDB taxonomy): domain Bacteria; phylum Pseudomonadota; class Gammaproteobacteria; order Steroidobacterales; family Steroidobacteraceae; genus 13-2-20CM-66-19. The sequence goes on along the minus strand of CAZAXR010000024.1, from coordinate 40,907 downwards.
GTGCGTTACTCCGACTACTCGACGTTCGGGGGCCAGTTCACGTACAAGGGCGGCATTCGCTGGCAGCCGACCGCTGATTTCGCTGTGCGCGGCAATTACTCGACCGGCTTTCGGGCACCAAACCTCGGCGAGCTGTATGGCCTCACGCAATTTGGCTCCACCCTCCAGGACCCCTGCAACGCGCCCGCGGCACCAAAGTACCAGGCGGGTTGCGCCGCTCAGGGCGTGTCGCCCGCCTTCCAGCAGGCCAACACGCAGATCACGACGTTCACGGGCGGCAATCCGAACCTCAAGCCCGAGAAGTCTGACAGCTGGACCGCAGGGATCGTCTACAACGCCGGGTGGGCGCAAGGCCACGCCGTCACAGATAGGCTGAATTTCGAGGCTACTTACTACCACATCCTGGTAAAGGGTGCGATCGAGGCGGAGGACATCCAGGCGCTGCTCAACGCATGCGTGGCGTCCGGCGGCACGGACCCGAATCTGTGCAAGCCTTTCACGCGCGGAGCGGGCAGCCAGCTCAATCCGCCGCAAAACTTCCTGCAGAACCTGGCCGATATCACGACCGACGGCGAAGACATCAAGATCAACTGGCTTTCTGAGCCGCTGAGTTGGGGGCACCTGTCCGCCGCTCTGCAGGGGACGCGCGTCAATGACTACAAGGCGGTGGACGCCCTGGGTCAAGTTGCGCAGCGCACCGTCGGCATCGAGGTGAACAACAGCGCGATCCCGAGCTGGCGTGCTAATGCGCAGCTCGGCTGGGGAATCGCCGACGTGGATGTGAGCTGGAACCTGCGCTACCTGTCGTCGGTAAAGGAGCTTTGTGGCAACGCGCCGTCCAAAGCCGCGGTGCCGGGCTGCACTGACTCCGCGGGCGCGTTCGACGCGACCGTGTACCACACGCTGGATTCCGTGATTTACAACGACGTGCAGGTCTCGTGGTCGAACGCGTTCCGTCTGCAGGGATTGAAGCTGGACGGCGGCGTCAACAACCTGTTCGGCGTCAACCCGCCGGTCTGCTACACCTGCACGCTGAATGGCTACGACGCCGGTACGTACGATCTGCCCGGGGCGTTCTGGTACGTGCGGGCGACGTATAAGTTCTGATCAGGGAGGTCAGCTCGCCGCGGGCCGAAGAGCCCGCGGCGAGCTTTTGTCGCCGGGCACGTTGTCGCTTCGCCGCGGGGCGTGTAGTCTTCGGCGCCCCGTCAGGGTTCCGTCGGCCCGTCCCCATCGTCTAGAGGCCCAGGACATCGCCCTTTCACGGCGGTAACAGGGGTTCGAATCCCCTTGGGGACGCCAATATAATCAATATCTTACGTGATAGAAAATCCGCAGTTTTTTTGGGTAACTTCTGGGTAGCGTCGGTATCGATCTCAGGTGGACTTTCTGACGGTCGTATCGCGCAGCGGCGCACGACATCGACTCAGCTCATCCAGCTAACGAAGCCCGTCGATGGTGATAGCAGCGAGCGGATGCGCCGGCCATCTCCAGAGACGATCACGCCCTCTGCTTCGCGCTCCGCGCTTCAACATCGGCGACGATCCGTACCGCTGACTGAATCGCGCCCATGATGCGAGCGGTGTCGCCAACGTAACCGTCAAGGGCAGCCTCCGCTCGTTGTCTGAGCGCGGCCGAACCGATGAGCTTGCGTCGCGCCAGCGTGGCAATGTCTTCGCGGTCCTGGCCTGAGAATCGTCCCAGCTTGCTCACGGCCAGGTCGAGCGCGGACAGAAGACGTATTTCGAGAACCTGCGAATCGCGTCCTTCGAGTAGCAAGGGCACCGAGTCGTCGTAGGCATCCTCGTGCAGCAGGCCGAGTGTGTCGTTAAATTGACGATCGAAATACAACAGGCGTGCAGCGCCGTCCGCGTCTCGATAGGCAACCTCGAGATTCTCTGGCAATGCAATCCGGCGCGAGAACGTTGCGTCGACATCCCGGGAAACGCGCTCGCCAGTGTATAAGTGCAGCGCGGCGCCGCCGGCTACGTACATGCGGATTGGTAGCACACGGCGTGGCAGGCCACTCAGCGAGCTTGCAATGCGATTGGCAATCTCGAGGAACGCCGCGACATACTCCGGTCGCGCGTTTGGGTCAGGTCGGATGGGCGAGGCGGGCATCGAGGAGTGCCAAGAAGCGCGTGGGTCGTAGCGGACTACGTTCTAGCCACTGACTGAAGACCGCAACCTCACTGGCTCCAGGGTGAAGACGCTCGGCCAGGGCTAACAAGCGGTCACGTTCAGTACGCACGCTGGCGAGCATGACTGCGAGACCCGCCATGAAGAAGCGGGGACCTATGACGGCCCATCGTCGAGGATCGCGGTCGCGCGACACGCACAGTTCTAGGAGTTGTTCTTCGTATCCTCGATCGAAGCGCGCGGGAAAATGACCGTCCGGAGTAGAGCCCGGTGCCTGTAATTCCACGACACCAAGCCGCGCCCCCACAGCATCTGCCAGCGATCGAAGTGTCTCGAAATCGCAGGTCTGGCGGCGGCGAAGGCGCGACAGGGTTTCCTTGCGAATCCGGGCGCGGTTGGCCCATTCGGTGTCGGTTAGTCCCAGCGCCCGAGCGCGGTGGCTCAGAGCGCTCAGGGTCTCCTTCAACGAGTCCGTAGACGTTGACATCAACCTCAGTTTATATATTGTTGATCTAAAAGTCAACTTAATTTCACGGCCCTGGCGAGGCCTCGAGTCCCCCTCGCTCCCGTCCTCTGTCAGCACCGAAACGTTGCACGCTGATGGCGGTCGCTTCGGCCTTGGAGTGATCACGCAGCGCTCTCTGCGAGTTCGCATCAGGCACCCTGTCGTAAGGCCGCGACTCTACCCGTAGTGTGCGAATTGGCCGGCTCGAGGGAATGACAGATTTGTAACAGCAGGTGTGTTGCCAAAATCGTGCGTTTCGCGTATCTCCGTACGGGGAGACCTACCGTGCTCACTCTTTCCACGCAGCTCGCCCGCAGCGCGCTCGATGCCGCTCCTGATGCGATGATCATCATCGACACGTCGGGCACGATTCGCTACGCAAACCGCCAGGCGTCGACCCTATTTTGCCACTCGCACGACGAACTCATCGGTAAGCCTGTCGAGTGGCTGCTGCCAGAGCGCCTTCGGACATCCCACGTGGCGCACCGTATCAACTACCTCGCAAACCTACGCACCAGGCCAATGGGAGTCGGGCTACAGCTCTTCGGCCAACGTGCGGACGGCGCGGAATTTCCTGTCGAGATCAGTCTCAGCCCTATCGATGACGGAGGCCACACGCTAGTCGCGGCCGCAATTCGTGACGTCACCGACCGCAAGCGCGCAGAGGCGGAGCTGATGGGAGCGCGTGCGGCGGCCGATACCGCACGGGAAACTGCCGATCGCGCGAATCAGGCAAAGAGCCGGTTCCTCGCCACCGCTAGCCATGATCTGCGTCAGCCGCTACAGACGCTGGCGCTACTTCACGGCACGCTACGGCGCACCGCATTGGACGATGCCACGAGAATGGAAGCGCTTGGGCAGCAGGGGGAGGCAATCGGCGCGATGTCGCGCTTGCTCAATGCGCTGCTCGACATCGGCAAGCTCGAATCCGGCGCCGTGAAGCCGGATCCAACCGACTTCGCTGTGAGCGCGCTCTTCGAGGAGCTGCGACGGGAATTTGCCGGTCTCGCCGACGAGAAGGGACTGACCCTCACGGTAACGCCCAGCGCTGATGTGGTGCATAGCGACCCCTCGCTGGTGGGCCAGGTCCTGCGTAACCTTGTTTCCAACGCAATCAAGTACACCCGCGCGGGCTGGGTGGCGCTGCGTTGCCTGCATGACCGGCCCTCCTCGGTCCGCATTGAGGTGGCCGATACCGGGATCGGCATGCCGGCCGGGCAGCTTCGTTACATCTATGACGAGTTCTACCAGATCGGGGTCCCATCGAACGCGACTCGTGACGGCTACGGACTCGGTTTGAGCATCGTGCAACGCATTGTGAGACTGCTCGATGTTCAGCTCGATGTGCATTCGGAGGTTGGCAAGGGCTCGGCGTTCGCCCTCACGTTACCCGCTGGCCGCGTGGCGGTTCGCCCCGGAGCTCGCAACGACACTGATGTGAGGCTCCGAGAGGGGCAGTCGCAAGGGCGGGTCCTGTTGGTGGAAGATGATCCTGCGGTGCTGAGTGCCACCCGCCTACTGCTAAAGGGCGAGGGCTATCAGGTTGCTACCGCTGCCTCGATGGCTGAAGCACTGGAGCGAGCCGCTAGGGATCCGCGTATCGACCTGCTGGTGACCGACTATCATCTTCAGGCGGGGGAGACCGGGACACAGGTCATTGCTTCTCTTCGGGCTGCCCTCGACCGGCCCATCAAGGCAGTGCTCATGACCGGCGATACGTCCTCGGTGATCGGAACTCTGCCCGCGGACCCGCTTGTGCGGATTGCCAGCAAGCCAGTCAACGCGGAGGAGCTCCTGACTCTGCTGAGCCAACTGCTTGCCGCTGAATAGGCTCTAAATCAGCGAACCGGCGCCGATGCTTGTGCCCTGCGTGCATTAGCGGTTCTGGTGGCGCCCGCACGAGGAGGCGCCCACCTGCGCACGTGGCCCTGCGGATGGCTCGGCCTGATCGCGGCCTCGCTAAGCACATTCACGTATGGCCGACGGCCACCTCCGGCTGTATAGATCTCGGCGGAATCCATGAAAGCGGAGGAGATCATGCGCTTACGAGAGATCTGCACAACCGATGTCGTCTGCTGTGAGCCGCAGGCCAGTGCCCTCGATGCGGCGCGCCTCATGCGGCACAAACACGTGGGCGATGTGGTCGTGGTCGGTGAGGCCGAGCGGGTACCCTTGGGAATCGTCACTGATCGGGATCTCACCATTGAAGTGCTCGGAAACGATCGAGATGCGGCGCAGATTCCTTTAGCTGATCTCATGCGACGCCCGGTAGTGGTGGCCACAGACTCCGAAGATGCCGGCGTCGCAATCGAACGTATGCGTTGCCACGGTGTGCGACGCATTCCGGTCGTGGATGCGCGGGGGGCCCTGGTAGGTATCGTCACGCTCGACGATATCTTGGGAGCGCTCTTGTCTGAAATGCAGTCGCTGCTCGCCAGTCAGACGAAGGCCCAAAGACGCGAGCAGACCAGCCGCCGCTAACTGGCGCCATCACTCGGCGAGCGTACCGGCAAGCCGATATAGGGCTGCGTCGAAAATCTTGGTTGCGGTGGCGACCTCGGCTAGGGGCGTTACCTCGACCTCGCCGCGCATGAGTCCCAGCAAGGCGCCGCCTCCACGTGTCTGCAGGTACTCGGTCGCGGCCGCGCCCAAGCGGGTGGCGATGATCCGGTCGAAAGCGCACGGCGCGCCGCCACGCTGAATGTGGCCAAGCCGCGTGACGCGGAGTTCGAAACCCAGGCGCTGCGCGTGCTCGTGGAAGTACTGGACACAGGCGTCGGCGTTGTACCGTGCGCCTTCCGCCACCACGATGATGGCATGACTCTTACCGCGTGCGTAACTTCTGCGGATCTCAGTGGACAGCGTTTCAGCTTCGAGGGGCTGTTCCGGCAATACGATCGCCTCGGCGCCGCCGGCGATCCCTGCCATCAAGGCCAGATAGCCACAGCTGCGCCCCATCACCTCAACGATGAAAGCTCGCTGATGGGAGGACGCCGTGACTCTAAGGCGATCGATTGCCTCGAGCGCCGTGTCCAAGGCGGTCGTGGTCCCGATCGAGGGCTCGGAGCCGAACAGGTCGTTATCAATGGTGGAGGCAATCCCTACGACGCCTATTCCCCTGAGAGACAGCGCCAGAGACCCGCGCTGCGAGCCGTTGCCACCAATGACGATCAGGCCGTCGATCTCGTTGGACCGCAGCTGCTGAACCGCAGCGCCCTGGCCGGAGGGCCTTTTCAGTTCCTCACAGCGGCTCGTACCCAAAATCGTGCCACCGCGCTCGATGATGCCGCCAACGTCCCGTGGGCCCAGCCGTTGAAAACTTCCGGCGATGAGCCCGGCGAATCCGTTGCGAATACCAAAGACCTCGAAGCCGCGGTCTACTCCGGTGCGTACCACGGCGCGCACCGCAGCGTTCATCCCCGGAGCGTCGCCGCCGCTCGTCAATACGGCGATACGTCTCATACGGCCTTGGTCAGCGGGCGCGCGTGGCCGAGCTGCCGCTCGATCGCGAGGACCTGACGGGTCGTGCTCATCAGTGCATCGGGATTGAGACTGATCGAGTCGATCCCGAGTTTGACCAGATACTCGGCGAACTCAGGGTAATCGGACGGCGCCTGGCCGCACAGGCCGCAATGCCGCCCATTACGGCGAGACCCTTCCACAGCGAGGCGGATCATTCGCTTGACTCCCTCGTCACGCTCATCGAAGTCGAACGCGACGATGGATGAGTCACGGTCCACGCCGAGCGTGAGTTGCGTTAGGTCGTTCGACCCAATCGAGAATCCGTCGAAGATCGAACTAAATTCGTCGATCAGCAGCACATTGTTCGGAATCTCGCACATCACATAGATTTCCAAGCCCTGCGCCTCGCGACCAAGGCCGAGCTCGCGCATCCGCTGGACTACCTGCCTGCCCTCCGCGATCCGCCGGCAAAACGGCACCATCAGCTTGATATTCGTCAAGCCGAGACGCTCGCGTGCGTACTTCATCGCCGCGCATTCGAGGGCGAACCCTTCCGCATAGGCTGGGTGCGTGTACCGCGACGCGCCCCGGAAGCCCAACATCGGATTCGCCTCGGGCGTTTCGAACCATCGCCCGCCGAGCAGGCCCGCATATTCGTTCGTCTTGAAGTCCGACATCCGCACGATGACGGGTTTGGGGTAGAAGGCCGCAGCAATCGTACCGATGCCTTCAGCCAGACGCTGCACGAAGAAGTCCGCAGGCGTCGGGTGATTGCGCGCCAGAGCGAGGATTCTGGCGCGCTCATCATCATCGTCTACCCGCTCCGGGTGTAGCAGCGCCATGGGATGCGCGCCAATGTACTCGGTGATGACAAACTCCATCCGGGCGAGCCCGACCCCGTCATTCGGCAGCATACTGCAGCGGAACGCGATATCGGGATTGCCGAGGATCAGCATGAGCTTGGTCTGCGGCCGCGGCAGGTCGGACAAATCCGTATGCCGGACGTCGAAGGGAAGAATGCCACGGTAGACCTTTCCGACGCTGCCATCGGCACACGAGAGCGTGACGGCCTCGCCGCTCGCCAGTACTTCGGTCGCATTGCCACAGCCAATGACAGCCGGGATGCCAAACTCGCGCGCCACAATTGCGGCATGGCACGTGCGTCCGCCGCGATTGGTCACAATGCCCGCAGCGCGCTTCATGATCGGCTCCCAGTCGGGAGCAGTGCTGTCGGTAATCAGGATCTCGCCCGGCTTGAAGTCGTTGATCTGGGCAACAGATGGGATGATGCGCGCGACGCCTGTACCGATACGGCCGCCGACAGCGCGGCCCGTGATGGCAACAGGGGCGGTTGCGGTCAGTACAAACTCCTCGAGAACCGCGGTGCGGTGTCGGGCCGCTGCTGTCTCCGGTCGCGCCTGCACTACGTAGAGCAGACCGTCGATCCCATCTTTGGCCCACTCGATGTCCATGGGTAGCGGTCGCTTCGCCTTCGTGCTGTAGTGGCGCTCGATCTTGAGTGCAAAGTCTGCCAGCTTCAGCACGTCCTCGTCTTCGATGCTGAAGCGGCCGCGCTCGGCGGGTGCTGTCGGAACGTTATGCGTGCCCGTGGAGGGCACGCCATCGTTAAACACCAATCTGACTTGCTTGCTCCCGAGCGATCGTCGCAGCACGGCGCGCGCCCCGAGCTGGTAGGTCGGCTTGAACACCATAAACTCGTCCGGGTCCAGCGCGCCCTGCACGATATTTTCGCCAAGCCCGTATGCGGCACTGATCAGAACAACGTCGCGGAAGCCGGTTTCAGTGTCGAGCGTAAACATGACACCGCTGGCGCTGAGATCGGCGCGAACCATCTTCATGATCCCGATTGATAAGGCGACCTTAAAATGATCAAAGCCCTGGTCGACCCGATAGTGGATCGAGCGGTCGGTGAAAAGGCTGGCGAAGCAGCGGCGGCAGGCATCCAGAAGCGGCGCTTCTCCATGAACGTTGAGGTAAGTCTCTTGCTGTCCGGCAAAGCTTGCGGTCGGGAGATCTTCCGCTGTCGCGGAGCTGCGCACCGCGAGACTGACGTCCTCTCCATACTGCTGACGCAGTCGGCGATAGCCCTCGAGTAGCTCTGCTCTGAGATCGTCGGGCAGTTGCGCTTGGTAGACCACCTGACGGGCGCGCGCGCCCCGTGCAGCCAAGTCCTTCAGGTTATCCGCCTGCAACCCGTCGAGTGCGGCATGCAGCGCCTCGAACGCACCCGCGCTCTCGAGCGTATATCGATAGGCTTCCGCGCTGAGCGCAAAGCCGTTGGGTACCGTGACGCCTTGCGAGCTCAGGTTGCGGTACATTTCTCCGAGTGAGGCATTCTTGCCGCCGACCAGCGGCACATCCTCCATGCTGATCTCGTCGAAGAAGCGTACATACCTCACGTTGACTGCCTCGAGCGAGCCTCGCCCACCTGGAGCGGCATCGAAGCCAAGAGGTCGAACGCAACGCGACAATCACGACGCACTCCCGCATGGCAGCCGGCCGCAATTGCGCTGACTACACGACCCAAGTCTTGCCACATTGAGATTGGTGGGCTGTCAGACGCGCCAGCGCGGACACGTTCGCGGCGATGTGTGCGAGCATGTCGTCGAAGGAAATCACACCAGTCAGCACACCACCACGGCCAGCAACCGGCGCGCGGCGCACGCCGCGGGCGCGCATACGACGAATCGCCGCGTCGATGGGGTCTTCTTCGTTCACCACCAGCGGATCGCCCGTCATGACTTCTGCGACGCGCAATTGACCCAGGTCTCGAGTTCCAGCGAGCTGCGCGACGACGATGTCGCGGTCGGTGATGACTCCGACCGCGATGGGGCCGTCAGCCGGAGAAGCAGTTACGATCACAGCGCCGACGCCTTTAGTGCACATCAGGCGCGCGGCCTCCATGACCGGAGCAGCAGCGCTGATCGTCACCGCGCTTCGTTTGCACAGCTCTGCGACTTTCACTGAGGACCTCGGCGCTGCTATCCGATTGCGCTACGCGCGAGCCGAGCTGGCTTCGGCGCCGGGTGCGCTGCGGGCTTCTGCGCAAGCACGTTGTCAATCTCTCGCTCCGCCGTCAGCCAGTCCTCGAGCTCACTTCCGGTTGCAAATCCCCGGTGTTCGGCGCGGAAGTAAGCCGCCTCCCGGATCATCACCTCCCGGTGAGCGGCGCCGACCGGGGCAATCGCTAGGCTTTCTGCGGTAACAGTCCCTACGCTCGCAGCAGCCGCCTCTTTAGGTAGCGCGCGGGAACTCGATGGTACTTTGGAGGGTGGCTGGATCATATCTACCTCGCCGTGCGATGTTGTTGCGCCAATTCGGGCACGAGCGGTACGCGCCGCTTCAGAGCTTGCATCTCCATAATGCCCGCAAGTTCGTTCAACTCTTGCGCGACTGCGGGCAATACATCATCCAAGGTAATGATCCCGACCAGCGCGCCAGCGTCATCGACCACCGGTGCGCGTCGCACACCGCCCGCACTCATCTTGCCTAGCGCTTCGGCGAGTCCCGCACCAGACGAGACTGTCAACGGATCCGGCGTCATGACATCCCGCACTGCTAGACAGTACAAATCTGCAGACCGGGCCAGTTGTCCGCAGACGATGTCCCGATCGGTGAGAATGCCGAGCGGACGTCGCCGAGAATCGCATGGGTCCACAATCACCAAAGCGCCCACGCCACGAGTACGCATCTCACGTGCCGCCACCGCGAGTGGCTGCTCTGGATACGCCACGAACACCGGCGCACTCGCTAATTCTAGGATCTTCATTGCATCCTCACGCCACGTGCTACGTTAGTCCACGCACTCCAACGGGTCCATTCGGGGAAGTGCGTATGGCGCGTCTTGCTGCTTGAATGCGCAGTAATACGGACGCGCACGTCGCGACCGGCATCTAGCATTGGGCTGTCAGAGGAAGGAGGACTGTCCTTATGAACATCAGAGGCATCTGTCATAAGAACGCGATAACGGTGCGTCGATCCGATGAGCTGGTGAAGGCTGCGCAGCTTATGCGCGAGAAGCACATCGGGTACCTTGTGGTCATCGGACCCGAGGGAGCGGATGGGTTGCAGCGCCCTGTAGGGGTGCTAACCGACCGAGACATCGTCACTACGGTCGTGGCACGCGAAGCCGATCCGCGGTCACTGCGCGTTGAGGACGTCATGACGCAGCAGCCGGTGACCGCAAGCATCGCGGATTCCATCGAGAAGGTGTTGCACGACATGCGCGGTATTGGTGTGCGCCGTTTGCCGGTAGTCGGCCAAAGGGGCGAGCTCGTAGGGGTGCTGTCGCTGGATGATGTGCTCGATTGGCTGTCTGGGCAGCTGCAGAACGTGGCGGGCTCGATCCGCAATGAGCAAGTGATCGAAGGTACCCTGCGCCCGTAGCGGCGTGCCGCGCGGGCGCGCGGGAGCGGCGCTGCCCAGTTGAACTCGAGCGCCTTGCGCACGCCGACGTTGCGGAATTGAACAATTCACTTAGGTTCCAGCATGCCGTGGAACGAACAATATTTTCCTCGCTCGATGAGCAATCTCGCGCCGCTGGTGCGCGCCAAGGCAATTGAGATCGCGAACGCGCTGCTCGCCGAAGGCTATGGAGAAGGTCGTGCCATTCGAATTGCAATCTCCCAAGCCAAGCGTTGGGCTTCTGGTAGCGCCAGCACTGCGCGGCGTGATGGCCATGGCTAAACCTGGCCCTGCCAAGGAAGCGCGTACCGCGCTACATTTCAGCACTCGTCGTGCGCTCCTTAGGACTCTCTGGGCGCTCTGTCATGGTGGCTTCAGTAAGCAGCAGAATGCTGGCCACCGAAACCGCATTCTCCAGCGCCGTACGCACGACTTTAACGGGGTCGACAATCCCGGCCTCGAATAAATTCACAAAGCGTTTTTGTGCGGCATCAAAGCCGAGGTCCCCTGTGCCATTCAACATGCGATCGACCACGACCCCGCCGTCCATGGCGGAGTTCTCAGCAATACGACGGGTCGGGGCTTCTAGTGCGCGCTCCAGGATCTGCATGCCCGTGCGCTCATCGCCTGAACAGCCACTTTCTTCGCTGAGGACCGCTCTGCTGGCGCGCAGCAGCGCCAACCCGCCGCCGGGAACGATCCCCTCCGCGACCGCGGCCTTGGTGGAGCTGATTGCATCGTCCAGGGCTTCCTTCTTGCTCTTCATCTCCGACTCTGAGGGGGCACCGACGCGAATTACCGCCACGCCGCCGGCCAGTTTGGCGAGCCGCTCCTCAAGTTTCTCGCGATCGTAGTCGCTGCTGGTGTCCTCGATCTCCTTGCGGATCATCTGTACGCGCGCGTCGATGTCCGGCTTTTTGCCCGCCCCGCCAATGATCGTAGTGCTGTCTTTATCCACGACCACTCGCTTCGCGCGTCCGAGCTGTGACAGCTCAACGTCCTCGAACTTGATGCCCAGTTCCTCGGACACGACCTGGCCACCGGTCAGCGTGGCGATGTCCTGCAGCATCGCCTTGCGACGGTCCCCGAACCCGGGCGCCTTGACGGCGGCGCTCTTAAGTACGCCGCGGATCTGATTGACAATCAGTGTGGCAAGCGCCTCACCCTCGATCTCCTCGGCAATAAACAGGATCGGCTTACCAGCCTTAGCAACCTGCTCCAGGAGAGGAAGGATGTCCTTGATGATGTTGAGCTTGCGATCGCAAACCAGTACATACGCCTCTTCCAGGATGGCCTGCATGGCCGTGGTGTCCGTCACGAAATACGGGGAAAGATATCCGCGATCGAACTGCAAGCCTTCCACGACATCGAGGCTCGTCTCCGTGGTCTTCGATTCTTCGACGGTGATCACACCGTCGCCACCCACCTTTTCCATGGCATCTGCCACGAGTTCACCGACGATCGGATCATTGTGGGCCGACACCGTAGCAACTTGGGTTTTCTCCTTGCGGCTCTCTACCGGCTTGGCCAGCGCCTTTAGGGCCTTTACGGCAATTTGCAATGCGCGGTCCAGGCCACGCTTCAGGTCAATGGCGCTCGCTCCCGCAGCGACATTGCGTAACCCTTCCGCATAGATTGCATGCGCCAGGATGGTAGCGGTACTGGTGCCATCACCTACCACGTCGCCAGTCTTCTCCGCCGCCTGGCGCAGCATCTGCGCACCGAGATTTTCCTCGGGATCTTCGAGCTCCATTTCCTTTGCTATCGTGACGCCATCGTTACAAACGATCGGTGTGCCCCATTTTTTCTGAATGAGAACCGATTTCGACTTCGGACCGAGCGTAATGCTCACAGCGTCGGCGAGCTGTGTCGCGCCACGCAAGATCTTTTCGCGGGCGCTGGAGCGGAATAGAACCTGTTTCGCGGTCACGGCCTCGAATTCCTGTGGATTAGTACGACACGCATTTCAGCGCGCAGATAAGGGGATCGCTATACGCACTTGTAACAACCAATATTGAGATGCCGCTGCGGTGCTGTCGTAATGCGTGCGGTCTGCTGCAGCCAAGAACAGCGACTTAAGGGGGGTCTCGGGCCACTACGTGCGTCCGTTTTGGCGCTTGCGCTCCTTCGCAGCCTGCGTTAATAGTCGTCCGAGGAATGGCCGACTTCTTGAAAGAGGCTTGCGTGCGATTGTCCCTGGTGATGATGATGACCGTGCTGGCCGGGTGCGCTTCGCAGTCCGGGCCTGAAAGAACTGCTGACAGGCACGCGGCCAATGTCGCGGCGGCGCAGGAGGCCGGCTACAAGGTCGTGACCCACGGTGAGCGTACGATTTTCTGCCCCACCGCATCGCCCACCGGCTCGCACATGGCGCCGACCTGCATATCCGAGAGTCAATTCGAGCAGATGATGGGCGGGCCCCGCAGCATGAGCTCCGCCGCGCACTTCACGAATACCCCGCCTGGGCCTGGACCCAACGCCGGGCACTAGCGCGGACCCCGGCGGCGCTGACCGCCGGGCGTCGACTGTGCGCCGTCCGTCGGGGCCCGAGGGGGCCGTCCGCACTGATTGCGCCAGTCGAATCAGTAGCTTAGGTCCGAAAGAGACGGCGCCGGCCGCACGGGAGTCGAAAAACCAGGCGCACTTCTGCCTGGTCGAGACAGTATTCTCTTAGTGAAGCGCTTGGGAGCGCGCTCATAGGTTTCGCTTGCTTAGTTCCGCGCTCGTATCGCCGTCCGATTCACTCACCACTGGCAAGCCATGACTGAGCTTGCACGGGTGAAGCTGGCTGTCGAACGGATTGAGGACCTGCGTCGCGTGCTCGACGGGGCGGACACCACCAGCGTGCCGCTGGGATCGGGCGTTGCCAAGGGCACCATTCTCCATGCCCGGGCCGGTGATGTGCGCCTCAGCGCAGGGGACTGGTGCGCGGATATTCGCACCCGAGGCAGCATCGATTCGAACCTCATCTCGCTCGGGATGAAATTCGATGCCGACTCCAGGCATTTCAGTTTCCGCTCCCGCCAGGAGGTTCTTCCCGGCGACGTGTATGCGCTGACCCGGGGGGACTCGGTCGATTACCGGGTCACTGGCCGTATTCAGTATGCGTTCGTCTCGCTGAGTCCGGAGCTGTTGCTGGCGCAGGGTGGCGAGGATGCGCACCGGCAAGATGCCCCGTTCTGGGAACGCTGCCGTTGGTTTCGTGCCCCACCGCCCATCCGCGCGCTCATCGCCCGATCAGTGGAGAGGATCGTTGCGCAGATCCTGCAGCCGGACTGTGCCGCAAGCGGACCGGCACTGCTGCAGCTGCAAGCCGAACTCGTTGAGCCGTTTCTATGGGGCTTCATGTTCGATGAGCGTGCGCCACGCGAGCGCCACTCACTGTCCGGGGCGGTGATCGTGCGCCGGGTCGAGGACTGGGTGGACGGGCAATCGCCCGAGACCGTTCAGATAGCCGATCTGTGCCGGGCGCTGCGAGTGTCGCGACGGACGCTACAGAGGGCGTTCACGGAGACTCTGGGGATGGGGCCGGCACGCTACCTGACGCTCAAGCGCCTGGCGGCGGTGCGCGCCGCCCTTAGACAGGCTGACCCGGTCGCTACGACCGTCACGGACACGGCCATACAGCACGGATTCTGGGAGCTGGGACGCTTCGCCAAGGAATACCGGCAGACTTTTGGTGAAAGCCCGTCTGAGACTCTGATCCGTGGAATGAGCTGAATCAGCTCCGGCGAGCCTCTCAAAAGGGGCGCCGGCATTGGCGCAAACCGCATAGTTGCAGCCCTTGCCGACGCCTAGCATCTGAGCCGAGGGATAGTGTGGCCAGGGACGGCCTTTACCGCCAAGTGACCGCCCCGCCGACCAATACGTTAAAAGGGGCGGCAGACTAAGTGCCGCCCAATACGTCGCCTACCATCCCCGAGGGACGGCGCGGCGGTCAGAGAGGTTCGACCCGCACAACTGCGTTCCGGGCGGTGCGCGCAACGCGCGCTCGCGCCGAAGACGGCACGGGCACGCCTCCTGTGTAATATTGCTGCTTAGTGCCTGGTGCCCGTCACTCATCCCAGGCGCAACCGCATAAGAAAGACCATGACGACCACAGCATCCCCGCGCGAGTCCCCCGCACTGGCCGAACTCGTCGCCGGGATCGTGGGCGGCAGCATCCGCGTTGTGGACCTTACCGTGCCGCTCGAGCCCGCGACGCCGACCATCCAGTTGCCACCCCAGTTCGCACCCTCCAAGGCATTCACGCTGGAACAGATCTCACGCTACGACGCGCGCGGTCCAGCCTGGTACTGGAACAACATCGCCTGCGGAGAGCACACGGGGACACATTTCGATGCGCCAATTCACTGGGTGACGGGCAAGGACTACCGCCACAACGCCACCCACAACATCCCGGTGGATCGCTTCATTGGGCCAGCATGCGTCATCGATGTGGCGCGGCAGGCCGCCGAGAACCCGGATTTCCTGGTGACGCGCGAAACGGTGGAGCAATGGGAGCAGCAGCACGGGCGGATTCCAGCGCACGCCTGGGTGCTGATCCGCACCGACTGGTCGCATCGGAAGGGGGCCGGACCGTTCCTCAACATCAAGGCCGATGGCGCCCATACCCCCGGCTTCCACCCGCAGGCGGTGCCATTCCTCGCCAGGGAGCGCGACATTCTCGGGGTAGGCGTCGAGACGGTCGGCACCGATGCCGGGCAGGCACCCACCTTCGAGCCGATGTTTCCCTGTCATACCATCATGCATGGCTCGAACCGCTTCGGTCTGGCGAGCCTCACCAACCTCGACCAGCTGCCGCCCACGGGCGCGGTGGTAATCGCGCCGCCCCTGAAGATCGTCAACGGATCGGGCAGTCCGCTGCGCGTGCTGGCGCTCGTGCCCGCCTGAGAGCACTTACATGGCCGAACGCTCGTTCGCCAGGGAAGTCCAGTCGCTGCGACTGGGACGGGGTGCGGAGTTCCACGGCGAGGGCATCCTCGCTGTCACCAAGGCGCTGCTGCAGTCGGGTGTGGCCTATGTCGGAGGCTACCAGGGAGCCCCCATCTCTCACCTCATGGACGTGCTTGCGGACGCCCAGGGCATCCTGAGCGAGCTGGGGGTGCGGTTTGAGGCGAGCGCCTCCGAGGCCACCGCCGCTGCCATGCTGGCCGCCTCCATCAACTATCCCCTGCGCGGCGCGGTGACCTGGAAGTCTACGGTCGGCACCAACGTTGCCTCGGATGCGCTGTCCAACCTCGCTTCCGCCGGCGTCAACGGCGGCGCGCTGATTATCCTCGGCGAGGACTATGGCGAGGGCGCCAGCATCATGCAGGAGCGCACCCACGCCTTTGCCATGAAGTCGCAGATCTGGCTGCTCGATCCGCGTCCGCAGCTGCCGGCCATCGTGCGCGCGGTCGAACTGGGGTTCGAGCTCTCCGAGGCGAGCAACACGCCGGTGATGCTGATGCTGCGCATCCGCGCCTGTCATGTCTACGGCCGTTTCATCGCGCAGGACAACCGGCCGCCGGCGTTCTCTGCGGCCGATGCCCTGGCACACCCGGCGCGCGACTACGGCCGCATCATACTTCCACCGTCCACCTACGCTCAGGAGCGGGACAAGATCGAACGGCGCCTGCCCGCGGCGCAGCGCTTCATCGCCGAGCGGCAACTCAACGAGACGATTGCCGGCGAGTGCGCCGATATCGGCATCGTGCTGCAGGGGGGTCTGTACAACAATACGCTGCGCGCCCTGGAGCTGCTGGGCGGCGCGGACACATTCGGCGCCAGCAAGGTGCCGCTGTACGTCCTGAACGTCACTTACCCACTGGTTGCGGAGGAGTGGCAGCGCTTTTGCAGCGGCAAGCGCGCCGTACTGATCGTTGAGGAAGGCCAACCCGAGTACCTGGAACAGGCGGCCAGCCAGATCCTGCGCCAGCGCGAAGTGCCGACCCGTCTCGAGGGCAAGAGCCTGCTGCCGATGCATGGCGAATACACGGTCGACGTGCTGCGCAACGGGCTCGGCGAGTTCCTCGACCGCTGGGCACCGCAGCTGCGCCCGGCGCCCGCTGCAACGGTGCGTGAAGTCCCGCTAGTGCCGGCTGGAAAGCTGGCGGCGCTGGTGCCGGCGCGTCCCTCAGGGCTGTGCACCGGCTGTCCTGAGCGTCCGTTCTTCTCGGCACTGAAACTGCTGCAAAGGGAGATCGGGCCACTGCACATCAGCGCCGACATCGGCTGTCATTCGTTCGCGACGCTGCCGCCGTTCAACATGGGCAACAGCATCATGGGTTACGGACTGGGGGCCGCCGCCGCGTCCGCCTTCGGCACCGAGGGTGGCAAGCGCGCGGTCGCGGTCATGGGCGACGGTGGCTTCTGGCACAACGGGCTCACCAGCGGAATCGGCAACGCGGTCTTCAACAAGCACGACGATCTCACCGTCATCATCGACAACGGCTACTCGGCGGCGACCGGCGGTCAGGACATTCCCTCCTCTCGCGCGCCCGACTCTCACCGGCAGGGAAACAACTCCATAGTTGACGCGGTCAAGGGTGTCGGCGTGCGCTGGGTCAGACGCACTCACACCTATGACATGCGCGGCACCCTGAAGCTGCTGCGCGAAGCCCTGAGCACGAATTACCGTGGGCCGAAGGTGGTCGTGGCGCAGGGGGAGTGTCAGCTCAACCGTCAGCGGCGGGTGCGGCCGCTGATTCGCAAGGCGATCCAGGCGGGCGAGCGCGTGGTGACCGAACGCTTCGGGGTCGATCCGGATACCTGCACCGGGGATCATTCCTGCATCCGCCTTTCCGGCTGTCCGTCGCTTACGGTCCGGGACAACCCCGACCCGCTGCGCACCGACCCGGTCGCGTACGTCGACCCCAGTTGCGTCGGCTGTGGGGTGTGCGGGGAGGTGGCGGATGCGGCGACGCTGTGCCCGTCGTTCTACCGTGCCGAGCTGGTTCACAACCCCTCACGCCGGGACCGCCTTATCCACCGGATACGCAGCGCGGTGATCACCGCTCTGCAACGGAGTCGCGAGCGCCGGCGACTCCGCTACGCGCTCTGAGTCAAAGCCATGGGCGTGCGGTCCATCAAGCTGACTATCGCGGCACTCGGTGGCCAGGGAGGTGGGGTGCTCACCGACTGGCTGATCGCGACCGCGGAGGCCAACGGCTACATCGCGCAATCGACTTCCGTGCCAGGCGTGGCGCAGCGCACCGGCGCCACCATCTACTATCTCGAGTTCTTCCCGCGCGCGGAGGCTGAGCGCGCCGGCCGCGAGCCGGTGATGGCGCTGATGCCGGTCGCGGGCGATGTCGACTGCGTAGTCGCATCCGAGCTCGCTGAAGCCGGGCGCGCAATTGCCCGCGGACTGGTGACCGGGCGCACCACGCTCATCTCCTCGTCACACCGCTCCTATGCCATCGGCGAAAAGAGCGCGATGGGCCGGGGCGCCGCTGACCGGCAAGAGCTGCTGCAGCTGGTGCGGACGCACGGCAAGCGCGCGATCGTATTCGACATGGAGCAGACCGCCGACAGGCATCACAGTCTGATCAGCGCGGTGCTGCTCGGCGCCATCAGCGGGGCGGGCGTGCTGCCCTTCCCGCAACAGTCCTTCGAGGCAGCCATCACGCACAGCGGTCTTGCGGTGGCGACGAACCTGGCCGCCTTTAAGGAGGCGACCCAGCAGGCGCGGCAGGGTGGCAGCGAGGACAGCGGTCCGCGCGCGGCAACCTTCAGGGAAGTGCCACAGACCGCACCTCACCCTGCGCTGCAGCCGTTGCTGGACCGCGTTCGTGCTCTACCCGCCGCCACGCAGCCGCTGGTGCTCGAGGGAGTTCGCCGCGCTCTCGACTACCAGGATCCCGCCTACGCGGCGCTGTATCTGGACCGCCTCGAGCGCATCGCGGCACTTGACCATCGCGGGTGGGCGGGGAAGAGTTGGTCACTGACTGAGGCGGCGGCCCGTTCACTCGCCCTTTGGATGACGTTCGAGGATACGATACGCGTGGCCGACCTCAAGACCCGGGCCACACGCTTCGCGCGCGTACGCGACGAGATACGCGCGAAACCCGGGCAGCTGTTCGGCATTACCGAGTTCATGAAGCCGCGCGTCGCCGAGATCGCGGGCACGCTGCCCGCGCGACTCGGATCGTGGGTGCAGCGCTCGCCGCGCGTACATGGCTGGCTGAGCCGCTTTACCGGCGGCAGACAGATCCGCACCCGTACCTTAAGTGGATTCCTGCTGCTGTACGTCCTCGCTGGTCTGCGCCGCTGGCGGCGCGGGACCTGGCGCTTCCGCGAGGAGAACGCACGCATCGAGGGGTGGTTGGTGGATGTCGAGCAGCTGGCAGGAGCGCGCTACGAGCTCGCGGTCGAGTTGGTCCGCGCGCAGCGCCTCATCAAGGGTTACGGGGAAACGCACGAGCGCGGCTGGCGCAACTTCTGTGCCCTCAGGGAGCGACTGGAAGTGCTGGCCGCGCGCGAGGACGGTGCTGAACAGCTCGCGCGGCTGCAGGAGGCGGCGCTGGCGGACGAGGAGGGCGGTGCACTCGAACGCGAACTCAGTGCACTCGGCAACAGCGTCTCCCAACACGGAGGCGCCGCGCGCAGCCGCGCGGGCCAGCCTGCTTGAATGGCAAGGACGGGAATTCCTGCGGGGGTGCGCTCGTGGCGGAGCCGGTAATGGCGCGGCTCAAGCCCTGCCTGGTCAGGCTCGCCGCCGGTCGCACCTATTTCTGGTGCCGTTGCGGCCGTTCGGCTAATCAGCCGTTCTGCGACGGATCCCATAAGGGCAGCGGCCTCGAGCCGAAGAAGTTTGTCGCGCTCGCGGACGAGGAGGTCCTTCTGTGCGGCTGCAAGCACAGCGCCAATGCGCCGTTCTGCGACGGCACGCATACGAATCTTCCCGGCGGCGCACCGCTCGATGATGCTGCGAGCCCGGAGAATCGCAGGGTTCCCCTCGCCACCGACCGGGAGGGACCGCGCATTCACCTGAACGGCGCGTGCTACGTGGTCTCCCCGGCACAAGCCGAGCGCAGCACGCGCGGGCACCTGCGCTACAGCTGCCTGGTCGCGCCGGAGCTCGGCTCCGTGCATCAGACGCAGTTTCTGCTCGAGGTGTGCGCTGGTGCCTCACCGGTAATGTCCTTCGGCGATCGGGATGTGATCCTGTTCGTCATGGAAGGAGAGGGAGCCGTGGGAATTTCGGGGCTCCAGTTCCAGGTCAGGGCCACCGATGGGGTGTACGTGCGCCCGGTCGAGGCGCTGCAGCTGGTCCCCGCACCTTCTCGTCCGCTCAAGGTGTTCGCGCTGTGCCATCCGCCGGGGACCCCGGAGTGGCTGGAAACCATGCCCGGCAACTTCGACGCGCGCTATCCCGAGCGCGTGGTGTCCGTCGATGAGGCGCAACGGCGGGAGACCGGCCCGCGCTACTTCCAGCTGCTCGTCGACAAACGCATCGGATCGCAGAACATCACCCAGTTCATCGGCCACATACCGTGCTCGAAGGCCGCGCCGCATCGCCATCTGTACGAAGAGGCGATCATCGTGCTCGCCGGCGAGGGGTACATGTGGACGGAGGATCGCAAGGCGCAGGTGCAGGCGGGCGACGTCATCTTTCTGCCGCGCAAGCAGTTGCATTCCCTCGAGGCGACCTCTGCCGCTGGCATCGACGTGGTCGGGGTGATCTGTCCTGGTGACAACCCCAGCATCACTTACTACGACTGACGGCGTGATCGGCGCTCCACGCCCCGCCTCATCCCCGCACATGACCTCCGCCCCGATCAGTGAGCGCGAAAGCGGTCTGCAACGCGGCCTGACCAAGACCCAGATCGTCATGATCGGGCTCGGTGGGGCGATCGGCACCGGGCTGTTCATGGGCAGCGGCCTGGCGATCGGCTACGCGGGACCGGCGGTGATACTCAGCTACGTGCTGGCGGGGTTCGTGGCACTGGTGATGGTGTTCAGTCTGTCCGAGATGGCGGTGGTGCACCCCACTGCCGGTTCCTTCGGAACCTACGCCGAGACCTATCTCAATCCGTGGGCAGGATTCGTGGTGCGCTATACATACTGGATTGCGCAAGTGATTGCCATCGGGGGCGAAGCGGTCGCCGCGGGCCTGTACATGGCGTTCTGGTTTCCAGGCGTGCCGGTGTCGCTATGGGCACTCGGCTTCTGCATGGTGCTCCTGTACTTCAACTCCCGCTCAGTCCACAACTTCGGCACGCTCGAGTCATGGTTCGCACTCATCAAGGTTGCCGCCATCGTGCTGTTCATCATCCTCGGGACGGCGAGCATCTTCGGGGCCGGCCAGGCCGCGATCGGCCTGCACAACCTGACCGGGCTGCCAGGCGGGTTCTTCCCCAAGGGCCTCACGGGCGTATGGATGGCGGTGATCGTCGGCATTTTCTCCTTCAACGGCATCGAGGTCATCGCCGTTACCTCGGGAGAGGCGCAGAACCCGCAGCTATCGATTCCGGCGGCGCTGCGCAGCATGCTGCTGCGGCTGTTTCTCTTCTACGTGCTCGCCGTCACCATCATCGTCACTACTGTGCCGTGGACAGCCACCGGTGTGAAAGTCGTCGCTCAGAGTCCATTCGTGAGCGTGTTCCAGCACTCCGGCATCGCTCATGCGGCCGGAGTCATGAATTTCGTCGTGATCAGCGCGGCACTCTCGAGCATGAACACTAACGTCTATCTCTGCTCACGCATGCTGTTTTCCCTGTCGCGCGGCGACTATGCGCCGCAACGCCTCGGCACCCTCAGCCGCCGCGGCAGTCCGGTGGCGGCGATCCTTGTTTCCGGCGCCTGCATCCTGGTCGCTGCGGGAGTGTCGATTTTCACGCCCAACGCCTATGGTTATCTGCTGGGCGTGGCGCTGTTCGCGGCGATCCTAGTATGGATGATCATTCTCGTGAGCCATCTCAGCTTCCGGCGTCGTCACCTGGCCGCAGAGCTGCCGGTACGCATGCCGTTCTTTCCCTGGATGCAATACGCCGGACTCACCATGCTCGCAGCGATTCTGATCACCATGGGCTTGGACCCAAATCTCTACCTGTCCTGGGTGTATGGGGTTCCGTGGCTGATCCTGATCTCGGCGGCGTACTTTCTGTGGGGGGCGCGTCGCCGGCGGGCGGTCGCCGCGGGCGCTGCCGCAGTTCCGCGACTCGAGGCCGAGGGCAAGCAGCCATGAGGGATTTCAGCGCGCTGCGGAGTCGCTTCCCGGTCCTGCAGCACAAGACCTATCTCAACAGCGGCTCCTATTGCGCCCTCGCCGACAGCGTGCGGGATGCCATTAATGCCTACATGGACGACAGGCTGCAGGTGGGCGCCAACTGGGACGTGTGGGTCAGGAAGAACGAGGCGGTGCGCAGCGCGATGGCGGCCGTACTGCGCGCCACTCCCGATGAGATCGCCGTAACCGCTTCGGCCTCGGCGGGGCTCAACGCGCTCGCCAGTGCGCTTGAGTTCCGATCACCGCGCAACAAGGTCGTGGTGAGCGACTTCGAATTCCCCACCAATGCCCAGATCTGGCACGCGCAGGAGCTGCGTGGCGCGCGCGTGGTGCACGTCCCGCGGGGCCCCGACGGCTACATACCGCTCGAGAACTTTGCGCGGCAGATCGATGAGCAAACTCAGCTGGTGGCCGTGACCCACGTGTGCTTCCGCAACGGCGCGCGCCTCGACATTCCCGGCATTGTCCGCGTGGCCCACGAACGGGGCGCGCGGGTGCTGCTCGACTGCTACCAGGCCGTCGGTGGGCTCACGGTCGATGTCAAGAAGCTCGACGTCGACTTTGCGGTTGGCGGGATGCTGAAATACCTGCTGGGTACAGCAGGCATCGGCTTTCTGTATGTGCGCGGCTCGCTGATTCCGCAGCTGACTCCCAGTCACTCGGGATGGTTTGCGCAGGAGAACATATTCGCCATGGACATCACGGCGAACCGTCCCGCGCCCAGTGCGCGCCGCTTTGAGGCGGGGACCCCCGCCGTAGTGAACTGCTATGCCGCCGAGGCCGGACTCAAGATCATCCTCGAGGTCGGGACGGATGTCATTGAAGAGCGTGTGCGCGAGCTCACCCGGCGCTGCATGCAGGGGCTGGAGGGCATCGGCTGGGCGAGCGTCACGCCACGCGAGGACCGGCGGCGCGGACCGATGGTATGCATCCCCTCACAAGGGACCGAGCAGCTGTTTAACACCCTGATGGCACGGAACATCGTGACCTCGTTCCGGGATGACAATATCCGTGCGACGTTGCACTTCTACAACTCGGAAGACGACGTCGATCGCCTTATCGGTGCTCTCAAGGCGTGTCGCGCGCTGCATCATCCGGATGTCCGATGAGCGCCGTGTTCCGCGGCCACCCGACTCCGTTTCCTGTGCAGGCACTGCGTCAGCAGTTTCCGGCCCTGCAGCGGGCGCGCGACTTCGTCTTCTTCGATAACGCCGCAGGCGCTCAGGTGCCCCAGCCGGTGCTGGCAGCCGTGAACGAGCACCTGCTCGCTCACAACGTGCAGCGCGGTGGCCGCTACCCACAGAGCCTCGCGGTGGACAGCACGATCCAGCGGGCGCGCGAGCGGGTGGCGGCGCTGCTCAATGCCCGCCGCCCGGAGGAGATCGCTTTCGGGATGAACGCCACCTCCTTCATTCGCATCGTGAGCCTTGCAATCGGGGAAACGCTGGCGGCACGCGACGAGATCGTCGTCACCGACCTCGATCACGAGGCCAATGTCGCGACCTGGCTGGCGCTGGCTCGCCTGGGCGCCAAATTCAAGTGGTGGCGCGTGCGGGCGGACGGGTGCCTGCACACCGCGGATCTCGCGCCGCTGGTCGGTCCACGCACCCGGCTCGTGGCCTGCGCCTTCGCTTCCAATGCCCTCGGATCGATTGTCGATGTCGCAGCGGCGGCTGCGGTGGCGCACGATGCAGGGGCAGAGATCTTCCTCGACGCTGTGCACTACGCCCCGCACGGTCCGATCGACGTCCAGGCGCTGGGCTGCGACTATCTGGTGTGCTCGGGATACAAGATATTCGCGCCCCACATGGGATTTCTGTGGGGGCGGTACGAGCTGCTCGCCGGGCTGCCCACGTTTCGCGAGGATTTCATCCCCGATGAGCCGCCGGGCAAGATCGAGGCGGGTACCTTCATCTATGAAAACGTCGCGGGCATGGCCGCCGCGGTCGACTATCTGGCTGCGCTCGGGCGCCGCCTCGCCCCGGAGCAGGCAGGAGCTGGCACCGCCACGCTGCGCGATGCGTGCGCGCTTGCCATGCACGCCATCCGCGACTACGAGCAGGAGCTGTCGCGCCAGCTGCTGCGTGCGCTGCGTGCGGCCGACGCCACCATCTATGGTCTTGGCGACGAATCCCAGCTGGCGCAGCGCGTGCCGACTGTGTGCTTCAACCTCCCTGGCGTCGCTCCTGCGGCGGTCACTGAGGCCGCCGCGGCGGCCGGCATCGGCATTCGCGACGGTCACATGTACGCGCCGCGATTGATGAAGCGTCTCGGACTCGCGGTCGAAAGCGGCGCGGTTCGGGCCTCGCTCGTGCATTACAACACCAGCGAGGAGAGTCACCGCTTCGGCGAGTTGCTGCTTCGGCTGGTGTGAAGGAGGACAGTCCGCTCGGCACTACGCCCGCTTGCAGGGGTCAGGTGGGCTTGGCCGTCCAGGCACTGCACCAGCCACCAGCCTTGACCGCTTTGCCAGGGAAGAGCTGGCAGCCGCCCTGCGCAGCGCCGGCTGCGCCCTGATAGAGCGCGCAGTTTGCACACTTGCTGCCGGGCTTGGCGTCGTGCGTCTG
This sequence comes from uncultured Steroidobacteraceae bacterium, assembly GCA_964489185.1. Lineage (GTDB taxonomy): Bacteria > Pseudomonadota > Gammaproteobacteria > Steroidobacterales > Steroidobacteraceae > 13-2-20CM-66-19. The sequence goes on along the minus strand of CAZAXR010000024.1, from coordinate 16,594 downwards.
GCTCACGTCGCTGACGTACTTCAGACTCTTAGCGGTGGCATCATCCGATGTAACGAGCGGCGCATCAGCTGCTGCGGCCGTCATGCAGCGCCAGGCGATCGGGCCCAACGCCACTCCGAGTGTCACACTCTTCAACAGGCGCCGGCGGTTCTGGTCGACGAGGAACTCTTTCATGGGCTCTCCTGCTGGAGGTTGGTTACAAGAGTGGCGGGAGCGCAGCGCCCGCGTAAGCCACGTCACGCCCCGCACGCTGTCTGGGGCGCGATGCACGGGATGTTCGCGCCGAGTGCACGACCCGCAGCGCACGTCGTGTGGACACGCCGGAACGGAATCCCCGCGGCTTCACCACCAGGACGTCGCACTCGAGTTGGTCGAGGACCCGTTCAGCCGTGTTGCCGATGAACAGACGCTTGAGGGCGGAGCGGGATACCGCTCCCATGATCACCAGGCTCGCGTGCGTGCGCCGCGTGACCGCCGCAAGCTCCCCGCTGACGTCTCCCATGCAGACGTGACGGCAGGAGCGCGGGATTCCCGCAGAGGCGGCTAGTTCACCGACGCTGCTCTCGATCATTTGGCTGTGCGCCTCTTCGGCTTCCGGGGGCAACATCACCGGGGCTGCTTCCCAGGCGCCGGCCAATTCGACGGTGTAGAGGGGCATAAAGGCGTGGAAGGCGTGCAGCCGCCCATGCAGCAGCTGAGTGAGCGCCCTGCCGGTGCGCAGCAGCTCGGTGTCGAGGTCCGCAGGGCGCGCATGGGCGTGGAAGGGGTCGACGGCTGCTACCACCACAGGCTTGCGATACGGGCGCCGTGACTTCACCAGCAGCAGGGGGATCGGGCAGTGCCGGATCAGCTCCCAGTCGGTGTTGCGCAGCAGGAGCCGAGCGCCGAGCCCATGACCGCGGCTTGCGGCAACAACCAAGTCGGCGCGGATCGCCTGAGCGCGCCGTATGACCGCCTCATGCGCCGGATAGTCCCAGACTGCCGTGCAGGTTACCCGCAATCCAGGCAATGATCGCGCGAATCGTTCCAAGCGTCGCTGGCAGTCTGCTGCGACCGCTGCGCGCTGCGCACTCACTGTTTCCGCCGACACGGACTCGGCAAAGCTCCGGCCCGGATCCGGCTGGCTGATGCAGTGAAACAACTCGATAGAGGCATCCGCCGCCTTGGCCAAAGTGGCCGCCTTACTCAATTCAGCTCGCGGTGCCCGCTGCAGGTCTCCGACTGCGACCAGAATGCGCCGAATTCTCTTCGCCATGAGCTTGCTCCTGCGGTGCAACGCAAGGTACAGGTCTAGTGCTTAAGCCTAGTCTGCGCATGCACCCGGGACATCAGGGAAAGTGCCTAGATAATAACGCCGCTAAGCTGCACAGTCGCTGCGCGCAAGGCGCGGGCAATACGGCTCGTGGATCTGATCTCGCCCCGGGGCCTGATGATGAGCAGGTCGCACGGCAGGCGACCGAGAACCCGTTCAGCGGTGCTGCCGATCAAGAGGCGCTTGAGACCTGAACGGGAGACGGCGCCCATGACCACGATGCTGCTGCGCGTCTTGGCGGCCACCTCGACGATCGCATCGGCAGGATGGCGGGCCACAATGTGGCGCCTCGACCTCGGCACACCCGCAGCACTGGCGGCAAGCTTCTCGCGCGCGGCTGCGGCGGCTTGCCGCTTCAGCCTTGCCACCGTCTCTTCAGTCGTGCCGCGGGCGAGGGCCGCAACCGGCAAAGGCACGTACGCGTGTACCGCGTGCAGGGCTCCGCGCAGCCCGCTCGCGAGTTCCGACGCTGCGTTCAGAATCTGTGCATCGAGCCGCGCGGGCTTGGCGAAGCTGTGGTCCGGGTCGAGCGCGGCGAGCACGACGGGGCGGCGATAGGGACCACGGCGCGCGACCAGTAGTACCGGCATCCGGCTCCGTCGCAACAGTTCCCAATCGGTGGGGTGCAGCAGGTGAGCAGGGTGATGCCAGCCGGCATGCTGCTCCGCGACGATGAGGCCGGCGTGCAACCGATGCGCTGCACGCGTGATCGCATCGTAAGCGGGGCTGTCCCAGTCGACACACACCCTGACCTCAATGCCCCGGCGTCGCAGACGGACCGCGAGCCCCTCCAGAGTCTGCAGGCACGAGTCGCGCATCGCGCGCGCAACTTCGGACTCTCTTCCTCTTCGCGAGGCGGGCTCTGCGCCGCCAGGGAGGGGCACAGTCAGCGCCTGAAACAGCACCAACTCGGCGCCCAGCAGCCGCGCCAGCTGCGCGGCCTTGACGACTGCCGGCCACGCTCTTGCGCGGTCAGTCTTCACGGCGACCAAAATGCGTCTGATTCTGCCGCGCTGCGCCGCCGCACCAGACCGGGCAGCACGCTTCTTCACGGCTGTGCCTCGAGGTACGCGGCGACGGCCTGCATTTCCGGCAGGCGCAGATTCTGGGCGACTCCGTGCATTACCGCGACGTTGCGCATGCTGGTCTGAAACGAGGCAAGCTGCTTGAGCAGATACTGCGCATGCTGGCCGGCCAGGCGCGGGAAATCCTGTAGCCCATGCGCGTCCGGCCCGTGACAGGAGCTGCAGGCCGGCACGCCCTCCGACTCGATGCCGTGCTGGTAGATCTCGCGCCCGCGGGTGACTTGTGCCGCGTCCTTTCCGGCGCCCGAGCCTTCGGCTTTCTGGGAGGCGTAGTAACTTGCCAGCGCGTCGATCGTCGCATCGTCGAGCTCGCTGGCCATTCCCCACATGTACCCGATCGCGTCCGGATCGCCGCGGGTCTGGGAGCGGAACGCTTTCAGCTGCGTGCTCAGGTAACTGGCATGTTGGGCCGCGAGGCGCGGGTACTTAGGCTGCGAACTGTTACCGCGCGTGCCGTGGCACGTGCCACAGACCGTAATGGCGACCTTCTGCGCATAGGCCTGGGCAGCCGCATCGGGCTCGGCGGCGCGGATCGGCGCGACTGTCGCGAACACTACCAGAGCGCCCAGCGTCAGATCGCGCTGCCAATTGAAGCGTCTGCTGTTATGGGGGTCGACTTTGCGCATGACGTTACCCTCAGTACGCGAACCACAGCAGCAGATACAGCGCGTTGTTGTCGGACGCATTGCGCCCCACGCCGTCGTAGTTGCTGCCGGCGCCGTTGAACTTGCTGTACCAGGTGTACTGGGCCGAAAGTTTTACATTCAACCACGGGAGATAGTTGACCTCGGCCATCCACCCGCGTGTGTCTGGTGAGCCGTTGGCGCTTGTGACCACCCCGGGATCACCCGGCGCCGTTGCCGGATAGAGTCCCGTATCCGAGCTGCCGGTGGTGGAGAAGTAGCCTACCGTCCCGCCGATGCGGCGGTGATAGTAGTAGGTTGCCCACAGTCTGGATGTGGTCAGGGTGTCCTTGGGATTGGCGGAACCGCCGTTGACAACACTGGCATCGAGCGTCATGGACTCGTGTATGTGCGTCCCGGCTACCGTGAACAGATGTTCCTCGCCCATGAACTGGTACTGCACGTCCTCGGCAACGTCGCTGAAGCGATTCAACGGGCCACGCAGCGGGGCACCTGCGCCCGGGTACAGACGAAATTCCGCGCCATACAATCCCGCCTCGAGGGAGTGGCGGTCCCAGTTGTGCTCATAGGCGACGCGCCAGTAAGGGGCAAGTCCGGACATGACGTTCGAGGCAGTACCATCGAGGGGCCCGGCTCCGCCGGTAAGCTGATTGGTCGAGCCCTGCTTGGCGGAGCGGTAGCCGCCGACTTCGGCGTATAGGGATTCGTTCCAGAACAGATAACCGGTCAGACCGGCGACATCCTGGGCGAACGTGCCATCGATGGCGGTGGCGGCCAGCGGCGACACCGTGGCATTGCTGGCGGCGAAGGGGAAGCCCCATGCCGGGGTGGAGTTCCACAGGTCCTGGACGCCGGGATTGTTGTTCAGCGACACGCCGTACGTCAACGTGCCGCTGTCGGGCAGCGGCGCACTGTCCGCAAAGCGCAGGTCGGTGTTGTCGATACCGATGGTGCCACTGTCGTTCGCATAGGTGAGCTGGAAGAACGCCCCGAAGTTGGGCGCGATCTTGCCGGCATAGAACAGACTGAGCTGCTGCGGAAAGCCGGCGGTGCCATTCTGGGCGACGCCCGGGGCGCCGGCGCTGGAGAGGTCGGGAACCGAGGTCTTGACCTGCGTGTAGGACACCTGCGCCATGATCGACAGCGGTGCGCTCTGCGCCAGCTCGAGCAGTTCCTCCTTCTTGCCGGTGACATCGCGCACCTGCTTGAGGTTGGTCAGAACGTAGCCATTTGCCTTGAACACGCGGCCAAAATGCGTCAGTTCCGGATAGACTGTGTGACAGGCCTCGCAGGCCATGCCGGTCTGGCGGGCGAAGCTCGGCACCGCCAGCGCAGCAGGCGACACCACAACGGCACCGGCACCAAGCATCGCCAGAGCGTAGAAATATCGACTGCCTGCTGCAATTTTCCTGCCTAACATGCGGTGCCCCCCATATGCCGGATTGCGATTCATGCATAGGCTAGGCGCACGCACCGGTGGCGCGCAGTCGCGTGTTATACGTACACGCGTGCGTAGCGCCCGCAGCAATGAGTAGTCATAACCTCCAATACCTCGTGTCACCCCGCTCGGTGGTGGTCATCGGCGCATCCGATCGAGCGCACAGCGTTGGTGCGACCGTCATGCGTAACCTGCTCGCCGCCGGATTTCGGGGGCCGATCTGGCCCGTTAATCCCCGGCGCGTAAGGGTCGCCGACGTGCCTGCCTACGCCTCCGTGGCACGATTGCCCGCGACCCCGGACCTGGCAGTCATCTGCACCCCCGCGGCCACTATTCCGCGGCTCATCGAGCAACTCGGCGCGCGCGGCACACGTGCCGCGATCGTATTGAGTGCAGGACTCGAACAGCCGGACGGAACTGGTGGCACGCTCGGCGCGGCCATGCTGACCGCGGCACGTGCGTGCGCGCTGCGCATTCTGGGGCCCAACTGCCTGGGGCTGCTGGTGCCCGCCATCGGGCTCAATGCCAGCTTTGCTCACGTCGGCGCGCGCGCGGGCGGCATCGCGCTGGTCGCACAGTCCGGAGCGCTGATGACGGCGATGCTCGACTGGGCTCAATCTACCGATGTCGGCTTCTCGCACTGCATCTCGCTGGGTAACGCCGCCGACGTCGACTTCGGTGACCTGCTCGATTACCTCGGCAAGGACGCGCGCACCCGTGCGATATTGCTGTACATCGAGTCACTGACCGGGGCGCGCAAATTCATGTCGGCGGCCCGCGCCGCGGCGCGCAACAAGCCCGTCATTGCCGTGAAGGCGGGGCGTACCGAGGAGGCAGCCCGCGCAGCGACCTCTCACAGCGGCGCACTGGCCGGGGCCGACGCGGTCTACGAGACCGCACTGCGGCGTGCCGGAGTGTTGCGCGTTGACACGACCCGTCAGCTCTTTGAGGCTGCGCAGATCCTGTCGCAGTCCGGCCCTTATCGTGGGCCGCGCCTGGCGATCGTCAGTAACGGTGGCGGTCCCGCGGTGATGGCGACCGATGCCCTGATCCGCGGCGGAGGGGAGTTGGCGCCGCTCGGCGGCGCGACTGTCGATGAACTCGACGCGCTGCTTCCGCGCAACTGGTCGCACGAGAACCCGGTCGATATCGTGGGCGACGCCGAGCCGCGGCGGTACCTGGCGGCCCTGGCTCCGCTTCTGAGGGATCCGAACGTTGACGCGTTGCTGCTGATTCACGCGCCCACGGCTGTGGCGGCGACGCGCGAGGTGGCAGCGCTCTGCGCCCCGCTGCTGCAGGGCGCATCCCGTCCTGCGCTTGCGTGTTGGCTGGGGGCAGAAGGCGTGCGCGCCGCGGAATCGGGCAGCGGGCGCATCGTGCCCTCGTATGCCACGCCGGAGGAGGCCGTCGAAGCATTCCTGCAGGTGAAGCGCTATCACGAGATTCAGGCGCTGCTTATGGAAACGCCGCGCTCGCTTCCAGAAGGTATGCGGCCGGACGTGCGGGCGGTGCGAGCCTTGATCGCCACCGCCCTTGCTGAGGGGCGGAGCGTGCTGACCGAACCGGAGTCAAAAGCGCTCCTCACCGCCTATGGCATACCGGTGGTTGAGACTCGGGTCGCCACCCAGGAAGGACTGCGCGCGGCCGCCGCCGCCGTTGGCTATCCGGTAGCGCTCAAGATCCTCTCGCCCGACATCAGTCACAAGTCCGATGTTGGAGGCGTGGCGCTGGATATAACGACAGCGGCGGAGCTCGAATCGGCCGCGCGAGCGATGCTCGAGCGCTGCCGCAATCTGCGGCCGCAGGCGCGCATCGAGGGGTTTACTGTGCAGAAGATGATACGCCGGGGCGGTGCGCACGAGCTGATCGCGGGCATCGGGCTCGATCCCACGTTCGGCCCGGTGATCCTCTTCGGACGCGGCGGCACTGCAGTCGAGGTGATCGGCGACCGCGCTCTTGCGCTGCCGCCGCTGAACGCGACGCTGACGCGCGAGCTGATCTCGCGCACTCGCGTCTCACGTCTGCTTGCCGGAGTACGTGGCCAGGGCGCCGTGAACATTGCAGCACTTGAGGCTGCACTCGTCAGTCTCGCGCAGCTCGCCGCCGATGTCGGCGAGATCGCCGAGTTGGACATCAACCCGCTGCTGGCCGACGAGCACGGAGTGACGGCGCTTGATGCACGGGTGCGCATCGCGCGCTACGCCGGCGATGCGGCGAGGCGCCTGGCTATACGTCCCTATCCGAGCGAGCTTGAAGAGCATGTGCAGTACCGCGGACGCGAATTACTGCTGCGACCCATTCGGCCGGAGGATACGCCCGCCCACCGGCACTTCATGTCACGCATTGCCCCGCAGGACCTATACACCCGCTTCTTCGCGATGATGCGCCAACTGCCGGAGGCAGATCTGGCACACCTCACTCAGATCGACTACGAGCGTGAGATGGCGTTCGTCGCCGTGACGCACGAGATCAGCGGCGCGGAGGAAATACTGGGTGTGGCGCATGCGTGTGCGGACCCGGACAACGTCGGCGCAGAATTCGCCGTGTTGGTGCGCTCTGACGTGAAGGGACAGGGCCTCGGCACGCTCCTGATGCGCAAGCTTATCGGCTACTGCCGCGCACGCGGCACGCGGCAACTGTGGGGCTGCGTGATGCACGACAATACTTCGATGTTACGCCTTGGCGGCTCGTTGGGCTTCAGGCACCAGGGCGCGCAAGGCAACGTCGAGAAGCTGGTGCTGGAACTGCAGGGCCCGGCCCTGCCGGCGGCGTCCTGATCACACCACCGCTGAAAACGGCCGCGCTTGCTCATCCTGGCGCGGTGCCTGTAGATAGCGATCGAAGCACATTGCAATGCTGCGCACCAGCAGGCGTCCGGCCGGCGTGACCGCAAGGCGCTGCGGCTCAATGCGGACCAGGCCGTCGTCCACGTGCATCTGCAAACACTCGAGGGCCGCGCGGAAATAGCTGGCAAAGTCGATGCCGTAGCGGCGCTCCAGCGGCGCGAATTCGATCTCACCCTGGCACATGAGCTGAGCGATGACCTCTCCGCGCACGCGATCATCTTTGCTCAGTGCCAGTCCGCGCCATACGGGCAACCGCCCCGCGTTGATCTCCGCTTCCCAGCTGTGCAGATCGCGGTGATTCTGGCTGTAACTGTCGCCAACGTGGCTGATGGCGCTGATTCCCAGGCCCAGCAGGTCGCAATTGGCATGGGTGGTATAGCCCATGAAGTTGCGCTGCAGCGTGCCGTTCTCCTGGGCGCGCACCAGTTCGTCTTCCGGTAATGCAAAATGATCCATGCCCACGTAGCGGTAGCCGCTCGCCTGGAGTTCCTCGATCGCTAGCCGCAGTAACTCCAGGCGCTCGGCGGGGGTGGGGAGGGCGGCGGGATCGATGTGCCGTTGCGCCTTGAACAGGCGCGGCAGATGCGCGTAGCCGTAGACCGCGATGCGGTCCGGCCGCGCGGACGCCACCAGGCGCAACGTATGTTTGAACGCTTGCGGCGTTTGATGGGGCAGACCGTAGATCAGGTCAATGTTGACGGATTGCATGCCCCCGTCACGACATACATCAATCAGCTCGAGGGTCTGCTCGATGCTCTGCAGGCGGTTGACTGCCGCCTGCACCTCAGGATCAAAGTCCTGCACCCCGAGACTGATGCGGTTGAATCCAAGATCTGCGAGCAGTGCCGCATAACCCTCCGGCACCGAGCGCGGGTCGAGTTCAATGGAGAAATCGCGTTCGCGGGTTTCACTCAGTCGGAATACCCTTCTGAGGCCCACGGCGAGTCGTGCCAACGCCTGCGGCGTCAGGAAGTTTGGTGTGCCGCCGCCGAGATGCAGCTGCACTACCTCGTGCCCAGGCGCAAACAGATCCGCCACGACTTCGAGCTCGTGCAGCAGGTGCTCCACGTAGCGGTCCCCTTTGGTAAGGTCCCTGGTGATGAGGCGGTTGCAGCCGCAGTAGAAGCACGGGCTGAAGCAGAAGGGGACGTGCACATACACGGACAGCGGCCGTCCCGCGGTACGGTTGCTTTGCGCAGCGAATGCGCGTAGCTGTGCTGCTCCGAAGGCGCCGCTGAACTGCTGGATGGTCGGATACGACGTATAGCGCGGCCCGGGACGCTCGTAGCGCCTCAGTAGCTCCGCATTGAATGCTGCAGCCGCGTTCACGGGCAAAACTCGTCGCGGCAACGCCTTCCGGCTCGTTGCCGCGACCCCATGCACATCCAGGTCGTTACTGGACCTTGATGGTCTTGGCCTCTGTGACCTCTGCAGCGCGCTTTGGTACGTGGATGGTGACCACGCCGTCCTTGGACTCGGCGCGGATTGCCATCGAATCAATGGCATCTGGAAGGGCGAAGCTGCGTGAGAAGTTTCCGTAGAAGCTCTCGATCTTGTGAAACTTCTCGTCCTTCTGCTCCTCCTCATGGCGACGTTCGCCGCTCAGGGTCAGCATGCCGTCCTCGAATGTGACTTTCACGTCTTCCTTCTTCACCGCCGGTAGCGTTGCCCGGATCAGGTATTCCTTCCCGGTCTCGCTGATGTCGACGGAAGGGGACCACTCGAAATTCTGCTCGCTGCTTCCGCTCAGGCGGGGCCAACGGCCCAACTGGCTCGGGAAGCGGCCGAAGATATCGTCCATCGCCGAAAATGGCTCCCAGCGAATGAGGCTCATGGCGTTCTCCTATGGTTCGTTGCCTACCGTCGGAGAATAGTTCTGCGGCGGCCGCGGCTCCATTCGGATCAATGCGTATACATCAGGGCGGCAGGAGCCTCTTAAGCAGCGTCAGCAATTGATCCGCATCGATGGGCTTGCTGACGAGGTGTACGCCATCCGCTGGGTTGAGGCCACGGACGGTAGATGAGGTGTCCCCCGTGACCACGATGGCCGGCAAGTCGCGCTCCAGGGCCATGCGTACCGCTGCGATGACGTGCATGCCGGTCTCGCCCTCGCGCAGGTGGTAGTCGCTAATGAGCAGCGCGAGCGCCGGATTATGCCTGGCAAGCTCTACCGCCTCGCTGAGCGAGGCCGCGGCGAGCGCCCGATAACCTTCTACCTTCAGCAGCATAGTGGTTGCCCCACGCACGCCAGCGTCGTCGTCGACCAGTAGCACGAGCGGGGCCTGCCCGCGGCCGTGCGCCACGGAAGCTTGCACCGCGGCGCCACCGGTTTCGGCCACAACGGTGCCGCGGGGCAGCGTCAGACTGAAGGTCGTTCCTGTGCCGGGTGCGGACTGCACCTGGATTTGCAGCTGTAGCAGAGCGACCAGTCGCCATACGATGCTCAGTCCCAGACCATAGCCTTCGCGCGTGGCACTACTCGCCACGCCGACCTGGTAGAACTCATCATAGATTCGGCTCTGTTCGTGCGCGGGAATTCCAATGCCCGTATCCTGCACCTCGATCTGCAGCGACTGCGCCCCGGCCGCGCAGCGCAACTCCACGCGGCCGTGGGGGGTGTACTTGATTGCGTTGGAGACGAGATTGCGCAGGATCTGCCCGAGCAGAGCGCGATCCGAATACGCCCAGGCTTGAGTGGGCGCTACCAGCAGCTTCAGACCCTTGCTGGCAGCGATGCCGGCGAATTCACGACGCAGTTCATCGAACAGACCGCCGACCCCAAAGTTGGACGGGTTCGGATGGATCGCGCCAGACTCCAACTTGCTGATATCGAGCAGCGCGTTCAGCAGCCGTGACATGGCGGCGACTGCCTGGCCTTGCTGCTCAAGCGCCTCGCTAGCGTCCGGATCCTGGAGCATGCGCCGCAAGGCACCGTTCAGAAGTGCCAGGGTCTGCAGCGGCTGGCGCAGATCGTGGCTGGCAGTAGCCAGAAAGCGGCCCTTGGCCTCGTTCGCCCGGTCGGCAGCGTCGCGTGCCGCGATCAGCTCCGCTCGCGCCCTCCTGCGCTCGGTACCGTCACGCAGCGCGGCCGCGATGAGCTGCTGTCCTGCGCCGCCGCGGATTGGGCTCAGGCTGATCTCCACGGGCACTTCGGTGCCGTCTTTGCGCAGTGCCGCGAGCTCCAGGCCGCTGCCCATTGGCCGTGCCAATGGCCTATCGACGTAGCGGCTGCGGTGCGTCACGTGCCGCGAGCGCAGGCGCTCGGGCAGGAGCAGCTCTATGCTTCGGCCGACGATTTCAGCCGGATCGTAGCCGAGCAGCGCACCGATCTGCGAACTGGCAAACAGGATGCATCCCGAGGAGTCGGTGAGCACGATCGTATCGGGAGCCGAGTTCAAAGCCTCGCTGAGAATTTCCGCCGTGAGCATTTGACCGTGGGTTCGCAAGCGACCGCCAACATGATAAGGAGCGAAGCCGCCGGTGCTAAACCGGCACTCCCCGGGCTACGAATTCAGATCCATGTCCATGCGGACCAGCTGGGCAAGGGAGGCGGCGCCGGTCTTTTCCATAACCCGGGCGCGGTGGATCTCCACGGTGCGCTGACTTACGCCGAGCTCGGCGGCCATGACCTTGTTCGGCTTGCCGCGAGTCATAAGCGCGAGTACCTCGCGTTCGCGCGGTGTCAGTGAGTTGAAGCGCTCGCGTATCTGTTCATGGTGCGCAAGCGCGGCGCGACTGCGGGCGTCGCGTTCCAGCGCACGCTGAATGCGGTCGATCAGGTCCTGGTCGCGAAAGGGCTTCTGCAGAAAGTCGAAGGCGCCATGCTGCATGGCTTCCACCGCCATCGGAATGTCGCCGTGACCTGTGATGAAGATAACGGGGATGATCGCGCCCCGCAGGTTCAGCTGCTGCTGCAATTCCAGGCCGCTCATTCCCGGCATGCGCACATCGAGGACCAGACAGCCGGGATGCTTCGGATCGTAGGACTCGAGGAATTCGTGCGCCGACGCGAACGGACGGCTCGCAAGACCGACGGAGCGCAGTAGAAAGCGCAGGGAGTTGCGGACTCCCTCATCATCGTCCACGACATAGATCGTCGGAACCGGCTGGGCCATATCAGGGAGCGGTCTCAGTGGGAAGCAGGATGTAGAAGCACGCTCCGGCGGGGTGGTTGGGCCGATAGCCTACCGAACCGCCGTGCAGCCTTGCAATGGTATTGCTCATCGCAAGCCCCATGCCGGTCCCGCTCTCCTTGGTGGAGAAAAACGGATCAAACAGGCGCTCAAGGGCTTCGGGTGCCAGGCCCGGGCCATTGTCGATCACCGCCAGCTCGACGTAATGCTCTTCGGCGAGCTGCGTGCGGATCAGCACATGACCGCCGCGGGCGGCACGCGGGGCGAGCGCCTCCAGACTGTTGCGCACGAAGTTCAACACCACATGCTGGATCTGGCCGGCATCGACGAACACTGGCGGCAGGTGCTCGGCCAGATCGAGCGACAAGGTTGCCGCGTGCAACCGTGCATCGCTCTCGATGAGGTCGATCATCTCGCTGATGAGGGCATTAACGCTCACCGCGGCGCGCTCGCTCTGCTGGCTGCGCGCTAGGTTGCGCAGGCGCCGCACAATGTCACCGGCGCGTGCCGCCTGGGAGGCGATCTCGGTCAACGCCTGGTGTAAGTCCGAGGGGTCACTGTCAGCACGGGCAAGCAGGCGGTTGCACGCCTGCGCGTAGTTGGCGATCGCCGTAAGGGGCTGATTGAGCTCATGGGCGAGCCCTGCGGCCATCTCGCCGATGGTGGCCATACGCGAGACGTGCAACAAGCGCCCGTGTAGAGCAGCCGGTGGCTTCTGCTGCAACTGATCGGTGCCGGAGCGCTGTGGAGGTTCAGGCGGCATGGCAACGCCGGGGTAGGTACGGCCAGGAGGATCCCGATTCATCCATTTTCCAAGGTGATGATTGCATAGCGGAGCATCCTCGGTTCCGTAAGCGGCGTCGCTACGTATGTTCCGCAGTGGACGCACGCGGAGCCAGAGCGCAGATTTCGCGGCGTCGCAGTTGTACAAAGGCACGAGCGCATGCGCCCGGTTCGTCGCATTCTGGTCGCCGTAAAGGACCCGTCGGCGGAGCGACTGCCCGCGATCGCTAAGGCGACGCAGCTTGCGCGTGCCTTCGGGGCGGATCTCGAGTTATTTCACGCCCTGGACTCCCCGCATTATGTAGACATGCTGGCCTGCAGCGCCGGGCAGTGGCAGCCGGTGGAGGACGAGGAACGGCGCGACGTCCTTCAGCGTCTCGGGCGGGTTGCGGCTCGCACCCGCCTTCACGGGGTCAACGTCAGCGTCGCGGTCGAGCGCGACTATCCGGCCTATGAAGCGATCGTACGGCATGCCGTGCATACCGGAGCGGACTTCATTGTGGCCGAATGCCACGCAGGCAGGCACGTTGCGTCGGGACTGCTCGGACTCGCCGACTGGGAGCTGCTGCACCTGAGTCCGGTACCGGTGCTGCTGGTCAAGAAGCCTCGGCCGTATCGCCGTCCGGTAGTGCTGGCTGCGGTGGACCCCGGACACGCGTTCGCGAAGCCGGCAAATCTCGACGCGCGTATTCTGCGCGTCGCCGCGGCGCTGTCTGGGGCCTTGAGAGGAGTGCTGCACGTCGTGCATGGATGGGCAGCGCCGAATGCGAATCTCTCGGTTATCAGTGCAGCAGCCGTGCTGCAGACGTACCGCGCAGAATCGGCTCGGGCGCGCTCCTCGTTCGAGCGTCTGCTCCGGCCGACGGCCATTCCCGCCGACCGCCAACATCTTATCGGTGGATTGCCGGGCGCCGCCGTGCGCGAGATGGCCGGCAGGTTGAACGCCGATATCGCCGTGCTCGGTTGCGTGTCGCGTTCCGGACTGAAGCGGCTGCTCGTCGGCAACACAGCGGAGCGACTGCTTGGACGACTGCCGTGCGATCTACTGGTCGTTAAGCCCGCTGAATTCGCTAACCGGCTGCCTGCAGAGGCACGCGGGGCTCGGGTCCTGCCCGTTCAACCCTTGTATTGAAATGCGGCGGCGCGCCACGTTTCAATAAACCTGAGCAAGCGTTCGACAGCATCGGGTGCGTCAGTACGAATTTCCACGAGCGGGAGAGCTTCTTCTGCCAGCACCGGCTCGAAGTGCGACTGCTGCCACTCCAGCACCCTCAGATCAGCTTCTGACGGGTCGTCCCGGTGCGCGCGACGCTCCCTCACCCGCGCCTGCAACACGTCCGGCGCGGCACGACAATAAACGAGGCAAACCGGCACTCCGAGGCGTGCGGCCAACCTGCGGAAGCGCGCTCGCTCGGTGCGGTCCGCGAAGGTAGCGTCCGCGATGGTCGCGTATCCGCCGGCGAGCACGTGCCACGTGCAGCGCCGGAGACGGCGATAAACGCGGGCCCTGGTGGCTGGCGCGTACCGTCCCTGTGCGACGCCGTCCCCTTCGGCCCCGATCTCGCGCGCGACTCGTTTGCGCTCCACGTCCGAGCGCAAATGCAAGGCCAGCAGTCGTGGCGCTGCGCGCGCCGCGAGCCAGCTCTTGCCGGAGCCGGATACGCCGCACATGAGGATCAGCACAGGCGCGGGCGCTTCGAGCACGCGCAGGGCGTACTGCACGTAGCGACCGACTAGGGGCGGCGGGTCGCCACCCGCCGCGCTCAGTGCGGTGACCTTGGCGCGCACCAGGGCGCGGTGTATCTTGAACAGACGCAGCAGGGCACATCCTTCGTAATCGCCGCTCTCGGTGCAGTAGCCGGTCAGAAACGCATGCGCGCACTGTGAACGGTCGTGCGCCTCGAGGTCGGCGACGAGGAAGGCCACCTCGTCGGCCACGTCTATCCATCGCAGCGCCGGGTCGAATTCCAGGCAGTCGAAGGCCAGCAACCGCCCAGCGCGCCGTACGACATTACCCGCATGCAGGTCGCCGTGGCACTCGCGCACGCGGCCTGAGGCGAAACGCCTGGCCAGACACGCATGCAGCGAGTCAAGCATCGTTGCCAGGGCCGGTTGCAGCGTGCGCATGGCAGCACCGGCGGTGAGCCCTGCCGCTGCGCGCGCACATGCCGCAGCGTTTCGCAGTACTTGGGTCCGTAGGTTTGCCGGCCCGCCCCACGCCTGGTTTGGGGCGGCGGCCGGAAGGCGTGCGTGTATGCGTGCCAGCTCATGCCCGAAGGATTCCAGTTCCGCGGGTAAGATTTGCCCGCGCGCCAGCAGTCGATCGAGGGCATCGTCGCTGGGAAACTGGCGCATCACGACACAATGCTCGATGATCGTTCCCGAGCCACCAACGCACGCCTGCCCATCTCGGCGCGTTATCGGGCTCACACTAAGGTAGAGCTCGGGTGCGAAGCGCCGGTTGAGTCGCAGTTCCTCGTGGCACAGAAATTCGCGGCGCTGTGATGAGCGCTGATCGACAAAATCATACTCGACGGGTCGTTTGATCTTGTACGCGAACTCCCCGGTCAGCAACACCCAGGAAATATGCGTTTCGATGAGCTGCACTGCGCTCACCGCGTGCGCGTATGCCTGCGGATGCAACAGGCTTTGCAGGTGCTCCGGGAAAGCGCTCACCGCGCCTCCTATCAGCCTAACCCCGACTGAAGGCTAGCACGCGTCGCGTTTTCGTTAAGGCGGTGCAGCTAGGTAGTTGCCACGATTTCTGCGGTCGCCCATCCGCGCACATATTGGCAAGATGCCGCAAGGCGCAAGCTTGGTTGAGCAGCAAGTTGGTACTAGGCCCGCAGTGCGCTCCCGCCGTGCTGCAGCGGCCCACGAGTTTGCGCACCTCAGCCGCTTGTCCGTCGCCGCTGTGCTTGAGGCGCTCGCAACCTCCGCCGAAGGGCTGAGTGGCGCGGAGGCGGCACGCCGGCGGGCTTTTTACGGGCTGAACGTTGTGGCGCACGAACGCCCGCACAGCATAGCCCGCGAGATCATCGGCCGTGCCATCAACCCGTTGAACGCTCTGTTGATGGTACTGGCGCTCCTCATCTTACGTGCTCTCCGATCAGCGTGCAGCCGTGCTCATAGCGAGCATGGTCGTCTTGAGCGTGACCCTTGGCTTCATTCAGGAGCACCGCTCCAACCGCGCCGCGCTCAGACTGCGCGCAATGGTGAGGACCACTGCAACCGTGCGGCGACCTGATCTGGCCTCCGCGGAAGGTCGAGCGCAGTGCCTGGAGCTTCCCATAGAGCAGCTGGTCCCCGGCGACATCGTGCACCTGTGCGCCGGCGATATGGTGCCGGCGGACGTGCGGTTGCTGTCAGCGAAAGACTTGTATGTGAACCAGGCAGCGCTCAGCGGCGAAGCGATGCCGGCGGAGAAGGTGGCTGCTGAGAGCGATCCGTCGGAGAGCCCCTTTGCACTGAAAAACGCCTGCTTCATGGGCAGCAACGTGATCAGCGGCACGGCCCAGGCAGTTGTGGTGCAAACCGGAGCGCACACCTGCTTCGGGCAGTTGGCTGATACCTTGGCAGCGCCGCGGCAGCTGACCAGCTTCGACCGTGGAATCGACCGCTTCACCTGGCTGATGGTCGGTTTCATCGCCGTCATGGTGCCGACGCTGTTCCTGATCAACGGCCTTCTCAAAGGTAACTGGCTCGAGGCGCTGCTGTTTGCGGTCGCCGTCGGAGTAGGCCTCACTCCCGAGATGCTGCCCATGATCGTGACCGTAAATCTCGCCAAGGGCGCGATAGTCATGTCGCGCAAGCGCGTCATCGTCAAGCGGCTCAACTCCATCCAGAACTTCGGCGCCATGGACATACTGTGCACCGACAAGACTGGCACACTCACTCAGGACCGCATCATACTCAAGCATCACTTTGACTTCGGCGGTCGGGAGTCGACGGCGACGCTCGAGTACGCCTATCTGAACAGCTACTATCAGTCGGGGCTCAAGAACCTGCTTGATGTTGCGGTGCTACGGCACGTGGAGCTGGAAGAGCATCTGCAGCTCAAGCAGCGCTATGAGAAGGTCGACGAACTACCCTTTGACTTCCAGCGCCGCCGCATGTCGGTGGTACTGTCCAGAGAGAGCGGCGAGCACATTCTGATTTGCAAAGGGGCGGTTGAAGAGGTTCTCGCAGTCTGCACCCAGTATCAGCTGGGCTTGTAGCACTCCGACTCGTCCACTTCGCCTTGCTCGCGCAGCGCGTTCGCCAAGTCCGTCAGCGCTGCGCGAATGACCTCGTTCTGACACCACTGCTGAAAGCGGCGGTGCACCGTCTTGTAGTTCGGATAGGACTGCGGAA
>CAZAXR010000023.1:0-80388 GCA_964489185.1 uncultured Steroidobacteraceae bacterium | reverse complement strand
TCCAGGCCCACGACGCGATCGACCTCCTCGCCCCGCGCGGTCAGCATGATGACCGGCACGCGGCTCACCGCGCGGATGCGTCGCAACACTTCGAACCCCGACAGCTCCGGCAACATGACATCCAGCACCACCAGGTCGACAGGAGCGCGGGCGAGCTGTGCCAGGCCCTCAGGCCCGGTGGCGGCGGTGGCCGCGACAAACCCCTCCGGGCCCAGGTACTCGACCAGCATGGCGCACAGCTCCTGATCGTCATCGATCAGGAGCAGGCTCGCCTTGGAGTCGGCCGGGGGCTCGCGTCCTTCCATGGAAAGGAACGATACACGCTCCGCTGCCGCTGCGGCCTTGAGGCCCCTAGAACGCAGATTTCTTTGCACTTCTTTGCTGGGCAGTTACACCCAGTCGCTGGCGGGTGTGCGAAGTTGTGCTGTCTCCTCCTGGGGGCGGCAGGGTGGTCCATGCCGCCCCATTTTTTTAGCGATTGTGTACCCTACCCGCGGCAGCCGCCGCCGATGGGGTCCGGAGTCCTGCGAACCGTGAAAAGAGTGCCCATGGCCGCCGCATGAACGACGAGAACCGTTATCTGCTGCCCACGACCGAGACCCCCCACGGCTGGCGGGAAATGCTGCTCACACGGCGCGTGTTGATCATCATCGCGGTGCTGCTGGCGCTGGTGCTGATCGCGTGGCTGCTGAAGCCCAAGGCCACCCCGCCGCCGGCCGGGCGCTTCGGCGGCGGCGGACCGATGCCCGTGATCGGCGCCACCGCACATCCGGGCGACATGCCCATCACGCTCATCGGACTGGGCACCGTCACCCCGCTCGCCACCGTCACCGTGCAGAGCCAGATCGCCGGTCAGATCATGCACATCGCCTTCAAGGAAGGGCAGACGGTCAAGGCAGGCGATGCGCTGATCCAGATCGATCCGCGGCCCTACCAGGTAGCACTCGAGCAGGCGCAAGGGGCGCTGCTGCGCGACAAGGCGCTGCTCGCCAACGCCAAGGTCGATCTCGAGCGTTACCAGACCTTGTTTGCCCAGGATTCGATCGCCGAGCAGCAGCTCGCCACGCAGCGCTCGCTCGTCGCACAGGATGAAGGTGCGGTCAAGACCGACCAGGGACAGATCGATGCGGCGCAGCTCAACATCACCTACTGCCACATCGTCTCGCCGATCAACGGCCGCATCGGGCTGCAGCAGGTAAACGTTGGCAACTACGTGACGCAGAACGAACCGAACGGGCTGGTGGTGGTGACGCAGCTGCAGCCGATCACGGTGGTGTTCACGCTGCCCGAGGATGAGATCCCGCCGCTGCTCAAGCAGATGCAGAGCGGCGCCGCGCTTCCGGTGACTGCCTACGACCGCACCAACACCCACCCGCTCGCCACCGGCACGCTGCAGTCGATCGACAGCCAGATCGACACCACCACCGGCACCATCCGCCTGAAGGCGGTATTCGCCAACGCGGACCAGACGCTGTTCCCACAGCAGTTCGTGAACGTCGTGCTGCTGCTCGACACCCTGCACGGCGCAACCCTCATTCCGCAGGCCGGTGTGCAGCGCGGTGCGCCCGGGACCTACGTCTACGCGATCAACCCCGCCGACCAGACCGTGAGCGTGCGTAAAGTGACGCTCGGCCCGGGGGATGCCACCAACGTCGTCGTCACGCAGGGACTGAAGAGCGGGGAAATGGTGGTCATCGATGGCGCCGACAAGCTCAAGGACGGCGCCAAGGTGCTGCTGCGCCAGCCGGGCGCCACACCGGGCAGTACCGCGGCGGGAGCGGAACAGCCGCCCGGCCCGGGTCAGGGCAAGCACGGTCACCGCCGGCCGCAGCAGGGGAGCCAGGGCGGCGGATAAGCGACGCGCCCCCTGCCCGCACCGAGCCCCACATGAATCCGTCCCGCATTTTCATACTGCGGCCGGTCGGCACCTCGCTCCTGATGGTGGCGATCCTGCTGACCGGAATCGTCTCCTACGGCTTCCTGCCGCTCTCGGCGCTGCCCGAGGTCGACTACCCCACCATCCAGGTGCAGACCTTCTACCCCGGCGCGAGCCCCGAGGTCATGACTTCGGCGGTGACGGCGCCTCTTGAGGTGCAGTTCGGGCAGATGCCCGGGCTCAACCAGATGTCATCGACCAGCTCCGGCGGGGCCTCGGTGATCACGCTGCAGTTCAGCCTGAACCTGACCCTCGACATTGCCGAGCAGGAAGTGCAGGCGGCCATCAACGCCGCCGGCAACCTGCTGCCCTCCGACCTGCCCGCCCCCCCGATCTACGCCAAGGTGAATCCGGCGGACGCGCCGATCCTGACCCTCGGCATCGTGTCGAAGACGCTGCCGCTGACGCAGCTCGAGGATCTCGCCGACACGCGCCTGGCGCAGAAGATCTCGCAGATCGAGGGCGTCGGGCTGGTGAGTGTCAGCGGTGGCCAGCGCCCCGCGGTGCGCATCATCGCCAACGTGCGGGCGCTCGCCGCCTACGGGCTCAACATCGATGACCTGCGCACCACCATCAGCAACGCCAACGTCAACTCGCCCAAGGGCACGCTGGATGGTCCGGCGCGCTCCTGGACCATCAACGCCAACGATCAGATCCAGAGTCCCGAGGCCTACGAGAGCATCATCGTCGCCTACAAGAACGGCAATGCCATCCGCCTCGCGGATGTGGCCGAGGTGACCAACGGCGCCCAGAACCTCTACCTCGCCGGCTGGGTGAACGCCACTCCCGGCATCATCCTCAACATCCAGCGCCAGCCGGGCGCCAACGTCATCCAGGTGGCGGACCGGATCAAGAAACTGCTGCCGGCGCTGTCGGCCTCGCTGCCGTCGGCGGTCGACGTCTCGATCCTCACCGACCGCACCGTCACCATCCGCGCCTCGGTGCACGACGTCGAGTTCGAGCTGTCGCTCGCTGTGATCCTGGTGGTGCTGGTGATCTTCCTGTTCCTGCGCAGCATCCCGGCGACCATCATCCCGAGCCTGTCGGTGCCGCTGTCGCTGGTGGGCACGCTGGCGGCCATGTACCTGGTCGGCTTCAGCCTCAACAACCTTTCGCTCATGGCGCTCACCATCGCCACCGGCTTCGTGGTGGACGATGCGATCGTGATGATCGAGAACATCTCGCGCTACATCGAGGCGGGCATGGCGCCGCTGGAAGCCGCTCTCAAGGGCGCCGGCGAGATCGGCTTCACCATCGTGTCATTGACGGTGTCGCTGATTGCGGTGCTGATCCCGCTGCTGTTCATGGGCGATGTCGTAGGAAGGCTGTTTCACGAGTTCGCCATCACGCTTGCCGTCACCATCGTCATCTCCGCGGTGGTGTCCCTGACCCTGGTGCCGATGCTGTGCGCGAAGCTCCTGCGCCACCACGACCCGGGCGAGGAGACCGGGGTCGCGCGCTGGGCGAACGCCAAGTTCCAGGCGTTGATCGACCACTACGGGGTGGCGCTGAAGTGGGTGCTCGATCGCCAGCCCATGACGCTCGCGGTGGCGATCGGCACCCTGGTGCTGACCATCCTTTTGTACGTGTTCATACCCAAGGGGTTCTTCCCGGTGCAGGACACGGGGATCATCCAGGCGATCACCGAGGCCCCGCAGTCGGTCTCCTATGCCGACATGGCACGGCGGCAGCAGTCGATGGCGGAGGCGATCCTCAAGGATCCGGACGTGGTGAGCCTGTCGTCCTTCATAGGCGTCGATGGCACCAACATCACGCTCAACAGCGGCCGCATGCTGATCAACTTGAAGCCGCTGAGCGGGCGCTCCGATTCGGCCAGCGCCATCATCCGCCGCCTGCAGAAGCAGGCCGCGAACGTCAGCGGCATCTCGATCTACATGCAGCCGGTGCAGGATCTGTCGATCGACACCACCGTGAGCCGCACCCAGTACCAGTTCGTGCTCGAGGATGCCAACCCGGCGGAGTTCAACACCTGGGTGCCGAAACTGGTGGAGCGGCTGCAGCAGGTGCCGCAGATCGAGGACGTGGCGAGCGATCAGGAGAACCAGGGCCTGTCCGCCTATCTCACGATCGACCGCGACACCGCTGGACGCTTCGGCATCACCCCCGCCACCGTCGACAATGCGCTCTACGACGCCTTCGGGCAGCGCATTGTCTCCACCATTTTCACGCAGTCGAACCAGTACCGCGTGATCCTGCAGGCCGACTCATCGCTCATGGCGTCGCTGGATTCGCTCGGCACCATCTACCTGCCCTCCTCCACCGCCATCGGAGGTCAGGTGCCGCTGTCGTCGCTGGTCAAGGTGTCGACGCGTCTGGCGCCGCTGTCGATCGATCACCTCGGCCAGTTCCCCTCCACCACGGTCTCGTTCAACCTTGCCCAGGGCGCAGCGCTCGGCGATGCCGTGAACGCCATCCGCCAGACGGAAGCCGAAATCAAGATGCCGCCGAGCGTGCTCACCACCTTCCAGGGCGCGGCGCTCGCCTTCCAGGCGACGCTCGGCAACGAGCTGTTCCTGATCATCGCCGCGATCGTCACCGTCTACATCGTGCTGGGCGTGCTGTACGAGAGCTTCATTCACCCGATCACGATTCTCTCCACGCTCCCCTCGGCCGGCGTCGGCGCGCTGCTGGCGCTGCTGCTGGCGCGCTCGGACCTCGGCGTCATCGGCATCATCGGCATCATCCTGCTGATCGGCATCGTCAAGAAGAACGCCATCATGATGATCGACTTCGCGCTGGTCGCCGAGCGCGAGCAGAACATGCCGCCGCGCGAGGCCATCTACCGCGCCTCGCTGCTGCGCTTCCGGCCGATCCTCATGACCACCATGGCGGCGCTGCTCGGTGCGCTGCCACTGATGCTCGGCACCGGCACCGGCTCGGAGCTGCGTCACCCGCTCGGCATCACCATCGTCGGCGGCCTGATCCTGTCGCAGCTGCTGACGCTGTTCACGACGCCAGTGATCTACCTGTACTTCGATCGCCTCGAGCGTCGCGTCGCCAACTGGCGCGGCGAGCCCGCCACCGGCGGATCGGCCGCCCAATGAGCTTCACGAGCCTGTCCGAGCCCTTCATCCGGCGGCCGGTCGCGACCACGCTGCTGACGGCGGGCATCGCGCTCGCTGGCGGCATCGCCTACTTCAGGCTGCCGGTGGCCCCGCTGCCGCAGGTGGACTTCCCGACCATATCGGTGAACGCCTCCATGGCCGGTGCCAGCCCCGACGTCATGGCCGCCACGGTGGCAACGCCGCTCGAGCGGCATCTCGGGCAGATCGCGGATGTGACCGAGATGACCTCCTCCAGCTCCACCGGGGCGGCGCACGTCACGCTGCAGTTCGGCCTGGACCGCGACATCGACGGCGCCGCGCGCGATGTGGAGGCAGCGATCAATGCCGCGCGTGCCGACCTGCCCACCGCGCTGCGCAGCAACCCCACCTACCGCAAGGTGAACCCGGCCGACTCCCCGATCCTGATTCTCACGCTCACCTCCAGAACCCTCGCCCCGGGTCAGCTGTACGACGCCGCCGAGACCATCCTGTCGCAGAAGCTGTCGCAGGTGAGCGGCATTGGCCAGGTGCAGATCGGCGGCAGCTCGCTGCCGGCGGTGCGCGTCGAGCTCAACCCCGCCGCGCTCTTCAAGTACGGCATCGGGCTGGAGGACGTGCGCGCCGCGCTGGCGGCGGCCAACGCCAACACCCCCAAGGGCTCGATCGATGTGGGCAGGCAGCGCTACCAGATCTACACCAACGACCAGGCGACCCAGGCCGCCCAGTACCGCGACCTGGTGATCGCCTACCGCAACGGTGCCGCGGTGCGGCTGTCGGAAGTGGCCGAGGTGCTCGACTCGGTCGAGAACGTGCGCAACGTGGGGCTTGCCAACGGGGACCCCGCGGTGCTGGTGATCCTCTACCGCCAGCCGGGCGCCAACATCATCGAGACCGTCGACCGGGTGATGGGGCTGATCCCGCAGCTGCGGGCGTCGATTCCGACCGATATCGACATCAAAGTGGCCATGGACCGCACCGTCACCATCCGCGCCTCGCTGCGTGCCGTCGAGACGACGCTCGCCGTGGCGATCACGCTGGTGATCCTCGTGGTGTTCCTGTTCCTGCGCGACTGGCGCGCCACGCTGGTGCCGGCGGTGGCGGTGCCGATCTCGCTGCTCGGCACCTTCGGCGCCATGTACCTGCTCGACTACAGCCTCGACAATCTGTCGCTGATGGCGCTCATCATCGCCACCGGCTTCGTGGTGGACGACGCCATCGTGGTGCTGGAAAACATCACCCGCCACATCGAGGCCGGCATGCCGCGCTTCCAGGCCGCGATCCAGGGAGCGCGCGAGGTCGGATTCACGGTGCTGTCGATGAGCCTGTCGCTAGTGGCGGTGTTCATCCCCATCCTCATGATGGGCGGGGTGGTCGGGCGGCTGTTCCGCGAGTTTTCCATCACGCTCTCGGTGGCGGTGCTGGTGTCGCTGCTGGTGTCGCTCACCGCAACGCCCATGATGTGCTCGCGCTTCATCCGGGCCCGCAGCGCAGCCACCGCCAGCCGGCTGTTCGCCGCGAGCGAGCGTGCGTTCCAGGCGATGCTCGCCGCCTACGGCCGCTCGCTGCGCTGGGCGCTGCGCAACCGCGCGCTGGTCATGGTGCTGCTGCTCGCCACGGTGGTGTTCAACATCTACCTGTACGTGGTGATTCCCAAGGGCTTCTTTCCGCAGCAGGACACCGGCCGGCTGATCGGCGGCATCCAGGCCGACCAGGCGATCTCGTTCCAGTCGATGTCGGCCAAGCTGCGCCAGTTCATCCGCATCGTGCAATCCGACCCGGCCGTGAATACCGTGGTCGGCTTCACCGGCGGCGGCTCGGCCGGTGGCGGGCAGGTCAACAGCGGCTTCATCTTCGTGTCGCTCAAGCCCAAGAGCGAGCGCCACCTGTCGGCCGATGGCGTAATCGGGCGGCTGCGCCCCAAGCTCAACCAGGTGGCCGGCGCGCGGCTGTTCCTGCAGGCCGCGCAGGACATCCGCGTCGGCGGGCGGCAGAGCAACGCGCAGTATCAGTACACGCTGCAAGGCGACAGCGTGGCGGACATATATAAGTGGGCGCCGAAGCTCACCGAGGCGCTGCAGCACACCCCGGTGCTCACCGATGTCAATTCCGACCAGCAGCAGAACGGCCAGGAGATCGAGCTCGTCATCGACCGCGACACCGCCTCGCGCTTCAAGCTCGATCCGGCCGCCATCGACAACACCCTGTACGACGCCTTCGGGCAGCGCGACGTCTCAACCATCTACAACGCGCTGAACCAGTACCACGTGGTGATGGAAGTGGCGCCGCAGTACTGGCAGAGCCCGGACACCCTCAAGAACATCTGGGTGAGCACCGCCGGCGGGGCGGTAAGC
Source organism: uncultured Steroidobacteraceae bacterium (assembly GCA_964489185.1). Classification (GTDB taxonomy): domain Bacteria; phylum Pseudomonadota; class Gammaproteobacteria; order Steroidobacterales; family Steroidobacteraceae; genus 13-2-20CM-66-19. The sequence goes on along the minus strand of CAZAXR010000023.1, from coordinate 73,036 downwards.
GGCAGCCAGTCCAGCAACGCCGTCGCCGGCACCGTGATCTCGGCGCAAACCAAGGCCGGCGGCCAGCAGGCGGCACTCGCCGCGCTCACGACCGATACCGCGCGCAACCAGGCGACCAACGCGCTCGCGCATTCCGGGCGTGGCGCGGTGTCGACCGGCGCGGCCGTCAGCACCAGCGCGGAGACCATGGTGCCGCTCGCGGCCTTCAGTCACTACGCCCCGGGCAACACCCCGCTCGCCGTCAATCACCAGGGGACCTTTGTCGCCACCACCCTCTCCTTCAACCTCGCCCCGAACGTCTCGCTCAGCGATGCGCAGAAGGCGGTTGCCGCGGCCGTGAATGACATCGGCATGCCCGCCACCATCCACGGCAGCTTCCAGGGCACGGCCCACACCTTCGAGGAGTCGCTCGCCAACGAGCCGGTGCTGATCCTCTCGGCGCTCGCGGCGGTCTACATCGTGCTCGGGGTGCTGTACGAGAGCTACATTCATCCCGTTACCATTCTCTCGACGCTGCCTTCGGCGGGCGCCGGCGCGGTGCTGGCGCTGCGGCTGTTCAACCAGGAGTTCAGCATCATCGCGCTGATCGGCGTCATTCTCCTGATCGGCATCGTCAAGAAGAACGCCATCATGATGATCGACTTCGCCCTCGATGCGCAGCGCAGCCAGCAGCGCCGGCCCGAGGAGGCGATCTACAGCGCCTCGCTGCTGCGCTTCCGGCCCATCATGATGACCACCATGGCGGCCATGCTCGGTGCGCTGCCGCTGGCCTTCGGCAGCGGCGACGGCGCGGAGCTGCGCCAGCCGCTCGGGATCTCCATCGTCGGGGGCCTGCTGGTCAGCCAGGTGCTGACGCTCTACACCACCCCGGTCATGTACCTGTACCTGGACCGCTTCGGAGGGTGGTGCAGCGGCGTGTGGTCGCGCCTGTACCCGGACTCCCACTCACCGCCGGCCGCCCCGGCCAAGAGCCTATGAGCACACCTAAAGAGCGCCCCCGCGCCCACATCACGACACTCGCTGCGGCAGTCCTCGCCCTCGCGTCCGGCTGCGCCGTCGGGCCCAACTATCACCGCCCGTCCGCCCCGGCGCCGCAGGGCTACAAGGAAGCCGAAGGCTGGAAGCCGGCCGAGCCGCGCGAGGCGGCCAGCGGCAGCGACTGGTGGTCGGTGTACGACGATGCAACGCTGGATGCGTTGGAGAAGCAGATCGACATCTCCAACCAGACGCTGAAGGCGGCAGAGGCCTCCTGGCGCCAGGCGGTGGCGCTCGTCAGCCAGACCCGCGCCGGGCTGTTGCCGACCGTGGGCGTCACCGCGAGCGCCACGCGCTCCGGCGGCCCCGGCGGCCGTACGGCCGCCGGTACACCGGTTGCCGGCACGCCGCTCGGGCATCCGGTCAATGACTTCAGTCTGGCGGGCAACGCTGCGTGGGAATTCGACATCTGGGGCAAGATCCGCCGCGAGCTGGAGAGCACTGAGGCGAGCGCCCAGGCGAGCGAGGCTGATCTGGCCGCGGCGCGCCTCTCGGCGCAGGCGACGCTCGCGAGCGACTACATTGAGCTGCGCATCGCGGACGAGCAGAAGCGGCTGCTCGAGGAAACGGTGGCGGCCTTTAAGCGCTCGCTCGAGATCACCCAGAACCAGTACAAGGTGGGCGTGGTGGCCAAGGCGGACGTCATCACCGCGCAGACCCAGCTCGGCGGCGCCCAGTCGCAGCTGATCGCGGTGGGCGTCACGCGCGCCACCCTCGAGCACGCCATCGCGGTGCTGATCGGCAAGGCGCCCGCGGAGTTCTCGCTGCCGCCCGCCACTCTCGGGGCCGCGGTCCCGGTGGTGCCGCCCGGGGTGCCCTCGGTCCTGCTCGAGCGGCGACCGGATGTCGCCGAGGCGGAGCGCAAGATGGCGGCGGCGAACGCGCAGATCGGCGTCGCGGTCGCGGCCTATTTTCCGGACCTGACGCTGAGCGGCGCCTACGGCTTTGCGAACACGGTAGTGTCGGACCTGGTCAAGGCACCGAACAACTTCTGGTCGCTGGGGGCGAACGCCAGCGTCACGCTCCTCGACTTCGGCGCGCGCACCGCACAGGTGCATCAGGCACGCGCGGCCTATGACGCCACGGTCGCCACCTACCGCCAGACCGTGCTGACCGCGTTCCAACAGGTCGAGGACCAGCTCGCCACGCTGCGCATCCTCGAGCAGCAGCACGCAGTGCAGGACGAGACGGTCAAGTCCGCGAACCTCGCCGTGCAGCTCACCCTCAACCAGTACCGCGCAGGCACGGTCGCCTACACCGCGGTGGTCACCGCCCAGACCACCGCGCTCGGGGACGCGCAGACGCTGCTCACCATTCGCCAGAACCGCCTGGTGGCGAGTGTCGCCCTGATACAGGCGCTCGGCGGCGGCTGGGACGCCGCGACGCTCGGCAAGCCGAACGGCACCGCGGCGACGCTCGCCGCGGGGAAGTAGCCCTACTAGGCCGGGTTCTCGAGACTGAAGGCCTGGCGGTTGTCGTCGTAGGCGAAAACCTCCGCATAGCGGCCCCAGCTGATGATGGTGCGCAGGGTCTGCTCGGCCGCCTCCTCCGCCATGTAATCCTCGAGCTCGTCGAAGAAGCGGCTCTTGGGGGCGGAATGGCTGGCGCGCTCATCGAGCACGCGGCGGATGTGAGCGGCCAGCGGCACGTAGGTGATGAGGTGCCGGGCGAAGAGCTTCTTGCGCTCATCGGTGTCACCGCGCGCGAACTGCAGGCCCGCCTCGGTGAGGCGGATATCGCCGCCCTCCACCTCGGCAAAGCGCAGCATCTGCAGTGCCTCGGCTGCGGGGAACAGGTCATCCACCTCCAGGCGGCCTTCCTCGGCGATCACCGGCAGGTCGGCCTTGCCGTTGTTGGGCGGCTCGGCGACCACCTCGAGCAGGCCCTGCAGCACGTTGGAGGAGACGTGCTGCAGCGTCGTGCCGATGCCCGTGCCGGCAAATCGCTCATTGCGCGCACCGGTCCCGGGTGCGCTGCGCGGCCTGGCGGTCATTTCCACGTACACGCGCTCGATGAGGGCGCGGAAGCGCGGATCCTCTGCGTGGCGCGGGTGCGGGACGTCGATCGGGATCTCGCTCGAGACGCGTCCCGGGTTGCTGGAGAAGATCAGGAGCCGGTCGCACATCTGCACCGCCTCCTCGATGTTGTGGGTCACCAGCAGGACCGCCTTGATCGGCAGCTGGCCCTCGCCCCACAGGTCGAGGAAGTCACTGCGCAGGGTCTCCGCGGTCAGCACGTCGAGCGCCGAGAACGGCTCGTCCATGAGCAGGATGTTCGGGTGCACCACCAGTGCGCGCGCAAAGCCCACCCGCTGGCGCATCCCGCCGGACAGCTCGCGCGGGTAAGCGGACTCGAAGCCATCGAGACCGATGAGGTCAATGGCCTGCAGCGAGCGCTTGCGCATCTCGACCTCGGGGACCCCCTGCGCCTCGAGCCCCAGCTGCACGTTCTCGAGCACCGTGAGCCACGGAAACAGCGCGAAGCTCTGGAACACCATGGCGATGCCGCTCGCCGGGCCCGCCACCGGGTGCCCGAGGTAGTTGACGACCCCCGAGGTCGGCTGGTCGAGGCCGGCGATCTGGCGCAGCAGCGTCGACTTGCCCGAGCCGGAGCGGCCGAGGAGCCCGACGATCTCCCCGGGGCGCAGCGTAAGGTTCACGTTCTCGAGCACCACGAGCTCATCCCCGTCGGGCTTGCGGAATGACTTGCACAGGTGCTCGACGTCGAGCAGCTGGGCGAGATTCAGCGCCGGAGCGATGGCATGCACGGCTGTCTCCCTCAGTCCCTCAATCCTCGCGCCGTTCAGCTGACACGGAACTTGCGCTCGGCGCGCGCGTACAGCGGCCGCCAGAACACGCGGTTCAGCGTCACCACGAACAGGCTCAGCACCACCGTGCCGAGCACGCTGCGCTGGAAATCCCCCGCGGTGGTTGCGGTTTCGATATAGGCCCCGAGGCCATGCGCGGTCAGCGTCTCGTGCCCCCAGGTCGCCACTTCCGACACGATACTCGCATTCCACGAGCCGCCCGAAGCGGTGATGGCCCCGGTCACGTAGAACGGAAACACCGCCGGCAAGGCAATGCGGCGCCACCACAGCCAGCCGCGTACCCCGAAGTTCTCGCCGGCGTAACGCAGCTCCGGCGCGATCGCCGAGGCGCCCACGATCACGTTGAACAGAATGTACCACTGGGTGCCGAGAATCATGAGCGGACTCAGCCAGATGTCCGGGGTGAGCTTGAGCAGCACGATGGCCGAGAACACGATCGGGAAGAACAGGTTCGCCGGGAAGGCGGCCAAGAACTGCGCGATCGGCTGCACGATGCTGGCCGCGCGCGGCCGCAGGCCCACCCATACCCCGATCGGAACCCAGATGAGGGTGGCGATCGCGATCAGCACCGCCACGCGCAGGAGCGTAATGAAGCCGTACAGCACCACGTGGCCGATCTCGCCCAGGGTGACCTCGCCCAGCACGAAACTGCCGGCGCGCAACAGCGCAATCAGGCCCACCAGCAGCAGCAGGGTGTACCAGACGTAGTCCACCCAGCGCGCGTTCCACGCACTGGCGCTCCGTCGCGCCTGCAGCGCCGCCGCATCCGGGGCGTACGCCGGCTTGCTGCCGGCGCGCACCATGGCCACGAACGCATTGCCGATCAGGCCCAGCAGGCGCGAGCGGCGCATCATGATGAGCGCCCAGGAGCGGGTCGCGGTGAAGCCGGCCTCCTGCTCGAGGCGGAACCAGTCGGCACTCGCGATCAGAGGGCGGAACAGCAGCTGGTCGAAAGCCAGGATCACGACGAACATCGCCGCAATGGCCCAGCCGATGGCGGTGAGATTCTTCTGCTCGATGGCGCGGGCGATGTAGGAACCGACCCCCGGCAGCGTCACCGTGGTGTTGCCGACGCTGATCGCCTCCGAGGCCACCACGAAGAACCAGCCCCCGGACATAGACATCATCATGTTCCAGATGAGCGCCGGCATGCTGAAGGGCACGTCCAGGCGCCAGAACCGCATCCACGGGCGCAGCTGGAAACTGCGCGCCGCCTCGGTCATCTCGTCCGGGATGCTGCGCAGCGAGTGGTAGAAGCTGAACGCCATGTTCCACGCCTGGCTGGTGAAGATCAGGAAGATGGCGGCCATCTCCGCGCCCGCCACGCGCCCGGGGGTCAGCTGCAGGAAGAACAGGATGGTGATCGAGAAGCTGAGGATCGGCACCGACTGCAGAAAGTCCAGCAGCGGCACCAGGATGACTTCGGCGCGCCGGCTCTTGGCGGCCAGCGTCGCGTAGGTGAAGGTGAACACCAGGGAGGCGAGCATTGCGATCAGCATGCGCAGCGCCGTACGCGCCGCATAGCCGACGAGCGCCGACGGCGCCAGCGAAATCGGCGTTGCCTCGAGGCGCGACAGCGAGCCGCTCAGGCCGTGCGCCGCCTTGGCGACGTACACGAAGAAGGCAAATACCAGAATGAAGGCGAGCACGTCCCAGCCGCCCGGGACGTAGCGGGTGCGCAGAACCGATATGGGCAGCCGCTCGATGCGCATCCGCCGAAGTTTGCCCGAACGGCATGACGATTGGCACCGCCGTACACACTCTCAGTCTGCCCGGAGCGCTCGTTTCCGTGGCGTGCGTCGTGCAAAGAGCAACGCGACTGTCGTACGATATTTCCCATGAGAACACTCTTCCTCCGGGCGCTCGCCGCCGCCGTCATCCTGGCACTGGGCACGACCGCATACGCCCAAAGCCAGGCCGCCCCATCGACCGCCACCATCAAGGATGACGCCAAGAGCGTCGGCCATTCAGTCGCCGACACCTCCAAGGACGTGGGCCACGCGGTGGCCGACAAATCAAAGGAGGTCGGCCATTCGGTCGCCGACACCTCCAAGGAGGTCGGTCACACCGTCGCCCATAAGTCCCAGGAGGTTGGCCACTCGGTCGCCGATAAGTCCAAAGAGGTCGGCCACGCGGTGGCGGACAAGTCGAAGGAGGCCGGCCATGCGGTCGCCGACGCGGCCAAGAAGTTCGGCCAGGACGTCAAACAGGGGGCGAGCAAGGTCAAGGAGACCTTCGCGGACAAGCCCGCGGCCCCGAAAGACTAGCGCACCGAGCCAGCCTCAGCCGATGCGCACGGCAGCGGGCCTGCACCTGGAATACGTCTCACCGGCCGAGTACCAAGCGGCCGGGTGGGACGATGTGCTGGGCGTCGCCAGCTTCAATGGCGGTCCCGAGAGCGGGGCCAGCGCCAACGAGATACCGGTTGCGCACGTGCGCACCCAGGGGCTGGCGGCAGAGCGCGGCTGCGAGGTATGGCGCGCGGGCAAGCCGGCCGCCTCCGGACGGCACGAGCGCGTCAGCTTCCGGCGCACCGAGGACATGCTGTTCGGCTGCATCGCCATTGCCGAATCCGAGATCACCCCTGGCACGCAGCGCCGAGGCGCTGCCCTCCCGAGCGCACTGCACCAGGCGACCGCCCAGGCTTACCAGCAGATCTGCGCGACCCTCGAGGCGCAGGCCTATCCGCACCTGCTGCGGGTGTGGAACTTCCTTCCGGACATCAACGGCGATCTTGAGGGTACCGAGCGCTACCGCCTGTTCAACGCCGGGCGGCAGCACGCGCTGCGCGACCGCGGCCGGGCACTGACGGGCAACGTGCCGGCGGCTTCGGCGCTCGGCGCCGCCAGTGACAGCCCGCTGGTGGTGTATTTCCTCGCCGGCCGCACCGCGCCGGTGTTCGTGGAAAACCCGCGCCAGGTCAGTGCCTACCACTATCCGCGCCAGTACGGGACGCACCGCCCGGCGTTCTCGCGCGCCGCGCTGCTGCGCCAGCCCACATCCGTGACACTGTTTGTCTCCGGCACCTCGAGCATCGTCGGACATCGCTCCCTGCACGCCGGCGACAGTGGCGCCCAGACCCGGGAAACGCTCGCCAACATCGACGCGCTGCTTGCGGAGGCCAACCGTGTGGACCGTGCGGCGCACTTCTCGCTCGGGGAGCTGGCCTGCAAGGTGTACGTGCGCCGTGCCCAGGACCTGCCGATCGTGCAAGCGGAGCTCGCCGCCTCTCTGGGTGCCGATGCCCGGATCCTCTATCTGCAGGCGGACATCTGCCGCCAGGACCTGCTGGTCGAGATCGAAGCGACCGCCGTGAGCCCGCTCGCGGGAGCGGCCTGAAGGCACACCGCAGCTCACGTCTTCATGCCCAGACCCCCGCGCGCGCTGTTTATGCTGACGGCACTGCTGGCGGTGTGCGCTCGGGCGCAGCAGCAAAAGCCGCTCTGGGAGTTCGGGCTCGGCGCCGGCTTCCTGGTGTTCAACGACTACCGCGGCTCGGACACGACGCACCTCTACCCGGTGCCCATCCCGTACCTGCTGTACCACGGCACCTACTTCAAGTCCGACCGCGACGGCATCCGCGGCCTGTTCCTCAACCAGGACCGGGTCGAGCTCAATCTCAGCGTCAACGCCACGACCCCGGTGCACAACGACTCGGCGCGCCACGGCATGCCGGATCTGCGCTCGACCGTGGAAATCGGGCCGCAGCTCAACGTGCACCTCTGGAAGAGCGCCGCTCAGCTCGTCAGGCTCGACCTGCGCCTCCCGGTCCGGGCCGCCTTCACGGTCGAGCTCGCCCCCCGCCTGGTCGGGGGATTCTTTGCCCCGCACCTGAACCTCGACCTCATGCAGTCCCGCGGCGATGAGGGCTGGAAACTGGGTGCGCTCGCAGGTCCGCTGTTCGCCAATCGTCGCTACAACGACTACTTCTATACGGTGGCACCGCAGTACGCCGCCCCGGGGCGCCCCGCCTTCCAGGCCGAGGGCGGCTACGCGGGAACGCAGGCGCTCATCTCGCTGACGCGACGCTATCCTGACTTCTGGCTCGGGGCCTATGTGCGCCATGATTGGCTGGCCGGCGCGAGCTTCGAGGACAGCCCGCTGGTCAGGCGCGACAGCTACTGGAGCGCAGGGTTCGGTGTGGCATGGATCATCAGCCGGTCCTCCCGGCTCGTGGAAAGCGACGATTGAAAGCCTCCACCACGCATCTGGTAATCATTCCCAGTTACAACGCGGGCGTGGCGGCTCTGCAGACGGTGCGCGCGGCGCGTGCGCAATGGGAGCCGGTGTGGGTGATCGTAGATGGCAGCACCGACGGCTCGGCGGAGGCGCTGAGCGAGCTGGCGCGTTCGGATCCGGGGCTGCGCGTGCGGGTGCGCGCGCGCAACGGCGGCAAGGGCGCGGCGCTCCTCGACGGCCTGCTCGCCGCGCAACGCGAAGGATTCACTCACGCGCTGGTCATGGACTCCGACGGCCAGCACCCGGCCGACTGCATCGCACCCTTCATGGCCGCCTCCGCCGCCGCACCGCAAGCCATGATTCTCGGCGACCCGCAGTTCGATGCCAGCGCGCCGCGCATCCGGCTGCGCGGTCGCAGGATCGCCAATTGGTGTACCAACCTCGAGACGCTGTGGGCGGGCATCCATGACACCCTGTTCGGCTTCCGCATCTACCCGATCGCCCCGCTGGTTGCGATCATGCAGCGCAGCCGCTTCATGCGGCGTTTCGACTTCGACCCGGAGGCGGTAGTGCGCTTGAGCTGGCGCGGCGTGCCGGCGGTCAACCTGCCGGCGCCGGTCAGGTACCTCAGACCGGAGGAAGGCGGAGTCTCGCACTTTCACTACTGGCGCGACAACGTCCTCCTGACCTCCATGTATCTGCGGCTGGCGCCCGGCTGGCTGGCGCGGTTGCCGCTGCTCATCGCGCGGCGCCTCGCCTGAAGCACCCGCAGCACGGCGTGGCTCAGCCGCGGAAATTCTCGTACAGGCTCACGAACGCGCCGAAGGTTGCCGGCACCTGCGCGGCCGGGGCGGCAGCGAACGGATTGATGCCCAGGGAGTCTTCGAGACGGGCGACGATGATGGCGAAGCTCAGCGAATCGAGGCCGGATTGCGCCAGCGGCAGGTCGTCCGACAGCGGCGCGAGGGAGCGTTCCTGCTCGATGGCGACCTGCTGGAATTCGGAGGTGATGGTGGACCTCACCGACACGCGCCTCAGTATCGCCGTGGGCGGGGCTGAGGGGCAAGAGCGGTCGCTCGCGGCGCGACCGTGACGGCCATCGCCACTTGGCAATGTTGCCCCTTGTATAATGTCGGCAGACTCAAGCTCAGCCGGGATCTCATGTCCGACAAAGTCTCTCCCCTGCGGCGGCCCGCCGCTGACGGCGGCGCTGCACTGACCGCCGAGGTCGCGGGCCTGATCGCGGAAGCTCTGAACCTGGACGTCGCGCCCGCCGACATCGACCCGGACAAGCCGCTGTACGGGGAAGGGCTGGGTCTGGACTCGATCGACATCCTGGAAATCGCGCTCGTTGTATCCAAGCGATACGGGGTGCAGCTGCGCGCCGACAGCGCCGAGAACGTACGCATCTTCGGGTCGCTGCGCCAGCTGGTCGACTACATCATCGCGCACAGGACGAAGTAGACATCTGGCCACGCTGCCGTTGATCGCCCACCGCACCGCCGACGCGGTCGTCGCGTACCGCGCCGGCGCGCCCATCTGCGCGGGGCAGTTCCTGGCGGACGTGCATCGCCTCGCGCCGCTGCTCGGAGAGGGCGCCCACGTGCTCAACGCCTGCGCCGACCGCTACCACTTCACCGTCGGGCTCGCGGCCTGCGTGCTCACCGGCAAGGTGAGCCTCCTGCCCTCGACCCACACCCCCGAGGTCGTGCGCCAGCTGAGCGCGTTCGCCGCGGACGTCGTGTGTCTGACGGATGAAGACAGCTGCTCGATCGCGCTGTCGCGCGTGCGCTACCCCGGCGCTGCCGCCGCGCGCGCAGGCGAGTGGCACGGGAGCTGGAGCGTCCCGGAAGTCGACGCCGCTCAGCTCATCGCGTACGTCTTCACCTCCGGCTCCACGGGCGCGCCGGTGCCGCACCGCAAGACCTGGGGCCGGCTGCTCGGCTGTGTCGCCGAGGAGCCGCGGCGACTCGGCCTGCCGGAGGTGCCATGCGCGATCCTCGCGACCGTGCCGGCACAGCACATGTACGGATTTGAGTCGAGTGTGCTGATGGCGCTCGCGAGCGGGCATGCGCTGTGCGCCGAGCGGCCTTTCTACCCGGCAGACATCGCGGCCGCGCTCGCCGGGTTGCCGCAACCGCGCATCCTCATCTCGACCCCGGTGCATCTGCGCGCGCTCGCCTCCTCCGGCATCGCGCTGCCGCGCACCGACCTCATCGTCTGTTCCACTGCCCCCCTGACGCAGCAGCTCGCCGCCGAGGTCGAGCAGCGCTTCCACACGCGCCTCATGGAGATTTACGGCTCGACCGAGACCGGCCAGATTGCCGCGCGCCGCCCGACGCAGTCAGCGGAGTGGCAGCTGTGGCCCGCGGTCAGGCTTCACAGCCGCGGCGAGGACAGCTGGGCGCAGGGCGGGCACATCGAGGAACCTACTCGCATGTGCGATGTGCTGGAGACGACCGGCGCGGGGCGCTTCCTGCTGCACGGGCGCACCGCGGATCTGGTCAACATCGCCGGCAAGCGCAGCTCGCTGGCCTACCTCAATCACCAGCTCAACTCGATCCCCGGCGTCATGGATGGGGCTTTCTTCCACTGCGAGGAAGCGCGCGGCTCGCATACCGGCGTGACGCGCGTCGCCGCGTGCGTCGTGGCCCCGGGCCTCGAGGCGGGGAGCATACTCGAGGCATTGCGCGCCACCATCGACCCGGTGTTCCTGCCGCGCCCGCTGCTGTTCGTCGCGCGCCTGCCGCGCAACGCCACTGGCAAGCTCCCGCAGGAGGCACTGCGGGCGCTGGCGGCAGAGCAGAACCGCTCCGCAACCGTGGCATGAGCTGAACGTGGCCGCCGTCACGACTCTCACCATCGCTCCCGAGCATCCGGCGCTGGCGGGCCATTTTCCCGGCACCCCGATCGTGCCGGGCGTGCTGCTGCTCGATGAGGCGCTGCGCGCGGTGCAGTTGGGCGCGGTGTCTCCCCCGTGCGGCTGGCGCATCGCCAGGGCGAAGTTCGTCAAGCCGGTGCGCCCCGGCGAGACCCTGACGCTCGAGCACGAGCGCCTGCCCAACGGCTCGATCGGCTTCCGGGTGCTGAGCGCCGGACAGCCGGTGGCCCGCGGGGTACTGGTGCCGGCGGCGCAGGACCTGCCTGCAGATGGCCGGCAGGACCGCTGAAGCCGCCGCCCGCGCCGACGCCGGCCAGTGGGCCGGCGCGCCCGAGCGCGGCAGCGCGACGCTGTTGCGGGGCATGATGCTGGTGGCGCTCTATCTCGGGCGCCCCGTGGCGCGCTGCGTTCTGTACGTGATCGCGGCGTACTTCTTCGCCTTTGGTCCAGCCGTCAGGCGCAGCTCCCTGAGCTATCTGCCCCTGGCGCTCGGGCGCGAGCCAACTGCGGCCGACCGCTACCGCCAGATATTTGCGTTTGCGTCCACCATTCTCGACCGCTTCTACCTCGTCAGGGGACGTTATGGGCTGTTCGCCATCACCTGCGAGGGTGAGGACCTCATGCAGGCGACCTACGAGCGCGGCGAGGGTGCGTTCCTGATCGGAGCGCACCTCGGCAGCTTCGAGGTCATGAGTGCCCTCGGGCGTACGCGTCCCGGGCTGTGCGTGGCGATGGCGATGTACGACCACCAGGCGAGCCGGGTCACGCAGTACTTCCACGCCGGCTCGGAGGATGCCCCGGAGATCATCCCGCTCGGGCAGCTGGATGCCATGCTGCGCATCCGCGACTGCCTCGAGGAGGGTAAGTTCGTGGGCATGCTCGCCGATCGCAGCCTCGGCGATGCGCCGGCGCAGGCGGTGAGCTTCCTCGGGCGTCCGGCGCTGTTCCCCTCCGGGCCGATGCGGCTGGCGGCGGCGCTGCGGCGGCGCGTGATATTCATGACCGGCCTGTACCGTGGCGGCAATCGCTACCACGTGGTGTTCCGGCCGCTCGCAGACTTCTCACAGCCCTCGCCCGCCGGACGGGAGGCGGCCGTGCGCGAGGCGATCGGCCGCTACGTGGCGCTGCTGGAAGAGTACTGCCGCAGCGATCCCTACAACTGGTTCAACTTCTACGACTTCTGGCACGCCGCACGGGTCAGCGCGGGCTCGCACGAGGCGGCGCCTTGAGGAGCGCCGCGCCGGGGCGCCCCTGCCGCCCCCGCTTTGCACCCCGTGTGGCCGCCAGCCTGATGCTGCTCGGCGCGGGCGTCCTGGCCGCGCCGGCGCCGGCGAGCTCTCCTGATGTCCCCACCGCGGGGGGGCAGCCCGGCGACTTCGATGAGCTCCTGCACCTGCTCGCCGCCCGAGGCGACGGCCGTGTCGCCTATACCGAGGTGCACGAAATGGCGATGCTCGAGCGCCCGCTCACCTCCTCCGGCGAGCTCGTGTACCGGGCTCCCGATCATCTGGAAAAGCGCACTCTGACACCCAGGCCCGAGACGCTGATCCTGGATCACGGGGTGCTGAGGGCGCAGCGCGGCCAGCGGACGCGGGTGGCGGCGCTGCGCGACTTCCCGCAGCTCGTCCCCTTCATCGAGAGCATCCGCGCGACTCTCGCCGGGGATCGCGCCGCGCTCGAGCACTTCTTCCACGTCGAGTTCAGCGGCAGCCTCGAGCACTGGACGCTGCACCTGGTGCCGGCGGACGCGGGTGTTGCGCACACGGTGACCGAGATTCGCATTGCCGGCGAACGCGATGCAATCCGCAGCGTGGAGATCCGTCAGGCCGACGGCGATCGCTCGCTGCTCACCGTCGGACCCGCACTCCCCCAATGAGCCCGGCCGGCCGCACCGCGACGCGGGTGTGGGCGCTGCTGGTACTGATCGGCGCCGTCATCGTGGCGCGCGCGACCTATGTCACCGACCTGTCGGCCTTCCTGCCGCGCGCACCGAGCGCGACACAGCGCCTGCTCGTTGAGCAGCTGCGCGCCGGTCCCTTTGCGCACCTGATCATGGTGGCCATCGAGGGTGGCGATGAGCGGCAGCGCGCGCAGGCCTCGTTGCAGCTCGCGGCGCGTCTGCGATCCGAGCAAGCCTTCAGTGCCGTCACCAACGCCGACCCGACGCAGCTGCAGCGCGACCGGGAGTTTCTGTTCGGCCACCGTTACCTGCTCAGCGCCGACGTCACCGCGCACCGCTTCAGCGTCGCGGGCCTGCGCTCGGCCATCGGCGACTCCCTGGACGCACTCGCCTCGCCTGAAGGGCTGCTGCTGAAGGCGCTGTTTGCCCGCGATCCGACCGGCGAGATGCTCGGCATCCTCGACACATTGGGCGCAGGCGGGGCGCCGCACGCCACCGCCGGCGTATGGAGTTCGCCCGATGGGCGGCGCGCGCTGCTGCTCGTTCAGGCACGGGCGGCCGGCTCCGACACGGACGCGCAGCAGGCGGCCTGCGAGGCCATCCGGCGAGCCTTTGCCGCGGTGGCGGCGGCGCTGCCGCAGCCGGGCGGCTCGCAGCTGCGGCTGCTGATGAGCGGTCCACCGGTGTTCGCCGTCGCCTCGCGCGCCATCATCAAGCGCGAGGTCGTGCGGCTGTCCTTGATCAGCGCCGTCCTCATCACCGCGCTGCTGCTCGCCGTCTATCGCTCGCTGCCGGCGCTGGCGCTCACGCTCGTGCCGGTGGCCTCCGGTGCCCTCGCGGGCGTGGCAGCGGTCGCACTCGGCTTTGGCGCCGTGCACGGGATCACGCTGGGATTTGGCGTCACACTGATCGGGGAGGCGGTCGACTACTCCATCTATCTCTTCATCCAGAGCGGCGGGGACTTTCAGCGCGCGGTGTGGCCGACGATCCGCTTGGGGATGCTGACCTCGATCTGCGGCTTTGCCGCTCTGCTTCCCTCGGCCTTCCCGGGCCTGGCTCAGCTCGGGCTATATTCCATCGCCGGCCTGGTAGCTGCAGCGCTGGTGACCCGCTTCGTGCTGCCCTACTGGTCGGTACGCGTTCAGTCGGTTCGTGACCTGACAGCCGTCGGCGAGGCAGCGGCGCGTGTTCTGAGGCGGCTGCGTCCGCTGCGCTGGGTGCTGGTGCCGCTGGCGCTGCTTGCGGCACTGGCGCTGTACGTGCACCGCGATGCGCTTTTCAGCCACGAGCTCGCCTCACTCAATCCGGTGTCCCGCTCCGCGCAGCGCCTGGATGACGAGCTGCGCGCCGACCTCGGCGCCCCCGACGTGCGCTATGTCTTCGTCACACGCAACCCCGATCGCGCCGCGGCGCTGGCGCAGGCGCAGCAGCTCAGCACGCGGCTCGGCGCCCTCCTCGCGGCCGGCGTCATCGGCGGATTCGAGAGCCCGACGCGCTACCTGCCGCCGCCGCAGGTGCAGAAGGCCCGTCAGGACAGCCTGCCCGAAGCTGCACAGCTGCGCGCCACGCTCAAGGAGGCAGTCGCGGGACTGCCGGTGAGCGCGGCGGTTCTCGAGCCGTTCGTTGCCGACGTCGAGCGGGCCCGCCACGCCCCTCTCCTGACCGAAGCGGACCTGGCCGGTACTTCGTTCGCGGCGGCCGAGGATGCGCTGCTCGTCAGGGAGGCCGACGGCTGGGCGGCGTTGCTGCCGGTGGACCTCGGCGCCGGAGATCTCCCGCCCGACGCGCTGGTCCGGCTGCGTGGGGTGGCCGCCGACGGCGGTGCGCCGGCGACGCTTCTCGACCTCAAGGGGGAGGCTGACCGGCTCTATACGGGCTATCTGTCGGCAGCGCTCGCGCTGGCCTTGGCCGGCTTCGGGGCCATCGTGCTCCTGCTGCTGGTCGCACTGCGCTCACCCGCGCGCGTCGCGCGCGTCGTGTTGCCGCTAGCGCTGGCGGTACTCACGGTGGCGGGAGCGTTCGCGGCGGCGCGGCGGCAACTTACGATCCTGCACGTCGTGGGGATGCTTCTCATCGTGGCGGTCGGCTCGAACTACGCGCTGTTTTTCGATCGCAGCAGCGAGCGACCCCATGAGGGCTCCGTGCCCCGCACGCTGGCCTCGCTCCTGGTAGCCAACGCCGCGACCGTCGCGACCTTCGGCGTGCTTGCCTCCTCGCGGGTGGCGCTGCTCGCGGATCTGGGTTCCACCGTCGCTCCCGGGACGCTGCTGGCGCTGCTGTTTGCGGCTCTCCTGGGCCTCCCGGGGCGGCAGCCCGCTGCGGCGCGCGGCTGATGCGCACGCTCACGCATGCGGCGCGCCCGGGATTGAGTGCCCCCACCTGCATCGTGATGCTGCCGGCGGCCTATGCCGCGCCCGAGGACTTCGAGCGCCAAGGCTATGTCAGCGCCGTACGCGCGCGCGCGCTGGACATAGATCTTGTGTTCGTGGCACCGGAGTTCGCGCATGTCACCGACCGCTCGGTGCTCACGCAGCTGCACGGCCAGATCGTGCGGCCGGCACGCGACTTGGGCACGGCGGTATGGCTCGGCGGGGTCTCGCTCGGGGCCTATGTCGCACTGTGCTACGCGACGCGGCACGCGCGCGAGCTGGCCGGGCTGTGCCTGTTCGCACCCTACCTCGGCAGCCACATCGTTACTATGGAGATCGAGCGTGCCGAAGGCCTTAAGGCCTGGACCGCGGGGTCGATCGCCGACGATGACGAGGAGCGGAGCGTGTGGCGCTTCATCAAGGACTACGCGTACGGCTCGCTGCCGCTGCACCTGGGGCTGGGGAGCGAGGACCGCTTCGCCCCCCGGCACCGGCTGCTGGCGCGCGCGCTGCCCCCGCACGCGACCGACACCGTGCCTGGCGGCCACGACTGGCCCACCTGGCGCACGCTCTGGGACAATTTCCTCGATGCCCGGTTCACGCAGCGCCGCTGATGGCTGAGCCCCGCCCACCACGTGCCGGGCTTGCGCCGCTCGTGCGTGCGTCCGTGGTGCTGCACGCCGGCGCTGCCGCGGCGCTACTGCTGCGCCCGCGCAGCTGGCCGTGGGCCCTCGGCGCGGTCGTGGCCGATCACCTGATGCTGGTCGCGGCGGGGCTGTGGCCGCGCAGCAGCGTGCTGGGTCCCAACTGGACCCATCTGCCCGCCTGCCTGCGCACAGCCTCCGGCATACCGGGACTCGTGGCGCTCACCATCGATGATGGGCCCGACCCGGAAGTGACCCCCCGTGTGCTCGAGCTGCTCGCCGCGCATGACGTGCGCGCCACGTTCTTTTGCATCGGGGAGCGCGTGGTGCGCTACCCGCAGCTCGCCCGCCTCATTACCGAGCAGGGTCACGCCATCGGCAATCACAGCTACCGCCACACGCTGCGCTTTCCGCTGCTGGGGCCCGGCAGCATCGCGCGCGAGATCGCCCGCGCGCAGGAAGCGATCGTGACCGCCACCGGGCACATCCCGCAGTTCTTCCGCGCCCCGGCCGGACTGCGCAACGTGTTTCTGCAGCCGTTACTGGCGCGCGCCAACCTGCAGCTCGCGAGCTGGACGCGGCGTGGCTTTGACACGGTCACCGCCGATGGCGGCCGTGTGCTCGCGCGGCTGACGCGTGGCCTTGGCGCCGGCGACATCCTTCTGCTGCACGACGGGCACGCCGCACGCACCGCCGGCGGCGCGGCCGTGATTCACGAAGTGCTCCCGCCGCTGCTCGCTGCCCTCGCGCAGGCGCGCCTCACGCCCGTGACGCTGCCCGTGGCGCTCGAGCGCGCCGCGACCGCGGGTGCGGGCGCAACAGGAGGTGGCCCCGGGTGAGCGGCGCCGCCGCCTCCGCGCAGCTGATCAAGGCGGCGAGCGCGCGCTATCGCGCCGCGGGCCGTTTCGCCTGGTACTTCGCGCGCGGCAAGCTCGCCGGTGATCCGATCTATGCCTCGATCCTGGCGCGCGGGTTGCTAGAGGGTTGTTCGCGCGTCCTCGATCTGGGGTGCGGCCAGGGCCTGCTGGCAGCCTGGCTGGTGGCCGCGGAACGCCGTTACCGGCAGCACGGCTGGCCGCCGCACTGGCCGCCACCGCCGCAGCTGAGCTCGTACCGCGGCATCGAAATCAACCCGCGGGAAGCGAGGCGCGCGCAGCGCGCATTGGCTGCCGATGCGACCGTGCACATCGTGCAGGGCGATATTGCTGACGTAGACTACGGCACCCCCGATGCAGTGGTGATCCTGGACGTGCTGCACTTCATCGACCACAGCACGCAGGAGCGTGTACTCGAGCGCGTACGCGCCGCCCTCGGCAGCGCCGGAGTGCTGCTGCTGCGCGTCGGTGATGCGGACGGCGGCGTCGGGTTCGCGCTCAGCGTGCTCTGGGACCGCACCGTGGTCCTGGCGCGCCGCGGCCGCTGGATGCAGCTCAAGTGCCGCCCGCTGCGGGAGTGGCAGACGCTGCTCGGGCGGCTGGGCTTTGCCGTGCAGGTGCTGCCCATGAGCGAGGGCACCCCGTTTACCAACGCGTTGCTGGTGGCGCGCGCCCGATGAAGGCGCTCGCGCTCACGAGCTTCACCGCCACGAGCGCCATCGGACGCGGTTGCGCCGAGACGCTGGCCGCACTGCGCGCGCAGCGCAGCGGGCTCGCCCCCTGCCGCTTCGATGGCGTTACGCTGGACATGTACGTGGGCGAGGTGCCGGGGATTGATGCGGCGCCACTGCCGCCGGCGCTGGCCGAGTTCGAGTGCCGCAATAACCGCCTGGCGCTCCTCGGTCTCGCTCAGGACGGTTTCGCGGAAGCGGTGGCGCGCAGCGCCGCGCGCTACGGGCGTGAACGCATCGGGGTGTTCCTCGGTACCAGCACCTCAGGGATCCTCGAGACCGAGCAGGCCTTCAGGCAGCGCGATGCGGTAAGTGGCGCGCTGCCTGCGGACTTCCGCTACCGCGGCGCCCACGACACCTTCTCGCTGGCCGCGTTTGCACGTCAGGCGCTCGGCCTCACAGGGCCAGCGGCCGTGATCTCCTGCGCTTGCTCCTCGAGCGCCAAGGTATTCGCCTCGGCGCAGCGCGCCATCGCGGCGGGGGTGATCGACGCGGCGGTGGTGGGCGGCGTCGATTCGCTGTGCCGCACTACGCTTTATGGCTTCTACTCGCTGCAGCTGGTATCGGCGCGGCCCTGCCGGCCATTCGACGTTGCCCGCGATGGCATCTCGATCGGCGAAGCCGCAGCCTTTGCGCTGCTCGAGCGGCCGGGTGCGAGCCTGGAGGCCGACGCCGTGCTGCTGCTCGGTACCGGCGAGTCGAGCGACGCCTATCACATGTCCTCGCCGCCACCCGACGGACGCGGAGCGGCCGCCGCGATGCGCAAGGCGCTCACCAACGCCGGCCTCACCGCTTCGGACATCGACTACATCAACCTGCACGGCACAGCCACGCCGGGCAACGACGCTGCCGAGGCGCGGGCGGTGGCGCAGGTGCTCGGCACTGAGCTGCGCGGCAGCTCCACCAAAGGTGCCACCGGGCATGCGCTGGGCGCTGCCGGCGCACTGGAAGCGGTGATCTGCCTGCTGGCGCTGCGGCATCAGCTGATGCCAGGGGGCCTCAACACGGTGACGGTCGACCCCACGCTCGAGGTGAATTACCTCAGCGCCAACTGCACCGACGCACTGGCGCGCGTCATGAGCAACTCGTTCGGCTTCGGCGGCTCCAACTGCAGCCTGATCTTCGGGCGCGCCGGGGCCGTGACGTGAGGCCGCTCGCGGCGTGGGTCCAGGGCATCGGGCTCCTCGGGCCCGGGCTCGCCGACTGGCCGGCGGCCGCGCGCGTGCTGCGTGCGGAGCAACCCTGGCAGAGCTCCCCGACGCTGCTGCCCTTGCCGCAGGGGCTGCCCCCCGCCGAGCGGCGCCGCACCGGGGACGTCGTGAAACTCGCGCTCGCCGTCGGACTGGAGGCCGCTGCCAGCGCGGGCGCCGACCCGGCGATGCTGCCGGCCGTATTCACCTCCTCCGGAGGCGACGGGCCGAACTGTCACGAGATGTGCGTGGCGCTCGCCTCGGGTGAGCCGCTGTCGCCGACGCGCTTCCACAACTCGGTACACAATGCCGCCGCCGGCTACTGGGGCATCGCCACCGGCGCCACACCCGCCTGCAACGCCCTGTGCGCCCACGATGCAAGTTTCGCCGCGGGGCTGCTCGAGGCCCTGACCCAGGTGACCGCCGAGGGCAACGCGGTGCTGCTCATCGCCTACGACGCGAGCTATCCGGAGCCACTTCGCCAGGTGCGGCCGATTCCCGACGCCTTCGGGGTCGCGCTGCTCCTGGCCGCGCAGCCCGGGGACAGGTCGCGCGCCCGCCTGGAAGTCTCCCTGATCGAGGCCCCGGCGGACACCGTGGCCGACCCCGGCCTCGAGCGCCTGCGCGCTTCGATCCCGGCCGCCAGGAGCCTGCCGCTCCTCGGCCTGCTGGCGCGCGCCACCCCGGGGCGTGTGATCATCGACTACCTGGAGCCCCGGCGTCTGGCCGTGGAGGTAAGCGCATGCCCTTAGACCGCCAGTGGATCGAGCAGCACATCCCGCACAAGGGCCGCATGTGCCTGCTGGATGAAGTGCTGTCGTGGGATGCAACGCGGATCCGCTGCCGCAGCCAGACGCATCGCACCCCGGACAACCCGCTGCGGGCGCACGGCCGCCTGGGCGCCGCCTGCGGCATCGAGTACGCGGCACAGGCGATGGCGGTGCACGGGGCGCTGGTGGCGGCGAGCGCTCCGCTCAGCAGCACCATGTCGCGGAGCGTACGCGGCAGCATCGGGGCGCGGGTCGGCTACCTCGCCAGCGTGCGCAACGTCGCCCTCTACGTGACGCGGCTCGATGACCTAGAGGCCGACCTCATAGCCCTCGCCGAGCGCATCACCGGCGACGGCCACACCGTGCTGTACGAATTCTCGGTCCGGGGCGGCGAGCTGCCGCTGCTCAGCGGGCGCGCCAGCATCGTCTTCGACGCGCAGAGGGCTGCATGAGCGCCGCGGGCAGGCGCGCGCTGGTCACCGGCGGCAGCGGCGGCATCGGCGGCGCACTGTGTCGGCGCCTGGCGCAGGACGGCCACCACGTGTACGTGCACGCGCACCGCGGCACCGAGGCCGCGCAAGCCGTGGTGCGCGACATCCGCGCCGCCGGAGGCGCGGCCCTGGGGATCAATTTCGACATCACCGACAGCGCCGCGGCCCGCGCCGCCCTCGAGCGGCTGCTCGAAGCCGGCCCCATCCAGATCCTGGTCAACAACGCCGGCGTGCACGACGATGCGGTGCTGCCGGGGATGAGCCCGGCGCAGTGGCACCGCGTGATCGATGTGTCGGTGAACGGGTTCTTCAACGCGACCCAGCCGCTGCTGCTGCCGATGATCCGTACCCGCTGGGGACGGATCATCAACGTGTCCTCCGTCGCCGCGCTCATCGGCAACAAGGGACAGGTGAACTACGCCGCGGCCAAGGGTGCGCTCATCTCCGCAACCAAGGCACTCGCGCTGGAAGTGGCCACGCGCGGCATCACCGTGAACGCCGTTGCCCCCGGCATCATCGGCACGCCGATGACCGCCGGGCTGTTCGACGCGGCGGCCATCGAGAGCCTCGTGCCGATGAACCGCATGGGGCTGCCGGAGGAGGTGGCGAGCGTCGTGGCCTTCCTCGCGTCCGACGCAGCCTCCTATGTCACCTCGCAGGTGATCTCGGTCAGCGGCGGCATGGCGTAGACTTGGCGGCCGGCTGGGCGCACCGCCGCGAGCCAACACTGACTATCGGGAGGAACCGATGAAGCACACCGTGCTGGCGCCCGTGACCGCGCTCGCCACCCTGCTGGCGCTCGCCGCCGTCGCACCCTGGGCGCTTGCCGCCCCGACGGCGGCCCCCCCGAGCCCCGCTGCCCAGCTGATCGATGCACTGGGCGTGCCGGTCGACAAGCAGCCGGTACGCGAGCGCCCCGGCTGGCGCCCGCCGCGCGTCATTCTGGTCAACCCGAATCTGCACGGCGACCTGCCGGGGCTGCAGGCGGCGGTCCCGCAGGCGAAGCTGGTCGAGATGTCCCAGGCTACGCCGAAAGACGTCGCGAACGCCGACGCCACCATCGGGGTGTGCTCGGCGCAGGTGCTGGCCGAGGCCAAGCAGCTCAGGTGGATCCAGTGGCCCGCTGCCGGGGTTGAGCGCTGCGTGCAGCAGCCACTGCTGCATGAGCACAAGGTGCTGCTCACGAACCTGCAGCGCGCCGCTGGCCCCAGCATGGCCGAGCACGTGCTCGGGATGATGCTGTACCTGAGTCGCCACTTCGACTACTACGTGAGCGAGCAGCAGCAGGCTCACTGGGCGGGAGAGGACGCCCCGCACGCGGTGGACCTCGATGGCCGCACGGTGCTGGTCGTGGGCCTCGGCGGCATCGGCACGGAAGTGGCACGGCGTGCGCACGCCTTCGGCATGCGCGTGACCGCCACGCGCGCCAGCGGTCACACCGGGCCGGAGTTCGTAAGCTACGTGGGTCTGCCGGAGGAGCTGCCCAGGCTCGCCAAGGACGCCGACTTCGTCGTGAACTGCCTGCCGCTCACGCCGCAGACCACGGGCATTTTCAACCGTGAGTTCTTCGCCCTGATGAAGCCGACCGCGTTCTTCATCAGCGTCGGCCGTGGCCGCAGCACCGTGACCGCGGATCTCGTCGCGGCGCTCAGCGAGCGCAAGATCGCCGGCGCCGGGCTCGATGTGGTCGATCCCGAGCCGCTGCCGGCCGAGAGCCCGCTGTGGCGGCTGCGGAACGTCATCATTACGCCGCACGTCTCGGCTTACACCCCGCTTGCGGACCAGGAGCGCAACGCACTGCTGCAGGAAAACCTGCGGCGCTATAGCGCCGGCGAGCCGATGCTCGCGGTAGTGGATATCGAGCGCGGCTACTGAGACTACTCAGGCGCGATGTTCTGGTCCTAGCGGAACACGTTGTCGGGGTCATAGCGGGACTTCAGCCGCCTGTGGCGCGACTGACCAGGCGCAGGGCCCGTGCACTCCTGCGCGGCGCTCTCACAAGCTCGCTAGTTCCCGACTGGATTCCAGATGTCGACCGCGCACTTCCAGGAGCCATCGGCCTGCTTGCGCCAGATGGCGACGGCCTTGTTGTACTCGACGACCGGCTTGCCCTCGGGAGAAGACATGCGGATCTCGTCGGTCCCGGTCGCGTACGCAAGCTCGCCGGACTTCGCCACCCACACGTGCTCCGTCACCCACGAGATGGAGAAGTCCGGGATCGCGAAGGCGCTGGACACATAGCGCCGCAGGGCCTCCCGGCCCACCACCGCCGGCGCACCCGGCTGCATCAGGATGACATCGTCCGACCAGAACGAGAGCGTGCGCTCGAGGTCATGCGCCTGCGCCGCGGCCAGCCATTGCGCGTCGGTCGCGCGAATGGCGGCTTCGATCTCAAGGGGGTCCGCTGACCCCGGAGCGCGGCAGGCGACGAGCGCAGCGAGGAGCAAGGGAATCGGAATCAGGTAATGAGCTCTCATGAGTCGCTCCCATGTTGCTCGGCGCGGGCGGCCGGGCCGGGATGTGGCCCGGCCGCCCATTCGCGAACTACTGCTTCACGTACACGGCCGTGGTCTTTTCGCTCTCGCGGCCAGCATTCCAGCTGGTGTCCGTGAAGGAACCGCCGTCGGGGGCGATGCTCTGCACCCCGTAGCTGTCGGGCTTGCCGTTGAGCTTGATGCTGTACTTGACCTTGGTCGGGCTGACGAGCTTGAAGCCAATGGTCATGCCGGGAGGCACGTCGGGACCGGTGATCGGATGATCGGTGCCGTCGGCGCGGCCTTCGGCAAAGGCTTTCATATCCGGGATGTCGTAATGCAGAACGCCCCGCGCGGGTGAGGAAATCACGAACGTCTGTGGGCCGGAAGGACCCTTCACCTTGGCGGCCCGCCAGGTGCCGATGAGCCCGTCGGTCCCGGAGATGCGGGTAAAGACATCTTCTTCGTGGAAGGCGCTGCCGTCGGGTTTGGTGCCGGTAAAGTTCATGGTGAGCGTCTTGCCGTCTTCGGACAGCACAAAATGCCCCTTCGCGAGCACCCGACCGTCGGCCTTGGTGACCGTGTCCCAGGTGTCCTTGCCGGTGGCGCTGAAGCTGGTCGTGCGGTTGGCCCAGGTCTTGTATTCCTTGCCGTCGACTCCGAAGTCGAAGCTCGCCGTGCTGCCGTCCTCGTAATGCAGCAGATCGCCCGGCCCCTTCGAATAGGTGAAGGTCTGCCCGGTGAACTGGCTCTTCGCCGCATCGAGCTTCCAGGTCCCGTTCCAGGGGCTGTCGGCCGCGACGGCCGCCCCGGCCGGCAGCGTCAGCAATGAACACAGCAGCAATGTGGTCCTCATGATCGATCTCCCATGTGTGTTGCGAACTCGCTCGCGCCTTTGTGCCCCGGCGCTGATCAGGGGCGTGGCTCGGCAGCACCCGGCGAGATCACCAGGAAGCTGCCGCTCCAGAACTTGTCGTAGGCCTCGCTCTGCACGTAATGACTGAGCGAGGCGGCGTAGTGCGCTTCCCCCGGGCGCATCTCGATGGTGACCAGCCCGCCGCTGGCGGCTCCGATCACGCCGGCGTGAACGCCGGCTGCGCAGATCGAGGAGCCGTCTGTGTACGGGCCGCTTCCGACAACCTGCCCGGCAGCGGTCTTGCCCGGCGGACAGCGGAAGCGGAAGCGCTCACCGTTCAGGCCGCGCAGGTTCAGATCGAGGGGGCTCGTGCGCCAGTCGATCTCGTGCACCGCCGGAGTGGGTGCCAGGGTGGCGGCCGCCCCTTGCGGGCCGTACGGCGCCAGGGCGAACACCACTCCCGCCCAAGCGCATCGACCCGGACACCTCCGCCGTCTGTCGCTCATCCGTACGCCCCCGCGCCGTGTTGACCGCGCCAGGCGGCGCGCTTGCTGCGCATCGCCTGCGGGCCCGAAGCTGGCGCGGGAAGGGGCACGCTGTCTTTGCCGCCCGGCTGGCATTTTTCTGGCAAACTTGTTGCCGCCCGGACGACAACCGATAAGTCCATGTCCGCGTTGGAAAAGCCGGTCTATCGTTTCAGGGGCTTTGAGCTCGAGCCTGCTGAGCGCCGCTTGTCGGAAGCGGGCAAACCCATCCCGCTCACACCGAAGGTGTTCGACACACTGGTGTTGCTCGTGGAACACGCAGGCCGCGCCGTGAGCAAGGACCAGCTCATGAAGGCGCTGTGGCCACGCGGTTACGTGGACGAATCGAACCTCACGAAGCACATCTGGCTGATCCGCCGCGCGCTCGGCGACGGCGAGCACGAGTCACGCTTCATCGAGACCGTTCCCAAGCTCGGCTATCGCTTCATCGCGCCGGTGACGACCGCGCACGCCCCGGAGGGCCCGCCTCGGCCTGCTCTGGAGCGAGCCGGCGCCGCAGAGCCACTCCCGGAGTCCCCCGCCCCGCGGGCGCCCTTCCCGACGCTACCTGCCGCCAAAGCCGCCAGGCTCGCCTGGATCGCGGCAGCACTCGCCACCGCCGGGCTGGTCATCCTCGTCGGATGGCGGCTGTTCGGCGCAAGAAGCGCAGCGGCGACCGCTCACCAGGGGCGCACCGTGGCGTTCGTCGGCTTCAGCAACCTGTCGCGCAACGCCAAGGACGCGTGGCTGGCGCCGGCCCTGAATGAGATGCTCGGCGCTGAGCTGAACGTAGCGGACAACGTGCAGGTTTTGCCGGATGAACTGGTTCGCGCTGCCACCGCCGACCTCGCGCCGCCCGCCGCCGGGGGTTATGCGCAGCAGACCCTCGCGCGACTGCGCCAGCGGCTGGATGCCGACTATGTGGTCAGCGGCAGTTATCTGGTCGCGGGTGCGGCCGATGACGCGCCGATGCGGGTCGACATCGCGCTGCAGGACACGCGCACGGGCAGCGTGCTCGCGTCCGTATCCAACCAGTCGACGGTGTCCGGTCTGATTGCGTTGACGACGCGTGCCGGTGGAACGTTGCGCGGCAAGCTCGGCATCCGCTCCCCGGATCCCGACACTCTCGGCCTCATTGCCAACGCACAGCCGCCGAGCGTCGATGTGGCCCGGAGGCTGGGCTTTGCGCTCGATGCCCTGCAGCACTACGACGCTGCGCGCGCGCGCGACGAGCTGCTCGAGGCGATTGCCGAAGCGCCGGGCTACGCACCGGCCTACACCTATCTCGCCCAGGCGTGGGCGGCCCTCGGCTACCGCGACAAGGCGCTGGCTGCCGCCGAGCAGGCGCACCAGTACGCGGCCAACCTTCCACCGGAGCTGCGTCTGCAGACCGAGGCCGTGGTCGAAGCGCAGCACGCCGACTGGGCGAAGGCGGTCGGCGCGTGGCAGGCGCTGGCGCAGATGAAGCCCCTGAACGCCGAATACCGCCTGCAGACCATCGATGCGCAGATCGCCGCCGGCGCAACCGGGGGGGCGCAGCAGACGTGGCGCGCCCTGCAGCGCCTGCCCGGCGCCGCCGCCGACCCGCGCGTCGAGCTCGCCGCCGCGCGCATTGCCGCGGCGCTGGATGATGCGAAGGGCAGCGAGCAACATGCCGCGGCCGCGCTGCGGCTTGCGCAGCAGCACGACGCCGCGGGCCTCAGCGCCGACGCGCAGCTGGCTCTCGGCGGCGCGCGCACGCATCTCAACCAGAACGAGCAGGCCCGGCGCGATTTCCTGGCGGCGATTGAGGCGTACCGCGCGATTCGCAACCCGCGGGGCGAAGCGGCAGCGCGCACCGACCTGGCGCAGGCGCTCGGCAACCTCCGCCGCAACCAGGAATCGCGCGAGGAGTACCAGCGGGCACTCGCGCTCGATCAGAGCATCGGCGATCTCGCCGGTGTCGCGGACGTGTACCGCAATCTATGCGGAATGCTGTGGCTGGCCGGGGACCGCGACGGCGCGCAGGCCGCTGCCCGGCGTGCGCTCGAGCTGGGCCGCGAGACCGGTGACCTCGGCATGCAGTCCTGGACGCTGCAGGCGCTGGCCACAATCGCCTCCGACGAGGAGGCGAGCGAGGAGGCGCTCGACGAATTCCGCGAGGTCGTGGCGCTGGCCGAGCGCGCGGGTCATCAGACGGCCTGGCCGCTTACCAACGTCGCCGACACGCAGCGTATGCGCGGCGAGCTCGATGCCGCGCGCGCCACCTGTGCGCGCGCGCAGGCGGTTGCCGCCCCCCTCACCGATCCGCAGTTCGCCGCGTTCGCCGGCTTCACGTGCGCGCTCATCGAGTGGGACCGCGGCAACGCCGGCGCGGCGCGCGCAGGATTCGAGGAGGTCATACGGCGCATCGGCACCGGCGGGGACACCACCTACGCCGACAACGCGCAGATGATGCTCGCGCAGCTCGATATGGATGACGCTCACTGGAGCGCGGCGCGCGCGCGGCTGCAGCAGGCGAGCCGCGGCTTTGCCGCCGCGGAGGAGCGCACCGGCGAGGCAGATGCCGCCGCGATGCTCGCGCTCTGCGATCAGGCGCTCGGTGACCGCGCTGCGCAGAACGAGGCCCTGGAGCGGGCGCGCACGCTGCGTCAGTCCATCACCTCGCGCCAGGAGGTCTATATGGTGGACATCGCGCTGGCGCGTCTCGACGAGCAGGCGTCCAACGAGTCCGCGGCGGCCGACAAGTTGCTGGCACTCGCGCGTGATGCCGAGCGGCGCCACTTCATCGGTTGGTCGCTGGAAGCAAAACTGGCCGCCTGGGAGTTGCTGCACGCCCGCGGCGCGAGCACCGCACCACCGCTGCACGATGCCATCGAGAAAAGCGCCCGCCAGCACGGCTTTGGCCGGATCCTCAACCTGCTCGCTCGCGACGCACACGCGCACGCCTGAACCGAGCGCCGGGGCCGGAGTTAGCCCCGCGCACCGAGCCAGGCGACGATGCGCTGCGGTATCTCTGCGTGCGCGGCGCGGCTCACGTACATGCCGATGTGTCCGGTGGCGATGGCACATTCTGAGTAGTGGCGGCTGCCCACGTGCTGGCGCAGCGCCGCGGACGCCGCCGGCGGCACGATGTGGTCCTCGAGCGCGTAGAGATTGAGCACCGGGCGGCGGATCGCCCCGAGCTTGACGCGCCGGCCGCCGATCTCGAGCGTGCCGCGCACCAGGCGGTTCTCCTGGTAGAACCAGCGAATGAACTCGGCGAGCGCGGCTGCCGCCTGCGGCGGACTGTCGAAGATCCACTTCTCCATGCGCACGAAGTCCTCCACCGCGCGCTGGTCGGCCTCCCCAGCCAACAGGCGCACGTACTTGTGTTGCGTCAGGCGGAAGGGCATCAGGGCGAGGAACAGCCCGTTGAGAAGTTCTCCGGGAACGTTGCCGCTTGCCTCGAGCAGCCCGGTATCCAGATCCCGCACCCACTTGGTAAGCAGATTGTCCGGGGTGTGGAAGTCCACCGGCGTAGTGAGCGTGATGAGGTTAGCGACCCGCTCGCCATGCAACGCGGTGTAGCACAGGCTCAGGACTCCGCCCTGGCAGACTCCAAGCAGATCGAGCGCGGGCGTGCCGTGGGCATCCAGGACGTGGCTCACGCAGCCGTGCAGGTGCTCCTCGATATACTGCGCAAGATCGAGCCCGCGGTCCGATTCGTCCGGGCTGCCCCAGTCGATGAGATACACGGCCAGTCCCGCCTCCAGCAGCCGACGCACCAGCGAGCGGTCCGGCTGCAGGTCGAGCACATAGGGACGATTGACGAGCGCGAAGCACACGAGCACGGGCCGCGCGCGCGCGCCGGGGACGACGCCCTCGAGCGGCAGGTACTGGTAGAGCGTGGTCTTGCCGTGCTGCCATACCGGGCGCTTGGCCGAGCAACCCACCGTGACGTCGCGCGCCTCGCGCAGCCGTGCGAGCGTCGCGGCGACCTTCAGACCCAGCCCGGCAAAATCCACACCGGCAGAAGTGGCGCTCAAGTGCGTGGCCTGCGCGGGCGGGCGCGTCCGCCGCGTGCCGGGCGGCGCGGGCCGCGGGCGGCGTCCTTGACGCGTGGGGGTCGGCTGTTGGCCGCACGCGGCGCCGCGGCACGCGGGGTCTGCGCCAGTTGCGCCACCTGCCCGCGCAGCTCCTTGAGCTGCTCATAGAGCGCATCCATTTCGTTGCGCGTCGGCAGGCCGAAGGCGCGTACCAAGGTCTCCGCGTGCCGGCGCTGCTCCACCAGCAGGGCGGCCGAGGTGTTGGCAAGCTCCGCCTGCAGATGGCAGAAGTCCTCCTTGCGCACCGTCGTAGCGTACGCTTCCTCGGCGCAGTCCACCCACAGCTCGTAGAGCTTGAGCGCGTTGTCAGCAGCGGGCGCGCTCGCCGCGCTCCCCATACGCGCGATGAAGTTACGGGCCGCGGTCTGGGCAATCTCGCTCCAATGCGCCCCGAGCTGCCCCTGCAGCTGCGCCAGCCGTCCGAGCAGCTCGAAGGTGCGCTGCCCCTCGCCCGTCGGCGCGGCGCCCGGCCCGAGCGGCAGCGGCCCGAAAGGCCAGCCGGGAGCAGCCGCGCCGGGAGCGGCGGCCCGCCCGAACCACGGGCCGGCGGCCTGTGACATCCGCAGCCACTGCTCGAACTGTCCGGCGAGCGGCCCGGCGAGCGAGGACCAGTCGGGCGCTCGGCCTGGGGAGCCGGCGGCGGGCACGCCGAAGGCCTTCAACAGCTGGAAGAACCCCTCGGCCGCGGCGGTGAAGGCGGCGTCGGGTCCGGATGCGCCGCTGCCATAGGGCCTATTCATGCTGTATGCGCCGCCGAAAAACGTCACCGCCCGGGCGGCGCGCAGCATCGGGAGCATCCGCAGCAACCGCTGAAAACGGGCCTTTTGGCTCAAATCCTGCCAACGGCAAAAGCGTGAATACCATCATTGTGCGCTGCATACACAAGGACTACTATTCCTGCGCCGGTAGTGACGGGGTTCGCTCGGCGCGAGTGCCGAGCGGCCGGCTGAAAGACTGATAACGATGGCCGAAGAACGCCTCATACGCAAATACGCCAACCGGCGTTTGTACGACGCGCACGATAGCCGCCACGTCACGCTCGATGATCTGCGCAAGCTCATCGCCGGCGGCCAGCGCATCAAGGTGATCGACGACAAGAGCGGCGAGGACATCACCCGCAGCATCCTGCTGCAGATCATCGCCAGCCAGGAGCAGTTCGGCACCCCGGTGCTCAGCACGCAGCTGCTCGAGGGCATCATCCGCTTCTACGGCAATCCGGTGCAGCAGCTGCTCACCTCGTATCTCGAGCAGAGCATCGGCAGTCTGCTGCGTCAGCAAACGCTCATGCAGCAGGAGATGGCCAAGGCGCTGGAGAGCCCGATGGCTCCGCTCGCGGAGATGGCGCGCCAGAACATGGAGATGTGGGCCAAGATGCAGGCGTCGATGCTGTCGGCATTCACGCCCCCTACCCCGCCCGCTGGCGGGGATAAGCCTTCCAAGCCCGAGACCGGTAAGCGCCGCACCTGAGCCCGCGCCCCGCGCGGCGCTGTTTCAACTCTCAATTCTTTCCGTACTGCAGGAGTGACCGTCCAGTGGATGTTCGTGGCAAGACGATTCTTGTGACCGGAGCGGGGCGCGGCATCGGCCGCTCGCTCGCCGCCCATTTCGCGACCAAGGGCGCCAACCTGGCGCTGCTCGACACCAACGCGCAGGGCGTGGACGAGACGCGCACGCAGTGTGCCGGCCTCGGCATCGTGGCTCGCAGCTACGTCGCCGATGCCGCCAACGAGGACAAAGTGATCGGTGCACTCGATGCGGTGAGCGCGGATTTCGGACGCATCGACGGGCTTGTCAACAATGCCGGCATCGTGCGCGATGCCATGCTGGTGAAGGTGAAGGACGGCCAGGTGGTCGGCAAGATGACACTCGCGCAGTGGCAGGAGGTCATCGACGTCAACCTCACGGGCGTGTTCCTGTGTGCGCGCGAGACGGCGCAGCGCATGATCAGCGACGCCGGCGGCGGCGTGATCGTGAACGTGTCGAGCATCTCGCGCGCCGGCAACGCCGGCCAGACCAACTACAGCGCCGCCAAGGCGGGGGTGGCCGCCATGACGGTGGTGTGGGCCAAGGAGTTGGCGCGCTACGGCATCCGGGTCGGTGCGGTCGCGCCCGGCTTCACCCGCACGCCCATGGTCGAGGCCATGAAGCCCGAGGCGCTCGCGAAGATGACCGCACCCATTCCGCTCGCTCGGCTGGGTGAGCCAGAGGAGATCGCCCACGCGGTCGGCTTCATTTTCGAGAACGATCTGTTCACGGGGCGCTGCGTGGAGATCGACGGCGGGCTCCGTATGTGATCATGTGCGACGCAAAATAAAATCCTTAGTTCAGATGGGTGCACCACATAAATTCTATTTATTATCTATAAATATCAAACATTTAAAAAAACAATAGCGCTCAATGCAGGGTACGTATAAATCCTCTTGCACTGCATACAAACATGTGTAGAATACGCTCCACACGACACTTGCAGGAGTAAACGATCATGACCGAGCGCACTTTCGACACCAATACCATCCTGACCGCCACTCGCGAGGCGTTTGCGCCCGTGCTGAAGGCCCAGCAGGAAGGCTTCAAGACCCTCGAGCGCCTCGCGCGGCTGCAGTACGCGGTCGCCGGCGATGTGCTGGAGTCCGGCCTGGCCCGCGTCAACGCGAGCTTCGTGGCGACAACCGCCAGCGAGCTGCTGAACAAGCACACCGAGCTCAACACGCAGTTCGTGGACAAGCTGCGTGCGCGCGCCGAGGAGTTCGCCACCGTGACGTCCGAGATCCAGGCGAAGTTCGCGCAGATCGGCACGGAGATCGCCGCAAAGGCAGTGCCCGCACGGAAGGCGGCCTGATATCTTGGCGGTATCACACACCCGGGGGCGCAAGCCCCCGGGTGTGGTCTTGAACGGAGACCGCCTTGACCGCCGCTCACGCTAAGAAGAAACCCCGCGCGCCACGCGGGGCGCCTGCCCCGGATCCGACCGCCTCCCCTTCGCCCCCGCCTTCCCAGCAGGACATCGAGCGTCAGCTGCGTGCGCAGCTCGCCGCCCTCACCGGCGGCCTGGCACCGGATGACTATCTCGAAGCCTGGTGGGAGTGGTATCTGAAGCTCGCGACCCACCCGCCACGCCAGGCGCAGCTTGCGCACAGCGCCTACGAGAAGATCCTCGACAGCTGGCAGTTCATGGCCCGGGCTGCGGGCGGCGCGCCGCTCGCGCCTGAGCGCGAAGCGCACGGCTTCAGCGACGAGGCCTGGAACGTCTGGCCGTTCAACGTCTACGCCCGCACCTACGCCAACTGGGCCTCCTGGTGGCAACAGGCGCTCGCGCCGCCCGCCGCCGCGGCCGCCGACCCCAAGCTGGCACGGCTGGGCTTTGCGGGACGGGTGCTGCTGGAAGCGGCCTCGCCGGCAAACTTCCTGCACACCAACCCCGAGCTCCTCAACAAGACCGCGGCCGAGTCCGGACACAATCTCATCCGCGGGGTGAAGCACTGGCTCGAGGACGCACAGCGCATGGCGGGCGGCGGCGGCCGCACCCCCGGCACCGAGCACTTCGAGGTGGGCAAGGACGTCGCCCTCACGCCCGGCAAGGTCGTGTTCCGCAACGGCCTCATTGAGCTGCTGCAGTACGCGCCGCAAAGCGCCGAGGTGTGCGCCGAGCCGGTCCTCATCACCCCGGCGTGGATCATGAAGTACTACATCCTCGACCTGTCGCCGCGCAACTCGCTGGTGCGTTTCCTGGTCGAGCAGGGCCATACGGTCTTCATGATCTCGTGGAAGAACCCGAGTGCGGCGGACCACGCGCTCGGTGTCGATGACTACGTGCAGCAGGGGTTCCTCGATGCCCTCGCCGAGGTACGCCGCATCGTGCCGCAGCGGAAGGTGCACGCCGTGGGCTACTGCATCGGCGGCACGCTGCTGGCGATTGCGGCGGCGCGCCTCGCCGCGGCCGGCGAGCACACGCTGGCCACGGTCACGCTGCTCGCCGCGCAGACTGATTTCAGCGAGCCCGGGGAACTCTCGGTATTCATCACGCCGAGCCAGATTGCGATGCTGGAAGCGATGATGAGCAAGTCCGGGGTGCTCGAGAGCGAGCGCATGGGCGCGGCCTTTGCGCTGCTGCGTTCGCGCGACCTGATGTGGGCGCCGGCGGTCAATCAGTACGTGCGCGGCGAGCGCCCCAAGCTCAACGATCTCATGGCCTGGAATGCCGACGGCACGCGCATGCCCTGGCGCATGCACAGCGAGTACCTGGAGCGGCTGTATCTCAAGAACGAGCTCGCGCTCGGTACCTTTACCGTGGGCGGCGAGCGTGTGGATCTGAAGCAGATCCGCGTGCCGATGTTCGTCGTCGGCACCGAGACCGACCACGTGGCCCCGTGGCGCTCGGTCTACAAGACCCGCGATCTTACCGGCAGCACCGATTACACCTTTCTGCTCACCAGTGGCGGACATAATGCCGGCATCGTGAGCGGTCCGGTGCACCCCAAGCGCCGCCATCGCATGCTCACCTGGCACAACGCCACCGACACCCTGTCCGCGGAGAAATGGCTGCAGCGCGCCCCGCTGCTCGAGGGCTCGTGGTGGCCGGCATGGCAGCGCTGGCTGGCCGAGCACTCGGCCAAGAAGCACGAGCCGGCCCGCCGCCTTGCTGCCGGCAAAGGCGCCGCCGCGCTCGAGGACGCGCCCGGCAGCTATGTGCGCGGCTAGCGCCCGCGCTCGGGCGGCGACGCGCCCGTCATGGACGTAAGAATTCCGCGTAGTAAGATCGAGAAAAACCGGGGACAGCCATGACATCCAAACCGAAGCGCGTCGCTTATATCACCGGCGGCATGGGGGGCATCGGCACCGCCATCAGCCGTCGTCTGTGCAAGGAAGGCTATACGGTCATCGCCGGCTGCGGGCCGGGCTCGACGCGCAAGGACCGCTGGCTGGCAGACATGCGCGCCGAGGGGTTCAACGTGCACGCCTCCGAGGGCAACGTGTCGGACTGGGACTCGACCAAGCGAGCCTTCGACGCGGCGCGTGCGGAAGTGGGCCCCATCGACATCCTGGTGAACAATGCGGGCATTACCCGCGATGGCACCTTCCAGAAGATGACCAACGAGGCCTGGCACGCGGTCATTGAGACCAACCTCAATTCGCTGTTCCACGTCACCAAGCAGGTGATCGACGGCATGATCGAGCGCGGCTGGGGGCGCATCGTCAACATCTCCTCGGTCAACGGCCAGCGTGGCCAGTTCGGGCAGACCAACTACTCGACCGCCAAGGCCGGGATTCATGGCTTCACCATGGCGCTGGCGCAGGAGGTCGCCGCGCGCGGCATCACCGTCAACACGGTCTCGCCGGGCTACATCGGTACCGACATGGTGCGCGCGGTCAAGCCGGAGCGGCTCGAGAAGATCGTGAGCAGCATTCCGCTCAAACGTCTGGGCGAACCCGACGAAATCGCCTCGATCGTCGCCTGGCTGGTGAGCGATGAAGCCGCCTTCGCCACTGGCGCCGATTTCTCGCTCAACGGTGGTCTGCACATGGGCTAGGCCGGCGGCGTTGCGCGGCCGTCGGAGTCTTGCCCCTTGAAGGCATGCGTAGTCGGTGCAGGTGCCATCGGGGGTTTCCTCGGCACCCGTCTCGCGCTCGGCGGCGAAGCGCAGGTGTCGGCGCTGGCGCGCGGCACGACGCTCGTGGCGCTGCGCGATCACGGCTGGCGACTCAGACAGAATGACCAGTTGCTGAGCGCACCGGTGGCGCTCGCCTCCGATGACCCAAGCGAACTCGGCCCGCAGGACCTCCTGATCCTGACGCTGAAGGCACCGGCCCTGCCGCCGCTCGCGCCCACCTTGGCCCCGCTGCTCGGTCCGGAAACGGTGGTGCTGCCGGCGATGAACGGAGTGCCCTGGTGGTTCAGTGCCGGCATACCGGCGCTCGGTGCCGAGCCGCTCGCAAGCGTCGATCCGGGCGGCGCGATCGCTGCGGCCATTCCGCTCAAGCACGTCGTAGGCTGCGTGGTGCACGCCAGCGCGGTCAATGCAGCCCCGGGCATCGCCGTGCACCGCATGGGTCGCGGCCTGATCCTGGGGGAGCCCGCCGGCGGGGATTCGGCCCGCGTGCACGCCCTCGGCGCGCTATTCACACGCGCCGGCTTCGAGGTGAAGACCTCGGCGCGGATCCGCTACGACATCTGGTACAAGCTGTGGGGCAACATGACCATGAACCCGGTCTCGGCCCTCACCGGCGCCACGACCGACCGGGTGTTGGACGATGAGCTGGTGCGTGGCTTCTGCTCCAGCGCCATGCGCGAGGCGGCTGCGGTCGGCGCTCGTATCGGCTGCGACGTGCGCGAGTCGCCCGAGGACCGGCACGCCGTGACGCGCCGGCTCGGGACCTTCAAGACCTCGATGCTGCAGGACGTGGATGCCGCGCGGCCCATCGAGCTCGACGCGCTGGTCGGTGCGGTGCGCGAGATCGGCCAGCGCGTCGGGGTCGCCACCCCCGCGATCGACGCGCTGTTCAGCCTCACCCGGCTCTTTGGCCGCGTGCGCGGGCTGTATCCGGACTGATCCGGGCGGTCCCCGAGGGGACCGCCCGGAGCGCAGCGGCTCAGTACTTGAGGGTGAACGCCACGTAAACCTGGCGGCCGAGCTGATCGTAGGTCGGGAACGAGTTGGCCGCGCCGGAGGCGGCGACGTTCGAGGACACGATAGGCGGGTCACGGTCGAATAGGTTGTTGATGCCGGCGCGCAGCTCCACACCGTTGGTCACGGTCCAGCTGCCGAACAGGTCCAGATAGCTCTGCCCGGGCATGCGCGCATCGAAGGCATCGTAGCTGCCGTTGCTGAGGGTCGGGTCCGAAGTGTTCGAGTCGAGGCTCACCGCTCCGATGTAGCGCCACTGGGCCGAGAATTCCCAGCTCCAAGGCGTTACCCAGGTCGCGCGCAGGTTATGACGCCAGTGCGGCGTGATGGTCAGGCAGGTCGGACCGTACAGCCCGACGCAGTCGTAGGTGTGCGCGCCTGCGAACGGAGTGGTGGTGTTCTTCAGCATGGCCGATCCGGAGAGCAGGAAATTCAGCGATCCGGCACTCGTAAGCGGCTGGTTGTAACTTAGCTGCACGTCGATGCCGCTCACCTCGGCCGCCGCAACGTTCTGTCCGGTCTGCGAGATGTAGCCGCCGGAGGCCACACTCGAGCCCGACAGCGACCCCTGCGGCGTGCGCGTGATCAGCGAGCAGTAGGTCGGATTGCCGGTCGCGAGGCAGGTCTGCAGGCTGATGGTCGCGGGTATCACCCCAATCACGTCCTTGAGCTTGATATCCCAATAGTCGATGCTCGCCGAGAAGTGCTGCAGGCTGTGGGGTGTGATGTTGACACCGACGGAGTAGGAATCGCCCTGCTCGGGCTTGAGAGCCTCATTGCCTCCCAGCAGCTGCCCGCATTGCAACGCCGCGCACTGCTTGATGGTGTTGGTCGAGCCGCCGTTGCCGTATTGCGCGGGAGTCACCCCGGTGTGCTCGCACTGCGCGAGCGTTGCGGTTGCCGGCACCAGCACCCCGGTATTGACATCGCGCGTCGGAGCGCACGGGTCGACGCCCGGCGCGCCGATCAGGCTGAAGGACAGCGGCGCGAACAGCTCGAGCACGTTCGGCGCACGAATCGCGCGCTGGTAACTGCCGCGCAAGCGTACATCGGCCACCGGCGCGTACTGGATCTCTAACTTGTAAGTGTTGACGCCGCCCGACAAGTCGTACTTCGAGTGGCGGAAGCCGCCGTCGAAATTCAGATCGCGGATGCCCGGCTGATCCTGAGCGATGGGCACGCGCAGTTCGATGAAACCCTCGGTGACCGAGATGCTGTTGTCGATGGCGACCGAGGCGCCGCCAAAGCCCGACAGCAGTCCGCTGAGTTCGGCCGAGTCCGGCGCGAAGGTCAGCGCGTCATTGCGGTGCTCGGCACCAAGGTTGACGGCGACTCCGTCGTTGGCCCACGGCAGCTTGACGCCGTACTTGCCCAGATCTCCGGTGATGTCCGCGTGCAGGATGCGCTCGGTGGAGGTGCCGAAGGAGGTCCCCGGGGAATACAGGAATTGCAACGCCTGCTGCGTGACACCCCCCTGGGTGAAGATGTTCCAGGGCACGCACGGGGGCCCGCTGATGCACACCGGGTTGGCGGCCGTGCCGGTCACCTGCAGGGCCTGGTTGACCTTGGAGAAGTCCAGGAAGTTAGTGTTGGAGTTGAACAGCGAGGTGTAGTAGTACGAGCCGTACGCGTCGTACGACCATGCTTGCGCAAAGTCACCCTTCACCCCCGCTACCCCGCGGTAGTTGGTGTGCTCCCAAAACGACTGCCGGCCGCCGCCCTCGATATTGCGACGGCCGATGTTGACGTTGGCGCTCACCGAGCCCGGATTTGCGGCATCGGCCGCGATCTGCGCCGGTGTGCACATGAGCGCCGCCTCCTGGGCGCTCAGCAGCGGATTGCTGCAGTTGATGTTGAAGTTGCCGTTGCCGGTCGGATCGAGCGGATTGGTCTGGAACAGACCCGACGGCGCAATCGCAATGTGCGTCTGGTCATCCATGAAGCCGAACTCAGCATACGGCTTGATGTGATCGTTGATGTCGACGTGCGCAAAGAACCCGCCGTTGTAGCGCTCATCCCCACGCGACATGTAGATGTAGGCCTGCGAGTTGAAGAAGGGCGGCGGCACCGAGCCTGGATGCGGAAACGGCAGGAATTGGTTGCCGACCACCGAGTAGTCGTTGCCGTCGGGCAGTCCGAACAGGTTGGAGTTGGGTGAGCCGGTGCACGCCACCCCGTCCTTGGCAGCGTTGAGCACCAGCTGGCAGCCGCCGAAATCGCGCTGCGAGCTCGCGATCGGCTCGGCCTTGAGGTAAGTCAGATAACCGGTCACGTTGCCGTGCCCATCCGCAAGACTGGTTCCGAGAACCAGGCTGAAGTTGCGGTTCTGACCATCATGCCGCGTGCCAGTCACTACGGTGTCGCCTGCCTGCGCCTGCAGGTTCTGCACCCAGGTGTTGTGGTTGTCGTGCCAGTACTCGCCAAACTGACCGTCTAGCTGTACCCCGACGAAATCCTTCTTCATGATGAAGTTGACGACGCCGGCGAGCGCGTCCGACCCGTACACTGCCGAAGCACCACCGGTGACCACGTCGATGCGATCAATCAGCGCCGCCGGGATTTGGTCGAGGTCCGGCGCCGGATTCGGGTTGGCGGTGTTCGGGTCGCCGATCCCGAGGCGGCGTCCGTTCACCAGCACCAGCGTGCGCTGCGGGCCGATGCCGCGCAGGTCCGCAGTGGTGATACCGCCGGGCGTAGACAGCCCCGAAGAGGTATTGCTGAAGTCGA
Source organism: uncultured Steroidobacteraceae bacterium (assembly GCA_964489185.1). Taxonomy (GTDB): domain Bacteria; phylum Pseudomonadota; class Gammaproteobacteria; order Steroidobacterales; family Steroidobacteraceae; genus 13-2-20CM-66-19. The sequence continues at coordinate 35,873 of CAZAXR010000023.1, read as the reverse complement.
CCGCCGCGTTCTGGAAGTTCTGCGGCAGCTGATTGATGAGATCGATGACGTCGGTCTTGCCGCCCTGCTGCAGCTCCCGGCTGGTGACCACTTGGATGGGGCTGGTGCTGGTCTCGTTGGGGGCGGCGATGCGTGAGCCGGTGACCACCACTTCCTCGACGACAGGCGCGGCCGCTGGAGCGTCGGCACGCGGCGCCTGTTGCGCCACGGCCGGCAGACACAGCGCGAGCGCCGCGGCGCCCAGCCAGTGCCGACTGCGACGTAGGAAGCGCCGCAGCGTGCCAGCGACCGCGCCGCTCATACCCGAATCACGCGCCTGAGCTGCTGTCATGGATTTTCTCCCTCATTGGATCGATCGCCCCCGCGGCACGTCGACGCCCGTATGGGCGCAACGCCGCGGAAAACGTAGCGACGCGCGTGTCGTGTCCGCAACCCAACAGGCGCCAGTGGAGCGCTTCGCGGCGCGAGCGGAGTGTTTGATTGCCTCGGACGCGGCTCTCGCAAGCAACGCGTCGATGCGTGGGATCGGCGCAACGCCCGCGCGCTGACGAGTGCCCGCTCGTACCGCGGCCGCTCGTGCAGGCCTTGGCCCGTTCATGGCGTGCGCAGACGCCGCTCGCGCCGGCGCCGTTGCGGTGTGTGCGCGCTTCTTCCTAGGCTGGCCGCCGGGGCTGGAGGTGCGGGTCTTGCGGCTGTTGGATCACATCGCGCAGTGCACTACCCCCTTCGTGGTGCGCCAGGAGGGCGGTGAGCTGTGGCGTCTCACCGGCGCGAACGACTTCGCGCGGCGGCTGCAGCTCTGCCCGCTGCGCTACGTGCTGTCGGATGACCTGGTGCGTACCTGCACGGCGCTTGCCTACTCGGAGGGGGACGAGCTCTCCGGCTGTCTGGACCTGCTGCACCTGCCGGCCGAGAGCTTGTGGCTCGAGTGGGACGAAGGGGCACGGCGCACCGCGCTGACGCGCGCGCTGCCGCAGCTGGCGGCCCCCTATACGCCCGAGGTGGTGCGCGCCGGTGCGCTCATCAGCGCGCGGCCCGGTGGCCGCACCGGCACCCTGCGCACGTTCTGCCTGACGCGCGAGCCCGCCGAGGCGCTGCTCGCGCCGGTGGAAACACTGCTCGATTTTGATGGCGGCGGCGCGAGCTGTGGCCCCGAGGCATTACTCGAGGGCCAGGCCGTCGCGGTTCGCGACCCGCACAACGCGCAGTCGGACGAGCTGCTGCAGTGCGCGAGCTTCCGGCTCGATAGCGCCTGGCAGCGCTACTACGCGAGCGTGCCGCTCGATGCCGCAACGCGTGCGCACGTCATCCGCCGCTCGCTGGCCGCGGTAGTCCTTGACATACCGATGCTGCTCGCCCTGTTCCTGCTGATGGCGATCCGCGCCGAGCTGGTGCGTGAGCCGGTGCGCCCAGCGCGCCTCAACGCGAAGCGCGCGCGGCTCGGCAAGCCGCCGCTGCTCGAGCACATCGAGGTGTCCGCGCCGGTGTTCGCACCGCCCCCACAGCGGGCCGCGGACACTGTGGGGACGCCGCGCCGCGGCCCGCGACTGCATCACGTGCGCGGTCACATAGTCAGGCGTCGCAACGCGGTGTACTGGCGCGGTCCGCACTGGCGCGGGCACGTGCGCCTGGGCAGCGTGCGCACGCGGACGGTGGAGTTGCAGCTGCCCGGCTGACTATTCCAGCAGGAACGGCGCCAGGCGCTCGCGGTAGCGGCGACTGAGCGTCAGCCGCGTGCCGCGCCGCAGAATCAGCTCGTAGTCGCCGTGAAAGAGTGGATGCATCTCCGCGATATGCTCGACGTTGACGAGCGTGGAACGGTGCACACGCACGAAGGAAGCCGGATCCAAGCGTGTCTCGAGCTGTCCGAGGGACTGCCGGAACGAATAGCAGCGGCCGGCCGCGTAGATCTTCACGTACTTGGCCGCCGCCTGCACGAACTCGATGTCGCGCATCGCCAGCACCACCACCTTGCCGCGCTCGGATAGCAGCAGGCGCGTGCGGCCGCCGGCCAGGGAGGGCCGTTGCGTCGCAGGAGGGGCCCCGGGAGCGCCTGCGGAGCTGATCAGGGACTTGGCGCGCGCAATGGCGCGCGCGAAGCGCTCATCGTCGAAGGGCTTCAGCAGGTAGTCGATCGCGCCGACCGCGAATGCGTCCATGGAGCGGTCCGAGTACGCGGTGACGAAGATCACGTACGGGTTCATCCCCTGCCCGGCGAGCGACTGAACGAGCTCGAAGCCATCGAGCTCGGGCATGCGGATATCGAGCAGCAGCAGCTGCGGGGCGAGTTCGCGCGCCTCGGTGGCCGCCTCCGTGGCGGAGCCGAAGTTGCCGACGACGTCAATGTCCGGATCACTGCGCAGCAGGCGCAGCATGCGCTTGCGCGCCAGCGGCTCGTCGTCCACTACGAACGTCGGGATGACGCTCATGGCGGTGGTGCCGCGGCCGAGCGCGAGGCCACCCCGCGCAGCGGCAGATTGAGGATGGCGCTCGTTCCGCCATGCAGGTCCGGCCCGACGCTGAGGCGCGCCTCCCCGTCATAAGCGGCGCGCAGCCGCAGGTCGACATTCAGCAGGCCGTGCCCGTAGTCCGCCGGCGTCAGGTGCCGAGGCAGACGCGGGCTGCTGTTACTCACGGTGATGCACAGCCGCTGTCCGATGACGGATGCGGCCACGCGCACGTGCAGCGCCGGACCGCCCTCATTGCGGCCATGCTCCACGGCGTTCTCCGCCAGTGGCTGCAGCAGCAACGACGGCACGTGGACGGCGAGCGATTCGGGGCTGGCGTCTATGGAGATGCTCAGACGGTCTGAGAAGCGGGTCTGCTGAACGGCGAGGTAGGCCTCGAGCCCGGCGAGCTCGGTGGCGACGTCGACCCAGGGCCAATGGCTGCTCTCGAGTGCATGGCGCAGGAAGTCGCCCAAGCGCGCAAGCATGATCGAGGCCTGCCGCGGGCTGTCGTCGATAAGCACACTGATCGCGTGCAAAGAGTTGAACAGGAAGTGCGGCTGCAGTTGTGCGGAGAGCATGGCCATGCGCGCGGCCGAGTAGGCGCTCGCGAGCTTGGCGCTGCGTAGTGCCTCGTGATGCTGCCGGCGGGCAAGCAGCACCAGTGCGATGGCGCACAGGCCCAACACATACGGTGGCAGGAAGAAGCGTAAGGGAGCCGCCCAGGCGGCCCAACTGAGCGAGGGTGGCACCCAGGCATCGAAGGTGTCGCGCATCTCGAGCGGCCGTCCGTCGACGTACCCAGCCACCAAGGCCAGCGCCAGCGGCGCAAAGAACACCACCAACAGCGCCAGCAGCGAGTTGGCCAACGCGACGCGCGTGCGGCCGAGCAGCGAGCTTGGCCATCCGAGCGCAATGGCCACGCGGTACGCCGACGCCGCCACCGAGAACACCAGCAGGTGTTGTACCGTGCGTGCGCGGTTGGTCACCACGTACATGCCGTCCAGCATCGTGCCGCTCGCCGGCAGCATCCAAAGCAGCGCCGTCAGCGTCACGAGCAGCCAGCACAATCCACCCACCCCCAAGATCACGCCCCAGGGACCGGGCTCGGCGCGAGCCAACGGCTCGACGGCAGGGACCGGAGCCACCGGTCGGGCCAGTGGCCGCGGGTAGTCCAGGACCTCCATCCCCGCAGTCTAGGAGCGAATCGGCTCGGGAGGTCAGCGGACCGGCGTGAGCGGGACTCGCCGTGGCGCATGCGGTGCGCCCGGGGACTGCGAAACGGCGGCGCCTCAGCTGCACCCTGCCCTTGCGGGCCGCGATATCAGCCGCCCGAGCACAGCTTCCCCGTGCAGGTAATGCCCCGCGGCTGCGCCAACGTGTCCTGCGACTGTTGCAGACTGCGTCGCTGCGCCTGGATCTGATCGGGCGTCAAACACACCGTGCTGGAAAACGCGGTGCCGGTGGTCACTTGGGTGCGGCAGTAGCGCACCTGAGCGCCACGCCTGTCGATGCGATAGCCCTCGCGCACCAAGCTGGCGTCGAGGGCTGCGTCGCTACCTGTGCTGCTCGTCGGCGCCGCGGTGTGCTGCGCCTCCGGTATCGACGCAGCTAACTGAGGAAAAGATCCACGCTCAGGCGAAGCCGCGCACGCGGCCAGTGCCGTGCAAAGAAACACACTTGCCCGTACGGCACTCGCTGGCATGCGCAAGTTTAGGCACGGCTGCCACGATGGTGCGCGCAACCGGGCACGAGCGGGACTCCCGGCGGCGCCAGCGGAGAGCGGCTGCCCGTCTCGTGGCTACGGGGTCTCAGGCGGCGCGCGCTTCGTCCTCGCGGATCGTGGCGCCGCTGCGCCACAGATGCCATGCCGCCCAGAAGCCGGTAGGACCGAGCAGCAGCAATGCCCAGCGCAGCGATTCGGCGCCCGCACCGAACGAGGCGGCAAACCAGTCGCTCAGCCACCCGATGATCTGAGGCGCGAGCAGCAGGTTGGCGATGTTCGCGGTAAAGAGCAGTAGCGCACAGGTGGTGGCGCGCATATTGGCGGGCACCACGTTCTGCAGCAGCCCGAGGATCGGTCCGATATAGAAGTAGACCCCGGGCACGAAGATCCACAACCAGGTAAGAGCCGCCTTGTCCGGCACCACCCAGTAAGCGAGGATTGACGGGACAGTCGTGAGCACGGCGACCACCGCGAGCAGGCGTGTCACGTAGCGCGGATCGGCGGCGCGCGGTACCGCCATGAGGGCGCCGGCGAGCAACGTCCCGGCGGTGCCGGCTATCAGATGCATGTTGCCGAGCGCCCCACCGGCCTGCCCGAGCGTCATATGATGCGAGCGCTGCAAGAAGGCGGGCGTCCACCACATGAGGCCCCAGCTCCAGAAGGTGGCGACCGCGCCACCGACGAGCAGGTGGGTCGCCGAGCGCTGGGTGGCGATGAACCGCAGCGTCTCACTCAGGGGAGCGGCACGCGGTGCAGCCACCGCATCGAGCTGCCCGCGGCGCGGTTCGCGCACGGTCAACCATACGATGAATGCCACCAGCACGCCCGGGACCCCGAGCACCAGGAACGCCAGCCGCCAGCCACCGTGCTCCGCCGCCGCCGCAGCCACGCTCGAGCCGAGCCAGGCCCCGAGACACGCTCCGAGCGCGAACACGGTCAGCGCCATGGGGCGGCGTGCGGGCGGAAATTTGTCAGCGAGAATCGAAGTCGAGGGGGGCGTACCGCCCGCCTCGCCGATGCCGACTCCGAAGCGCGCCAGCAGCAACTGGCCGAAGCTCTGCGTGAGCCCGCACAAGGCGGTAATGCCTGACCAGATGGCCAGCGACACCGCCAGAATGTTGCGCCGGTTGGCGCGATCGGCTAGCACCGCGACGAAGATCCCCACGGTAACGTAGAACAATCCGAGAGCGCCGCCGGTCAGGAACGCTACCTTCGCGTCGCTCAGCAAGAATTCCCGGCGGATCGGCTCGATAAGCGTGGAAATCGAAAAGCGGTCAGCGATGTTGATCGCGTAAATGACGGTGAGCAGCCCGAGCACGTACCAGCGGTCGCGGGGCGCGACCGGCACAGCGGCGCCGCCGCTCACTTGCTCCAGGTCCAATCGCTGGCGTGCGCGCGGCAGCCGCCGCCGCCGCCGCCGGTCCAGGCCCGACCACGCACCGTCCGCCCGCTCGCCGCACGTGTGGCCTCGCCCTGACGCAGGGCGCGCACGCCGTTGACCCAGACGTCGTCGACACCCGTTGCGAGCTGCTGCGGCTGCTGGTAAGTCGAGTGATCCTGGACAGCAGCAGGGTCGAAGACCACGACGTCGGCGAAGTAACCTTCTTTCAGCATGCCGCGATCGACGAGCGACAGCGTGGCGGCCGGAGAAGCCGCGAGCTTGCGGATCGCTTCCTGGAGTGTGAGCACCTTATCCTCGCGCACGTACTTGGCCAGCACCCGCGCAAAGTTGCCGTAGGTGCGCGGATGGCGGCTGGACTTCAGGAATACCCCCTCGGGCGCGGGAGCATCCGCGTCCGAATCGAAGCTGACCCAGGGCAAGGCCACCTCGCGGCGGATGTTGTCTTCTGACATGAGGAAATAAGCCACTCCCACCCGTGAGCCGTCCTCGATCACGAGGTCGACGGCAGCGTCCTCGGGCGATACGCCGCGCTGCTGCGCGACCTCCGCGAGCGTCTTGCCGGTGAGCGGCTTGAGCGCCGGATTTTTGAACTCGAGCAGCAGCGTCCCGGCCGGACCGGCCGCCGCAAACAGATTCTCCCAGGGAGCGTTCTGATCGCGCATCTCGGCGATGACGCGCTTGCGGGTCGCGGGGTCCTTGAGGTGCGCGATCCAAGCTTCCAGACCTCCATCCTGCACCCAGGGGGGCATCGCCGCGTCCAGCCCGGTGGCCCCGGCGGTGTACACGTACATGTCGGCTGTGATGCGCGTGCCCGCGGCGCGCGCGGCCTGCACCGCCTCGATCAGCGCGTCGAGCTTGCCCCAGTTGCGCTTGCCTGCCGCCTTCAGGTGATAGATCTCGGCCGGTGCGCCCGAAGCCTTCGCGATGTCGACCGTCTCCTGCACCGCCTCCAACAGACGATCGCCTTCGCTGCGCATGTGCGCGCTGTAGATGCCGCCGCAGCGGGCGGACTCGCTCGCCAGCTCTATCAGCTCGGGTGTCTTCGCATAGGTGTTGGGAGCGTAAATGAGCGCTGTGGTCACGCCCACGGCGCCTTCCTCCATGGCCTGCCGCACCAGCGCGCGCATCTGTTGCAACTGCTCCGCGGTCGGCTGCACGTCGCGCTCGCCGAGCACATTGGTACGCACCGTGCCCGCGCCCACGAAGGAAGCCACATTGGGCGCGATGCCGCGTTGCTCGAGCTTGCCGAGGTACTCCCCGAGTGTCGTCCAGTCGATGGCGAACTTGATGTCTCCCTGGCGCTTGACGGCGAGGCGCTTCATCTCGGGCGTCAGCGGTCCCATCGAGTCCTCCCCCAGCACCTCAAGGGTGACGCCCTGACGCAGGTCGCTGAGCGCGCGGCCGTCGACCAGCAGCGACTCCTCGGGGTGCGCCAGCATGTTGACGAACCCCGGGGCCACTGCCTTGCCGTGCGCATCAAAGCGCTCGCGCGCAGTGCCGGAAGCGCGCGGGCCGACGTAGACAATACGGTCGCCGCGGATCGCGACGTCACCGATGTACGGCTTGTTGCCCGAGCCGTCGTAGATCGTGCCGCCGCTGATCAGCACATCATAGCCGCCCCGCGCTGCTTCGGGCGCTGCCACGGCCGCTCCGCACAGACAGAACCACAGCAGCGGGCATGCAAGACTGGCGCGAATCCTCATCGGTGCTCCTCTCCCCGCAGATCTACGGCAGTTGGCCGACGCGCACTGTAGCCGAAATCGCTCTGCCACCTATACTTAGTGACGGTCCGCTGTGGGGCGAACTGGATGCCAAACGTAACCCGACGATCCTTCCTGGAGTTGGCCGCTGCGATCGGCGCAACCGCGGCGTGGCGCACCGGCAGTGCAACCGCGTCCAAGAGTGGCTGGCAGGAGCGCCGCGAGCGCTTCCCCGAGGGGGTGGCTTCCGGCGATCCCGACGCGAGCAGCGTGTTGTTGTGGACGCGCTGCCCACAGAGTAACGCTGCTTCCGCGCGTCTCACGGTTGAGGTCGCCGAGGACCCCGCATTCGCACGTGTGGTCGCGAGCGCGGTGACGCGCGTCGCGGCCGTTTCCGACTGGACGTGCCGCGTGCTCGTCGGCGGGCTCGCCCCCGCGCGCCGTTACTGGTATCGCTTCACCGACCGGGATGGCAACGGCAGCCGCATAGGCCGCACCATCACGGCCCCGCGCCCGGATGATCCACGCAAGGTCTCGTTTGCGTTCGTGAGCTGCCAGAACGCCAACGACGGCGCACAGAATGCGTACCGCAGAATGATCTTCGAGGATGAACGCAGGCCCGAGGCCGAGCAGCTCAGTTTTGTGCTGCATCTGGGGGATTTCATCTACGAGATCGTCTGGTATCCACCAGACCGTCCGCAGGGCATGTACGACCGCCGGCTGCGCGACATCGTTCGCTATCCGGACGCAGAGAAGATCGGCGATTTCCATATCCCAACCAACATCGCAGGCTATCGGGCGATCTACAAAGCGTACCTGCATGACCCGGACCTACAGGACGCGCGGGCGCACTGGCCGTTCGTCAACATGTGGGATAACCACGAGTTCAGCTGGCTCGGCTGGCAGTCGCTGCAGAAGTTCGAGGGCAAGACCCGACCCGCGCAGACCCGCAAGGTGGCCGCCAACCAGGCATTCTTCGAGTTCCAGCCGGCGCGCACCGTACGTCCGCAACACGCGACCCTCGACGAGAATGCGCTCGAGCGTTTCGACCCTCCGCAGGTCATGGATACGCCGGTCACGGCTTTCGACGATCATGGCCTGGGGACCGAGCCGAACAACCTTGCCGCCATCGGCAGCCTGAGAGGCTATCGGGCGCTGCGCTTCGGCCGACACGTCGAGCTCATCGTCACCGACCAGCGCAGCTACCGTTCCGAGGAACCGACCGGAATGGAACAGGCGAAGGTGCTGGCCAGCGAGGATTTCCCGGAAATGATTCCGCAGTATGCGGCCGAGATCCTGGACGCCGGCCGCAGCTACGGCGGCGGTCGACCGCCGGCGAGCATCGCCTCGGCGGACCACGCTCTCGAAATCCCGAACGTCTGGAAGGAGCGCCCGCCGCAGACCATTCTGGGCGTCGAGCAGAAGAGCTGGTTCCTCGGCCGCCTGCAGCAGTCAGCGGCCACCTGGAAGATCTGGGGCAATACCATCGCGACCCTCGATATGCGCGCCGATCCGCAGAACCTGCCGCCGGGCGTGGGCAAGCGCTGGCCGTGGCCCGGTTACGCGACCATGCTCGGCGGGGATTTCGGCACCGCCTATGTAGAGCGCGGCGAGATCTATGACTTCGTGCGCGCCCACGGCATCACGGGATTCGCGGTCGTCGCGGGTGACCGTCACAGCTTCTGGGCGGGACTGGCTGCCAAGGCGCTGCCGCCGCAAACGTTCGAGCCGGTCGGGGTCGCCTTCGTCACCGGTTCGATCTCAGCGCCGGGAGTTGTCGAGGCGCTCGAGCACGTGCTGCCACAGGATCATGCGCTGCGGGCTCTGTTTCTGGCACGCGGTCCGCAGGATGACCGGCCGCGACCCACTGTGAACATGCTGCTGCGGCACGGCGTACGCTCGTGTCTCGAGTACGCGCGCAGCGGCGACGTCGAGGCGGCACGCAGGCTCTCCAACGCAGAGCTGGCCCCGCATCTCTCGTTCGTCGACATGGGCGGCCACGGATACTCAGTGGTCACGGCATCGGCCTCCGAGCTGCAGACCGAATTTGTCTGCATTCCTCGGCCGCTGGAGCGCAGCGAGAGCGAGGACGGTGGCCCGCTGGTTTATCGGGTACGCCACCGCGCCGCGCTGTGGCGCGCAGGTGAACGACCTCAGCTCACCACCGAGGTGCTCGAAGGCAGCGTGCCGCTCTCAATCTGAATCGCTCAATCGCGCCGCCGCGTGACCACGAAGGCCTCGTCGTTGAACCACAATCCGCCGTGCCTGTGCAGCACACGTTGCGTCGCCTCGACGTACGAGCCATTCGCGACCGCGGCATCGAGCCGCTCATCCTCGATCTGGTTCACGTAAATGGCAGCATTCCAGGCTGCGAACAGCGTCGAGGTGCCGATGCGATTGCCGATCTCCGAAGGCAACGTGTGCATCTCATAGCGGAACACCGCCTTGTCATCCGGAGGGGCGGCCAGATTGAACTCACGCGCGTCCCGACCGAGTTCGCGCTTCAGCGCCGTGAGCAGCTCGTGACGATCCACCTGGAAGGGACGCTCGTCGGGCCAAAGCTCCTGGATGATCTCCAACCCGGGATCGCGGCCCCAGGACTGGATGGCGAGCAGTCGGCCACCGGGTGCGAGGCTGCGCGCCAGCGGCGCGAGCACTTTGCGCACCTTGAAGTCCGCGCCCGTGCGCGCGCGCCACGGCTGCGAGGCCAGCACCAGGTCGTAGTGCTCGAAGATCCGCCCGGGCTTGGGGATCACGCCATCCAGCAGGAACTTGTGATCCTCGCGGTAAATGACCAGCACCGAGGGACGCACCACCAGCGGGTTACCGCTCGCCGGGCTCGGCCGTGTCTGCCAGCCGCCGGCGAGGGTGCTCCCCAGCTCCTCGATCTGCTCCGCATACTCGTGCGCCGTCGTACCACTCAGACGCACCTCCTGCCAGTTGAGCGCGGCGGCAAGCTGCGAGTCGCGTGGCATGAGGCGCGGCGCCTCGGCGTAGTTGAGATTGGTGACGACGAACACCGTAGCCGGATGCTCGAACAGTCGGTCGGGCAGCTTTTCGAGCCCGAGGCGCACGTCCTCGAGGCTGATCTCCTTGGCGACGACGAACATGGGCACGGTCGGAAACTGCCGGTGCGTGCTGCGCATCACACGCGCGATGACCGTCCCATCACCCATCCCGGCGTCGAACAGGCGCACCGCCGGCGGCGTGGGACGCAGCAGAGCGACCTCGTGGGCGGCGCGCCTCGCAATGGCCGACTTCTCGTTGCAGGTGGTGACGAAGGCCAGGTACTTCTGGCGGTTGTCGTAAAAGCGGAATGGCTGCGATGCCGCCCCCGCTGTCGCGGCGGCCGCGGCCGGTGTGAAAGGAACGCTCATCCCCGGTACGCCGGACTCTAGGGCCACAGACGGCGGGAGGCGATCTGCGCACCCTCCACCAGGGACCTGAGCTTAAGGTAGGCGATGTCGGGCTCCACCGGGCCGAAGCCGGCAAACGTGCCAAAGCCGCAGTCGGTGCCGGCCATCACCCGCTCGCGCCCGACCAGGTGCGCGAAACGCTCGAGCCGCTCGGCGACCAGTTCGGGGTGCTCGATGTAGTTGGTGGTCGTGGCCAGCACCCCGGGGATCAGTATCTTGCCCTCCGGGATCTCAACATCCTTGAATACCGCCCACTCGTGCGCGTGGCGCGGGTTGGCCGCCTCGAACAGCAGCCCCTGCGGTTTGGCCTTGAGAACGAGAGGCAGCAGGCGCGATAGCGGGACGTCGTGATGATGCGGCCCCTCGTAGTTGCCCCAGCACACGTGCATGCGCACCCGCTCCGCGGGCACGTTGCGCAGAGCATGATTGAGCACCTCGATGTGACGCGCGGCGAGTCGCTCGAACTCCTCGAGCGAGCGGTCGCGGTACATGGTGTGGCGTCCCATGGCCAGATCGGGCGCGTCGATCTGCAGGATGATGCCGGCGCGCACGATGCCCTCGTACTCAGCCTGCAGCGCCGCAGCGAGCGCCTCCAGGTACTCATCCTGAGTACGGTAGTAGTCGTTGGGCTGGAACAGTGCGATCACGCCGGGGGAAGCCGCGTTCATGAAGGCCCCAGCCGGCCGCGTGGCGGCGACCGCGGCCTGAAGGTTGCGCAGATCGGTCGCGAGCGGCGTCAGATCCTTGACGGCGACGGCGGCCACGCAACGCGGGCGGCGATATTTCGCGGTTGAACCCCGCTCGGCGAGCTTGCGCAGTAGGTTCGGAAACTCGACCAGGTCCTGGCCAGGCTCGCGCGGGGTGTCGCCGTCGAAGCCGGACAGGCGCCGCGCGATGTAGGTGGCGTAGCTGATCTTGCTCATCTCGCCATCGCTCACCAGGTCGATGCCGATCTCCACCTGGCGGCGGACCACCTCTGCCACCGCCTCGCGGATCACCGCTTCATCGGCGGCGAGGTCGCGAGCTTCGTCGCGCTCGCGCGCGAACAGCACGTCGGTGACGGCCTGGCTGCGCGGCAGACTGCCGACATGCGTGATCAGGATGCGCCCGTTGCTGCCGCTCATGCTGCTACCCCAGGCAGCGCCTGCATCAGCGATAGGTGTTGTTCGAGGTGTGATCCCCTGCCAGCCAGCGCTTCAACTCCTGGTGCGCATCCGCCAGCCGCGCGCGTGAAATCTTCTCGACGTCCGGGTGATCACGGGTGAATTCGAGGATCAGGCCATTGGGGTCGGTCACATACACCGAGCGGCAGTAGCCGTGCTCCAGCACAAACGTGGCGGGCGGCTGGATGCCGGCCTTGGTGATGCGTGCCTCGATCGCTGCCTGGGTCTCGGCATCCACCGCCAGCGCAATGTGATGAAACGGCGTGAACGGCATCTGCGGCCCGAATTCCGCCTGGTCCGCGGGGTCGGCGAACTGAAAGAACGCCAGTGCACCGCCGTCGCCGATGCCGAAGAAGGTATGCACGTAGGTGCGCAACTTGCCGAACAGCTCGTCCGATTCGCACCAGGTGGCAAGCAGCGGCAGCCCGATCACGTCCTCGTAGAATTGCCGCGTCTTCTCCTGGTCCTTGGTGACGTAGGCGTTGTGGTGCAGCCGCGAGGGAAGCTTGCTCATGGGCGCCATGAAGGTCTCTCCTTCTCAGAACTTGTACGTGAAATCCAGCCCGTAGCGGCGCGGCGGGGCTCTCCACAGGAATCCGCCTGTCGAGAACTCCGCGTTGTATATCTTGTTGGTCAGATTCTTTGACCAAGCGGTCAACGACCACTGGTTGCCCTCAAGGCCGGCGCGCAGGTCCAGCAGATCGACCGGATCGCGCGAGGTCAGATTATACGGGTCCCACCAGGTGCGGCCGATCATCTGATAATCCAGACGTATCACGCCATTCACTCCGCCGCCGAGCGGCTGGTGGACCTGGAAGCCCGCGTTGATGGTGTCCTTCGTCAGCAGCGGCGGCTTGTTGCCGACCACCGTGGAATCCTCCATCTTGGTGATCTCGCCGTCCGTGTAGCCGAAGCTCGCGTATACGTCGAGCCAATTCGTGGCTATCGCCGTCAGCTCGAGCTCCCCGCCCTTGTAGCGTGCGTCGAGATTGCCGAGATTCTGAGTCGAGGTCGTCGCGTCGAAGTAAAAGAAGTAGCCGTTGGTTGAAGTGGTATAGAAAAGTGCCGCGTTCGCCGCCAGCCGCCGGTCCAGGAACTCGCTCTTGGCGCCGATTTCCCAGGTGTCGGCGATCTCCGCCTGGAAGATGTCATGAACGCCGAGGTGGCCCGCGGCCGCGGCGACTGCGCCCACACCGGTCTGATTGAAGCCGCCGCTGCGAAACCCGCGGCTCCAGCCACCGTAGAGGGTCACGGTGTCGCTCGGCTTGTAGCGCAGCGTGAACTTGGGCTGCACAGCGTCAAAGGTCTGCTTGCGCACCTCGCCGTTGCGAGCGGTGCCCAGTGTCGCCGGGGGCAGGAACTGGGTGGGCGTGTCGGTGGTGTTCTCCCGTTGATCCTCGTCGTAGCGCAGCGCCACATCGAGTTGTAACTGCTTGGTGAAATCGTAGGTGGCATCGGCGAACACCGCCCAGGCGTTGTTGTTCTGCGAGTCCGCGAGGAATGTCAGGTTCGTATTGGTCGCGTACGGATTGGTCGGATCGACAATCGGGTTGTGATAGACACGCGGCACGCCTTGGCCCCGGTCGATGAGATTGTCCGTGGAGATGAAGCGATCGGTGTGGATGTAGTAGGCCCCCGCGATCCACGCGAACCCGCCGACCTTGTTGGACGTGAAGCGCAGCTCCTGGCTGTAGGTGGTCACGTCAATGAACTGGCTCTGGCTTAAGTCGAACGGCCCGCCCTGCGCAGGCGTCGGCGACGCGCCAAAGCAAATTGGGCAGTTGTACGCGATGGACGTGGTGATGGGCCGGAAGTCGTAGGCATCGCCCGTGTCGATCTCCTTGGTATGGTCGTAGTCCGAGATCGAGGTGAACGTGCCGAGTCCCGCGGCGTAATCGAGCTTGAGAGCGATATCCGTCACGTCGCGGGTATCGGTGCCCAGGTTGTTGGTTTGGATCGGGCTGGTGACGTCGTTCGCGTTCGGCGGCGTGGTGAAGCTGCTGAAGGGGTTGGCCTCGTCGGCACGCGGAATGACGTAGTAGAAGGCGGTCGTCTCGACGTGATCGCCGAAAAATCGCAGGTCGGCGGTCCACTGATCGGAGGGCTTCCACAGCAGCCGCAGCCTTCCGGAATAGTCCCGATACGGGTCGGCCTTCTTGTCCAGGTAAGTGTTTTCCAGGTAGCCATCGGTGTTAAAGAAATTGACTGACGCGCGGTATTTCAGGGTCCCGGCCGAGTCAATCGGACCGCCGATGGCCACCTGGGCCTTCTCGGATACCCCGTTGTCCACGCCGACTTTGGCCGCCCCTTCGAAGTGATCGGATGGATCCGCGGTACGAATAATGATCGCACCGCCGATGGCATTGCGACCGTACAAGGCACCCTGCGGACCCTTCAGCACCTCGATCGACCGGATGTCGTTCAGCTCCTGGTCGAACTCGTAAGGATTAGGTTCCAACACCCCGTCAACCAGTACCGCAACCGACGGCTCGCTGTTGCGCGCCTGCGAGATGCCACGGATCGTGATGAACGCGTTGCCGACGTTCTGGACCTCGACCAGAGTCATGTTCGGGACCAACGCGATGAAGTCGCGGGGAGTCTCGATTCCCGCCGACTCGATCGTCTGTTGGGTGAACGCGTTCATTGTCACCGGTACGTCCAGCAGCGTTTCTTCGCGCTTGCGGGCCGTGACCACCACCTCCTCGAGGGCCCCCTCGGAGGGGTGAGCCTGAGTCTGGGTTTGAGCCTGCACCGCCAAGGGCTGGGCGAGAACAACCACGCCGAGCGCAGCGGTCAGCAGCGATATGATTCGGCGCAACGCAGTGAACATGTGAGACCCCCTCTTCTGCTTGCGATTGTCAGGAATTCACACCCGTGCCCGCAGCCATGCCGGTGCCTTCGAGCTCGCGGCGCACCATCTGGGCGCCCGCGACCATGGCCTGGAGCTTGCCGAAGGCGAGGTCGCGTGGCAGGTACTTCATGCCGCAGTCCGGTGCCACCAGGAGATTCCCTGCATCAACGTAAGGCAGTGCCCGCCGGATCCGGCCCGCCACCAGCTCGGGCGGCTCGACCGTGGAGCTTGAAAGGTCGATGACGCCGAGAATGATCTTCTTGTCCGGCAGTGCCTTGAGCACCGCGCAGTCGAGACTCGACTGCGCGGTCTCGATGGATACCTGCGCGCAGCGACAGTCGGCAAGCTCCGGGAGAAATGAGTAGCCCGAGGGGCGCACGTGAATGATGGCCGCGTAGCCGAAGCAGATGTGCACGGCGGTGGTGCCGGTGAGGTTCTCGAGTGCGCGGTTGAGCGCGCGCAGTCCGTAGGCGCGCGCCTCATCGGGCCGCGCCTGCATGTAGGGCTCGTCGATCTGCACGATGTCGGCCCCGGCGCTGAACAGGTCGCGGATCTCGGCGTTCACCGCGGCCGCGTAGTCCATGGCGGCCTCCTCGCGGCTGCCACCGTAGTAGTCGATCTGTGCCTGCTGCGCCATGGTGAACGGACCGGGCACGGTCGCCTTGACGTGCCGCTGGGTGTGACGGCGCAGGAACTGCAGATCGCGTACCCCGACGGGATGGCGGCGGCGGATGGCGCCGACGACGCGCGGCACGGGGTTCGGATGTCCACTGCGATCAAGCGCGGTGCCGGGATGATCGAGATCGATGCCGTCGAGGGCAGTGGCAAAGAGATTCGAGTAGCTTTCGCGGCGGATCTCGCCATCGCTGATGATATCGAGCCCCGCTTCCTCCTGCGCCCTGATGGCAAGCAGGGTCGCATCGTCCTGCGCCTGCGCGAGATACGGCTCGGGTATGCGCCACAGCTCGCGGGCGCGTACCCGTGGCGGAAAGCGGCCGGCCAGCCGCGCGCGGTCGATGAGCCATTCAGGCTGCGGATAACTGCCGACGAGCATGGTTGGTAGCAGCATCGGAGCTCCCCTGGCGCGCCCTCAGGCGCCCCCCACTGCGGCTGCTGCCGGCCAAGATGCGCCGCGCGCCAGCGCACTGCGTATCTCGGGCCCGTGTTCGTTCAGCAGCGGCGCCGCGCGCACCGCGCGGGAGCGTGCGCCGTCGAACTGCAGCGCCGGACGTATCGCGCGCGCGGCGCCGTGCGGAGCCTCGATCGGAACCACGATACGAAGATGCTGGACCTGCGGATCGTTCACGGCGTCATCGACTCGATTGACGGGGGCGTAAGGCACGTCCTCGGCCGAAAGGCGCTCGACCCAGTGCGCCAGCGGCTGGCGCGCGAAGCGGTCATCCAACTCCTGGCGGAGCGTCTCGTAGGAGGCGATGCGCCGTTCGCGCGGGTTGAAGCGCGGATCGCTCGCCAGCTCCGGTGCCCCGAGCGCCGCCACCAGTCCCTGCCAGAACTTCTCCAGCGAGGAGAGATGGATCGCGATCAGGCGCTCGTCCGAGGTGTGCAGGATGTAGGCCTGGGCGAGGCGCGGCCGGTCTGCGGAGGTCGGCGTCTCCCCGAGAGCGAAGTACGCGGCGAACGGCTCGACCGCGAAATGCGTCATCGCCTCAAGCATGGATACCTCGACATGGCAGCCACGCCCGCTGCGGCCGCGCTGCACCAGCGCCGCGAGCACTCCCTGTGCGGCATACAGCCCGGTGATCGCGTCGGCGAGCGCCGGGCCCAAGAACTGTGGGCGCCGGTAGTCGACCACCACGCTCAAAAAACCGCTCAGTGCCTGCGCCACCGAGTCGTAGCTGGGGCGCTCCGCATACGGCCCGCTGGCGCCAAATCCGCTGATGGAGCAGTAAACCAGCCGCGGGTTGAGCGCCTGCAGCCGCGCCACGCCTGCCCCCAGGCGCTCAGCGGTCCCGGGGCGGAAGTTCTGGATGTAGACATCCGCCTCGCGGATCAGCTCGGCGAACAGTTCGCAGTCGGCCGGCTGCTTCATATCGAGCGCCAGGCTGCGTTTGTTGCGATTGTAGGCCTGGAAGTGCGGCGAGTACTGCCCGCCCTGGTAGGCGCGGTACGGGTCTCCGTCGGGACTTTCGATCTTGATCACATCCGAGCCGAGATCGGCGAGCATCATCCCGGCGCAGGGACCGGTGATGAAGGTGCCCTGTTCCACGACGCGAATGCCGGCGAGCGCGGATGACATCTGCAGTTAGCCCTCCTCGCTCGGCTTGAAGCCCACTGGCGTCTCGCCGTCGTAATCGATGGCGCGCGCCGCGGCGTGTGACATGACAAAGCCGATGGCACGCTGCTGCTCCTCGAGCAGGTGCGCTACCAGTCCCGCGGTGCGCGCCAGCAGTGGCACGCCCTTCAGCGCCAGCAGCGGGTAGCCCGCATCGAGCAGCACCGCCGGAATGGCCCCGGAGACATTC
The DNA here is from genome assembly GCA_964489185.1 of uncultured Steroidobacteraceae bacterium. Lineage (GTDB taxonomy): Bacteria > Pseudomonadota > Gammaproteobacteria > Steroidobacterales > Steroidobacteraceae > 13-2-20CM-66-19. The sequence continues at coordinate 18,685 of CAZAXR010000023.1, read as the reverse complement.
AGCGACAGGTCTCGCCCGCTCAGCTGCGGCAGCAGCCTGCCGACAGCCGCGGCAATCTCCATGTGGCGGCCCGCGACGCCGGCCTCGGCAGCCACTTCCAGCAGCCGCTGCGCGCGCGGATCGCCGCCCTTGTGCAGCGGGTGCCCGTAGCCGGGCACGGCGCGGCGCGCCTGCAGATACTCGCGCAGCGTCTCGGCGGCGGCGCTGTCCAGCGCCTGGGAGCTGGCGCGCGCGGCGATGTCCGCGAACAGCCGGCCGGCAGCCTCCGCCGAGCCAAGCACCACCGAGCCGCAGCCGAGCAGTCCGGCCGCCACCGCCCCCTGCAGCGCCTCGGGAGCCGCGGCGAGTGTCAGGCGCGCGGCCTGGACACTCGGCACCAATCCGTGCTCGGCGATCGCCACCAGCGTGGCATCGAGCACGCGCCGCTGCCCGGCGGATGGCAGCGCGCCGGTGACCAGCAGCCAGAAATGCTCGGTGAAATTGATCGAGCCGATCAGATCGCGGACCAGGTCGCGCCCGCGCACCACGATGGTGGTCTCATTGGAAGTGGAAATCGCCGAGCTGCGCTGGTCCTGGCGACCGATCTTCAAGCTTCCCCCTCTAAGGTACATTTTCGGATACCGAAATCATCGTCGGTATCCGAAACCATACTGAACCCCCGCTCGCGGGCCCGTCAAGGGCGATGCCCGCCCTTCCGGGCTTTCGGATATCGAAATACACTGCCGGGCCGTGGCACGCCGTAAGACAACGCCCTCGCGCCGTGAGGTGATGGGCGGGCTCGCCAAGGGGCTCGCGGTCATCCGCGCCTTCACGCGCGAGCACGCCGCGCTCAGCCTCAGCGAGATCGCGCGCGATGCGCACATTCCGGCGGCCACCGCGCGCCGCTGTCTGCTCACTCTGGAGGAGCTCGGCTACGTCACCCGCAATGGTCGCGATTTCCTGCTGCGGCCGAAGGTGCTCGAGCTCGGCGCTGCGTACCTCGAGTCGATGAACATCGAGCAGGTCACGAAGAATCATCTCGAGGAGCTGGCGCGCAATACCGCGGACTCCGCGGCGCTGTGCGTGCTCGATGGGTCGGAGATCGTGTACGTGGCGCGCGCCTCGGTGCGCACCTTGCTGCGGCTCGAGGCTCACATCGGCAGCCGTTTTCCGGCGCACGCCACCTCCACCGGACGGGTGCTGCTTGCCGGGGTGAGCCCGGAGCGCCTGCAGCGCTACTTCGAGAGCGCGAAGCTCGAGGCGCTCACCGAGCGCACCGTCACCGATCCGGCGAAGCTGCGCTCGCTGATCGAGGAAACGCGCCGCAGCGGCTACTCCGCGGTCGAGGACGAGCTCGCCTATGGCGTCATCGCCCTCGCGGTACCGGTGTTTGACCACCGCGGACGCGTGGTGGCAGCGCTCAACTCCTCGAGCCACTCGCGCCGCACCACCCGGGCGCGACTGGTCCGCGATCGTCTCGCCATGCTGCAGCAGGTCAGCCGGCAGATCTCGGCTGATCTCGCCACCGTTCCTTGGCTTTCGCTCAGCGCACAGGTCTGAGGCGGCCCGGCACGCGCTTGACGCCTCCCCGGTCAGGCCGTAGCCTGAAAGCGAAAAGTTTTTCGCTATGCGAACATTCTCGACATGAGCGCCTGCGTGCAAGCTGCGGCGGAGAGCCCGGCGGACCGCCATTTCACGGTCGAGGGTGCGCGGCTGCGCTACCGCGACGAGGGCTCGGGACCGGCACTGCTGCTCGTGCACGGCTGGACCCTGAACCTTCAAATGTGGGAGCCGCAGGTCGCGGCGTGGCGCGGCGCGTTCCGCCTAATCCGCCTCGACCGGCGCGGCCACGGACTCTCCGGCGGCCGCCCCGCCCTGGCGCGTGACGGCGCGGACTTGGCGGCGCTGTGCCGGCACCTCGAGCTGGCGCAGGTGGCGGTGCTCGGCATGTCGCAAGGTGTACGCGGCGCGCTCGCCTTCGCCGCCAGCGAGCCGGACCGCGTCAGCGCGCTCATCCTCGATGGACCGCCCGAGCTGGCACACTCCGCGCCCGAGGACGACGTGCCGTTGTCGCGCTATCAGGCGTTGTTGCGCGCGCAGGGCATCGAGGCATTGCGCCGCGAGTGGGCGCGCCACCCGCTCATGCAGCTGCGCACCGACAATGCGCAGGCGCGCGCGCTGCTTGCGGCCATGCTCGCTGGCTACCGGGGCGAGGACCTGCGAGCTCCCGCCGCAGCCGCACCCGAGGCCGCGGCGGTGCGGCTCGGGTCGCTGCGCGCCCCGGCGCTCGTGGTGAGCGGTGAATATGACCTCGCCGGGCGGGTACGGGCCGCCGACCGCCTGTGCGCCGCGCTCCGACACGGTGAGCGCGCGGTGATCCCCGACGCGGGTCACCTCGCGAATCTCGACAACCCGCAGGCGTACAATCAGCGCTGCCGCGCCTTCCTCCGCAGGCAGCTCCACCTGACCTGAAGGAGCCGGCCATGCCCAAGGTCCTCGTCATCTATTACAGCAGCTACGGGCACATCGAGGCGATGGCGTACGCCCAAGCCGAGGGTGCCGCGCGGGTGCCCGGCGCTGAGGTGGTGGTGAAGCGCGTCGCGGAGCTGGTGCCACCAGATCTGGCCAAGGCATCGGGATTCAAGCTTGACCAGAAGGCGCCACTCGCGCTGCCGGACGAGCTCGAGCAGTACGACGCCATTCTGTTCGGCACCCCGACGCGCTTCGGCAATATGGCGGCGCAGATGCGTAACTTCCTCGACCAGACCGGCGCGCTCTGGTACCGCGGCGCGCTGGTAGGCAAGATCGGCAGCGTCTTCTGCAGCACCGCCAGCCAGCACGGCGGGCAGGAGACGACTATCACCTCCTTCCACAGCACGCTCCTGCATCACGGCATGATCGTCGTCGGCTTGCCTTATACTTTCAAGGATCTCGCGACCATGCGCGAAGTGACCGGCGGCACGCCCTATGGCGCGAGCTGCGTCACCGGCGCGGGCAGCGAGCTGCGCATGCCCTCGGCACTCGAGCTCGAGATGTGCCGCTTCCAGGGCCAGCACGTGGTCGGCATCGCCTCGCGCCTTGCTCCGGCGCCGCGCTGATTTCAGCGCAGCTGAGTGAAGCCGTCCGCGCTCCAGTCCTCGCTTCCCACCCCGTGGTGCACGAAGAACAGACCCGTGGGGTCGTGCTTCGACTTCACACTACGCAGCCGCGCATAGTTCCCGCCCCAGTACGCGTTCTGCCAGGAGGGGTTGAAGTAGTTGCTCTCGGACACGTAGGAGCCCGCATCGGGCACGATTCTGCGCAGCTCCGCGGCGGCCCGATCGATCGCACGCGCGTCGCGGCGGGCGGCGTCGCGATCGAGGGACGCACCCGGCTGTCCCGGATACGCCGCGCCTTCACCGTCGGCAATGATGACCAGTGCGAAGGCATCGAGAACGGCGGGATTTGTGGCCGTGTCGCGCGCAGCCGCAATCGCCTCCGGCGGTGCACCGGCAAGACCTTTGTTAAAGTGAAAGCCCACCTCCTTGTGGCGACTGGCAGCAAAGACGGCGTGCGTGAGCGGCTGTCCGGCCTGCTCGCGCAATAGCGCGAACGGCATCCACAGTGAGTCATAGCCGTGCAGAAAGGCTCCCACCTGAGCCTGATCGCCATCCCACCACGCGTAGTAGGCGGGCGCGCCAGGGCGGGTGTCCTTCACAAGACCGCGGTTCCTGTCAGCGCTCCACCATGCGCGGGCCTCCAGGGCCCCCGCGCCGAGCTCGTCCGCGATCGTGTAGGCCTGGGGCGATGTGCGCAGCCAGTCAAAGAAAGGCTGCCACACTGCACGCGCCGCCTCCTTATCTAGCCCCTGGCAGACCATGGACAACTTCAGCGTGTTGTCAGGGGCGAAAGACACCTGTTCGCCCCAGTGTGGATTGCACAGCTTGTCCGCGTAGAACGCCCAGAAGCGGGCGATCAGCGTCCTGAAATCCTCATCGGTGCGCGCTTTGACCTTGCCCCAGGCTGCGCCGAAGAACTGCGGCAGCGGATGCGTGCGCAGGGTCAGCCGTGTCACGACGCCCCAGCTGCCGCCCCCGCCGCCCTTGAGGGCCCAGAACAGATCCGCATTAGTGCAGGGGTTGGCGATGCGCACCTCACCGTCCGCGGTGACGAGCTCGGCCTCGAGCAGGCCCCCGGCAGCCGTCCCAAATGCCTTGGAAAAGCTGCCGAAACCCCCGCTCTGAACCAGGCCCGCAACGCCAACGTCCGTGCAACCCCCGCCCTGCACGTAGCGGCCCGTCTCGGTGGTCACCGCGTGGTAGAGCTCGATCCATACGGCTCCGGCACCTGTACTCACCGCGGGCACAGGCGGGACCGTTCCCAGGCACCCCTGAGGAACGAAGGCGTCATGCATCACCACCTCGTTCATGGCACGCGTCCACACCAGAAGTGAGTCGGGGGCGTTGGAGGTGCCAAGGTAGGAGTGGCCGGTGCCCTTAACTGTCAGCCGCAAATTGTTCGCCCGCGCGAAGTTCAAGGCGGCGGCGACGTCGCGCGAGTCCCGAGCACGAACCGCGTAGGCGCTCGCCGCGGGAGTCCACGCATCGAACCACCCGCACACCTGGGTCGCGGAAGCCTGATCACCCAGAAAGAAGGGATTGCGGATGCTCTTGAGCAGCTCCTGACAGGCCGCCCCCTGTTCGTCGGATTTGCAGGCCGCGAACAGGGGTTCCACCTTAAGCAGGCTTCCGTTCACTGCGCCGTTGAGCGCGCGCCATTTGGCCTCGTCCGGCCAGCCGGCGCTCCCCGGGCGTACCCGGCGAATCAAGCGCCTGGCTGCCGCGCACGTCGGCCCCTGCGGCAGTGAAATGCCCGGCAACGCGGCCAACGCCGCCAGACCTTTGAGCACATTTCGTCGGCGCATACTCGGCTTCTCCCCTCAAATCTCCGGCCCTATACTGGCTTGTAACGCTCCGCGGCTCGCGTGTCAGCGACCGCCGAACACGAAACCATATTCCATGGCCGCGGCGCACCGTAAAGCATCAGGGGACGGAGCGCGACGCGTGGGTGTTGTGCGGCAATGGCTTGGGATCGGCGGCGACCCGTTAGGGACGAACGGGCGGCAATGGCGCACCTTCCTGTACTCGCTCGCGATCGCCACCGTGACGGTGGCCGTCGTCAACACCGTCAATGTCATCACCATCCAGCACGATGATCCCGCCCGTGGTTTTGCCGCGGCCGTTGTCGCCGAGGGAACCAGCTGGGTCACATTCATCCTGTTCTTCTGGATACCGTGGATCGCCTGGCGCGTGGCACCCCTTAAGGTACGTCCGCGCTGGAAGCTTCTCGCCCACGTGCCCGGGCTACTGGGCTTCGCCCTGGCGCACGTCGGGGGTTTTGTGCTGCTGCGGGAGCTGGCCTACCGCCTTGCGGGCGCACACTACCATTTCGGGGCGTTTGTGCCGCATTTCCTGTACGAGCTGCGCAAGGACTCCCTGGGCTACGCGCTGTTCTTCGCCTGCTTCACGGTGGTGGATCACGTATTGCGCCAGCAGGCACCGGTGCAGGCGCCGTCACAATCGCTCACGTTCGACATCCGTGACGGCGCAAAGCTCACGCGCGTCCGGCTCGACGAAATCCTGGCCGTCGCCGCGGCGGGGAACTACGTGGAGTTCATCCTGCGTGACGGCAGGCGGCCTTTGATGCGCTCGCCGCTGTCGGCGCTCGAAGGCGAGCTGTCGCCGCGCGGCTTCCTGCGTACCCATCGCCGCTGGCTGGTGAACGCCAAACACGTGACGGCGCTGAAGCCCGAAGGCTCGGGTGATCACGCGGTGCAACTGGGTGGCCTTTCGGTTCCCCTGTCGAGGCGCTTCCCCGAGGCCCTGGTGAAGCTCAGGGGAGCCCCTAGCGCCACAAGACCGTCCCTAAAGTGCGAGCGGGTCACAAACTCGGAGAATCTCTAACACCGTCCTGTCCCCGCCCCGCTCGCTGCAGGGGCATAATTGCGCCGCTATGCAGTAAAGGATCTTCTTGTTGCTCGGGCTGCTCGCGTGCGCGACCGCCCACGCCGGTGGCTGCGATCCAGCCTTTCGGCAGTCGCTTGCGCCCTACGCGCAGGTGGTGGACTCCCTGCGGCCGGACAAACCAGGAGTGGCGCGCGTCTACGCCTCAGACGGGTCTTACTTCATGGGCGCGGAGGCCTGTGGATGAAGGCCCAGCTGCAGGCCCTCGAAAGCGCCTGCGCGCACGGCGACGCGGCGGAAGCGGAGAAACGACTGGCGGGCCTCAAGGCTCTGCTCAAAGCTCAATCTTCCGGCTAGCGGCCGGGCGTCGCTTGCAGCTTCGGATGGCATGGGCGCGCCGGTGCTAAAACCGGTAGATGGCTTCGACCGCAACCGAGCCCTGCGAATCCTTCGACTGCACCGCACCGGTCGCGGCGTTCACTTCCTCGACGAAGGCTCCGGACACGTCGGACTTGTCGTACCGGCCTTCGAATCTGAGCAGCACGTTCTTCGCCGGCGCGAAGCCCAGGGTCAGCGTCGCCTCCTTCCATTTCTGACCGTTGCCGCTGGCGTCCACGACCCCGGTTCGGTAGCCATCCCGGTCGTCGAAGACCTCCCCGCGCAGCGAGGCCGACCATTGCGGGCTGATTGCGTAATTGAGGTAAAGCGCTGCCCCGTCCCAGGCGTACTCCGTGATCGCGGCGCCCGCGGCGTCGTTTTTCTGCCGACCGTAGTCGAGATTGCCTACCAGCGTGATCTTGTCAGTGACAGACCAGCTCGCGACGACATCGGCGAGAAATCGCTCGCCGCCGGCGTCCGTAGCGGCATTGTTGACAATCGCGAGTGGCTCGCGCCCGAGGTATCCGTCGAGCGTGAGCGAAAAGGCCTTGCTGGGCGTGAAGGTCACTCCGTACTCGAGGGTCTTTTGCGAGTTGGCATCGCTGAGCTGGTCCCAGCCGTTGTTGACCCCGAGTGTGAGGGTCAGCTGATCGTTGAGGGCGCAGCTGGCGCGGAAGCCGGTGTGCGTGAAGGGAATCGCGTAGCCGAACAGGATCGAGCGCGAGAAGTTGGTATCAGTGGTGGGGTTGATGGTCTCCGCGCCCGCCAGAGTCACAAACTTGCCGCCGATCAGCGTCCAGGCCCCGCTCGCGTACTGCACATAGGCCTGCGTAACATCGAAGCTCGAGCCACCGGTGTTGGGGTAAGACTTTATGATTTCGGCGTCCTGGCCAGCGGTCAGGTTGACCAGCACCCCGAAACCCTCCTTCGGCTGTCGCGCAAGGATGAGTGCCGCCTGATGCAGCGCAAAGCTGTCGTGCCTCGCATCGAAAACGCGGTCGGGCACCCCGCTCGAGAACGTCCCCAGTCCCGATAGGTATTGGTAGGACACATCGACATAACCGCTGGCCGCGACGCCGGACGCGGCCAGGACGCTCTCGACAGAGGGTGCCGCCCGCGCAGGCTCCTCGGCGCACAGAATCCGCGCGCCGAGCGTCCCGGCGATGAAAAGGATGCTCGTGGTCTTGCGGTGTCGCATGGTGTGTCTCCCTGGTCGAGGATTTTCGAGGTCCGAGCGCGGCGAACGCGCGGTTCTGCGACAGCGCGGGACCGGTGGGCGGGTGGGAAAAAGCCCGACGACGGTCCCACCGCCGTCGCCGGGTACGCCGGAACTACTCGACGCTTTCGCCGTGCAGCGAGATGTCGAGACCTTCGCGTTCTTGTTCTTCGCTGACGCGCAGGCCGATCGTCAGATCGATGAGCTTGAGAATCACAAAGCTGACGACAAATCCGTAAATGAGCGTCGTGCACACCCCCCATAGCTGGGTGATCACCGAACCGTCGACGCCGGCGATCTCCTTACTGGCGCAGGCCCCCGTGAGGAGCGCCCCGACGATGCCGCCGATGCAGTGCACGCCGAAGGCATCGAGCGAGTCGTCGTAGCCGAGCGCGCGCTTTAGCGAGGTCGCCGCCAGGAAGCACAGCACCCCGGCGGCGAAGCCGATCAGCACCGATGCACCGGGACCGACAAACCCCGAGGCGGGGGTAATCGCGACCAGGCCCGCGACCGCACCGGAAGCGATGCCGAGCACGCTTGGCTTACCCTTCACGGCCCACTCGGTGAACATCCAGGTCAGCGCCGCCGCCGCAGTGGCGATCTGGGTGGCCGCCATTGCCATCCCGGCACGGCCGTCGGCGGCGGTGGCCGAGCCGGCGTTGAAGCCGAACCAGCCGACCCACAACAGCGAGGCGCCGATCATGGTGAGCGTCAGGTTGTGCGGTGCCATGGGGTCACGGCCGTAGCCGAGTCGCTTGCCGAGCGCGAGGCAGCTGGCGAGGCCGGCGATCCCGGCATTGATGTGCACGACCGTGCCGCCGGCGTAGTCGAGCATTCCCTTGAGGGCCAGCCATCCGGATGGCTCCCACACCCAGTGTGCGATCGGTGCGTACACCAGCAGCGACCAGGCGCACATGAAGATCAGCATCGCGGAGAACTTCATGCGATCGGCGAACGCTCCGGCGATCAGCGCCGGCGTGATGATGGCGAACGTGAGCTGGAACATCGCGTACACCGTCTCCGGAATGGTCGGTGCCAGATGCGATACGGTGAGCTTGTTGGCGTCCTTCATGAAGCTCATGCCGTGCATCAGGAAGCGCGATCCGCCGCCGAAATAGGCGGTGCTGCCGGGCGTGAACGCCCAGGAGTACCCGATCACCCACCACAGCAGGGTCACAAGACAAGTGATCGCGAAGCTCTGCATAAGGGTCGCGAGCACGTTCTTCTTGCGCACCATGCCGCCGTAGAACAGCGCCAGTCCCGGGATGGTCATCATGAGCACCAAGGCGGTGGAGGTGAGCATCCAGGCGGTGTCCCCGGCGCTGATCTTGTCGGTGCCGACCAGTGTCGGCTCGGTCGGTGCCGGCGGAGTGGCTGGAGCCGCTGCGGGCGTCGCCGGCGCGCCGGTCGCGGCAGCCTCAGTGGGCGCATTCTGGGCAGTGGCGACCTGCAGGCAGAAGAGCAGCACCCCGAATAGCAGCAAGTGTGGAAGTGACTTCATCAACGGAGTCTCCTCAGAGGACGGTTGCTCACAGTGCGGCAGCGTCTTTTTCGCCGGTGCGGATGCGCACCACTGCGACGAGCTCGGTCACGAAGATCTTGCCGTCGCCGACCTTGCCGGTGCGCGCCGTCTGCATGACCGCGTCGATGACCTGTTCGGCAATTGCGTCGGGGACTGCAATCTCGATGCGCGTCTTGGGAATGAACTCGACGGCATACTCCGCGCCGCGGTAGACCTCGGTGTGGCCGCGCTGGCGGCCAAAACCGCGTACCTCGCTGACAGTAAGCCCCTGCACCCCGATCTCGTTGAGTGCGGTGCGCACCTCGTCCAGGCGGTACGGCTTGATGATCGCGGTAACCAGTTTCATCGCTGCGCGTCGCTCCCGTGTACTGCCCACTCGTGGGGCTCTGATGATCCGCTGCGGCAATAACAGCAAGCCGCGTGCCCGGACCCGCTAGGCGGATAATTAACAATGCCTTGCAATCGAATGTGACTGTGGAGTGAAGCTTCAGCCGCACCGAGCGGGTGCGCAGCTGCATGCCTCGGCACCAATACGAGGCAGCGATGGGGCCCGTGCTATCCTCGCGCGCGCGATGCCTATTGACCCGAGAGTCGGCCTGCTGGGCCTTGGTGTGCTCGCGGTAGTGGTGGCACTGCTCGGCGGCCGCCTGCTGGGAGACTCCGTTCCGTCGCGCCTGCGGTTCGCGCTACAGGCCGGCGCCGGCGTGCTCGGGATCGCTGTGATCGCATGGGCGCTGCGCGGCTACCTTGGCGCGCTTCGCGACTCCGCGGCGGCCTCCTCATCGGCAGTGAGCACGACGCGGCCGTTGCCCGCTGATCTGGTTCGAATGGCCGGTTCTGAGCTGGGTGCCTGCGCGCTGCCGACTCCCCCCGCGCTGCCGGACGGGGCGAGCGCGTCACGCGAGCAGATGAGTTCGGCCCGGCAGGCTTTCGAGGCGTACGACGCTGCGACCAATGCCTACACGAAGTGCGTAGATGCCACCGTCGCTCGGGTTGCCGCGCAGCAGGGGCGTGGTGCTCCGCCCGAGGAGCTGGAGCGGCTCCAGGCGTTTGGAACCACCGCCCACAACACGGCGATCAATCAAGAGCAAGGCGTCGCAGAACAGCTGAATACGCAGATCCGCGCTTACAAGGCCAAGCACCCGCAGTAGTCGCCCGCCCGCGGTCGATGGCGCAGCTGGTGGCGCAAGCCGTGGCGAATGTCACTTCGACGTTAGCTGGGCACAGACGCGGCGTCGGCTGTTCAGTAGTCGCTTCGGCCACGCGTCTGCTCGTGCTCAGGCTGCCGGCTCGGTCACTCCGCGGCTTACGGTCGCAATGCACCTTCCATGGCACGCTCCTTGTGGATCGAGCCGGCGACACTCTGCAACTGTGCGGCAAGCGCATCGAGCACGTCATCGAGCGACAGAATGCCGGTCAGCTCTCCACGCTGACCCACCACGGGGAGGCGTCGCACGCCGACGCGGCGCATCTCGCGCAGAGCCGCGTCGACCGTATCTGTTTCGCATACGGTCACGGGCTGCGAAGTCATGATATCGGCGACGCACAGGGCTTTGGTGTCCATATCACGCGCCACCACCGTGACGACGATATCGCGGTCGGTAAGTACTCCTATCGGATGCGGCGGATGGTCGGCCGCGCCTGGATCTACGACCACGATATAGCCGATGTGCCTGGCCCGCATCAGCTGTGCTGCAGTAGCGACCTCATCGGAACGCAGAAGAGTAACGACCTGGCGCCGACAAATCTTGCCAACGTTCATGCAACACCTCCAATGGGGCTGCGATAACCGGGGGGCTTGACCAGCACGAAGTCGCACTCCAGGGCGTCAAGCAGCTTCGAAGTCAGGGTTCCGAGCAACGGCGCGCCCGCCGGTCGATGCCCAAGGGCGCCGAGAACCAGCAGGTCGTAATGCTGCCGCGCGGAGAACGCCGGCAGCGTCAGCTCAGGTTGGCCGTACAGGACGTGGATCCGATCGCCCGATAAACGATGTGCCTCACACAGTTTCAGCAATGCGGCCAGACGTGCCGGTGCCACCTGCGCCCCGACATCTGCCTCGCCATAGATCACGTCCAGATCTGCATGGGATGCAGTCGCAAGCGTGCACGCCGACTCCAGCACCTCTTGCGCGAGGCCCATGGTTTCCTCGTCCGATAGATCGATCGCCGCCGCGAAGCGGGTATGGCGGCCCCAGACTCGTCGGCGGCTCAGCATCAGTGTGGCCGGACAGGTGCGCATCAGCTGCCAGTCGTTTTGATCTGGGGTACCGCCATCCGCATCCGGCGTACCCGCCCGCTTGATGACCAGATCGGGCCTGCTGCGCAGGACCTTGTGCACGATGCCCTCGTACAGGGGGCTTTCACACGCCGCATCGAGGGTGATGTCGACGCCGTCGACATGGACCGCAGCCTTGAGGTCGCGCAGATAGGCGCGCGCTTCCGCCACACACTCCGCGCGCGCATCCTCGACCCCCGTGCGCTCATAACTGTGCGCCAGCACGTACGCTTGCTCTGAAGCGCACAGGAATAGCTCGAGGCGGGCGCCGAATTGACGCGCCAGATTTGTGGCCTGCAGCGCGAGCGCGCGCGCCCCCTTGGAATGATCGACGACTGCCAGAATGGAACGAGGAGGCTTCAACTACGATATCCACTCGTTTAACGTTTTTTGAGCGTACGCGGGGTGGCAGGCGCCCGAAATACGCAGTGGCCGCATAGGCGGCTCAGCTGGGCTTGGCGCTGCAGTAGCTGACGCAGTGTTTACAGAAGTTCGTCTGCGCTTATCGGCTTGCGCATCGGCCGCAGGCGCGCTGTCGTGATATCAGCCTGGCCGCATGCCATACGCCCGGGTTCCTGAGTCAGTGCACCATGAAGACCGGCAGTTCGGCGTCCTCAATGAGCGCCTGTGTAACGCCGCCGAAAATCCATTCGCGCAACGGCGCGTGGCCGAAGCCCCCAACGACCAGCAGGTCGGCCTCACGCTCGACGGCAAATCGCGCAACCTGTTTCGCCGCGGGTTGCTCCCCGACGAGGCTCACCTCGGCAGTGATTCCGTGCCAGCGCAGCTGGCGCGCCAGGTCCTCCGCGCCTGCGGGTTGCTGCGTCTCACCCTCGGCGACGCTGAGCAGGACAACGCGGTGCGCTTGCCGCAGCAGCGGTAAGGCAGCCGCGACCGCACGCGCAGCCTCGGGGGTCTCCTTCCATCCCACAACGATCGTGCTGCCCACCGTGCTTGGCGCGGACTGGGGTGCGATGAGGATGGGACGCCCACTGTCCACCAGCAGCGCCTCGATGAGGTTGTCGGGGAGGTAGTCACGCTTACGGCGGCGGCCCAACACAACCAGATCGCTGTGTCTGGCATGGAACAGCAGGCGGGCCAGCGGCTCGTCGCGCTCCTCGGAGCGGTGCGCGGTAACGGTCTCGAGCTCACTCGGAGCGTCCCGCGTCTCCACTCTGTGGGCGCTGCAGAAAGCCTGGAAGTTGCGCGCCGCGCCTGCGGACAGGTCGCTGCCCTTTTGATCCAGGGCCTGCAACGCGCCGGATATCGCTGCGCCCTGGCAGAACTCCAAGTGCGCGTGCTGCGCGGCTGCGCCAGGCGTCAGATGCACATGAAAGAAATGCAGGTGCGATCCAAACCGGCGACCGACCGCGAGCGCCGTGGTTGAGACACTCGCGTCGGTGTCGGAGCCACTGCTCGGAATGAGTATCGTTTTGATCAAATTAGCCTGCCCGGCAGGTTCGGGCGCCTGAGTCTCGCCTCATCCTGAGCGGCGTGACAGCGGCCTTCAATACGTAGTTACCGGTGCAGGCGCCCGCCACCGGGCACGGTAATGGATGCGCCGGAGGTCGCGCGGTACCGTCGCTACCTAGTCGAAGACTCGCCTTCGGAAGTCGCAGTGCTGGGCAGGTCCATCCGCGCCAGAAAGTCGGCAATTCCTGCGATGTCATCATGCTGCAGCCGCGCGAGCAGACGAATATGTCCCGCGGAGAAGTTTGGTCGACGTCCGTCCACGGCGTCGTAGATCTGTCGTCGCAGGTATTCGTAATGCTGGCCGGCCAGTCGTGGGGCGAGACTTCTGGCATCGCCGGCGCCGCGGGAACCGTGACACTGCGCACAGTCACGCTGATAGCGCTGCGCCCCGAGCTCGACGAAGTCGCCCTCTCCCACGCCGGCAGGGCTCCGGACTTTTAAGTTTGCCACATAGGCCGCCACGTCCGCGATCGCCTGCGGCGCGCCGAGGTGATGGCTGTCCGCTACGGACTCCATGCGTGGATCCCAGCGTCGCGCATGGCGGAAATCCACGAGCTGCTTGAGCAGCACCGCGCGCAGCTGACCGCCGATTCGAGGCACGCTGCCGTTGCGCGCGCCAGCACCGTTGGCTCCGTGACACGATGCGCACACCTGAAACAGGTCCGCGCCGCGATCGAGGTCCGCAGCGCTGCGCCGGGCTGCGTCGAGGTCCTGCTGGTATGAGGAAACAGCCCAAACGGGTGCGCACAGCAGCAATCCTGCTCCGGCTGCAACGGACCATGCAGCGCGACGCCGCGCGCTGGCACCACGTCCCACTCCCTGGCATTGCCACACATGCCACCGCAAGTACACGACGTGTCTGCTCACTCCACCGCCACCGCCAGCAGTGTCTGCCCCGCCACGGCTTCTGTGCCATACGGAACTATGCGTAGCCGGGCGCAATTGCCTGCCCTCAACGCAGGTAGGCCTCGGTGGCATAGCGACGCATCATGCGGTGACTGTTGAAATATGCGGCATTCTTGGTGATCACGTTCTTCATGATCGTTACCCAGTTGCGCCACTGCGCGTCGCGCTCGTAGTACAGGCGCAGAACCGCCCGCTCGAGTTTCGTGTACAAGGCGTCAGCGTCGTCGACCGACCAACCGGTTACGCCCTCCAGGCCGCCCTCGACCCACCATCCGTCGGGCACCGAGAGACTCGGTACGCCGTTGAACGCGGCCTTCATGCCGCTGGTACCCGAGGCTTCCTGAGGTGGCAGAGGGGTATTGACCCAAATATCGCAGCCTGCGACCAGCAAGCGAGCGAGCGCCATGTCGTAGTTCTCTAGGTAGACGACGCTGATCGCGCCGGCAAGCGCGCGCGCCCGTTCGTGCAGTAGCGCGATGAGATGCTTGCCTTCCTCGTCGTGAGGGTGGGCTTTGCCCGCCAGCACGATCTGCAGTGGGCGCTCACGCGCAATGGTCCGCAGGCGCGCTAGGTCGGAGAACAAGAGATCAGGCCTCTTGTAAGCGGTCATGCGACGCGCGAACCCCAGCGTCGCGACTTCGGGCGGTAGTGACATACCGGTGAGCTCGCGCACGCGGTCGAGCAGTACCTGCTTGGCCAGCCGGTGCGCCTGCAGCAGCTCAGCGTCGGGAATCGCGTCGGCACGCATCAGCAGTTCTGGTTCCTGATGCCACCCCGGGACGTACTGGTCGTAAAGCGCGCGAAAGCCCAGGGCGGTCCAGGTGTAGGGATGTACTCCGTTGGTGATCGCGCGCACCTGATGCCCCGGATACATGCGCGCCGAGACTTCCGCGTGACGTCTGGCCACCCCGTTCACGAAATCGCTCACGCTGAGGGCGAGCGCGGTCATGTTGAGGGCGTCAGCGCCGCCCAGCTTCCGTAGCAGCTCGAAGTCGATGGGACCACGCGTCGCTTCCTCCCCAGGCAATGGTGGCGAATTCGTGGCAGATACGTAGCTGCCGCCTGCGAACAGGCGGGTCACGAGATCGTAGCCAAAGCGGTCATGCGCCGCCTCCACGGGCGTATGCGACGTGAAGCGACACAGCTCACGCACGCGCGGCAGGTCATACGGCGGTTCCCCTGGGCGCCGGTCCGCCTCCGAACGCACCAAGCGCCGCAACAGCTCGACGCTCAGCAGGGCCGAATGCCCCTCGTTCATGTGGTAGGTACTGATCTCGAAGCCGAGTGCGTGCAGCATGCGCACCCCGCCCATGCCCAGCACCATCTCCTGCTTGAGGCGATAGGAATCATCACCGCCGTAGAGGTAATGGGTGATGCCGCGATCGCGCGCATCGTTCTCCGCGAGGTCGGTATCGAGCAGGATTACCGGCGCACGCCCTCCCAGATCGCTGGTAACAACGTACAGCCACGCGCCGATCCATACCACCCGCTCCTCGATGTGCAGGGCGACCTTGGCATCCAGAGGCCGTGTCCACCGCGTCGGATCCCATGCGTCCGGTGCTTCGCTCTGCCGGCCTTCGGCATCCAACACCTGCCGAAAATAGCCGGCGCGACTCACCAGCGTGACCCCAACAAGCGGCAACGTGAGATCCGCGGCCGAACGGAGTGTGTCACCAGCCAGCACGCCGAGCCCCCCCGCGTAAGTGGGTATCTCGCTGCACAGCGCAATCTCCATGGAGAAGTACGCAACGCGCGGCTCGAGCAGAAACTCATCCACCATAATGCGCTCCTCGGCGCGAGTCTAGCGATGCTACAGGCAGCAGCGCTCCGTAGTTCTGCGGATGCGCACCCAGGTCCCTCTCGGGTACAAACCCGCCGATGGCCACGCCGCAAGCGCCCAAGAGGATCCTGCTCATTGATGGGCACCCAGACTCGTTAGCGGAGCGGTATCTGCATGCCCTGAGCCGCGCATACTTTGACGGCGCACGCTCGCGCGGCCATGAGGTCCGCAGCATCATCGTGAGTGAGCTGCAATTCCCGCTGCTGCGCAGCGGGGACGATTTCCGCACCGGCGCACCGCCACCGGCAATTCGCGCGTGCCAGCAGGACCTGGCGTGGGCGGACCACGTCGTCATATTGTTTCCGTTGTGGTTGGGATCGATGCCGGCGCTGCTTAAGGGCTTCTTCGAGCAGGTGCTGCGGCCAGGATTCGCCTTCGCGCCAGCTACAAACGGGGCAGTGCCGAAGAAACTGCTGGCTGGCAAGTCCGCCCGCATCATTGTAACCATGGGAATGCCCGCGTTGTTCTACCGCTGGTACTTCCGCGCGCACAGCCTCAAGAGCCTGGAACGCAACATCCTCGGATTCTGCGGCATCGGCCCGGTGCGCTCCTGCGTTTTCGGCAGGGTCGAGGCGAGCGCGCAACGGCGCGGTAACTGGCTGGCGAGAGTACAGAAGCTCGGAGAAAGCGTCGGCTAGCAGCGGTGCTCGTCTCGGATCGAGCGCGGACGCTGACCGGCTACGGGCCGAGGCGCAATGGGTGTATCCGCGTACTGATACCAGTCGACACAACCATAGTCCTGCTCCCCGGGCCACGGCCGACGCTCCTCTGCTTGCTCCTCCCCAGGCAGGGTGTTACCGAAGGGGTTCAGCTGAGCTACACGCTTACTTGATGAGAGCGGCAAAGCGCTATGCATACACACCTCCTGCGTGGAAGTGTCCCGCAATTGCGCCCGGGCCGACATACGTACTCGCCCCAGTCCGGCACGCCGCGCCGATGCGCGTTGTCACTGTGAAATGGCGGTCCGCTTGGACCAGCGGTCGTCCCCGCGGAAGCTACAATGAAGCTATGGTGACGTCCCGGAGCTGAGGTAGGCCAGACGCGAGATGTAATCGGCAAGCCTCTGCTGCTGCGCCGGCGTCGCGTGCGCAATCTGCTCCAGTCCCCACGGGTGGCCCCCGCCTCCGTCGAACATATGCAGCCGGGACAAGAGGTAATCGTAGTGCTGCCCGCCAATCGCCGGGACTGGCTCGGCGTCGTGCCCCGCCCCATCGACCCCATGACAGCTCGAGCACGCGCTCCGATAGGTCGCGCTCGCGGTGCCAGGCGTCTGGTCCTCAGCGTGCGCCGGGCTTGGGTTGCGAGCAGCCTGTGCAAGATAGGCGGCGAGGTCACCAATTGCCTGCGGGCGGTAGACGTCTGCCGGCTGCAGCGCCTCGTGCATGGCAGACCCGTGCATAGTTGACCCAGTGCGCTCGCCAGTCGCGAAGCGCGCAAGCTGCACGACCAGGTATCGTGATCGTTGTCCCGCGAGGGCCGGGATTTCGCGTGGCGCGTCGCCCCACGCGTGCGGACCGTGGCACGACCCGCAGTGCCTCAGATACAGGATCCGCCCATGCGCTGCGTCAGCTGACACCGCCTCTGCCTGCTGCGCAAGCTGCGTAGCGGAGGTGGTAGCGGCGGCACTGTTCAACGCCAGCAGTGCTGCAGCCCCCGCTGCGCTGCACGCGGCGCGCGTCCCGATCACCTTGGTCCGCGCTTGGCCGATCACCGGCGCATCTGGCCGCGCATGCGATCGTCGGCACGGAAAAATCTCCTGGCCAGCCCCAGCAGCTCCCCGTCGCTTGGATGATCGACCGTTTCCACGCCGCAGATCCGCTGCGCCAACTGCTCGTGCCGCTGCTCGATATGTGCCGCGAGTTCGTTCTTGGCACTGGCCGGGCCGGTGATCAGAACAGCGCCCGCGGGCATGACGGCCTGCGCAACCCGCTCGAGAAAAGCGTGGTCGATCCCAGCGTGTCCGCTATCGCGAGTATTAGCTTTGTGATGCAGGTGCTCGTGCGGATGCGTACTGCGAACGGTCGCGCGCTCCGCCTCCAGCGCACTGAAGTGGAAAATCCGCGCCTCGTGATGATCAATCCAGACCAAGGCATGATAATGCTCGCTCATGATCCGCTCCGGGTCCCTAAGCTTGGGGCCAGTGTAACGCTGCTAACCAGGGTCACTATAAGTGATTGCCGCGCTATTGCCTCGTTAGACCAACTTTACATTCCCCATCGGCGCACGAACCAGGCCTTTACCCACTGAGTGAGCATCAGATATGCCAGCAAAATCCCCGCCAGCGCCGCCCAGTACTGGCCAGGCAATGCCGTGAATCCCAAGGTACGGGCCAAGGGCGAGTACGGCAGCAGCACCCCCACAGTGGCGATGACGGCAGTGGCCAGCATCAATGGCACGCTGGCACGGCTTTGCAGAAACGGGATTTTGGCCGTGCGGATGACGTGGATGATGAGCGTCTGCGTCAGTAACGACTCGACGAACCAGCCGGTCTGAAATAGCTTCGGGTTGTGCCACGCAGCGAAGCCAAACAGCAACACCCCGAAGGTCACGTAGTCGAACAACGAGCTGACCGGGCCGAGCAACAACATGAAGTTTCGAATGGAGTCGACGTGCCACTTGCGCGGGCGCAGCAGATACTCCTCATCCACGTTGTCGGTCGCAATGGTGGTTTGCGAGAAGTCGTAAAGCAGGTTGTTGGTGAGGATCTGCAGGGGCGCCATTGGCAGGAATGGCAGGAACAGACTCGCGCCGAGCACGCTGAACATGTTGCCAAAGTTCGAACTCGCGCCCATCTTGATGTACTTAGAACCTATCTCAAAACCGAATAAACACGCTGTTTCATAGGTAAAATCTACGCGTGCTACGGATAACGGACGCGCAGTGGGAGCTCATCCGGAAGCATTTTCCGGAGGAGCACTACCCCGACGAGCGTCCGGGCCGCAAGCCGATCCCGGCGCGCAAGGTGCTCGAGGCGGTGCTGTGGATTCTCAACACCGGCGCTCAGTGGCACATGCTTCCGCAGTCCTATCCGAACTACAAGACGGTGCACCGCCGCTTTCAGCAGTGGTGTCAGAACGAGGTCATTCGCGCAGCGCTGACGGACTTGGCGAACGCGCTGCGCGAGCAAGGCGAAGTGGACGAGTCGGAGTGCTACA
>CAZAXR010000022.1:0-17005 GCA_964489185.1 uncultured Steroidobacteraceae bacterium | reverse complement strand
GCCCGCAGACGCCGATGCTCGTCGCGGTCACCGCCTGGAACAAGGGCGCGGACAAGGTGCTCGCGCAGCTCGCCGGCTTCGACCACCACGTCGGCAAGCCGTACGATCCGCAGCACCTTCTCACCCTCCTCGCGCCGCTCACGCTCGGGCTGCGCGACTAGCGCTGGGAGTAGCCTCTCTGACGCAGTGCTGACGTCAGCGCTTGTAAGCTGACCTTATCCGGCGCTCGCGCCGGAATTGGGCACATCTGCGCATCGCACCTTTCCTCACGAAGCGGCGCAAGCGGCTGTTTGCGTACACCTTCGCCTCGCGGCGTTGTCGTGGCACGACAGTTGCGTTGAAAGCGATACGGTCGTGCGAATGACGGCCGACACGCAGCTCAATCAGCAGTCGGAAGGGAGTATCGATGAGAAAGATCCAGCAGGGCTTTACGTTGATCGAGTTGATGATCGTGGTCGCGATCATCGGCATTCTTGCCGCAATCGCGATCCCGGCTTACCAGGACTACACGATCCGTTCGCAGGTTACTGAAGGTCTGAACCTGGCGGGCGCCGTGAAGGCTTCGGTTGCCGAGTACTTCGCGCAGAATGGCGCGTGGCCGGTGGGCCTCACTGGCCCCACCCCCGCGCTGGGCTATACCGCCTTCCCGAGCGGCAAGTACGTGACGCAGGTGAACGTTGCAACTGGCACGATCACGATCAAGTACGGCGACCAGGCGAACCAGAACATTGGCCCGGCCTCCACCGTGGGTGGCAACGAGCTGGATCTTCGCCCGCGTACCAGCCCCAACGGCGACGTGATCTGGGTTTGCGGCCGGCATGTGGCCCCTGTGGGCGCCACGGACCCCGCCGTCCCGTCGACCGCCGATGCAACGTCGATCCTCGACAAGTATCTGCCGGCGAACTGCCGCGCTTAATAAAAATCACAGTCGATTGTCCCTTCAGAAGCCCCTCGTTCGAGGGGCTTCTTCTTTTGGGAGGCCAGTCACGGGGCCCCCCAGCCCCCTTGTGAGACGATTGAGCTTAGATTTGACAATTGCAGAGCCGCTCTTGGGTAGACTACCCGTTCCGGACACAGGTCGGTTGCCGTAAGTTCATGAATGACAACGCCTCTTTAGCGCTGGGCGGCTCTCGCTCCGGCCTCGGCGGGCTGCCCCAGCGGCTCGTACAGGACGGGGTCGTAGAGGAGGCCGCCATGCTCGAGGCGCTGAACATGGCGCGCGAGCGCAAGACCAGCGTGGTCACAGCGCTAGTCGCCAGCGGAGCGGCCAACGCCCGAGACATTGCCCTCGCGGCCTCGAATGAATTCGGCGTGCCGTTGTTCGACCTCGAGGCGGTCAATCTCGACCTCGATTCCGTTCGGCTGGTCAGCGACAAGCTGCTGGCGAAACACCGTGTGTTACCGCTTTTCCGCCGCGGCAAGCGCCTGTTCCTCGCCGTGGCCGACCCCACCAACCTGCACGCCATTGACGAGGTCAAGTTCGCAACGAGTCTCGGCATCGAGGCTATCGTCGTCGAGGACGACAAGCTCCAGAGGACGCTCGATAAGGCCCTCGAGCAGGTCGATAGCCAGATGTCGGCCCTACAAGACGAGGCCGACGTCGACCTGGAATCGCTCGATGTCACGGCTGGCGAAGACGAGCTCGATGACAAGATATCGCGCGATGACGTTGAGGACGCACCCATCGTGCGCTTCGTCAACAAGGTCATGCTGGATGCGATTCGTCGCGGTGCGTCTGACATCCACTTCGAGCCCTTCGAGAAAATCTACCGCGTCCGTCTGCGCATGGACGGCGTGCTGAAGGAGATTGCCCAACCCCCTGTGCAGCTGGCCCCGAAGCTGGCGGCGCGCCTCAAGGTAATGTCGCGCCTGGACATAGCCGAACGGCGTATCCCGCAGGACGGCCGCATCAAGATGCGTCTGTCCAAGAACCGCGCTATCGACTTCCGCGTGAGCACCTGCCCGACGCTGTTCGGCGAGAAGATCGTGCTGCGTATTTTGGATCCGGCACAGGCGATGCTAGGGATTGATTCGCTCGGGTATGAGCCCTTCCAGAGAGAGCTCTATACCAAGTACCTCGCCAAGCCCCAGGGCATGATCCTGGTGACGGGTCCAACGGGCAGCGGCAAGACCGTATCCCTCTATACGGGCCTCAACATACTCAATCGCGAGGATACGAACATCTCGACGGCCGAGGACCCGGCGGAAATCAATCTCCCCGGCGTCAACCAGGTCAACGTCAATCCAAAGGTGGGCCTGACGTTTGCAGCGGCGATGCGCGCCTTCCTGCGTCAGGACCCCGACGTCATCATGGTCGGCGAGATTCGCGACCTCGAGACCGCCGAGATCGCCATCAAAGCGGCGCAGACCGGTCACTTGGTGTTGTCGACACTGCATACCAACGACGCGCCGCAGACCCTGACCCGCATGGTCGACATGGGCGTGAAGCCGTACGCCATAGCCACCTCGGTAAGCCTCATCATCGCGCAGCGCCTCGCACGGCGCTTGTGCGCCCAGTGCAAGCATCCCATCGACGTCCCGAAGGAAGCGCTGCTCAAGGAAGGATTTACCGAGTTGGAGGCGGCCTCCGGGCTTAAGATCTATGGCCCCAAGGGCTGCGCCAACTGCACCGACGGCTACAAGGGTCGCATGGGGATCTACCAAGTGCTCCCGGTGACCGAAGCGATCGCGCGCATTATTCTCGCCCAGGGCAGCGCAGTAGAAATCGGTGACCAGGCAGCGAAGGAAGGCGTCTGGGATCTGCGCCGCGCCGGCCTGGAGAAGGTTAAGAATGGGCTTACCAGTCTCGAGGAAGTCAACAGCGTCATCGTTGAGTGACGCAGGACGGAACTAACTCATGGCTCCGGCAGCAACTGCGACAGTCAGGGCAATTAAGCGCGATGTCCCCTTCGTCTGGGAAGGCAAGGACAAGAAAGGCGCGCGCATCAAAGGCAAGAGTCTGGCTCCCGATGAGCAGACGCTGCGCGCTGAACTACGCCGTCAAGGAGTGGCACCGTCGCGCATCCGCAAGCAGCGCCAGGGCCGCAAGGGCGGCAGAGTAAACGCAGGAGACATCGCGGTCTTCAGCCGGCAGCTGGCAACGATGCTCGCCGCGGGTATTCCACTGGTCCAAGCGTTCGAGATCGTCGGGAGCGGTCACGACAAACCCGCAATGCAGAAGCTCATCCTCGACGTCAAGTCCGATGTCGAAGGAGGTACTTCGCTGCACGAATCGCTCGCCAAACACCCGCTTTACTTCGACGATCTGTACGTCAATCTCGTGCAGGCGGGTGAGCAGGCCGGCGCTCTCGAGTCTCTCCTCGACAAGGTGGCTACATACAAGGAGAAGACCGAGGCACTCAAGAAAAAGGTTAAGAAGGCGCTGTTCTATCCTGGCGCCGTGCTGGGAGTCGCGATCATAGTGACAACCATCCTGCTCATTTTCGTCATTCCGCAGTTTGAAAGTCTGTTCAAGGGATTCGGTGCCGATTTGCCGGCATTCACGCAAGCCGTAATCAACTTGTCACGCTTCGTTCAGGCCAACGGAATCCTCATCCTGTTGGTGACCGCCGGCATCTTCTACGCGTTCTTCTATTTCAAGAAGCGCTCCAAGGCGATGCGTGAGTTGCTCGATCGGCTCATCCTTAAGTTGCCGGTGATCGGTCCCATCCTGAACAAGGCGGCCATCGCGCGCTACGCGCGTACGCTGTCGACGATGTTCTCGGCTGGTGTGCCATTGGTCGAGGCTCTCGACTCGGTGGCGGGAGCAACCGGTAACATCGTCTACGAAAACGCTGTACGCAGAATGCGCGACGAGGTTGCAACCGGCCAGCGTCTGCAGCGCGCAATGGAAACGACCGGGCTGTTCCCCAACATGGTCAACCAGATGATCGCGGTCGGCGAGGAGTCCGGATCGCTGGACGAGATGTCCGGCAAGGTCGCAACGTTTTACGAGGCCGAGGTGGACAACGCGGTTGATGCCATGTCGAGCCTGCTCGAGCCGCTGATCATGGTGATCCTCGGCGTGCTCGTCGGCGGCCTGGTGGTCGCGATGTACCTGCCGATCTTCAAGCTGGGTTCGGTGGTCTGACGCGCCAATACCGCGTCTCGGGTCCGAAAGCGCCGCGCTACGCGCGGCGTTTTCATTGAGCGGCAAAGAGAAGAATGTCAGTTATTGAGCTGCTCGCGGCATCGCCCGGTCTGTTCATCGGCACCTGCGTGGTGCTGGGGCTCGCCGTCGGCAGCTTCCTGAACGTCGTAGTCTATCGCCTGCCGGTCATGCTCGAGCGGCAGTGGCGTGCGCAGTGCGCAGAAACAATTGGCGAGGCGAGCGCGGCCACCCTGCCAGCAGCAGCCGCGCCCCGTTTCAACCTCATCGTCCCTCGCTCGGCATGCCCGGCCTGCCGCGCCCCCATCGGTGCATTGCAGAACATCCCCGTCCTCTCCTGGTTGTTCCTCAGGGGCCGTTGCGCGAATTGCGGCGCCGCAATCAGCCTCCGCTATCCCATGGTCGAGATCCTCACCGGCCTGCTCTCCGGCGCCGTGGCCTGGAAGATCGGTTTTGGCGGTCCCGCGGCCGCCGCCTTGGTCCTCACCTGGTTCCTGGTTGCTCTCACTTTCATCGACATCGACCATCAGCTCCTGCCCGACAGCCTGACGCTGCCGCTCCTTTGGCTCGGCCTCGCCTTGAGTCTGTGGGGCCCGCAGCCCGGAGCCCCGGTGCCGGTCGACATGCGTTCCAGCCTGATCGGCGCGATCGGCGGTTACGTGAGCCTGTGGAGCGTCTATCATCTGTTCCGGTTGCTCACGGGGAAGGAAGGCATGGGGTACGGGGACTTCAAGCTATTTGCCGCTCTCGGTGCCTGGCTCGGCTGGCAGATGCTGCTCCCCATCATTCTGATCGCCGCGCTCGTTGGTGCGCTGGTCGGCATCGTGATGATCGCGCTCCGCAGGCAAAGCCGCTCCACTCCGATCCCGTTCGGCCCATTCCTCGCCGCCTCCGGATGGCTGATGCTGATGTTCGGTCGCGGGCTGGTGGCCAGCTACCTCGGACTTTTTGTCCCTCATTCCTGACTGATCCACCGTGGCCGCTCGCACATACCGTGTGGGACTGACCGGGGGAATCGCCAGCGGCAAGTCCACCGCGGCAAAATTCTTCGGCGCGCTCGGGGTACCAATTCTCGACAGTGACCAGATCGCCCGCGAGGTGGTCGAGCCCGGCCAGCCGCCCCTCGAGCGCCTGGTCGAACGATTCGGCCCCTCGATCCTCACTCCGGACGGACACCTCGACCGCCCCGCGCTGCGCAATATCGTGTTCTCTGACCCGAAGGCGCGCGCAGATCTCGAGGCGCTCACTCATCCCGCGATCGGTGCGGCAATGGAAGCGCGCTCGGCTGAGGCCGGCGGTCTTTACCAGGTCCTCGTCATTCCGCTGCTGGTTGAGAAGAATCTCGGCTCGCACGTGGATCGCGTGCTGGTGGTCGACTGCGACGAGGAGCTGCAGGTGCGCCGCTTGCGCGATCGCGACGGCTCAACGCCTGAGGAGGCCCAGGCCATCCTCAAGGCTCAAGCCTCGCGTGCGACACGCCTCAAGGCCGCGGACGACGTGATTCGCAACGATGCCGATATGAGCGCGGTGCGCGAACAGGTCGAAACCCTCCACGCGCGTTACCTGGAATTCGCCAGTCAGCCGCGGAGCTGAGCGGCTGCGCCGTTTACGGACCCCGCGCGGCTCAAGCACAATAGGGCCATGAAGGAATCGCGCTCACCCGAAGAAGCCGCCGATACGGGCGTGCTGGTGTTCGAGCATCCTCTGAATGAGCGCATGCGCACTTTCCTGCGCCTCGACTTCCTCTACAACCAGGCGCTCTATCACAACGAGACGGCAAGCCCGTGGGGCAGCCGGGCGGCAATGGCGAGTCTCATCGACATCCTCGCCATCACCGTGCGCGGGGATGTGCGCTCGGACGTGCTGAAGGAGCTCGAAAGCCAGCTGACGACGCTCAACGAGTTCCAGTCGAAACCCGGGGTCGATACGCAGCGGCTCAAGACCCTGACCTCGAATCTCGCACGGCTGCGCACGGATCTCATGAGCGCAGGCTCCGCGTTTCTGCAGCCGCTGCGGGATTCCGAGTTTGTGAACGCCATCAAGCATCGCAGTGGCATCCCGGGCGGCACCTGCGAGTTCGATCTGCCGGATTACACCTTCTGGCTGGCCCAGTCCGATGATGCACGCCTGCGCACCTTCAACCAATGGCTGGGACTGCTGCGTCCGATGTGCGATGGCATCGCGGAGTTGCTATGGCTCACGCGCCAAAACGGGCGCAGCCGCAAGGAAGTCGCGAAGGAGGGATCATTCACCATCACCTTCGAGCGCGATAATCCACTGCAGCTGCTGCGGATCTCGTTGCCGGCTTCCGCGGGCCTTTATCCGGAGACCAGCGGCAGCCACCATCGCTGCAACGTCCGCTTCCTGACCTGGAACGGCATCACCACCCGCCCGACGCAGGCACAGGGCGATGTGCCGTTCACGCTGACCTGCTGCACCTGAGCGCCTGCGACCATGCCACCGGTCCACGTCAAGTGCCCGACGTGCCAGCGTGAATTGGACTGGGAGACGGCGCCCTACCGGCCGTTCTGCAGCGAGCGCTGCCGGCTGATCGATCTTGGGGCCTGGCTCTCGGAACGTCATGCGATCCCCGGAGATACTGCTCCGGGTGCTGAGGACTCGGAACCCGGCGCAAAGAACTCCGAAGACAAGTAGGACATGAGCCGTCGTCCCAAGACATTCGGTCTGCACCTGCTCGGCAGCTCAATCGTCCTTACGATCGTGCTTGGTGGCCTGTACCTCGGCTGGTACCGCTGGCCTGGCTGGTACCTCACAGGAGCGGCGCGCGTCGCCGGGCTCGTGCTTTGCATAGATCTCGTGCTCGGGCCGCTGATGACACTCATCATCGCGAGTCCTCGCAAGCCGCAGCGCGAGCTCGCGCGCGACATCTCGATCATCGTCGTGGTGCAGCTATCCGCGCTGGTCTACGGAACCATGACGCTGTGGCAGGGACGCCCGCTGTACTACACCTTCTCCGCGGATCGGCTGGAGATGGTGCAGGCATCCCAGCTCGAACCTCACGAGATCGCACTCGCGAAGCAACAAAATCCAACCTTCGCGCCCCACTGGTACAGTCTACCGCGCTGGATCTGGGCGCCGCTGCCCGACGACAAGGACGAAGCGACCAGGATCATGTCCTCCGCGATCACCGGCGGCACTGACGTCATCGAAATGCCACGCTATTTCAAGCCTTGGGATAAGGGTCTCCCGGACCTCGCCAAGCAACTGCGCAAGGTCGACGACGCGAAGGTCTTCTCTCCCGCTGAGAAGCAAGTGCTGAAGAGCCGGATGAGTCAGCTCGGGTTCCCGGGCGATCAGCCCATCACCCTGACCTTGTGGGGCAAGGGTAGACCTCTCATCGCCGTGGTGGACCGCCCGAGCCTGCGCATTGTCGCCATCATCAAGGCGACCTGAGGGCCTCTGACGCTCACCGCCGCAGGACGGCGCTCCGGCCTTAGTTCGCTGGCGTGGTCATCCCCAGCCACTTGGCCAGAAACGCCCACTGATCGGCGAAGTCATCAATCTGCATCCACAGCGGCTTGCCGGCGCCGTGGCCGGCGCGCGTCTCCACGCGGATCAGGATCGGGTTGGAGCAGATCTGCGCCGCCTGCAGCGCGGCGGCGAATTTGTAACTATGCCAGGGCACGACGCGGTCGTCGTGGTCCGCGGTGGTAATCAGTGTCGGCGGATAGCACACGCCCTTCTTCACGTTCTGCACCGGTGAGTAGGCATATAGCGCCTTGAACTGCTCGGGGTTCTCCGACAGCCCGAAGTCGGAGGACCATTGGCGGGCGTTGGCGCTCGCGGTGTGGTAGCGAAGCATGTCGAGCACGCCGACCGCCGGCAGCGCCACGGCGACGAGCTCGGGGCGCTGGGTGAGCACCGCACCGACCAGTAGACCTCCATTGCTGCGGCCATGGATCCCCAGGCGTGCACTGCGCGTGTAGTGCTCGCCGATCAGGTACTCGGCCGCGGCGATGAAGTCATCGAACACGCGCTGCTTGTTCTCCAGCGTACCGGCGCGGTGCCAGGCCTCGCCGTACTCGCCGCCGCCGCGCAGGTTGGCTTCCGCATACGCGCCGCCCATCTCGAGCCACGCCACCACCTGGGGCCGGTAGGCGGGGGTGAGCGAGACGTCGAAGCCCCCGTAGCCGTACAGGAGGAACGGCTGATTGCCGTCTCGCGCCATGTCGCGGCGGTGTGTGATGTACATCGGCACGCGGGTGCCGTCCTTGCTGTTGAAGAACACCTGCTCGGTCACGAACTCCGCGGTCGAGGCGGGGTTGCGCGGCTCGCGCCAAACGCTGGCGGTGTTCGCCGGCACGTCCAGCCGATAGATCCGGGGCGTCGTGAGGAAGTCCGTGTAGGAGAAGAAAGTCTCGTTTTGGGCCCCCTCGCCGTGGAACCCATCGACGCTGCCCATGCCGGGCAGTGCGACCGTGCCGACGGGTCTGCCGTCCGGGTCGAACACACGCACCAGGCCGTGAGCGTCCTCGACGTAACGCGCGATGATGCGGCCACCGACGTAGGTCGCCTCCTCGAGCGCGGCGGTTGCCTCGGGCACGACCGTGTGCTGCGCGGTCGGGTCGCGGGCGTCGACCGCGATGACCGACCCGAGCGCGGCGTTGCGGGTCGTCTGGAAGTAAAGCTCCGACCCATGCGCGCCGATAAAGCGGTACAGCGCGTCCCAGGCCGGAAACACCGGCACCGGCTTGGCGTCGGGGTGACGCAGGTCGAGGACCTCGACCGCGTTCTTCTCGTAGCCCTCCACGAGCGTCACCACGAGGTAGCGTCCGTCCTCGGTCACGCGCGCCATGGGGATGTGCGTGGGGTGGTTGGTGACCTCGTACACGAGCCGGTCGCTGTCCTGCGGCGTACCGAGTTTGTGGAAATAGACCGCAGGGCGGCCGGCGTCATCTCCCCTGCCGTCGGGAAGCTGCGGGTAGCGGCTGTAGTAGACACCCGAGCCGTCGCGCGCCCAGGAGACGCCCCAGAACTTGCTGAAGCGCAGCGTGTCGGGGAGGTCCTTGCCGTCAGCGACGCGGCGGAAATGCCACACCTGCCAGTCGGTGCCGCCGTCGGAGAGCGCATAGGCGAGGACCTCGCCGCGCTCATCCGGGGTGAACTCCGACAGCGCCACGGTCGCATCCTCGCGCACCGTGTTGGGGTCATAGAGCACGTGGCCGGGGGAGTCCAGGCGCTCGGACACGTACAGCACGCTCTGATTCTGCATGCCGTCGTTGTGCAGGAAGAAATAGCGGCTGCCGCGCTTGACCGGCACGTCGTAGCGCTCGTAGTTCCAAAGCTGCGTGAGTCGCTCCTTGAGCCAGGGGCGCGCCGGCAGCTCCTGCAGCCGCGGCACCGACAGCGCGTTTTCCTTGGCCACCCAGTCGCGCACCGCAGGAGAGTCGAGATTCTCCATCCAGCGGTAGGGGTCGGCGACCCGGGTGCCGAAATAGTTCTCGCTCACCTGCACGCGCGCCGTAACCGGATACATCGGCGCCGAGGGCACCGGCGGCAGTCCGATCGCGGTGTCGGTGACGGTGCGCATCGGCTTGCCGCCCGGTCCCGGGCCGGGAAAGGGCTCGGGCTTGCCGACCTCTGCGCCGACGCACGAGCTGAGCAGGTATGCGGCGCCGAGCGCCAGTGCGAGCGTCCCCACCGTGGAAAGATCACGGAGAATCTTCATGCCGGCAGTGTAACAAGCCCCCGCTGAGCGGGCGCGCACGCTCGCGCGGGCGCGGGCGCGGCGTCAGGTCACGCTTGCTGAAAGCTGCTTAGGGAAACTTGATCTTGCCGCCGCCGGCTGCCGGGCCGGGGCCCGGACCCACCCCGCCGCCGACCTCGGGCACGACGATGCGCGAGGCCGCCTCGCGGCGCAGCTCGCGCGCCTCGTCGATGGCCTGCTCGAGGGCGACCTTCACCCCTTCGGGGAATTTCTGCAGCGCTTCATCCAAAGTCTTTGCCTCGATCTCAAAACCGAGCGGCAGCACACCGGCCGGTGTCAGCAGCTGGGTCTGTCCCGAGAACAGCACCGGGCGGCTGGTGTCGACCTCGCCTGTCAGGGTGACCGGTGTCAGGCGGCGGATGCTGCCGGCGTGGCGGTCGGTGAACACGTCCTCGCGGTACAGGCCCTTCGGGTCGATCTGGATGTCGGGAAGATCATTCTGCGCTGCCATGGAATTCCTGCCTTGCGTGCTGCCTTACGCATTGTACAACGGCGTGTCGGACGAGCCTGTTGAGTCGGGCGCGGGCTGCACCGCGAGCGCTTCGATGAAGGGGCGGTCCGCCTCGAGGATGTCCTCGGCGGGAAGTTCTGCGGGCCTGACCCACTTCAGACACTGCCCATCGAGTGGCCGCGGCTCGCCCGTGTACTGCTCGATGATCCAGAGCGACAGCTCGACCTCGCGGTCCTCGTAGGCGTGGGTGAGTCGCAGCCAGGGGTGCGCCGCGCTCACGGTGATGCCGAGCTCCTCGTGGAGCTCGCGTCCGAGCGCTGCACGCTCCGCCTCGCCCTCGCGCACCTTGCCGCCCGGAAATTCCCAGCGGCCTGCCATGTGCTTGCCGGCCGGGCGCTGCGCGATCAGGACCCGGCCTGCGCCATCGTAGAGGGCCGCGGCGACGACCAGTGTCCGCACGGGTAAGTGGCTTACTCGACGCTGGAGAGCGCGCCGTGACAGTGCTTGTACTTCTTACCCGAGCCGCACGGACAGGGCTCGTTGCGCCCGACCTTGCGCTCCCCGCGCACGAAGGGGCCCGCGGCTTCAGGGGCCGCAGGCAGCGGGGGGGCCGCCGCACCGGATCCGCGCCGCTCGGGAGCCCCGCGCGGCCCGGCCGGGGCGGCGCGCTGCTCTTCGGCGGCGAGGGCGGAGGCCGCCTCGGCATGCTGCGCCTGGAGGGCGCGCATCAGGCGCTGGTGGCGCTCCTGCTCCTCGCGCTCGATGTCCTCCTGGGTGCGCACCTCGACCACCGCCATGAGCGAGGCGGTCTCGTACTTGATGCGCTCGAGCATGGCAGCGAACAGCTCGAACGCCTCGCGCTTGAACTCGAAGCGGTAGTCCTTCTGCGCGTAGCCGCGCAGGTGGATCCCCTGGCGCAGGTAATCCATGCCCGCCAGGTGCTCGCGCCAGTGCTGGTCGAGCTTCTGCAGCATCACCTGCTTCTCGACGCTGCGCATGATCGGGGCGCCGATGCGCGCCACCTTGGCGTCGTAGGCCTCGTGCACCGCACGCACCACGCGCTCGCGCAGCGCCTGCTCCTCGAGCTCCGGCGCCTCCTTCAGCCACCCCTTCGGGTCAATGCGTGCGTTGAAGTCCTTCGCGATGACCTCCGCGAGACCGTCCAGATTCCAGTCGGCGGGCACGGCCTGCTTGGGCATGTACTGGTCCATGAGCGTGCCGACCGAGTCCTCCATCAGACCGTGGATGGCGGCCGACAGATCCTCGGTGCCCATGATCTCGGTGCGCTGGCTGTACACCACCTTGCGCTGATCGTTGGCGACGTCATCGAACAGCAGCAGGTTCTTTCTGATGTCGAAGTTGTGCGATTCGACCTTGCGCTGCGCCTTCTCGATCTGGCGGGTGAGCATGCCGCTCTCGATCACCTCGCCTTCCTTCATGCCGGCCATTTTCAGCAGGCGCTGCGTGCGCAGCGGATCGCCGAAGATGCGCATCAGGTTGTCTTCCATCGACAGGTAGAAGCGGCTCGAGCCCGGATCGCCCTGGCGGCCGGAACGGCCGCGCAGCTGGTTGTCGATGCGGCGCGACTCGTGGCGCTCGGTGCCCACGATGTGCAGGCCGCCGGCGCCCAGCACCCGGTCGTGCCGCACCTGCCACTCGCTGCGCAGCTGGTCGCGCGCCGCCTCGTCGAGCTCGCCCGCGGCGTGCAGCTCGGATTCGAGGCTGCCGCCGAGCACGATGTCGGTACCGCGGCCGGCCATGTTGGTGGCGATGGTCACGCTGCCCGGGCGTCCGGCCTGCGCCACGACGAGCGCCTCGCGCTCGTGCTGCTTGGCGTTCAGCACCTGGTGCGTGATGCCTTCCTTCTGCAGCAGCCCGGAGAGGAACTCGGAGGTCTCGATGGAGGTGGTGCCGACCAGCACCGGCTGCTCACGCTCGACGCACTCGCGGATGTCCTCGATGATGGCCTTGAACTTGTCGCTCTGCGTCAGGTACACGAAGTCCGCGTTGTCCTTGCGGATCATGGGGCGGTGGGTCGGGATCACCACCACCTCGAGTCCGTAGATCTGCATGAACTCCGGGGCCTCGGTGTCGGCGGTGCCGGTCATGCCGGAGAGCTTCTTGTAGAGGCGGAAGTAGTTCTGGAAGGTGATCGAGGCAACCGTCTGGTTTTCCTCGCGCACCCGCACCCCTTCCTTGGCCTCCACCGCCTGGTGCAGGCCGTCGGACCAGCGCCGCCCGGGCATGGTGCGCCCGGTGAACTCGTCCACGATGATCACTTCACCGCCGCGCACGATGTACTCGACGTCGCGCTTGTAGAGCGCGTGCGCGCGCAGCGCCGCATTCAGGTGGTGCATGAGGCGGATGTTGGCCGGGTCATAGAGGCTCTCGCCTTCCTTAAGCAGCCCCACCTGCAGCATCAGCTGCTCGACGTGCTCGTGGCCTTCCTCGGTGATGTGCACCTGCTTGGTCTTTTCCTCGACCGAAAAGTCCCCGGGGCCGTTCTCCTCCAGCTGCTTCGTCAGGCGCGGCACGAGCTGGTTGATGCGCAGGTACAGCTCGGTGCTCTCCTCGGCCGGCCCGGAGATGATGAGCGGGGTGCGCGCCTCGTCGATGAGGATCGAGTCGACCTCGTCCACCACGGCGAAGCTCAAGCCACGCTGCACGCGCTCGTCCAGGCGGTATGCCAGGTTGTCGCGCAGGTAATCGAAACCGAACTCGTTGTTGGTGCCGTAGGTGATGTCGCAGCCGTACGCGGCGCGCTTCTCCTGCGGCGTCTGGGCGTTCTTGATCACCCCGACGGTGAGCCCGAGGAAACTGTAGACCGGTCCCATCCAGTCCGCGTCGCGCTGCGCGAGGTACTCGTTCACCGTCACGATGTGCACGCCCTCGCCGCTCAAGGCGTTGAGATAGGCCGGTAGCGTTGCCACCAGCGTCTTGCCCTCGCCCGTGCGCATCTCGGCGATCATGCCCTTGTACAGCGCCATGCCGCCGATCAGCTGCACATCGAAGTGCCGCATCTTCAGCGTGCGCACCGAAGCCTCCCGCACCACCGCGAAGGCCTCGGGCAGGAGGTCATCGAGGGTGGCGCCTTCCTTCAGGCGCTTCCTGAACTCATCGGTCTTGGCCCTGAGTGCCTCATCCGAGAGTGCCTTGATCTGAGGTTCGTGGTGATTGGCGGCGCGCACATCGCGTCCGTAACCTCTGACGATCCGTTCGTTGCGGCTGCCGAAGACGCGGGTGAGGAGTTGGCGCAAGTGGAGGTGACTCGTTAAGGGAAAAACAGCTTCCCCGACAAGCACTTACCGAGGCAGCCGGGTTTTGAAAGCGGCGTATTGTACGCAATAGACGCGCTCCTCGCCCAATTGGTTCGGGAGAGGAGCAATTCAAGGGGTCGGGGGACAGCGGGAGGCGGCTCTCCCGCAGACCGGATCAGCGTCCGATGAAGGTCAGCGGGTTAACCTGGCGCCCGTTGCGCAGCACTTCGAAGTGCACGTGAGGACCTGTGGAGCGGCCCGTGGAGCCCATGAGCGCCACCGCCTCGCCGCGCGTCACGGTCTGGCCGACGCTGACCAGGGTGCGCTCGTTGTGCGCGTAGCGGGTGATGAAGCCGTCGCCGTGATTGATCTCGATGAGCTTGCCGAAGCCGGAGCGCTCGCCCGCCCAGGTCACCACGCCCGCCGCCACCGCGACCACTTTCTCACCGGCGGTGCCGGCAAAATCCACGCCCTTGTGGAAGGCCTCGCGGCCATCGAACGGATCGGCGCGCTCGCCGAAGTAGGACGAGATGAAGCCTGCCGAGACCGGGCGCCCCTCGGGGTGGATCTCGGCCTTCAGCTGCTGCGCCAGGATCAGGTTCTCGAGTGCCGAGAGCTGCGACTCGCGGGTATCCACGCGGGCCTGCAGCTGCGAGAGCTGCGCCGAGAGGTCCGGGATCTGCGCGCTCACCCCTTCGCTCTCCCCTTCCGGTCCGCCGGTGGGCGGGTCGCGGTCGAAATTGAACTCGCGGCTGTCGATGTCCGCCATTTCGGTGAGGCGCTTGCCGAGGGCGTCGAGCCGGATGACGTGGGCGTTCACCTCGCCGAGCCGCATCGCCATGGCATCGACTTTGAGCTGCAGCTGCTGCTTGAGATCGGCGATCTGGTGCTTTTGCTGCGCCAGCACGTTGCCGAAGGACATCGCCTCGCCGAGGGCAACGCGCTGCTGCGTGCCGCGGCCGTAGCTGAGCCCGAGCGCAAAGGCGCTGCCGATAATGAGTAAAACCGCCCCCGCGACGATACTTAACGTAAGCGGGCGTGCCAGATTGATCTGCCGCGCAGTACCGTCACGATGGGATAGGAAGATGACGTTCATGCGTTAAAGCCGCTAAGAGCCTGTATTCCCCCTGCTGGGCAGGCAACGCGGTCTACGCATGGGCCGTGCCACCCGGGCGTGCAGCGCCCTGTTGTGCTTCGTGTACGATGCTGGCAACCCCGCTGTCATGGCTCCTCGCTTTAGACCGGTGGTTTTGCGTCCCCGCCTTTCGGCGGGTTTGCCCTACTGCAGCCGAAGTCAATATGCCGAAGAAGCGCACCCGAGACAAGCGCGGGAAAGCCCCAATGAGCAGTAGGACCGGTCCTAATTCCGCGCGGGTGCATTCTGTAAAGGACTTGCTGCAGCGCTCGCTGCCGAGCTTGAAGCGGGTCACAAATCAAGCTGAGCGGCAGAATTTCTGGAGCGCCTGGCTCTCACAACACCTGTCCCCGGAGGTCGGGGAGCGCGTTTCGGGCGTCGTCGAGCAGGACGGAAAACTGGTGATTTTTGCCTGTTCCGCAGCCTTCGCGGCGCGGCTGCGCTATGCGGTGGGCGAGCTCGAGGGGGCGATCCGCGCGGCCGATCCGCAGCTCACGAGCGTGGCGGTGCGGGTGCTGCCCCGCGCCTGAGGAACGCCGCTCAGCCGCCGGGCGGGTGCAGCGCGGGGGCCTCGATGTAGGAAATCGGCGCGTCCTGGTAGCGCTCGAACACGACCTCTTCCCAGGTGGTGGTATCGGCCAAGAGTGCCCGCAGCAGCTTGTTGTTGAGTGCGTGCCCGGACTTGTGGCCCGAGAACTCACCGATCAGGCTGTGCCCGAGCAGGTACAGGTCCCCGATGGCATCGAGGATCTTGTGTTTGACGAACTCGTCCTCGTAGCGCAGCCCGTCCTCGTTCAAGACGCGGAAGTCGTCGAGCACGATGGCGTTGTCGAGGCTGCCGCCGAGGGCGAGGTTGCGCGCGCGCAGCGTCTCCATGTCGCGCATGAAGCCGAAGGTGCGTGCGCGGCTCACCTCCTTCAGGAAGGAGGTGGTGGAGAAGTCCATCGAGGCGTGCTGCGAGCGGCGCTTGAAGATCGGGTGGTTGAACTCGATCTCGAAGTTCACCTTGAAGCCGTCAAAGGGATCGAACTGCGCCCACTTGTCGCCGTCCTCGACGCGCAGGCGTTTCTTGACGCGGATGAAGCGCTTCGGCCGGCGCTGCTCCTCGATACCCGCCGACTGCAGCAGGAACACGAACGGGCCGGCGCTGCCGTCCATGATCGGCACTTCCGGGGCCGACAGCTCGACGATGGCGTTGTCGATGCCGAGCCCGGCGAAGGCCGACAGCAGGTGCTCGACGGTCGAGACGCGACTCTCGCCGTGGCCGAGCGTAGTACCTAAGGTGGTGTCGCCGACGTTGTCGGCGCTCGCCTTGATGTCGACCGGTGCGGCCAGGTCGGTGCGCCGGAAGGTGATGCCCTCGTCCGCTCCGGCCGGCTTTAAGGTCATCAGCACCTTCTTGCCCGTATGCAGGCCGACGCCGGTGGCGCGAATCGAGTTTTTGAGCGTCCGTTGTCCGAGCATGCCAAGTGCTTTTTCGCTAACGCACCCTGCCTACACTACTGCAGCAGGGCGGCGCCTCGCGCACCCCAAAGGAGGGATCGCCGACTCTGGCGGAACGATCCCCCCTCTAAGGCGTGTAAGGCGCGTTACCGTATCACATCAATCGGCCTGCCGCCGCAGGAATGCCGGAATGTCCAGCAGGTCCTCCGGGTCAGCATCCGGCCGCAGCCCGTCACCGACCGCACGCTGGCGCTGCACGGTCGGCTTGTCGAGCGCGGCGTAGTCGCTGTTCGACAGCGGGCGGCGGTGCACCATGCGCATGCTGGTCTCGGCGCGCACCTCGCGGTGCTCGCGTGCGGAGCCCGCCTCGCGCTCGCGCGTGACGCTCACCGGTACCCGCGCTGCAGCAGGGCGTCCGAGTCCGGTCGCCACCACCGTGACACGCACCTGGTTGTCCAGCTCCGGGTCGATCACCGTCCCGACCACCACCGTGGCGTCATCGGAAGCGAACTGCTTGACGATCTGACCCACCTCCTGGAACTCCCCGATCGAGAGGTCCATGCCGGCGGTGACGTTCACCAGGATGCCGTGCGCGCCGGCGAGGTTGATGTCCTCGAGCAGCGGCGAGGACACCGCCGCCTCGGCCGCCGCGCGGGCCCGACCCTCGCCGCTCGCCGCGCCCGAACCCATCATGGCCATGCCGGTCTCGGCCATCACGGTGCGCACGTCGGCGAAGTCGACGTTGATCAGTCCCGGGCGCGTGATCAGCTCCGCAATGCCTTGGACCGCGCCTTGCAGTACCTGGTTCGCCGCCCTGAACGCTTCCAGGAGTGTGGTCTGCGGACCCTACACGGTCAGCAGCTTCTGGTTAGGAATTGTAATG
>CAZAXR010000021.1:0-39609 GCA_964489185.1 uncultured Steroidobacteraceae bacterium | reverse complement strand
ACGTGCCACCGAAGATTGGGAAACCGCGCGGTTCGGCACCACAAACGCCGAATCGGCGACGGAAACATCATCGTCCACCGCTCTCGACACAAAATCTCTGCCGATGACCGCCTTCATGCCCAGTTCTTCAGAGTTTCCCTAGAGCTGCAATTGCAGGCGGGTCTGAAAGAACTGGGTGCCGCCCTTGAGGCCGAATCGGTCCAACATGCCGTAGCCGTAAACGAATTCGAGTCGCACGTTGTCGGACAGGTACCAGTTCAGCATGGGCGTGATGCGCCAGAACTTTCCGCCCTGGATCGTTCCCGAATCGAAGTCGGAATAGGAGTAGCGAAGCACCGCTTCCAGAGCGCCCGGTCCTCCCTCGAACACCGGTCGCGCAGGGGACACCGCTTCGAAGAATGCACCTTTTGAGTTATACGGGTGTCTTTCCCCGGTGAACAGGTACGCGGCGAATATCTCGCCGCCGTGAAAGAATGGATTATTGGTCTCGGGTGAGTGCACCTGGTTAAAGAAATACTCCATTCCGAACATCAGTGGGCCCGGTTGGTAGTACGTCTCGATTCCAATCGCGTCCGCATAACT
Organism: uncultured Steroidobacteraceae bacterium; assembly: GCA_964489185.1. Classification (GTDB taxonomy): domain Bacteria; phylum Pseudomonadota; class Gammaproteobacteria; order Steroidobacterales; family Steroidobacteraceae; genus 13-2-20CM-66-19. Next base: position 39,027 of record CAZAXR010000021.1, on the reverse strand, counting down.
TGCGGGAAACTTTCCGGTATCGATGGCGTAGGACTGCGCCTGGAAGGATTCCGGCTTTGAGCGGTATTGCAGTTGGCCGTCGTTTGCCTGTGCGTGGCGTCCCTCCACGGCTAGATGCAGCAGTGGTTTGTCGGTCCCCATGAAGGGCAACCAGACCAGGCGTCCGACCGCCTGACTGTCATTCTTGTTGAAGCTCTCGGCCTGAGACCACTCGTCGTAGAAGTAGCCCAGGTTGTAGACGAAGTGGCCGTCAGGAGTCCGGCCGGTCCATTTGATGCCGTCACCCAGGATCGGAATGAGCGCGTCGTTCATCGTCGATCGCTCGTTCGTCCAGCCCTGGTAACCGACCATGAACGCAGATAATTAGTAAGAGGAGATACCGAGACGCTGTGGCTTTCTTCATGACGTTAGCTGCCTCCGCCGTTTGGAGAATGCGATGACGCGCCCGCGGTCTGATACCGGGCGACTAGAAACGCACTCCGATGACAATCGGTATGTATTTAAGTGACTGATTCGAAGTGTCAATCTCCGTGTAGCGCGCCTCAAGGTACATAGACGAGCCGCCCGACAAGGCGAACCCGAGCCCGAGGCCCACATTCCAACCGAACCTGGTGCTGGAGTGCGAGGCGACAACCACATCCCCGGTGCCGTAGTAGCAGTAGTACCACCAGGGGTTGCAGACATAGCCGACGCCAGTTTCAGTTAGCTGTGCGCTGACGTAGTAGGCGCCGATGCCGGCGAGCCCGTAGCCGTATACGGTATCGGTGAACGAATGGTGCAATTCACCGTCCAAGACCGCCGACCAGCCGTCGACCCATCCGCCATTGATGTCCAGTCTCGTCGCCCCGGCGGCCTGATAGGTGCCATGGGCGCTCACGTTGTTGTTCCAATAGTTGACGTCGAATCGAACTCCAAATGGTGATTGCGACGGGCGATAGATGGCTCCGAAGCCAAAGGCCCATCCGGTATTCAGAAGGTCGCTAGAGCTGCTCGTGGGTGAGTTGACGCCTCCCTGGACGTGCCACTGGATCGGCTTGTCGGATGAAGACTGGGCGTACGCCGGTGCCGAAGCCGCAAAAAGCAAGACGAGCGCATAAAGCGTGATTCGCAGCGACATATTGGAGTCTCCCTGACAAAGAATAACGACGCTGCGCCTCCTTAAGGCACTCGCGCATCCGAGCGATGTTCGAATTTACTCGGGGCCATTGCAGGTGAATATGCGACCTTGGCCCTATGTGCACCGAGCAACCGAGGTTCGGTCGCGCCCAGCATTCGCAGACTGACCGAAGAACAACCCGGTGTGCCCAAAGCGCCGGAGATACTCTTCGGGCCTCCGCCACAGGCTCGTGCGCCAACGCTGTGTGCAGGTGCGATCGTGAATGGGACGAAAGGCCTATCGGAATGCGGGGGCGGAAACAGTAGCTTTGTCGGTACCTGTCACGCGGCACATTCAGCCCTTCCCGGCCAATTGTTTCGTTGGCGTCACACGGGTCGATGGTGAACTCCGAGATGCATGACCAAGTGGCGCATGGATCGAGCCGGCAGCCGCAGCAGGAAGATGTAGGGAATCGGGAGATCTAAAGACGTGCGCTTCAGCAGCCGCGCCGAACAGGAACTGGAGGAATTGCGTTCTGAGCTGGCACGAGCAGGACGGGTGACTGTGCTAGGCCAGCTCGCGTCGGCACTCGCACACGAGCTGAGCCAGCCTCTGGGCGCAATCCTGCGCAACGCTGAAGCGGCGGATCTGCATCTCAACAGCCCAGCACCCGACCTGTGCGAGCTGCGCGCAATCGTGACCGACGTGCGCAAGGATGCACGCCGCGCCGGTGACGTAATTGATCAAATGCGCGCGCTGATCAAGCGGCGGACTCTTGCCATGCATCCGCTCGCAGTGGACGAACTCGTGAAGGATGTGTTCGCGCTCGTTCAAACCGACGCGATCGAGCGTCACGTGGCACTCGACTGCGCCATCGCCCCCGGGCTGCCGCTGGTGTCGGGTGACCGGGTACACCTGTCGCAGGTCCTGCTGAATCTGATCATCAACGGCATGGACGCGATACAGGCCTCCAACGGGGACATCAAGCGCGTGGTTATCGGGGCGGGGCGCAGCGCGGAGGGAAAGATCGAAGTGACAGTGACGGATTCCGGTCCGGGGATTTCCCCAGAGGTCATCGATCGGGTCTTCGAACCGTTCTTCACGACGAAACTGGGTGGCATGGGGATGGGGTTGCCGATCTCGCGCACGATCGTTGAGGCGCACGGCGGCCGTCTTTGGGCAGAGCGCGGCGCCGGCGGACGCGGCCTTACATTTCGCTTTACGCTGCCCGAAGCAGCGGTCGCCGCGTAACGGGCTGGCTGGCTCAGCGGGGCGCAGTAACCCGGCGCAGCGTCTCAACGATCGCCGCGCTGGCGTCAGTCTTGAGGAAGAACCCGGCGCAACCGGTAGTCGATGCCTCATCACGAACACCCGGTGCATCGCGCCCCGTAATGTAAATGACCGGTGGAGCGTCTCCTGCGGCTAACAGCTGCTGATGCAAGGCAATGCCAGACATGCCATTGAGCTGCACGTCAAGCAACAGGCATTTCACGGCCGCCCGCTCGGGACACTCGAGGAAGTCCTCGGCGGAAGGAAACATCAGGGGGCGAAAGCCCCACTGACGCACCAGCCTGCCCAAGGAGCGACACAGACCCTCGTCGTCATCGATGATCGCGACCGGGATGGCGCTGGATGTCGTCATAGCAGTACCCACGCCCAAAATTACGGTCACCCCGTCGCACGATCTACTGCCCCTAGGGGAAGCTGCGCTGCTAGTCGACTGTCCCGCCCAGGGAAAGCGCGGCGCAGCATTCAATGTCCGGGCTGCGCCCCCGGGTCTGTCTCCGATAGCCGCGCTTCGCTCGCCAGGACTGCAAGCTGGGCTGTGGAGTGTACGCCCAGCTTGGTAGTGATCGACGTGCGGTGCAGTTTGACCGTACGCTCGTGAATGCCGAGTGCGGCCGCAATTTGCTTGTTCATCCTGCCGCGCACGACGAGCGCGAGCACCTCGCGCTCACGTTCAGTAAGCGAGGCCAATCTGCGGCGCCGCTCTTCCAATTTCACGTTCACAGCGTAGGTTGCGGCGTCGCGCTCCAGGGCACGGAGGATTGCTGCCATCAAGTGCTCCCTTGGCGCGACCTTCTCGAGAAAATCGACTGCCCCGCCACGCATGGCCCGCACGCTGCTGGGGATGTCGCCGTGTCCGGTAAGGAAGACCACAGGCATGGCAATTCCGCGCTGCACAAGCAGCGCCTGCAGGTCAAGTCCGCAGAGCCCTGGCATGTCCAGATCCGCAACGACACAGCCACGTGTCTCCGGGGATAACTGTGAAATCAGCTCCGTGCCGGACTCGCAGGCCGTTACCGGGAAGCCCGCGGCCCGAAGGAAGCGCGACAGCGCCGCAAGGAATGCGGGGTCGTCATCGACAAGGTGAACGGTTCCCAAGCTGCCCACCGATGGGTCCCTTAGCAGCGCGACTGCGCAGGCAATTCTGACCCGACGGCGACAGCATTGCACCCAAGCCAGTCCACGCCCGCCTCAGGGAGCATTCGCGGTTGTGGCGTAGCGTCGACAGCGCGCCGGCGCAGGGGCGATCTGCTGGCCGGCGTGCGGGGACGGCGCCCTTCCCCTAAGGGCAGTATTGGGCCGAAACACCTGATGCTAGCTTGCCCGTCACGGGCAAATGAGCCAGGCCGGCGGTGCGGCGCGGCCGATGCTCTGCCGCGACACCACAGGAGGGAGTCAGAATGAAACTCGCTAACGGCAGGCGTCTTCTCGTATCCATGGGGACCACCCGATCGCAGTGGCGGGCCTCAGGGAGAGTGGCCGTGGGCGCTGGGATGCTCGCGTTGGGCTCTGCCGGAGCAGTTCACTCGGCGGATAAGTCATTCGAGATCTATGGCTTCGCCATGGTGGATGCGATCCAGGACACCAAACGCGTGGACCCGAACTGGATGGACGCGTTTCGTCCTTCCAAGATCGCGACCCCCGAGGGCCAGTTCGGCACTAACGGGCAGTCGAGCATCAGTGTCAAGCAAAGCCGCTTCGGTGTGCGCGGCACGCTGCCAACCGGGGACAGCACTCCACCGGTGAACTTCAGGTTCGAGATCGACATGTTCGGCGTCGGGGTCGACGCCGGTCAGACCACCATCCGTCTGCGGCATGCCTACGGCGAATGGGGCCCGCTGCTCGGCGGCCAGACCCACAGTCTGCTGATGGATATAGACGTCTTTCCGAACACCATCGACTACTGGGGTCCCTGCGGCATGGTGTTTTTCCGCGTGCCACAGCTACGCTGGACGCCGTATCGGACCACCAGCGACGAAATCGCGGTCGCCATCGAGCATGCGACCAACGACGTCGACCCCGGCAATATTCGTCTCATCGAGGAGTTCCAGAACGCCACCGTGCGCGGCACGCGCACGCTTCCCGATCTGACTGCACACTACCGTAGCGATCAGTCTTGGGGACACTTGCAGATCGCCGGCATGCTGCGGCAGATCTCATACGAGTATCAGCCCAACCCAGCCACCGCCTTCGTGAAAAATAGCCAGACCGGCTGGGGCGTGAACCTCAGTGGTCATATCAACGTTCTGGAGAAGGACAAGATTCTCCTGCAGGTCGTGCACGGCGACGGCATCGCCACCTACATGAACGACGGCGGCATGGATATCGCGCCGAATGCGGCCTACCTCCCGCTCGCCCCGACACCGACGCTGTCTGCGGAGGCAGTGCCGCTCACCGGCATCGTGGCGTACTACGACCACTACTGGAACACCACCTTTTCGAGCTCGATTGGCTATAGCCAGACCGAGGTCACCAATACCAACTTCCAGACGCCCACGACGTTCCACAAAGGCCAGTACGCCTCGGGCAACCTGCTGATGTACCCGGCAAAAGGCGTGATGGTCGGACTCGAGGTGATGTGGGGGAAACGCACCGACAACCAGGGCCTCACCGGCGATGACGTGCGCTTCCAGCTGTCGGCCAAGTACGACTTCGGCGTGAAGCTTTGAGAACGGGAGACAGGATCATGAACACAAGGGCAAGCAGCCACACATGGGCGAAGCACATCCGGGTAATGCTGCTGGGGGCAGTTGCACCGGCGTTATTCATGGCATCGGCGGGTGCGCAGCCCGCGGCCGGGCCGGCGGGCAAAGTGAGCCCGGTCGCGCCGCGCAAGGAGCAGATACAGGCCATCGTTGCGGAGGCCTACAACAAGTTCAAGGGCGACGCGCGGGGCAAGAACGCCGACTACATTCCCGAGCTGGCGAAGGTCGATTCCAAGCTCTTCGGCATCGCGGTAGTCAGCACCGACAATCAGGTGGTCACGGTTGGCGACGTAAAGACCGCGTTCTCGATCCAGTCGATCGCGAAGGTCTTCTCGCTGGCGCTCGCCCTGGAGGAGCAGGGAGCGGACAAGGTATTCGAGAAAATCGGCTCGGAACCAACCGGGCGCGCCTTCAATTCCCCTGTCGCGGTTGTCGACATGCCGACGCACACGGCCAATCCGCTGGTGAACGCCGGCGCGATTGCAACGGTAAGCCTGATCTCGGGCACGTCTCCTGAGGCGAAATGGCAGAAGATCCTCGACTTCTACAGCAAGGTGGCGGGAGAAAAGCTGACGCTCATCGATAAGGTCTACAAGTCCGAGGCGGCGACTAACACCGGCAACAAGGCGCTCTCCTATCTGCTGGCGAAGTATGACCGCATCTATGCGGATCCTTTCCAGTCGGTGGACGTCTACACCAAGGAATGCTCGGTAGGAGTGAACGCCCTGCAGCTCGCGAAGATGGGGGCAACACTTGCCAACCATGGCATGAACCCCGTGACCGGCGCGCAGGTAATCAAGCGCGAGAACGTCCCGGAGATTCTGAGTGCCATGATGATGGCCGGCCTCTACGACGGCTCGGGCAACTGGGCCTGGCACGTGGGACTGCCCGCGAAGAGCGGCGTGGGAGGCGGACTCGTGGCGGTGATGCCCGGCAAGGGCGCTATCGCGGTCTTTGCGCCGCCCCTCGATGAGGCTGGCAACAGCGTCAAGGGCCAGGAGGTGATCGAGTACGTGGCGAACCGATTGGATCTCAATCTGTTCTCGCCAGCCTCGGTGGGACTCAAGTAAGGCGCGCGATAGCTGCGTTTGAGCATGAGGGCGCCCATTTAGCAGGGAGGGGTCGTGGTGCCAGATCTGCAGAACGAGTCTGATGGGACTACGACGGTCGGCCTGGCGCCACGCGCCGAGGGGATATATGAGGGACTGATCGGTCTTGCATCCTTCCAAGCACCGCGCACCAGCCGGTACGGTCTGATCCGTCGGGCCGTATGTCTCGCCTGCCTCTCGTTTCCAATCCTGGCCGTGGGACAGACCGCCCCTGCACCCACGAGCGATTCCGTCGATGAGCGCCTACGGCGTCTGGAGCAGCATCAGCAGCAGCTCGAAGAAGAGCTCAAGCAGAAGGATGCGGAGATCCAGGCACTAAAAAAGCAGCAAGGCGCAAGCACGACCGGCTCGGGCGCGCAGCCGGCCGGCGCGGCGCCGGTACCCGCCAACCCGACGCCCGGCGGTACCCCGGGCGCCGTGGCGCCGCCGGCGGCCGCTGCCACGACGGAGCCCGCTACTCAACAGGAGGGTCTGGAAGAGCCGGTGAAGCAGGGCGCCGTCGCGGTTCCTCCCGAGAAATGGGGAAATTACACGGACTTTCTCGGCTTCAAGGTCGCGAACACCGACAAGGGCGACATGAATGTCGCCATCTACAGCTACGTTCGGTACCTCAACCAGAAAGGGCTTGATCCGACCTACACGGATGCTTTCGGTAACGTAAAGAGCGTTCAGCAACGCCAGGAAGTGCAGATTCTCAAGGTGCAGATTAAGTTCCTCGGCTGGCTCTTCGACCCGAAGTTCCGCTATTTCCTGTACGCCTGGAGCTCCAATGCCACCCAGGGCCTGGGTGCACAAGTGGTGCTGGCCGGCAACCTGAGCTACGCGTTCAACGATCATTTCACGTTTGCCGGTGGGATCACCTCGCTGCCGGGCGTGCGCACGACCGAAGGCAACTTCCCATTCTGGCTCAGTGTCGACAATCGCTTGATGGCCGACGAGTTCTTCCGCCCGTCGTACACCAGCGGCTTCTGGATCAAGGGCGATATCACGCCGACGCTGCGTTACCAAGTCATGCTCGGCAACAACCTGAGTACTCTCGGTGTCAGCTCGGCCCAGCTCGACAATACTCTCAATACGCTGGCTACGGCACTCGTTTGGGAGCCGACAACGGGCGAGTTCGGTAAGGGCTTCGGCGATTTCGAGAACCACCAGCAGGTCGCGACCCGCCTCGGGTGGCACTACACGCACAGCACCGAGAGCAAGCAGAGCCAGCCCAACTCCGACGCCTTTGAGAACACGCAGATCCGTCTTTCGGATGGGACGGTGGTCTTCACACCCAATATCTTCGGCCCTGGTGTGAGGGTTGAAAAGGTGCGCTATCAGATGAGTTCGCTCGACGGCGGTATCAAATATCGCGGCCTGGCGCTCGAGGGCGAGTTCTACTGGCGCAAGCTTGATCAGTTCGAGGGGCCGGGCACCGCGGACCTGCGAAATCTGTACGACCGTGGCTTCCAGATGCAGGGCTCCGCCATGTTGATCCCGCGGACCTTCCAGGTGTATGTCGCCGGCTCCTACATTGACGGGGAATACGGAAAACCCTGGGACATACGTGCGGGTGTCAACTGGCATCCTTGGAAGAACCGCGTGTTCCGCTGGAACACGCAAGTGATGTATCTGGACCGGTCTCCCGTCGGCTACACCTCGCTGACCTACAACGTGGGAAGCAAGGGGGTCGTCTTTAACACCGACTTCGAGCTGGCGTTGTGAGTGCGCGTGTCGTTCGGGGGCAGCTTGCCATTTGGGCGCGAGAGCGAGTGCTGAGGTGAACGGCATGGTACGCCAGGCTAGCAGGGTGTATGGCGGCCTCTTTGCCGTCACGATTATGGCGGTCGTCCTGAGCGCCGTGGTGCCTGCGGCTGCGGCGCCCAAGAAGACCCCCGCGCCCGACTATCTGTTCAACGATTCGCATTTCCACCTCACCAACTACGTGCAGAAGGGTACGGATATTCACCGCTACCTCGAGATCATGGGCGACAAGGTTGGCCGCTCGACGCTATTCGGCATACCGCTGCAGCAGCAGTGGTCGTACGCGAACTCGGGCGACTTTGCGCCGACTTACTATCTGCAGTCGGATGCACCGCTGTACTACTACTCCTTCACCGATGCCTACATTGCGCGCGCCTACCAGTCAGTACCGAAGGCGCAGCAGGCACGGCTCGATCCGATGATCACGGGTTTCAATCCGACGGACATGTACGCGGTTGACCATATCCGCCGGGTTCTCGAGCTCTTTCCGGGCGTTTTCAGCGGCATCGGAGAGTTCTCGATCCACAAGGAGTTTGTGTCCTCGAAGATCCCCGGTGAGACGGCGAGCCTGACTAATCCGGCCCTCGACCGCATTCTGGACTTCGCCGGCGAGGTAGGTCTCGCGGTCATTCTGCATAACGACATCGACATGCCATTCGCCAAGGCTGGCACCGAGCCCGTATATCTGAAGCAGATGAAGGACCTGCTGCGCCGCCATCCAGGCACGACCATTATCTGGGCGCACATTGGCCTGGGCCGGATCGTGCATCCGACGCAGGCGCAAGCGACCGAAGAGTCCGCGGAGCGCAGCCCCGCGTACCGGGAGATCGTCGAGCAGCTGGTCAACGACCCGACCCTCGCCCACGTGTATTTCGACATTTCCTGGGATGAGGTCGCGAAGTACTTCGTCGCGAGCCCCGATATCGAGCGGCGCGCCGCCGCGTTCTTCAACGCCCACCCGGAGCGGTTCCTCTTCGGCACCGACAATGTTGCGCCGCCCGATCAGGGGACGCAGCTGCGCGTGTATCACCTGTGGGACCCCGTCTGGGCACAGTTGACGCCCGAGGCCAGCCTGAAGATCCGCAAGACCAACTACGAGCGGATCTTCGACGCAGCGCGGCGCAAGGTGCGGGCGTGGGAGAAAGCGAACGTGAAACCGATGTAAGCACCAGGCCCACGTTCCCCCAATGGCCGCGTCGGCGCTCGAAGTGATTGTCCAGTCGAAGCGGGACCGCCGCGCGGCGGCAATTCCCGTTTTCTTTCTTGCCTGCCTGCTCGTCTGCACACGCGTGTGGGGGTACGAGCGCGACAAGAGCGATGTCGTAACCCTGAAAAACGGCGATCACATCACCGGCGACATTGTCTCACTCGAATACGGCATGCTCACGCTGAATACCGACAAGGCCGGCACGGTCCACATCGAGTGGCCTTCGGTACGCTCGGTATCGAGCAAGTTCGCATTCGGAGTGGAGAGAAGGGGTGGGGCCAAATTCTATGGCGTCATTACGACCAGTTCCGATGGGGCAAGTCTGGTGGTGGGTAGTGGGGAGGCGGCTGAGCCCGTCCCTATGCAGGAGGTGGACCGGATATCCCGTTTTTCGTTGTCGTTCTGGAACCGCATAAACGGGAATCTGGCCATCGGCGTCACTTACACGAAGACAGGCGACACGACCGTAGGCAGCTTGAACTTCGAATCCCATTACCGGTCCACGGCTGTCGACGCCTCACTGTCTTTTGATGCCAATACCACCAGGACCTCCTCCGGGGACGATTCTCTTCGTGCACTGCTCTCAGGCTTCGTGACGTTCTTGCGCCCGAGCCGCAATTTCTGGGGCCTCGTAGGTTCCCTCGAGCGGGATCAGCAGCTCGGTATCGACGCGCGCATTTCGGGCGGTGCAGTGGTCGGCCGGCGCTTTGTACAGCTGCCGGTTACCGAGCTCACCGGAGTAGCCGGCGCTGTCGTTTCCCAGGAATCGGTCACGGGGAAATACGAGGACAAAACGAGTCTCGAAGGCGTGTTGGGCGTCTACTGGCGGGTGTTCAAGTTCACCGATCCCAAGACGCACCTGACCCTGGGCGCGTTTCTGTACCCCAGTTTCACCGAAAGCGATCGATATCGTGCCAACGGCAACCTCAGCCTGACCCACGAGCTCATCGGTGATTTTACCGTAGGGCTCACTGCGTACTGGAGTGCCGACACCCACCCGCCTGATGCGACGGCGGCGAAGAGCGACTACGGGTTGACCTTCAATCTCGGCTACGAGTTCGGGCAGTGACCAAGGTGCGGTGACGGCGTCCCAGTGCGCCTAAGGTGATCACGAGCGCCTGCCCGTAAGGGCAGTGGCCGCCGCACAATGCGTGCGGATACAGTCCGACACAAGGGGAGGCGGTTCTGAGGAAGGAACCAAACAGCGTGGCGATCATCGACGCCGATGCAAGCGTCGGGCTCGCGATGAGCCGCCTACTGCGAGGGGTGGGCTTTCAGCCCAGTACGTTTACCTCGGCAGAGAAATTCCTTAGTGACGACCGGCGCATGACATTCGCGTGCCTGATAGTTGAAATTCAGCTCCCTGGGATGTCCGGTCTCGAACTGCAGCGGCGGCTACTTGCCGAGGGCGACCGCACCCCGATCATCTTTGTCACCTCGCAGGACGATCCCGCAGCACGGGAGCAGGCCATCCAAAACGGCTGTGCGCAGTTCTTTCGCAAGGTCGACCCGGGTGCAGCGATTGTTGACACGCTCCGCCGGGTGACTGGCGGGACGGAATGATGAGGTAGTGCCCGGGCATCCGGCACCGCCTGGGTGATCATTGTCGCGAGGGCACCCCAGCCCTAGCAGTCGAGCGGGCCGCGGTTACTCCGACACCATAGTCCAGGTCTTGTCGGGGTTGAAGCGTTCCATCGTCCGGAATTCATCGAGAGTCGCCGGCCCAAGGTCCTTCTGATAGACCACGCCGGTGTTGCTCACCATGAACGTCTTCAGGCCCGTCACGCCATACTCTGCAGGGGCGGCTACCAGCGCGAAGCCGCCGATCATCACGCCCCTGACGACATAGTCCAGTGTTCCGAGAGGAGCGTTCGGACCCTGTCCCTTTAGCACTTTGAAGAAATAGCCGTGATACGGGTCAGCCTTTGGGTGGAATCCCTGCTCGATAGCGGACGCGATCTTCTGCCCGATGGGGCCACCCCAGGTTCCGTCAGCGTTCTTCCACGCCAGCCCATCCTGCTTCCCGGGGCTGGCGATGATGCGCTGCGCGTATTGCGCCACCTCGTATCCCTGACGCTTGCGATACGAGTACTCGAATTGCGCGTCGACGTAGCCGTGACAGATGGCGATGGCATCGAGCTCGTTGTAGCCGATGCGCCGCCGGATGAGCTCGTCGCGACCCGCGGCGGCGTCGAACGACCAGCGACCCTGATGCTTTACGAGGGGCAGAGCGAACGGCCAATCCTGCTCTCCCACCAGCAGGAACGCGCGGTTGCCGGTCTGGGGGTCGGCGGCGATCTGTTTCTTCTTGCGAGCCTGGGCGGCGAATTCCTGCGCGCTCTCCCGGTCCACCGGATACTCGTCGGTCAGAAACAGGTCCTTGCCTTCCTTGCCGACAATCTTAATGAGCGCCGGCACGTCGAACTTTTCCGCCGCATCAACCAGCGCATCGGCAGCCTTTTCCGCGGAATCAAACGTCGTGGGCGCCCCTGCAGCAGCGCTGGCGGACTCCGCAGCAGGGGTGCTCTGCGTCTTGGCCGGATCGGGCTCGGAGACGGTTGATGCGGCCAGAACAGTCCCCGCCAGCCCGCTCACCGCCCACAGCATGACGGGCAGCATTGTCTTTGCCGGTTGCGGTCTCATTGTCACGCTCCGAACGTCCGTTTTGCGCACCGATTATCTGCGTCGGCCGCCGCCGCCGCGCCCGCCGCCGCCCCTGCTGCCGCCGCCGCTCCGCATGCTCGACGAGCCGCGGCTGCTTGCGGCGCTGGTGCGCGATCCGCTGTAACCGCCAGAAGACGAGAACGCGCCGCGGTCTCCGCCGGATCCGCGCGACAGATCCTGGCCGCCGACGCGATCAGCACCACCGCCACCGGGACCGGAGCCACGGCTGGCGGAGCTCGCGCCACCGCCCCGGTCGCCCGGGCCGCCGCCGGCGCTGCGGTCACTCACACTCCCGCCCTGACGGTTGACTTGCTGGCGCGCAGCCGCCTCGCGCGTCGAGGGGGAGGCACCGCGCGTCGACCCGCCAAATCGGTCTGCGGTGCCCTTGTCTCCATAAGGCGCGCCGCCTCGGTGCTCGGGCTTGTGTTGCCAGCTCGAATTCCCAGCTCCGCCCGGACCGCCGACTCCGCCGACGCCTCCAGCGCCCCCAGGGCTGCCGACTCCACCGACGCCGCCGGCGCCCCCAGGCTTGCCGACGCCACCGACGCCGCCGGCACCACCGACGCCACCCACACCACCGACGCCGCCAACGCCACCCACACCACCGACGCCGCCCACCCCACCGACGCCACCAACTCCGCCGGCACCGCCGCCGGCTCGCACGAAGTTATTGGTGTTATTGATGTAGACGTTGCTGCTGCCCCAGCCGCATCCCCACCCCCAGCCGCCGCTGATCGCTGCACCCATCATCACGCCGAAGGTGAACGTCATGAACGCCGCTCCGGGGGGATAGGGGGGATAGTAAATCGGCGGATACGGATAGACGGGCGCGCCGTAAACGACGGTTGGGCTATACGAAGGCACATAGACCACTTCCGGGTTCGCCGGCTGGATCACGATTACGCTTTGGCCACTCTCAACGACCTGCGTCTCCACCTTCTGCTGCTCGGACGTCTTCAGAGTGCCCTTGTCCTGTGCCTTCTTCCGCATCCGCTGCACGGCATCCATTACGTCCTTCTGCTGCGCCAGGAAGGCATTGCCCAAATCGGTTGTCCATTGAATATCGTCAGCGAGGCGCTTCACCAGGTCCGGCATGGGGGCCATCGCCTGGACGCTCGCATCCCACGGCTGCTTCGTAACCGCATCGGTCAGCGCTTTATCCTTCAGGGTCGGATTCTTGGCGAGCCACTGCTGCAGCTGAATGATCTCGAGAGGATAGGTCGACGCGGCGAGGACCTGCGCGAGGAGTGGATCTGGATAGAGCGCCACCGGAGCCACCAGCGAGTCGAGCTGGGCCGCGGGAATCGTCGCGCCCTGGCTCTGACCTGACGGTGCAGCCGCGGTGCCTTGCGCGGGAGGCGCTTGAGCGGGCGGCGTCGCGGGCGGCGGGGCGCCCGCCAGCAGATCCACCGCGCTGCCGGCTCCGATCACTAGGGCGACAGCAGTCACGAGGAGAGTACGGGAGCTTATTCCCGGAATGCGCGGCCTCGGAACCATGGCGGTTGTTCCTCCAATCGACCCCAAAGCCCGCCTCAGACTCCTATCGGTTTCGACCATAGCAGTCGATGACAGCGCCCATTGGTATTGAGCCTAGCGTTGCCCGGCATGACAAGCTGCCCTTTCGGGCAGGTGGCGGTCGATGTGCTGGGAGCGGAATATCTCCCGACAGGCGCCGCTGTCTATGGGGGAGTGGCTTCGCTCGCGCGGGGTGACCATGTCTGCCCCGGCCGAGACGCGGCGCGGGGCCACGAGGGTCAGCCCGGAACAGTGAGTGCAGCCCTGCAGGGCACTATGACATCTCACACGTCTGCCTCCGGCCGCGATCTCTTGCGGCGTTCCCAAGATTTCTCGCTGGTCGTGGGTGGCCCGCTCTTCCAACTGCTACGGCGCTCGCACTTGTCCGGCGATGCGCTGCAGCTAGTGCAGTGGCGCATCGTCGTAGTGGCGATAGTTACGTGGCTACCGCTGCTCATACTGTCCGATTTGGATGGCGACCTGGCTGGCAACAGAGTCGCCGTTCCGTTCGTGTTGGATCTCGAGACTCACATTCGCTTCCTCGTGGTGGTGCCGCTGCTGCTCGCAGCTGAGTTGGTGGTGCACCGACGCCTGCTTTCCATCGGACGGGCGTTTTTGGAAAGGAAGCTGATCCGGGAGGCCGAGGTGCCGCGCTTCGAGCGCGCCATCCGCTCGGCATTCCGTCTGCGCAACTCGGTGCTGGCCGAGGTGTTGCTGGTGGCGTTTGTGTATCTGGTGGGCATCCTGTTCGTTTGGCGTCACTACACCGTGCTGCCGGCCGCCACGTGGTACGCGGCGCCGTCGGAGGCAGGCGCGAAGCTGTCGATCGCCGGAGATTGGTATGCCTACGTGAGTCTGCCCCTTTTTCAGTTCCTGCTGGTCCGCTGGTACTTTCGACTGTTCATCTGGACGCGGTTCCTGTGGCAGGTGTCACGCCTTGACCTGAGTCTGGTTCCGACCCACCCGGATCTGCTCGGCGGCCTGGGCTTCCTCGCCAACACCGTCTATGCCTTCGGTGTGCTGCTCGCGGCACACGGCGCGATGGTGGCCGGACAGGTGGCAAACCGCATCTTCTTCGCTGCCAGTCCATTGACCGAATTCAAGATCGAGATCGCGGTCATGGCTGTCTTTCTGTTGTGCGTAGTCTTTGGCCCGCTGCTGGCATTTTCGCCGCAGCTTTCGCGTGCCAAGCGCACCGGGTTACTGGAGTACGGTACGTTCGCAGAGCGTTACGTGCGCGAGTTCGACAGCAAGTGGCTGCGTGGCGCTGCGCCCCGCAATGAACCGCTGGTGGGCAGCGCCGATATTCAGTCCCTTGCCGACCTCGCCAACAGCTTTGACGTGGTGCGCAGCATGCGCCTGGCCCCCGTCACCAGAGACGCCGTTCTGCAGCTGGCCGCCGCGTTTCTCGTACCTATGGTCCCCCTGCTGTTGACCGTGATGCCCCTGGAGGCATTGCTGAAGAAACTGTTCGGTCTGGTGTTTTGAAGGCCAAGTGGCCGGGTGCGTACCGCGTAGCCGCTGATCGGACCGGGTGCCACGCTGGCGTCGCAGCGCGAAAAAAGGCGGATCACTCCAGCGGCGATGTGCCGGTGGAGCGACCCGCCTCAGGGGGAGTTCGGGGCGATAGCGTGCGTGGCCACGACCGCCGGCCGGGCCCGGGAACGCAGATGTACGGTGGGGGCAGCAAGATGTTTCATGGCGACCGCGCGCTGGTTGCAGGTTGCCATCGTCTCTTGCCTGCAGGCGCCACGGCATCGGGGGCATCCCCCAATTCGGCCGATGTGTGTACCTACGTTTGGAGGCTGGTCTGCGTTCCCGCTGACCGGCGCGGCGGCGGCGAATCGCGCACGCGGTCTCTCACCCAGGCTTGCGTGCGCAGTAGGTTGAGAAGATCGCGAGCTCGACGTCGCGCCGCAGCTCTGTGAACCCGGCCTCGCCGATGCTGCGGAGGATCGTGTCAGGCGGCACGCAGGCCTGAATGGTCGCCCAGTGATAGCGCATCAGCGTGGGCGCATCGGCTGTGTGCCCGATCAGCGCTGCGATCCTGGGAACGACTCCGGACAGCCACGCCTTCAGAAACGCGCGCTGCAGCCTGCCTGGGGGCAGGGTGAATTCGAGCACACACAAGCGGCCACCGGGCCGTATGACACGGTAGAACTCCCCGAACGCCACGGACAGATCACTGATGTGCCGCAACGCGTACGCCATGCATAGGAAGTCGGCACTGCTATCGCGCACGGGCAACCGTTCGGCACTACCCGCGAGCAGCTGCACGCCGGCGGGCACCCTGGCATGCGCCAGCATCCCGGCACAGGGATCAACGCCGACAATGCGCGCGGGGTCACCTACGATCTGCGCGGCGGCGCGCGCCACTAGGCCGGTGCCCGTCCCGACGTCGACCACCAGCATGCCGGGCGTGAGTCCCGCGCGCCTTAGCGCGTGCCGGCGATACCAGGAGCCACTCCCAAAACCGACCACAGCTTCGAGGCGATCGTAGTCCTGAGCGGTGCGATCGAAGATGCCGTGTACGTACGAGCGCCGGTCGCGCTCCTGGTCGTAGTAGGTTCGTAGCGGGGGGTGGGGCGCCTGCACGCTCAGACTTTATACCGGCGGATCGCGTCGTGGACAGCATTGGACCCGGCTATGGGACCAAGGTCTTAGGGAGTTCGTGCC
Organism: uncultured Steroidobacteraceae bacterium; assembly: GCA_964489185.1. Taxonomy (GTDB): domain Bacteria; phylum Pseudomonadota; class Gammaproteobacteria; order Steroidobacterales; family Steroidobacteraceae; genus 13-2-20CM-66-19. The sequence continues at coordinate 23,022 of CAZAXR010000021.1, read as the reverse complement.
GCACGGGCCTCATGCACCCGGCGTTACCACATTCGCATCACTCTGGGCGTGTGCGGCCCAGGTCTCCAGGCAGGTGAACGTGACAGCCATCGGCCGCTGTCGGACTCTTGCGCGGATCGCCAGAACACATGTTCTTGTGCGGTAACGAGCATAGCGCTGGCCGTGCCTGCGTGTACGCGCTTGATGTCAGTACGGCAATTTCTCCTACTCCGTGGGCAGACGTCGGCCTGCGAGGCCGATGTCAGGAGGGTGTTGACACGGGGCACCAACAGTCACATTGTTCCCGGCGGCTAGATTGCTGACAGGACAGGGTTGGCAGTGATGGTCAAGCCAACACACTGGAGCGCGGTATCGATCCTCAGCACCGGGGGGAGCTGCGAGGCCGCGCGGGCCCTCAAAGGCAAGCGGTTTCTCAGCGCCGAGGCACCGCGGCTGCCTCTGGTGGAGTGCACGCAGAGTGCCCGCTGCGCGTGTACTTATAAGAAGTATCCAGACCGTCGCGGCGGGCCGCGCCGCGAGGAAGACGCGACGGGACTACGGCGTGCTGTGACCGACGGCAAGGAGCGCCGCGTCAAAAGAGGCCGGCGGAGCACAGACGAATAGATCAACGTTTAGCGCGAGCAGCGGCACGCCGGTCGGGGGCTGGCGTTGCCCCCGACCATTGCGGCACGGCGCGTTCTAGCCCCGCGCTGTGCGCAGGTCGCGGTAAGCCTGCTCCGCGCGACGGGCCTCGGACTTGGCGTGTGCGTCGGGCTGCACCGGGCGCAACAGCAGTCGTTGCTACAATCCGCTGAAATGTCTCATGGAATACCTCCGGGTTCTGGGCGGCCGGTCCCGATGGCCGCACTTCTAGGATTTGACTCTTAGGACCTGGATGCAGTCGGGGCGCAACAGCGAAGCACGTAGGGGGCATCCGACGCCAGCTTGCTCGTGAACTTGATGCCAGCGGCAGATTGGCGACGGACTACGTTCGAGGAGCGCGCCGGAGGATGACCGAGAGGCTAGCGGCCCATTTCGAGCTCGTAATCCGCCAGAGGAATCCTGAGCTTGTGGTAGGGATTCATATCAATCTGGATCCTCACCAGCTGCGCAAAGCGATTGAACCCGAGCTGAAAGCGCACACTCGCGTCGCGATAGTAGCGACACACCTGATTCCTGACCGGCACCGCGCCGATGAGCAAGGTGCCATCCGGGCAGCTCACGACGTCCGGCGGCGGCGCGGACTCACATTGCACGCCGGTCAGGGTCCGGTAGCGCATGCCGTGAGCGGCGAGATAGTGCAAGGCGGCGCGCAGAGTAAGCAATTCCGTACGCGCCTGCTGCAGCTGATCACTGACGGCATCGAATTCGGCCGTGCAGGCGCCCCCGGTGAATAGCGGCGGCACCCAGGCGACTGCCATCACCACCGCGACCAGACTGACCAGGACGGTGTTGCGCATGCGTTGTCCCGGCATTTCTAGTTGTGTCTCGCCTCACGGAGGTACGTGCGGCTGGCGCCGCAGCAATTGTACCCGCACCGCCTCAACGATTTGGGGGATATGAGATAGAGAAAGTCAGACCTCCAGCCGATCGCCGGGGCGTGCCACCAGCGCGTAGAGCACCGGCATGAGAAATACGCTGATAGCAAGGCGAGCAATGAGCCCGGCGACGATCACCAGCGCAAAGGGGCGCTGCGAGTCGGTGCCCACGCCGGTGGCGACCGCCGCCGGCACCAGTCCCAGCGCTGCCACCAGCGCGGTCATCATGATCGGGCGCAGACGCAGGATGGCGCCCTGGCGGATAGCCTCGGCGAGTGGGGTCCCGCTGAGGCGCAGCTCGTTTACATAAGAGATATAGACGACGGCGGTGAGCACCGACACACCAAACAGTGCGAGGAAGCCGATGCCCGAAGAGACCGAGAACGGCGTACCGGTGATCCACAGGGCGACGATCCCACCGACCGGTGCCGAGAGCAGTACCCCCAGCACGGTGATGAAGGGGAATTTGAGGTTGCTGTAGAGCGCGAACAGCAAGAGAAAGATCAGGAACAGCGTCAGCGGCAGGATGACGTTCAGCTCCGCGCGCGAGGCGGTGTATTCGGTGTACTCGCCCCCCCAGTCCAGGCGGTACCCCTGAGGCAGGGGCACCTTGGCTCGAACCTGCTGCATGGCGTCGCCCACCGCTCCGGCAAGATCACGGCCCTCGACCGAGAACTGCACGCCGACGTAGCGCGAGTTGTTCTGACGGTAGATGAAGGAGGCGCCATTGCTTACGCGTAGGTCGGCGAACTCCTTGAGCGGGACCTGCTGCCCGGCGGGCGTGGCCACCAAGATGTTGCCGATTTCCTCCGGGTTGTCGCGATACTGCTGCTCCAGCCGCACGACCAGATCGAATTCCTTCTCCTGCTGCACGACCTGGGTGGCGACATCCCCACCGATCGCCGTCTGGATCAGAGCGTTGATGTCTGCGACGTTAAGGCCGTAGCGGGCGATGCGCGCACGGTCGATGTTGATGGTCAGGCTCGGCTGCCCGAGCTCGCGCACCAGCGTCACGTCAGTGATCCCGCGCACGTGCTCCAGGATCTGTTTGATTGCCTTGCCCTTCTCCTCGAGTGTGCCGAGGTTGGAACCGAAAATCTTGACCGCGAGCGCGCTCTTCAAGCCGGTCTCGGCCTCGTCCACCGCGTCCTCGGCGGGCTGCGTGTAGTTGAAGGTAATTCCCGGGAAGGCCTGTAGCTTGTTGTTGACGGCCGCAATCAGGCCTGCCTTGTTGTGGTAGGCACCGTGCCACTGCGCGTAGGGTTTCAGGCCGACATAGAACTCAACGTTGAAGAACCCCGTGGGATCGGTGCCGTCATCGGGGCGGCCAAGCTCGGAGGTCACCGTGGTGACTTCCGGAAAGGAGTGCAGCACTTCGCGTACTTTCGGAGCGACTTTCGCGGCTTCGTCGAAGGAAATGGTGTAAGGCATGGTGGCGCGCACCCACAGCGCCCCCTCGTCCAGGTGCGGCATGAACTCCGCGCCGATGCTCGGAATCAGCAAGAGAGATGCCGCCAGCAACAGGGCCGAGGCGCCGGTGGTACCCCACGGGCGCGCCAGGCAGTAGTCGAGGCCGCGCGCATAGGCGGCCTGCAGAGCTTCATAGGCACGGTTGCGCCGCTGGCGCACGCCGTGACGCATGAACCACGAGCACAGTACCGGCAGCAGTGTCAGTGTGACGATTAGCGAACCGATCAGGGCGAAGATCATGGTGTCTGCCATGGGCTTGAAGAGAGTTCCCGATGGCCCGGACAGCACATAGATCGGCAGGAAACCGGCGATGATCACGGCCACCGCGTAAAACAGTGCGCGGTCCACCTCCGCGGCGGCGTCCTGGATGACCTGCATCACGTCGAACGGCGCAGCGCCGCGCGCGGCGATCTGGCGGAAGATGTTTTCCACCATGAATATCGCCCCGTCCACCAGGATGCCGAAGTCCACGGCGCCGATGGACAACAGGTTGGCGGAGGCATCCTGCAGGTGCAGGCAGAAGAACGCGAACAGCAGCGCCAGCGGTATGGTCGCGGCGACGATCAACCCGGCGCGCACGTCGTAGAGGAAGAAGATCAGCACCGCCACGACCAGCACCATGCCTTGCAGCAGATTGCGCCTGACGACCTCGGTGGTGAGTGCGATGAGATTGCTGGCGTCGTAGAACGGCACGACCCGCACGTCCTTCGGCAGGATCTCTTCGTTGAGCTCGCGGGTCTTGGCTTCGACGCGCTTCAGCACGTCCTGGGTCTTTTCGCCGGTACGCAGCAGGATGACGCCCTCGACGGCGTCGTCCTGCTTCTCATAGCCAAACTGACCGAGGCGTGGAGCGATGCCGATGACCACTCGTCCGACGTCCTTCACCAGCACCGGCGTCCCGTTGTGCACCGCCAGCACCACGTTCCCGATGTCCTCGAGCGTGCTGAGGCGTCCCATGCCGCGCACGTAGTAGAACTGCCCGCCCTGCGAGTAAAAGCCGCCCCCGGCGTTGTCGTTATTGGCGGTGAGGGCAGCTTCCACCTGCGCCACCGACAACCCCACGGAGGCGACCTTGATCGGATCGAGCAGGACCTGATACTGCATGGTTCCGCCGCCGAAGCCGGAGTCGTCCGCCACGCCCGGAACCGATCGGTACTGCGGCTCGACGGTCCAGTCCTCGAAGGTCTTCAGTTCCATCGGCGAGCGGTCGGGGCTCTGCAGCACGTAGCGGTAGATGAGACCGGAGGGCGCCGACAGCGGCGAGAGCGTCGGGGCGACACCGCTCGGCAGGCTCAGATCGCTGAGCCGGTTGAACGCCTGCTGGCGTGCAAAGTAGTTATCGGTGTGGTTCGCGAAGGTCAGGATGACGTCCGACAGGCCGTAGAGCGAGATAGAGCGGCTAGTCGTCAGGTGCGGCAGGCCGTTCATCTCCCGCTCGACGGGCACGGTAATGAGTCGTTCGACCTCCTCGGCGGCGTGCCCAGGCCATTGCGTGATCACCTCGACCAGGGGCGGCGAGAGGTCCGGGTAAGCGTCCATGGGCAGCCGGCCGAGAGCCCACCCTCCTGCGCCGACGAGCACCGCCATCAGGAGCAGCACGAGCAAGCGCTGCCGCAGAGAGGAGGCCACGATCCGGTTCATGATGGAAGCCGTGCGTGACGCGCTTTCCGGCATAGGCGGCGTTGCGCTCATTGACTTTGCATGAACTGAACGAACAGGCCTCCGGCAACCGCGATCTGATCGCCTGCGTGCAGTCCCTCGAGCACTTGGTAGCGATCGTCGGTGCGCGAGCCCAGCGTGACACGCTGCCGGGCAAAGCCCCCGTCGCTGCGGACGAGATACACGAAGGGGAGATTCTCGTCATCGTGCAGAATCGCTGAAACCGGGATCAGGAGCCCGGCGCTTTCCTGCTGCGATTGGATCCGGACGCGCACGTACATCTGCTTGCGCAGGACATGCCCGGGATTCTCGACGACGACTCGCACCGCCACCGCACGGGTGTCGGGATCCACCAGGTCCGAGATGTGATCCACCGTGCCGGTAAGGGGCGCAGAGGCGTTGCCGGTCGTGATCGTAGCCGGATCGCCGCGGCTGACCACCGCCAGGTCCGGGCCGAAGAGCTGTGCCATGACCCACATGCGCGACAGATTCGCCACCGTGAAGCACGCTGTCGTGCCCGCCTCCAGCAGTTCGCCTGGCGTAATCAGCCGCTCCACCACCGTGCCGGCGATGGGAGCGCGGATCATGGCGCCCGGGTGTGCGACCGGACGGCCTTCCTGCAGGGCGTGGATCGTCTCGGCAGGCACCTGCAGAGACACGAGCGCTCGCAGCGCCGCGTCACGGTCAGCCTCAGCGCCGATCGCATCGGTCTCCGCCTGGGCGGCCTCGCGCTGCGAGACCCCGTTGTGTGCCAGCAGGTCCTTGTCAAGATCGGCGAGCCTGCGGTTGGTCTGCGCGGTGGAAAGCGCCTTGCGGTAGGCGCTGACCGCGCTCGCGAAATCGGGGGAGTCCACCAGCGCCAGTCCATCGCCTGCCTTGACCCGATCGCCGGGTGCGGCCAGCAGCTGCGATACCGGGCCGGAGAAGGGCGCGAGCACACTCGTGGCCTGTTCATTGTCGAAGTCGACGACGCCGGTCACTTCCACGGCCTTGTGGAAGTTCGCGGTCGCGACCGTATAGAGCTGGACGTGCTGGCGCTGCGCCGCCGTCAGCTTCACCTCAGTGGGGGTGACCGACGGGCTCTCCGAGTCGCTGCCGCTTCTGGAGGAGCAAGCGCCGCACAGCAGAAGTGACGCCGCGAGCGCCATGGTGGGCGCCCGCCCCGGGTTACTGCGCATGCTGCGCCAGATCCGCGCGCTGCCACCAGCCCCCGCCGAGCGCCTGATACAGCGCGGCAGTATCGGCAAAACGGCTGGCTTCGGACTGCACCAGGTTGATGCGGCTTTGCTGATAAGTTTGCTCGGCGCTCAGTAGCGAAGCATAGCTGGCGTAGCCGGCCTGCCACTGACGCTGCGCCAGGTCCAGGGTCACCTTCGCCGCATCCGCGGCGGTAGCCGCCGCCTGCAGCGCTTCGGCATCCTGCGCGAGCGCAGTAAGCGTATCGGCGACGTTCTGGAAGGCGGTCAGCACGGTACTGCGGTACTGCTCGGATGCCTGCACATAGGCGGCGCGCGCTGAACGCTCCTGATGCAGCAGCGTCCCCCCCTCGAACAGCGGCGCGGTTATCGCCCCGCCCACACTCCAGAAATTCGAGCCGGAGGTGAACAATTGGTCCAGGGCAAGCGCGGTGCTGCCAGCGCCCCCGGTGAGTGTGATGTTGGGCAGGCGGTTGGCGCGCGCGATGCCGATCTTGGCGCTGGCGCTATGCATGTTGGCTTCAGCCTGCAAGACGTCGGGTCGCTGCGCCACCAGCGCCGAGGGCAGACTCACCGGCAGTTCCTCGGGTAGCGCGAGACTCGTCAGCTCGAACTTCGCCACCGCTTCGTTCGGGAAATGGCCGGCGAGTACCGCCAGCAGGTCGCCGAGCTGCGCCGACTGCTTCACGAGCGGCGGCAGCGTGGCGGCCACCTGCGCGAGCTGCGATTCCTGTGCGGCAACGTCCACGCCGCTGGCGTAGCCCTTCTCGAACTGATAGCGCAGGATCTTGAGCAGGTTGGAGTTGATCTCGATCAGCTGCCGGGTCGCCTCGATCTGAGCCTGCACCGAGGCCTGCTGGATGGCCGTCACCACCACATTCGAGGTGAGTGTGAGGTAGGTGGCCGCGAGCTGGTAGCGCACCGAGTCCTCCTGCGCCTGCAGCGACTCGACGGTGCGGCGATTCAGACCGAAGACGTCGGGGACATACGAGACGTTGACTTCCGGGGTGAAGAGGTTGAACAGCGTCTCGTTTGAGGCCGGGGTCGGGGCTAGCTGTCCGGACTGACGCTGCCGGCTGGCAGAAAAGGATGCCGACACATTGGGGTAATAGGTGCCGCGCTGCGCCAGTACATCCTCGTGTGCGGCGCCGAGCGCTGCCTGCGCCGCCTTGAGGTCGGGGTTTTTATCAAGCGCCTGCGCAACCAGCGCATTGAGTGGCGCGGAGTGAAACAGCGCCCACCAGTCCGCTGCAATTTGGGCGCCTTCCACGAGGTGCTGGGACTGCCCGGCAGGAATATTGGCGTCCTTTGTCCCGGAAAGCGCGGCGGGCAGGGGAGATGCGGTGTACGAGCTGACTTCCGGTGGCGCGGGTTTCTTGAAGTCGGGGCCCACCGCGCACCCGCCGGCCAGAATCAGCGTCAGGGCGACGAGGGGCAGCGCACACGCCTGCCGGACACGGGGACCGGGCGGTTCGCAGCGGAGCCGGCGTTGGATTCGGGTACTCAAAGCGTTTAGCAGCGACTCAGTTCGCGCGTCCCGCGCCTGTGCAATCACACCGGGTCATCGGGCTGGTAGCGGCGCTCGCCGGTGCGCGCATTGTACTGAACTTCCATCACCTTACCGGTCACTGGATCCTCGAAGCGCTCGCCCGTCGGGCGCCACTCGGGCCCCGCAATCGGTGGCGCGGGCCGCTCGCGCCAGGACTCGTAACGAACTGCAACGAGGGTGATGAGAGCAAGGAGCAAGAGCGGGATGCCCCCGGTCCCTGGCGCCATGAGCACCCATAAAGTGCCCGCAACTACCGCGGTGCCCGCGAGCCCCTGCACGGCGCCGCGCAACGTCATTCAGGGCGCCTTTTCCAGAACGACCGCGGTGCCGTAGGCGACGATCTCACTCATCGTCTGGCCGATCTCGGAGGAATCAAAGCGCATCATGACCACGGCGTCCGCCTGCATGAGGCGCGCATTCTTCACCATGCGATCGATGGCCTGCCGGCGCGTCAGCTCGAGCAGCTCGGTGTATTCGGTGATCTCGCCGCCGACCAGGGAACGCAGGCCCGCGAGTATGTTGCCGCCGAGGCCGCGGCTGCGGACTACCACACCGAAGACCTGGCCCTTTACTTCGCGCACGCGGTGACCGGGTACGTTTTCGGTTGTGACCACCAACATCGGCCGCTCCCCCTGGTTTGAGGGCGCCGAGCATAATGCCCTGAGCGCCGGTAACCAAGGTCCACAGCCGCGCGCCGGCCCTGAGCGGCCGGCGCGGCGCTTTGCGTAGTGATTCCGTCCCTGGTTACGGGGTCATCCCTGACCCCGTCGCCGTCCTTGGCGGGGTACGCGGTTTACAGCGTCGACACGGCCGACAGCCCTTCATGGCGGGTGGCGGCCTCGGGCGCGGTGGTGACCCGGGAGATCCTGTCCGGTTCGTTGAGGGCCTGGCGCGCAGCATCCAGGAGTTCATCGATTGCGACCGGGCGGCTCGGGTTGAATAGCGCCACGCCCACCCGCAGCGGGAGCGATGGAACGTCACAGCTGCGCTGCGGCCGGCGAGCGCGCAGCAGTACGGCGCTGCGCGAGGCGTAGGTAGGACTCGTCGTCAGCGCTGCGAACTCGTGGGCGGTCAGCCGGCCCAGGACTTCATAAACGCCGTAGCTAGGGAACAGGTCGCGCATGAAGTTGCCCATTTGCCGGATGAGCACGTCCCCGGCGGAGTGACCGACGGTGTCGTTGATCAGCCGCAGCTGCCCGACGTCGAAATACACTAGGTAAGCCGGCTGGCCGTCGCGGACCGCGAGGTCCAGCAGCCGCGTGGCCGTCTGCACGAAGCCACGACGGTTGTAGAGACCGGTAACTTCATCGTTCAGTGCCACCGAGCGCAAGGTCTGCACCAGATTAAGCAGGGCCTTCAATTGCAGCGAAACGCGCTGGCCACGGGTCAGACCCTGGACTCGCAGCAACTCCGACAGCAAGCGCGTAATGCGGGCTTCGTCTCCATCCATGACCGCCACGCGCAGCTGGCAGCTGACTTCCAAGCCACGGGCACGCGCTGCATTGCGGGCGCTGGGTCGTGAGACCGATGCGACTTCCATCGTCGAACCTCCTGGGCGTGAACGTCCGCGCAAGCCTACCGGCACGCGCGCGGTGGGCGGGACAGCTGAGATCCCGGTTGGCCGTCGGCGGGCGGCGAAGCTTCAGGTAAGCCGCTTCCTACAGGCACGCGTCAGAGCTGCATAGACGTTCCGACATACGAAAGCGCTATCGACCGACAGCGGTGCACGCTGCCAGCCGGCGATAATCCGGGGTCGATAGTCCAAGGAGAGCGCCATGACTTCGACCGCGCGGCAGCCTGCAGCAAATGACCGGCAATCGCCCCAAGCTACGGGCGCTACGCATACGCTGCCACCCCTGCCTTATCCAGGCAACGCGCTCGAGCCGGTGATCTCTGAGCAGACGCTGTCGTTTCACCACGGGAAGCACCACAAGACCTACGTGGACACGCTGAACAAGCTTATCGCGGGCGGGCCGTTCGCCAATCTATCGCTCGAAGAGGTGATCCTGCGGACCGCCGGAGACGAGCAGCATGCCGCGATCTTCAACAATGCGGCACAGGCGTGGAACCACGCCTTCTACTGGCACTGTCTTAACCCGCGTGGCGGGGACTCGGTGCCGGCGCCCCTGCAGGCGAAGATCAAGGCTGCATTCGGCGACCTGGCCGCGCTCAAACGGGAGTTTGGTAAGGCCGCGATTGAGCAGTTCGGATCCGGGTGGGCGTGGCTGGTACTGGACGGCTCCGATCTGCGGGTGATCAAGACCAGCAACGGCGATGATCCGTTGCCCAAGCGTATGAAGCCGCTGCTGACCATCGACGTTTGGGAGCACGCGTACTACCTCGACTACCAGAACCGCCGCGCCGATTACGTGCACGCGGTGCTGGACAAGCTGGTGAACTGGGAATTTGCCGCCGGGAATCTGCGCTAGAGCCCTGCGGCACCGGCAGAAAGGCAGAGGCGGGTCCCATGCTGCACTACGCGGTCGTGTTTTTGATCATCGCGATCATCGCCGCGGTACTGGGCTTTGGCGGCATCGCCGCCGGGGCGGCCGGTATCGCGAAGGCGCTGTTCGTGCTATTCCTGATCGGCGCCATCGTGGCATTCCTGCTCGGCAGGCAGCGCATCTGAAAATCGTTCCAAGAGGTGAATCATGCATACAGCGAAAGATCACATGCGGGCAGCACGCAGCGATGCCCGGGCGCTGCGCCATGCGGCGCGCGACGCGGCCCGTCACGCGCGCGCGGCGGGCAATGCCGAGGTGGAGGCGCTTATCGAGGATGTTGAGGAGCTGATCCGCCGGGTCGGCGACGCCGCCGGACCCGAGAATCTACGCGCGCGCGAGCGGGTGGCGGAGGCTGTGGCGAATACCCGCGAGGCCATCGAGGAGCGCAGCGCCCAGATACGGCAGGCGCTGGCGGCAAGCGACAAATATGTGCGCAACCAGCCCTGGGAAGCCGTCGGTGCCGCAGCGCTCCTCGGCCTGGTGCTCGGGTTCCTGGTGTTCCGCCGTTGAAAGGGCCGCGCCATGACAATTTCAGACAACAAGCCCATGGGCGGCCGGAACCGGGAGCTCAGTGATGCGGCAACCCTGCGCGAGCGCGCGCGGCGCGGCATCGAATCGGGCGCGGTGACCGAGGGGTACGAGGCCGATCGCGACACGGTGCTGCGTCTGCTGAACGAGGCACTGGCGACCGAGCTGGTGTGCACCCTGCGCTACCGGCGCCACTATTTCATGGCGCAGGGACTGGAGTCGGAGTCGGTAAAGCAGGAATTCCTCGAGCACGCCCAGGAGGAGCAGGAGCATGCCGACCGCATCGCCGACCGCATCGTGCAGCTCGAAGGCGAGCCGGACTTTGATCCCCGTGGCCTCGCCGATCGCAGCTATGCCGAGTATGTCGCGGGCGATTCCCTCGAGAGCATGATCCGCGAGGACCTGGTCGCCGAACGCGTGGCGATCGATTCCTACCGCGAAATGATCAACTACATCGGCACGCGCGATCCCACCACGCGCCGCATGCTTGAGGAGATCCTGGCGAAGGAGGAGGAGCACGCCGAGGACATGGCCAGCATGCTGCACGGGGTCGCTCCCAGAAACCGTGCCGGAGTGGGCGCGGCCAAGCGCAGCTAGCGGCGGGTCGGTGGGGGAACTGCGGGGACGGCCGCGGCGGCCCGATCACGGTATCATCGCAGACCTCCTGCAAAGCAGCGGGGCTGCGTCCGTGACAGTAAGCCTGAGTTCGACCGCCCGCCAGATGATAGTGGTGGCACTGCTGCTGGCGGCGGTGCTCGGGTTATTCATCGCGGCAGAATCCGGGCAGCGCCGCCTCGAGCACGCCAGCCAGCGCGTCGAGCAGGCGGCGCAGCGCGAGCGCGCGCTCGCAGAGTTTTCCCAATTGCTGAGCCAGGCCGAGAGCAGTCAGCGCGGCTATTTGTTGCTCGGTGATCCGAAGTACCTGGGTCCCTACGAGGAGGCGGCTCACAGCCTGCCTAAGGCACTGCAGCGGCTCGATGACGTATTCGTCGGCGCCGAGCCCTCGGTGCGCGCGGAGGTGGCGGAGGTTAAACAGCTCAGCAACGCGAAGTTCTCGGAAATGGGCGAGACACTGCAGATGTATCACGAGAAGGGCCGTGGCCCTGCGGTACAGCTGATCCGCAGCGACTTCGGCTCCTGGACCATGACCCAGATCTCCGACCGGGTGAGCAAGATCCAGGCCGAGGAAACGAGCAACGTACTGGCCGCCAGCCACTCGTGGCAGATCAGCCGCTGGGTGAACCTGGCGACCACCACCGCGGCACTGGTCACGACGCTGTCGCTGGTACTGCTGTTGACCCGCTTGCTGCTGCGCCACGTGCGGTCCAAGGAGCGCGAGGCCGCGGAGCTGGCCGAGCGGCAGTCTGAGCTCGAGCAGCTGGTCAAGCGACGCACTGAAGAGCTGTCCGATCTCTCCACGCATTTGCAGTCACTCGCCGAGCAGGAGAAGTCCGCGCTGTCACGCGAGCTGCACGATGAGCTTGGCGGACTGCTAGTGGCGGCACGCATGGATGTATCGTGGCTCGAGGACCGGCTGGCGCCGAGTGACCCCGACACCCAGGCGCACTTCAAGCGCGTGCACGAGGCGCTGCAGGCCGGGGTGGACGTAAAACGGCGCGTGGTCGAGAGCCTGCGGCCGACGCTGCTGGACAACCTCGGCCTGCTCCCGGCGCTGCGCTGGCAGGTGGCCGACACCTGCGGGCGTGCGGGACTGAAATTCGTCGAGCGCTATCCCCCGACCGAGCTGCAGCTGACTCCCGAGGCCTCGATCGCGATCTTTCGCATCGTGCAGGAGGCGCTGACCAACGTCCTCAAGCATGCCCGCGCCCAGGCCGTGGAGCTCTCGATCGAGTCGCAGGGGCCCTGGCTGTTGCTGCGCGTACGTGACGACGGTGTGGGACTGCCGCTCGAGCGGCTGCGCGCGCCGCGCTCCCACGGGCTCGCGGCCATGCGCCATCGGGCCGTGGGGCTCGGGGGCCGCTGGCAGGCCAGCCGAGCCGGAACTCGCGGCACCGAGATCGAGGTGCGGCTGCCGCTCGATCGGGTGCTGGCCCAACCGGCAGCTTCGGCCTAAGCCGATCGCGTGCTTAGTGCGCGGAGCGCGCCGCGCGCTCTTGGGCAAAGCCGGACAGCAGCGAGGGTAGCCGAAAATAGTCGCGGGACTTATCGAGGAATGCTTCGACGCCCAGAGCTTCGGCTTCGCGTCGGTATTCAGCCAGTCCGAAGTTGGTCAGAATGATCACCTTAGGGCGTAGCTTGGCACCCAGCCGTGCCAGCGAGCGCAGCACCCCGAATCCTGAGCCGTCGCGCAGGTGCAAATCGAGAATCATGACATCAGGGGTCTCGCTCGCCACGGTGTTGACCGCGTCCGCTTCTGTTTCAACTGTATCGATGAGATCCACACCGGGAAGGCGGTCGATGAGCTCCTCCAGCCTCGCCGCCAGCAGCGACGAGTCCTCCACCAGTAGGACGCGCAGGGCGGGGTTAGACATAATCACCAACGTAGGCACCGGATCTAAGCTCCGTCAAAAGACGTGGCAGCCACCTCGCATGCCGAGTGATACCTCGATTGGGAGTGTAGGTCCGCGTGCCCATGACGACCTGCCGGCAGAAAGCCTCTCGCCCTGTCAGTAGAGGCCGACGCCCTTACTGCACCAGCCCGTTGCGCAATGCGTAGGTGGTTAGATCAGCGTTAGTCGTGAGCTTCATCTTCTCAAGAACGCGCGCCCGGTATGTGCTCACCGTTTTGACGCTGATGAAGAGTTCCTGGGCGATTTCGGAAACGCTGCGCCCCACGGCGAGCTTGCACAGGATCTGGAATTCGCGCTGCGACAACGAGGCGTGCAGAGGCTGTTCGGTCGGCTCGTCGAGCGCGCTCACCAGCATCTCGCTCAAGGCTGCGCTCACGAAGCGCCGGCCCGCGAGGACCGTGTGCACGGCGCGCATGAACTCCTCCGGCGCCTGGTCCTTGGCGAGGTACCCGGCCGCGCCGGCACGCAGCACATTGATGGCGTATTGCTTCTCCGAAAAGCCGCTGATCACTAGCACCTTCGTGTCCGGGTGTCCGGAACGGATATGGCGCAGAATATCGATGCCGCTGCGGTCGGGCATGTTGATATCGAGAATCACGAGGTCCAAGTGATCCTCGCGCAGCTGCTGCAGGGTTTCCGCCCCGGTTGAGGCTTCTGCGATGGCCTCCACCGTGCGGTCCTGCTCAAGCCACTGACGCAGCCCCGCCCGGATCATGGCGTGATCGTCTGCAATCAATACTCTTGCCATGGTGACCTCCCGCGCTCGTGTCGATACGTTGCCGACCGATCGGCACGCGCCACAGTACGCGTCTTACGACGCGGAAAGAGTACGCCAGACAGCTGAGTATCTGTAGGCGGAGTCCTACAAATTCCTACAAGGCGGGGCGTAAGCTTAGCCGTATTTCCTCTGAGGGGAACGGCGCTACCCTGCAGTCGCGTGTGAGCGCGCGTTCATCTGCCGTTCATGCATAGTGCGGCCACGCCTGTCTGTTTCTGCTGCTCCGAAGCGGCCGCGCTTGATTCCAACACGTTGGAAACAACATCGAAGTCAACACGCGAGTGCTTCCGTAGGCACGCTCCGACATGTGTTGGGAAATTCGTCCGGTTGAACCACACGGTGCTGGCTCGGAGACTCAGGCGGGCACGAAGGAGTGCGCTGAGGAGGCCGGCACCGTGAGACTGCATGGATCGATTTCGATCGCGGCGATTGCCGGGCTCATCGCCGCCGCGTACAGCGTGGCAGTCGCGGCCGAGACACCGCAGATCGACTCGCGGGTGCAGGGCGCGCTCGAGCACTTCTACGCACAGAGCGATGCCAATCGCGAATTGGCGAACAGGGCGGCCGCGGTGCTGGTGTTTCCGCACGTGACCGAGCCTGAGGCCGCTCCCGGCGGCGAGTCCGGCGAAGGCGCGCTCGAGATCGATGGCAAGACTATCGGTTACTACAAGATCTCGGTGGCTGCGGTCGGCGCGCAGGCCGGCGTAGCACGCCGCAGTGAAGTGTTCCTGTTCATGACCCACGAGGCGCTTGCGGGCTTCATGCGCAGCAGCGACTGGACAGTCGGAGCCGACACCGGCGTCGCGATCGCGCAGCAGGCTGCGGGTGCGCAGTATCAGGGTGGCGCAATTCACGAGCCGGTCTTGGCATTCGTGTTCGGCGAGAGCGGACCGATCGGCGACGCGTCCCTGGAGGGAACCCAAGTCACGAAGCTCCCGGAATAAGGCACAGGTTGCCGGCCCGCGCCTGCGGGCCGGCGACCCTCTTCAGCTGCCATGGAGGGCAGCCATGTACGGACACAGTGAGTATCGCAGTTGCATCATTCAGGCCGGTGCGCTGGCGCGCGCCGCACTGGCGAGCGCCGCAGCCGCGCGCCTTCCCTTGCGCCGCGTCCGCACCGACCAGAGGCGCGGCGAGCGCGAGCAGCGCAGCTACCGCCGCTATTGCGCGGAGCAACAGCAGGCCTACCGGGAGTTCTCCGAGCTGCCCCCCGCGGAGCAGCGCGCTTACTGGCGCTGGCGCGACACGCACGACTCCGAACTGTAACGCGCACGTTTCCTTCGCGGTTGATCCACGGGCCGCAGTTCGCGTACCGTGGCGCCATGCCGGCACGAGTGCGCAGCGACGGTCCCTCGATCAGCGATGCCGCGGTCAAGGCGCCCACCGGCAAGGACTGGTCCGGCTGGTTCAAGGCGCTGGACAAGGCGGGCGCGGCGCAGCTGTCGCATCACGAGATTGCACAACTGCTCGCCCGCCGCCATCACGTGCCCAGCTGGTGGTCGCAGATGGTGACCGTGGAATACGAACGGGCACGCGGGCTGCGTGCGCGCCACCAGACACCGGACGGCTTCTCGGTCGCGATCTCGCGCACTCTGGGCGCACGCCTCTCCCAGCTGTACGCGGCCACCGCGCGCACCGGGACGCGCCGCAAGTGGTTCCCAGCCGGAGCATTCGAGCCATCCTCGCAGACCCGCAACAAGTACTTTCGGGGCCGCTGGAAGCAGGGGGCGCGGCTGGAGATCGGCTTCTACGCGCGCGGCACCGGCAAGAGCCAGATCGCCGTGCAGGTGAGCCGCCTCGCCAACAAGTCCGATGTCGAGCCGGTGCGCCGCAGCTGGAAAGCGGCGCTCACGAGGCTGCAGGCGCTGCTCGAACCGTAAGGCTCAGGCCGCGCGGGCCGGGCTTGGCCTCGGCCGCATGTCCAGGTTCCGCACCAGGATGATCAGCGCCGTCGCAAGCGCCCAGGAGAGGCTGGGCGAGAGGGATCGCGAGCTGCCAAGGGCGAGCTGGTGCCGGTGCGGCGGTGCGTGGGCAATCCCGAGACGGGCGCTGCCGCGTGAGGTGTACTCACCGGTCGCGAAAGTCCTCCGCGACTGCTTCGACGAGGGTCGGGCCAGGACGCGCCAGCGCCGTACGCAGCGCCTCGCCGAGTGCGGCCGCGGTGTGAACCCGCACCGCCGCCGCCCCACAGGCACCGGCGAGCGCCACAAAGTCCGGGTTACGTGCCACAACTCCAATCGGTGCGATGCCGGCGGCGCGCATGTCATCGCGGATCTGCCCCAGTGCGCCGTTGTTCCAAACGACGAGCGGGACGGTGAGATCGAGCTCGACGGCGGTCATTAGTTCCTGCAGCGTGAACTGCACGCCGAAGTCGCCCGCCAGTGCAACTATCGCGCGCTGCGGCTGCGCAATCTTGGCTCCGATAGCGGCCGGCAGAGCGTAGCCGAGGGCCCCGTAACCGCTCGGATGGAACCATACGCCGGGACGTTCGGCGGCGAAGGCGAAATTGCCGAGGTAGGCAATCTGGGTCATGTCGCTGAACACCACGCCGTCGGCAGGCAACGCGGCGCGCAGCGCGCGCAGGGCCGCCAGCGCTGCTCTTGAGGCCGCATCCAGCCGCGCTTCGATGCCTCTGCGGTGCACGGCGGCATCGCCCTCAGCGCTGCGCCAGCCGCGGCGGGTACGGGCCTCGCGGGCGAGCAGCTGCAGGCTCGTGGCTGCATCACCACGAACCGTCACCTGCGCCTCATAATGATCCGCGAGCTTCGCGTCATCGATGTCAATGCGCACCAGCGTACCGCGCATGGGCAGACGCGTCGTGGTGTAGATGTCGGTCTCGGACAGCTCGGTGCCGGCCGCGACGACCAGGTCAGCGGCCGCGACCCGCTCCTGCGTCGCGGCGTACTGGAGGCTCGCGCCGAGGTTGGCGGGATGACTTTCGGCGAGCACGCCCTTGGCGGCGACGGTCGTGACCAGGTAGCCGTCGGTCGCTTCCACCAAGGAACGCAGCGCCGCTCCGGCGCCCCGCGCTCCGCCGCCGGCAATGAAGAGCGGGCGCTGTGCCCGCTCCAGAAGTTCGGCCACCGCGCGCAGCGCCGCGCCGGCGGGTGGGGCGGGCGCGACGGCCGCCGGCAGCACCTCGGGGCGCAGCATCGTCGGCTCGGCCAGCAGGTCGAGCGGAATGTCGAGATACACCGGGCGCGGTCGGCCGCTGCGCAATGCGGCAAACGCGCCACGCAACTGCTCGCGCACCTGGGGCGCGGACCGCGCGCTGGCCGCAAAGGCGGTGACATCGGCCAGGAGCGCCCGCTGATCGAGCAGCTCGTGCAGCACGCCCCAACGCCGGCCGAGCGAGCGGCGCACCGGCGCGCTCGCAACCAGCAGCAGTGGGACCGAATCCGAGTAGGCCTGCGCCAGTGCCGTGAGCGCGTTGGTGAGGCCGGGGCCGGAGATCACGAACGCCGCCGCGGGGTGCGCGGCGGCGCGTGCATAGCCGTCGGCGGCGAAACCGGCGTTCTGTTCGTGGCGCACCAGCACGTGGCGCAGCCGTGCCAGTTCCAGCCCGCGGTACAGCTCGATGTTGTGCACGCCCGGGATGCCGAACACGGTGTCGATACCGTTGGCGGCGAGCGTTTCGACGACGTAGCGTCCGACCGTCCAGGGAGCCGCACTCATGAGCTTGAAATGTTAACACCGGCCACGCACAGTAAGAACGTGAAGTTCTCATCTCTCGTGGATCGAATCGGCGGAGATGGCGCAGCCGCGTGGTTGACCCACTACGCGGCTGTGGCGGCGAGCGAGCGCGGGGAGGACGTGATCATCCTGAGCGTCGGTGACCCCGACCTCGGCACGCCGTCACCGGTGACCGAGCGCGCCATCGAGCGGCTGCGCGCCGGCGACACGCACTATGTGGCGGCCGCCGGCCGCCTGGCGTTGCGGGCGGCGATTGCGCGGGCGCACACGGCACGCTGCGGGCAGGCGGTTGCTGCGGACAACGTGGTGTACTTTGCCGGCGCACAAAACGCGCTGTTCGCGGCCTCGCTGTGCCTGGCCGGGTCCGGCGATGAGATCATTACGTTCGAACCTCTCTATCCGACGTATCCGGCAACTATCGAGGTCTCGGGTGCCCGGCTGCTACGCGCGCCGTGCACCGGGGCCTGGCGGCCGGATCTGGGGGCGCTGAACAAGCTGCTCGGGCCGCGGACGCGCGCGATTCTCTGGGCCTCGCCGAATAATCCCAGCGGGGTAGTGCTCAACGAGAGCGAACTGAGCGCCATCGGCGAGCTCGCGCGGCGCCATGACCTGTGGCTCATCGTCGATGAGGTTTACGCGGGGCTCGCCCCGGGCGGACGCGTGCCGAGCCTCGCGGCCCGCCTGCCCGAACGCGTGGTGACGCTCGGCAGCCTCTCCAAGTCGCACGCCATGACCGGCTGGCGCGCCGGCTGGCTCATCGGCCCGCACGAGCTGGCCCGGCACGCGGAGCACTTGGCGATGTGCATGCTGTTCGGCCTGCCCGGTTTTGTGCAGGAGGCGGCCATCACCGCTCTGGAACTTGCCCCGGCCGCCGAGGCGCGGGCGCGCGAATACTGCGCGCTGCGCCAGCGGCGTTTCGCCGCGGGCATTGAGGGCATTCCCCAGCTGCGCGGCGCGCCACCCGAAGCGGGCATGTTCATGCTGATCGATGTGAGTGCGAGCGGCCTGTCGGGCGCAGAGTTCGTGCGCGCCCTGTACTCCGCGCAGCGCGTTTCGGTCATGGACGGCGCCGCCTTCGGGCAGGCGGCCGCACGCTGTGTGCGCGTGTGTTTCGCTGCCGATGAGGCCACTCTCGATGCGGCTTGTGTGCGCCTGCGGCGCTTCTGCGAGCAGGACCTCCCCGCCCTCAGCGCGCCGGGGCAGTTCGCCGCGCCCGCCGCAACACGCCCCTGAAAAAGGCGGGGCGGCCCGCGCCGCCGCGCCAGGTTGCCCAGCTGGAAGGATTCGCTCTCAGCGCTCCAGTTCCTGGAAGGCGTCCAGCAGATTGGCCACATCGGGCACGCCGACGCCGGTGGCCTGGTCGTAGCCCGCACGCCCGGACCAGGACCAGTTGTCGCCGCGCTTGATGTCCCGCAGCGGCGCATGGGGTCCGCCATATCCTCCGGTTGCCTGAATGAAGTACAGCGCCGGGTTGAGCAGTCCGAGCCGCGCGCGCCCCGCGCAGTGCGCGGACGAAGCGGCACGCCGGCCACGGGCTCCCCGTGCCGCCAGGGGCGCACGGCAAACCGCCAGCGCGATGCGCGCCGGGCTGGCGACAGCCGCGCGATCAGGCGCTCTTGGTCGGCATCTGGCCGTTCGGCGTCAACTTGTCGATCGCCGTCGGCAGCACCTGCGAGAGCTTCTGCGTCAGCTCCTGGGGTGTGAGACCGACCTTGGCAGCGAGCTGGTTGATCATGTCGCCGCCGAAGGCCTGATGCACCTGGCCGGGTGAGATAGCCTCGTTGGGCCCGGTGGAGATCCAAGAGCGGGCTACTCCGCCTAATCCCTGCTGCTCGAGCTGCGTGAGGATTCCCTGCACGCCGCCGTGCTGTTGAATCAGCGAATTGACGACCGTCGCCATTTCGGCGCCAACGGCGCCGCCCAGCAAACCATCTAATAAGCCCATGATCCCTCCTTTATTGTCTCTGCTGTCCAAGAGCTCATGCGCGGACTGGAGCCGGTGGCATTGTCCTGCAAGCGGCGCACCGGGCCAAGCTGCGGCGGCCTGGGCAGGGAAGCGGCCGGCGGCACCCGGGGCGTTCAGGGTGTGCAGGCCACTCGTTTATTATATTATTATCACTACATTAAAAAGAGCGACGCACGGCGGGGCGCAGGCATGAGACAGGTGAGGACGCTGGGACTGCTGGGCACGGGGGTGATCGGCGGTGGCTGGGCGGCGCGCGCGCTGCATTTTGGCGTCGACGTAATCGCAGCGGACGTCAAACCGGAGATGGAGCAGTGGATTCGCGGCGCGGTGGCCAACGCCGAGGCAGCGCTGGCGCGGCTGACACTGGCACCGCTGCCGCCCAAGGGCCGGCTGTCCTTCACCACTGACCTGCACGCCATGGCGCGCCAGGCGGACTTCATCCAGGAGAACATCCCCGAGCAACTCGAGCTCAAGCAGCGCGTGCTGGCCGAGGTCAGCCGCCACGCGTCCGCCGATGTGGTGATTGCCTCCAGTACCTCCGGCCTCATGCCGAGCGATCTGCAGCGCGATGTGCAGGGCCCGGAGCGAGTGCTCGTGGCGCACCCCTTCAATCCCGTGTACCTCTTGCCGCTGGTGGAGCTGGTCGCCGGGCGACAGACCTCGACGGCGGCGGTGGATGCCGCCAGCCGCTTCTTCACCTACATCGGCATGCATCCGTTACGCGTGCGGCGCGAAGTTCCGGGCCATCTGACCGACCGGCTGCAGGAGGCATTGTGGCGCGAGATCCTGCACATGGTGAACGAGGACGTGGCGAGCACCGGTGAGCTCGATGACTCCATCGTCTACGGCCCGGGGCTGCGCTGGGCGGGCATGGGGACCAACCTCATCTACCACCTCGCCGGCGGCGAGACAGGCATGCGCCACATGCTGCGGCAGTTCGGGCCGTGCCTGAAGTGGCCGTGGACCAAGCTCGAGGCGCCGGAGCTAAGCGAAGCGCTCATCGACAAGATGGTCGCCGGCACGCAGGCGCAGGCCGCGGGGCGCTCGATCCGCGAGCTCGAGCGACTGCGGGATGACTACCTGGTCGCGATCCAGCAGGTGCTCAAGGAGTACAACATCGGTGCCGGGGCGACGCTGCGGGCGCTCGAGGAGCGGCTGTACCAGGACGCCGGCGCGGCCGCGCGCCCCACCCTCGCAGCCGTGAGCTCCGGGGCGGGTGCCGCGGCGCAGCCGCTGCGGCTGCTCGAGACGCAGGTCCGGCCTGAATGGATCGACTACAACGGCCACATGACCGATTCGCGTTACCTGCAGGTCTTCGGGGACGCTACCGACGCGCTGTTCCGCTATGCCGGCATCGACACCGCCTACCGCGAGTCCGGAAGGGCGATGTACACCGTGGAGACGCATGTGACGCACCATGCCGAGGCGCGCGCGCTCGAGGGTCTGTACGTCACCACGCGCGTGCTCGAGACGGACGACAAGCGCGTACGGCTGCAGCACAACCTGCATCGCACGCGCGATGATGCGCGGGTAGCGAGCGCCGAGCAGCTCTATCTGCACGTCAATACTGCGGCTGGCAAGGCCGCGCCGCTGGAGGCGGGGGTGCGCGCGCGCCTGGCTGCCATCCAGGCGGCACAGTCGCGCGAGTCTGCGCCGCAGCGCACCGGCCGCGACGCCACCTCTGTGGGCTGAAGGCCATGCCGAAGATCGTCGACCACGAGCAACGGCGGGATGAGATCGCGTTGGTGGCGTGTCGTGTCGTGGCGCAGTACGGCTTCGAACAGGCAACCATGGCACGCATCGCGCGCGAGGCCGGCTACACCACCGGCATGGTGGCGCACTACTTCGACACCAAACAGGACATCGTGATCGCCGCGCTGCGCCTGATTCTGCGCCGCATCGAGGAACGGCTCACCCCGAGTGGTGCCGGCGGGCAGACCGATCTGCTCGCCCTGCTGACCGAGGCGCTGCCGGTGGATGAGACGCGTTACAGCGAGTGCGCATTCTGGATCGCATTCTGGGGGCAGGTGCCGACCGACAAGCGCCTGAAGCGGATTAACGCGTGGCTGCACCGCGAGTACTTGCGGCTGTTCGAGCGCTGCCTGGCACGGGGCTGGGATGAATGGCGCCTCTGGCCGGCGCCGGTCCGCGAGCAGGTGCTGCGCTCGGTGGTCGCCTTCATCAACGGCATCACTGCCAGCACCGTGGCGTCGCGCGCCGACTGGCCCGCGGCGCGGCAGACCGGGCAGCTGCGTCTGCAGCTGACGTTGCTGCACGCCTGGGCCATGGACAGCATCGGCACGCTGGCCGCGCGCAAGAGCGGCAAGGCATCCGCCTGAGGAGCATTGGATGGATTTTGCACTCAGCGAAGAGCAGCAGCTGATCATCAAGACCACCCGCGATTTCGTGCGTCAGGAGCTGGTGCCGCACGAGCGCGAGGTCGAAGAGAGCGGCCGGCTGCGCGAGGAGCTGCGCCAGGAGTTGAAAGCCAAAGCGATCGCCGCCGGACTGTACGCCGCCAATATGCCCACCGAAGTGGGGGGCGCCGGGCTGGATAGCGTCAGCTGGGTGCTGTACGAGAAAGAGCTCGGCTACACCGGCTACGCACTGCAGTACGGCTGCGTGGGACGCCCCTCCAACATCCTGCTGGCATGTCAGGGCGCGCAGCGCGAGCGCTACCTGTTTCCGGCGGTGCGCGGCGAACGCGTCGAGTGTCTGGCGATGACCGAGCCGCAGGCGGGCTCGGACCTGCGTGGCATGAAGACCAGCGCCGTGCGGCAGGGGGGCGACTTCGTCATCAACGGCACCAAGCACTTCATCAGCCACGCCGACCACGCGGACTTTGTGATCCTGTTCGCGGCGACCGGTGAGGAGGACTCGGCACGCGGCAAGCGCAAAATGATCACTGCATTTCTCGTCGACAAGGGAATCCCGGGTTTCGAAGTACGGCCTGGGTACCAGAACGTCTCGCACCGCGGCTACACCAACAGCATCCTGGAGTTCAGCGACTGCCGCGTCCCCGCAGCCACGGTGCTCGGGGAGGTGCACCGCGGCTTCGAGGTCGCCAACACCTGGCTGGGCGCGACGCGTCTACAGGTGGCGGCGAGCTGTCTGGGGCGCGCCGAGCGCGCGCTCGAGTGCGCCAAACATTGGGCGGCGGAGCGGGTGCAGTTCGGACAGCAGATCGGCAAGTTCCAGGGCGTGTCATTCAAGCTCGCCGACATGGCGGTGGAGCTGCGCGCCGCGGAGCTGCTGACGCTGGAGGCGGCCTGGAAACTGGGGCACAACCAGGCCACCGATACCGACATGGCGATCGCCAAGCTCAAGGCGAGCGAGATGCTGGCAATGGTCGCCGACGAGGCGCTGCAGATACACGGCGGTATGGGCCTCATGAGCGACCTGCCGCTCGAGCGCATCTGGCGCGACGCGCGCATCGAGCGGATTTGGGACGGCACCAGCGAAGTCCAGCGCCACATCATCTCGCGAGGTTTGCTGAGACCGCTTGGCGGTTGAGTTGATTTGACAATAATCCGCCGCAACTGCTGAGTTTTGCTCAAATGCGCGCTCGTCCTACAGACGGTGAGATTTCAATACTTGAGAATTTCTCCGTCGCCCCGAAGTTGTATGACAA
>CAZAXR010000020.1:0-129640 GCA_964489185.1 uncultured Steroidobacteraceae bacterium | reverse complement strand
TAACTTATTGTTTTTATTGGTGCCCGGGAGAGGACTCGAACCTCCACGGAGTTACCCGCTAGTACCTGAAACTAGTGCGTCTACCAATTCCGCCACCCGGGCAGGTGAAGGCGGCGCAATGTACGCACGGGGTCCTGGACTGTCAATTGAAGTCGCGTAAAGGAAAGTTCGGTCGACGCGACCGCCGCGATACGCCCAGTTCCGGCGGCGGCAAATCACACGGCCATAAGACCCGACGCTCGGGAAACGCCCGTGCGGCGCAGCCCCGCGCCCATGCCGAGGGCACACACGCACGCCGTGCACAGCTGCCTCAGGCGGGGGCGTTACGCTCCGGCTCCGCGGTCGAGGGCACCGTAAGCGCGAACCGCGCCGGCTATGGCTTCCTGCGCGTCGAGGGTCTGAAGGAGAGCGTGTTTCTTCCCCCGCCGGAAATGCGCGGCGTCATGCACGGGGACCGCCTGCGGGTGAAGCTATCGCGCGACGCGAGCGAACGCTGGTCGGGGGTCGTACAGCAGGTACTCGAGCGCGGCGTCAGTGCCTACCTCGGCACGGTCGAAGTGCAGGGGCGCGGTGCCTGGGTGAACGCGGCGGACCGGCGGCTGCAGCTGCGTTGCGCCGTGGCGCCCCAGGACCTGCACGGCGCGCGCGCAGGCGACTGGGTAATCGCACGCGTCACCCGTCACGCCGGCTCCGCGTCCGTGGCGCAGGCGACGGTGATCAAGCGCCTCGACCCGGATCGTCCAGTGGAGCTCGCCACAGAATCGGCCATCGCCCGCTTCGACCTGCCGCAGGAGTTTCCGGCGGCGGCGCTGCGCGAGGCGCAGGCTTTCGGCTTACAGGTCGATGCAAACGAGGCCGCAGCGCGAGTGGATCTGCGCGAGTTGCCGCTAGTCACCATCGACGGGGAGGACGCTCGCGATTTCGACGATGCGGTGTATGCGGAGCGCCACGCGGCAGGGTTCCGGCTGATCGTGGCCATCGCTGATGTCAGTCACTACGTGCGTCCCGGCACGGTGCTCGATGCAGAGGCGGTAAAGCGTGGCACGTCGGTCTATTTCCCGACGCGGGTGCTGCCCATGCTGCCGACTGCGCTGTCGGATCATTTGTGTTCGCTCGCGCCGCACGTGGATCGGCTGTGCTTTGCCGCTGACATGGTGGTGAGCAAAACGGGGACTCTGACGAGCGCGCGCTTTTACCCGGCGGTGATGCGTTCGGCGGCGCGCCTCACGTACACGCTTGCCCACCAGGCGTTATTCGAGGGACGGCCCGCGGCCCGCGAGCAGCTGGCACCGCTGCTGGACAAGCTGCTGGTGCTGGTGGACGTGTACCGTGCGCTCTACAAGGGGCGCACGCGGCGCGGAGCCCTGGACTTTGATGCCGCGGAGGCCGAGTTCGTCATCGACGAGAGCGAGCGCGTCCGGGCGATAGAGCTGCGCGTGCGCGATCACGCCCACCGCCTCATCGAGGAATGCATGATCCTCGCCAACGTGGCGGTCGCACAGGAGCTCGAGAAGTCGCGCACGCCGACGCTCTACCGCGTGCACGGCGTACCGGAGGATGAGAAGCTGGAGCGCCTTGCAGCGACGCTCAAATCGCTCGGCATCGAGGCGCGTATTCCAAAGAGCGTGAGCACGCGCGATCTGCAGGCCATCGCGCGGCGGGTGCCCGACCCTTCCGAGCGCGCCTTTGTCGAGTCCCTGGTGGTGCGGGCGATGCCGCAAGCGATCTACCAGCCGACGAACATCGGCCACTTTGGCCTCGCCCTGACCCACTATGCACACTTCACATCACCCATCCGGCGCTACCCCGACCTGGTGGTGCACCGCACGCTCAAGGCCCTGATCGGTGCCCAGGGAGGCTCGGGAGAGCGCTACGCGCTCTCGGACCTGGGGCCGCTCGGCGAGCAGACCTCCCGGCTGGAGAAGCGCGCCGACGAGGCCGACCGGTACGTATCCGCCTTCCTCAAGTGCACGTACCTGAAGGAACGCGTCGGGCAGACCTTCCAGGGCCTGATCACGACCGTGGTCGAGTTCGGCTGCTTCGTGCAGATCCTGGACGTCGCGGTCGATGGACTGTTGCACGTCGATAGTCTGCGCGACGACCAGTACGTCATGGAGCAGGATGGGCACGGCTGGCGCGGTCGGCGCAGCGGGCGGCGGCTGCGCACCGGTACTCACTTGCGCGTGATGGTGACGGCCGTGAATCCCATCGAAGGCCTGGTCGACCTGGTACTCGCCGAAGAGGCCTAGATCGTGAAAGGCGCGGAGACGATCTTCGGCATGCACGCCGTGCGCGTCATGCTCGAGCGCCATCCCGGGCGCGTGCTCACGGTGCACCTCGCGAAAGGCCGCGATGACCCGCGCTCACGCGCCATTGAGGAGCTGGCCCGAGGCCACGGCCGGCCGCTGCAGCGCATCGACGCGCACGCGCTAAAGGCGCGTCTGGGCGACGCGGTGCATCAGGGGGTGGCGGCGGACATCATCCCGCTCGCGCCCTGGAGCGCAGACGAGCTGCTCGCGGCTCTGACGGGGGTGCGCGCGCCGCTGCTGCTCGCGCTGGACGGCGTGCAGGATCCTCACAATCTCGGCGCCTGCCTGCGCAGCGCCGACGCCTGCGGGGCACTCGCGGTCATCGTCCCGCGCGATCGCGCCGCTCAGCTCACCCCGACAGTTCGCAAGATCGCGGTCGGGGCTGCCGAGACCATCCCCGTGGTCCCGGTCACCAATCTGGTCCGCACCCTCAAGCTGCTCAAGGAGGCGGGGCTGTGGGTGGTGGGCGCCGATGCCACCGGACCGAAGCAGGCAGCCGAAGTGGATCTCACGGGGCCAGTGGTGCTGGTGCTCGGCGCTGAAGGGACGGGACTGCGGCACCTCACGCGCCAGAACTGCGACTTCATGGTGCGCCTGCCGCAGCTCGGAGCGGTCGAGAGTCTTAACGTCTCGGTGGCCGCCGGTATGCTGTTGTATGAGGCCGTGCGCCAGAGAGGGACGGCATAAGAGGGCCCGTAGACCGTTACGTGGGCACAAGCAGGAGCGGGACCATGGATTTCGAACTCAGCGCGAAAGCACGGGACTATCTCAGGCGTCTGGGCGCGTTCATGGACGAGCACATCTACGCCAATGAGGAGCGGTACTACGCCGAGCACGCCCGCGGCGACCGCTGGGAGGAGCCCGCGCTGCTTCAGGAGCTACAGGCGCGAGCGCGCGCCGCCGGCCTATGGAACCTGTTCCTGCCTGACTCGCGCCACGGCGCGGGTCTCACCAACCTCGAATACGCGCCGCTGTGCGAGATGATGGGGCGGGTGCGTTTCGCGCCCGAGGTTTTCAACTGCGCGGCCCCCGACACCGGCAACATGGAGACGCTCGAGCGCTACGCCTCCGAGGCACAGAAGAAAGAGTGGCTCGAGCCGCTGCTCGCCGGCTCGATCCGCTCCGCTTTCGCGATGACCGAGCCGCGCGTCGCCTCCAGCGATGCGACCAACATCGAAAGTTCGATCGTGCGCGAGGGCGACAGTTACGTGCTCAACGGGCGTAAATGGTGGACTTCAGGCGCCGGCAGCCCGCGCTGCCGCCTGCTCATTTTCATGGGCAAGACCGATCCGCGCGCCAACAAATACCGCCAGCAGTCCATGATCCTGGTACCGCGCGACACGCCCGGCATCAGCATCCTGCGCTACCTGCCGGTGTTCGGTTTCGACGATGCGCCCCACGGACACATGGAGATCGAGTTCAAGGACGTGCGGGTGCCGGCTGCGAACCTGCTGCTCGGCGAGGGACGCGGCTTCGAGATTGCGCAGGGGCGACTGGGCCCCGGGCGCATCCACCACGCGATGCGCCTCATCGGGGTGGCCGAGCGCGCGCTCGAGAAGATGTGCCGCCGCGTGAAGAGCCGCATAGCCTTCGGGAGGCCGATCGCCGAGCAGTCGGTGACGCTCGAGCGCATCGCCGAATCTCGCATCGCCATAGATGCAGCGCGCCTGCTGGTCTACAAGGCTGCATGGCTCATGGACACGGTCGGTAACAAGGCGGCGCGCGCCGAGATCGCCATGATCAAGATCGCCGCCGCCGGTACCGCCTGCCGCGTCGTTGACTGGGCCATCCAGGCGCACGGCGCGGCGGGGCTGTGCGAGGACTTCCACCTCGCCAACGAGTACGCCCACGCGCGCGCCATCCGCCTGGCAGACGGCCCCGATGAGGTGCACCGCAACCAGATCGGGCGGCTGGAGCTGGAAAAGTACCCCTGATATGAGTGGCGAGGAGTTCGCCGGCACCATGCCGGTCGCCGAGCGCCAGCGCTTCGATGAGGCTTCCCTGGAGCGCTATTTGCGCGCCCAGCTGCCGGAGTTCCGCGGCCCACTGCAGGTGCGGCAGTTCCGCGGCGGGCAGTCCAACCCCACCTTCCTGCTTCATAGCGGGAACGGCGCGGAGTACGTGCTGCGCAGGAAACCTGCCGGAACGCTGCTGCCGTCCGCGCACGCGGTCGACCGCGAGTTCCGCGTGACCGGTGCGCTGCACGGCACGGCGGTCCCCGTGGCACGGCCCTTGGTCTTGTGTGAGGACCCGGCCGTCATCGGCACCATGTTCTATGTGATGAGCTACGTCGCTGGGCGCAACTTCTGGGACCCCACACTGCCCGGTTTCTCGGCCGCCGAACGCGCTGCCCTTTACGACGAGATGAATCGTGTACTGGCCGCGCTGCACACGCTCGACTTTGCCGCCCTGGGGCTTGCCGACTACGGGCGCCCCGGCAACTATTTCGCCCGCCAGATCGCCCGCTGGGGCAAGCAGTACCGCGCCTCGCAGACCGAGCACATTGAGGCGATGGAGAAGCTCCTCGTATGGCTGCCGGACAATATCCCTCCGGGCGAAGAGACGGCGCTGGTGCACGGGGATTATCGGCTCGACAACATGATCTTTCATCCCACCGAGCCCCGTCTGCTGGCCGTCGTGGACTGGGAACTCTCCACACTCGGCTCGCCGCTCGCGGACTTCTCCTACCACGTCATGCTGTGGCGCGTGGAGTCGGGCGAAATCCGCGGCCTGAAAGGACTCGACCTGGCCGCGCTCGGCATCCCGAGCGAGCGCGATTACATGAGCGCTTACTGCAGGCGCACCGGGCGCGGCGCCATCGAGCCGCGCGTATGGGAGTTCTGCATTGCGTACAACCTGTTCCGCATCGCCTGCATCCGCCAGGGGATCATGAAACGGGTGCTCGAGGGCACGGCGGCGAGCCGCCACGCCCACCAATCCGGAGCGCTCGCCCGTGCGACTGCCGAGCTTGCCTGGTCGCAGGTCGAGGGTCGACTCGGCGGCTGACTGCGGGTCTTCCTGACCCAAATGGACGTGGCTGGCGGCTAGGGCTCCGATTTGGTCGCCGCCTGAAGCTTGGCCCCGAACTTCGGGTCGCCGACGAGCTTGGACGTGCTCGCAAGGGGCCGACCGTCACTGTCCAGCAGTGTGATGAGCAGCGAGTGATCGAAGTCGCCGTCTGGAAGCCGTCGATACTGCACGCCAAGCAGCGCCGCGATCCTGCGCGCATCGATCTCGGAGGCAGCGGTGAACTCCCAGCGGGCCGGATCGGCACGATGCTCGTGCGCCAGGGCCGTGAGTCGCGGCGGCGTATCCCGCGTCGGATCGAAGCTGACCAGCAGGACGCGCAAGCGGGCGCGTGCGGCCGGTGTCAGCTGCGTCTCGTACACCTGCAGGGCGCTGATCAGCATCGGGCAACTCGCCGGGCAGCTGCCGTAGAACATGCTGACCAGAGTCGGATGTCCGCGATAGCGGTCGAACCCCTCGTGCGCGCCGGTCTGCGCTAGGAGCGTGACGCGCAGCTGATAGAGCGAATCGGGCGGCAGCTCCGCGGCGGGGGCCCAGCCGCAAAGGGCGAGCCAACTGCCGAGCACGAGGCTTGCGGGCCGCATCATGGTTGCTGCTGCGCGTCGCGTGCGCAGCGGAAACCCAGACCGTGCCCGGTATCCGCCCCATGCAAGCTGCCGAGCAGGGCGATACGCATCAGCACGGCGTAGTTGTCCTTTTGCTGCAGGTTCTGTGCGCCGCTTCCGCAGAATTTCTCCGGGTCCGCATCGGCGGGCAACAGCGAATTGAAGTCCTCGACCCATTCCCACACCAGTCCGTGCAGATCGAAGAGGCCGTAGAGATTTGGGGCTCCGCTCGCCACCGAGCGTAAACGGCCGGTCACCGGCAGCGCGTACCAGTCGAGCACCTGTTGCCGCCAGGCCGGGTCGGCCCGCGCATCGACACGCGCGGCATCTGCGGCCGCGGCGAATTCCCATTCATACCAGCGCGGCAGTCGCGCCTGCTGGGCCTCACAGTAGGCCTCGGCGGCGAACCAGCTCACGCGCACCACCGGCTGGGAGCCGTCGGCGGCTGGCCCGAGCTCCAGCGCTCCGGCCCAGTGGCTGAGGTAATCGGGGTCGGCCAACACAGAGGGCACCGCTCCCCGCTGCCAGCGGGCATGGGTACGCACGAAGCTCAGGAACTCAGCGTTGGTGACCGGGTGGCGCTGCAGACGGAACGTCGGTACGCGTATCACGCTCAGGTTGTTGGTGGGCAGCGCCGAGTTAAATTCCCCGCCGCCGATCGCGACGAACGGGTTGCCTTCGTTGTCATCGGCGCCGGCGCTGGTGCTCAGCAGCGTCGTCCACGCGAGCAGCGCCGCGATGCACCTAGTGCGCTGCACCTTCCGGCCGCTTGGTTGATTCACGCACCGTCTTGACCTCGTCGGCGGAGACGGCGTCGCCACTGTTGCCCCAGCTGTTGCGCACGAAGGTGAGGATGTTGGCGAGCTCGTCGTCGTTGAGCTGGCTCATCGGCGGCATGACCGAATTGAAGGTGTTGCCATTGACAGTGACCTTGCCGCTCAGGCCGTTGAGGACGATGCCGATGGAGCGCGGCTTGTCTGCCATCAGGAAGTCCGAGCCGGCCAGCGGCGGAAACACGTTCGGCAG
This sequence comes from uncultured Steroidobacteraceae bacterium, assembly GCA_964489185.1. Classification (GTDB taxonomy): domain Bacteria; phylum Pseudomonadota; class Gammaproteobacteria; order Steroidobacterales; family Steroidobacteraceae; genus 13-2-20CM-66-19. Next base: position 122,673 of record CAZAXR010000020.1, on the reverse strand, counting down.
CCCCTGGCCATTCGTCTGGTGACACACTGAACAGGTACCCGTGAAGCGGGACTCGCCCGCGTTGATCTGCTGTTCTTTGGTGAGCGTGCCGCTGGCTGCCGCGGCGCGTGCCTCGGACACCGGCTGCAGATTCGCAGCCTTGTCGCCAAGGTACACCGAGTCGACCTCCTTGCCGGAATAGATGGCGTGATTTTCCGGGCCATCCGCCTTGAGAATTGCCAGCGCCCCCTTGTTGAAAGCACGGAATATTGAGTGGTCGACCAGCACGTAGCTGCCGGGGACGGCGATGTGGAACTCGACGATCGCCGCGCCGCCGGCCGGAATCAGCGTGGTCTGCACGTTCTCCTGTTCGTGCACACCTCCCTCGTAGCGCACGCGATCGAAGATCGCGCCGATCACGTGGAAGCTGCTCACCAGGTTGGGGCCGCCGTTGCCGACGTACAGCCGCACGGTTTCGCCGACCTTGGCCTTCAGAGCGTGCTCTCCGACCAGCGCACCCTCGGAGCCGTTGAACAGCACGTAGGTGGGCTTTTCGTCGATCGCCTTCTGCATGTCGAAGTCCTGTTGCCCGTGCTCGCGATACTTGCCGACGGTGTAGAAGTCTCCCTGCATGATGTAATACTCGTGATCGACGGGCTTCATTCCTTCCGGCGGCTCGACCAGCAGCAGGCCGTACATGCCGTTACCGACGTGCATGCCGACCGGCGCGGTCGCGCAGTGGTACACGTAAATGCCCTGGTTGAGCGCCTTGAAGGTGAATTGTGACTCGTGGCCCGGAGCGGTAAAGCTCGACGCGGCGCCGCCGCCCGGTCCGGTGACGCCGTGCAGGTCGATGTTGTGCGGCATCTTGTTGTCCGGATGGTTCTTCAGGTGAAACTCCACCGTATCGCCCTGGCGAATGCGGATGAAACTGCCGGGAACCGTCCCGCCGAACGTCCAGAAGGTGTAGCTGACTCCCTCGGAGATCTCCTTCTGCACCTCGCGCACTTCCAGCTCCACGATCACCTTCGCCGGATGGTTGCGGTGGATCGGCGGCGGCACATTGGGCGGCGTGCCGAGCACGGCGTGGATCGGCGAGCCCTGCGGGGGCCCGAAGTCACCGTGTACGTTGGCCGGCTTGGACCCGGCGACCGCGAGGCCCCAGCCCGCCAAGGCTGCCAGAAAGCTTCCGAGGAGGGTGGCGCATTTCATCGCTGGTGTCTCCGGCGCCGCCCGTTTGTGGCGTACCTAACGGCTAGGAGCCGCCGACGTGCGGCCCAACCTGATGGCGTTCGCATACGGTCAACATTGTCGCGCGCGGCTCGCGTGCGTGGGCATTGGCAAAAGTACCTACCGCCGCGCGACGGCGAGCCAATCAGGGGGCTGCGCGCCATTTGCTGGCCTGTCCTAAAGGTGTGTCAGACAGAGCCAGCCGCACGCACGGTGGGTCACCGCGACCCCCACGATGGCGGAGAACGTAAGCAGTGCGGCCACAAACGCCAAGGCACGTGCGCGGCGCGTACGGGCGACCCGTAGCGCCGCTACGCCAAGCACGATATACACGAGGAGCAGCAGTACCTTGGTAGTGAGCCAGGCATCGACGAAGGGATACCGGTGCACGATGAGCATGAGCAGGATGGCGGCCGCGAGCAGCGTCGTGTCAATGATGTAGGAAGCCCACCGCAGGGGCGCGGCATTGGCTGCCGGCAGTCCGCAGACCCTCAGCACCCCGCGACATGCGAACAAAGTCCCCGACAGCGCCACACAGGCGACGTGGACTGTGCGGATCTCGGCGAAGTGGGCTAGGAGCATGTGGCAGGCTCGAGGGTGGGCCGGCTGGATTGTAGAGTGCTGCCCGCCACACCGCTGCGGCGAGGTCGAGCGGCCCGCGATGATGAGCCCGCCACGAGCGGCGAGACGCTGTCGTAGCACCCTAAGTCCTTGATCCCAGGGGGCAGCCCTTGCAGCCGCCGTTGCAGCCGCGGTGGGGTTTCAGTATGCTGCGCGCCCCTTTTTCAAAGGGAGCGCAGGCCGCGAGGGCTGCGCCATCTCCTTGCCGCACCGGAACAGCCTTAACTCCGGGCGGCTTAATCCGAAAGGAGCACACGATGAGGCATTACGAAATCGTATTCCTGGTGCATCCGGATCAGAGCGAGCAGGTGCCCGCGATGATCGAGCGTTACAAAGGCATGATCGCCGCAGGCGCTGGCCACGTGCACCGCATCGAGGACTGGGGCCGCCGGCAGCTTGCCTATCCGCTCGCGAAGGTGCACAAAGCACACTACGTGCTGATGAACATCGAGACCGACCAGAAGACCCTCGATGAGCTCACCGGGGCTTTCCGTTTCAGCGACGCGGTGCTGCGCCACCTGGTCGTGAATATGGACTCCGCTGTCACCGACCCTTCGCCGATGGCCAAGGCCGCGGACGAGGAGGGCGAGGGTGGCGGCCGGCGCCGCGAGCGCGCGCGCGATGAAGCGTCCCCGGCAGCCGACGATGAGGATAACGCCGGCGAGAGCGCCTGAGCGCTCGCGCCTCACTTACGCATTCGAGGATCAGCATCATGGCCATGTCCAGAGAAGGGCGCAGCGGAGGCGGCGGCAGCCGCTTTTCACGGCGCAAGAAGTTCTGCCGCTTCACCGCGGAAGGCGTCAAGCAGATCGACTACAAGGATCTGGCTACGCTCAAGGGCTACATCACCGAGACCGGCAAGATCGTCCCGAGCCGCATCACCGGCACCAAGTCCTTCTATCAGCGCCAGCTCGCGGTCGCCATCAAGCGCGCGCGCTTCCTGGCGCTGCTGCCCTACACCGACCAGCACTAGGGGCGCACCGCGATGGAAGTCATCCTGCTTCAGAAGGTCGCGCACCTCGGCAACATCGGCGATCGCGTCAAGGTGCGCTCGGGGTTCGGGCGTAATTTCCTGCTGCCACAGGGCAAGGCCACTCTCGCTACGCCCGACAACATTGCGCGCTTCGAGGCGCGCCGAGCGGAGCTCGAGCGCGTGGCGCGCGAGCATCTGACCTCGGCAGCGGAGCGCGCGGCGGCCATGAAGGATTTCAAGCTCACCATTGCTGCCAAGGCGGGCACGGAAGGCAAGCTCTTCGGCTCGATCGGCACCAGCGACATCGCGGAAGCCTGCACGCGTGCCGGCTTCAAGCTCGAGCGCAGCGAGGTGCGCCTGCCGCACGGGCCGCTGCGCATGCTGGGCGAGCATACGGTCAGCCTGCACCTGCATGCCGATGTCGACGTGCCGCTGCAGGTGTCGATCACCGCGGAAGAGTAGCGACCGCCGGGGCTGAAGGCGTTGACCGGATCTGCCAGGACGCGCGGAGAGACGGGGACGGTCGCGCTCCTTGACGCGCCGGCTCCTCCGCACTCGATCGAGGCCGAGCAGGCGGTGCTCGGCGGACTGCTGCTCGACCCGCAGGCCTGGGACAACGTCGCCGACGCCGTCACCCGCGAAGACTTCTATCGTCCCGATCACCAGCTGATCTTTGAGGCCATCGCCTCGCTGGCCGGCAACGCCAAGCCCTGCGACGTCGTTACCGTCTCGCAGCACCTCGAGCGCATCGGCAAGCTGGAGGCGGCAGGGGGGCTTGCGTACCTCAGCGCCGTGGCCCGCGACACCCCGAGCGCCGCCAATGTCCGCGCCTACGCGGACATCGTGCGCGAGCGCTCGCTGCTGCGCCAGCTGATCCGCGCCGGCACCGATATCGCCTCCGCGGTGTTTAACAATGACGGCCAGACCGCGCGCGAGCTGGTCGATCGGGCCGAGCAGCAGGTATTCGAGATTGCCGAAGGCAGCTTCCGCCGCCGCGAGGGCGCGGTCGCCGTGCGGCAGCTCCTGCCGGGCGTCATCGATCAGATCGATGAGTGGCACAACAACCCCGACAAGCTGCGTGGGCTGCCGACCGGGTTCACCGAGTTCGACAAGCTCACGGGCGGCCTGCGCCCGGGGGATCTGGTCATCATCGCCGGCCGTCCCTCGATGGGGAAGACCACGCTCGCGGTCAACATGGCCGAGTACGCCGCGGTGCATCCCGGCACGCGCGCCTCGGTCGCGATCTTCTCAATGGAAATGCCCTCCGAGCAGGTCATCACGCGCATGCTGGCCTCGATCGGCGGCGTGCCGCTGAACAGTCTGCGCAGCGGCAAGATCTCCGATGACGACTGGGTGCGGATCACGAGCGCGACCAGCCAGCTCTCGGAGGCAAAGATCTTCGTGGACGAGGCGCCGGCGCTCAACCCCACCGAGCTGCGCGCCCGCGCACGCCGTGTGAAGCGCGAACACGGCCTGAGTCTGGTAGTGGTCGACTATCTGCAGCTGATGCAGGTGCCGGGCACGCAGGAGAATCGCGCTACCGAGATCGCGGAGATATCGCGCGGCCTCAAGGCGCTCGCCAAGGAACTGTCGGTGCCGGTGATTGCGCTCTCGCAGCTGAATCGCGGTGTGGAGCAGCGCGAGCATAAGAAGCCCGTGATGTCGGACCTGAGGGAATCCGGCGCAATAGAACAGGATGCTGACATGATCCTCCTCATCTACCGCGAGGAGGTTTACGACCGCAACACCACCAAGAAGGGCATCGCGGAGATCGATCTCGTCAAGCACCGCAACGGCGAGATCGGCACCTTCCTGCTGACCTTCCAGGGCCAGTACACGCGCTTCGCCAACTACGTGCCGGATTCCTACGCCGAGGGCGTGTTGCGGTGAGCCGGCTGATCCGGGCCGTCATCGACATCAACGCCCTGCGCCACAACCTGAATGTGATCCGCGTCCGTGCCGGGCGCGCCAAAATCATCGCCGTCGTCAAGGCCAACGCCTACGGGCACGGCCTGGTGGGCGCGGCACTGTCGCTGCGCGGTGCCGATGCTTACGCGGTGGCGCGGCTCGAGGAAGGCATGGCGCTGCGCGCCGCGGGCCTCAGCAAGCGCATCGTGCTGCTGGAGGGCGTTTTCACCGCGGCGCAGCTCGAGGACGCGGCGCACGAGCGCTTGGACCTGGTGGTGCACGATGCCTGCCAGCTCGAGTTGCTGGAGCGAGCAGGCAACGCGGACCGCTTCGCGCTCTGGCTCAAGATCGATACCGGCATGCACCGGCTCGGGTTTGCGCCGCGCGACTTTGCCGCCGCGCTGGCGCGTATCAGGGATCTCACGCCCGCCCCGCGCGAGCTGCGCCTCATGACGCATCTGGCCTGCGCCAATGAGCGCGACGAGCGCATCACCACCGAGCAGCTGCTGCGCTTTCGCGACACCACGCGCGGGCTGGAGTACGAGACCAGCATCGCCAATTCCGCCGGCGTGTTCGGCAACTATGCCCCGGGCTGCCAATGGGTGCGGCCGGGACTGGCGCTGTACGGCGCCTCGCCGTTCGAGGATGTCAGCGCAACGCAGCTCGGACTCAAGCCGGTGATGACCCTGACGAGCTCGGTGATCGCGGTGCGCCGCGTCCCGCGCGGCGAATGCGTCGGTTACGGCAGCGCCTGGACGGCCGCGCGCGATTCCCGGGTCGCGATCGTGGCCGCCGGATACGGCGACGGCGTGCACCGCAGCCTCGCGAGCGGCACACCGGTCCTGATCAACGGCCAGCGCGCGGCACTGGCCGGCCGCATCTCGATGGACATGCTGGCCGTGGACGTGACCGGGCTGGACGCGGTCGAGGTGGGTACTCCGGCAGTGCTATGGGGCGAGGGGCTGCCGGTCGAGGAGATCGCGCGCCACGCCGGGACGATTGCGTACGAGCTGCTGTGCAGCGTCAGCCAGCGGGTACCGCTCGAGCCGCGCTGAGCGATCGACCGAAAGTGGCTGGCCGACAACCTGCGGCGCGCCTATCTTTGCGTGCATGGCTAATGAGTTCGGCGGCGTGCTCTGTGACTTCGAGATCGAGTTCCTGAACGGCGGCGGCATGCAGGGGCAGGGTTTCCGCCTGGATCTGCATGGCGATGACGTCTCCGACGCGGCCGTGGCGCGCGCTCTGGTGCAGGACCTGCGGCTGCTCATGGTCAAGCGGGTCGACATCCGCAACAAGCGCGTCATCGCCGAGGCGCACAAGCGCGCGGTCGCGGACCCCGGGGCCGCGCTGCAGCCTGAACCGCGCTTCCTCGATCTCAGTCACATCATCGAGGACGGCATGATCACCTACAAGGGCCTGCCGGCGCCGCATGTATGCGATTTCCTGAGCCGCCAGGCGTCCGCCTCCCACTACTCTCCCGGTACCACCTTCCAAATCGGGCGCATCGACATGGTCGCCAACACCGGCACCTACATTGATGCACCGTTTCATCGCTTCGTGGACGGTCACGACATCGCACAGCTCGGCCTGCCGCAGCTGGCGGACCTGGATGCCGTGGTGGTGCGGCTGACCGGAAGCCACTCACGCGCGATCGATGCTCCGGCGCTTGCGGGGGTGGATGTAGCCGGCAAGGCGGTGCTCGTGCACACCGGCTGGGCGCGGCACTGGCGCACCGAGCAGTACTTCGAGGGGCACTCGTACCTGACGGCGGCGGCCGCGAGCTATCTCAGCGAAGCGGGCGCCGTGCTGGTGGGGATTGATTCATTCAACATCGACGACACCGCCGATGGGCGGCGCCCGGTGCATACGGTGCTGCTGGGGGAGGGAATTCCCATCGTCGAGCACCTACGCGGGCTCGAGCAGCTGCCGCTGCACGGATTTCGCTTCAGCGCCGTGCCGCCCCCGGTAAAGGGCATGGGCACATTTCCGGTGCGCGCGTTCGCCGCGCTCTAGTTGACGAAGAACCCCATTTTCACACCGGCGAGCTGAATGACGTCGTTGTCGTTGAGCTTGGTCGCCTGCGCGCCGATCGGCGTGCCGTTGAGCAGCGGAAAGTCATCGGCCTTGCCGCTGTCGACGTGCACGATGTAGTAGGCCTCGTTGCGGCGGGTGATCGCCGCCACCTGCACCCCCGGGCGGCCCAAGGTGGTCAGTGCCTTGCTAAGCTCGACTTCGCGGCCGGCAAAGGCTCCCGACAGCACCTGCAGCTTGGCCTTCTTCAGGGCCGCCGCGCCGTCGGCCAGTGCCCGCGAGCGCCCGGTCGCCGAGGGTCCGGCGCCGACCGCCTCCGCAACGGCGGCCGCGGTGCGCAGCTTCTCCACCGGGCGGGCGGAGGGCTGGATGACCATGGTCTTCTCGAACTCGTCCTGCTGCTCGTCGTCCTCGACGAAGCGCAGCTGGTGATGGCCGACGGTGACTACGTCGCCATGCTGCAGCGCATGCTTCTTGATCAGCTTGCCGTTGACGTACGTGCCGTTGGTGCTGTTCAGATCCTCGAGGAATGAGTCGTTGAGGATGTTGATAATCAGCGAGTGGTGGCCGCTGACGGCGGCATTGTCGATGCGGATGTCATTGTCAGGGAGGCGCCCGATGGTGTAGCGCTCCTTGTTCATGTTGTATTCCGCCATCACCTGGCCATCCAGGCTCAAGACCAACCTTGCCATGTGCTTCTGCCTCTATCGCGTGTCAGCCGAACCAACCCAGGATCTTGTCGAAAATCTTCGTGCGAGCCGGGAAAGCATCCATGATGTGTGCCATGACGACCGAGACGTTGTCGCGCCCCCCATTGTCGTTGGCCAGTTGAATCAATTGCTTGGCGACAGTATCCAGATTAGCACCAAAGGTGTTTATGGTTAAATGAATATCTTCGTCCTCGACCATGTCCGATAGGCCGTCCGAGCACAGGATGAAGACTTCGCCCTTATTGACGGGCACTTCCTGGATTTCCACGTCCACGTTCGGTTCGACCCCGAGCGCCCGTGTGACGTAGTTCTTATTTGCCGCCCGCTGGGCCTCCTCGGCGGAGTAGAACCCGCGGTCGACGAGCTCCTGCAGGAGCGAGTGGTCCATGGTCACCTGCTCGAGCTTGTCGCTGCGCTGGCGGTACAGGCGCGAGTCGCCTACGTGCGCGATGGTGACCTTGTTGTCGAAGAACAGCGCCGCCACCACTGTGGTTCCCATGCCTTCGCACTGCGGCTGGGTGCGCGCGGTCTGATAAATGATCTTGTTCGCGCGGCTGATGGCGTCGCGCAGGATGATATTGGGTCGGGACAGCCCCGACTCGTTGTCCGGAATGGCCAGGTCCTCGCGCTCCACGTGCTCGCGCACGAGGTTCACGATGGTCTTGACCGCGATGCCGCTCGCGACCTCCCCGGCGTTGTAGCCGCCCATGCCGTCAGCCAGCACGAGCAGCCCGATGTCCGGATCCACTGCGATCGTGTCCTCATTGTGCTCACGGACCTTGCCGGTATCGGACAGTCCCACGAAGCGCAGCTTGTTTCGCAAGCTCATGCTGCGCCCTGACCCGCCCGCTGTCGGCCATGTGTGATACGCGTCACTTTCCCGTCCCCGAATCGCGCTGGCATAAGCTAGCATCGCCGGCGGGGGCACCGAGTGGCTTCGTTCACAAAAAGAAGCCTTTCGGACCGCCCCGGCGGCGAATCCTAGCTGAAAGTCGACCGATGGCGCATCGATGCCACGCCTGAATCCAGCGTTCGTGTGCGGCTCCTGTGGGGGTGAAACCCTCAAATGGCAGGGCCAGTGCCCCTCGTGCGGCGAGTGGAACTCGCTCGAACAGCGCGTGGAGGCGCGCGTGCGGGCGGTCGCGCCCGCGGCGGCCGTTTCGCTGGGCGCAGGCGGCGGGGCCGAGCATGCGATCGAGCGCTTCGGCAGCGGCACCGCGGAGCTCGACCGGGTGCTCGGAGGCGGCGTCGTGCCCGGAGCGGTGATTCTGCTGGGGGGCGACCCCGGCATCGGCAAGTCGACACTGCTGCTGCAGGTGGCCGCGCACGTGGCCGGCTCGCGCGCGGTGCTCTACGCGAGCGGCGAGGAGTCGGTGGCGCAGGTGAACCTGCGGGCCCGGCGCCTGTCCCTGAGCGCGGATTCCCTCGGGCTGGTCGCGGAGACCGATCTGGGCGCGATCCTCGCCCTCAGTGCCGAACGCCGTGCGGCGCTGCTGGTGATCGACTCCATTCAGACGGTGCAAGCGGGCGCCGTCCAGTCCTCCGCCGGGGCGGTGTCGCAGCTGCGCGAGTGCACCCAGGAGCTGGTGCGGCATGCCAAGTCCACCGCCACGGCGGTGGTGATCGTGGGCCACGTCACCAAGGAGGGCACGCTCGCAGGTCCGCGCATGCTCGAGCATCTGGTCGACACCGTGTTGTATTTCGGCAGCGACGCCGGCAGCCGCTATCGCATCGTGCGCGCCACCAAGAACCGCTTTGGCGCGGTGAACGAGCTGGGCTTTTTCGCCATGACTGCCGACGGGCTCAAGGAAGTGAAGAACCCCGCCGCCATCTTCCTGGCGCGCCCGCCCGCGCCCGCTCCCGGGAGCATCGTTACGGTGACCCGCGATGGCGGGCGGCCGCTGCTCATCGAGCTGCAGGGCCTGGTCGATCGGATGCGTTTTGGTGCGCCGCGGCGCATCGCCCAGGGGCTCGACGCCAACCGCCTCGCGATGCTCCTGGCGGCCGTGAATCGTCACGCCGGCGTCTCGCTCCAGGAGCACGACGTGTTCGTGAACGTCGTGGGCGGCATCGAGATCAGCGAGACCGCCTGGGACTTGCCGGTGCTGATTGCGCTCGCCTCCAGCCTCAAGGGCCGTGCGCTGCCTGGGCATCTGGTGGTTTTCGGGGAAGTCGGCCTCACCGGCGAGGTGCGCCCGGTTGCCTACGGCGACGAGCGCTTGCGCGAGGCGCAGGCGCAGGGATTTCGGCTTGCGGTCGTGCCGCAGGGCAACGCCCCGCGCCGCCCGCCCGGCGCGCTCCAAGTGGCGGGCGTGACGCGTCTTGCGGAAGCGCTCGAGGCGGCCCTCGGCGCCTAGGCCTCGGCCCGCTGCGTCTCGGGGGCGCGCACGCGCACCGTGCGGATGGCGTTGTCCGCGATCTGCAGCACCTCGAACTCGTAATTGCCGACCCGCACCATGGTGCCGGGGTCGGGGATGGTCTCGAGGTGCTCGAGCAGCAGGCCGTTCACGGTCTTCGGTCCCCCGGTGGGCAGCTGCCAGCCGAGCGCCCGGTTGAGCGCGCGAATCGTGGCGCTGGCGTTGACGATGAACACCCCCGGGCGCTCGCCATGCACGTCCTTGTGCGTGACGGTCGCAGGATCGGAGGTGAACTCCCCGACGATCTCCTCGAGGATGTCCTCGAGCGTCACCAGCCCCTCGATGTCCCCGTACTCATTGACGACGAAGGCGAAGCGGCGGCGGTTGCGCTGGAAGTATCCGAGCTGCACGTTGAGCGGCGTCCCCTCGGGTACGAAGTACGGCTCGCGGCCGCGCGCCAGCTCGATGAGCCGCTCGCGGGTGAGGCTGCCGCGCACCAGCTCGTTCGCGACGCGCTTCATGTGCAACAGCCCGATCAGGTTGTCGAGCTCGCCCTCGTAAACCGGCAGCCGCGTGTGCGGGGTCTGGGTGAGCTGATCGAGGATGTCCTCCCAGCTCTCGTTGAGGTCGATGCCGGAGATCTCCTGGCGCGGGATCATGATGTCGTTCACCGTGATGTGCCCGAGATCCAGTATCGAGAGCAGCATCTGGCGGTGGCGCGCCGGGATCACCGGGGCCGCCTCGGTGACCACGGTGCGCAGCTCCTCGGCGCTCAGCGACTGGGTGCTGCCGCTCGAGCGGCCGACGCCGAACAGCCACAGGAAGCCGTAGGCGAGGCTGCTCGTGAGCCACAGCGCCGGGCGGGTGAGCAGCACCAGCACCCGGTAGATGCCGGCGGCGTGCAGCGCCACGCCCTCCGGGTTCGAGGCCGCGTAGATCTTTGGCGCTAGCTCGCAGAACACGATCACGACTATGGTGAGTCCGGCTCCGGTGAGCGGCACCGCGTAGCGATGGCCGGTGCGCTGCGCGAGGATGGTCGCGATCGCCGAGGCGAACACGCTCGCGGCGGCGAGGATCACCAGATTCGCCCCCAGCCAGTCGTCGGGCTTCTCGAGCAGCCGCTCGAGCGTACGCGCCCGGCCCGATCCGGACTGCGCGCGGTGCCGGATGCGGTAACGGTTCACCGAGAGCATGGCGACTTCCGTGCCCGAGGAGAAGGCGACGATGAGCAGCAGTACCAGAAGCACCATCAGCAGCGGGGTCGGGGAGGCGAGGTTCAAGGTGGTGTTCCTGCGGGTGTGGGCGCGCCTAGCATAGAAGCTTCCGGGGTCGAAGCGGGACCGGAGCGCTTTCGACCTATAATCCAGCCGTCCCTTTTCCAATTCCTGACACGCTGCATCATGTTCGACCAGCTGACCGAGCGCCTCTCACGAACGCTAGACACTCTGCGCGGCCGCGGGCGCATCACCGAGGAGAACATCACCCAGGCGCTGCGCGAGGCCCGCATTGCGCTGCTCGAGGCGGACGTCGCGCTGCCGGTGGTGAAGAGCTTCATCGAGGCGGTCAAGGCCAAGGCGCTCGGCGCGGACGTGCAGGGCAGCCTCACCCCGGGCCAAGCCTTCATCGGCATCCTGCATGCGGAGCTGGTGCAGCTCATGGGCGGGACGGGTGCAGCCTGGAAACTGCGCGCCCAGCCGCCGGTGGTGCTGCTGCTGGCGGGTCTGCAGGGGGCGGGCAAGACCACCACCGCGGCGAAGCTCGCGCGCCTGCTGATTGAGCGCGACAAGAAGCGCGTGCTGCTCGCCAGCACCGACGTGCGCCGCCCGGCGGCGATGCTGCAGCTTGAGCGGCTCGCCTCACAGGTACACGCCGAGTACTTTCCCGCCGACAGCGACAGCGCACCCGCGGACATCGCGCGGGCCGCGCTCGCGCGCGCCCGCAGCGGCGTGTTCGACGTGCTGATCGTCGACACCGCGGGGCGGCTGCACGTCGATGAGGGCCTGATGGCGGAGGTGCGCGACATCGAGGCCGCGGTCGGTGCCGCCGAGCGTCTGTTCGTGGTCGACGCCATGGCCGGTCAGGATGCGGTGAACGCCGCGCGCGCCTTTGGCGCGGCCCTCGACCTGACCGGGATCATTCTCACCAAGGCGGACGGCGATGCGCGCGGCGGCGCTGCGCTGTCGGTGCGGCAGATCACCGGCAAGCCGATCGCATTCATCGGCGTGGGGGAGAAGACCGACGCGCTCGAGCCGTTCGATCCCGAGCGCATGGCCTCGCGCATCCTGGGCATGGGCGATGTGGTGAGCCTCGTCGAACAGGTGCACCGCCAGGTCGATCATGAGGAGGCGCAGCGCCTCGCGCGCAAGGTGGTCAAGGGCAAGGCCTTCGACATGCTGGATCTCAGGAGCCAGCTCGAGCAGCTGCAGAAGATGGGCGGGCTGGGGGCGCTGATCGACAAGCTCCCAGGAGCCGCGGTCAAGAAGGGGGCGGTGTCGGCGGACCAGGGCGATCGGGAGGTGCGGCGGCAGATCGCGATCATCAATTCGATGACCGCCAAGGAGCGGCGCAACCCGGGGATCATCGACGGCTCGCGCCGGCGGCGCATCGCCGCGGGCTCCGGGGCGCAGGTTCAGGACGTGAACCGGCTGCTGAAGCAGTTCCTCGAGATGCAGCGCGTCATGAAGAGCATGAAGGGCGGCAAGCTGCGCCAGCTCATGGGCGCGCTCAAGGGTGGCATGCCGCCGGGGTTCCCAGGTCGCTGAGGGCCCCGATCCCGCAAGAGGCAGGGTGCCGAGCGCCCCGCAGCGGCTATCCGCGCGCCCAGATCCCGGGCCGATCCCCTCAGGCGCGAAAAACTGGCGTAGGTTTCGTGTGTTGCGTAGAATCCGCGCTCTTTTTTGGGGTCCTTTCGGGAGCCCCTACGCAACGAGAGCGATACGATCATGGTTACCATTCGCCTGACGAGGCGCGGGGCGCGCAACCAGCCCTTCTATCACGTCGTCGTGACCGACAGCCGCAAGCGCCAGGGCGGCCCGAGTCTGGAGCACGTGGGCTTCTTCAACCCCATCGCGCATCGCGGCGAGCAGAAGCTCAAGCTCGATCTGCCGCGCATCGACTATTGGGTGGACAAGGGGGCGCGGCCCTCGGAGCGGGTGCGTTCTCTGGTGGCCTCCTACCGGAAACAGGCCACGGCCTGAGGCCCCGCAACGGGAGCGCCGCAGCTGAGGGCCGCGGCGTACGGAAGAAGTGGTGGCGTGGGTTGAAATGGGGCGCCTCGGAGCGCCTTACGGCATCAAGGGCTGGATTCACGTCGAGTCGCACACCGATCCGCCTGAAGGCCTGCTGAAATACCGGGAATGGGTGGTGCGGCTCGCGAGCGGCGAGCGATTGACGCGCACTGTCGCGGACGGACGCCCGCATGCGCAGGGGCTAGTGGTGCAGCTGGCAGGAATCACCGACCGCAGCGGCGCCGCCCTGCTGACCGGAGGCATCATCGAGGTGCAGCGCGGTGCGCTGCCGCGCCTGAATGAGCGCGAGTACTACCGGGCGGACCTCGTGGGTTGCCGGGTGCTCAACCTCGAGGGAGCCGATCTCGGCGAAGTGAGCCACTTCATGGACGCTCCGCGCGGGGCGGTGATGGTGACGCGCGGCCCGGACGGGCGCGAGCACTGGGTGCTCGCCTCCCCGGTGCACCTGCGTCAGGTGGATCTCGCGGCGCGCCGGGTGGTGGTGGACTGGCCGGCGGAGCTGGAATAGAAGGCTCCATGAAGATCGAAGTCGTCACGCTCTTTCCGCGCATGATCGCGGGGGCGCTCGAATTCGGAATCGTGGGGCGCGCGATCGGGCGCGGGCTGCTCAGCGTCGGCACCGAGGATCCGCGCGCCCACGCGAGCGATGTGCACCGCACGGTCGACGATCGCCCCTACGGGGGCGGCCCGGGCATGGTGATGAAGCCCGAGCCGCTGCTGGCGGCGATCCGCGCCGCGCACGCACGGCTGCCGGCGGGCAGCCCGCGGGTGTACCTGTCGGCGCAGGGCGAGCCGTTCGGCCAGGCGCAGGCGCGCGAGCTGGCCGCGCTCCCGGGGGTGCTGCTGGTGGCCGGACGCTACGAGGGCGTGGACGAGCGCGTCATCGAGCTCGGCATCGACCGCGAGCTGTCGGTGGGCGACTACGTGCTCTCCGGCGGGGAGCTGCCGGCGCTGACGGTGATCGACGCGCTGGCGCGGCTCTTGCCCGGGGCGCTGGGCGATGAGCGCTCGAGTGTCGAGGAGTCCTTCATGCAGGGATTTCTCGACTGGCCGCACTATACGCGGCCGGAAGTATTCGAGGGCCGCGCGGTGCCGCCGGTGTTATTGTCCGGGGATCACGCGGACATCCGCCGCTGGCGGCTCGCCCAGGCGATTGCGCGCACCGCACGGCGCCGGCCCGAGCTGCTCGCGCGCGCGCAGCTCACGGGCGAGGCGCGGCGGGCGTTGAATGAATTTCATGGCGGCGGCGCGAGCGACGCCGCTGCGCGGGCCGCGGCTGGGGCCGCAGGCCAAGATCGAGGTGAACCAACATGAGCAAGATCATTCAGGAAATCGAAAAGCAGCGCATGACCCGCGCGGTGCCGGAGTTCCGGCCCGGCGATACGGTGGTGGTGCAGGTGAAGGTCGTCGAAGGCGACCGCGAGCGCGTGCAGGCCTACGAGGGCGTGGTCATCGCACGTAGCAACCGCGGACTGAACTCCTCGTTCACCGTGCGCAAGATCTCGCACGGCGAGGGGGTGGAGCGGGTATTCCAGACCTACAGCCCGGCGATCAGCGACATCACCGTGAAGCGCCGCGGGAGTGTGCGCCGCGCCAAGCTCTACTACCTGCGCGACCTGTCGGGCAAGGCGGCGAGGATCGAGGAAAAGATCTGAAGACGCGGCCACGCGGCATGAACCGCCGCCCCGGGAGACTCGTGAGGCCATGACGGCGCGTTCGTTCTTCTCCGCACTCTGGCGCGGCCTCGATGGGCTGCGCAAGGTGCTGCACCTCATCGTGCTGCTGGTGATGTTCGGCCTCGTCCTGGGGCTGCTGCGTGTCGGTGCGCCGCGCATCCCCTCGAAGGCCGCACTGCTGGTGCAGCCCGAGGGACGGCTGGTGGAGCAGCTTTCCGGCGATCCTCTGGCACGCGCGCTCGAGCAGGCGCAGGGCGACAACAAGGCCGAGACGCTCTTGTGGGACGTCACCGATTCGATCCGCGCCGCGGCCAGCGACGCGCGTATCCAGGCGCTGGCGCTCGATGTGGAAAAATTCGACGGCGGCACGCAGCCGACGCTCGAGGAGTTCGCCGCGGCGCTGCGCGAGTTCCGGGCCTCGGGGAAGAAGGTGATCGCCTACGGCACCGAGTTCACCCAGGAGCGCTACTACCTCGCGGCGCAGGCGGACGAGGTCTACCTCGACCCGATGGGCTTCGTGCTGATCGACGGCTACGACCGCTACCGCGCCTACCTGAAGGATGCGCTGGACAAGCTCGGCGTCGACATCAACGTGTTTCGCGTCGGCGCCTTCAAGAGCGCGGTGGAGACCTTCACGCGCAGCAACATGTCTCCGGAGGACCGCGAGGAGAGCCGCATTTACCTCACGGCCCTGTGGAGCAGTTATCAGGAAGCGGTCACCCGCGCCCGCAAGCTGCCCGCGCAGGCGCTGACCACGTACGTCGACTCGCTGTCCAAGACCGTGCCCGCCGCCGGCGGGGACGCCGCGCAGGTGGCGCTGAAGGCCGGGCTGGTCACGGGCGTGCGCACGCAGCTCGAGACGGAGCGGCGACTCATCGATCTGGTGGGCGCGGACGACTCCGACGGCTCATTCAACTCGGTGTCGGTGTCCGACTACGTGCGCTATGCACGGGCCGAGAAGAAGGTACGCGGGCAGGGCAAGTCGAAAGTGGGCGTGATCGTGGCCTCGGGGGACATCCTCGACGGCGACCAGCCGCCGGGCTCAGTGGGCGGGGATACGGTCTCGCGCCTGATCCGCTCCGCCCGCATGGACAAGAACGTGAAGGCGCTGGTGCTCAGGGTCGACAGCCCCGGCGGCAGCGTGCTCGCCTCCGAGCAGATCTACCGCGAGCTCATGGCGCTGCGTGCGGCCGGCAAGCCGCTGGTGGTGTCGATGAGTGGCTACGCCGCTTCCGGCGGCTACTACATCTCCGCGCCTGCGGATGAGATCTGGGCGAGCCCGGCCACCATCACCGGCTCGATAGGCATCTTTGCCATCATCCCGACCTTCGACCGCACGCTCGGCAAGGTCGGAGTAGGGGTCGACGGTGTCGGCACGACGCCACTCTCCGGCCAGGACCGCCTCGACCGGCCGCTCGGGGAGGAGGCGCGCGTGCTGCTGCAGTCGCAGGTCTCGCGCGGCTACGACGAGTTCCTCGAGCGGGTGCAGGCCGGACGCAAGAAGACGCGCGAGCAGGTCGATGCTATCGCGCAGGGACGCGTCTGGGCCGGCAGCGACGCGCACCGGCTGGGGCTGGTCGACCAGCTCGGGTCCTTCAACGACGCCGTCAAGGCCGCCGCGCGGCGCGCCAAGCTTTCCAGCTACAGCACCGAGTTCCTCGAGCCCGAGCTCACCTGGGCGCAGCAGCTGGTCATGCAGCTGCGCTCCAGGCTGGCGCGCGCCCTGTGGCAGGCAGATCCCGGTGAGCGCGCGCTGGTGCAGCTGGCACAGCGTCTCGATCCGGTCACGCGCGAGGCGGCGCGGCTTGCGCAGTTCAGCGTGCCGAACCGCCTGTACGCGTACTGCTTCTGCGAGGTGCGCTAGGCGGCGCGCTACAGCGTCGACCAGTCGAGGATGACCTTGCCGGACTTCCCCGAGCCCATGGTCTCGAAGCCCTTCTGAAATTCCTGCACCGCGAAGTGGTGGGTGATGATCGGGTCGATCTTCAGCCCGCTCTGCAGCAGGCTCGCCATCTTGTACCAGGTCTCGAACATCTCCCGGCCGTAGATGCCCTTGAGCGTCAGGCCCTTGAAGATCACCTGGTTCCAGTCGATCGCCATGTCCCCGGGCGGAATGCCGAGGATGGCGATCGAGCCGCCGTGGTGCATGGTGCGCAGCATCTCGCGGAACGCCGCGGCATTGCCGGACATCTCCAGCCCGACGTCGAACCCTTCCTGCATCCCCAGGTCCTTCATGGTCTGATCGAGCGACTCGCGCTGCACGTTGATGGCGCGCGTCGCGCCCATGCGCCGCGCCAGCTCCAGGCGATAGTCGTTGATGTCGGTGATGACCACGTGGCGCGCCCCGGTGAAGCGCGCCACCGCCGTCGCCATGATGCCAATCGGACCGGCACCGGTGATGAGCACGTCCTCGCCGACCATGTTGAAGGCGAGGGCGGTGTGCGTGGCGTTGCCGAACGGATCGAGGATCGAGGCGATGTCGTCGCGGATCGAATCCGGCAGCCGGAACGCGTTCTCCGCCGGGATCGCCAGATACTCGGCGAACGCCCCGGGCCGGTTGACGCCGACCCCGACCGTGTTGCGGCACAGGTGGCGCCGCCCGGCGCGGCAGTTGCGGCAGTAACCGCAGGTGATGTGCCCCTCGCCTGAGACGCGGTCGCCCTGCTTCAGGCCCTTCACCTCCGAGCCGATCTCCACGATGCGCCCGCAGTACTCGTGCCCGACCGCCATCGGCACCGGGATGGTCTTTTGCGCCCACGCGTCCCAGTTGTAGATGTGCATGTCGGTACCGCAGATCGCGGTCTTGGCGATCTGGATGAGCACATCGTTCGGGCCGACCACCGGCTCGGGGATGTCCTTGAGCCAGATCCCGGGGGCGGCTTCCTGCTTGACCAATGCTTTCATGTCGGGGCCTCTAGCGGATCACGCCGAGCTCGCGCCCGACGCCGGTGAACGCGTCCAGTGCGCGCGTCAGCTGCTCGCGCGCCAGCGCGGCGGACATCTGGGTGCGGATGCGGGCCTGGCCCTTGGGCACCACCGGGTAGGAGAAGCCGACGACGTACACGCCGCGCTTCAGCAGCGCGTCTGCCATACGCCCGGCGAGCGCGGCATCGCCGAGCATCACGGGAATGATGGGGTGCTCGCCCGGCTTCAGATCGAAGCCTGCGGCGCTGAGGCCGGCGCGGAAGAAGCGCGTGTTCTCGAACAGTTGCGCGCGCAGCTGCGGGGTGTGCTCCAGCAGCTCGAGCACTGCGAGGCTGGCGGCTGCAACCACCGGCGGGATGCTGTTGGAGAACAGATACGGGCGCGAGCGCTGCCGCAGCCACTCGATCACCTCGCGCCGCGCGGCGACATAGCCGCCGCTGCCGCCGCCGAGCGCCTTGCCGAGGGTGCCCGTCAGGATGTCGACGCGCTTGGCAACCCCGCAGTGCTCGGGCGTGCCGCGACCGGTGGCGCCCATGAAGCCGGTGGCGTGCGAGTCGTCCACCATCACGACGGCGTTGTAGCGCTCGGCCAGATCACAGATGGCGGCCAGCTTGGCGATGAAGCCGTCCATGGAAAACACACCGTCGGTGGCGATCAGCCGCGTGCGCGCGGCCTGGCTCTGCTGCAGCGCCTGCTCGAGCTCCGTCATGTCGCTGTTGGCGTAGCGCAGGCGCTGCGCCTTGCAGAGGCGGATGCCGTCGATAATGCTGGCGTGATTCAGGGCGTCCGAGATCACCGCGTCGCGCTCATCGAGCAGGGTCTCGAACAGTCCGCCGTTGGCATCGAAGCACGAGGAGTAGAGGATCACATCCTCGGTGCCGAGGAAGCGTGCCAGGCGTGCCTCGAGCTCCTTGTGGATCGTCTGCGTGCCGCAGATGAAGCGTACCGAGGCCATGCCATAGCCGTACTCATCGAGCGCGCGCTGCGCCGCGGCACGCACCGCCGGATGGTTGGCCAGTCCCAGGTAGTTGTTGGCGCATAGGTTGATGACGTCCTGGTCGCCGGCGCGCACCACGCCGCCCTGCGGGCCGGCGAGCACGCGCTCCTCCTTGTACAGACCCTGCTCACGCAAGCCCCGGAGCTCGCTGCGCAGACGTTCGGTAAGCGCCTGATCCATGGGCGGCAATTATACTGAAGCCGATGCCGGAGCCCCTCGCCACCTCTGCCGGCGCCGCGCGCCTTGACCGCTGGCTGTTCGCCGTGCGCCTGTTCCGCTCCCGTGCGCTCGCTGCGCAGGCGGTGGGCGGCGGTCGCGTCCAGCTCAACGGCACGCGCGTGAAGCCGGCCCACGGGGTGCGCGCCGGCGATCGCGTGAGCTTCAAGCGCGGCGCGGTGGAGTTCGAGTGCACCGTCAGCGCGATCCCGCCGCGGCGCGGGCCGGCCGCCGCCGCGGCGCGCTGCTACGAGGAGAGCGCGGGGAGCCTGGCGCGCCGCACTGCTTGGGCCGCGCGGCTGCCAGTGGTGCACGTTCCGCGCCCCCGGGCGCGGCCCGGCAAGCACGAGCGTGCCCTGCTGCGGCGCCTGCGGGGTCGCATTTGAGTCCCCGCAGGTCGCCGCGAAGCATGTCGCGGCAGAGGCGGCGTTGCAGACTCGGCGCCGCGCCCCCAGTAAGGCGGCCACGCGGGCGGTTTCCGGGTTAGGCTGCGCAAGCGGCCAGGAAGGCGCCAGAGGTTGCTTGCATGACCCTGAGCGTTTTTGACGTTTTCAAAGTCGGCATCGGACCGTCGAGCTCACACACCATGGGCCCGATGCGGTCGGCGCAGGAGTTTGCCACGGCACTTAAGCGCGACGGGCTGCTCGCCCGCACCGCGCAGATCGCGGTGCGTCTGTACGGCTCGCTCGCACTCACCGGTGTCGGCCATGGAACCGACCGCGCGGTTCTGGCGGGGCTCGAAGGGGCGCTGCCGGAGACGGTGGATCCCGACGGCCTCGAGGCGATGGTGGCGCGCATCCGCACCAGCGGGCGCATCCGCCTGCTCGGCGAGCACGAGATCCCCTTCGATGAGCCGATGCAGCTGCTGTTCATGAACCACGAGCGCCTGCCGCGCCATTCCAACGGCATGCGCTTCACGGCCCTCGACGCCGCTGGCAGCGTGCTGCGCGAGGAAGACTACTACTCGATCGGCGGCGGCTTCATCGTGCGCGGCAACGAGCAGGAGGCGCGCGAGGCGCACGCGCACGCTGTGCCGCCATACCCCTTCGCCTCCGGCGCGGAGCTGCTCGCCCTGTGCCGCGAGCACGGCTTGGAGATGTACGAGCTGGTGCTCGCCAACGAGCGCGTCTGGGCCCCGGAAGCCGAAGTGCGCGCCAAGCTCCTGCACATCTGGCAGGTGATGCGGGGGTGCGTCGAGCGTGGCTTCCGCCAGACCGGCCTGCTGCCGGGAGTGCTCAAGGTGCGCCGCCGCGCGCCGCGCCTGTACCGCATGCTGACCGAGAGCGGCACGGTCAAGCCGCTGGACGTCATGGACTGGGTCAACGCCTACGCGCTCGCGGTCAATGAGGAGAACGCCGCCGGCGGCCGCGTGGTCACTGCCCCCACCAACGGTGCGGCCGGCATCGTGCCCGCGGTGCTGCACTTCTACCGGCGCTTCGAGCCGGGAGCGAACGAGGAGGGCGTGCTGCGCTTTCTGCTGGTGGCGGCCGCGATGGGCATGCTCTACAAGCGCAACGCCTCGATCTCGGGGGCCGAGATGGGCTGTCAGGGCGAGGTGGGCGTGGCCTGCTCGATGGCCGCGGCGGGGCTGGTGGCGGCGCTGCAGGGCACCAGCGAGCAGATCGAGAACGCGGCCGAGATCGGCATGGAACACAACCTGGGGCTCACCTGTGATCCGGTCGCCGGGCTGGTGCAGATCCCGTGCATCGAGCGCAACGCCATGGGGGCGGTCAAGGCGGTCAACGCCGCACGTCTGGCGATGCGCGGCGATGGCTCGCACAAGGTGTCCCTCGACCAGGTGATCGCCACGATGCGCCAGACCGGCGCCGATATGTCGACCATCTACAAGGAAACCTCGCAGGGCGGCCTGGCGGTCAACGTCCCGGAGTGCTGAACCCGGCCGCGCCGCGCCTGCGGCTCAGCTGAACAGGCCGAACAACCCGCGGCCGGGCTCGGCGCACTGCACGTCCTTCACCGCGGCGGCGCTGATCGCGCTCCAGTGCGGGCTCTCGAAAGCGATCGAGCACAGCGCAGCGGTGGCCAGTGCCCGGCTGCTTCCCTGCGGCACGAGGTGCCGCACCAGCTCGGACACCCCGGGGTTATGCCCCACCACCAGCAGGTGCGCCACGCGCGGCCCGGTCGCCTGGATGGCCTTGAGCATCTCGGCGGCGCTGGCGAGATACAGCGCTTCCTCGCGCAGCACCCGCCGCGCCGGCAGCGCCAGCTCGCGCGCGACGATCTCCGCGGTCTGCTGAGTGCGGCGCGCCGGACTGGCGAGCAGCAGGTCCGGCACCAGCTCCAGCTCCTGCAGGCGCCGTGCCATGGCCTCGGCGGCGGCGATGCCGCGCCGGTTCAGCGGCCGCTCCAGGTCGGAGACGCTCGCATCCTTCCAGCGCGCATCCGCATGACGCATGAGCGTGAGCCGTTTCACGCGCTCGGGTCCTCGAGCAGCACGCGCCCGTTCTCCTCGCGCACCCGGTAGGTGCGCAGCGGCTCGTAGGCCGGCGGCGTCAGCGCCTCGCCGCTGCGAAGGCAGAAGTGCGCACCATGGCGCGGGCAGATGATCTGGCAGTCTTCCACTTGTGCTTCGCCGAGCGACTCGCCGTCGTGCGTGCAACGGTCTTCTACGGCGTACAGCTCGGCGCCGCAGCGTACGATAACCACCGCCACGCCGTCGACTTCGGCAGACAGGGATGCGGCGTCGGCCAACGCGCGCGCATCCCCGAGATCGATCCAGCGGCTCATGCTGCTTTCAGAACATGCCGGTCTGCAGGCGTGCCGCCTCCGACATCATGCTCTGGTTCCACGGCGGGTCAAAGGTGAGCTCGACGCGCGCCTCGCGCACCGTCGGGATGCGGCTGATCTTGTCGCGCACGTCATCCACCAGGATGTCGCCCATGCCGCAGCCCGGCGCGGTGAGGGTGATCTTGACCTCCACGGTCCGCGTGCCGTCCTCGTTGGGCTTGACCTCGCACTCGTACACCAGCCCGAGGTCGACGATGTTGATCGGGATCTCGGGGTCGTAGCAGGCGCGCATCTGCTCCCAGGCGAGCTTCTTCACGTCCTCCTCGCCGGCGTTGGGGGGCAGCTTCGGCGCCTTGACCGCTTCCTGCCCGATGGCATCGGCATCCTCGCCGGCGATGCGGAACAGATTGCCCTCGAGATACACCGTGAAGCTGCCGCCGAGCGCCTGGGTGATGTAGCCCGCCTGGCCGGGTTTGAGCTTGACCTCCTGGCCGGCGGGCACGATCACGGCCCGCACCTCGCGGTTCACGACGAACGGCTCGTTCTGCCTGCGCACGCGACTATTCCGTGGAGATGGTGGCCGTGCCGTGCTCGAGTGCGGCGTTGAGCGTGTGCCAGCAGAGGCTTGCGCACTTGACGCGCGCCGGGAACTCGCGCACCCCCGAGAGCGCGGCGAGCTTGCCGAGCGAGGCATCGGAGGCGGTGTCCTGGGTGAGCATGGCGTGCACCTTGGCAAACAGCTCCCGGATCGCCGCACGGTCCTTACCCTTGACGGCCTCGGTCATGAGCGAGGCCGAGGCGGTGGAGATGGCACAGCCGTGCCCCTCGAAGCGGATGTCCTCGACGCGCTCGCCGTTGAGCCGCACCGACAGCGTCAGCCGATCGCCACACAGCGGGTTGTGGCCCTCGGCGTGACTGTCGGCGCCTTCGATGCGGCCGAAATTGCGCGGGCTGCGGTTGTGATCGAGGATCACGTCGCGGTACAGCTCCTTCAGGTCCATCAGCCGAACACCTCGCGCGCCTTGCGCAGTGCCGCCACCAGGCTCGCCACGTCGCCCTCGGTGTTGTAGCAGCCGAAGGAGGCGCGCGCGGTGGCTGGCAACCCGAAGAACGTCATCACCGGCATGGCGCAGTGGTGACCGGTGCGCACCGCGACCCCCTCCGCATCGAGGACGGTGCCGAGATCGTGCGGATGCACGCCCTTCATGGTGAAGGACAGCACCGAGGCCTTGTGGGCCGCCGTGCCGATGATCTCGATATCGGGCAGGCGCGTGAGCTCGGCGGTCGCAAGCTCGAGCAGGCGCCGCTCGTGCGCGGCGATCGCCGGAACACCGAGGCTCTCGACGTAGTCCATCGCTGCGGCCAGCCCCACTGCACCGGACATGTTCGGGGTGCCGGCCTCAAACTTCCAGGGCAGCTCGTTCCAGGTGCTCTTCTCGAACGACACGGTCAGGATCATGTCGCCGCCGCCCTGCCACGGAGGCATGGCCGCGAGCAGCTCCTCGCGCCCGTACAGCACCCCGATGCCGGTGGGGCCGTAGAGCTTGTGGCCGGAGAAGGCGTAGAAGTCGGCACCCAGGGCGCGCACGTCGACCTCGGAGTGCGGGACAGCCTGCGCGCCGTCGACCAGCACCACCGCCCCGTGGGCGTGCGCGGCATCGATGATGCGCTTGAGCGGCAGGACCGTGCCGAGAGCGTTGGAGACGTGCGCCACCGCGACCAGGCGGGTGCGCGGGCCGAGCAGCTTCAGGAATTCCTCGAATTGCAGCTCGCCGCGGCGGTTGATGGGCGCGACCCTGAGCTCGCAGCCGGTCTGCTGACGCACCATCTGCCAGGGGACGATGTTGGCGTGGTGCTCGAGGCCGGTGATCAGGATCTCGTCACCGGCGCCGAAGCGCTCGCGCGCATAGGCCTGCGCCACCAGATTGATGGCCTCGGTGGTACCGCGCACGAAGATGATCTCGCGGCTCGAGCGCGCGTTGATGAAGCGCCGCACGCGCTCGCGCGCGCCCTCGTAGGCGGCGGTCGCGGCCTGGCTGAGGGCATGCACCCCGCGGTGCACGTTGGCATGGGAGTGCGTCTCGTAGTCCTCGACCGCACGCAGCACCGCGAGCGGGCGCTGCGCGGAGGCAGCGCTGTCGAGGTACACGAGCGGCCGGCCGTTAACGGTGGTGGCGAGGATCGGAAAGTCGGCCCGCACGCGCTCGGCATCGAGCGTCTCGGTGCGCATCGCGGATACGTTGACTGCCATTACAGAAGCTCCTGGAGCGCGTCGTCGTGCAACTCGCCGATGAGGCGCTCCTCGATCTGGTGGCGCAGCTCCGGCAGCTCGATCTTGGCGAGCACGTCGCCGAGGAATGCCCACTTGAGCAGCCGCTGCGCCGCCTCGCGCGTCAGGCCGCGCGACAGCAGGTAAAAGAGCATGTTGTCATCGAGCTTGCCGGCGGTAGCGCCATGGCTGCAGCGCACCTCATCGGTGTAGATCTCCAGCTGCGGCCGCAGGTCGATTTCGGCCTCGGGGCCGGCCAGCAGGCCGCGCAGTGACTGGCGCGAATCGGTGCCGCGTGCAGCGCTTGCGACGATGATCTTGCCGTTGAAGGCGACGCGCGCGCGCGCGGCGGCGATACCGCGGAAGGTCTGCTCGGTGCGCGCGTTGGGGGCCAGGTGCTCGACCACCGCGTAGGCATCCTGCACCTGGTGATGATCGCCGAGGGTCGCGCCGGCGAGCGTGAGGTCGGCGCGCTCACCCTCCAGGCGTACCCGGACCGTGGAGCGGGCCGACTGCGCGCCGCTGCTGATGGTATGGAGCCGATACGCCGCGTCGGCCCCGAGGCTGGCCGAAAGGGTGTCAAAGAAGATGCTGCGCCCGCTCAGGTGCTGCAGCCGGTAGTGCGTAAGGCTCGCACCCGGGGCCACCGCGATCCGCACCGCGCTGTTCACGAAGCTCGCCGCAGTGTCGGCGCTCACGTGCCGCTCGATGAGCGCGAGGTTGGCGCCGCGCTCCACCCGCACCTCCATGCGCGGGTAGGAAGCGCCGGCTTCGGACTCGGCGCGGGCCACGAACACGATCTCGAGGAGCACGGGGCCGGCGCTGCCGGCCGGCACGCGGATGTTCGCGGTTTGGGTGGCGAAGGCCGCGTTCAGCAGCGCGAAGCGTTCATCCGCCGAGGGACGCTCCACGCCACAGAGGCCGCCGGCTTCAAGGCTTAGAGCCGCACTCGTCGAGCCGGGGGATGCGGACAGATCACTCGAGAAGGCGCCATCGATGAACACCAAGCGCACGTAGCGCGGCAGCGGCTGCGGCAGCGACAGCGTGGCGAGCGGTCCGGCGCCGGCCAGCGCCGGAGCGAAGCGCAGCTTCTCGAGCGGACGCAGGTTGGCGTATTTCCAGTTCTCATCGCGCTGGGTCGGCAGCCCCGCGGTGAGCAGCGCCTCGAGCGCCGCGCGCTGCGGCTCGCCACTTGCGCCCGTTGCGGCGAGCGCACGCAGGCTGCCCGCGTGTTCGGCGGCGATGCGCTCGCTCAAGGCGGGGCTCATGAGACTCATGCCGCCTCGCCCGCCACCCAGTCGTAGCCGCGCCGCTCGAGCTCCAGCGCGAGCGTGCGGTCGCCGCTCTTGGCAATGCGACCGCGCACCAGCACGTGCACCAAGTCAGGCTGGACGTACTCGAGCAGCCGCTGATAGTGGGTGACCAGTACGCAGGAGCGCTGCGGCGAGCGCTGCGAGTTCACCCCCGCCGCCACCACCTTGAGCGCATCGATGTCGAGGCCCGAATCGGTCTCATCGAGGAGCGCCAGGCGCGGCTCGAGCACCAGCATCTGCAGGATCTCGTTGCGCTTCTTCTCGCCGCCGGAGAATCCCTCGTTCACGCCGCGCGACAGGAAGCTGTCCTCGATGCGCATCAGCTTCATTTTCTCGCGCACCATCGACAGGAACTCGAAGGCATCCACCTCCTGCAGTCCCCGTGCCTTGCGGGCGGCGTTCAGCGCTGCCTTCAGCAAATACACGTTGTTGACGCCCGGGATCTCGACCGGGTACTGGAAGCCCAGGAACAGTCCCGCGCGGGCGCGCTCCTCGGGGGGCAGCACCAGGAGGTCACGCCCCTCATAGGTGACGCTGCCGGAGCTGACCGTGTAGCCCTCGCGGCCGGCCAGCACGTACGCGAGCGTGCTCTTGCCCGAGCCGTTCGGGCCCATTATGGCGTGCACCTGGCCCGCACCGACCTCGAGGTTCACTCCGTTGAGGATGCGCTTGCCGTCGACGGTGACGTGCAGGTCCTTGATGCTCAGTATGGATTCACTCATGGCTCAGCCCACGGCGCCTTCGAGGCTCACGGCGAGCAGGTTCTGCGCTTCGACCGCGAACTCCATGGGCAGCTCCTTGAAGACCGACTTGCAGAAGCCGCTGACGATCATGTTGACGGCGTCTTCCTCGGCGATGCCGCGCGACAGGCAGTAAAACAGCTGCTCGTCGCTGATCTTGGAGGTGCTCGCCTCGTG
Organism: uncultured Steroidobacteraceae bacterium; assembly: GCA_964489185.1. GTDB lineage: Bacteria > Pseudomonadota > Gammaproteobacteria > Steroidobacterales > Steroidobacteraceae > 13-2-20CM-66-19. The sequence continues at coordinate 96,558 of CAZAXR010000020.1, read as the reverse complement.
CTCCACGGTCGCGGTCGGATTCTTGACCTCGACATACGGGAAGGTGTGCGCGCCGCACTTGCCTCCCATGAGCAGCGAATCGCACTGCGTGAAATTGCGCGCGCCGTGCGCGCTCGGCAGCATCTTCACCAGCCCGCGGTAGGTGTTCTGGCCATGACCGGCGGAGATGCCCTTGGAGACGATCGTGCTGCGCGTGTCCCTGCCGATGTGGATCATCTTGGTGCCGGTGTCGGCCTGCTGGTGATTGTTTACCGTCGCCACCGAGTAGAACTCGCCGATCGAGCCTGCGCCGCGCAGCACGCAGCTCGGATACTTCCAGGTGATCGCCGAGCCGGTCTCGACCTGCGTCCAGGAGATGTGCGAATTGCGGCCGCGGCACTCGCCGCGCTTGGTGACGAAGTTGTAGATGCCGCCGACGCCGCGGGCATCGCCCGGGTACCAGTTCTGCACGGTCGAGTACTTGATGTAGGCATCATCGAGCGCGACGAGCTCCACGACGGCAGCGTGCAGTTGGTTTTCGTCACGCTGAGGTGCAGTACAACCTTCTAAATAGCTGACATAACTTCCAACATCCGCGATGATGAGCGTGCGCTCGAACTGCCCGGTCTTCGCGGCATTGATGCGGAAGTAGGTTGACAGCTCCATGGGGCAGCGCACGCCCTTGGGCACGTACACGAACGAGCCGTCGGAGAACACCGCGGAGTTCAGCGTCGCGAAGAAGTTGTCGGAGTAGGGCACGACGCATCCCAAGTACTGCTCGATGAGCTGTGGATGCGTCTGCACGGCTTCCGAGAACGGGCAGAACACCACACCTGCCGCGGCGAGGCGCTCCTTGAACGTCGTCGCGACCGATACGCTGTCGAACACCGCATCGACCGCCACACCCGCTAGACGCGCCCGCTCATGCAGCGGCACGCCGAGCTTCTCGTAGGTCTCGAGGAGTTTGGGGTCCACTTCCGCCAGGCTCTTCGGCCCATCCTTCTTCGCTTTCGGCGCCGAGTAGTAGGAGATCGCCTGGTAGTCGATGGGCGCAACCTTGACGTGTGCCCAGTGCGGCTCCTTCATGGTCAGCCAGTGCCGCAGAGCCTTCAGGCGCCACTCCGTGAGGAAGTTGGGCTCCTGCTTTTTACGCGAGATGAGCCGTACCACGTCCTCGTCGAGCCCCGGCGGGACCGTGTCGGCGTCGATGTCGGTGATGAAGCCGTGGCGGTAGCCGCGGCTCATCAGCTGTTCGAGTTGTTTGGCACTTTCGCTCATGACTTGATCGGGTTCGTCGGTCGGAGGCTATGTGAAGGGGTGCTGCGCGCTGCGGCGGACTTCATCTCGCGCTCCAGTGCCGGCAGCCGCGCAGGGGCAGCATCGAGTCCGGCCAGCTGCGCGAGGCTCACCTCGTACAGCGAGCGGCGGATGGCGAGATTCAGCCGCTGCCAAACGCGGCCCACGCGGCAGGTGTGCTCGATCTCGCAGTTGCCGTGGCCAGCGGAGCAATCGGTGAGCGCCACCGGGCCCTCCAGGGCATCGAGGATCGCCGCCGCGCTGATCTGCGCGGCGGGCCGCGCGAGCTGATAGCCGCCGTACAGTCCGCGCGTTGAAGTGACGAGCCCGGCACGCTGCAGCTGCTTGAGGAGCTTGCATACCGTGGGCGCGGCAATGTGGGTCTGCTCGGCCAGAGCCGCGGCGGTCTGCACCCGTTCGGGCTCGCCCGCGAGCGCGGCGAGCAGCACGGTGGCGTAGTCGGTGAGCCGACTGATACGCAGCATGGAGCACCCTCCTGAAAGTAGGACTATTTTAGTACTGTTTGTCGCCGGAACCAAGCGCAAGCCTCCCCGGCGGCGCAAGCGGCACGGGCCGGCGGCAGGGGCGATTTGCTATCCTTGGCCCCCCCTGAATTCAGGGCTTCTTAGTACGACGCCGGATCCGAGGCGCGCCATTGGAGCGCGCCGGCAGCCTGAGCGTCACTGCCGGAGGACGGAACGATGAACGCGAACGAGCTGATGCACGTGGCCAGCGCCATGGTGGCCAAGGGCAAGGGAATTCTGGCCGCGGACGAGAGCACCGGCACCATCAAGAAGCGTTTCGACAGTATCAAGCTCGAGTCGACCGAGGAGCAGCGGCGCACCTATCGCGAGATGCTCTTCACCGCTCCGGCCGCTGCCGAGTCGATCAGCGCGGTGATCTTCTACGACGAAACCCTGCGCCAGAAAACCAAGGACGGCACTCCCTTTCCTCAGTACCTGATGAGGCAGGGGATCATCCCGGGCATCAAGGTCGATACCGGTGCCAAGCCGCTCGCCGCCTTCCCCGGCGAGACCATTACCGAGGGCCTCGACGGACTGCGCGAGCGGCTGATCGAGTACCGCTCGCTCGGCGCCCTGTTTGCCAAGTGGCGCGCGGTGATCGACATTGGCGAAGGCATCCCGAGCGCCTTCGCGATCGAGGCCAATGCGCACGCCCTCGCGCGCTATGCCGCGCTGTGCCAGGAAAACGGGATTGTGCCCATCGTCGAGCCTGAGGTGCTGATGGACGGCGCGCACTCCATCGAGCGCTGCGAGGAAGTGACCAACCAGGTGCTCTGCACCGTGTTCGGCCAGCTGTTCGAGCATCGCATCCTGCTCGAGGGCATGGTGCTCAAGCCCAACATGGTGATCTCCGGCAAGAAGGCCGCGCACCGCGCCGGCCCGGAGGTGGTGGCGGAGGCGACGCTGCGCACGCTGCGCCGGCACGTACCTCCGGCCGTGCCGGGCATCGCCTTCCTCTCCGGCGGGCAGCCCCCGACCGAGGCGACGCTGCACCTGGCACTGATGAACCGCATCGCGGGCCCGCTGCCCTGGTCGCTGACCTTCAGCTACGGGCGAGCGCTGCAGGACACCGCGCTCAAGACCTGGGGCGGCTCGGCTGCGAACTTCGCCGCCGGCCAGCGGGAGTTTGCGCGGCGCGCGAAGCTCAATGGCCTCGCGACCCTCGGCCGCTATACGGCTGAGATGGAGAGCCAGGCTGCCTGAGAGCGCTACGGGCGTCCGCCGCGGTCTCGCGTGACAAGCCCCGCATCCCCGCAACACGCTTCAGCCGCCCGCGCGGCTGACGCGGTCGTCGACGTGCGCGACGTGCACTATTCGGTCGGCGGCCGGGCGATCCTTTCCGGTCTCGACCTCACGGTGCGCCGCGGACGTATCACCGCCATCATGGGGCCGAGCGGCACCGGCAAGACCACGCTGTTGCGGCTGATCACGGCCCAGAACATGCCCGACCGCGGCCAGCTGCAGGTGTTCGGCCAGGACCTGACGACGCTCGCCTCGGCTGCGGTGTACGCACTGCGCAGGCGCATGGGCATGTTGTTCCAGAACGGCGCGCTGCTCACCGACATGGACGTGTTCGAGAACGTCGCCTTCCCGGTGCGCGAGCACACCGATCTGCCCGAGCCGCTCATCCGTACCCTTGTGCTCACCAAGCTGCAGGCGGTGGGGCTGCGCGGCGCAGCAGCGCTCATGCCCGCGGAGCTCTCCGGCGGTATGGCGCGGCGCGTGGCGCTGGCGCGCGCCATCGTCATGGATCCGGAGGTGCTGATCTACGACGAGCCGTTCGTCGGCCTCGATCCCATCTCGTTGGGGGTGATCCTGCGCCTCATCAAGCACATGAACGCCGCGCTCGGCATCACCAGCATCGTGGTGTCGCACGACGTGAAGGAGCTCGCCAGCATCGCCGACGATAGTTACCTGCTCTCGGGCGGCCGCATCGCCGCCAGCGGTACGCCCGCGCAGCTGCGCACCAGCGAGGCGCCCGCGGTGCGCCAGTTCATGACCGGCAGTGCCGAGGGCCCGGTGGAGTTCCACTATCCGGCGCCCGATTACACCGCGCAGCTGCTGGCGGCGGAGGAGCCATGAACGCGCGGGTGCGCGACGGGCTGCTGCTCGAGAGCGTGCGCCGCCTCGGCTCGGTAGTCATCTTTCTGGTGCGCCTGCTGGGGCAGTCGCTGCTGGCGCTGGCGCGCCCACGCCTGGTGGTGCATCAGATCTACAACGCCGGCGCCCGCTCGCTGATCATCATCATGCTGTCGGGATTGTTCGTCGGCATGGTGCTCGGCCTGCAGGGCTACGACCTGCTGCAGCGCTTCGGCTCGGTGGAGGCCCTCGGCACGGCCGCCGCGCTCGGCCTGCTGAAGGAGCTGGCGCCGGTCATCACCGCGCTGCTGTTCGCCGGTCGCGCCGGCACCGCGCTCACCTCCGAGATCGGGCTGATGCGCGCCACCGATCAGCTCACCGCCATGGAGATCATGGCGGTCGATCCGCTGCGCTACGTGGCCGCGCCGCGCTTCCTGGGCGGGGTGATCGCGATGCCGCTGCTGACCGCGATCTTCAGCATCGTGGGTCTGTACGGAGCACAGCTGATCGGCGTGCAGCTGATGGGAGTGGACAGGGGCGTGTTCTGGTCCCAGATGCAGGACGCAGTCGCGCTGCACAACGTCAACGAGGGGCTGGTGAAGAGCGTGGTGTTCGGTGTCGCCTGCAGCCTCATCGCGGTGCACGAGGGTTATAACGCCGAGCCGACTGCAGCGGGGGTGGGGCTGGCCACCACCCGCACCGTGGTGGCCTCGTCCGTGCTCACGCTGCTGCTCGACTACGTGTTGACGGCGGCATTCCTGTAAGAGGAACTTAGACGTATGCGTGCCAATCGAACCCTTGAGATCGGAACCGGGTTGTTCGTGTTGTTGGGATTTGCCGCATTGCTGTTCCTGACTACACAGTTGCCGGCGAGCGGCATGAAGTTCGGCCGCATCAAGGCCGGCTATCATGTCACGGCCGAATTCGACAACATCGGCGATCTGAAAGTGGGGTCGCCGGTGAGCATGTCGGGCGTGCGCCTGGGCGACGTGTCGGGCATCCGCTTCGACCCGAAGGACTACAAGGCCGTGGTCACCATGCGCATCGACCCGCAGTTCAACCAGATTCCGGATGACAGCTTCGCCAGCATCCAGACCCAGGGGCTGCTCGGTGGCAAGTACATCGGCCTCAGTCCCGGCGGACAGGACACCTACCTCAAGGACGGCAGTCAGATCGAGCAGACGCAGTCGGCGATCGTGCTCGAAAGCCTGATCAACAAGTTCTTTGCCAACTACGCCAGCAAGAGCAGCGGCGCTAGTCAGGATCAGGGCACGGACAGCCAGGGCAAGGACACAGATACCCAGGGTAAGCCGGAGTCGAAGAAATGAGACACGCAACCGTTCTGATGAGCGGCATGCTGCTGGCCTGCGCCCTGGCGCACGCCCAGGGCACTGCGCCGCCGGCGCCGGCCCAGAGCGCGCCTGCCGCTGGCAACGCCAGCGCCGAGGGGCCGACCGAGGTGGTGCAGAACGCCGCGCAGGGCATGCTGTCCGATCTCGACAAGAACCGCGACGCCTACCGGCGCGATCCGGCCAAGACCGGCGAGCTCGTCGACAAGTACCTGTTGCCGCACTTTGACACCGAGTATGCCGCGCGCGGCGTGCTCGGACAGCACTGGCGCACCGCGACCCCCGAGCAGCGCAAGCACTTCATCGACGCCTTCTATCATTCGCTGATCACCAACTACGGGGCCGCCTTGGCCGACTTCAGCGCGGATCGGCTCAAGATCTTTCCGACCAACGTCGAGCCGGATGCGACGCGCGCCACCGTGCGCACCGAGGTCAAGCGCAGCAACGGTGATCGCGTCGCGGTGAACTACTACCTGCACAAGACGCCGCAGGGGTGGAAGGCCTGGGACGTCGTCATCGACGGCATCAGCTACGTCAACAGCTACCGCACCGACTTCGGCGAGCAGATCGAGCAGCAGGGGCTCGATGCGGTGATCAAGCGCCTCGAGTCGGGCGAGAGTCCGGCCGCGATCGTCAAGAAGAAGAACGGCTGATGAATTCCCGCGCGCCCGTGGCCTCCGGCGCCGTCCCCGCGAGCGGCGTGTTTCAGCTGGTCGCAGCAACGGGCGGCCACCTCGCCGCACAGGGACCGCTCACCTTCGCCACGGCGCGCAAGGCGCGCGAGCTTGGCCGGCGCTCGCTGCGCGGCGCATCGTCCGCCGCGCAGCTCGTGATCGATTGCAGCGAGGTCAGCGCCGCCGACAGCGCAGGGCTTGCGGTGCTCATCGACTGGCTGGCCATGGCACGCGGGGTGCATCGCTCGCTGCGCTACCGCGGCCTGCCGCCGGGGCTGCTGGCGCTCGGGCGGATCAGCGAAGTCGACCAGCTGCTCGAGCGCGGCGTGTAGCGCACCCTTCAGGGCTGCGGCTTTGACCGCGGCGGCGGCTGGGCCTGCGGTGGCGGGCTCTGCGGTGGGGTGGCGCCGGCGTCTTCCTGCTCGAGCTCCTGCATCAGCTTGTCCTCCTGCTCCTGCTCCTGGTTGTGCGACTGGTCGCCGTGCACCTTGAAGTCGCGGTTCTGCAGGTAGGCGTTGCGCAGGAAGGCGTACGGATCGTAGGCGCTCTCCAGCAGCTTGGTGGTGTCGAGCAGCCGCGCGCGGCTGTCTACGGCGTCCACCAGATACAAACCCCACTCCCAGTAGCTGTTGAACAGGTAGTGCCGGGGCGTGGCGTAGACGTTGCCGAGCCGCCCGATGCCGTCGCGCACGTCCGAGGGGCCGAGGAAGGGCAGCACGACGTACGGTCCCTTAGTGATGCCCCATTTGCCGAAGGTCTGCCCGAAGTCCCGGTCGTTCTTGTCCAGTCCGGCCGCGGTGGCCGGATCGAGCAGTCCGCCCAGACCTATGCTGGTGTTGAGCAGCAGGCGGGTGAAGTCGTTGACGAACGGCTTGAACTGCCCCTGCAACAGGTCATTCACCATGGTGATCGGGTAGTTGAGGTTGTCCATGAAGTTGCGCACGCCCGTCTGCATGAAGTGCGGCGTGACCTTGCGGTAGCCGCGCGCCACCGGCTGCGCTATGGCGTGGTCAAAACTGTCGTTGAACTTGTAGGTGGCGCGGTTCATGCGCTCCCACGGATCGCGCGTATCGCGCTTGCTGCCGGGCGGCAGCGTGGCACAGCCGCACAAAAGCAGCAGACACAGCGATAGCAACGAGACGCGTCTAGAGCGTGACATACACAGTGCGCGGGCAAATGAAGGCGGCATTGTAACAGCAGCTCGCTGCCGAGCTTGGCCAGCGCGCCGCTGCCTGGCCGGCGGACCTAACTTTGTTGCTTGAGCTCAGCGTCCGGCGTGCCGGCCGCCCTGTTGCCCCTGGCCCTGGTCGCCGTTCTCAGCAGCGAACTGGCGCTTGCGCATGCTGGCGAGATAGTCGCGCACCTCATCGAGGCGCGCCTGGTAGCGCTGGCGCTGGATCTGGCTGATGTGCGGCGCGGCGAGGGCGAGCTGCAGCTGCTGGGCGGCGAGGCTCAGATCGCCGCCCGCGATCTGGTACTCGCCCATGTAGAAATACGCATCCCCGGCGTCGCCCGCGGCGCTCGCGGCGAGCGCCGTCAGACGGATCTGGTCGGGGGTCGGCGGCACGTTGTTGAACAGGTCGAGCAGCATGTTGTGGGCGTCCGCAGGCCGGCCCGCCAGCATGAGCGTTTCGGCATAGCGCACCGTGACTGGCACGTTGCGCGGGAACAGCTTCTCGGCGTGCTGGAAGGTCGTGAGCGCGTCCTTGACGTCCCCGGCCTTCGCCTGCGCCTGGCCGAGCGCCACGTGCAGGAGCGTGTTGTCTTCGTGCTCCTGCACCAGCGGCGCGAGGATCTTGACCGCCTCCTCGGCGCGGTTGCTGTTCATGAGCGCCAGCGCCTCGCCGTAGCGGTTGCCGAGGCTGTCGGCGCCGTGCGCGATCTTGCTGGCGTACTGCCCGGCAACGTCGACATCGCCGGTGGCGGTGAGCACGTCCACGCGCTCGCGTATCAGCTCGTAGCTGATGGAATCCTTGCCCTGGCGCGGCGGGAACTGCGCGGCGCGGGCGCGCTGCTCGGCGATGCGGTCGGTGGTCATGGGGTGGTCGATCAGCATCGCAGGGATGTAGGTGACGGCCAGGCCCTCGTGGCGGCTCATGGTCTCGAACATCTGCCCCATGCCGTTGGGGTCGAAGCCGGCCCCGGCGAGGAAGCCGATGCCCACGCGGTCCGCCTCCCATTCGTTGTCGCGCGTGAAGTTGATCTGCTGCTGCACCGCCATCCCCTGGGCGGCGGCGATGCCGCCCTCGATGGCCTGGCCGCCGCCGATGGCACCCAGGAGGATTGCCGCCAGGATCGCCGCCGCCGAGGTGATGCTCTGCTGCTGCTGGTTGCGGATCATGCGCGCGATGTGGTGCTGCGTGACGTGCGCGGTCTCGTGCGCCATGACCCCCGCGAGCTCCGATTCGGTGGAGCTCGCGAGCACCGTGCCGGCGTTGACGAACACGAACCCGCCGGGGACCGCGAAGGCGTTGATGGCCGGGTCCTTGATCACGAAGTACTGGAAGTTCTTGCCGCCCTCAGTGCTCTGCGAGGCGAGCCGCAGCCCCACCGAGTTGATGTACTCGCTGATCTCCGGGTCCTCGATGAGCGCGTTCTGATCGCGCAGCTCTTTGGCCACCATGGCCCCGAGCCGGTACTCATCGCTCTGCGACAGCACCGCGGCCGCCGGGCTGCCCATATCCGGCAGATCGGACCCCGCCGGGGGTGCGTTTAAGAGCGGCTGGCTGGTCGCAGGCGGGTCCGCCGCCGCCACGAGGGTGGCGCCGGAGAGCAGGGCGGCGGCAAGCAGCAGCGGCAGAGAGCGCATCATCGCGGTTGGACCGCCAGGGGCATCCTCAAGTTTCCCCATATTTACAGACGCTTACAGATGGCGTCTGGCGCGAGGTCGTTTAAGCGTACACCTACAGCATGTCCGAGGCGAAGTCGGCGAGCCGCGAGCGCTCCCCGCGCACCAGGGTGATGTGTCCCGAGTGCGCCCAGCCGCGGAAGCGGTTGACCGCGTAGGTCAGACCCGAGGTCATCTCGGTGAGGTACGGGGTGTCAATCTGCGCGATGTTGCCGAGGCAGGCGAGTTTGGTGCCCGGGCCGGCGCGCGTGATGAGCGCCTTCATCTGCTTGGGAGTGAGGTTCTGCGCCTCATCGAGGATCAGGAAACGGTTGAGGAAGGTACGGCCGCGCATGAAGTTCAGCGAGCGGATCTTGATGCGGTTGCGCAGCAGGTCGTTGGTGGCCGCGCGTCCCCAGTTGCCGCCCTCCTGCGAGCCGGTGAGCACCTCGAGGTTGTCCATGAGCGCGCCCATCCACGGCTCCATCTTCTCCTCCTCGGTGCCGGGCAGGAAGCCGATGTCCTCACCGAGCGGAATGGTCACGCGCGTCATGATGATTTCCACGAAGCGGTTGCTCTCGAGCGTCTGCATCAGCCCGGCGGCCAGCGCCAGCAGCGTCTTGCCGGTACCGGCCGGCCCCAGCACTGTGACGAAGTCGATCTCCGGGTCCATGAGCAGGTTGAGCGCGAAGTTCTGCTCGCGGTTGCGCGCGGTCACGCCCCAGACGTTGTGACGCTCGTTGCGGTAGTCGCGCGTCAGCTCCAGGGTGGCGGTGGCGCCGGTGATCTTGCGCACGATGCCTTCGATGCCCTCGGGGGTATCCTCGAACACCCCCTGGTTCGGCTGCCACTCGCGCACCGCGGGGCCGGTGATCTCGTAGAAGGTGCGGTCGGCCTCCTTCCAGGAGCGCATGTCCTTGCCGTGCTGCTCCCAGAAGTCGCGCGGTAGGGCCCCCATGCCGCTGTACAGGACGTCGGCGTCCTCGAGCGTCTTGTCGCTGTAGTAGTCCTCGGCGTGTACGCCGAGCACCGCCGCCTTGATGCGCAGGTTGATGTCCTTGGAGACCAGGATGACGCGCGCTTCCTTGTGCTCGTTCTGCAGGGCCAGCGTCTGGGCGAGGATCGCGTTGTCGCCGCCGTGCCCGGGCAGACTCTCGGGCAGTGCGCCGGCGAGCTGGCGCGTCTGGAAAAACAGGCGTCCCGAGGAGGGCTTCTTGCCGTGGTTGCCCGAATAGCCGCTCGGTAGCTTCAGCCCCAGGTCGATCTGCTCCTTGGTGACGTCGCGCATCATGTCGTCGAGGAAGCGGCTTACCTGGCGCACGTTGCGCGAGGCTTCCGAGAGGCCCTTCTTGTGCGCGTCGAGCTCCTCGAGCACCACCATCGGGAGGTACACGTCGTGCTCCTCGAAGCGGAAGATGGCGGTGGGGTCGTGCATCAGCACGTTCGTGTCCAGCACGAACAGCCGCCGCCCGGCGCGCGAGCGTGCCTTCAAGTCCCGCGAGCTCGCTGCCAGGCCCGTGGTGGGGCCGCCTTCATAGACGCTGCGCTGCTTCAAGTACTTCCTCCGCGTGGCCGGGGACTTTCACGTTGCGCCACTCCTGCCGCAGCCGGCCGCTGGCGTCGAGCAGGAAAGTGCTGCGCTCGACCCCCAGATACTTCCTGCCGTACAGGGTCTTCGGCCTGATGACATCGAACAGCTTGCAGAGCTTCTCGTCCGCATCCGCAAGCAGGGGGAAGGGCAGCGATTCCTTGGACGCGAACTTCTCGTGCGAGGCGACCGAGTCGCGCGACACCCCGATGAGCTGCGCGCCCGCCTTGCGGAACGCGCCGTGCAGGTCGCGAAAGTCCTGCGCCTCGCGCGTGCATCCCGAGGTCATGTCGCGCGGGTAGAAGTAGATCACCAGTTTCTTGCCGGACGCTTCCTTCAGGCTCCACGTACCGCCGCCAGTCATGGGCAGGGAGAACTCGGGCACCGTAGTTCCGGGGCTGATCTTGGCCATCACGCTTTCAGGATTTGACCGGTTCGAGAATGGCATCGAGGTTCAGCGAGTCGCAGAACTCCATGAACTCCTCGCGCAGGTGGGCGACGTGGATGCGGCTCGGCACGTTCACGATCATCTGCACGGCGAACATCGGGGCGCCGGTATGCGCGGCCGGATAGCTGCGCGTGGATACCTCGGCGATGTCGATACCGCGCGTGGCGAAGAAGCCCGACAGTCCCGAGACGATACCGCTCTGATCGAGGCACACGACGTCGATCGAGTAGGGCAGCATGTCGGTGCGCGCGGTGCGCGGCTCGGTGCGCTTGAGGTGGATGCTGAGGCTGCTGGTCTCGGCGAGGCGCTTGAGCTCGGTTTCGAGCTTGGCGAGGGCGTGCCAGTTGCCCGACACCAGCAGCAGCATCGCGAACTCGTTGCCGAGGCTCGCCATGCGGCTTTCGCTGATGTTGCCGCCGGACTCGCTGATGACGCGGGTCAGCTCGTGGACCATCCCCGTGCGGTCGCTGCCGATCGCCGAAACGGCCAGGTGCTGCTTCATTTAGGGTGGCGGTGGTGAGAGGCTGCCGGTGCGCTTCAGGCCGAGTGTACCGGGAGCCGGCAGCGGTTGCGACCTTGAGGCCTGCGCGTGTTTACGGCCCTTGCCTGGACGTAACCCACGCTCGTAACATCCCGTGCTCCCCCGCGGACGTTTGGTTACTCAATGTTTGTCGGCAGTCTGGTTGCCATCGTGACGCCCATGCGCGGCGACGGCGCCGTGGATTTCCAAGCCTGGGCGCGGCTTCTCGAGTTTCACGCCGCCAGCGGCACCCAGGGCGTGGTGGTCGGCGGCACCACGGGCGAGTCGGCGACGCTCAGCGAGGAGGAGCTGCGCGAGCTGACGCGCCGCGCCTGTGAGCAGCTGCGCGGGCGCCTCGCGGTGATTGCGGGCGCCGGCACCAGCAGCACCGCCAGCACCGTGGCGCGCGTCGCCTGGCTCTCGGAGCTGCCGCTCGACGGGCTGCTGCTGGTGACCCCGGCGTACAACCGCCCGACGCAGGAGGGTCTGTATCGGCATTTCGCCGCCGCGGCGGCGGCCGCCAAAAAGCCGCTGTTGCTGTACAACGTGCCCACGCGCACCGCGGTCGACATGCAGCCCGCGACCGTGGCACGGCTGTCGCGCGTGCCGGGCATCGTGGGTGTCAAGGAGGCAGTGCCACAGAGCGCACGCATCGCGGAGCTGGTGGCCGCCTGCGCGCCGGGCTTTGTGGTGCTGAGCGGCGATGACGCCACCGCGCGCGAGGCGATCGTCAGCGGCGCGCGCGGAGTCATCTCGGTAACCGCGAACGTTGCGCCGCGGGGCATGTCAGACATGGTGAGCGCGGCGCTGGCCGGTGAATGGGAGCGGGCCGGGGAGCTTGACGCCCCCTTGAGCGCTCTGCATCGGGAGTTGTTTGTCGAGGCCAACCCGATTCCGGTCAAATGGCTGCTCGCGCAGATGGGCCTGATCGGCCCCGGGCTGAGATTGCCGCTCACCCCGCTCGCGGCGGAGTGCCAGGCGCGCGTCACGGCGGCGGCACAGGCCGCAGGTCTGCTGCTCAAAAAGGTCTCGTAACCAGAAGGCGTCGTGGATGAGGTGTGCTGAATGAGCTCTGTCCGGGGATTGCTGTGGCTGATGCCCGCGGTGCTGGCGCTGTGCGGCTGCCACGCACTTCGCAACGCCAACTCCTGCCACAAGCCGCAGTCGTATGAGAGCGCCACGAGCGTCGCGCCGCTGGCGATCCCGCCCGGGCTCGACGCGCCCGACACCACCAACGCGCTGCGCTTGCCGGCGCTTAACGAGCCGCCGCCGCCGCCGCGCAAGGGCAAGGATCCCTGCCTCGACGAGCCGCCGCCCTTCAAGGTCACCAAGCCCGCCGCGCCGCAGGCCTGAGGCCGGGCGCAACGGTGGGCCGTGGGTGCGGCCATGCGCCGCATGCTTTATGATTCGCCGCCCTTTTTGGCACCGGTCCGCGTAGCAGGTGCCGCAGGGGTTCGCGCATCCGGAGAGGTGGCCGAGCGGTCGAAGGCGCTGGACTGGAATTCCAGTAACATCTTAACGGGTGTTCGTGGGTTCGAATCCCACCCTCTCCGCCACCGTGATCGCAAGGGGCCGCGAGCTGTTGAATTTAAAGCGATTAGTGCCGGCCCGAGGCCCGTGGTGGCCCGCATCGGTTTCTCCGCGACGACCAGTCGTGAATCCCGTCAGGGCCGGAAGGCAGCAGCGGCAGCGGCGATGTCGGGTGCCGGAGCTCAAGCTGGTGCGGGCCGCCTCCCTGGCGAGGCCTGAGGACCGTTCATGAGCTATACCGCGCTGGCGCGCAAGTACCGCCCGAAGAACTTCGCCGAGCTCATCGGTCAGGAGCACGTGCGGCGCGCGCTCGTCAACGCGCTCGAGAGCGGGCGCGTGCACCACGCGTTCCTGTTCAGTGGCACGCGCGGGGTCGGCAAGACCACCATCGCGCGCATCCTCGCCAAGTGCCTCAACTGCGAGACCGGCGTGAAGGCCGAACCGTGCGGGGTGTGCGCGAGCTGCCGTGAGATCGATGCCGGACGCTTTCCGGATCTCATCGAGGTCGATGCCGCTTCGCGCACCAAGGTCGACGACACCCGCGAGCTGCTCGACAACGTGCAGTACGCTCCGACCCGCGGCCGCTTCAAGGTGTACCTCATCGACGAGGTGCACATGCTGTCGGCGCACTCCTTCAACGCGCTGCTGAAGACCCTGGAGGAGCCGCCGCCGCACGTGAAGTTCCTGCTCGCGACCACCGATCCGCAGAAGCTACCGGTCACCGTGCTGTCGCGCTGCCTGCAGTTCAACCTCAAGCGCCTGCCTGCGGCCGAGATCGCCGCGCACCTGCGCCACATCCTCGAGGCCGAAGGCGTACCGTCCGAGGCGGCGGCGCTGACGCTCATCGCGCAGGCCGCCGACGGCAGCATGCGCGACGGGCTGTCCCTGCTCGATCAGCTGATCGCCTTCGGCAATGGCAAGGCCGGCGAGGCGGAAGCGCGCGCCATGCTGGGCAGCATCTCGCGCGATCACGTGGTGCGGCTGGTGGAGCTGCTGGGCGCCGGCGAGGCGGCCGAGCTGGTGCGCTGCGCCCAGGCGCTCGAGGAGTTCGCACCCGACTATGTGCAGGTGCTCGATGAGCTGGCGGGTCTGCTGGTGCGGGTCGGCCTGCGCCAGGCGGTGCCGGATTACGAGGGCGATGAGCTGTACGCGCCGGAGCTGCTCGAGCGCCTGGCGGGCGCGCTCGCCCCCGAGGACGTGCAGCTGTACTACCAGACCGCGATCATCGGGCGGCGCGATCTGCCGCTCGCACCTGAGCCCAAGAGCGGCTTCGAGATGACGCTGCTGCGCATGCTCGCATTTCGCCCGGCGGCCGAGACCCCACGGGCGGGCGCGCGCGCCGCCGGGCGCCCGAGTGCCGCCGCCGAAGCGCCCGCCGGTGGCAGCGCGCAGCCGCCAGCGGACCCGCCCGCTGCCTCGCCGTGGGCCCAGATCGTCGGCCAGCTCGAGCTGACGGGTGCGGCGCGCCAGCTGGCCAGCCACTGCGCCTTCCTCGGCCGCCAGGGCAACGTGGTGCGCCTGGCGCTCGATCCGCGCAATCAGCTGGTGCGCACAGCGGCGACCGAGGAGAAGCTCACCCAGGCGCTGGCACGGCATTTTGGCGCGCCCGTGCGGCTCGAGTTCCAGACGGTCGCCGCTGGGGCGGAGACCCCGGCGCTGCTCGCCCGGCGCGCCTCCGAGGCCGAGCTCGAGAGCGCGCGACGCGCGTTCGAAGCGGACCCCACCGTCAAGGCGATGCGCGATCGCTTCGGCGCGAGCGTGCTGCCCGAGACCGTGCGCCCGCTAAAATGAGGCCCTACACACGGCGCGCCGCGCCCTAAGCGAGTTCCCATGCGAGGCAATTTCAACAACCTGATGAAGCAGGCCCAGGCGATGCAGGCCAATATGCAGAAGGCCCAGGCCGAGATCGCCAACATCGAGGTCGTCGGTGAAGCCGGTGGCGGCATGGTGAAGATCACCATGAACGGGCGTCACGAGGTGAAGCGTGTGCAGATCGAGCCCACGGTCAGCGGCGAGGACCGCGAGATGCTCGAGGACCTGATCGCGGCGGCGGCCAACGACGCGGTGCATAAGCTCGAGGCGCGCGTGCAGGAGAAGATGGCGAGCCTGACCGCGGGACTGCAGCTGCCGCCGGGAATGAAGCTCCCGTTCTGAGGCACCCGGCGCGATGAAGCACTCGCCACACCTCGCCCGGCTCATCGATGCGCTGCGGGCGCTGCCCGGCGTTGGGCCCAAGACCGCCCAGCGCATGGCCTTCCACCTGCTGCAGGAGGGACGGCCGGGGGCCGCGGCGCTGGCGACGGCGCTGCAAGCCGCGCTGCAGTCGGTCGGGCGCTGCCGGCGCTGCCGCATGCTCACCGAAGGGGAGCTGTGCGCGATCTGCGCCGCCCCGCAGCGCGATGCAGCGCTGCTGTGCGCGGTCGAGTCGCCCGCGGACGTGGTGGCGATCGAGTCCTCGGGCAGCTACCGCGGGCGCTACTTCGTGCTCATGGGACACCTCTCGCCGCTCGATGGCATCGGCCCCGAGCAGCTCGGCGCCCGCGAGCTCGAGGCGCTGCTCGGCGAGGGCCAGGTGCGCGAGCTGATCCTGGCCACCAACTCCACCGTCGAAGGCGAGGCGACGGCGCACTTCCTGTGCGAGCTGGCCGCGCGGCGCGGCGTGCGCGCCAGCCGCATTGCCCACGGTGTGCCGGTGGGCGGAGAGCTCGAGTACGTCGACGGCGGAACGCTCGCGCACGCGCTCGCCGGGCGCCAGTCGGTGAGTTAGCGCGCGCGTGCCGGCCCGCGCGCCGTGGCCAGCTCCTCGCGCAGCCGGCGTAGGCGCCGGTAGCTCTCGTAGCGGCGCGCGTGCAGGGCGCCGGTCGCGGCGGCGCTGCGCACCGCGCAACCCGGCTCGCGCATATGACGGCAGTCGGCGAAGCTGCAGCCGGCCGCCAGGCGCTCCACTTCCACGAACCCGAGCGCGCGCTCCTCGAGCGCCGCCAGCGCCGGGGCGAAATCCCGCACGCCCGGGGAGTCGACGAGCGCACCTCCCTGCGGCAGATCGAAGCGACGCACGGTGGTGGTGGTGTGGCGCCCGCCCGCGTCGCGCGCCAGAGTGCCGACGGCCACCTGCGCCTGCGGGATGAGCCGCTGCACGAGCGAGGACTTGCCGACGCCCGACTGACCGACGAGGGCGGCGACCGTTCCCGCGCCGAGCCGCGCACGCAGGCTCTCCAGGCCCGCGCCGCTGGCGGCCGAGCACGCGAGCCACTCGTAGCCTGCGGCCGCGTACGCCGTGAGCTCGGCGGCCAGCGCCGCATCCAGCCCGAGCTCGCATTTGTTCACGATGAGCGCTGCCGGGACGCCAGCCCCGCTCGCAGCGGCGAGATAGCGGTCGACGATGAAGAGCTCCGGCGCGGGCAGCGGGGCGAGCACCACCAGCAGCTGCGTGAGATTGGCGACCACCGCCTCGGCGCCGCCGCGCAGATTCGCCCGCCACAGCACCGTGCGGCGCGGCAGCACCTCGATGACGTGCATCTCGTCGTGATGCGGATCGATCCGGCAGCGCACCTGATCGCCGCACACCGCCGCCAGCGCGCGGCCGAACGGTCGCGCCCTGCGCTCCTCGCCCGCGCCGGTGCGCACGAGCATGTGGCGCCCGAAGGTCGCGATCACCTGTGCGACGAGCGTCTGCTTCATCCGAGGAGTGAGTCTGCGGGCGTCTGCTACACTAGAATTTGCCGCCCCCCGCGCACACGCTACCACCACTCAGCCCGCCATGCCGAACGGCGATTACCTGATCTGGATCGACCTGGAGATGACGGGCCTCAAGCCCGAGTCCGATGCGATCATCGAGATCGCGACCGTGGTCACCGACAAGGAGCTCGCCATCGTCGCCGACGGGCCGGTGCTCGCGATCCATCAGAGCGAGGAGGTGCTGGCGCGCATGGACGACTGGAACCAGCGCCAGCACGGCTCCTCGGGGCTGCTGGCGCGGGTGCGCGCCAGCCGCACCACGGTGGCGGAGGCGCAGCAGCGCACGCTCGAGTTCCTCATCCCGCTGGTGAACGCCGGCAGCTCGCCCATGTGCGGCAACAGCATCTGCCAGGATCGGCGCTTCCTGGCGCGCTGCATGCCCGACCTCGAGCGCTTCTTCCACTACCGCAATCTCGACGTGAGCACGCTCAAGGAGCTGGCGCGGCGCTGGGCGCCGGCGGTGGCGGACAGCTTCGTCAAGCAGGGGACGCATCTGGCGCAGGCGGACATCCACGAGTCGATCCGCGAGCTGCGCCACTACCGCGCGCGGCTGTTCGCGCCGGCCTTCGCCGGCGCGCCGTGAAGCGCGCGCCGCCGGCTCAGGAGGGCTTGCTGCCTGGCGGCCCCTGCGCCAGGAACAGCCAGGTCTCCACCACCGTATCCGGATTGAGCGACATGCTCTCGATGCCCTGATCGAGCAGCCAGCGGGCCAGGTCGGGATGATCCGAAGGTCCCTGGCCGCAGATGCCGACGTACTTGCCGTGCCGGCGGCAGGCCTCGATGGCGAGCGACAGGAGCTTGCGCACCGCGGGGTCGCGCTCATCGAAGTGGCGCGCCATGATCGCCGAGTCGCGGTCCAGCCCGAGGGTGAGCTGGGTCATGTCGTTGGAGCCGATCGACATGCCGTCGAAGTGCTCGAGGTACTCATCGGCGAGCAGCGCGTTGGTGGGCAGCTCGCACATCATGATCACCTTGAGCCCGTGCTCGCCGCGCTTCAGGCCGTTCTGTGCCAGCAGCTGCGTCACCGCGCGCGCCTCGGCGACGCTGCGCACGAACGGCACCATCACCTGTACGTTGGTGAGCCCCATGTCCTCGCGCACGCGCTTGAGCGCGCGGCATTCCAGCTCGAAGCAGGGACGGAAAGTCTCGTCCACGTAGCGCGCCGCGCCGCGGAACCCGAGCATCGGGTTCTCCTCGTGCGGCTCGTAGCGCTCCCCGCCGATGAGATTGGCGTACTCGTTGGACTTGAAGTCCGAGAGGCGCACGATGACCATCTCGGGGGCGAAGGCTGCGGCGATCTGCGCCACGCCCTCGGCGAGTTTCTCCACGTAGAAGCCCACCGGGTCGGAATAGCCGGCCATCTGCGCCCGCACCTGCTCCTTGAGATCGGTATCGAGCCGCTCGAACTCGAGCAGCGCCCGCGGGTGCACGCCGATCATGCGGTTGATGATGAACTCCAGGCGTGCCAGCCCCACCCCGCGGTTGGGGATGGCCGCGAAGTCGAAGGCGCGGTCGGGATTGCCGACGTTCATCATGATCTTCACCGGGATCGGCGGCAGCGCGTCCAGTTCGATCTGCTTGCGCTCGTAAGCGAGCACGCCCTCGTAGACGTGGCCGGTCTCGCCCTCAGCGCACGACACCGTCACCTCCTGGCCCTCGCGGATCCTCTGCGTCGCATCCCCGCAGCCGACCACCGCGGGAATGCCCAGCTCGCGGGCGATGATGGCGGCGTGACAGGTGCGGCCGCCGCGGTTGGTGACGATCGCGGCGGCGCGCTTCATGACCGGCTCCCAGTCCGGGTCGGTCATGTCGGCGACCAACACGTCGCCGGACTGCACGCGCGCCATCTCGGAGGCGTCCTTGATGACCCGCGCGGGGCCGGCGCCGATGCGCTGCCCGATGCTGCGGCCCGTGGCCAGCACCCGGGAGCGGCTCTTGAGCGCGTAGCGCTGGATGATGCGCCCGGCGCGGCTCTGCACGGTCTCCGGGCGCGCCTGCAGGATGAAGAGCGTGCCCGAGGTTCCATCGCGCGCCCACTCGATGTCCATGGGGCGTCCGTAGTGCTCCTCGATGAGCAGCGCCTGGCGCGCCAGCTCCACCAGGTCGGGATCCTCGAGGCAGAAACGGCGCCGCTCGGCGGCCGGCACCTCCACGGTGCGCACCCGCTCCGCCGAGTCCGGCGGCGCATACACCATCTTGATGGCCTTGCCGCCGAGATTGCGGCGCAGGACCGCATGGCGGCCGGCGCGCAGCGCCGGCTTGTAGAGGTAGAACTCGTCCGGGTTGACCGCACCCTGTACCACGGTCTCGCCCAGCCCCCAGGAGGCGGTAATGAACACCACGTCGCGGAAGCCGGAGTCGGTGTCGAGCGTGAACATGACACCGCTCGCGCCGAGATCGCTGCGCACCATGTGCTGCACGCCAGCCGAGAGCGCCACCGCGCTGTGATCGAACCCCTGATGCACGCGGTAGGCGATGGCGCGGTCGTTGAACAGCGAGGCGAACACCTCGTGCATCGCGGCCAGCACCGCCGCCTCGCCGCGCACGTTGAGGAAGGTTTCCTGCTGACCGGCGAAGGAGGCCTCGGGCAGATCCTCGGCGGTCGCCGAGGAGCGCACCGCCACGGCGATCTCCGCGCCGCCGGCCATGCGCGCGAGCTGCGCGCTCACTGCCCCTCCGAGGGCGGCAGGGAAGGGCGTAGCGAGGATCCACTGCCGGATGCGCGCGCCAGTGGCTGCCAGGCGCGCCACGTCATCGACGTCCAGATCGTTGAGCTCGGCGCGGATCTTCGCATCGAGCCCGCCCTGGCGCAGGAACTCGCGGTAGGCATGCGCGGTGGTGGCAAAACCCCCCGGCACCTGCACGCCAAGACGCGACAGCGAGCTGATCATCTCCCCGAGCGAGGCATTCTTGCCGCCGACGGTCTCGACGTCGCGCATGCCCAACTGCTCCAACGGGATGACGTATGCCTCCAAAGTCGCTCCTGACGATCAACCCGGGCGCTGCGCGCTTGTCAGCTTGCAGCGGCGGTGAAACACTGCCGACCCAACGACTGCTGGATGCAATGCAACCGTGAGCCGTCGAACCATCTTCTTCGTCTCGGACCAGACAGGCGTGACCGCCGAAACGCTGGGCCACAGTCTCATGACGCAGTTCGAGGGCCTGGAATTTCGGCCGGTGACTTTGCCATTTGTGTCGAGCCTTGACAAGGCGCACGAAGCGGTGCGGCGCATCGACCGCGCAGCTGCCGATGCGGGCTTGCGGCCGATCATCTTCAGCACGCTGGTGCAGGATGAGCTGCGCGACGTGGTCATGACCGCCAACGGCCTGTTCCTCGACTTGTTTTCGGCATTCATCGGGCCACTGGAGCGCGAGCTCAACACTCGCTCCACGCATCGCGCCGGCCGCGCGCACGGCATCGCGGATCTGGCCGCCTACACCACGCGCATCAACGCCACCAACTTCGCGCTCGCCAACGACGATGGCACGGGCGGTGACTACGCGCACGCCGACCTGGTGATGGTAGGCGTGTCGCGCGTCGGCAAGACGCCGACCTGCGTGTACATGGCGCTGCAGTACGGGGTGTTCGCCGCCAACTACCCGCTCACCGAGGATGACCTGGAGTCGGGCGAACTGCCGGTGCGGCTCGAGCCGTTCCGTGCCAAGCTGTTCGGGCTCACCATCCGAGCCGAACGGCTGCAGCAGATCCGACACGAGCGTCGTCCGGAGAGCCGCTACGCCTCGCGCGCCCAGGTGCAATACGAGCTGCGGGCCGCGGAAGCGCTGTTCGCGCGCTATGCGATCCCGTCGCTCGACACGAGCGAGGCCTCGATCGAGGAGATCGCGAGCCGGATCCTCAACACTACAGGAATCGAGCGGCGCCTGCGCCCCTAAGCTGCGCGGCGCGCGGTTGCGCACGAAAATTGCAAGCGCGGCGCGCGCGAAGCGGTGCGAAATTCGCGCTCTGATCGGCTTGCAGCGCGAGCCTCGTGCGTTATAGTCGCAAGCGTGCTGCTTGCTGACACACAAACGGTCGTTTCGTGGCGTGCGCGTCCGCGCAGCTTCGTCGCGCTCATGGGACTGTACGAGAGCAACTTCATCCGCCTGGGATGGCTCGCGGGCAGCCTCAAGGCACTGTGCGGCTCTTATACCTCCACGGTGCACGGGGACTGTGACCTCGTTCTCACCCTGCTGGAGCGCTCTCCCTACACCAGCACGGTGAACCTTACCTACCTGATCCCCGGCAGCGACGGGCCGCGGCCGTATCCGGACATGCGGGTGCGCATCTACCATGACGCGCATCTCGTTGAGGCACAGCAGTGGAACAGCGGTCACAGTTGTGCCGCCGGCCCCCATCCTCATCCGCTGCTGCGCGCCCTGCGCAGCCACGCGGAGCGTGAACTAGATCAGCGTTGGGCCCGCAACATGATGTTAAACAAGTGGCTGGAATACTGCGTGGAGCGAGGTCATCGCTTCTCATCCGGCCCGGAGCTCGACGCCGGCAGCTGAGAAGTGGCGGTCCCCCGCCGCATCTCTCATGAAGGCGCTGCGACAACTCGGTTTTCTGAAACTCAGCCTGCGGCAGGACGGTGCGCCCGAAGAGGATCACCGCGTCCTCGAGCTGTTCCGCAACCGTGCCGAACTGAAAAAGGCCTATGGAGGGCTGCAGGAAGAGACCTTCCGGCTCAAGGATCTGATCAAGCAGCAGGAGGGCGCCACCCAGCGCGTGCAGGAGATGCTCAACACGCTGGAGGGGCGGCTCTCCACCCCCGAGACCGCCTACCCGGCGCTGGTGTTCTATCAGCTGCGCCGGCTGTGGCAGTCGGGGCGCGAGCTGATCACGCAGTTCGTCACCGATCTGACGCGCCAGCAGGACGAGCGTGAGCGCCGCGCGCATCTCGCCCAGCACAACCGCCGCCAGTTCGCGCGCCGCCAGGAGGCCGAGGCGCAGCTGCAGTCGGCCCAGGCGCTGCATGCTGAGGCCACCGCCCACCTCGCCGCGCTCGCAGGCGAGCGCGCGGCCCTCACCCGTTTCTGGCACTACTTCAAGCGCCGCGCGCTCGAGAAGCGCGTGGCTGCCGCACACACGGCGCTCGAGGGCTCTGCCGCTGGACTGACCGAGACCCAGAAGAAACTGCAGGAGGTCGAGGGCGAGCCGGTACCGGAGTTCCCGGGCCTGTCGCTGCAGGCGCGGCGCGCGATCAATCTCACGGCGATCGCCTACGCGGAGGTGCTGTGCCTGCGCCTGGCGCAGCTGAAGACGCCGCTGGTGCAGCTGGCGCGCGAGGCCACCGCGCAACGCGAGGCCGGGGATGGGTACGGCACGCCCAAGGAATGCGTGCTGCTCATGGGACAGATCAGCCGCGCGCACAAGCTCATCGGCGACCCTGAGGGCAATGCCCCGGAGATCCGCACGCGCAGCGAGCGGCTGCGGCGCGTGGCGCGCTACCGCAACGACGCCGACAGCACCCCGGTAGTGGACTCGATCGCGCTCACCGAGGGCGATGCGCTGCAGGAGGCGGCCGTCGGCGCCGCGGCGGCGGGCGCCGTGCCGAACGTGCTCGCCGAGGACACCTGGGACCTGTTCCGGATCCTGCTGCGCTGAGCCTGCTCAGCGCCCGGGCGCTGGATCAGCCGGCGCGTGCGGTCTTCTGCTGCGGCAGCTTCTGCACCCCGGTGACCATGTCGGCCATGACCTGGGTGGCCTGATCGAGCACCACGTCCGCCGCGTCATCCTTGTCCTTGGTCTTGTCCAGCTCCTCGATGCTCTTCACCGGCGGCTGATTCTTGGCCGCGCGGCGGCTGTTCTCGCGATCCAGCCGCTCCTTCTCGATGCGCGCGCGCTCGTCCTTGCGCACCTTCAGATTGAGCGACACGCTGTGCTGGTCGCGGATCGAATCGATGGCGGCGATGTCGGACACCAGCCACTTGTAGTCCGGGTCGTGCCGGGCGCGCGCGTCCTCCTCGGTGGCAAGTGCCGCCACCGGCGGCGCCGCGGCCGTGCCGGCGCTCGTCTTGAAGGGCACGCCGGCGATGCGGTCCCAGGGCAGCGCCGACTCGAGCGCGCTTTCGCCGACTTCCTTGGTGTCCAGCGGCGAGGCGAGCGGTACGTCCGGCTCGACGCCGCGATGCTGCGTGCTCTCGCCGGTCACGCGGTAGAACTTGCCGATGGTGACGGTGAGCTGCCCGTTGACCGGCTCGCTGGACCAGCGGTCGAGTTTCACTAGGTTCTGCACCGTACCCTTGCCGAAGGTGGTCTGCCCGAGGATCACGCCGCGGTGATAGTCCTGGATGGCGCCGGCGAAGATCTCCGAGGCCGAGGCGCTCAGCCGATCGACCAGCACGGCCAGCGGGCCGTCGTAGGCGGCCTTGCTCTGCGGGTCATCCAGCACCTCGAGCCGCCCGGTGGTATCGCGCAGCTGCACCACCGGCCCGTGGTCGATGAACAGCCCGGTGAGCGCGGTCGCCTCGGGCAAGTAGCCGCCGCCGTCGTTGCGCAGATCGAGCACCAGGCCGTCGATGTTCTCGGCCTTGAGCTCGTTGAGCAGCTTGAGCACATCGCGCGTGGTGCTGCGGTAGTTCTCGTCGCCGCGGTTCTGCGCGTCGATATCCTGGTAGAAGCCGGGCACGGTGATCACGCCGATCTTGAAGGTGCGGCCGTTGCGCGCCACGGTCTTCACTTCCTTGTGCGCCGCTTGCGCCTCCAGCGTCACCTTGTTGCGCGTGAACTCGAGCAGCTTCTCGGGGGTGCCGGGAGCGGCGCCCGCGGGCAGCACCTGCAGCCGCACGCTCGTGCCGGCCTTGCCGCGGATCAGCTGTACCACGTCATCCAGGCGCCAGCCGATGACGTCGGTGATCTGACCCTCGTGGCCTTGGCCGACGCCGGTGATGCGGTCATTCACCTTGAGCGTTCCGGCGGTGGCTACCGGGCTGCCCTCGAGGATGCTCATGATGGTCACGTAGTCATCGATCAGCTGCAGCGAGGCACCGATGCCGTCGTAGTTGAGGCTCATCTGGATGTGGTATTCCTCGGAGCTGCGCGGCGAGAAATAGCTCGAGTGCGGGTCGAAGGCGCGTGCGTACGCGTTCATCAGGTTCTCGAACACGTCTTCGGGCGTCACCTGGTCGATGCGCTTCAGGACCCGCTGGTAGCGCTTGCGCAGGATGTCGGCGGCGTCCGGCCAGCTCTTGCCGGTGAGCAGCAGCGACAGCGCATCGTTCTTGACGCGCTTTCTCCACAGCTCATCCATGGCCGCCTCGTCGGCCGGCCAGGCGGCGTGCTGGCGATCGAACTCGAACGTCTCATCGATCGTCCAGTCCGGTTCGGTCTGCAACAGCGCGATCGCGCGCTGAATGCGATCGCGGTTGCGCTGCTGAAAGCGTGCGAAGATCAGGTACGCCGGGTCGATGTTGCCGGTGCGGATCATCTCGCCGAAGCGGTAGCGATAGGTGTCGAACTCCTTGATGTCGCTCGCGAGGAAGTAGCTGCGCTGCCCGTCCAGAAACTCCAGGTAGCGCTGATAGATCGTGTCCGACATCTTGTCGTCGATCGAGGCGCGGCTGTAGTGCGCCTCCTCGAGGATGCGGCCGACCTTGCGGGCCGTGTAACGCTGCGAGTCGGTGGGTGCGATGGCTCCGGGGGGCAGCAGCGAGGGACTCGCCGGCGCCTGCACCGAGGAGCCCGCGAGCGCCAGAAGCACCACAGCGGTCGCGGTTATCCAGCCGGAGGATCGGCGCATGGGTAGGGTCATGTAGCGGCTCGTAAGTTCGGTAAACTGCTAGACCAAGGCTAGAGCGTGCGGTTCGACTATAGCAAGTACAGTCCTCACAGCCATGCGTCCTTTGGCGGCCCTACTGGCCATTCTCGCCGGATCCGCGGTCGCCCTGGCCAGCGGCCTGATCATGACCTGGGTAGTCATAATGTTGCTGCCGGCCGACGAGCAGCGCTTCGCACCCGAGCAGCCGGCCCTGATTCGCGCGGTGCTGGTGTTCACCGCCTTTGCCTTGGTCGCGGGCGCGAGCTTCTACGGGGAGCTGCGCCTGCGCCGCTGGCGCCTCGGGGCGCACGCCGCGACGCTTGCGATGTTCGCCCTCACCGTGTGGCTGTACTGGCCGAAATGAGCGCCCCGCCGTCCCGGCGCGGCGGCCGGCTAATCCTCGCCGGAAGGACGCAGGCGGTACAGCCACACGAGCAGCCGGATCAGCAGCAGCAGCAGCACCGGCCCGAGCGCCACGGCCCAGAACACCGCCGACCCGTGCGCCAGCCCGACCACGAAATCGGCGAACAGGGCGAAGGGACCGGCGTGGGGGTTCTGCCCATGGGTATAGGGCCCCAGCACCCGGTTGCCCGCGAACCAGATCAGGAACGGCATCAGGATCAGCCCGATCAGCAGCGCGGAGCCGTAGACGATGAGCTCGCGCCGTACCCGCGGCTGCGCTGTGTACGTGTCGCGCAGGCGCGTCAGGGGCTCGGGCACTATTTTCGGCAGCGGCGGCGGGCCGGGCATCAGGGACTCGGGCGGTGAGTGGCGGGCGGGCATAATAACGTTCCCATGCAGAAAATCAGAGCCGCGGTCATCGGTGTCGGCTATCTCGGCCGGTTTCACGCGCAGAAGTACGCACAGGCGCAGGATTGTGAGCTCGTGGCGGTCGTCGACCCGCGCGCCGAGGCAGGCGCGGCGGTCGCCGCCGAGCTGCACACCCGCGCCCTCGGCGACCATCAGGAGCTGCTCGGCGCGGTCGATGCGGTGAGCGTCGTGACCCCGACCCCGGCACACTTTGCGATCGCCCGCGACTTTCTGCGCGCCGGCGCGCACGTGCTGGTGGAGAAGCCGATCACCGAGACGGCGGAGGAGGCGCGCGAGCTGATCGCACTCGCCGCGCGCGTGCAGCGCCTGCTGCAGGTCGGACACCTCGAGCGCTTCAACGCTGCGATCCTCGCGGCCGAGCCCCATCTGAAATCGCCGCGCTTCATCGAGTGTCACCGCCTGGCGCCCTATCGCGAGCGCGGCACGGACGTGAACGTAGTGCTGGATCTGATGATCCACGACATCGACATCGTGCAGACCATCGTCGGGGCGCCGATCGCCTCCATCGACGCGGTCGGCACGCCGGTGTTCTCCGAGGAGATCGACATCGCCAACGCGCGCATCCGCTTCGCGAACGGCTGCATCATCAACGCCACCGCCTCGCGCGTCAGCATGAAGACCGAGCGCAAGATGCGCATCTTCGAGGACGATGCGTACCTGTCTCTCGATCTGCAGCAGAAGATCGTGACCCTCATCCGCAAGCGTGGGCCGTCCGACCCGGTCGGACCGCTCCCGGTCATCATCGAGGAGCAGAGCCTCGAACCCGGGGACGCCCTCAAGGCCGAGATCGACTCCTTTCTTGCCTGCATCCGCGAGGGTCGGGCGCCGGTGGTGCCGGGGGAGGCCGGCCTCATGGCGCTCGAGACCGCGATGCGCATCACCGAGCAGGTGCACCGCTCGCTCGCGGAGCGCCGCGCACAGGCCGGGAGCGCCTAGCCGACGCTCTGGCTTTCGCGGAGCAGGCGGCACATCCTCTACAATCGCGGGACTTTCAGCGCGGGCAGGTAGTCGATGAGCAGCGAACCGGGGCACTTGCAGCGGCCGCCGCGGCCGGTCGCGGTCGCCGCCATCCAGATGGCGTGCGACTGGGACAGCGAGCGCAATATCGCACGCGCCGAGCAGCTGGTGCGCCAGGCAGCCGCGCAGGGCGCGCAGATCATCCTGCTGCCGGAGCTGTTCGAGACGCCGTACTTCTGCATCGAGCAGGATACGCGGCACCTGAACCTCGCCATGCCGGTGAGCGAGAACCGCGCCGTACGCCACTTCATGCCCGTGGCACGGCAGCTCGGCGTGGTGCTGCCCATCAGCTTCTTCGAGCGCGCCGGCCGCGCCTACTTCAACTCGGTCGCCGTCCTGGACGCCGACGGGAACAACCTCGGCGTGTACCGCAAGTCGCACATCCCGAATGGCCCGGGCTACCAGGAGAAGACCTACTTCTCCCCGGGAGACACCGGCTTCAAGGTGTGGGACACGCGCTTCGCGCGCATCGGGGTAGGGATCTGCTGGGACCAGTGGTTTCCCGAGACGGCGCGCGTCATGGCGCTCAGGGGGGCGGAGCTGTTGTTCTTCCCCACCGCGATCGGCACCGAGCCGCCGCCGGCCCTGCCGGTAAACTCGCGCGAGCACTGGCAGCGCACGCAGCAGGGTCACGCGGCCGCCAACCTTACCCCGCTGATCGCCGCCAACCGCTACGGGCTGGAGCGCTCGCTGCAGGATCCGCAGGGCCTCTACATCCGCTTCTACGGTTCCTCGTTCATTGCCGATGCCATGGGTGCCAAGGTGGCAGAGGCGCCGGAGCAGGGCGACGCGGTGCTCACCCACAGCTTCGATCTGGAGGCCACCGCGCAGCTGCGCGACAACTGGTTCGTGTTCCGTGACCGCCGGCCGGACCTGTACGGCACGCTCGCCTCGCTTGACGGGCGGCGCGGGAGCTGACCGGGCGTCAGTCCAGTCCGCGCAGAAGTGCCAGCAGCTCCGCGGCGCGACGGCGCGTCTGTGCCGCGACGCGCGCATGCGCGGGGCGCGCTTGCACCGGTTGCGTGGTTCGCTTGCTGAGGACGATCTCGCCGGCGACGTTGACGGTGAATTCCACCTCATCTCCCGGTGAGAGTCGCAGCGCCGCGCGTACTTCCCTGGGGAGGGTGATCCGTCCGCTGACCGTTATTCTTGTTGGCATGACAATCCCTGTGCCGCGAGTGTAGCCCTCCGGGCCGGGACAGCGTAGCGGATCGCGCCTACAGCGGGCCGCATTCCGTCAAATCAACAGAGGAGGGTTCCCGGCGGCCGGGAACCCTAAGTGGTGGAGGCGGGGGGACAGTGTCTCCGCGGCTTTCGCCGCGGCCTGGACTATGCCTTCGTCCGCGCCGCAAGGCACGCACGCGGAGCGTGTTATCCGCACCAGCAGGATTGGTGCCGATCCTAGTGCCCGCCCGGGCAATGAGCCTTCGGCGGGTCTATGAGTCTCTACAGGGCAGGCCTGAAGTTGGCCTTCTTCCTACCCCTCGGCGTTGCCGTGGCACCCGGACGTTGCGCCGGGGGCTGTAGGTTTCGCCGATGTGAGCTCCGTTTTCAGCCAGACCTCACGGCCTGGCGCGACCCATTGATCGAACCCCCGTCCGTAAGTCCTAGACTTCAGGATCTACGTACGTAGCTCTCTCTTTAGTTCTCGCGCAGCGCTACCCGAGGAGCAGGGAAGACGCCACGCCAGCGATCAGTGACTCTTAACGCACCGGCCTGCTCGCAACGCCGGAGCGCGATCCTGTGAGCGCGTCCCCTGATTCGGTCGCACAGGCACGAGCCGGTCAGAGGTCAGCTGCGTTTAGGCAGCCAGAGCGTAGTTGTCGTCGTTGGCAACTATGATTTGCAGCGAGTTTTACGAGGACACTGCGCCTCGGTACGCCCCTGAAGGTTCGCAACCCACGTCGAAACCGGTCGCCCCCAGTCAGGCTTGCCCGCTCAGCATACCTCAGCTGGCGAGAAATACCCGCAACGGGCCTCTGCCGCGCTGAGGCTGCAAGTTCCGCCCGCGCGGGGCCTTAAGGTAAGGTTGGGGCGCTGCGTCAAAACCCCAGGGAAGGGTCCCGCCATGCATTGGAAGCTCGCGGCCTGCGCCGCACTGTTGTCCGTTTCCGCCGCCGCTGCCGCCGACGAGCCGCCGCCCTACGAGGGCGACCCGAACTGGGCGATGCGCGCGCTACTCGGCTACACCAAGACCGGCGGCAACACCGACAACAGTGCAGGCAACGGGCTGTTCCACGCCGCGCACTTGGCGGGGAAGTGGAAGTTGCTGTTCGGGGCGGAAGGGCTGTACGGCTCGACCCAGGGCGAGACTACCGCGCAGGCCTGGCTGGGGTACCTGCAGGCCAACTACAACATCACCCCGCGCCTGTACTGGTACGTCGGGCTGCGCTACGACGACGACCGCTTCAGTGGCTTCGCCTACCAGGAGGCGCTCAAGACCGGTGCCGGTTACGAGTTCATCCAAACCGACTCGACCAAGCTCGTCGCCCAGGCGGGCGCCGGCTACCGGCGGCTGCGCCCGGAGATCCTGGTGAAGGACGACATTGGCGGCGTCGTCAGCCGCACCGAGCTCGACCCCTCGAGCGACGCGGTGTTCGACGGGGCACTGACCTTCGAGCACAGTTTCAATGCCGTCACCAAGCTGCTCGCCGCGGCGACCGTGCAGTCGGGCCAGCTGAACACGCTCACCACCGCGAACGTGGCGCTGCAGGTGAAGATGTCCAACCGCCTGGCGCTTGCGGTCGGCTACACGCTCAGGGACAACAGCAACCCGCCGCCCGGCTCCGGGCACCGCGACACGCTGAGCACCTTGAGCCTGGTGTACGAGACCAAGAACCCGAAGCTCGCCGCCGAGTAGGCGCTCAGCCGCGGCGCAGCACGCGCGCCTTGGCGCGCTGCCAGTCGCGGTCCTTCTCCACGGCGCGCTTGTCGTGCTGCTTCTTGCCTTTGGCGAGCGCGAGCTGCAGTTTGGCGCGCCCGTTCTTCCAATAGAGCTCGAGCGGCACCAGCGTGTAGCCGCGCCGCTCGACCGCCCCGATCAGCCCCTGCAGCTCGCTGTGATGCAGCAGCAGCTTGCGGGTGCGGACCGGATCGGCGCTGATGTGGGTGGAGGTTGAGGGCAGGGGCGAGAGGTGCGCGCCGATCAGGAACGCCTCGCCGTCGCGCAGGTACACGTAGGCTTCCTTCAGCTGCGCGCGGCCGGCGCGCATCGCCTTCACTTCCCACCCCTGCAGCGCCAGCCCCGCCTCGTAGCGCTCCTCGATGAAATAGTCGAAGCGCGCCTTGCGGTTCTCGGCGATCAGACGCGGGGACTCCTGGGCTTTGGTCATGGGCGGGGTAATGGGACAATGGCGCATGCGAGAGGTCAAGCGCTTGGCGCTGGTCAACCGGCCGCCGGGCGAGGTATTCGCGCTCATCAACGACATCGAGAGCTACCCGCAGTTCCTGCCGTGGTGCACGCACGCCCGCGTGCAGTCGCGCAGCTCTTCCGAGATCGTCGCCACGCTCGGTGTGCGCCAGGGCTCGCTGCAAGGGGAGTTCACCACCCGCAACGCGCTCGAACCGGACACGCGCATCCGCATGGACTTGGTGAGCGGCCCGTTCCGCACCCTGCAGGGCGAGTGGCGCCTGACGCCCATCGAGGGCGGCTGCCGCGTGGAACTGAGCATGCGCTTCGCCTTCAACAACCGCCTCACGGCGCTGCTGTTCGAGCCGCTGTTCGCGCACACTATCGGCTCGCTGGTGGACGCCTTCGTCGCGCGCGCCCGCGCCCGGCCGTGAGCGTTGCGCCGACGCCGCTGCGCTGCCTGGTGGCTTACGCCACGCGCGAGCGGCAATACCTGTGGAGCGTGCAGCTGCCGGCCGGGGCGAGCATCGCGCAGGCGCTCGCAGCGGCGCGCGCACAGGCGGCCGCGCGCGGCGAGGAGCAGGCGGTCCCCTGGGACAGCGCCGCCGTGGGCGTGTTCGGCGAGCTGCGCGCACGCAGCGCCCGCTGCGCAGACGGCGAGCGCATCGAGCTGTACCGGCCGCTCGGACACGATCCGCGCGCCGCGCGCCGCGCGCGCGTGCAGCGCGAGCGTCGCGCGCACAAGGGCCGCTAGATCTTGGGGAACTTGGCGATCGGCGCGTTCTCGTCGGGCGCCTGCGGCGCGGCGGCGGGCACGTTGTCGCGCTCTAACTTGGCGACCTTGTCTTCCTTGAAGAACACCACCAGGTGGCGCTGCTCGGGCTTGCGCAGGCGCTTGCCGGACTGGAAGTAGTACAGATAGTCCCAGCGGTCCTTGTCGAAGGGCTCGGGCACCATCGGCGTGCCGAGCAGGTAGCGCACCTGGGTGCGCGTCATGCCGATCTCGAGCTTGTCGACCGTCTTGCCTTCCAGGTAATTGCCCTGCTGGATGTTCATGCGATAGACGCAGCCGCAGGCAAGAAACGCGAGCAGCAGCAGCAGGGTGAGCGGGGCGAAAGGTAGGCGCATGCGGGTCCGATGGAGGATAATCATCTTTTGAATCATACCTGATCGCGGACCGCCGGCCGCCCGGACCGGCTGCGCAGCCCGCCGGAGACACCCGCGTGGAAGGCAAGGACCTGCGCAAGGCCGGCTTGAAGGTAACCCTGCCGCGCCTGAAGATCCTCGAGATCCTCGAGGGCAGCACTACGCGCCACCTGTCGGCCGAGGACATTTACCGCACCCTGCTCGAGTCCAACGAGGACATCGGGCTGGCGACCGTTTACCGCGTGCTGACGCAGTTCGAGGCGGCGGGACTCGTGACGCGGCATCACTTCGAAGACGGCATGGCGGTGTTCGAGCTCAACCAGGGCACCCATCACGATCACATCGTGTGTCTGGACTGCGGCCGCGTCGAGGAGTTCGTGGATTCGGGGATCGAGGAGCGTCAGACCGCGGTGGCCAACAAGCTCGGCTTCACCATCCGCGACCACTCGCTGATTCTCTACGGGCACTGCCGCCGGCAGAACTGCCCGCACCGCACGCGCAAGACCAGCTGAGATGCGGCCGCCGCACCGCTCAGCGGCGGCGCGCGTTCGGCGGGCGCGGCTGGCGCACGGTATCGGAGGTATCGGCCGGGGCGGGGCGGCGCGCCTCACCGGCCGCCGCCGCCAGCATGTCCTTGGCGTGCTCGCGTGCCTTGCTGCTCACTTCGATCCCGCCGAGCATGCGGGCGAGTTCTTCGACGCGGTCGTCCGCGGTCAGCTCGGTGAGGGTGATGCGCGTCGTGCGCCCGTCGGTGAGCTTGGTGACCCTCAAGTGATGATGCGCCTGCGAGGCCACCTGCGGCAGGTGCGTCACGCACAGCACCTGGCCACGCGCGCCGAGCGCGCGCAGTTCGCGCCCCACGATCTCGGCCACCGCCCCGCCGATGCCGGCGTCGACCTCGTCGAACACCATGCAGCGGGTCTCCTCGGCCGCGCATGACACCTGCACCGCGAGCGACAGGCGTGCCAGCTCCCCGCCGGAAGCCACCTTGGCGAGCGCGCGCGGCGGGGAACCGGGATTGGCGCTGACCCGGAACTCGATCTGATCGATGCCGTGCTGTGCAGGCTCGGCGTTGCCCGGCTGGGTCACGTCCGCCTCGAAGCGGCCGCCGCCCATGCCGAGGGTCTGCATGCGCACGGAGATGTCGCGCGCCAGCGCGCGCGCCGCGGCGGCGCGCTTGCCGGACAGTTCCTTCGCCTGGGCGCGGTAGGACTCGAGCGCTGCGCCGAGCTCCTTGCGCAGCACCGCGAGATCGCTGTCGGCGCGCTCCAGCGCCTCGAGCTCGCCGGCGAGCGCGCGGGTGCGCTCGGGCAGCTCCTGCGCGCTCACGCGGTGCTTGCGCGCGAGTTCCTCGATCGCTGCCAGGCGCCGCTCGACCTGCTCCTGGCGCGCGGCATCGACGTCCAGGCTCTCGCGGTAGTGCTCGAGCTCGCGCGCCGCCTCGCGTACCTGGATCGAGGCCTCCTCGAGCATCGGCAGCACGCTGCCGAGCTTGGCATCGAGTGACACGAGCGCGCGCAGCGCGCTGAGCGCGCGGCTGACAGCGGCGTGGGCGCTGCCACCCTCGTTCTCGTACAGCTCCCCGAGCGCGGTCTGCGTCCCTTCCGCGAGGCGCCCGCGGTTGGCGAGCCGCGCGTGCTCCTCGGCGAGCGCGTCGATCTCCTCGCTCTTCAGCTGCAGCGCCTGCAGCTCCTGCAGCTGGTAGCGCAGCAGCTCGAGCTTCGCATCTCGGTCGTGGGCCTTGCGGTCCAGATCCAGCGTGCGGTTGAGGAGCTCGAGCCATACGCGGTGCGCGATACCCACCTGGCTGACCAGGGGCGTGAGCGCGCCGTAGCCGTCGAGCAGCTCGCGCTGCGCGGCGGCGCGGGTCAGGGACTGGAACTCGTGCTGTCCGTGGATATCGATGAGGATGTTGCCGGCCTCGCGCAGCAGCTGCACCGGCACGGATTGCCCGTTGAGGTAGGCGCGCGAGCGCCCGTCGCTCCCCACCGCGCGGCGCACCGTGAGCTCGGAGCCGGCGCGCAGCGACTGCTCCTCAAGCCATTGCTTCAGCTCGCGCGGCGCCTTCGCCAGCTCGAAGGTGCCGGAGATCTCGGCGCGCTCGGCGCCGTGGCGCACCACCTCGGCGCCGGCGCGTCCGCCGGCGAGCAACTGCAGCGCATCGACCAGGATCGACTTGCCCGCCCCGGTTTCCCCGGTAAGTACCGTGAGCCCGGGGCGCAGCTCCAGCTCCACCTGGTCGATGATGGCGAAGTCGCGGATCTGCAGATGGGTCAGCATCGATTCAGCGCTCGAAGCTGCCGCGCCCCCAGTGGAGCTTGGAGCGCAGCAGCTTGTAGTAGTCGTGGCCCGGGGGGTGCAGAAGCGTCGCCCGCTCGCGCGCGGTGGTGACCTCGAGCCGGTCCCCCGGCGCGATCGCCCCGAGCATCGCACCGTCGCAGGTGACGTGGGCGTGGGTGTCGGGGCGCTCCAGCAGCGCCACCTCGACCACCGAGGTCCCGGCCACCACGATCGGCCGGTCCGAGAGGGTGTGGGCGCAGATCGGAACGATGACGAGGGCCGGCAGGTGCGGCTCGATGATCGGGCCGTTGCAGGAGAGGGCGTAGGCGGTGGAGCCGGTGGGACTGGCGACGATGATGCCGTCGCCGTCGTGCGTATTGACGTAGGTGCCGTCGACACGCGTCTCGAAGTCGAGGGTGCGCCCGGTGTCGTGCTTTTGCATGACCACGTCGTTGAGCGCGAAGGCCTGCGCGAGGTCCCCGTCCCGCCCGCGCAGGCGCGCCGTGAGCAGCGGCCGCTCTTCGCGCTCGAGCTTGCCTTGCAGGGCCAGGTCCACCGCCGGCAGCATGTCCTGGGGCATGATGTCGGTGAGAAAGCCGAGCCGCCCGCGGTTGACCCCGAGCAGCGGCACGCCGTGACGGGCCACCAGGCGCGCGGCGTACAGCAGCGTGCCGTCGCCACCGATGGCGATCACCAGATCCGCCTGCGGGGCGATCTCGGGCTCGGGCAGGCGGATCACCCCGCTGACATCGGCCGAGAGCTCTGCGTGCTCGCTCACCAGCACCCGCACGCCGCGCTGGGCGAGGTGCGGCAGCAGCGCAGACAGACTCTCCGCGATGCGCGGATCGGCGAATCGGCCCACTAATGCGCAGCTGCGCACCGGAAAGCTCATGTATCCAAGCCCTTGACTTAACCCGCCAGCGACCGCGGGGCGGCGCCTTTGTAACACGCTCCCGCGGCCCTCGGCCAATGCCGCAGGTCACGCTTTGGGGGGCCGGAAAGCTAGCTTTCCGGGCGCGGCTGTGCCAAAAGGCACCCATGGCGCACGAGGCACGGGAAGAGGCGCTGGGCGAGCGCGCGCAGCATCTGCTGCGGATCCTCATCGAGAGCTACATCCGCGACGGCCAGCCGGTCGGCTCGCGGGCGCTGTCGCGCGAATCCGGGCTGCAGCTGTCCTCGGCCACCATCCGCAACGTCATGGCGGATCTCGAGGAGTTGGGATTCGTCGCCTCGCCGCACACCTCCGCCGGCAGGGTGCCGACGGACAAGGGCTACCGCTTCTTCGTCGATACCCTGCTGCACCGCCGTCCGCTTGATGCGGCGGCGAGCGCCGAGATCCGCCGCCAGTTCGAGGCGAGCCGCGAGGGCTCCACGGACCTGATCGCCACGGTGTCGCAGCTGCTGTCTTCGGCCACGCAGCTCGCGGGCGTGGTGACGCTGCCGCGCACGCGCGCCGCCTCGGTCACGCAGATCGAGTTCGTCGGCCTGTCGGAGAACCGCGTGCTGGTGGTGCTGGTGTTCAACGACCGCGAGGTTCAGAACCGCATCATCCAGCTCGAGCGCCACTACTCCCCCGACGAGCTCAAGCGCGCCTCCAACTTCCTCAACGAGCAGTTCCGCGGCCGCTCGCTGCGCGAGGTGCGCCAGGAGATCCTGCGCCAGCTCTCCGAAGCGCGCGCCCACATGAACCAGATCATGCTGGACGCGATCTCGGTGGCACAGCAGGTGTTCGAGAGCGAGAGCGAGGGCAAGCTCGAGTACGTCATCAAGGGCGAGACCAACCTCATGGGGGTGGCCGAGCTCACCAGCGTCGAGAAGCTGCGGCGCCTGTTCGAGGCCTTCAACGAGAAGCGCGACTTCCTGCACCTGCTCGACCACAGCCTCAGGGCCGAAGGGGTGCAGATCTTCATCGGCCACGAGTCCGGCTATCAGATCCTGGACGACTGCAGCGTGGTCACCGCCCCGTACGCCGACGGCGATGCCGTGGTGGGCGTGCTCGGGGTGATAGGCCCCACGCGCATGGCCTACGAGCGGGTGATCCCGATCGTCGACCTGACGGCTAAACTGCTGGGCGCCGCCTTGAATTCGCGGCGCTGACCCCCACGTGCGGGCAAGCCGCCGCGCGCCGGCGGCGCTTCACTGACGAGCCGGAGGTTTCCGAAGATGGGTTCGAACGATTCCAGAGCGAACGTGCCGGTCGGGACGGGCGCCGAGCCGACCACGGTGCTGCCGGAGACGGCCGCGCAGCTGGTCGAACTCGAGCGCCTGCAGCAGGCGCTCGAGGCCTCCGAGGAGCGGGCGAAGAGCCATTGGGATCAGTACCTGCGGGCGGTCGCCGAGCTCGAGAACGTGCGCAAGCGCGCCGCGCGCGACATCGAGGCCGCCAACCGCTACGGGCTCGAGCGCTTTGCCGTGGAGCTGCTGCCGGTCAAGGACAGCCTCGAGCAGGCGGTGCAGAGCGCCCCGAAGGCCGACGTACGGACCCTGGTGGAAGGGCAGGCCGCCACGCTGCAGCTGCTCAACAAGGCCCTGGAGAGGCTCGGCGTGACCCTCATCGATCCCCACGGGGAGCCCTTCGACCCGACCCGGCACGAGGCCATGATGGCCCAGGAGTCCGCCAGCGCCGAGCCGAACTCGGTGCTGCAGGTGATCCAGCCGGGCTACGAGCTCAACGGGCGCCTGCTGCGCCCGGCGCGGGTGATCGTGGCCCGGGCGCCCGGCTGAGGCCCGACGTAGCATGGAAATAGGCCGGGCAGTGGCTTGAAAGCCCCCAGGGGCATCCCTAAGAAGTGGTCCTGGACCGTCCCCCTTTTGAATGAGAATTCCCGCGGAGTGACCCATGGCTAAGGTAATCGGCATCGATCTCGGTACGACCAACTCGTGCGTGGCCATCATGGAGGGCGGCAAGCCCCGCGTGATCGAGAATAGCGAGGGCGACCGTACCACCCCCTCGATTGTGGCCTTCTCCAAGGACTCCGAGGTACTGGTGGGCCAGCCGGCCAAGCGCCAGGCGGTCACCAACCCGCAGAACACGCTGTTCGCCATCAAGCGCCTCATCGGCCGCAAGTTCGAGGACGAGGTCGTGCAGCGGGACATCAAGATGGTCCCCTACAAGATCGCCAAGGCCGACAATGGCGATGCCTGGGTCGAGGTGCAGGGCAAGAAGATGGCCCCGCCGGAGATCTCGGCCCGCGTGCTCATGAAAATGAAGAAGACCGCCGAGGACTACCTCGGCGAGAAGGTGAGCGAGGCGGTCATCACCGTGCCGGCCTACTTCAATGACTCGCAGCGCCAGGCGACCAAGGACGCCGGCCGCATCGCCGGCCTCGAGGTGAAGCGCATCATCAACGAGCCGACCGCGGCGGCGCTCGCCTACGGGCTCGACAAGCAGGGCGGGGACCGCAAGATCGCCGTGTACGACCTGGGCGGCGGCACCTTCGACATTTCCATCATCGAGATCGCCGAGGTCGATGGCGAGCGCCAGTTCGAGGTGCTCTCGACCAATGGCGACACCTTCCTCGGTGGCGAGGACTTCGACCAGCGCATCATCAATTTCCTGGCCGAGCAGTTCCAGAAGGAGTCCGGCGTGGACGTGCGGCATGATCCGCTCGCCATGCAGCGCCTGAAGGAGGCCGCGGAGAAGGCGAAGATCGAGCTGTCCTCGACCCAGCAGACCGACATCAACCTGCCCTATATCACCGCGGATGCCTCCGGTCCGAAGCACCTGAACATCAAGCTGACGCGCGCCAAGCTCGAATCCCTGGTGGAGGATCTGGTGCAGAAGACCGTGGGCCCGTGCCGCATCGCCCTCAAGGATGCCGGGGTCTCCACCTCCGACATCGCGGAAGTGATCCTGGTCGGCGGCCAGACGCGCATGCCGCTGGTGCAGAAGTACGTGAAGGACTTCTTCGGCAAGGAGCCGCGCAAGGACGTCAATCCCGACGAGGCGGTCGCCGTGGGCGCCGCCATCCAGGCGGGCGTGCTCGCCGGCGAGGTGAAGGACGTACTGCTCCTGGACGTGACGCCGCTGTCGCTCGGCATCGAGACCCTGGGCGGCATCATGACCAAGCTCATCGAGAAGAACACCACGATCCCGACCAAGGCCTCGAACACGTTCTCAACCGCGGACGACAACCAGACCGCGGTCACCATCCACGTGCTGCAGGGCGAGCGCGATCGCGCCGCGGACAACAAGTCCCTCGGCAAGTTCGACCTGACAGAGATCCCGCCGGCACCGCGCGGCATGCCGCAGGTCGAGGTGTCCTTCGACATCGACGCCAACGGCATCCTCAACGTGTCGGCCAAGGACAAGGCCACCGGCAAGGAGCAGAAGATCGTCATCAAGGCCTCGAGCGGCCTGAACGAGGAGGAGATCAAGCGCATGGTGCGCGATGCCGAGGCGCATGCCGCCGAGGACAAGCGCTTCCGTGAGCTGGTCGAGACGCGCAACAAGGCCGACGGCCTGATCCATGCGGTGGAGAAATCGCTGCAGTCGCTCGGGGACAAGGTCGACGCCGGCGAGCGCGCCAAGGTCGAGAGCGCGGTCTCCGATCTGCGCACCGCGCTGAAGGGCGACGATCGCAACGTCATCGAGAAGAAGGCCGAGGCGCTCTCGCAGGCCTCTGCCAGCATCGCGCAGCGCGCCTATCAGGCCGAGCAGGCCGCCGCCGGTGGCGGCGGCCCTGCCGATGCCGGGACCGGGCCGGCCGGAGAAGCGCCCGGGGCGCAGCCCGGCGGCGGCGGCGCCGGCCGCGAGGACGTGGTGGATGCGGAGTTCGAGGAGGTCAAGGACAAGGGACGCAAGGCCTCCTAAGCGCCCTCCATGGCGAAGCGCGACTACTACCAGGTCCTGGACGTACCGAGGACGGCGACCGAGGCGGAGATCAAGAAGGCGTATCGGCGCCTCGCCATGAAATATCACCCCGATCGCAATCCCAACGATCGGGATGCCGAGGAGGCCTTCAAGGAGGCCAAGGAGGCCAGCGAGGTTCTGACGGACGCGCACAAGCGCGCCGCCTACGACCAGTATGGTCACGCCGGAGTGGAAGCCGCAGCCCGCGGCGGCGGGCGCGGCGGGTTCGGCGCCGACACCTTCAGCGACATCTTCGGCGACGTGTTCGGGGACATCTTCGGAGGGGCCCGGCGCGGCGGCCGCTCGCAGGTGTTCCGCGGCGCGGACCTGCGCTACGAGCTCGAACTGGAGTTGCCGCAGGCGGTGTTCGGGCAGCAGGTGCAGATCGAGGTGACGCGCCTTGCCGAGTGCGAGGTGTGCCACGGCAGCGGTGCGGCCAAGGGCAGCGCCCCTTCCACCTGCGACACCTGCGGCGGCGCCGGCCAGGTGCGCGTCAGCCAGGGCTTCTTCCAGCTGCAGCAGACGTGCCCGCGCTGCCGCGGCGCCGGCACCGTGGTGCGCAATCCCTGCGACAGCTGCCTCGGGCAGGGCCGGGTACGCGGGGCGCGCAAGCTCTCGGTGAAGGTGCCCGCGGGCGTGGACTCGGGCGATCGCGTGCGACTCTCCGGCGAGGGCGAGGCCGGCCGCAACGGCGGCCCGCCCGGGGATCTCTACGTCGAGATCCACGTGCGCGAGCACCCGATATTCGAGCGCGACGGGACGCACCTCTCCTGCGAGGTGCCGGTGAGCTTCGCCACCGCTGCCCTCGGTGGCAGCGTCGCGGTACCGACGCTCGAGGGCGACGTGCAGCTGAAGATCCCTGCCGAGACCCAGTCCGGGCGCGTGTTCCGCCTGCGGGACAAGGGCGTGAAGCCGGTGCGCGGCGGCGCGCGCGGGGACCTGTTCTGTCGCGTGGTCGTGGAGACCCCGGTGCAGCTGTCGGCCGAGCAGCGGGAGCTGGTGCGCCGGCTCGAGGAGTCGCTGAAAGCTCACCCCGCGCGCCACGCGCCGCGCGAGCGGAGCTTCCTCGAGGGCGTGAAGCGCTTCTTCTCGGGCGCGGCCGACGAGGCCTGAGCGCTCATGCCGTCCGCAGCGCCGACCCCGCCGCTGATCCGCGCGGTCCTGATTGGCGTCACCGGGCGCATGGGGCAGGCGCTGCTGCGGGCCGCGCCCGCCTTCAGCCAGCTCATCATCACCGGCGCCATCGCCTCGCCGCAGAGCCTCGCCCTCGGCCGCGATGCCGGCGAGCTCGCCGGCATCGCTCCGCTCAACCTGCCCGTCAGCGCCGATCTGCCGCGGGCGCTGGCGCAGGCGGATGTGGTGCTCGATTTCAGCACCCCGCAGGCGACCGCGGCGAATCTCGCCGCCTGCCGCGCCGCGGGCAAGCCGCTGCTGATCGGGACCACCGGGTTCGGCACGCAGCTCGGGGCGGAGTTGGATGAGGTGGCGCGCGGGATTGCGCTGCTCGTCGCCCCGAACACCAGCCTCGCGGTGGCGCTGCTGACCGAGCTGACGGCGCAGGCGGTGCGCGCGCTGCCCGGATTCGACATCGATATCGTGGAGCTGCATCACCGCGGCAAGCGCGACGCCCCCTCCGGAACCGCACTGGCGCTCGCGCAGGCGGCGCGCAGCGCCGGCGCCGGCGAGCAGACGCAGATCGGCATGGCGAGCCTGCGCGCCGGGGACATCGTCGGCGAGCACACCGTGATCCTCACAGGCCACGGCGAGCAGCTCTTGCTCGCCCACCGGGCACTGGACCGGAGCATTTTCGCCCGCGGGGCCCTGACGGCTGCGCTTTGGCTTGCGTCGGCGGCCCCGGGGCGGTACTCGATGCGGGATTTTCTTGTCTCGAAAACAGTGGGTTAGATGAATTTCATGTGTCCGTTTCTGAGTCCGGGAGGCCCGCTTTGCGCCGGAATTTCCGTGGACACATAAGGCTCAAAGCCCGTAAAATTTCTGCCTAATCCGTGTACGGGTTAGTCCATGCAAGGCGGGAGGATGTTCGATGAGAACTCCTCCCGCTTTGTGTATGTGCGTCAGGGGGAAGTGATCACGTGAGCGTACCTGCGGTGCTCGCGCTGGCCGACGGAACGATCTTCCGCGGTCAGTCGATCGGAGCCAAAGGCAACACCACAGGCGAAGTCGTTTTCAACACCGCCCTCACGGGTTATCAGGAAATTCTGAGCGACCCGTCCTACGCCCGTCAGATCGTCACGCTCACCTGTCCGCATATCGGCAACACCGGCACCACTCCCGAGGACCTGGAATCGCAGCAGGTCTACGCCGCCGGGCTCATCATCCGCGATCTGCCGCAGCTGGCGAGCAATTGGCGCGCCAACGAGCCGCTGCCCGAGTTTCTCGAGCGCGGGCGGGTGGTCGCGATCGCCGGCATCGATACCCGCAGGCTCACGCGCATCCTGCGCGAGAAGGGCGCCCAGGCCGGCTGCATCATGACTGGCGATACCGCCGATCAGGCCGCCGCGGTGAAGGCGGCGCGCAAGTTCCCCGGGCTCAAGGGCATGGATCTGGCGAAGGTGGTGAGCGTCAAGCGCCCCTATCAGTGGAACGAGGGCACGCTGTGGCCCGACTCCGGGCGCGCACCGATCCGTGCCAGCCAGCGCCTGCACGTGGCGGCCTACGACTTCGGCATCAAGCGCAACATCCTGCGGCTGCTCGCCGATGGCGGCTGCCGCATGACGGTGGTGCCGGCGCAGACCTCCGCCGAAGAGGTGCTCGCGCTCGAGCCCGACGGCATCTTTCTCTCCAACGGGCCGGGCGATCCCGAGCCGTGCGAGTACGCCATCCAGGCGACGCGCAAATTCCTCGACACCGACCTGCCGGTGTTCGGCATCTGCCTCGGTCACCAGATCCTGGGGCTCGCCGCCGGCGCGCGCACGGTGAAAATGAAGTTCGGCCATCACGGCGCCAATCACCCGGTGCAGGATCTGGAGAGCGGGCGGGTTTTCATCACCAGCCAGAATCACGGCTTCGCGGTCGATGAGGCGACGCTGCCCGAGGGCGTCAAGGCCACGCACCGCTCACTCTTCGACGGCTCGCTGCAGGGCCTGGCGTTCGAGGAGCGGCCGGTGTTCGGCTTCCAGGGGCACCCCGAGGCCAGTCCCGGCCCGCACGATCTGCGGCCGCTGTTCGAGCGCTTCAATCACCTGATGCTGCGCCGCCTGCAGGCGCATCTGAAGATGGCCGAGGAAAACCTGCGCCGCCAGGCGAGCGGCCGCTGAGCGCGTGGCCAAGCGCACCGACATCCACAGCATCCTGATCATCGGGGCCGGCCCGATTGTCATCGGCCAGGCGTGCGAGTTCGATTACTCCGGAGCCCAGGCCTGCAAGGCGCTGCGCGAGGAGGGCTACCGGGTGATCCTGGTGAACTCCAACCCCGCCACCATCATGACCGACCCGGAGATGGCCGATGCTATCTACATCGAGCCGGTCAACGCCAAGAGCGTGGCGCGCATCATCGAGAAGGAGCGCCCGGATGCGCTGCTGCCCACTATGGGCGGGCAGACCGCGCTCAACACCGCGCTCGACCTGGTGCGCGAGGGCGTGCTCGAGAAGTACGAGGTGGAGCTGATCGCCGCCTCGCGTGCCGCCATCGACATGGCCGAGGACCGCGAGCTGTTCCGCAACGCCATGCGCGAGATCGGGCTGGAGACGCCGCAGTCGCAGATCGCTCGCAGCCTGGATGAGGCACTCGCCATCGCCGGCGAGATCGGCTACCCGGTGGTGGTGCGCCCCTCCTTCACCCTCGGCGGCAGCGGCGGCGGCATCGCCTACAACCGCGAGGAGCTCGAGGACATCGTGGCGCGCGGCCTCGATGCCTCCCCGACCGGGGAGGTGCTGCTGGAAGAGTCGGTGATCGGCTGGAAAGAGTTCGAGATGGAGGTGGTGCGCGACCACAAGGACAACTGCATCATCGTCTGCTCGATCGAGAACCTGGATCCGATGGGCGTGCACACCGGAGACTCGATCACCATCGCCCCCGCGCTGACGCTCACCGACAAGGAATACCAGCGCATGCGCGATGCCTCGATCGCGGTGCTGCGCAAGATCGGGGTCGACACCGGCGGCTCGAACGTGCAGTTCGCGGTCAACCCCAGCGACGGCCGGCTGCTGGTCATCGAGATGAACCCGCGCGTGTCGCGCTCCTCGG
The DNA here is from genome assembly GCA_964489185.1 of uncultured Steroidobacteraceae bacterium. Lineage (GTDB taxonomy): Bacteria > Pseudomonadota > Gammaproteobacteria > Steroidobacterales > Steroidobacteraceae > 13-2-20CM-66-19. Next base: position 54,567 of record CAZAXR010000020.1, on the reverse strand, counting down.
CGCTCGCCTCCAAGGCGACCGGCTTCCCGATCGCCAAGATCGCCGCCAAGCTCGCCGTCGGCTATACGCTCGCTGAGCTGAAGAACGACATCACCGGCGGGGCTACCCCGGCATCCTTCGAGCCCTCGATCGATTACGTGGTGGTGAAGATCCCGCGCTTCACCTTCGAGAAGTTCCCGGCCGCCAACGACCGGCTCACCACCCAGATGAAGTCGGTGGGGGAGGTGATGGCCATCGGCCGCACCTTCCAGGAATCGCTGCAGAAGGCACTGCGCGGGCTGGAGACTGGCCTCGACGGCCTGGCGCCGCAGCTGCTCGCGCTGCCCCTGAGCGAGGAGGACCAGGTGCGCCTGGCGCACGAGCTGCGCGCCCCGGGGGCCAATCGGCTGCTGTATGTGGCGGATGCGTTCCGCGTCGGCTGGGATCTGGAGCGCATCGCCGAGCTCACGTGCATCGACCCCTGGTTCCTCGCCCAGGTCGAGGAGCTGGTGCAGCAGGAGGCGCTGGTGCGCGAGGAGGGGCTGGGCGCGCTCACCGCCGAGCGGCTGCGCTTCCTCAAGCGCAAGGGCTTCTCCGACAGCCGCCTCGCGCGGCTGGTCGACATGCCCGAGAAGGCGATCCGCGACAAGCGCCGTGACCTGAAGGTCGTGCCGGTCTACAAGCGCGTCGACACCTGCGCGGCGGAGTTCGCCACCGCCACCGCGTACCTGTATTCCACCTACGAGGAGGAGTGCGAGGCGCAGCCGACCAGCCGCCGCAAGATCATGATCCTCGGCGGCGGGCCGAACCGCATCGGCCAGGGAATCGAGTTCGACTACTGCTGCGTGCACGCCGCGCTGCAGCTGCGTGAGGACGGTTTCGAGACCATCATGGTCAACTGCAACCCCGAGACCGTGTCCACCGACTACGACACCTCTGACCGGCTGTATTTCGAGCCGCTCACCCTCGAGGACGTGCTCGAGATCCTCGCGGTCGAGAAGCCGGAAGGGGTCATCGTGCAGTTCGGCGGCCAGACCCCGCTGAAGCTGTCGCGCGCGCTGGAGGCGGCCGGTGCTCCCATCATCGGCACCTCGCCCGACTCGATCGACGTCGCCGAGGACCGCGAGCGCTTCCAGGCGCTGGTGAAGAAGCTCGGCCTCAAGCAGCCGGCCAACGCCACTGCGCGTACCGAGGAGCAGGCGGTGGTGCTCGCGCGCGAGGTGGGCTTCCCGCTGATCGTGCGCCCCTCCTACGTGCTCGGCGGCCGCGCCATGGAGGTCGTGTTCACCGAAGAGGACCTGCGCGCCTACATGAATCAGGCGGTCGAGGTGTCCAACGACAGCCCGGTGCTCTTGGACCGCTTCCTGGACGTGGCCACCGAGGTCGACGTCGATGCGGTGTGCGACGGCGAGGACGTGCTGATCGGCGGCATCATGGAGCACATCGAGCAGGCGGGCGTGCACTCGGGGGACTCCGGCTGCTCGCTGCCGCCCAACAGCCTGTCGCGCGAGATGCAGGCGGAGCTGCGCGAGCAGACCCGCAAGCTGGCGCGCGCGCTGCACGTCGTCGGCCTCATGAACGTGCAGTTCGCGATCCAGGCGGGCGTCATCTACGTGCTCGAGGTCAACCCGCGCGCCTCGCGCACCGTGCCGTTCGTGTCCAAGGCGACCGGCCTGCCGCTCGCCAAGATCGCCGCGCGCGTCATGACCGGCCGCAAGCTCAAGCAGCTGGTGGGTGCAGTCGAGCGCGTGCCCGGGTACTTCTCGGTGAAGGAAGCGGTGTTCCCGTTCATGAAGTTTCCCGAGGCCGACCCAATTCTCGGCCCGGAGATGAAATCCACCGGCGAGGTGATGGGCACGGGGCGCACCTTCGGGGAGGCCTACGCCAAGGCCCAGAGCGCCTCGGGCGTGGTGTTGCCGCGCCACGGTGTGTGTTTCCTGTCGGTGCGCGACCGCGACAAGGCCCCGGCGGTCGAGCTGGCGAAGAAGCTCATCGAGCGCGGCTTCGAGCTGGTCGCCACCGACGGCACGGCGCGCGCACTCACCGCCGCCGGGGTCGCCTGCCGGCGCGTCAACAAGGTGCGCGAGGGCCGTCCGCACATCGTCGACATGATCAAAAACGACGAGATCGACCTGATCGTCAATACCACCGAGGGCAAGCAGGCGATCCGCGAATCGAACTCCATCCGCCGCGAGGCGGTACACCATCGCGTCACCTACTACACCACCGTCGCGGCGGGATTTGCCACCTGCGAGGCACTCGATCACGTCGATGAAGTCGAAGTGAATCGTCTGCAGGACCTGCACCAGGAGGCGCTCTCGGCATGAAGCGCACGCCTATGACGCTGCGCGGCGCCGAGGCGCTGCGCGCCGAGCTCAAGCGTCTGAAATCAGAGAGCCGCCCGGCCATCATCCGGGCGATCGCCGAGGCGCGCGGCCACGGCGACCTGTCCGAGAATGCCGAGTACCACGCCGCGCGCGAACAGCAGGGCTTCATCGAGGGCCGCATCAAGGAAATCGAGATGAAGCTCGCGCACGCCGAAGTGATCGACCCGGCGAAGCTGCCGCGCACCAGTAGGGTGGTGTTTGGCGCCACGGTGGAGCTCGAGGATCAGTCCGACGGGGCGCGCGTCGCTTACCAGGTCGTGGGCGAGGACGAGGCGGACATCCGCGCCGGGCGCATCTCGGTCACCTCGCCGATCGCGCGCGCCGTGGTGGGCAAGTCCGAGGGCGACGTGGTGGAGGTGGCCGCCCCAGGCGGCACCCGCTCCTACGAGATCGTCGCGGTACGACTCGGCTGAGAGCTCAGGCGTCGGGGATCAGGATCCGCGGCAGCTGCGCGCGCGGCCGGTACAGCACCGCCACGTTGCCGATGCGGTGCACCAGGGCGCTGCCGGTGGCGCGCGCCAGCTCCGCGAACTGTGCATCGCGCGCCGCACGATCCCCGCCGGGCGCCTTGACCTTGATGAGCTCGTGGTCGTGCAGGGCGCGCTCGGTCTCGGCGGTGAGCGCCGCGCTGAGGCCCGCATTCCCCAGACGCACCACCGGGCGCAGCGCGTGCGCCAGTCCGCGCAGATGCTTACGCTGGGCGTCGGAAAGGGCCGGCGCCACCGGCGGCTGACGTGCGGACTCCATGGGCTCATTATGAATGAGGAACTTATGCCCGAAAGAGGCCGCCTAAAATCGTGAACCGCCGGTCCAGGAGCAGCCCGCGATGGCTCAAGGAGCACTTCGCCGATCCGTTCGTGCAACGGGCCAGGAGCGATGGCTGGCGCTCGCGCGCGGTCTTCAAGCTCGAGGAGATCGATCGGCGCGAGCATCTGCTGCGTCCCGGGCTGGTGTGCCTGGATCTGGGTGCCGCACCGGGGGCGTGGAGCCAGTACGCGCGCAAGCGCGTCGGCGCGAAAGGGCGCGTGGTGGCGAGCGACATCCTGCCGATGCCGGAGCTGCCCGGGGTGCAGTTCGTGCAGGGCGACTTCCGCGAGGAGGCGGTCTTTCAGAAGCTGCTCGCACTCTTGCCCGAGCGCGGGGTGGATGTGGTGCTCTCGGACATGGCGCCGAACCTCTCCGGGGTGGATGCGATCGACCAGCCGCGCGCGCTGCACCTGGCCGAGCTTGCGCTCGATATGGCCGGGCGCGTCTTGAAGCCGGGCGGGGACGCCCTGATCAAGGTGTTCCAGGGTGCGGGTTTTAAGGAACTGGTGCAGGGTGCCCGCGGCAGATTCGAGCGCGTGCGGCTAGTGAAGCCGCAGGCCTCGCGCTCCCGCAGTCCCGAGATGTATTTACTGGCGATGCAGTTTCGCTTGGTGTAGGTTGTTTTTGAGCCGCGGGCGGCGCGCGGCAAGAAGGACGCAAGCCTTTGAACGATTTGACAAAGAACATCCTGCTCTGGGTAGTCATCGTGCTGGTGCTGCTGGCGGTTTTCAGCCGCTACATGCCCACCGTCGGCCAGCCGCAGGACGTCGCCTACTCGGAATTCCTCGATGACGTGAAGAACGACCGCGTGCAGGGCGTCGTCATGCAGGGGGACATGATCTACGGGGAGCGCAAGGACAAGAGCGCCTTCAAGACGCGCAATCCCGAGACCGATTACACCGCGCTCATCGGCACGCTCGAGAAGGCGCACGTGCGCATCGAGTCGCGCGAGCCGAAGCAGCCGAATTTCATCGGCCAGCTGCTGCTGCAGATGGCGCCGGCGTTCCTGCTGATCCTGGTGTTCCTGTACATGCTGCGCCAGATGCAGGGCGCATCCGGCGGACGCGGCGCCATGTCCTTCGGCAAGAGCCGCGCGCGCCTGCTCGGGGAGGACCAGGTCAATGTCACCTTCGCCGACGTCGCCGGCGTCGACGAGGCCAAGCAGGAGGTCGGCGAGATCGTCGACTTCCTCAAGGACCCGGGCAAGTTCCAGAAGCTCGGCGGCAAGATTCCCAAGGGCGTGCTGATGGTCGGCTCGCCCGGCACCGGCAAGACGCTGCTGGCGCGCGCCATCGCCGGTGAGGCCAAGGTGCCGTTCTTCACCATCTCCGGCTCGGACTTCGTGGAGATGTTCGTCGGCGTCGGCGCCTCGCGCGTGCGCGACATGTTCGAGCAGGCCAAGAAGCACGCCCCGTGCATCATCTTCATCGATGAGATCGATGCCGTCGGCCGGCACCGCGGCGCGGGCCTGGGCGGCGGGCACGACGAGCGCGAGCAGACCCTCAACCAGCTGCTGGTGGAGATGGACGGCTTCGAGGGCAACGAGGGCATCATCGTCATCGCCGCCACCAACCGTCCCGACGTGCTCGATCCGGCGCTGCTGCGCCCCGGGCGCTTCGACCGGCAGGTGGTGGTACCGCTGCCGGACGTGCGCGGCCGCGAGCAGATCCTGCGCGTGCACATGCGGCGCGTGCCGCTGGCCGATGATGTGAAGCCGGCGCTGATCGCGCGCGGCACGCCGGGCTTCTCCGGCGCGGATCTCGCCAACCTGGTGAACGAGGCGGCGCTGTTCGCCGCGCGCGCCAACAAGCGCATCGTCGGCATGGACGAGTTCGAGCGCGCCAAGGACAAGATCATCATGGGCACCGAGCGGCGCTCCATGGTCATGAGCGAGGCGGAGAAGCGCATGACCGCCTACCACGAGGCGGGTCACGCGATCGTCGGCATGACGGTCCCCGAGCACGACCCGGTGTACAAGGTCACGATCATTCCGCGCGGGCGCGCGCTGGGCGTGACCCAGTTCCTGCCCGAGCAGGACCGCTACAGCTTCTCCAAGCGCCGCCTGGAGAGCGCCATCGCCACGCTGTTCGGCGGCCGCATCGCCGAGGAGCTGATCTTCGGCCCCGAGTCGGTGACCACCGGCGCCTCCAACGACATCGAGCGTGCCACGGAGCTGGCGCGCAACATGGTCACCAAGTGGGGGCTGTCGGACCGGCTCGGCCCGCTCACCTACTCGGAGGAGACCGGTGAGGTGTTCCTCGGCCGCAGCGTCACCCAGCACAAGCAGGTGTCGGATGTCACCGCGCACGCCATCGACGAGGAGGTGCGCCGCGTCATCGAGGGCAACTTCCAGAAAGCGCGCCAGATCCTGACCAGCTCACTGGAGAAGCTGCACCTCATGGCCGATGCGCTCATGAAGTACGAGACCATCGACGAGGAACAGCTCAAGGACATCATGGCCGGCAACGCGCCCAAGCCGCCGAAGGATTGGGACGACACGCTGTCCAACAAGCCGCCGCCGGCGCCGGCTCCCGCGGGCGGCCCGGCGATCCCGGCAGGGCAACACTAAGCTTCCCTTCTGCAACGCCGGCGTGGCCGGGAGCGCTGATGCAAGTCCCACGACCCACGCAGGCGCGCCTGCGCTGTGCCGACCGGACGCTCGAGCTCGGCACCCCGCTCGTCATGGGCGTGCTCAACGTCACCCCGGACTCGTTCTCGGACGGCGGCCGCTTCCTGCCGCCGGAGGCGGCGCTTGAGCAGGGGCTGCGTATGGCCGGGGAGGGCGCCGCCCTCATCGACGTGGGCGGCGAGTCGACCCGTCCGGGTGCGGAGGCGGTGAGCGCGCAGGAGGAGCTGCGGCGCGTGCTGCCGGTGATCGAGCAGCTGCGCGGCAGGACCGAGGCGGTGATCTCGGTCGATACCAGCAAGCCCGAAGTCATGCGTGCCGCCGCCGCCGCCGGCGCCGGCCTCATCAACGACGTGCGGGCCCTGCGTAGGCCCGGGGCGCTGGAAGCGGCGCTCGCCAGTGGCTGCGCGGTGTGCCTCATGCATATGCAGGGGGAGCCGCGCACCATGCAGCACGACCCGGTCTACGGCGACGTGGTGGGCGAGGTGCGCACCTTCCTCGCCGAGCGCGTCGCCGCCTGCCGGAATGCGGGATTCGAGCCGGAGCGCCTGGCCATCGACCCCGGATTCGGCTTCGGCAAGAACCTGGGGCACAATCTGACGCTGCTGCGCCGCTTGGCGGAGCTTGCCGGCGACGGCCCGCCGCTGGTGGTCGGGTTGTCGCGCAAGTCAATGCTCGGCAAACTCACCGGACGCGCGGCCGGGGAGCGGCTGTACGGCAGCGCAGCGCTCGCGGCCATCGCGGTGCTCAACGGGGCGCGCATCGTGCGCGCCCACGACGTGGCGGCGACGCTCGATGCGGTGCGGGTCGCCGCGGCAGTCAGGGGCAGTTAAATGGGTCGGCGATACTTCGGGACCGATGGCGTGCGCGGACGGGTGGGCGAGCACCCGATGACGGTGGATTTTGCGCTCAAGCTGGCGAGCGCCGCGGCGCGGGTGCTGGCGCCCGAGGGTGGGGCGGTGCTGATCGGCAAGGACACGCGCCTGTCGGGCTACATGTTCGAGTCGGCGCTCGAGGCCGGGTTCGTCGCCGCCGGTGTGAACGTGATGCTGATCGGGCCGCTGCCCACCCCGGGCATCGCCTACATGACGCGGCGCTTCAACTGCGACTTCGGGGTGGTGATCTCCGCCTCCCACAACCTCTACGATGACAACGGCATCAAGTTCTTCGATGCCATGGGCGCGAAGCTTTCCGACGAGCTCGAGGAGCGCATCGAGGCCGAGCTCGAGCAGCCGCCGCTGACGCGCGCCTCGCGCAATCTCGGGCGCGCCACGCGTGCTGACCGCTCGCGCACCCTCTACCAGGAGTTCTGCGCCTCGACGCTGCCGGCGGGCCTGGATCTGTCGGGGCTGAAGATCGTGATCGACTGCGCCAACGGCGCCGCCTACAAGGTGGGGCCGCGCATCCTCGCCGATCTCGGCGCGGAGATCGTGCCGATCGGCTGCTCGCCCAATGGCCGCAACATCAACGACGGCTGCGGCTCGATGGCGCCTGATCTGCTGCAGCTCACGGTGCCGGGGGTGCGCGCCAACGTCGGACTGGCACTCGATGGCGACGGCGACCGCCTGGTCATGGTGGATCACCTGGGACGCATCGTCGACGGCGATCAGCTGCTGTACATCATCGCCCGCGCGCGGCATGAGGCCGGCACGCTGCGCGGGCCGGTGGTCGGTACGGTGATGAGCAACCTCGGCCTGGAGGTGGCGCTGCGCAACGCCGGCATCGAGTTCAAGCGCGCCGCGGTCGGCGACCGCTACGTGCTCGGCTTGCTGCGCGAGACGCGCGGCATCCTCGGCGGTGAGACCTCCGGGCATATCCTGTGCCTCGACAAGACCACCACCGGCGACGGGCTGGTGAGCGCCCTGCAGGTGCTGGCGGTGGTCAAGCAGACCGGCCGCACGCTCGCCGAGCTTGCCTCGGGCATGCGCAAGTTCCCGCAGGTGCTGCGCAACGTGAAAGTGGCTGTGCGCTTCGATCCGGGCAGCGTGCCGGAACTGCAGCAGGCGGTGGCGCGCGTCGAGCAGCGCATGAACGGCGAAGGCCGCGTGGTGCTACGCGCCTCCGGCACCGAGCTGGTGATCCGCGTCATGGTCGAGGGGCGGGACGAGGCCGAGACGCGCGCCGCGGCCGCCGAGCTCGCGGACATTGTGCAGGGCGTGGCCGGCTAGATAGCGGCCGTGCCCCCCGCGGGCGCCAGCGCAGCGCAGCAGCGTTGCGTCACCCCCCTCGCATGGCTATCATCCCGCGCCCTTTGGGAAGCCGTAGGCGGGTGCATGCGCCGCCCCATCGTCGCTGGAAACTGGAAGATGCACGGGTCGCGCGCCGAGAATGCGCGGCTCATCGAGGAGCTGCTCGCCGGCTGCCCGGCGCGGCCTAAGGCCGCGAGCGTCATCTGCCCGCCGTTCGTTTATCTGCAGGAAGTCGGACGGCTGCTGCGTGACTCGGCCTTCAGTCTCGGCGGCCAGGACCTGTGCGCGGATGCGCAGGGCGCCTTCACCGGTGAGGTGTCGGCGGCGATGCTCAAGGACGTCGGCTGCGAGTACGTCATCGTCGGCCACTCCGAGCGGCGGCTGCTCTACCGCGAGAGCGACCAGCTGATCGCGCGCAAGTTCGGCGCCGCGCACGCCAAGGGGCTGGTGCCGATCCTGTGCGTGGGCGAGCAGCTCGCCGAGCGCGAGGCCGGCCGCACGCACGAGGTGATCGGGCGGCAGCTCGATGTGGTGCTGGAATTGTGCGGGGCCGGCGTGCTGGAGCAGGGCGCGCTCGCGTACGAGCCGGTGTGGGCCATCGGCACCGGCCGCAACGCTAGCCCCGAGCAGGCTCAGGAGGTGCACGCCTTCATCCGGACGCGGATCGGGGCCCGGGATGCTAGAATTGCCGCCGCCACCCGTATTCTCTATGGCGGCAGCGTCAAGGCCGGCAACGCGGCCGAGCTGTTCGCGATGCCGGATGTTGACGGCGGTCTGATCGGTGGCGCCTCGCTCAAGGCGGATGAGTTCCTGGCAATCCTGGCCGCGGCCGGGATGGGTTGAGTTCTTACCAATGTTGCATGTGATTTTGACCATTGTGCAGGTTGCTTCGGCGCTGGTGATCATCGGCCTGGTGCTGCTCCAGCGCGGCAAGGGTGCCGAAGCCGGCGCCGGCTTCGGGGCTGGCGCTTCCGGCACGGTGTTCGGTGCGCGCGGAGCGACCACCGCGCTGTCGCGTACCACCGCGGTGTTCGCAGCGATCTTCATGATCAATAGTCTCGCGCTCGCCTATCTCGGCACCGCCAGCACCCGCGAGGCGCAGAAGACGATCCTCGACGAAGCCATGCCCGCCAAACCGGCGCAGACGCCGGGTCCGCAGTCGGCCACGCCGCCGCTCGCGGCTCCGAGCAGCGCGCCGGCTGCGCCGCCGGCGACCACCCCGGCCCCGGCGACGCCTGCGCCGAAGTGAGCGCGCAGCGGCGCGCAGTTCTCTGAGCATGCCGACGTGGTGGAATTGGTAGACACACTAGCTTGAGGGGCTAGCGCCGCAAGGTGTGGGAGTTCGAATCTCCCCGTCGGCACCAAAACGACTGACCGCGCTGCTACAATGCGGCCCCCTGACTCGGGGGCAGGTCGCGGATTGATCTGCCTTTTTTGCGCTTGAAGCATGCTGTCGAACTATCTGCCCATCCTCATCTTTCTGATCGTGGCCGCGGGCGTCGCGGTGGTGCTGCTGGTGCTCGGCACCGGCATCGGGCGCTACTTCGCGCGCTTCCATAACGATCCGGCCAAGCGCGCCCCCTACGAGTGCGGCTTCGACGCGTTCGAGGACACGCGCAGCAAGTTCGACGTGCGCTACTACCTGGTGGCGATCCTGTTCATCGTCTTCGACCTCGAGATCGCGTTCCTGTTTCCGTGGGCGGTCGCGCTCGGGCGCATCGGTCTGGCGGGCCTGATCGCCATGGCCATTTTTCTCGCCATTCTGGTGGTGGGCTTCATCTACGAGTGGAAGAAGGGGGCGCTCGAGTGGGACTAGCCGCCGCCGACAGCCCGGAAGCCTTCGCGCAGCGCGGTTTCCTCACCACGCAGGTGGACAACCTGGTCAACTGGGCCCGCACCGGGTCGCTGTGGCCGATGACCTTCGGGCTCGCCTGCTGCGCGGTGGAGATGATGCACGCGGGCGCCTCGCGCTATGACCTGGACCGCTTCGGGGTGGTGTTCCGCCCCAGTCCGCGGCAGTCGGACGTCATGATCGTGGCCGGCACGCTGGTCAACAAGATGGCGCCCGCGCTGCGCAGGGTGTACGACCAGATGGCCGAGCCGCGCTGGGTGATCTCCATGGGCTCGTGCGCCAACGGCGGCGGCTACTACCACTACTCGTATGCCGTGGTGCGCGGCTGCGACCGGATCGTGCCGGTCGATGTGTACGTGCCCGGCTGCCCGCCGACCGCCGAGGCGCTGGTGTACGGCATCCTGCAGCTGCAGAAAAAGATCGCGCGCACCAGCACGGTCGCGCGCCGCAAGACTGCCAGCTGAGAGCGAAGGGAAGGGACGCACATTTGAGCGAGTTCATCGAAGCTCTCGCCGCGAAGGTGGACGCGCAGCTTGCGGGCCGCGTGCGGCGCGTGCCGGCGCTGGCGCACGAGCTCGCCTACGATACCGCGGCGGCCGAGCTGCTCGGCGTATGCCAGAGTCTGCGCGATGCGCCGGAGCTGCGGTTCGAGCAGCTCATGGATCTGGCCGGCGTCGACTACCTACATCACGGGCGCGATGACTGGCAGACCGAGAGCGCCACGCGCTCGGGCTTCAGCCGCGGACGCGTCGTGCACCGCGACGCCCCCGACCCGAACATGCCGGGGCGTTTCGCGGTGGTGTACAACCTGCTGTCGGTGACCCACAACCAGCGCCTGCGCCTGAAGGTCAAGTGCCCGGACAGCGCCGATCCGGTGCTCGATTCGGTGGTCGGGGTGTGGGCGAGCGCCAACTGGTTCGAGCGCGAGGCCTTCGATCTGTTCGGGATCCTGTTCCGCGGCCACCCGGACCTGCGCCGCATCCTCACCGACTACGGCTTCATCGGTCATCCGTTCCGCAAGGACTTCCCGCTCACCGGCAACGTCGAGGTGTACTACGATGCGGAGAAGCAGCGCGTCGTGTATCGCCCGACGAGCATCACCCCGCGCGTGCTGGTGCCCAAGGTCATCCGCCACGACCATCGCTACGAGCCGGCGTTGCGCGATGAGAAGGCGCCGCGCTGATGGCCGCCTCCACTCCGTTCCCGGAGATCCGCAACTACACCATGAACTTCGGGCCGCAGCACCCGGCGGCGCACGGCGTGCTGCGCCTGGTGCTGGAGCTCGACGGCGAAGTGATCCAGAAGGCCGACCCGCACATCGGGCTGCTGCACCGCGCCACCGAGAAGCTCGCCGAATCCAAGCCGTTCAACAACTCGATCGGCTACATGGACCGGCTCGACTACGTGTCGATGATGTGCAACGAGCACGCCTACGTGCTCGCCATCGAGCGGCTGCTCGGCATCGAGCCGCCGGAGCGCGCGCAGTACATCCGCGTGATGTTCGACGAGATCACGCGCATCCTGAATCACCTGATGTTCCTCGGCTCGCACGCCCTGGACATCGGCGCCATGACCGTGTTCCTGCTGTGCTTCAAGGAGCGCGAGGAACTGCTGGACGTGTACGAGGCGGTCTCGGGCACGCGCATGCACGCCACCTACTACCGCCCGGGCGGGGTGTACCGCGACCTGCCCGATGCCATGCCCAAGTACCAGGCCTCGCGCTGGCGCTCGGAGAAGGATGCGCGGCGCATGAACGCGGCGCGCACCGGCACCATGCTCGATTACATCCAGGCGTTCACCGAGCGCTTCCCGGCCGCGGTCGATGACTTCGAGACGCTGCTCACCGACAACCGCATCTGGAAGCAGCGCACCGTCAACATCGGGGTGGTGAGCCCGGAGCGCGCGCTGCAGCTCGGCTTCTCCGGCCCGATGCTGCGCGGCTCGGGAATCGCCTGGGACCTGCGCAAGAAGCAGCCCTATGAGGTGTACGAGCGCATGGAGTTCGACCTCCCGGTGGGCGTCAACGGTGACTGCTACGACCGCTACCTGGTGCGCGTGGAGGAGATGCGCCAGTCGAGCCGCATCGTCCGCCAGTGCGTCGAGTGGCTGCGCGCGAATCCCGGGCCGGTGATGATCGATGACCGCAAGGTGCGCGCGCCCTCGCGCACGCAGATGAAGGAGAGCATGGAGGCCCTGATCCATCACTTTAAGTTCTTCTCGGAAGGCTACGAGGTGCCCGAGGGAGAGACCTACGCCGCGGTCGAGGCCCCCAAGGGCGAGTTCGGCATCTACCTGGTGTCCGATGGCGCCAACAAGCCCTATCGCCTCAAGTGCCGCGCGCCGGGCTTTGCGCACCTGGCGGCTCTCGAGGAGATGGTGAAGGGCCATATGATCGCCGACGTGGTGGCGGTGATCGGCACTCAGGACGTGGTTTTCGGGGAAATCGACCGATGAGCCACGAGCGCAGCAGCGTCGGAGTGGGCGGCACGGCGCTGATGAGCAAGCTGCAGCTGCTCTCGGAGCACACCACGCGCGAGATCGACCGCTGGGTCGCGAAGTTTCCGCCCGGGCGACAGCGCTCGGCCTGCATCGCGGCGCTGCGCGCGGCCCAGGAGCAGAACCACGGTTACCTGACCGCCGACCTGATGGATGCGGTCGCCGAGTACCTGAAGCTGCCGCCCATCCAGGTGCGCGAGGTCGCCAGCTTCTACTCGATGTTCGAGACGCATCCGTGCGGGCGCCACCATGTCAGCATCTGCACCAACATCTCCTGCATGCTGAACGGCGGCGAGGAGCTGCTGGCGCACGCCGAGAGGAAGCTCGGCATCAAAGCCAACGAGAGCACCGCCGACGGGCGCATCTTCCTCAAGCGCGAGGAGGAATGTCTGGCCGCCTGCACCGGCGCGCCCATGATGATGGTGGATCACGTGTTTCACGAGAACCTGACGCCGGCGCAGGTCGATGAGATCCTGGATGCGCTGAAGTGAACGACCTGGAGAGCAAGTACGCCGCGCGCATGAACCTCACGGCGTTCGAGCCTCTGAAGCTCGAGCGCCCGTGGACCCTTGCCACCTACCGCTCGATCGGGGGCTACGAGGTGTGGGAGCGGCTGCTGCGTGAGAAGCCCGAGCGCGGCACCATCATCGAGCAGGTGAAGGCCTCGGGCCTGCGCGGCCGCGGCGGCGCCGGGTTCCCGACCGGCACCAAGTGGAGCTTCATGCCGCGCAACGCGCCGATGCAGAAGTACCTGGTGTGCAATTCGGACGAGAGCGAGCCGGGTACCTGCCACGACCGCGACATCCTGCGCTTCAACCCGCACGCGCTCATCGAGGGGCTGGCGATCGCCGGCTACGCCACCCATTCCACCGTAGCGTACAACTACATCCGCGGCGAGTTCCTCGGCGAGCCCGCGCCGCGCTTCGAGGCGGCGCTCGCCGAAGCCTACGCCGCGGGGCTGCTCGGCAAGAACATCCGGGGGTCGGGCATCGACTTCGAGCTGCACAGCTATATCGGCGCCGGCGCCTATATCTGCGGCGAGGAGACCGGGCTGCTGGAGTCACTCGAGGGCAAGCCCGGCAAGCCGCGCTTCAAGCCGCCGTTTCCGGCCAACTTCGGCCTGTACGGGGCGCCCACCACCATCAACAACACCCTGAGCTTCGCCTCCGTGCCGACCATTCTGCGCAAGGGGCCGGCGTGGTTCGCAGGTCTCGGACCGGCCAACTCCGGCGGCACACTGATCTTTTCCGTGTCCGGCCACGTCGAGAAGCCGCGCAACATCGAGCTGCCGCTCGGGGTGCCGTTTGCGGACCTGCTGGCGCTGTGCGGCGGGGTGCGCGGCGCGCGCAAGCTCAAGGCGGTGATCCCAGGCGGGGTGTCAGTGCCGGTGGTGCCCGGGGAGACCATGCTCAAGACCAACATGGACTACGACTCGGTGAAGGCGGCCGGCTCGGCGCTCGGCACCGGGGCGGCCATCGTGATGGACGAGACCACCTGCATGGTGCGCGTGCTGGAGCGCATCTCGCGCTTCTATATGTCCGAGTCCTGCGGGCAGTGCACGCCGTGCCGTGAGGGCACCGGCTGGATGAACCGGCTGCTGAAGCGGGTGCTGGCCGGACAGGCGCGCCGCGAGGAGCTCGGGCTGCTGCTCGATGTGGCGAACCGCATCGAGGGGCACACCATCTGCGCATTCGGCGATGCCTCGGCGTGGCCGGTGCAGAGCTTCCTCAAGCACTACCGGCACGAGTTCGAGTACATGATCGATCACGGCGGGCGCAGCCTGGTCAGCGACGGTCAGGGGGCGCGCGCGGCCTGAGGGCGCGCACAGCAGCATGGCGGAAGATCTGGTCAACATCGAAATCGACGGCGTGGCGGCGCAGGCCAAGAAGGGCGAGATGATCATCCGCGCCACCGATCGGCTCGGTGTTTACGTGCCGCGCTTCTGCTACCACGACAAGCTCACGATCGCCGCCAACTGCCGCATGTGCCTGGTCGAGGTCGAGAAGGCGCCCAAGCCCCTGCCGGCGTGCGCGACGCCGGTGACCGAGGGCATGAAGATCTTCACCAAGTCGCCGCGCGCCATCGGCGCGCAGCGCGCCACCATGGAGTTCCTGCTCATCAATCATCCGCTCGACTGCCCGATCTGCGACCAGGGCGGGGAGTGCGAGCTGCAGGACCTGGCCATGGGCTTCGGCCGCGACGTGTCGCGCTACCACGAGGGCAAGCGCGCGGTCGCGGACGAGAACCTCGGGCCGCTGATCGCCACCGACATGACGCGCTGCATCCAGTGCACGCGCTGCATCCGCTTCACCGATGAGATCGCCGGCATCCAGGAGCTCGGCATGGTGGGGCGCGGTGAGCGCATGGAGGTGCGCACCTACATCGAGAGCACCGTGAACCACGAGCTCTCGGGCAACGTCATCGACCTGTGCCCGGTCGGAGCCTTGGTGTCCAAGCCGTACCGCTTCACGGCGCGTGCCTGGGAGATGACTTCCGCGCCACTCATCTCGCCGCACGATGCGGTGGGCACTAATCTCTTCGGCCACGTGCTGCGCGGCCGGCTGATGCGCGTGGTGCCGCGCGAGAATGAGGCGATCAACGAGATCTGGATCGCCGACCGCGACCGCTTCAGCTACGAGGGCGTGTACAGTGCCGACCGCCTCAGGACCCCGCTGGTGCGCAGCGGCAGCGAGTGGGTCGAGAGCGCCTGGGAGCCCGCGCTCATGCAGGTGGCCGAGGGCCTGCGCGCGCGCGCCGCGGAGCTCGGCTTTCTGCTGAGCCCCTCGAGCACGCTCGAGGAGCTGTATCTGGCGGCGCGCCTGGCGCGCGGCCTCGGTAGCCACAACATCGACCACCGTCTGCGCCAGCGCGACTTCCGCGATCAGGCGGCGGACCCGGCGTATCCGGCGCTCGGAGTGCGCATCGCGGAGGTCGAGGCGCTCAGCTCGCTGCTGGTGGTCGGCTCAAATCTGCGCCGCGAGGCGCCGCTGCTCGCGCACCGGGTGCGCAAGGCCGCGCAGCGCGGCTGCGCGGTCGCGATGCTGAACCCGGCGCAGTTCGTATACCACTTCCCGCTGCGCGCCTACCTCACCTCCGCGCCGGGCGACCTGGTGGCGGACCTGGCGGCGGTACTCGCCGCCGCCGCGCAGGCCGCCGGCCGTGCCGTGCCGCCGCACCTCGCCGCCGCGACGGGCGCCGCGCGCATCAGCGATGAGCACCGCAAGCTCGCCACCGCGCTGGCCAGCGGGGAGAAGCGCGCCATATGGCTCGGGGCGCTCGCGGCGCGCCATCCGGCCTTCGCCGACGTGCGCTCACTCGCCGCGGCGCTCGCACAGCTGACCGGCGCCGCGCTCGGGCGCGTGGCCGAGGGCGGTAACGCGGCGGGCGCGTACCTGGCTGGCTGCGTGCCGCATCGCGAAGCCGGCGCCAAGGCGCTCGCGCGCGCCGGGCTCACCGCGCGCGACATGCTCAGCAAGCCGCTACGCGGTTATCTCCTGTTCGGCGGCGTCGAGCCATCGCTCGATGCGCTCGATCCGGACAGTGTGCGCACCTTCGCCAAGGCCGAGTTTGTCGTGGCGGTCAGCCCGTTTGCGAGCGAGGAGCTCAAGCGTATCGCGCACGTGCTGCTGCCGATGGGTACGTTCGCCGAGACCTCCGGGACCTACGTGAACTGCGAGGGGCTGTGGCAGAGCCAGCCGGGCGCGGCGGCCCCGGTGGGGGAGGCCCGCCCCGGGTGGAAGATCCTGCGCGTGCTCGGCAACCTCATGAACCTGGAGCGCTTCGACTACCTCTCCTCGGAGGAGGTGCTGGCCGAGGTGCGCAAGGCCTGCGCGGGCGTGCAGGCCGGCCCGTATCAGGGCGCCCACACGGTGCAGGCGGCCACCGAGCACGGCGAGGTGGCGCTGACCGATGTGCCGATGTATCAGACCGACGCGCTGGTGCGCCGCGCGCCTTCGCTGCAGCGTACGCGCGAAGGCCGGGCCACGGCCGTGAACTACTGAAGGGGCGAGGGTGCTGGAGAGCATCGGTAACAGCTGGCGCGCGCTTCCGGACTACGCGCAATCCACGGCGTGGATCCTGGTGATCACCGTCGCGCTCATCATCAGCGTCGCGCTGCTGACGCTCTGGGAGCGCAAGGTGATCGGCTGGATGCAGCTGCGCCGCGGCCCGAACCGCGTGCGGCTCTTCGGGCTGTTTCC
Source organism: uncultured Steroidobacteraceae bacterium (assembly GCA_964489185.1). Lineage (GTDB taxonomy): Bacteria > Pseudomonadota > Gammaproteobacteria > Steroidobacterales > Steroidobacteraceae > 13-2-20CM-66-19. The sequence continues at coordinate 38,032 of CAZAXR010000020.1, read as the reverse complement.
CGGCCTCGGCCAGCCGTTTGCGGACGTGGTCAAGCTGCTGCTGAAGGAAGTGGTCATTCCCGCCAAATCCAACAAGCTGCTGTTCTGGCTCGCTCCCGTGATCGCGCTGGTGCCGGCGTTCGCCGCCTGGGCGGTGATCCCGCTGTCGCCGACGGTGGTGGTGTCGAAGGCCGACGCCGGACTTCTGTACCTGCTGTCGCTCACCTCCATGGGCGTCTACGGGGTCATCATCGCCGGCTGGGCCGCGAACTCCAAGTACGCCTTCCTGGGCGCGATGCGCTCGGCGGCCCAGATGGTCGCCTACGAGATCGCCATGGGTTTTGCGCTGGTCGGGGTGCTCATGGCCACCGGCAGCATGAACCTCGGCAAGATCGTGGACACGCAGGCCGGCGGCTTCCTCTCCTGGAACTGGCTGTGGTTGTTCCCGCTGCTGGTGGTGTACTTCGTCTCCGGGGTCGCCGAGACCAATCGCGCGCCCTTCGACGTCGCGGAAGGCGAGTCGGAGATCGTGGCCGGCTTTCACGTGGAGTATTCGGGCATCGCCTTCGCGCTGTTCTTCCTCGCCGAGTACGCCAACATGATCCTGATCTCGGCGCTCACCGCGGTGTTCTTCTTCGGCGGCTGGCAAGGGCCGTTCGAAGGCTACCCGCTGCTCGGCAACACCCTGCTCGGCGCGCCGAGCTTCCTGTGGCTCGCGCTCAAGATCTTCCTGCTGCTGTTCCTGTTCCTGTGGTTCCGCGCCACCTTCCCGCGCTACCGCTACGACCAGATCATGCGCCTGGGCTGGAAGGCGCTCATTCCCGTGACGCTGGTGTGGATCGGCGTGGAGATGCTGCTGCGCTGGTACCACATCGGCCCGTGGGCGCGGGCGTGGTTTCACTGACGGACTGCACCGATGGCCGTGAATCCGCTCAAGACCTTTCTGCTGCCCGAGCTCCTGCAGGGGCTGGGAGTCACGTGGCGCACGTTCTTCACCAGTAAGTACACCCTCAACTACCCGGAGGAGAAGACGCCGCAGTCGGTGCGCTTCCGCGGACTGCACGCGCTGCGCCGCTATCCCAACGGCCAGGAGCGCTGCATCGCCTGCAAGCTGTGCGAGGCGGTGTGCCCGGCGGTGTGCATCACCATCGACTCGGACGTGGGCCCTGACGGCACGCGCCGCACCACGCGCTACGACATCGACCTGTTCAAGTGCATCTACTGCGGTTTCTGCGAGGAAGCTTGCCCGGTGGATGCGATCGTGCTCACCCGCATTCACGAGTACCACATGGAGAGGCGCGGCGAGAACATCATGAGCAAGGACAAGCTGCTCGCGGTCGGCGAGCGCTACGAGAGCATGATTGCCGCGGACAAGGCGGCGGACGCCCCGTACAAATGAGCCGGCTGCCTCACACCGCCGGGGCGCTGCCGTGCTGATCCAGGGGCTGTTCTACCTGTTCGCCACGATCCTGGTGCTCGCCGCGCTCGGGGTCATCAGCTCCCGCAACCCGGTGTACTCGGCGCTGGCGCTGGTCATGTGCTTTGTAACCTCGGCGGCCATCTGGCTGCTGATCGAGGCGGAGTTCCTGGCGGTGGTGCTGGTGCTGGTGTACGTGGGCGCGGTGATGGTGCTGTTCCTGTTCGTGGTCATGATGCTCGACATCAATCTGGCGGAGCTGCGCCAAGGCTTCACGCGCTTCGCCTGGCTCGGCTGGCTCACCGCGCTCGCGGTGATCGTGGAGATCGCGGGCGTGGTGTGGGCACGCGGCGGCCTCGGCATCGACGCCAGCCACGGCGGCACCCCGCAGCCGGCGAGCTACAGCAATACCACCGAGCTCGGCAGCGTGCTGTACACCAAGTACGCCTACCCGCTGGAGCTGGCCGCGGTGCTGCTGCTGGTGGCGATCGTGGCGGCCATCACGCTCACCATGCGCCGCCGTGCGGGCCTGAAGTACCAGGACATCAACCAGCAGGTCGCGGTGCGGCGTGCGGACCGCGTGCGCCTCGTGAAGATGGAAGCGGAGAAGCGCCCATGATCAGCCTGGCGCAGCTGCTGACGCTGTCGGCGATCGTGTTCTCGCTGGCGGTCGCGGGCATCTTCCTCAACCGCAAGAACGTCATCCTGCTGCTGATGTGCGTGGAGCTGCTGCTGCTGGCCGCCAACTTCAACTTCATCGCCTTCTCGCGCTATCTCGGTGACATCAACGGCCAGGTGTTCGTGTTCTTCATTCTCACCGTGGCGGCGGCCGAGTCGGCCATCGGGCTCGCCATCCTGGTGGTGCTGTTCCGCGAGCGGCGCAGCATCAACGTCGAAGACCTGAACACCCTGAAAGGCTGAAGCGCGCGTCCATGAACCCGTACGAGCTGCTCGCCATCCCGCTGCTGCCGCTGCTGGCTGCGATCCTCGCCGGCCTGGGCGGCAAGTGGCTCGGGCGCGCCGGCGCGCATACCGTGACCTGCGTGGCGGTGGCGGCCTCGTGCCTGCTGTCGCTCAAGGTGCTGCAGCAGGTGCTGCACGGCGCGCCGGTGTACGACGCGCCGCTGTACAGCTGGCTCGTCAGCGACGGCGTATCCATGCAGGTCGGCTTCCTCATTGACCGTCTGAGCGCGCTCATGATGGCGGTGGTGACCTTCGTGTCGCTGTGCGTGCACGTCTACACCATCGGCTACATGCGCGATGACCCCGGCTACACGCGCTTCTTCAGCTACATCTCGCTGTTCACCTTCTCCATGCTGATGCTGGTGATGTCGAACAACTTCCTGCAGCTGTTCTTCGGCTGGGAGGCGGTCGGGATGGTGTCGTACCTGCTGATCGGCTTCTGGTACACGCGCCCGAGCGCCACCTTCGCCGCCTTGAAGGCCTTCATCGTCAACCGCATCGGCGATTTCGGCTTCGTGCTGGGCATCGCCGGCATCGTCTACTTCACCCGCTCGCTCGACTACCGCGACGCCTTCGCCGCCGCCCCGCACATCGCCCAGGCGCTGATCCCGGTGAGCGCCAACTCCGCCGTGCACGCGCTCACCCTGATCTGCGTGTGTCTGTTCATCGGCGCCATGGGCAAGTCGGCGCAGGTGCCGCTGCACGTGTGGCTGCCGGACTCGATGGAGGGCCCGACCCCGATCTCGGCGCTGATCCACGCCGCCACCATGGTGACGGCGGGCATCTTCATGGTGGCGCGCATGTCGCCGCTGTTCGAGTACTCGGAAGGGGCACTGTCGTTCGTGCTGGTGATCGGGGCCACCACTGCGTTCTTCATGGGACTGCTGGGGGTGGTGAACAACGACATCAAGCGCGTCATCGCCTACTCGACGCTCTCGCAGCTCGGCTACATGACCGTGGCGCTCGGGGTGTCGGCGTACGGGGCGGCGATCTTCCACCTCATGACCCACGCCTTCTTCAAGGCGCTGCTGTTCCTCGCCGCCGGCTCGGTGATCATCGGCATGCATCACGAGCAGGACATGCGCAAGATGGGCGGGCTGGCCAAGTACATGCCGCTGACCGCGGTCACCTGCTGGATCGGCGCGCTGGCGCTCATCGGCACACCGTTCTTCTCCGGCTTCTACTCCAAGGACGCCATCATCGAGGCGGTGGGCGAATCGCACCGCGTCGGCGCCACCTACGCCTACTGGTGCGTGCTCGCCGGCGTGTTCGTCACCGCGCTCTACACCTTCCGCATGCTGTTCCTGACCTTCCACGGCACGGAGCGCTTCCGTGCCGCCGGGCAGGGGCAGGGCGAGGAGGCGCCGCACCGGCACGTCGACCCGCACGAGGAGCCGACCCACCCGATTCTGCTGGCAGCCGCGGACGGCGCGCATGACGAGCACGCCCACGACGAGCTCCCCGCAGGCCCGCCGCACGAGAGCCCGCTGGTGGTGACGCTGCCGCTGATCGCGCTCGCCATCCCCTCGGTGGTGATCGGCGCGCTCACCGTCGGCCCGGTGCTGTTCGGCGGTTACTACGGCAGTTCCATCCTGGTGCTGCCGCACAACGACGTGCTGGCAAAGATCGGCGCGGAGTTCGGCGGCGCACTGCCGTTTGCGCTGCACGGGCTGCTGCAGCCGCCGTTCCTGCTGGCGCTCGCCGGTGTGGTTACGGCGTGGCTGTGCTTCCTCAGGCGCCCGGCATGGGCGGACGCGGCGGCGCGGCGCGCGCACGCTCTGTATACGCTGCTCACCAACAAGTACTACTTCGACTGGTTCAACGAGAAAGTCATCGCCGCGCTGGCGCGCCTGGTGGGCACGGGCCTGTGGAAGGGCGGCGATCAGGGGCTCATCGACGGCGCCATGGTCAACGGCAGCGCCGCGGGCGTCACCTGGTTCGGGAGCCTGGTGCGCCGCGTGCAGAGCGGCTACCTGTACTCCTACGCCTTCTGGATGATGATCGGGCTGGCGCTGCTGCTGGCGTGGTTCCTCGGGCACGCGTGAGAGCGACGCGAGTGATGCACGGCTTACTGTCCATTCTCATCTGGCTGCCGATCGCCGCAGGGGTGCTGATCCTGCTGCTCGGCGAGCGCCGCATCGCCGCCGGGCGCTGGGTGGCGCTCGCCGCCGCGCTCGCCACCCTGGCGCTGGCCGTGCCGCTGTGGACGCACTTCGATAGCGGCAGCGCGGCGCTGCAGTTCCTCGAGCGCCTGGCGTGGATCCCGCGCTTTCACGCCGACTACGCGCTCGGTGTCGACGGTATCTCGCTCCCGCTCATCGTGCTCACCGCGTTCATGACCGTGCCGGTGGTGATCGCCGGCTGGAGCGTGATCGAGATGCGCCCGGCGCAGTACTACGCCGCCTTCCTCATCATGGAGGGGCTGATGATCGGGGTGTTCGCCGCCACCGATGCGCTGCTGTTCTATTTCTTCTGGGAAGCGATGCTGATCCCGATGTTCCTGATCATCGGCATCTGGGGCGGACCGCGGCGCGTGTACGCCACCATCAAGTTCTTTCTGTACACCTTCCTCGGTTCGGTGTTCATGCTGGCGGCGCTCATTTACATGTACGTGAAGGCGGGCGACTACGCCATCGCCACCTTCCAGACCCTGCCGCTCACCCTCCTCGAGCAGCGCTGGATCTTCTTCGCGTTCCTGCTGGCCTTTGCGGTGAAGGTGCCGATGTGGCCGGTACACACCTGGCTTCCGGACGCGCACGTCGAGGCGCCCACCGGCGGCTCGGTGATCCTGGCGGCCATCATGCTGAAGATGGGCGGCTACGGCTTCCTGCGCTTCAGCCTGCCGGTGGTCCCCGACGCCAGCCGCGAGCTCGATCTGCTGGTGATCGCGCTGTCACTGATCGCGGTCATCTACATCGGCTTCGTGGCGCTGGTGCAGCAGGACATGAAGAAGCTGATCGCCTATTCCTCCATCGCGCACATGGGCTTCGTGACCCTCGGCGCCTTCGTGGTCTACGAGATCGTGCGCAGCACCGGCAGCCTTGCCGGGGCGGGCATGGGGATGGACGGCGCCATGGTGCAGATGGTGTCGCACGGGCTGATCTCGGGGGCGCTGTTCCTGTGCGTCGGGGTGCTGTATGACCGCCTGCACAGCCGCCAGATCGCCGACTACGGCGGGGTGGTCAACACCATGCCGGTGTTCGCCGCCTTCATGGTGCTGTTCGCGCTCGCCAACACCGGGCTGCCCGGCACCTCCGGGTTCGTCGGCGAGTTCCTGGTGATCATCGCCAGCTTCCGCGCCAGCTTCTGGTACTCGCTGCTCGCGGCGGTGACCCTGGTGCTGGGTGCGGCCTACACGCTGTGGCTGGTGAAGCGCGTGGTGTTCGGGCCGATCACCAGCCCGCGCGTCGCCGCGCTCAAGGACGTGAACGGGCGCGAGTTCGTGGTGCTCGGGGCGCTCGCCCTCGCGGTGCTGGTGGTCGGGGTGTGGCCGGCGCCGCTGCTGAAAGTGATGCAGCCCACCATTCACCACCTGGTGAGCCAGGCGCTCGCCAGCAAGCTATGAGGCGCGCATGAGCTTCGCACCCTACGCTGCGGCCGCACCCGAGATCTGCCTGGTGGCGGCGATCTGCATCATCCTGCTGGCGGATGTGTTCGCAGGCGACACGCGCCGCGGCCTGACCTCGACGCTCACGCTGCTGGCGCTGGCCGCCGGCGCCGCGCTCACGGTGCTGTACGCCCAGGTCCCCGAGCGCACCGTGCTGTTTGACGGCATGTACGTCGCCGATCCGCTCGGCACGGTGCTCAAGCTCGCCGGCTTCCTGTTCGTGGCGGTGGCGCTGCTGTACTCGCGCACCTATCTGGAGAACCGCGACATCCTGCGCGGCGAGTACTACGTGCTGGCGCTCACCGCGTTGCTCGGCATCTTCGTGCTGATCAGCGCCAACAACCTGCTGACGCTGTACCTGGGCGTCGAGCTGCTGGCGCTGTCGGTGTACGCCCTGGTGGCCTTCGACCGCGATTCGGGGGTCAGCGCCGAGTCCGCGATGAAGTACTTCGTGCTCGGGGCGATCGCCTCCGGGGCGTTGCTGTACGGCATGTCGCTCATCTACGGGCTCACCGGCACGCTCGAGCTGGGGGCGATCGCGGCGCGGCTGCACGAGCCTGTGAGCGCCGGCGTGATCCTCGGCCTCACCTTCATCGTGGTGGCGGTGGCCTTCAAGCTCGGCGCGGTGCCGTTCCACATGTGGCTGCCGGACGTGTACGAGGGCGCACCCACCAGCGTGACGCTGTTCATCGGCACCGCGCCCAAGATCGCCTACTTCGCGCTCGCGCTGCGGCTGCTGGCGCAGGCGCTCGCCGGCACCGAGCCGCACTGGACGCAGATGCTCGCCGCGCTCGCGGTGCTGACACTGGTGGTCGGCAACGTCGTGGCGCTGGTGCAGAGTAACCTCAAGCGCATGCTTGCCTACTCGACCATCGCCAACGTCGGCTTCATCGTGCTCGGGTTCGTCGCCGGCACGCCCGACGGCTACGCCGCGGCCATGTACTACACGCTGGTGTACGTGCTGATGGCGCTCGGCTCCTTCGGCGTGATCCTGCTGGCGAGCTCGCGCGGCTTCGAGGCCGACCGGCTCGATGATTACAAGGGCCTGCACCAACGCGACCCGCTGCTGGCCGCCGCCATGATGGTGCTGATGTTCTCCACCGCGGGCGTGCCGCCGTTCGTCGGCTTCTGGGCCAAGCTGCGCATCTTCCAGGTGCTGTGGGAGAGCGGGCACCTGTGGTTGGTGATGCTCGCGGCCGGCATGTCGGTGGTCGGCGCCTATTACTACCTGCGCGTCATCAAGCTCATGTACTTCGACGACCCCACCGGCGAGGCGCCGAGCGCGCCGCGCGAGCCGGCGGTGCGCCTGGCGCTGGGACTGAACGCCGCCGCGGTGCTGGCGCTCGGGCTGCTGCCCGGGCCGCTGCTGGACCTGTGTGCGCGGGTCATTCACTGAAGGAGACGCCGCGATGAAGCCTGCAGCGTGCCGCGGCACCGCGCGCACCGCGATGCCCGTGGCCGCTGTCCTGCTGCTGCTGGCGGGCGCGGTCGCGCAGGCGCGTCCGCACTACCACCTGGCGCTCCAGGTGCCGCTCCCGGGAGATGAGGGCTGGGACTACCTGACCTTCGAGCAGGGCGGCCATCGGCTGTTCATCTCCCACGCCACGCGCGTGCTGGTCATCGACACCGACGACATGCACCTCATCGGCGAGATTCCCGACACGCCCGGCGTGCACGGTATCGCGCTCGCCCCCGAACTCGGTCGCGGCTACATCAGTGCCGGGCGCAGCAGCAGCATCGTGGTGTTCGACCTGAAGACACTAGCACGGCTCGCCGAGATCAAGTCCACCGGTGAGGCGCCGGACGGCATCTACTACGAGGCCGGCACGCGGCGCGTGTTCGCCTTCAACGGCCGCAGCAGCAATGTGACCGTCATCGAGGCCGGCAGCGACAGCATCGCCGGCACCATCGCGCTGCCCGGGCGGCCGGAGTCCGCGGCCGGCGATGGCAAGGGGCACGTGTACGTCAATCTCGAGGACAAGAACAGCATCGCCGCGCTCGATGCGCACACCCTCAGCGTGACGGCCGTGTGGCCGGTGACAGGCTGCGAGGGGCCCGCGGGGCTCGCCTTCGATGCCGGGCATCAGCGGCTGTTCCCGGCCTGCGGCAACAGGGTGATGGCGGCGATGGACGCGGCCAGCGGCCGCGTGTCGGGCACCGCACCGATCGGCGCCGGGGTCGATTTCGCCGTTTATGATCCGACGGCGCGACTGGCGTTCGCTTCCTGCGGCGAAGGCGTGCTCACCGCCGTGACGGTGGACGCCGCCGGCGTTCCCGAGGTGGCCCAGTCGCTCCCCACCCAACCCGGGGCCCGCACCATGGCGCTCGATGAGCGCACGCACCGCATTTTTCTGGTGACCGCGAACTTCGGTGCGCCGCCGCCGGTCACACCCGAGCACCCGCATCCGCGCCCCGCGATCCTGCCGGGCACCTTCCGGCTGCTGGTGGTCGAGTCGTACGCAAGAGCTTTCACCACTGCTCCACAAGGGAGACATCCATGACCAGACGCCTGCGCCCATCCATCCCGGCGGCGCTGCTCGCAGCGCTGCTGTCGGGCGCGCTGCTCGCGCCGGCAGCCGTGTCCGCGGCCGAGAGCGAGGCCGACAAGGCTTCGGATGCGCTGGCGCGCGACATCTTCAAGCAGCTGATCGAGATCAACACCACCGATTCGGTGGGCAGCGTCACCGCCGCCGCCGAGGCCATGGCGAAGCGCTTCCGCGACGCGGGTTTCCCGCCGGCCGACGTGTTCGTCGGCGGCCCCAATGAGCGCAAGAAGAACGTGGTGGTGCGGCTGCACGGCAGCGGCAAGCACCGCCCGGTGCTGCTGATCGGGCACCTCGACGTGGTCGAGGCGCGGCGTGAGGACTGGACCACCGATCCGTTCCAGTTCATCGAGAAGGACGGCTACTTCTACGGCCGCGGCAGCTCCGACATGAAGGACGGCGATGCCATCATGACGGCCACGCTGATCCGCTTGAAGCGCGAAGGGTTCCGCCCCGACCGCGACATCATCCTCGCGCTCACCGCGGATGAGGAGGGCGGCTGCTGCAACGGCCCGGCGTGGCTCATCAAGAATCACCGTGAGCTGATCGACGCCGAGTTCGTCCTCAATCATGACGGCTCCCAGCTCAAGTCCGAGCACGGCAAGCCGGTCGTGTTCCAGCTCGGCGCCACCGAGAAGGTGTACGGCGACTACCAGCTGATCGTGACCAACAAGGGCGGCCACAGCTCCCAGCCGCGACCCGACAACGCGATCTACGAGCTCGCGCAGGGGCTGCTGAAGATCGGCGCCTACCAGTTCCCGTTCGAGCTCAACAACGTCACGCGCGCCTATTTCGAGCGCATGGCAGCCGCCGGCGGCGAGGAGGCGGCCAGCTACCGCGGCATTCTCAAGAACCCGCCGGATGAGGCCGCCCTCAAGCACCTGATGTCGATCCCTGCGATCGCCACGACCCTGCACACCACCTGCGTCGCGACGCGCCTGGAGGGCGGCCACGCCAACAACGCGCTGCCGCAGCGCGCGACCGCCAACGTGAACTGCCGCATCCTGCCCGGGCACTCCAAGGAGGAAGTGCGCCAGGACCTGATCAAGGTGCTGGGCGATGCGAAGGTCACGGTGCGCTACGTGGCCGACAACGGCACGATCACCGACACCGCCCCCGACCAGCGCGGCTTCCCGCCGCCGCCGATGCGCGCGGAGGTGCAGAAGCCGCTCGCTGACTTGGTGGGTGCCATGTGGCCGGGCGTCAAGGTGATCCCCTACATGGACGGCGGCGCCTCGGATGCGATCTACACCAGCGCCGCCGGCATGCCGACCTACGGGATCTCGGCGGTGGCCATCGATCGCGATGACGAGCGCGCGCACGGCCGCGACGAGCGCATCGGCGTCAAGGCGTTCTACGAGGGGAACGAGTTCTTCTACCGCTACCTGAAGACCATCACCTCGCAGTGAGGCGTGGTCGGCCGCCCTACGAGCGGCGCCGGGAGATGGCGAGCGCGGCGATCAGCACGATGGCGATGTTGAGGATCCACCACGCCATCTGCTTGTGATCGCCGAGCAGCCCGGTGGCCGGGGCGGGCGGGGCAGCCGCGGCCGGCACGGCACCGGCGGTCAGCACCTCGCGGATGCCGTCGTGGTCGACCATGATCTCGAGCCGCTCTCCGGAGCCCGGTGAGCCGAGGGGCGCTAGCCAGGAGCCATCCGCCGCGCGCGTGGCCGCGACGCTCTTGCCGTCGACCGACACCGACACGCCACTCACCGCGAGGCTGGTGGCAGGAGGCGTGGGAACGATGCGCAGCGCGAGTCCCGCCGGGGTGCTGGCGCCTTCCACGCTCACCTGCGCCGAGTGCGCAAGGGGCGCAAGTGCCGCCGTCGCGGCGCGCGCGGTGGCGGCGAGCAGCGCAAGGCAGAACAAGGCGAGGGCACGGCGCGGCACGCGGCGCATGTTAGCACTCAGTCCGCGTCCGGCCCGGTGAGCCGCAACGCCTGCTCCAGGCGTCTCAGGCCGGCAAGAAACCCGTGGCGCTCGGCGGCGCGGCGGCGTGGCATCATGCGGGCCCGCATTGCGATTCGGAGCAGTCCATGAGCACCCGTGCAGCGGCGGCCGCCGTGGCAGGCGGCCCCGCGCCGCGTTACCAGAGCGGCTTCGGCAACCACTTCGCGAGCGAGGCGCTGCCCGGCGCCCTGCCGCAGGGACGCAACTCCCCGCAGCGGCCGGCCTACGGGCTATACGCCGAGCAGTTCTCCGGCACCGCTTTCACCGCGCCGCGCCACGCCAACCGCCGCAGCTGGCTGTATCGCATCCACCCCGCGGCGCAGCACGGCCGCTTCGAGCGCACCGAGGACGGCGCGCTCACCAGCGCCTTCGCGCAGCCGGAGCCCACGCCCAACCAGCTGCGCTGGAATCCGCCGCCGCTGCCCGCGCGCGCCACCGACTTCATCGCCGGACTTGCCACCGTAGGCGGCAACGGTTCGCCCGACGAGCAGCGCGGCTGCGCCATTCACTGGTACAGCGCCAACCGCTCCATGCAGCGCTTCTTCTACGATGCCGACGGGGAGCTCCTGATCGTGCCGCAGCTCGGCGGGCTGCGCCTGTGGACCGAGCTCGGCACCCTCGAGGTGCAGCCGCTCGAGATCGCCGTCATCCCGCGCGGCCTGCGCTTCCGCGTCGAGCTCACCGAGCCGGCCGCGCGCGGCTACGTGTGCGAGAACTTCGGGGCGCCGCTGCGCCTGCCGGACCTGGGTCCGATCGGCTCCAACGGCCTCGCCAACCCGCGCGACTTCGAGACCCCGGTGGCCTGGTACGAGGATCGGGAGGGCGAGTTCGAGCTGGTGGCGAAGTTCGCCGGTCACCTGTGGCGCGCGCCGCTCGCCCACTCACCGCTCGACGTGGTCGCCTGGCACGGCAACTACGCCCCTTACCGCTACGACCTGCGCCGCTTCAACACCATCGGCTCGATCAGCTACGATCACCCCGATCCCTCGATCTTCCTGGTGCTGCAGTCGATCAGCGATACCCCGGGCGTCGATGCGCTGGACTTCGTGATCTTTCCGCCGCGCTGGCTGGTGATGGAGGACACGTTCCGTCCGCCCTGGTTCCACCGCAACGTGGCGAGCGAGTTCATGGGGCTGATCAAGGGGGTATATGACGCCAAAGCCGGCGGCTTCCTCCCCGGCGGGGCTTCGCTGCACAACTGCATGAGCGGTCACGGCCCGGACGAGGCGAGCTATGCGAAGGCGCGCCGCGCCGATACCTCCAGGCCCGCCCATATCACCAATACCATGGCCTTCATGTTCGAGACCCGCGCGCTGATCTGCCCGACCCGCTACGCGCTCGACAGTCCGCTGCTGCAGAAGGATTACCCGCAGTTGTGGCAGGGGGTGAAGAAGCGCTTCACGCCGGCGCCCGCGCGCGGCGCACCTCGCCCGCGCAGGCGCTGAGAATGCCGCGCGCGCTCAACGCCACGCACGACCCGCAGCTGCGCAGCTGGGTGGGTTCCGCCAACCGGGCGGACGGCGATTTTCCGCTGCAGAACCTGCCGTACGCCGCCTTCCGCCGCGCCGGCAGCACCGAGCCGTTCCGCGGCGGAGTGGCGATCGGCGATCAGGTGCTGGACCTCGGGGCGCTGCACGCCGCCGCGCCCCTCGCAGGTCTCGCCGGCGAGGCGCTCGGTGCCTGCGCGCAGCCGACGCTCAATGCCCTCATGGCACTCGGGCCGGAGCCGGCCGCAGCGCTGCGTGCGGCGCTGTCGCAGTTGCTGCGCGCCGATGCGCCGCAGGGGGCGCGCCGCGGCGCGCGGCTCGTGCCGCAGGCCGATGCCGAGTACCGTGTGGCTGCGCAGGTCGGTGATTACACCGACTTCTACGCTTCCATCCACCACGCCACCGCGGTCGGGCGGCTGTTCCGTCCCGACAACCCGCTGCTGCCCAACTACAAGTGGGTACCGGTCGCCTACCATGGCCGCAGCTCCTCGATCTGCATCTCCGGTCAGGGGGTGGTGCGGCCGCGCGGCCAGGTGATGCCCGCGGGCGCCACGCAGCCTGAGCTCACTGCCACGCGCCGGCTCGACTACGAGCTGGAGCTGGGCGTGTTCATCGGCTGCGGCAATGCGCTCGGCGAGCCGGTGCCGCTCGCTGCGGCCGAGCGCCACATCTTCGGCCTGTGCCTGCTGAATGACTGGTCCGCGCGCGACGTGCAGGCGTGGGAGTACCAGCCCTTGGGTCCGTTCCTCGCCAAGAACTTCGCCACCACCGTCTCGCCCTGGGTGGTGACGCTGGAAGCGCTGGCGCCCTTTCGAGTGCCCTGGACGCGTCCGCCCGGGGAGCCGCCGCCGCTGCCCTATCTGGATGATGCCGGGATGCGCAGCGCCGGTGGCCTCGACATCCAGCTCGAGGTATGGCTCGAGAGTGCCCGCATGCGCGCCGCCGGCATCCCGCCCCAGCGCCTGTCGCACTCGCGCTTTCGCGACTCCTGGTGGACGGTCGCTCAGATGCTTACGCACCACACCGTCAACGGCTGCAATCTTAGGGCCGGTGATCTTCTGGGCAGCGGCACCCAGTCCGGTCCGGCTGCGGGGGAAGCCGGCTCGCTCCTGGAGCTCACCGCCGGCGGCAAACAGCCGCTCGCGCTCTCGGGCGGGGAGACGCGCACCTTCCTCGAGGACGGCGACCGGGTCGCGCTGCGCGCCTGGTGCGAGCGCTCCGGCTATGCCCGCATCGGCTTCGGCGAAGCGTCCGGCACGGTGTTGCCGGCCGCGCCATGAAGGCCTACCGCTACTACGACCTGTTCCTCGGCGCCTACGTGTGCGTGCTGCTGTGCTCGAACCTCATCGGTCCGGCGAAGGTCTCGACCGTGCACGTGCCGCTCATCGGCCCGGTGACCTTCATGGCGGGGGTGCTGTTCTTCCCGATCTCGTACATCTTCGGCGACATCCTCACCGAGGTGTACGGCTATGCACGCGACCGGCGCGTGGTGTGGAGCGGTTTCGGGGCGCTGGTGTTCGCAGCGCTCATGGCGGCCGTGATCGTGCACCTGCCGCCGGCGGATTTCTGGCGCGCCAAGCAGCCGGCGGTGCAGGAGATCTTCGGCAGCACCCCGCGCATCATCTGCGCCTCCATCATCGCCTTCTGGTCAGGCTCGTTCGTCAACAGCTACGTGCTGGCGAAGATGAAGCTGTGGACCGAAGGACGCTGGCTGTGGAGCCGCATCATCGGCTCGACGCTGTGCGGGGAGCTGGTGGACTCGGCGCTGTTCTACTGCCTCGCCTTCGCCGCGGTGTGGACCCCGGCGCAGCTGCTGACCGTCACCACCACGCAGTACGTGCTCAAGTCCGGGTGGGAGATCCTCATGACGCCGGTGACCTACCGGATCGTCGCGTTTCTGAAGCGCACCGAGCACGAGGACTACTACGATCGCGGCACCAACTTCACGCCGTTCTCGCTGCGCGCCTGAGGGGAGGGCGGTTGCGCGCGGCGGGCACCGAAAAAAAAACGGCGGGAGCGCAGTGCGCCGCGCTCCCGCCCGCAAGCTTCAGATCGATTACTTGCCGATCTGCTTGCTGACCTGGTTCTCCTGCTGGTTGAGCGCTTTCTGCTCGGCCTTGGTAATGTGGCTGCCGTTGGTGCTCGCCATCGCGCGCTCTTCCTTGCGGATGTTGTGATCTTCCTTATGCAGCTGATGCGCCTGCGCCTTGCTGATCTCGCCCTCCTTGACCTCCTTGTTGATGCGCTTGTCCTGGTTCTTCAGGCGGTCGTTCACCTCGGTGCGCCGCGGGTGATTCTTCTGCCACTGCGTCTCGTCGGCGAGCGCGCCGGTGGCAAGGCCGCTGAGCGCCAGGGTCGCGGCGGCGACGGTCAGAGCGGTACGAACGGACTTCAACATGGGACATCTCCTCCTGAAAAGGCTGTTTTTGCTCGGTCGCTATTGAGCCGGAACCTCCCGGCCTTCGGGCGTTAACAACGTCGCAGCTTCGGCGCTGCTGACCTTTGTGACGGAAAGTTAACCTTCAGGAGGCGTGTGTGACGTGCGTCACAGTGCCAGGCGGCTGTGCGAGTAGGTCCAAAACTGACCGTGCAACAGCAGGAAACGGAGTGCGCAGGGATGGCCGCGCAGGGATCATGCACGCAAGGACCGGAGCGCCGATCTTGAGACACTGCATTGCATGGCTTCTGCTCAGCGCCGCGGCCGCGGCCGGCCCCGCGGCGGCGGCCGAGCTGCAGTCGCGCGATGACGCCTGGTGGACCGGTCCGCTGCTGGCGCCTTCGGGCTCGACGCTGCCGCAGGGGCATGCGCTCATCGAGCCATACCTGTACGACGTCATGACCGACGGTCACATCGATGCGCAGGGCCGGCACCATGCCGGCCCCTACGAGCACGACATCGGCTCGCTCACCTACATGCTCTACGGGGTCACCGACCGCCTGACCGCGGGAATCATTCCGCGCTTCGCCTACAACGAGCCGGCCGGCGCGCCCAACAGCTCCGGGATCGGCGTGGGGGACTTCACCCTGCAGGCCGGGTACGGCCTGACGCGCTACCAAGACGGGCATTACGTGCCCTCCGTTGCCGTGGTCATCGACGAGACGCTGCCGACCGGGCGCTACGATGAGCTCGTGCACCCGAGTGACGGTTACGGTGCGGGTGCCTACACCACCGCACTGGCGCTGTACTCGCAGGACTACTTCTGGATGCCGAACGGACGCATCCTGCGCGGGCGGCTCGATCTGACGTACACGTGGTCCTCGTCGGTGAGCGTGCACGACCAGAGCGTCTATGGAACCGCGCACGGCTTCCGCGGCGATGCCTACCCGGGCGATACGTTCTCGGTGGACCTCGCCGGCGAGTACAGCCTCACCCGCAACTGGGTGCTGGCGCTGGATGTCGTCTACCAGTACGGGGCCAGTACCCGCATCACGAGCCGCGTGCCCGCCCCCCCGGGATATCCCCTGGAGACCGGCTCCTCCTACGCGCTGATCTTCGCCCCGGCCATCGAGTACAACTTCAGCGGCGCGGTCGGGGTGATCTTCGGCGTGCGCATCATCCAGATCGGCCGCAATGTCTCGACTTCGGCGACTCCCGCAGTGGCGGTCAATATGGTCTTCTGAATCGCAGCCTCCGGGAACGCCCGGCGCGCGTGCTACCTGAACGCCGCGTGAACTGCGCCCGCGCGCAGGTAGCTGATCAGCCTTTGAAAAACACCAAATCGGTCCCATCCTCGAAGGGCAGTCAACGAGGAGCCGAGCGGCTGCGTTTTAATGGGTGCAGCTTGAACGGCGACGCTTGGCGGGCGTCTAATCATCGGGCCAGGGAACGCCTCCGCGAGAGCTGCCTTGGCCACAGAACGGGGTGATGAAAGTGATTACAGCACGCGTTATTCGGACAGTCGGAGCCCTGCTGCTCGGCTTGGCGGTAGCGGGTGCACCGGGTTTGACTTATGCCCAGCACGGCGGCGGCACGGGCGGTGGCGGCACGGGCGGCGGCGGCGGGCACATGGGCGGCGGTGGTGGCGGGCACATGGGCGGCGGTGGAGGCCACTTCAGCGGAGGCGGGCACTTCGCCGGCGGTTTCGGCGGGCACGCTATGGCGCCGATGGGCGGCGGCCACTACTTCGGAGGTCCTGGCCACTTCTCAAGCCCGTACGGCGGGGCGCACTACGGTTACGGCGGGGCGCATTACGCACCCCATTTCAGCAGCGCAGGCCACGCAGCCGTCCACGGCTCGGCGCACTTCGCGCGCGCGGGTGTGGCGAGCGGCTGGCACGGCAGCTACCCCGTCGGGTGGCACGGCAACGCGTACGTCGGCCCCTACCACGGGTGGTACGGCGGCTATTGGCACGGGGTGTATTGGCCGCACGTGTGGTTTTACCCCGGGTACGCCTGGTACCTGCCAGTCCTTCCGCTCGGCTACGCGACCTTCTGGTGGGGCGGGGTGCCGTACTACTACTGGAACAACCTGTATTACACCTATAGCCCGTCGGACAACGGCTATGTCGTGACCGACCCGCCGCCGTCCGACAGCGGTGATTCCGGGTACTACAACGATTCGGCCGGCGCGAGCGGCGCGGCCGAGCCGTCAGGTAACGGGGATGTGTATATCTATCCGCGCAACGGACAGAGCGACGAGCAGACCCAGAACGACCGTTACGAGTGCCACAGCTGGGCGGCGAATCAGACCGGCTTTGATCCGACCCGCTCTTCGCAGCAGGGCTCGGGATCGCCGGCGGACTACCGCCGCGCCATGGTGGCGTGCCTGGATGCGCGCGGCTACAGCGCTCGCTGAGCCGTCGCGATAGCGATCGAAAAGGCCGCGGCATCAAAGCCGCGGCCTTTTTCTTGCCGCAACTCCTACTGCCCGACTGCCTGCGCCGGTGCGAACTTGCCGGGCGAGGCCGCCATCTGAAACAGCACGGTTGCGCTGTTGGCGTCCGCCACGGCGATGTCCGGATGACCGTCGTGATTGAGATCGGCAATCGCGACACTCAGCGGCTGACCGAAGCCCGGATAGTTGCTCGCGGCCAGGAACACCCCGGCACGCGCCGGATCCTGCAGCAGCACCGAGACGCTGCCGCTCGGGAAGGGGGCGAGATTGGCGACCACCAGATCGGGCTTGGTGTCGCCATCCAGGTCCGCGACCGCGACATCGATCGAGGCTCCGGCGGTGGCATAGGTGACCGGGGCGAGGAAGCTTCTCGGGTGCGCCGCATCCTGCAGCAGCACCGACACCCCGGCGCTGCCTGTTTGATCCGAGCCCGGCCCGAAGTTGGCTGCGATGATGTCCGGGAGCCCGTCACCGTTGACGTCGGCGATCTTCACCGACTGCGGCTGCGCACCGGCGGGGAATTTCAGTGGCGCTGCGAACGTGCCGCGCTTGGCGGGATCCTGGTAGAAGACGTACACCGTGCCGTTGTTGCCGTAGACGTCATAGGTCGCGGCCACGATGTCCGGCGCCCCGTCGCCGTCCAGGTCGCCGATCGCGACCGAGGGCGTCTGATTGCCGGTCGGCAGCAGCAGCGGCGCCAGGAATCGGCCCGGGCTCGCGTGATCCTGCCGCAGCACGATGGCATTGCCGCTGAGACTCAGATCCGCCAGCACCATGTCCGGCTTGCCATCCCCGTCCAGATCGTCGATCACCACCTGGTTGGGCAAGCCGCCGGTCTTGATCAGCGACGCCGCCTGGAAGGTACCGGCGGTTGCCCCGTGCAGGAACAGCGAGACGTTGCCGCTGCCGAAGTTCGCGACCACCAGGTCGAACGCTCCTGAGCCGGTGAGGTCCGCCACCGCAATGCTCGAGGGGTTATTCGCCCCGGTGTGGTACTGGATGCCCTTGTTGAAGGTCCCCGGCACGCCGGCGCTATTGAGGATGACATTCGCATAGCCCGGATTCTGGGCATAGCCCTGGTCGGCGGTCGTGGCGACCAAGAGATCCGGCGCGCCATCCGCGTTGACGTCCGCGATCGCCACCGAGTTCGGCACCGGGATGGTCACGGCCGGGTAGTAGCTGCTCGAGCCGTAGCCGCAACCGGCGAGCGTCGCCGCCGCGGCGAGCGAAACGCAGCCGAGCCGCAGCCGGCGCTGCGAAGCGAAACTCACGAGCGAGCGGATGTTCACGCTGCAATACCCCCATGCGGCGCTCTGGGCGCTGGCAACGCACGCCGGGCCGCCCGGTTGACTTTGGGCCGCGCCGCGGAGCGTACACTGTTTCCCGGCTGCGGCGCCGGGATGCAGTTCATGGACCCAGACACGGTGTTTCTGTTCGACGTCGACAACACCCTGCTCGACAACGATGCCGTGCAGGGCGATCTGGGGGCGTACCTGGAGGCGGAGTTCGGCCGCGCCAGCTGCGAACGCTACTGGGCGATCTTCGAGGAGCTGCGCGGCCAGCTCGGATACGCCGACTACCTTGGGGCACTGCAGCGTTACCGCCTGGAGAACCTCGACGATCCGCAGCTGCTGCGCCTGTCGCTGTACCTGGTGGACTACCCCTTCAGCGAACGGCTCTATCCGCAGGCCCTCGAGGCGCTGGCGCGCTGTGCGCGCCTCGGCCCCACGGTCATCCTCTCTGACGGCGACGTGGTGTTCCAGCCGCTGAAGGTGCAGCGCTCCGGTCTGTGGGACGCCGTGGAGGGGCGCGTGCTCATCTATCTGCACAAGGAGCAGATGCTCGATGCGGTGGCGCGCCGCTACCCGGCACGCCACTACGTCATGGTGGATGACAAGCTGCGCATCCTTGCGGCCATGAAGCAGGTCTGGGGCGAGCGCCTCACTACGATCTTTCCGCGCCAGGGACACTACGCGCTCGATGCGCGCGAGCGCGCGCGCTGGCCGGCGCCGGACCTGGAGCTCGGGAGCATCGGCGAGCTGGTGAGCTGCGCCCTGCCGCCGCTGCCTGGCACCGCCTGAGGCGAGCGGCTACCCTAGCCGCGAACGGAGGAGAGCGATGGCTGAGGAGTGGCTCGAGGGCCTGCGCGAGAGCAGCAGTGCGCTGCAGGGGGTGCTCGGGGCGCTCTTGGAAGCCGAGCGTCACTTCTCCCCGCCCGCAACGCCACTCGAGCGGCTGCAGCAGATCACCACCAGTCCTGAGTGGGCCTGGCTGCAGCCGCTGTACGGCCTGATCGCGGACGTCGATCACGCACTCGCCTCCGCGAAGGATCTGCCCCCCACCGAGGCCGCGGCGATCGGCGCACACGCGCGCGAGCTGCTCAGCGGCGGCGGCGCCCCCGCCGAGCAGGCTTTTCTCGAGCACTACCGGGCGCTGCTGCAGACCGATCCGGCCGTGGCCATGGCGCACGCGGCGGCGCTGCGCGCGCTGCAGACGCTGCCGCCGGAGCCGGCCAGCCAGTCCGAGCGGCTGCACGCGCGTCACCAGTGGAACGAGCGCCGGCGCTTCCTGCGCATGCGGCCGCAGGGACGCGGCAAGTCCTGAAGCGCTAAGGCCGGCGCAGGCTCACCAGGGCGATTCAGGTCCCTGGCGCGGGCGGATCTGCAGCTCGTGGCGGTTGTAGTCGATGATCATCACGTCGAAGGAGCCGAGCAGGTCCATGCCGATGGTGAGGGTCGGCTCATCGAGCATGTGCCAGTGCTGGAACAGGTACATGTCGCCGAACACCACGTGCGCGCCCTGCACCGTGAGCCTGCCGAAGTCGATGTCGGGCAGCTCGATGTTGTCCCCGCGCTGCACGTCGAGGGTCACGCCGATGATGTCCGCCTGGGACAGGTTGCGCGACCTGCGCATGAGCGCTTCCTTCAGCGCGAGGTTGCCGACCGTCCCCTGGGCGCCGGTGTCGATGATCGCCTTGGCGCGCACGAAGCCGACGCGCACATCCGCCACCAGTAGGCCGCCGTGCACGACGTGCAGCGGCACCACCGTGAAGCCGACGCGGGCGCGCTCGCCGTGCGACTGCGAGATCACCAGCTGGTCACGCGTGAAGTCGGCGTAGATGCGCTTGTTGGCGAGCCCTTCGATGCCGAGCACCCCCTGGGCACCGCCGAACACGTCCTGCAGCACCGGCAGGTCGCTCGGCCCCATCAGCAGCTCCCCCACCTCGAGCTTGTCGACGTGCACCATCGGCACCACCGCCGAGCCGGTGAACCCGGTCACCAGCGTCGTGTCCGCGTTCTGGTTCGGATACTCCCCGAGAGAGAGCGCGGTGCGCGCGGTGATGGCCGAGCGCGTCGCCCCGGTATCCAGCACCAGGCGGTACGGCCCCTTGCCGTCGATCAGCACCGGCGCCCAGATCCTTCCGATGCGATCGCGGCGCGTCGGGGCGACGAAGCGCGGCTCGGAGGTTTGGACGATGATCTCTTCCAGCTGGTCGGCGGGAGTTGCCGCGGGGGAGGCGGCCGGGGCGTCCACCCCGGGGATCGGATTGGGGGAGATCGCTGCGGCGGCGAGCGGTGCCGACAGCATCGCAAGCACGCAACCGCACAGCAGCGATTTCGCGGGATGAGCCACGGCAGACAGTAGAGCACGCATGGCGCAGCGCCTCCAGTTGCTTCGTCGCACAATTACGGCCGCCGGTCCCCGCGCCGCGCTACCCTGCGTGCCGGCCGCTTGGAAGGCGGGCCGGGTCGTTCGGAGCAGTGAGGGCGGTTGCCGGTTGATTTCCTTGAACTTAATCTCGCTATGGAGGGTGGGCAGTTGGACCAGCGATCGCGCCCATAAGTTCGTTCGGCCGCGCGCGCTCGTGCCCGATACGATAAACCGACCTGTTCGCGGAGCACTGTTGCATCGATGAAGACCGAAGTATGAACGACGCCGTCCCGCTGGCCGCGCCGCCCTCGAGCACCCAAGCGCTGCCGGGCTCGCTCACGCACCTGCAACGGCTCGAGGCCGAAAGCATCCACATCCTGCGCGAGGTGGTCGCCGAGTGCGCGCGGCCGGTGATGCTGTACTCGATCGGCAAGGACAGCGCGGTCATGCTGCATCTGGCGGTCAAGGCCTTCTACCCCGGCACCCCGCCGTTTCCGCTGCTGCACGTCGATACCACCTGGAAATTCCGCGCCATGTACGAGTTCCGGGACGCCATGGCCAGGCAGCTCGGCATGCAGCTGCTGGTGCACGTGAACGAGGAGGGGCTGCGCGCCGGGGTCAACCCCTTCACTCACGGCTCGCAGGTGCACACCGACGTCATGAAGACCCAGGCGCTGAAGCAGGCGCTGGACAAATACGGCTTCGATGCCGCCTTCGGCGGGGCGCGCCGCGACGAGGAAAAGAGCCGCGCCAAGGAGCGCATCTTCTCGTTCCGCAGCGCCGCGCACCGCTGGGACCCGAAGCAGCAGCGCCCCGAGCTCTGGTCGCTGTACAACGCGCGCAAGCGCCCCGGGGAGAGCCTGCGGGTCTTTCCGCTGTCGAACTGGACCGAGCTGGACGTGTGGCAGTACATCTGGCGCGAGAACATCCCGATCGTGCCGCTGTACTTCGCCGCGCCGCGCCCGGTGGTGGAGCGCGACGGCGCGCTCATCATGGTCGACGATGAGCGCCTGCCGCTGAAGCCTGGCGAGCAGCCGGTGCTGCGCAAGGTGCGCTTCCGCACCCTCGGCTGCTATCCGCTGACCGGGGCCATCGAGAGCGAGGCGGACACGCTGCCGGCGATCATCCAGGAGATGCTGGCGACGCGTACCTCGGAGCGGCAGGGACGGGTGATCGACCACGACGCCGCTGCCTCCATGGAGAAGAAGAAGCAGGAGGGCTACTTCTGATGGCCGCGCCCTCGGACCTGATCAGCCGCGACCTCGGCGCCTACCTCGCCGCGCACGAGCGCAAGAGCCTGCTGCGCTTCATCACCTGCGGCTCGGTGGATGACGGCAAGTCGACGCTCATCGGGCGGTTGCTGTACGAGTCGCAGCTGGTGTTTGAGGACCAGCTGCGCACGCTCGCCGAGGATTCCCGCAAGCTGGGCACGCGCGGCGGCGAGCTGGACTTCGCCCTGCTGGTCGACGGGCTGGCCGCCGAGCGCGAGCAGGGCATCACCATCGATGTCGCCTACCGCTTCTTCGCGACCGAGCGGCGCAAGTTCATCGTGGCCGACACCCCGGGGCACGAGCAGTACACCCGCAACATGGTGACCGGTGCCTCGACCGCAGACCTGGCGGTCATCCTGATCGATGCCCGCAAGGGCGTGCTCACGCAGACGCGCCGCCACAGCTTCCTCGTGCACCTGCTCGGCATCGAGAAGGTGGTGCTGGCGGTGAACAAGATGGACCTGGTCGGCTACGCACGCGAAACCTTCGAGGCGATCGTGGCCGACTATCGCGAGTTCGCCGCGCGCATCAAGCTCACCGACATCACCGCCATTCCGCTGTCGGCGGTGCACGGCGACAACGTCATCGCGCGCAGTGCGCGCACACCCTGGTACCAGGGCGCGCCGCTGCTAGAGCACCTCGAGAGCGTCGAGGTCGGTAGCGGGCTCGCGGCGCGCCCGTTCCGGCTGCCGGTGCAGTGGGTCAACCGGCCGCACGCGGACTTCCGCGGTTTTGCGGGGCAGATCGTGAGCGGCATGCTCAGGCGCGGCGGCCGCATCCGCGTGCTGCCTTCGGGGCGCGAGGCGCAGGTGGCGCGCATCGTGACCGCCGACGGGGACCTCGAGGCGGCGGTGGCGGGCCAGTCGGTCACCGTCACGCTCGATGCCGAGACCGACGTCAGTCGCGGCGATGTGCTGGCCGCGGCCGATTCCCCGCCGCAGGTGGCGAGCCAGTTCGAGGCGACGCTCGTGTGGCTGCACGAGGAGCCGATGCTGCAGGGACGCTCCTACTTCATGAAGGCCGGCACCTGCACCGCGCTCGCCACCATCATCCCGCTCAAGCACAAGATCAACGTCAATACCCTGGAGCACACCGCGGCCGAGCGGCTCGAGCTCAACGACATCGGCGTGTGCGAGCTGGAGCTGGATCGGGCCATCGCCTTCGAGCCTTATCACCAGAATCGCGCGCTCGGCGGCTTCATCCTCATCGACCGCCTGAGCAACGCCACGGTCGGCGCCGGTCTCATCCACTTCGCGCTGCGGCGCTCGCAGAACCTGCACTGGCAGGCGCTCGACGTCGACAAGCAGGTGCGCGCGCGCCTCAAGGGCCAGCAGGCGTGCGTGCTGTGGCTCACCGGGCTGTCGGGCGCGGGCAAGTCGACCATCGCGAACCTCATCGAGAAGAGGCTCGCCGCGCAGGGACGGCACACCTATCTGCTCGATGGCGACAACGTGCGCCACGGGCTCAACAAGGACCTCGGCTTCACCGCCCAGGACCGCGTCGAGAACATCCGCCGCGTCGCGGAGGTGTCGCGCCTCATGGTCGACGCCGGGCTCATCGTCCTGGTGTCGTTCATCTCCCCGTTCCGCTCCGAGCGGCGCATGGCGCGCGAGCTGTTCGCGCCCGGGGAATTCCTCGAGGTGTTCGTCGATACCCCGCTCGCCGAGGCCGAGCGGCGCGACGTCAAGGGGCTGTACAGGAAGGCGCGGCGCGGCGAGCTCAAGAACTTCACCGGTATCGATTCCCCGTACGAGGCGCCCGAGCATCCCGAGATCCGCATCGACACCACGCGGCTGAGCGCCGAGCAGGCCGCCGAGCGCATCATCGCGCATCTGGAGGCGGCACGCGTGACGGGCCGGGCATGAGCGCTGCGTCGGCCGAACTGCTGGCGTGCGTGGCCGACATCGCGCGCCAGGCCGGGCGCGAGATCCTCGAGGTGTACGCCTCGGGCGAGAGCAGCACCACGCTCAAGGCCGACGACTCGCCGCTGACCACGGCGGACCTGCGCGCGCACCGCTCGATCCTGGAGTCGCTGCGCTCGCTCACCCCCGCGATCCCGGTGCTGTCGGAGGAAGCGGCCGACACGCCCTATGCCACCCGCGCGAGCTGGGCCCGCTACTGGCTGGTGGACCCGCTCGACGGCACGCGCGAATTCCTGGCGCGCAACGGCCAGTTCACCGTCAACATCGCGCTCATCGAGGGGCACGCCCCCGCGCTCGGGGTGGTGCACGTGCCGGCCACCGAGGTGAGCTATCAGGGGCTGCCCGGGGTCGGGGCGTGGCGCCAGGCCGCCGGCGCGCCGGCGCGGCCGATCCGCGTGGCCGCGCACAGCGCCTCGCCGCTGCGCGTCGTGGGCAGCCGCTCGCACCGCGGCAACTCGCTCGATGGTTTTCTGGCGCGCGCCGGCGCGCACGAGCTGCTGCCGATGGGCAGCTCGCTGAAGTTCTGCCTGGTGGCCGAGGGCGCGGCCGATGTGTATCCACGCCTCGGTCCGACGAGCGAGTGGGACACGGCCGCGGCGCACGCCATCGTCACGGCCGCCGGTGGCACGGTGGTCAATCTCTCGGGCGCCCCGCTCGAGTACAACACCAAGGCCGAGCTGGTGAACCCGTTCTTCGTCGCCTACGGGCCGGCCGACCGCGACTGGCTGCGGCTGCTCGCCTGAGGGCGCCCGTGGCGATCCGCGGCGACATCCACAGGCACGTCGGTGAGGTGGTGCTCGACTGCCCGCCGGTGAACGCGCTCGACGGGGCGGCCTGGAACGAGCTGGCGCGCGTGGTCGGCGAGCTCGGGGCGCACCCCGAGGTGCGCTGCCTGCTGCTGCGTGCCGAAGGACGCGGATTCTGCGCCGGCGTGGACGGCAGCGAGCTGCAGCGCGAGCCCAGGGCACTGGTCGAGCTCAACCGGGCGAGTTTCCTGGCGCTGCGCGCGCTGCGCGCCTGCGAAGTGCCGGTGGTGAGCGCGGTGCATTCCTTCGTGATCGGCGGCGGGGTGGGCATCTGCGGTGCGGCCGATGTCGTGCTCGCCGCCGAGGATGCCTACTTCGTACTGCCGGGAATCGATCACGGCGCGATGAGCGGGGCGGCGCACATCGCGCGGCTGTTCCCGCTGCACAAGGCGCGCGCGGCGTTCTTCACCGGCGGGCGCATCACCGCCGCCGAGGCTCACCGCCTGGGGGCCGTCGAGCGGCTGGTCGCGCCGAAGAAGCTGCTGAAGGAGGCGCGCGCCTTTGCCGGCCTCATCGCCGCCAAGGACCGCGACGCACTGATGCTTGCCAAGCAGGCGCTCAACGGACTCGAGGGTCGCGACCTCGAGCGCGGCTACCGCATCGAGCAGGGGTTCGCGCTCGAGATGTTCGTGCGCAGGCCGAAGCGCCGCGCGGCCTCCCAGGTCAGACCGAGGGCACCGGCTGCCAAGCGCACCTGACCGCTTTGCCGGTCGGCTAGAACTTGAACGTCGAGAGCAGCAGGCTCGTCTCGGTCTGCGAGATGCCCTCGATCAGGCGGATGCGCGCCAGCACGCGGTCAAACTCCTCGAGACTGTCGGCGCGCAGCTCCGCGACGATGTCCCAGCGGCCGTTGGTGCTGTGCAGGGCGGAAACGGCCGGCTCGCCGCGCAGCGCGCGGATCACGGCGTCAACCTGGTTGCCCTCGACCGCAACGGTCATGAAGGCACGCATGCGCTCGACTCCGGTATCGGGCTTCAGGCGCACCGTGTAGCCGACGATCGTGCCATTGGCGGCCAGTCGCGCCATGCGGTTCTGGACCGTCCCGCGGGAGACCCCGAGCGCCTTTGCCAGCGAAGCCACCGAGGCCCGGGCGTCATTACGTAAAAGGCCGATCAGCTGCCGGTCGGTGTCGTCCATATCTGATCAAAAAGTCAATACTTACTGACATAGTGTGCTGGAAGGTGCATATATCTTGCAACTTTCTGTCTTTATCTTGGCCGGCGCCGCGTAGACCATGGGTGCAGGGCCCAGGCTCGGATCCCGCCCCGGGGCCTTCAGACGGAGAAGCCGCCATGGTCGATTTCATCGGTATCGAGCGTATCCAGGAGCTGGTGGCGCGCCGCGGCGCCGCGCGCTTCATCGAGGAGCTTGCCCGGGAGATCGAGTCGGATTTCCTGCGCTGGGAGGCCTTCGAGAAGTGCGCCCGGCACGCGAGCCACTCCGCGATGGGCGTCATCGAGCTGATGCCGGCCTCTGACGGGCGGCTCTACGGGTTCAAGTACGTGAACGGGCACCCGAAGAACACCCAGGTGGGACTGCTCACCGTGACCGCCTTCGGCGTGCTCGCCGATGTCGAGACCGGCTATCCGCTGCTGCTCTCGGAGCTGACCCTCACCACTGCGCTGCGCACCGCGGCCACCTCGGCACTGGCCGCGCGCCGCATGGCGCGCGCCGGCAGCCGCGTCATGGCGCTCATCGGTAACGGCGCGCAGAGCGAGTTCCAGACCATCGCCTTTCACCACATGCTGGGAGTGCGCGAGGTGCGGCTGTTCGACACCGACCCGGCCGCAACCAACAAGCTCGAGCGCAACCTGGCACGGCTGCGCCTGCCCGGGCTCACCGTCGCACGCTGTCCCTCGACGGCGGTGGCGGTGCGCGGTGCGGACATCGTCACGACCGTCACCGCCGACAAGTGCAACGCCACCATCCTCACGCCCGAGCTGATCGAGCCGGGCATGCACCTGAACGCCGTCGGCGGGGACTGCCCGGGCAAGACCGAGCTGCACCCGGACATCCTGCGCCGCGCGGACGTGCGCGTGGTGGTGGAGTTCGAACCGCAGTCGCGCATCGAGGGCGAGATCCAGCAGATGGACGCCGCGTACCCGGTCACGGAGCTGACGCGGGTACTCGCCGGGCGCGCCCCGGGGCGCAGCAGCGCGCACGAGGTGACGATCTTCGACTCGGTGGGCTTCGCGCTCGAGGACTTCTCCTCGCTCCGCTACCTGATGCGCGTGCATCACGAGGAGCGCGGCACTCAGCAGCAGATCGACCTGCTGCCGGATCTGGATGATCCGAAGGATCTGTTCGCGCTGCTCGCCGGGCAGCGCCGTGAGGGGCTCAAGGCCGGCACGACGCGCCCCGGGGTGGTGGCGTGAGCCGCATCCGTGCCGCCACCCTGATCGGTGCTCCCACGGACGTCGGCGCGGCGGATCGGGGTGCGTCGATGGGACCCGAAGCGCTGCGCGTGGCGGGCATCGCAGCGGCGCTGAGTGCGCGCGAGCTCGAGGTGACCGACCTCGGCAACCTGAGCGGACCCGGCAATCCCTGGGAGCCGCCGCTGCAGGGCTACCGGCACCTGCCGCAGGTGGTGCGCTGGAATGAGCTGGTGCACGCGGCCGTGTACGGCGAGCTGTCCAGGGGGCGCCTGCCGATCCTGCTCGGCGGGGATCACTGCCTCTCGATCGGCTCGATCAGCGCCGTGGCGCGGCATTGCCGCGAAGCGGGCAAGAAGCTGCACGTGCTGTGGCTCGATGCGCACGCGGACTTCAATACCAGCGAGCTCTCCCCGAGCGGCAACGTGCACGGCATGCCGGTGGCGTGCCTGTGCGGCTTCGGGCCCAGGCAGCTGATCGCGATCGGCGGCCTGGCCGGCGCCATCAAGCCCTCGTGGGTGCGGCAGATCGGCATCCGCAGCGTGGACGCCGGCGAAAAGCGCTTCGTCCACGAGCAGGGCCTGGACGTGTTCGACATGCGGCACGTGGACGAGATGGGCATGCGCGCCACCATGGAGCAGGCGCTCGCGGGCCTGGATGCCGACACACACCTGCACGTGAGCTTCGATGTGGACTTTCTCGACCCGGAGATCGCCCCGGGGGTGGGCACTCAGGTGCCCGGCGGACCGACCTACCGCGAGGCGCAGCTGTGCATGGAGATGATCGCCGACACGCGTCGCCTGGGCTCACTCGATGTGGTCGAGCTGAACCCCGCCTTCGATGTGCGCAACAAGACCGCGGTGCTCGCCGTGGATCTGATCGAGTCGCTGTTCGGCAAGAGCACCCTGGTGCGCCGCCCGGTGTGGCGCCCGGCCGGTCGGCGCGGCTCGCGCACCTCCCCCGCGGTCAGCTGATCCACCCGTCTCGCGCTGCATGTGCAGGGTGAAGCCCGGCACCCAGCGCTCCTGCACCTGGAACTCGGTGACCACCTCGTAGGCGTCCGCCCCCGAGCGCTGCCAACGGCTGCGGTAGGTGTGCTCTTGGCCGTTCTCACGGTAGTGCGCCGGCGGAAACACCAGCGTCTCGCCCTCGCTCGCGACCGTGCCGCGGCTGTAGCCGCCCGCGCTCTCGATGTAGAGGTACTGCAGCTGCCCCGAGGCCTGATCCCACAGGTAGATCGATTCGCCGAAGCCGTCGGGCTGCCCCCCGCGCTGCACGACGTGCTCGTCGCGCACGAACTTGCCCCCATAGATCCAGCTGAAACAGTGCTCGTCGGTCGCCTTGCCGTCCGGGAAGGTGCCCTTCCAGCAGTGACCGATGAGGAAGCCGAGGGGCTGATAGGGCGAGACGGGCGCGGCGGCGGGCGTGCCGGCGGCCGGCAGCAGCAGCGCCAGGACTGTGAGGACCGGGATGGCAGAGGGTTTCATTTGTGCTCCTTTCTTCGGGGGTGACGCGCGCGCGGGCTCCTGCGGGGAGCCGCCTCGCGCAGCAGCCGGTCGAAATGGCCGCGCAGCTGGCGCACGGCGCCATCGAAGCTGGCGATGTCGCGGAAAGTGCGCGCCTGCATGACGCCACCCTCCATGGTGGTGAGCACGAAAGCGGCGAGCTCGCGCCGCTCGAGCTCGCGCGGCAGCCGCTCGCCGGCGGCGGCGAGGCAGCCCTCGATCGCATCGATCCAGACGGCGAAGTTGGCGGCGAGGCGCTCGCGCACCGGCGGGTCGGGCTCGTGCAGCTCGAGCGCCAGGCTGCCGATCGGGCAGCCGTAGAGGCAATCGGTGTCGAGGAGCGACTGGCGGTAGCGGCCCAGCAGCGCGAACACCCGCTCGATCGGGTCCTCCACGCCGCGCCACGCAGGCTCCAGCAGCATGCTGCGGATGCCGTCGCGGTAGGCATCGAGCACCGCCAGCAGCAGCTCCTGCTTGCCCGGGAAAAAATGGTAGAGCGAGCCGCTGTTCACGCGCGCCGCCTGCAGCACGTCCGCGACGCTGGTCGAGCCGTAGCCCTTCTCCCAGAAGAGCTTCATGGCGGCGAGCATCAGCCGGGTGCGCGTGTCGGGGGTCATGGTTCGAGTTGAGTGATTATTCAAGTGGCAGCCTAGCTGCGCTTGAGTGATCAGTCAACCACTGTGCAGCCGGCGGCGCGTTGCAATTGCGCGGAGCCGGCAGCATCATCTCTCACGGCCCGCGCAACTGCGGGCAACAACAAGAAACGCCCGCCGGATGCGGGAGAGGTGGAACAGCCATGGCCGACAGCGTCTACAAGATCGTCGAACTGGTCGGGACCAGCAGCGAGTCGTGGGAGAGGGCCGCCGCGGCGGCCGTGGCCCAGGCGGGCAAGTCGCTGCGCGATCTGCGTATCGTGGAGGTGGAGCAGCTCGACCTGGTGGTCGAGAAGGGCAAAGTGAAGCTTTACCGCGCCAAGGTAAAGGTGTCTTTCAAGATCGAGAAGTAGCGCGGCGCCGCAAGCGGCCGGCAGCGCTTACCCCGGCGCGCGATTGCCGGAAGCGCGGCGCAGCGCCGCGCGCGCCAGCAGGCGCGTCGAATCAAGCGTCGGCAGCGGTGAATTCTCATCGTTCATGATGAGCGGCAGCTCGGTGCAGCCGAGGATCACCGCATCGCAGCCGTCGTCCTTCATGCGCCCGATCACCTTCTGCAGGTAAGCGACCGCGGCGGGAGTGAACACGCCCGCCACCAGCTCGGTGAAGATGACGCGGTTGATCTCGGCGCGCTCCACCGGGTTGGGACGCAGGTACGCCAGCCCGCGCGCACTGAGTTTCTCCGGGTACACCTCGCTGTCGACCAGGTAGCGCGTGCCGGTGATGGCGAGGCGGTGAAAGCCGCGCTCCAGCGCCTCGGCGGCCACCACTTCCGCGATATGCAGCCACGGCAGCGGCGAGCGGCGCGCCACCCACGGCATGGCCTGATGAATGGTGTTGTCGGGGCAGATGAGGAACTCCGCCCCGATACGCGCCAGCTTGTGCGCCGAGGACAGCATCAGCTCCGCCACCCCCGGCCAGTCGCCGCGGTCGATGCACTGCATGTAGTCGGCGAGGGAGTGCGTGTGCATCGACACTTCCGGGTGCGCGAGCGTGCCGAAGTACTGCGCGCCCTCCACGCACACCGTGCGATAGCAGAGCGCGGCCCCTTCGGCGGAACAGGCGACGATGCCGATGTGCCGCGGCATGGGCAGATTCTACGGCGCGCGCCGCCGCGGCGCTTGGGCATAATCGCCCTCGGCTGAGGCGAGCGGCCCGATGAGGCAGCGGGGGAGCGATGCGAG
The DNA here is from genome assembly GCA_964489185.1 of uncultured Steroidobacteraceae bacterium. Lineage (GTDB taxonomy): Bacteria > Pseudomonadota > Gammaproteobacteria > Steroidobacterales > Steroidobacteraceae > 13-2-20CM-66-19. The sequence continues at coordinate 7,888 of CAZAXR010000020.1, read as the reverse complement.
TTCAATGGCTGTCGGGGGTGCCGAGCGGCCGCGCCGCGGCGAGCGCAGGCGGGCGCCGCCTCTGCGGCGGGGAAGCGAGCGGGGAGGCAACCCCATGAGCCTCCAGCGCGGGGAACTGCTGTTGCTCGGTCTTGGCATCGCAGGCGCCCTGCTGGCGCTCTTGTTGCCGATGCCGGCGGCGCGCGCCGCGCCGCGGCTCGCCTATCCGCCAGCCCCGCGCGGGCAGGTGGTGGATGAATACGGCAGCGCGGCGGTCCCCGACCCGTACCGCTGGCTGGAGGACCTTGACTCCCCGGAGACGCGCGCCTGGATCAAAGCCGAGGCGCAGCTCACCGCGAGCTACCTCGCGACGATGCCGCAGCGCGCGCGGATCCGCGCGCGCATCGGCGCGCTCTACGACTTCGAGAAGACCGGCGTGCCCTTCAAGGAAGGCGGGCGCTATTTCTATACCAGCAACAGCGGCCGCGCGGAGCAGAGCGTGCTGTTCCTGAGCGACTCGGTCGGCGGAGCGCCCAGGATCGCGATCGATCCCAATTCACTTACGGAGGACGGCCACCCGATCGTCACCGGGTACGCCCCGAGCCGCGACGGCCGGCTGATGGCCTACGGCGTGTCGCTCGCCGGCTCGGACTGGACCGAGTGGCGCATACGCGACCTGGCGAGCGGCCGTGACCTGCCCGAGGTGCTGCGCCACACCAAGTACTACCCGCCGGTGTTCACCCCCGACGGCAAGGGCCTGTACTACAGCGCCTTTCCGCGCCCGGTGGCGGGCGCGGAGCTGATCACCACCGATGTGGGCAACGCGGTCTACTACCACGCGCTCGGAACTGCGGCAGCGAGCGACCGCCGGGTGCTGGGCGATGCCGCCCATCCACAGTGGCAGTACGAGCCGCATCTCTCGCACGACGGCCGCTGGCTGGTCGTGCGGTGCGGCGAAGGCGAGCTCGGAGACAAGGGCCGCGAGGACCTCTACCTCGTGGATCTGACCGCGCCCGAAGCGGCGGCGATCCGGCTGGCGAGCGGTTTCGAGGCCGCCTACGTCTATGCCGGCTCTGCGGCCGGCAAGCTGTACTTCCTCACCTCGCTCGAGGCGCCGAACGGGCGCGTGATCGCCGTCGATCCGCTGCATCCCGCGCGCGAGCATTGGCAGAGCGTGATCCCGCAAGGCAAGGATGCGATCGAGCTCTCCGGCCGCAGCGTCACGCTCGTCGGGAAGCAGCTGATCGTCCGGACGCTGCACGATGCACACAGCCGCCTCATGACTTATGGCCTCGACGGCAGCCCGCATCGCGAGATTCACCTGCCGGGCCCCGGCACCGCCCTGGGTTTCGACGGACACCCGGATGATGAGGAGACCTTCTACACCTTCAGCGACCTCGTGCGGCCACCGACCGTGTACCGCTACGACCTGAAGAGCGGCGCGAGCACCGTGTTCCGTGCACCGCGCGTGGCCTTCGATCCGGGGGCCTTTCAGGTGCAGCAGGTGTTCTATCCGGCCAAGGACGGCACGCGCATCCCGATGGTGCTGGCGTACCGCAAGGGACTGAACCTGCACGGCAACAACCCGCTGCTGCTGTACGGCTACGGCGGCTTCGGGCTGCCGAGCCTGCCGTCCTTCAACCCGGCGCGCATCGCGTGGCTGGAGATGGGCGGGGTGTTCGCGCTCGCCAACATCCGTGGTGGCGGCGAGTACGGCGAGGCCTGGCACCGCCAGGCGATCCGCATGCACAAGCAGGTGGTGTTCGACGATTTCATCGCCGCGGCACGTTGGCTGATCGCCAAGCACTACACCAGCGCGCCACGCCTGGCGATACACGGCCGCTCCAACGGCGGACTGCTGGTCGGGGCCTGCCTGACGCAGCACCCGGAGCTGTTTGCGGCGGCGGTTCCGCAGGTGGGCGTGCTCGACATGCTGCGCTTCAACCGCTTCGGCCAGGGCGCGGGCTGGGAAGGTGACTACGGCTCGCCCCAGAACCCGCAGGAGTTTCGTGCGCTGTACGCGTATTCGCCGGTCCACAATGTGCGCTCCGGCGTGCACTATCCGGCGACGCTGGTGATCACCGGCGACCACGACACGCGCGTGATGCCCATGCATTCCTTCAAGTTCGCCGCCGCGCTGCAGGCGGCACAGGCGGGTGCGGCGCCGGTGCTGCTGGCGGTGGATCTGGCCTCAGGACACGGCGGCGGCGAGACCGTGTCGCAGGCGATCGAGCAGAGCGCCGACATGTATGCGTTCCTTGCCAGGAATCTGCGCATGAACCTGCGATAGCTGCCCAGCCCGCGCCGCAGTTTCGCCGCGTGTTGTTTGTTACAACGCGGCGGGGGCGGCGCGTGCGGAGTAAGCTTGCCTGCACGACCGACACCGCATCGGGTCCAGTCAGGGAGTCACACCATGAACGCCAAGCATCGCAGTGCGCACGCCTGCGCACTGGCCGTCGCTTTCGCAGCCGCCGGGACCTTGCTGTCGCTGGCGCAGGCGGACGATTCCGGCCGAGACGACGATGGCCGTCGGCTCGATGTCACCAGCCGCACTTTCGCCGATGGCGGCACGCTGCCGCTGAGCGCCGTCGACAACTTCCTCGTCAACAACCTCAACGTCTGCAGCGCCGACGGCAGCCCCGGCGGTAACGAGTCGCCGCAGCTGTCGTGGCGGCACGCGCCGCACGACACGCGCAGCTTCGTGGTCGTGGCCTACGACACCACCGCAGCCTTCAGCCACTGGGGCATGTACAACATTTCCGCGCACACCACCAGCCTGCCGCAGAATGCCGGCAGCGCCAACAGCACCTTCGGCCGCCAGGTCAACAATGACTTCGGTGATTTCGGCTACGAAGGGCCGTGCCCGCCGACCGGCGTCGAGCCGTTCGCACATCACTACGTGTTCACCGTGTATGCCCTCGACACCGAGCTCACGCTGCCCGCCTCGGCCAACTTCCCCGCCAACTCCGAGACGCTGCTGCACGCGCTGCTGCAGGCCGCGCGCGAAGGCCACATCCTGGCGAGCGGCAGCGTCACGGGGCTGTTCTCGAGCACGCCGGGCAACTGACGTACACGCCGCGGCGCCGGTTCAGGCGCGCCGGATCGGCTGGAACTTGATCCCGGACAGCGCCTTCACCAGGCCATCGAACTCGGGTGGGCGGGGATCGCCCGTGGCGGTGACCGTCATCCGGTACAGGTGCTCATCGACGATGACGTAGGTGATGCAGGTGTAGGCCGTCTCCGCCGGCGGCTCCGCCGGCCGTGCCTCCACGACGGTCCAGCCGCCGTGACCGCCGAGCGCGGTTGGGGCGCCCTGGTCCTGCGACTCGATGCGCTCGTGGAACTTTGCGTCGAGGCTCGCGCGGTAGCTCGGGTTGGCGACGTCGCTGCCTGCCGGCACCGGTGCGCTCTCGCGGTAGATGCGCAGCTCCGCCTTGTATAGCCGCACCATCATTTGATCGCCCTCGGGCAGCGCGGTCACCTGCGGCTCAGAGGTGCCCTCGGGGAGCGAGGCGATGCTGAGTCCGAGCGCCGGCACGTCGACGCCGTCGGCGCTGGCGGCGAGCGGCCAGAGCAGCAACATCGACCACAGTGCGTGTGCGCGCGCCATGCAGCGGCAGACCCGTGACGTGTGCGGAAGTTCACTTCTTGCGAGGCCGCTGCACATCGGCGCAACATGCGCAATGAGCCCACGACCTCCCGCCACATTGTCATGGACCGCGCGCCGCGATGACAAGGCACGGCGTCTGGCCGCCATCGCTGCCCATACCCGTGGCAAATGGCTGGCCGGCGCAGCACTGGTGCCGGTGCTGGAGACGCTGCTGCGCTCGGGCGACCGCGTGGCACTCGAAGGCGACAACCAGAAACAGGCGGACTTTTTGTCGCGCGCGCTGGCACAGGTCGACCCGCAGCGCGTGCATGATCTGCACCTGCTGATTTCCTCGATCAGCCGCCCCGAGCACCTGACATTGTTCGAGCGCGGCATCGCCCACAAGGTGGACTTTGCCTTCGCCGGCGCGCAGAGCCTGGCGCTGGCGCGGCTGCTGGAGGCGGGCAAGCTCGAGATCGGTGCGATCTACACCTACGTCGAGCTGTACGCGCGCATGTTCGTGGATCTCACGCCAAGCGTGGCGCTGGTGTGCGCCGAGCGGGCCGACGTCGCCGGCAATCTCTACACCGGGCCCAACACCGAGGATACTCCGACGATCGTCGAGGCCACCGCGTTCCGCCACGGCATCGTGCTGGCGCAGGTGAACGAGGTGGGTGAGCTGCCGCGGGTGGACATCCCGGCATCTTGGGTGGACCTGGTGGTGCAGGCCGACCGGCCGTTTGCGCTCGAACCGCTGTTCACGCGCGATCCGCGCCTGATCAGCGATCAGCAGGTCCTGATGGGCATGATGGTGATCCGCGGCATCTACGAGCGGCACGGTGTCACCAGCCTCAACCACGGCATCGGCTTCGACACCGCGGCCATCGAGCTGCTGCTGCCGACTTACGGGGAGTCGCTCGGACTGCGCGGCAAGATCTGCCGCCATTGGGCGCTCAACCCGCACCCGACGCTGATCCCGGCCATCGAGAGCGGCTGGGTCGAGAGCGTGCACTGCTTCGGCAGCGAGCTCGGCATGGAGGAGTACGTGCGCGCGCGGCCCGACGTGTTCTTTGTCGGCGCCGACGGCAGCCTGCGCTCGAACCGCGTGCTGTGCCAGCTCGCCGGCCAGTACGGGGTGGACCTGTTCATCGGCTCCACGCTGCAGATGGACGCCGATGCCAATTCATCGACGGTCACGCTCGGGCGGCTTGCCGGCTTCGGCGGCGCGCCCAACATGGGGCACGACCCCGGCGGGCGACGCCACAGCACACCGGCGTGGCTGAGCCTCGTCACGGGGGAGGCGGGCGTACGGCGCGGCCACAAGCTCGTGGTGCAGCTGGTGAAGACCCGCGGCAAGGGCGGGGCGCCGGCGCTGGTCGAGTCGCTGGACGCGCTGGAGGTCGGCAAGCGCGCCGGCATGCCCATCGCCCCGATCATGATCTACGGCGACGACGTCAGCCACGTGGTGACCGAGCTCGGCATCGCGTATCTGTACCAGGCGCAGGGACTGGAAGAGCGGCGCGCCGCGCTCGCGGCGATCGCGGGCGACACGCCGGTCGGGCGCCGCGCCGACCCGGGCCGCACCGCCAGCCTGCGCGCGCGCGGCATCGTGGCGTATCCGGAAGATCTGGGCGTGCAGCGCGGCGAGGCCAGCACCGCGCTGCTGGCAGCGCACAGCATCGAGGAGCTGGTGCGCTGGTCGGGCGGACTGTACCAGCCGCCGCCGCGCTTTCGCAGCTAGCCCGGCTCAGCCGGCGGCGGGCGAGCGCGGCGCCCGGCGCGCAGCGGCAGCTCCGCCAGCTCCCCGACGATGCCGCGCCGGAAGGACAGCACGCAGACGACGAAAATCGCGCCGATGATGGCGGTTACCCAGCCGCCCACCAGGTCCGAGAGGTATTGCTGCAGCGTCACCACGATCGCCGCTCCCGCCACCGGGCCGAAGAAGGTGCCGGTGCCGCCGAGCAGCGTCATGAGAACCGCCTCCCCCGAGGTGGACTGCTGCACGTCGGTGAGGGTAACGAAACCGAACACCAGTGCCTTCAGCGAGCCGGCGAGCCCGGCGAGCGTCGCCGACAGCACGAAGGCCAGCAGCTTGTAGCGGTTGATTTCGTAGCCGAGGGAAGTGGCGCGCGGCTCGTTGTCGCGGATCGCCTTCAACACCTGGCCGAAGGGGGAGTGAACCACGCGGCGGATGAACAGGAACACCGCCACGAACACGCCAAGCACCAGGTAGTACATCACCAGGTCCGAACGCAGCGGCAGCACTCCCAGCAGCCGGCCGCGCGGCACGCCCTGCAGGCCATTTTCGCCGCCGGTGAAGGGTGCCTCGAGACACACGAAGTACACCAGCTGCGCGAGCGCCAGCGTGATCATTGCGAAGTAGATCCCCTGGCGGCGGATGGCGAGCGCGCCGATCGCAAGCCCCAGCACGCCCGCCACCGCGACCCCGGCCAGGATCGCCGCCCCGGGTCCCCAGGCGTGGGCGGTCACGAGCCAGCCGGTAGCGTAGGCGGCGGAACCAAAGAACGCCGCGTGCCCGAAGGACAGCATGCGCCCGAAGCCGAGCAGCAGGTTGTAGGCGCACGCGAACATCGCGAAGCACAGCAGCTGCATCATGAATACCGGGTAGATCCCGAGCAGCGGCACGGCGAGCGCGAACACTGCCAAGAGCGCATACAGGATGGGCGTGGCGCGCACGCTATTCCTTCCCGAACAGGCCCGCCGGGCGCAGGATCAGCACCAGGGCCATGATGATGAACACCACGATGTTCGAGGCTTCGGGGTAGATGACTTTGGTGAAGCCCTCGATCACGCCGAGGGCGAGCCCGCTCACGATCGAACCGAGGATCGAGCCCATGCCGCCGATCACCACCACCGCGAATACCACGATGACGAGCGCGCTGCCCATGTGCGCATTGACGAGCACCACCGGCGCGGCCAGCACGCCGGCGAGCGCCGCGAGCGCCACGCCGCCTCCGTAGGTGAGGGCGACGAGCAGCGGCACGTTGACCCCGAAGGCCTGCAGCAGCGGGGCATTCTCGGTGGCGGCGCGCAGGGTGGCGCCGAGGCGTGTGCGCTCGATCACGAACCAGGTGCTGAAACACACGGCGACCGAGGCGGCGATGACCCACGCCCGGTACAGCGGCAGAAACATGAAACCGAGGTTCACGCCGCCGGCGAGCGAGGGCGGCACCGGATAGGACTGTCCGGTGGCCCCGAACACCTGGTGCAGCGCGCCCTCGGCGATCAGCGCGAGACCGAAGGTGAGCAGCAGCCCGTACAGCGGGTCGAGACGGTACAGGCGGCGCAGGAACAGCCGCTCGACCGCGATGCCGACCACGCCCACGGCGAGCGGCGCGGCGATGAGCGCCACCCAGTAGTTGATGCCGAACAGCTGCAGCCCGAGCAGCGCGGCGAACGCCCCCAGGGTGTAGAAGGCGCCGTGGGCGAAATTCACCACCCCCAAGAGCCCGAAGATCACCGCGAGCCCGAGGCTGAGCAGCGCGTAGAACGAGCCATTCACCAGCCCGAGCATCAGCTGGCCGAGGATCACGGCCACGGGGATGCCGAAGATCTCGGTCACGGCTGCCCGCTGCTGGCCCGGGGCCGCCGACCCGCAGCGGGATCACGCGCCGCAGTGGCGCGCATCTACTGCTTTGGGGCGAGCGGGCACAGGCCCGTGATCGGACCGAACGCCTCCTCGCCGCTCATCTTGCGGACCACCTTGTAGTAGTCCCAGGGGTACTTCGACTCCTGCGGGGTCTTCACCTGCATGACATACATGTCGTGGATCATCGAGCCGTCGGCGCGGATGTAGCCGCCCTTGGTGAACATGTCGTTGATCTTGGTCTTCTTCAGCTCCGCCATTACCTTGTCCGGGTCGGTGCTGCCGACCGCCTTGACCGCCTTCAGATAGGTGAGCGTCGCGGAGTAGGCGCCGGCTTGATCCATGGTCGGCTCGCGGTTGAACTTGGCGAAGAAGCGTTTGCCGAAGGCGCGCGTCTCGGGTGTGAGGTCCCAGTACCAGGCAGTCGTCAGGTACAGTCCCTGCGCGGTCTGCAGGCCGAGCGAATGGATGTCGGTGCTCTGGATCAGCAGCGCCACCACCTTCATCGACTTCATCAGGCCGAATTCCTGCGCCTGCTTGATGCAGTTCTGCGTATCGGCGCCGGCATTGGCGAGACCCAGCACCTTGGCACCCGAGGCCTGCGCGCGCACCAGCATCGCCGAGAAGTCGGTGGTCTCGGGGAACGGATAGCGGATGCTGCCGAGTACCTTCGCACCCATCTTGGTGATGACCTGCGTCGTGTCGCGCTCCAG
>CAZAXR010000019.1:0-82864 GCA_964489185.1 uncultured Steroidobacteraceae bacterium | reverse complement strand
GTTCTGAGTCTGATAGTAGCCGAGGTTGTAGAGCGTGCCCTCGTAGCCGGTCTGGTTCTCGCGGTGGTAGTAGGAGGTGTAGGAGATCATCCGTAACGAGCCGAGGTCGCCCTCGAACTTCAGCGCCGGCAGATAAAACTGGTCGGGCGAGTTGCGCTGATTCGGGTCGCCGCTGACGAAGTGGCCGTGGTCTGGGTCAGAGTACAGCGGCCAGAAGTTGGAGATGTTGTGACGCTGGCGACTCTGGTAGTAGATGCTCGGCGTGATCTGCCACTTCTCGTTGGGCGCCCACAGCTCGGCGAGCCGCACGAGGTCGGTCTCTTCGTGGTTGGGTTTGTGCTCGTAGTTCTGCAGCGTGTTCGGATCCAGGGAGTCGATCCAGCCGCCGTCGCGGCGGTACCAGACCGTGAGCCGCGCGCCGAACTTGTCCTGCACGATCGGACCGCCCAGCGCGAATCCGATCTCGTAGCTCGGATCGCCCCCCTCGGTGGTCGCAAGCTCCGCGCGGCCGTAGACGGTGGTCTTGATGAGGCTCGGCTGCGTGGTGATGTAGCGCACCGTGCCGCCCTCGGATCCGGAGCCGAACAGGGTGCCCTGCGGGCCGCGCAGCACCTCCACGCGGTCGATGTCGAAGGACTTCGGCAGCGCCTCGTCGGGGCTGAACGCCAGGGCGCGCATCTGGATGGGCGTGTCGTCGATGTAGATGCCGGTCGTGCCGGCACCGCCGGTGCCCGAGATGCCGCGGATCGAGATGTTGTTGGTACCGGAGTTATCGAACGCCACGCCCGGGGTGAAACGCGCTACCTCCGAGAAGTCCTTGATGCCGCGCAGGTCGAGGTTCTCCTGCGACAGTGCGCTCACGCTTATCGGCACCTTCGATAGGCTCTCCTCGCGCCGCGTAGCCGTCACCGTGACCTCCTGCAGACCACCGGCAGTGGTTGTGGTCTCGGCCGCCTGTTCCTGCGCCTGGGCCTGGGCCGCGCCCGGCGCCCACGCCAAAGCCAAAACCAGCGCCGGGGCCGCGCCTAGCGCGCGGGCAAAAACGGACCTGTGCTGAGTGCGCCGCATAACCCCTCCCCGTCCTCGTTGTTAGCGCCGACAAGCTTGCGGTGCGGCACTGTAGTCATAAGTCAGTGCCAAGCTCAAGCGCGAAGCCCGCGGCTCACCGGTAGGGTCCGCACCCGCTTCCCCGTCGCAGCATAGATGGCATTGCACAGCGCCGCGGCCACGCACGAGGTACCGGTTTCCCCTACCCCCCCGGGACTTTCCGTGCTCGACACCAGATGGACCTCGACGCGCGGGGCATCCGGCATGCGCAACGACGGAAAATCGTGGAAGTTGCTTTGCTGCACGCGTCCGTTGGCGATGGTGATCTCGTTGCCGAGCACGGCGGACAGGCCGAAGGTCGCTCCGCCTTCGAGCTGCGCGCGCACCCCGTCGGGATTGACCGCCTGGCCGCAGTCCATGGCGCACACCACGCGCTCGACGCGCACCTGGTCCTCGCCCGTGACGCGCACCTCCACGACCTGCGCGAGAAAGCTGCCGAAGGCGTTTTGCAGGGACACGCCGCGCCCGCTGTGTGCCGGCAACGGCGTACCCCACCCGGCGCGCTCGGCCGCGAGCTCGAGTACTGCGCGCTGGCGCGGGTTCTTGAGATATGCGAGCCGGAAGCGCACGGGGTCCTCATGGGCGGCCGCGGCCAGCTCGTCCATGAAGCTCTCGACCACGAACACGCTGCGGGTCGGGCCGACCCCGCGCCACCAGCAGGTCGGCACACCCTGCGGATCGTGGCGCACGAAGCGCGTCTCCATGTTGGCGACCGTGTACACCATGTCGGCGGCTGCCTCGACCGCGTCGCTGTCCACGCCGTTCTTGAGCGGCAGGCCATAATAAATGCCACTCACCGCGGAGCCTGCGATGGTGTGGCGCCAGCTCACGATGGCGCCGTGGGCGTCCAGCGCCGCCGACAGCCGGTCGACGTAGTAGGGCCGATAACGGTCGTGCTGGATGTCCTGCTCGCGGCTCCACAGCACCCGCACCGGACCTGTGACATGGCGCGCGATGCGGGCGCCCAGCACGATGCCATCTACTTCCAGGCGCCGGCCGAATCCGCCACCGATCAGGTGGTTGTGCAGCACGATCTGCTCGGGCTTGAGCCCGAGGGCCGCGAGCTTGGCTACCGCACGGTCCGGTGCCTGGGTGCCGGTCCAGATCTCGCAGCGGCCCGCGCGCCACTCCAGGGTGCAGTTCATGGGCTCCAGAGTCGCGTGAGCGAGAAAAGGCTGGTGGTATACCGCTTCCACGTGCCTGGCGGCATGCGCGGCGGCGGCCACCGGATCGCCGAGGTGGGCTGCGACCACACCCTCGGCGTGCGATGCGGCTTCGAGCTCGGCCACGATTCCGGCCTGCTGCACGGCGGCGTTGGCGCCGTCATCCCAGCGCGGCGCGAGCGCCTTCATGCCCTTCGTCGCCGCCCAGGTGTCCGCGGCGATGACGGCTACCGCATCACCCTCGTTCACAACCTGGCTAACGCCGCGCACCGCCAGCGCCGCCTCGCTCGCGAGTGGCTCGACGACGTGGCCGCCCTCGACCGGGGAGAGCGCCATGAGGGCGACCTTCGAATTGTGCGGACGTGCGTCGATGCCGAAGATGGCGCTGCCGTTCACCTTCGCTGGCGTATCGCGGCGCGCAGTCGCACGGCCGATGACCCTGAAATCTCCCGGACCTTTCAAGGCTGGCGCCGCCGGTACCGGCAGCGCCGCCGCCGCCGCGGCGAGCTCGCCGTAGGTGAGACGTCGACCCGAGCGTGTGTGCATGACCGTCCCGCGTTCGGCGCGGCAGCCACTCACCGGGACCCTCCAGCGCTGCGCCGCGGCTTGAATCAGCATGAGGCGTGCGGCCGCTCCCGCCTGGCGCAGCGGTTGCCAGCATTGAATGATGGACAGCGAGGTGCCGGTCGACTGGTCACGTGCGAAGCCGTGCTGCGCCGGATCGACGGCAAAGCCGTACACGTCCGGGTCGACCGGGAAGCCATACACCGCGGGATTGGGCGGCGCCGCCTCGACACTGATGTCCTTGAGATCGACCTCCAGCTCTTCGGCGAGCAGCATGGGCAAAGAGGTGTAGGTCCCCTGCCCCATCTCGACCTTGGGGCTGATCAACGTGACGTGCCCCGTCGGATCGATACGCACGAAAGCGTTGAAGGTGGCGGCGGGCGAGCCGGCGCGGTGCAGACGTCGCGCGGTAACCCCAATTACCAGCGTGCCGCCAACCGCCGCGGCCACCAGCACGAACTGCCGCCGCGTGACGGAGGCGCCGCTCATGATGCCGAGGGCGGGGAGCCCGGCGCGACGGCGGCTGCGCCCCGCCCGCGGCGCGTGAGGTCGAGCAGCAGGAAAGCGCCCACCGCCACCGCGAGCGATACGACGCTCCAGAACAGCTGCCGGGAGAGCTCGCCGGGGGTGAGCGCCATGGCGATGAGCACCGCAGCCATGCCGGCGAGCGCGGCATAGCTCAGCCACGGGAACAGCCACATGGTTAGGGCCGGCGCGGGAGCGCCGCTCGCCTCGCGCGCGCGCCGCAGGCGGATGTGCGCCACGGTGGTGATCATATAGATGAATACCATCAGCGCGCCGGAGGCATTCACCAAGAAGGCAAACACCGTTTGTGAGGAGGTGATGGCGGCGAGGATCCCGAGCACCCCGGCAATGCTTCCCATCCATACCGAGCGGGTCGGCACGTGGCGGGTATTGACCTGTACCAGCCACTGCGGTGCATCGCCATGCTCGGCCAGCACGAACAGCACTCTCGAGCAGACGTAGAAGGCGGAATTCAGGCACGAGAGCACGGCGGTCAGGATGATGGCGCTCATGGCCAGGCTCGCCCACTTGAACTGCATGGTGCTGAGCGCGAGTGTGAACGGCGACTCGCCCGGACGAATCAGGGTCCACGGCACTACCGTGACGATCAGCAGCACCGAGCCTACGTAGAAGGTCACGATGCGCACGATCACCGAGCTGCTCATGCGGGCCACCGCGCGTGCCGGCTCCAGCGACTCGGCGGCGGCGATGGTGGTGATCTCCGCCCCGGTGAGCGAGAAGTACACCGTCACCGCCCCGGCGAGCACCGCCATCCAGCCTTTGGGCACGAAGCCGCCGTGCGCGGTGAGGTTGGCGAAGGTCGGCCCCGCCGGTGCGGTAACGCCGCAGGCGAACAGCGCCGCCACGGCGATGAAGACCAGGATCGCGGCCACCTTGATGGAGGCAAACCAGAACTCGAACTCGCCATAGGAACGCGCCGACATGAGGTTGACGGCGGTCATGATGCCCATGAGCAGCAGCCCCAGCAGCCAGGCCGGCGCATCCACCCACGGGGCGAACCAGTCGTGCAGGATGTTGGCACCGGCGATCGCCTCCACCGGCACCACGATCATCCAGAAGTACCAGTAGAGCCAGCCGGCGACAAAGCCCGCCCAGGGCCCCAGGCCTGCACGGGCGAACTCGGTGAATGAGCGCACCGCGGGCAGCGCCACCGCCATTTCCCCCAGCATGCGCATCACCAGCAGCACCAGCGTCCCGGTGATCAGATAGCTCAGCACGATGGCCGGCCCGGTTGCGGCGATGGAGGAGCTGCTGCCGACGAACAGGCCCGCACCGATCACCCCACCGATCGAGATCATGGTGATGTGGCGCGGTTGCAGTGAGCGACTAAGCTCGGGCATGCGGTTCCCCCCAGCGGATGGCGTCGGTGGCGTCGTCGCCGCGACTCAAGAGCTATCGATAATCGATAGTCTACGCGAGGCGCTCGATGCCCCCCATGTATGGCTGCAGTGCCGGCGGCACTGACACCGAGCCGTCTTCGTTCTGAAAGTTCTCAAGTATCGCCACCAGCGTGCGCCCCACGGCGAGCCCGGAGCCATTGAGGGTATGCACTGCTTCGGGCTTGCCGCCCTCGGCGTTGCGCCAGCGTGCCTGCATGCGCCGCGCCTGGAACGCCTCGAAGTTGCTGCACGAGGAGATCTCACGATAGCGCTGCTGCGAGGGCAGCCAGGCCTCGAGGTCGTAGGTCTTGGCGCTTGCGAAGCCAACGTCGCCCGCACACAGCGCCACGGTGCGATAGGGGATCGCCAGCCGCTGCAGCACCGTCTCGGCGTGCGCGGTGAGCTGCTCGAGCGCCGCATAAGAATCATCCGGACGCACGATCTGCACCAGCTCCACCTTGTCGAACTGGTGATTGCGGATCATGCCGCGCGTGTCCTTGCCCGCAGCGCCCGCTTCCGAGCGGAAGCAGGGCGTGTGGGCCACCCACTTCAGCGGCAGTCGCTCGGCCGGCACGATCTGCCCGCGCACCAGGTTGGTCACCGGCACCTCCGCCGTCGGTATCAGGAAGAACGGCGGTTCGGCGCGCACCGCGAACAGATCCTGCTCGAACTTCGGCAGCTGCCCGGTGCCGGTGAGTGCGGCGCGTTGTACCAGATACGGGACGTAGACCTCGGTGTAACCATGCTCGCGGGTGTGCAGGTCGAGCATGAACTGCGCGAGCGCGCGGTGCAGTCGCGCAATGCCGCCCTGCATCACCACGAAGCGGCTGCCCGAGAGTCGTGCCGCAGCCTCAAAGTCCAGGCCCCCGAGCCGCTCGCCAACCTCCACGTGATCGCGCGGGGCGAAGCTGAAACGCCGCGGCTCGCCCCAGCCGCGGATCTCGCAGTTGGCGCTCTCGTCCCGGCCGTCGGGCACCGAGTCGTGCAGCAGGTTCGGCAGGCCCAACTGCCACTGCTCGAGCTCTTCCTGCACGGCACTGAGCTCGCGCTCGGCCTGCTCGAGGGCAGCCGCGAGACTCTCGCCCTTGGCGATCAGGGGAGCGATGTCCTCGCCACGTGCCTTGGCGGCCCCGACGGTCTTGGCGTTGGCGTTACGTTCGGCACGCAGCCGATCCAGCTCCACCTGCCAGGGCTTGCGCTTCGCCTCCAGCGCCTTGAGCGCGGCGACGTCGAGCGTGAAGCCGCGGCGCGCCAGGTTGCGCGCCACAGCCTGCGGGTCGGTTCGCAACAGCTTCGGATCTATCACGTTCAGCCCTTCGTAGGTGCGCGCGAGCGCAGCCGCGCGAGCGCCTCGCTGATCTTGAGCTCCAGACCACGGGGCACCGGGCGGTAGTATCGCCGATCCGGCATGTCGTCCGGCAGATAGCGCTCGCCGGCCGCAAACGCATCCGGTTCATCGTGCGTGTAGCGATAGTCGCGGCCGTAACCCAGATCCTTCATGAGCCGCGTCGGCGCATTGCGCAGCCGCAGCGGCACTTCCAGCGTGCCGAATTGCGCCACGTCCGCCATGGCCTCCCCCATGGCGACGTACACCGCGTTGCTCTTGGGCGCGCACGCGAGATACACGACCGCCGTGGCGATCGCCAGCTCGCCTTCGGGGGTCCCCATGCGTTCGTACGCCTCCCACCCGTCCAGGCACAACACCAGGGCGCGCGGATCGGCGAGCCCGACATCCTCGACCGCCATGCGCGCCACGCGCCGCGCGAGGTAGCGCGGATCGCAGCCGCCATCGAGCATGCGGCACAACCAGTAGAGCGCGCCGTCCGGATCGGAGCCGCGCACCGCCTTGTGCAGCGCCGAGATTTGGTCGTAGAACTGGTCGCCGCCCTTGTCGAAGCGGCGCTGGCCGGCGCTCGCCACCTCCTGGGCAACCTCCTGGGTGAGCCGGCGGCTGCCGTCCGCCTCGATGAGGCCGGCCGCGAGCTCCAGCATGTTGAGCGCGCGGCGCGCATCGCCATCCGCGGCGCGCGCCATGAGGTCCAGCGCCGCCGGGTCTACTTGCAGTTGCTCGCGCCCCAGCCCGCGTTGCGCGTCGGCGAGCGCCGCGCGCAGCAGCCCGCTGAGGTCTTCCACTGACAGCGCACGCAGTACGTACACGCGGGCGCGCGACAGCAGCGCGCTCACCACCTCGAAGGAAGGGTTCTCGGTGGTCGCGCCGACGAAGGTGAGCGTGCCATCCTCCAGGTACGGCAGGAAGGTGTCCTGCTGCGCCTTGTTGAAGCGGTGCACTTCGTCAAGGAACAGCAGCGTCGGGCGGCCGTCCTGGGCTCGTGCGTGGCGCGCCGCCTCCACCGCTGCGCGGATGTCCTTGACGCCGGCCATGACGGCCGAGAGCGCGATGAACTGCGCGTTGGAGGCGCGCGCAATGAGGCGCGCCAGCGTGGTCTTGCCGGTGCCGGGCGGCCCCCACAGGATCAGCGAGTGCAGCCGCCCTTCGGCGATGCTCGCCGACAGCGGCTTGCCGGGACCGAGGATGTGGCGCTGGCCCACGAATTCATCGAGGTTGCGGGGCCGCATCCGGTCAGCAAGCGGCCGCAGCGCATCGGGGTCGGCCGTTGCGCTCACTGGCGCGGGGTGCCGATGACATCCGCCCCGGGGGGCGGCGTGAAGCTGACTTGCGCCTGGGACACCGGACCGTTGCGCTCGATCTTGTCGAAGATGACGGTCGCGGTCTGGTCGAGCTTGTCCTCGAGAATCATGCGCTTCAGCTCACCGTGCGCGAACCCGAACAGCGCGCGGCGGAAGTCTGCCTGCGCACCGCTCGGTTCCACCAGCACCCAGTCGAGCCCCTCGCGCTGCCCGGCCGCAGAGATGTTAAAGCTCTTGCGCACATCGACCGTTCCGGACAGCAGCATGGCCGGGGTCGCCGACAGCGCAGCATCCACGGGCTTCACGGTGACCTGCTCGAGGTCGCGGTCGAAGAACCAGAGATTCGTGCCATCGCACACCATGAGCTGGCCGGCGCCGCGCGCCATGCCGCCTTTGCCTGCAGCCCCGGCCGCTGCACCCGATTTGCCTCCCGCCTCGGCGCCTGCCGCGCTGAGCGGATGGATGTCCCAGCTGAACTTACCGGGACGCAAAACGATGAGCGTGCCGGTGGCGCGGTCGATCTCGCGGCCGTGCGGGTCGGCCAGCGTCTGCAGGAAGCTCGCCCGCAGCGTCTTGAGGTTGTCGAGGTAGCTGTCGAGCGGCGTCGGCGCGGTGGCGCGCACGGCGGCGCCGGCGAGCAACGTCGCGACCGCGGCCAGACGCCAGAGCGCGCGCAGCAAACTCATTCCTCCGGCGGCGCGGGTGCGAGCACGTCACGCGCCCCGTTGGCCTGCAGCGGCCCCACCAGCCCCGCCAGCTCCATCGCCTCCAGCAGCCGCGCCGCGCGGTTGTAACCGATCTTGAGCCGCCGCTGCACGTAGGAGATCGAGGGTTTGCGCTCGGTGGTGACGATCCGCACCGCCTCGTCGTAGAGCGGATCGGACTCGGCATCCTCGCCATTGCCGCCGCCCTCGCCTTCCTCGCCGCTGAGGCCGGGAATCGGGGCCTTCGGTCCCGACAGCACCTCTTCGATATAGTTGGGCGCGGTCGCGGTCCTGAGCGCATTGACCACGCGGTGCACTTCCTGGTCGGAAACGAAGGCGCCGTGCACGCGCGTCGGCACCGAGGTGCCCGGGGGCAGGTACAGCATGTCGCCGTGCCCGAGGAGCGTCTCCGCACCCATCTGATCGAGGATGGTGCGCGAATCGACGCGCGCGGACACCTGGAAGGCAATGCGGCAGGGAATGTTGGCCTTGATCAGACCGGTGATGACGTCGACCGAGGGACGCTGGGTCGCGAGCACCAGGTGGATGCCCGAGGCGCGCGCCTTCTGTGCCAGGCGCGTGATGAGCTCCTCGACCTTCTTGCCGACTACCAGCATGAGGTCGGCGAGCTCGTCCACTACCACGACCACGAACGGCAGCGGCGTGAGGTCCGCAATCTCGCGCTGGTCGATGCTCGGATCGTTGGCGGCCCGCGCCATCATCACCGGGTCGCGGATTGGCTTGCCCGCGTCCAGCGCCTCTTTCACACGGCGGTTGAAGCCGACGATATTGCGCACCCCGAGCGCGGCCATCAGCTGGTAGCGCCGCTCCATCTCCGCGACGCACCAGCGCAGCGCGTTGGCCGCCTGCTTCATGTCGGTAACCACCGGCGCAAGCAGATGCGGGATGCCTTCGTACACCGACAGCTCGAGCATCTTCGGATCGATCATGATCAAGCGCACGTGCTCGGCGGTGGACTTGTACAGCAGCGACAGCACCATGGCGTTGATGCCAACCGACTTGCCCGAGCCGGTGGTGCCGGCGATCAGCAGGTGCGGCATGCGTGTCAGGT
The DNA here is from genome assembly GCA_964489185.1 of uncultured Steroidobacteraceae bacterium. GTDB lineage: Bacteria > Pseudomonadota > Gammaproteobacteria > Steroidobacterales > Steroidobacteraceae > 13-2-20CM-66-19. The sequence continues at coordinate 73,680 of CAZAXR010000019.1, read as the reverse complement.
CAGCCACCATGGGCTGGCCGCCGATGTCCTTGCCGAGGGCCAGCGCCAGCGGCGAGTGCATCTCGTCATAGGCCTTGGAGCGGATGATCTCGCCGAGCGTCACCACCTCGCGCTTCTCATTGGCGATCTCGAGCCCCATGACGCTCTTGCCCGGGATGACCTCGACCACGCGCACCGACAGCACCGACAGCGCGCGCGCCAGATCCTTGGCGAGCGCGGTGATCTGGCTCGCCTTCACCCCTGGCGCCGGGCGCAGCTCGAAGCGCGTCACCACCGGGCCGGGCTGCACCGCCACCACCTCCGCCTCGATGGCGAAGTCCTTCAGCTTCAACTCCACCAGGCGCGAGAGCGCCTCCAGCGCTTCCGGCGAATACAGCGGCTCGCGCGGCGGCGGGTCGTCCAGGAGCTTCAGCGGCGGCAGCTCGCTCGCCTTCGGCGGGTCGAACAGCGGCACCTGGCGCTCGCGCTCAACGCGCGCGCTCTTCTCGAAGGCCGGCGCGGGCGGCTCGATGCGCGGCGGAGCGCGCGGCCCAATCTTCTTCTGCAGACTCTCGGCCGCGGCGGCGTCCTTGCGGGCCTGGCGCCGCTCGCGCCCCTCGGCCAGCTCCCGCGAGGAGCTCCAGCGCGCCCGCAGCCAGCCGAGCCCGGACCAGGCCGCCGCGCCGATGCGGTCCATGATGGTGAACCAGGAGACGCCGAAGGCGAGTGACAGCCCCGCCATCCACGCGCCGATCATGAGCAGCGTCGCGCCCAGGAAGTTCAGGGCCACCGCCAGATTGACGCCGACCACGCTGCCGACCACCCCGCCGGCGCTCTGGCGCATGACACCGGGCTGCCAGTGCAGCGTGGCGAGGGCGCAGCTCGCGACCAGCACCAGCACGAACCCGGCCACGCGCACCAGGGTATTGACGCGCGAGGCGACCTCGCTCTTCATGCGCCGCTGCAGCCCCACGCACGCCACCGCCAGCATCAGCGGAAACAGGAACGCCGGGCGCCCGAACAGAAAGAACAGCACGTCCGCCAGCCAGGCGCCGACGATCCCGATGCGGTTGTGGACCGCGGCGGCGTTGCCGGTGAAGGAAAACCCCGGGTCGTCCGGGCTGTAGGTGACGAGCGCCACGAACAGCACCAGCGCCACTAGGGCGATGCCGATAATGGCGCTCTCGCGCAGCCCGCGGCTTACGGCCGACGTGAAGCGCGGTGCGCCGCGCGCCTGCGCGGTAGATTCAGCCAACCTGCGGTTCCTTCACCTTAAGATAGAGGGTCTCCATTATAGGGCTTGCTACCATGCACCGACGCCTCCATCTCCGGACCGGCCCATGACGAGTACTCGGCACGCTCGCCTCATCATCTTAGGCTCCGGCCCCGCGGGCTACAGCGCGGCGGTGTACGCCGCGCGCGCCAACCGCGCGCCGCTGCTGATCACCGGGGTGGAACAGGGCGGGCAGCTCATGACCACCACCGATGTGGACAACTGGCCTGGGGATGTCGAGGGGCTGCAGGGGCCGGCGCTGATGGAGCGCATGAAGCGCCACGCCGAGCGCTTCGCCACCGAGATCGTGAACGATCACGTGCAGCAGGTGGATGTGTCGGTACGCCCCTTCAGATTGAGCGGCGATGCCGGCCATTACAGCTGCGACGCCCTGATCATCGCCACCGGTGCGGCGGCGAAGTATCTGGGCCTGCCCTCGGAGGAGACATTCCGCGGGCGCGGCGTTTCGGCGTGCGCCACCTGCGACGGCTTCTTCTTCCGCGGCCAGCGCGTGGCCGTGGTGGGCGGGGGCAACACTGCGGTCGAGGAGGCGCTGTACCTCTCGCACATCGCGCAGCACGTGACGCTCGTGCACCGGCGCGACAAGCTGCGTGCGGAGAAGATCCTGCAGGACCGGCTGTTCCGCGAGGTGCAGGCCGGCAAGGTGGCGGTGATCTGGAATCACACGGTGGACGAGGTGCTCGGCAATGAGCACGGCGTCACGGGCGTGCGGCTGCGCTCGCTGGAAGGCTCAGGTCCGCAGGCGCTCTCGCTCACCGGGCTGTTCGTCGCCATCGGCCACACACCCAATACCAGCCTGTTCACCGGGCAGCTGGCGATGCGCGAGGGCTATCTCATGGTGCGCGGCGGCGCGGACGGGGACGCAACCGCCACCAGCGTCGCGGGCGTATTTGCCGCCGGGGACGTCGCCGACCACGTCTACCGCCAGGCCATCACCTCGGCCGGTGCCGGCTGCATGGCAGCGCTTGATGCGGACCGCTACCTCGAATCGCTCGCCGCGGGGTCGCACGGCTAGGGGCGCAGGCACGCCATGCCCAAGGACACGGCGCAATTCCATCCGAGCATCCAGGCCGTCACGGCGCGGGAGTGGAATGCGCTCGGCGCGGGCGCCAATCCCTTCACCCGCCACGAGTTCCTCGCCGCGCTCGAGCGCACGCACTGCGTGGGACGCGGCAGCGGCTGGGAGCCGCGCTATCTGACGGTGCGCGACGCAAACGGGCTGGCGGCCGCGGCTGCGGCTTTCCTCAAAACTCACTCCTATGGCGAGTTCGTGTTCGATTTTGCCTGGGCGCGCGGCTACGAGCGGCTCGGGCGCCGCTACTACCCGAAGCTCACGCTCGCCGCCCCGTTCACCCCCGCCACCGGTCCGCGGCTGCTGACCCGCGACGGGCCAGCGCGCGAGGCGCTCGCCACGCGCCTGCTCGAAGAGCTCGAGCACTACACCGTGAGCCACTCGCTCTCGGGCGTGCACGCGCTGTTTCTCGATGAGGCAGCGCGGCAGGCGTGCGCCCGGCGCGGCTGGCTGCTGCGGCGCGACTGCCAGTTCCACTGGAGCAACCGCGGCTATGCCAGCTTCGAGGAGTACCTGGCGACCTTCACCGCGGAGAAGCGCAAGAAGGCCCGCCGCGAGCGGCGGCGCGTCGCCGAGGCCGGGGTGCGCTTCGAGACGCGTTTCGGCGGGGAGTTGGACGAGCGGCTGCTCGACCGGGTCTACGAACTGCACCGCGACACGTTCCTGCGCCACGGCCACGAGCCCTACCTGACGCGCGCGTTTTTCTCCGAGGTCGCCCGCAGCCTGCCCGAGTCGATGATGGTGAAGCTCGCCGTGCACGGGCGCACGGTGGTAGCCGCGGCGATCTTTTTCTGCTGCGCGGAGGTCCTGTTCGGCCGCTACTGGGGTGCGGCCGCCGATTACCACAGCCTGCACTTTGAGGCCTGCTACCACCAGGGGATCGAGTTCTGCATCGAGCGGCGCATCGCGCGCTTCGAGCCCGGTACCCAGGGCGAGCACAAGGTGAGCCGCGGCTTCGAGCCGGCCCTCACCTGGTCGGCGCACTACATTGCCGATGCCGACTTCCGCGCCGCCATCGATGAGTACCTGACGCGCGAGGGCGCGGCGATCGACGCTTACGCGCACGAGGTGCAGGCACACGTGCCGTACCGTGACCGTCGCGCGGGCGGCATGTGAAAAGCATCACCTGGCTCTCGCCGCAGGATGCGCCCGAGTGGTTCCCGCCGCTCGAGCAGGCGCTCGAGGAGCCCCCCGGACTGCTCGCCGCCGGCGGCGATCTGTCCCCGGCACGCCTGATCGCCGCCTACCGCCGCGGCATCTTTCCGTGGTACTCCCCGGGGCAGCCGGTGCTGTGGTGGTCGCCGGACCCGCGCGCGGTGCTGTTCCCGGAAGAGTTCCACTGCACGCGCAGCCTGGCGAAGACCCTGCGCAACGGCGGCTTCACCTGCTCGCTGGATCGGGATTTCGCCGCCGTCATCGACGGTTGCGCGGCGCCGCGCGCCGCGAGCCCCGGCACCTGGATCACCTCCGAGATGCGCGCGGCGTATCTGGAGCTGCACCGCCTGGGGGTGGCGCACAGCTGCGAGGTGTGGCGCGGGGGTGAGCTCGCCGGCGGGCTCTATGGGGTGCGCCTCGGCGGGGTGTTCTTCGGCGAGTCGATGTTCAGCCGTGAGCGGGATGCCTCCAAGGCCGCCCTCGCCCATCTGGTAGCAGTGTGTCAGCGCAACAGCCTGGCGGTGATCGACTGCCAGCTGCCCTCGCGGCACCTCGAGAGCCTGGGGTCGCGCAGCATTCCGCGCACCCAGTTCCAGGCTCTGCTGCGCGAGCACGTGGACACCGCGGCCGCCCCGCTCCTGAATCCGTGACCGCCCGCCTGGGCGAGCCGCTACGCTCGCGGCGCGGCAAATTGCCAGAGCAACGGGCTTTGTGCTCCAATTCGCGCCCCGTAAGGCCGGTTAGGGCGGTATGTCCAAAGAAGATGCGATTCAGATGGAAGGCGAGGTCGTCGAGACCCTGCCCAACACGACCTTCCGGGTGAAGCTGAAGAACGGCCACGTGGTGACCGCGCACATCTCCGGCAAGATGCGCAAAAACTACATCCGCATCCTCACCGGCGATGCCGTGACCGTGGAGATGACTCCGTACGATCTCACCAAGGGCCGCATCATCTACCGCGGCCGCTAGCGCCCGGCGCCGAACGCGCAAGCGCGCGCTTACGCCGGGACCGCCGGCAGCTGCGCCGGCTCGTACGTAAGTTTGAGCTCCGAGCCGTCTTCCGAGACTGACACGCGCACGTGCCCGCCGCTCGCCAGGCGTCCGAACAGCAGTTCCTCGGCGAGCGGGCGCTTGATGTGCTCCTGGATGGTGCGTGCCATCGGGCGCGCGCCCATCTTCGGATCGTAGCCCTTGTGCGCGATCCAGCGCCGTGCCGCATCGTCGAGCGCGATGGTGACGCCCTTCTGCTCGAGCTGCGATTCGACCTCCAGCACCAGCTTGTCGACCACGCGCTCGATGGTCGCCGGGTCCAGCTGCGCGAACTGGATGACCGCATCCAGGCGATTGCGGAACTCGGGCGTGAAGATGCGGCGGATCGCCTCCATGCTGTCGCTGGTGTTGTCGGCGTGGGTGAAGCCGATCGCCGGGCGCGACATGTCCTGCGCACCGGCGTTGGTGGTCATGACGATGATGACGTGACGGAAGTCGGCCTTGCGGCCGTTGTTGTCGGTAAGGGTGCCGTGATCCATCACCTGCAGCAGCAGGTTGAAGACATCCGAATGCGCCTTCTCGATCTCATCGAGCAGCAGCACACAGTGCGGATGCTTGGTGATCGCCTCGGTGAGCAGCCCTCCCTGGTCGAAGCCGACATAGCCGGGGGGCGCGCCGATCAGGCGCGACACCGTGTGGCGCTCCATGTACTCGGACATGTCGAAGCGCAGGAACTCCACGCCCATGGCGATGGCGAGCTGGCGCGTGACCTCGGTCTTGCCCACGCCCGTGGGGCCGGCGAACAGGAAGCTGCCGACCGGCTTGCGCGCCTCGCCCAGCCCCGAGCGCGCCATCTTGATGGCGGCGGCGAGCGACTCGATTGCCTTGTTCTGCCCGAAGATCACGAGCTTCAGGTTGCGTTCGAGGTTCTTCAGAACCTCGCGGTCGGAGGTCGAGACGGTCTTGGCCGGGATGCGCGCCATGCGCGCCACCACGTCTTCGATGTGACGCACCCCGACGGTGGATTCGCGCTCGGCCACCGGCTTCAGCCGCGCGCGCGCCCCGGCCTCATCCACCACGTCGATCGCCTTATCCGGCAGGTGGCGCTCGTTGATGTGGCGCGCGGCGAGCTCGGCGGCGGCCTTGAGGGCCTCGTCGGAGTAGGTGATGCCGTGGTGCTCCTCAAAGCGCGGCTTGAGCCCGAACAGGATCTCGATGGTCTCGGCCACCGAGGGCTCGACCACATCGATTTTCTGGAAGCGCCGTGCCAGGGCGTGGTCCTTTTCGAAGATGTGGCGGTATTCCTGGTAGGTGGTCGAGCCGATGCAGCGGATCTCGCCGTTGGTGAGCACCGGCTTGATGAGGTTGGAGGCGTCCATCACCCCGCCGGAAGCGGCGCCCGCACCGATCACGGTGTGGATCTCGTCGATGAACAGGATGGCGCCCGGGAGCTTCTTGAGCTCGGTGATCACACCCTTCAGGCGCTTCTCGAAATCCCCGCGGTACTTGGTGCCGGCGATGAGCGCGCCCATGTCGAGGGCGAAGATGGTGCAGTCGGAGAGCACCTCCGGCACCTGCCCCTCGACGATCAGGCGCGCCAGCCCCTCCGCGATCGCGGTCTTGCCGACGCCCGCCTCGCCCACGTACAGGGGGTTGTTCTTGCGGCGGCGGCACAGAATCTCGATGGTGCGTTCAACCTCGAGCTTGCGCCCGATGAGCGGGTCGATGCGACCGTCCTGCGCCATGCGATTGAGATTGGTGGTGTACTTCTCGAGCGCGCTGCCGCCCTCGCCGTCGCGCTCGGTATCACCGGTCGACTCGTCTTTGTCGCCGGTCTTTTCCTCGGCGATCTTCGAGAGCCCGTGCGAGATGTAGTTGACGACGTCGAGACGCGTCACGTGCTGGCGGTTGAGCAGGAACACCGCGTGACTCTGCTTCTCGCTGAAGATGGCGACCAGCACGTTGGCGACGCCCACCTCCTTCTTGCCGCTCGACTGCACGTGAAACAGCGCGCGCTGCAGCACGCGCTGGAAACCGAGCGTCGGCTGCACCTCGCGCTCCTCGCCCTCTTCCAGGCGTGGCGTGGACTGCTCGATGTGCTCCTTCAGCTCCTGCTTGAACTTTGCGAGGTCGGCACCGCAGGCGCGCAGCACCTCACGCACCTTGGGGGTGTCGAGGATCGCCAGCAGCAGGTGCTCCACCGTCAGATATTCATGGCGCGCCTCGCGCGCCTGGTGGAACGCATCGTTGAGACAGTACTCGAGCTCGTTGGACAGCACTTCAGCAGTACCCTCTGTCAGATTGGAGCATTGTGGGAGCCGTTTCGTTCATCGCCCGCCCTCACCCTTCAGGCCTCTTCCAGCGTGCACATCAGCGGGTGCTGGTGGTCGCGCGCGTAGGTGGTCACCTGCGCCACCTTAGTTTCCGCGATCTCGTATGTGAAGACCCCGCATACGCCCTTACCCTTGGTGTGCACTTCCAGCATGATGCGTGTCGCGGTCGGACGGTTCATAGTGAAGAACTTTTCCAGCACGTCGACCACAAACTCCATCGGGGTGTAGTCATCGTTGAGCAGCACCACCCGGTACAGCGGCGGCTGTTTGACCTCCGGCCGCGCCTCCTCGACGACGACGCCGGTGTCCGGGCGGACCGGATGGGGATCGGGCATGAATGTCTTTATAGGGGTCGCGAAACGGCAACACAAGCCTGCCAGAATGAGGACTGGTTACTCCTGCAGAAACAATCGCTTGAGAGCACAAGCGCCACCCCCGTATGATGGCGCCGGCGAAGGCCGCGTGGGTGCCGTTGCGGTGCGTGCTGCGCGCACCGTCTTGGGGTCTCGGGGGTTACCATTTGAGCGCATGCTCTTGAGCGTATGAACGCCACTTCCTGGCTCGAAGGTCTTCCCGCGCCCGAGCGCTGGCGCGCGCTGCTGCTGGGCGAGGGGCCGCGCGTGGCCACCGCGATCCTGATCGTGGCATTGTGCGCGCAGGCGGCGTTCATCGTGACCGATCTGGCCGGCGCCGGCCGCACGCCGAAGGCCGCAGCGCACCAGGCGGTGGTGGCGCATGCACCCGACATCCCCGCGATCGTCAATGCACACCTGTGGGGTGTGCCGCCGCCCAGCGAGGTGCGGATCGAGCCCTCGCAGGTGAACCTGCTGCTCACCGGAACCATCGCCGGAAATGATCCTCAAAATGGCCTGGCGATCCTGGGACAGACGCCACAAACCGCAAGAGTGTATGCGGTCGGAGACATCGTGCCGGGAGGAGCGAAGCTGCATTCGGTGTACAGCGACCGCGTGGTGATCGACCGCAATGGCCAGCTCGAGTCGCTCGCGCTGCCGCGCCAGCTGAACACCGGCAACGCCCCGCCGCCCTCGGCGGCCGCCCTGCAGGGGGAGAATCCCAATATCGAGCGCATGCGGCGCATGATCACCGAGCAGCCCGGGCTGTTGGCCGATGTCATGCGGCCGCAGCCGGTGATGGAGCACGGCCGGATGAACGGCTTCCGCGTCTACCCGGGCCGCAACCGCATGGCCTTCATGCGCCTCGGGCTGCGACCCGGGGACCAGGTGACGGCCATCAACGGCACCCCCCTCGATGATCGCGACCGCGCCGAGCAGATTCTGCACACCCTCAGTACCTCCAGTGAGGCGCACATCACGGTCATTCGCAACGGCCAGCAGCAGGATCTCACCTTGAACATCGCCCAGGTCGAGCAGGAAGCGGATGCGCTGGCGCAGGGCGCCGCAGCCGCCCAGGCCGCTCCCCCCGCGGAGCAGGCCCCGCCCCCCGCCCCCCCTGAGCAGCCCGACGGCAATCCCGGCGGCCAATAGGCCGCGGGCGCATCTTTTCGGGGGTCTGATCTTGCGAATGACCGGCTTACGTCCACTGATCCTGTGCGCAGTCGTGGTGCTGCTGACCGCCTCGCTCGCCGCCGCGCAGCAGCAACAGCGCATCACGCCGAACTTCAAGGACGCGGACATCACGCAGATTGCCGAAGCGGTGAGCGCCGCCACCGGCAAGAACTTCATCATCGACCCGCGAGTGCGCGCCCAGGTGACGATGCTGTCCTCGACCCCGATGTCGCCGGCGGCTTTCTACGAGGCGTTCCTGTCGATCCTGCAGGTCTATGGCTTCATCGCGGTGCCGGCGGGGAACGTAGTCAAGATCCTGCCCGATGCCAACGCGCGGCAGATTCCTTCCGTCGACCTGCCCGATCACGTCAGTGCCACCTCGGATGAGATCGTGACCCAGGTGCTGGATGTGAAGAATGTGAGCGCGCCGCAGCTGGTGCCGATCCTGCGGCCGATGATTCCGCAGTACGGACACCTGGTGGCCTACCCCGCCTCCAACATCCTCATCATCACCGACCGCGCCAGCAACGTGAACCGCATGGTGCGCATCATCCGGCGCATCGACCAGGTCGGGAACCAGGATATCGAGATCGTGCCCCTGCAGAATGCCGGCGCGGCCGAGATCGTGCGCGTGGTGAACTCGCTCTACCAAGGCGCGGCGGCGGCCGAGGGCGCCGCCGTCAAGGTGGTGGCCGATGAGCGCTCCAACAGCGTGCTGGTCGGGGGCGACCAGAGCCAGCGCCTGCGCCTGCGCGCGCTGATCGCGCACCTCGACACACCGCTCGAGGCCGGCGGCGACACGCGCGTGCGCTACCTGCACTACGCCGACGCCGAGAAGCTCGCGCCCAAACTCAAGGAGCAGATCACCGGCATCGCCCAGGCGGCCGCCGGCGCCGCGGGCGCCCCCGGCGCAGCCGGCGGCTCGCCCATCACCCAGGCGGAGAAGAACGCCATGGTGTGGGCCGACCCGATGAACAACGCGCTCGTCATCACCGCGCCGCCAAAGATCATGCGCGCGGTCATGGAGATCATCGACAAGCTCGACATCCGCCGCCCGCAGGTGCTGGTGGAGGCGATCATCGCCGAGGTGGACGAGGATAAGAACGCCGAGCTCGGTATCAACTGGGCGGCGTTCTCCAACAGCTCCAACAACACCAGCATCCCCGCCGGCGCCTTCGTGAGCCCGGTCGGAGGCACCAGCATCGTGGACCTGGCCCAGGCGATTCAGAACCCGGCCAATGCCACCACCACCCTGCTGCAGGGCACCACCATAGGCATCGGCCGCATCGCGGGCACGGGTGTGAATTTCGCCGCCATGCTGCGCGCCATCCGCGGCGACACCGATACCAACGTGATCGCCACGCCCTCGGCGGTCACCATGGACAACCAGGAGGCCGAGCTCAAGGTCGCGCAGGAAGTGCCGTTCGTCACCGGGCAGTTCACCAACACCACCGCCGTCACCGGCGGCACCGTGAATCCGTTCCAGACCATCCAGCGCGAGGAGGTGGGCACCATCCTCAAGGTGACCCCGACCATCTCGCCGGAAGGCTCGGCGGTCATGCTCAAGATCTCGATCGAGAGCTCGAGCATCGGGCAGAAGCCGGCCGGCGCCGTTGACCTCGTCACCAATAAGCGCACCATCACGACCACGGTGCTGATCGAGGACGGCGGTGTGGTGGTGCTCGGCGGCCTGATCGAGGACAACAGTGTCAAGGGCGAGAACCGCGTGCCCTACCTCGGCAACATCCCGGTCATCGGGCTGTTGTTCAAGACGCGTAACGCGACCTCGACCAAGAACAACCTCATCATGTTCATCCGACCGAAGATCCTGCGCGATCAGAACCAGGCGGCCTTCGAGACCGACCTCAAGTACAACTACATGATGGACGAGCAGAAGCGGCTGGATACGCGCGAGATACTCCCGCTGCTGCCCGGCGTGTCGCGCGGCAAGATGCCGCCGCCACCGGCGGCTCCCCCGCCGGGCACCAACCCCGCGCCTAAGGGCTCGCAGGCGCCCGCTAACTCAGGCGCCGCCGCGCCTGCGCCCCCGCCCGCGCCCGGACCGCAAAGTAACAGCCCCTCCGGCGCGGTCGCGCCCGGGGTGCCGGCGCCCGACAGCACCGCCGCTCCGGCCAACACCCCCGGCGCACCGCCCAGTTCGCAGGGGACGCCGCAGGGCAACCCATGAGCAATCCGCTGCCAGTGGCCTCCGTGGGCGGCAATGGCGCGAGCGAGCGGCGGCTGTCGTTCGCCTTTGCCAAGCGCCACGGCGTGCTGGTGAACCGTTTCGTGAACGGGGTGGCCGAGTGCACGTACCGCGATACCGCGACCCCGCAGGCACTGGCCGAGGTGCGCCGCTACCTGCGCTGCCCGCTCAGGCTCGAGCGCGTGCCCGAGGCGCAGTTCGAAGAGCTGCTGCGGCAGGCCTACGAGGCCGGCTCGGACGCCATGCAGGCGGTCGAGGGACTGGATGACACCACCGACCTGGCGCACCTGGCGCAGGACCTACCGGAGCAGGCCGACCTGCTCGACAGCGAGGACGAGGCGCCGATCATCCGCCTGATCAACGCGGTGCTCACCCAGGCGGTGAAGGAGAATGCCTCCGACATCCACATCGAGCCGTTCGAGAACCGCCTGGTGATCCGCTTCCGCGTCGACGGGGTGCTGCGCGAGGTGCTGCAGTCGCGGCGCGCGGTCGCGCCGCTGGTGGTCTCGCGCGTGAAGGTCATGTCGCGGCTCGACATCGCGGAGAAGCGCCTGCCCCAGGACGGGCGCATCAGCCTCCGGATCGCGGGCCGGGCGGTCGATGTGCGCGTTTCGACCATTCCGTCCGGGCACGGCGAGCGCGTGGTGCTGCGCATCCTCGACAAGCAGGCGGGCCGGCTCGACCTGAACTCCCTCGGGATGGATACGCGCACGCAGGCGGCGATGGACGAGCTGATCCACAAGCCGCACGGCATCCTGCTGGTCACCGGCCCCACCGGCTCGGGCAAGACCACGACGCTGTACGCGGCGCTCGAGCGGCTGAACGACAACACCCAGAACATCATGACGGTCGAGGACCCGATCGAGTATTACATCGACGGGATCGGCCAGACCCAGGTGAACACCAAGGTCGAGATGACCTTCGCGCGCGGGCTGCGCGCCATCCTGCGCCAGGACCCGGACGTGGTGCTGATCGGAGAAATCCGTGACCTGGAGACCGCGCAGATCGCCGTGCAGGCGAGCCTCACGGGACACCTGGTGCTCTCGACCCTGCATACCAATACCGCCGCCGGCGCCATTACGCGCCTGCGCGACATGGGCATCGAGCCGTTCCTGCTCTCCTCGAGCCTGATCGGCGTGCTGGCGCAGCGCCTGGTGCGGGTGCTGAGCCCGGACAGCAAGCAGCCCTTCACCGCCGGCGAATACGAGCGGCGCCTCCTGAACCTCAGGCCCGACGAGCCCTCCCCCACGCTGTACCGCCCCGGGCGCGATGCGAGCGGCGGTTACCGCGGGCGCTCCGGGATCTACGAGCTCATCATCGTCGACGACACGATGCGCACCATGATCCATGACGGCGTGTCCGAGCAGGAAGTCGAGCGGCACGCGCGCCTCACCACACCTTCGATCCGCGACGACGGCCGCGCCCGGGTACTGCGCGGCGAGACCACCATCGAGGAAGTGCTGCGCGTCACACGCGAGGACTGACCTAGGTGGGCGCCTTCGAATACACCGCCCTTGACAGCGCCGGCAAGGAGCGCAAGGGCATCCTCGAGGGTGACACCCCGCGCCACATCCGCCAGATGCTGCGCGAACAGCAGCTGCTGCCGGTGGCGGTGGCCGAGGTCGCGCAGAAGGAAGCGCGCCGCCAGCGCTCCTTCAGCCTGATACGGCGTGTCGCACCGGCCGACCTGTCGCTCTTCACCCGCCAGCTCGCCACCCTGGTGCGTGCCGGGCTGCCGCTGGAGGAATCGCTGCTCGCCGTGTCGCAGCAGACCGAGAAACAGCGCGTGCAGTCGATCGTGCTCGGGGTGCGCGCCAAGGTCATGGAGGGCCACACCCTCGCCGACGGCCTGACCGAGTTTCCGCAGGTGTTTCCCGAGATCTACCGGGCTACGGTGGCCGCCGGCGAGCAGGCCGGTCACCTCGACAACGTGCTGGAGCGGCTCGCCGACTATACCGAGAGCCGCGAGCAGATCCGCCAGAAGGTGCTCGCGGCCATGCTCTATCCGATCGTACTCACGATCATGTGCTTTGGCATCGTCTCGGGCCTATTGGTGTTCGTGGTGCCGAAGGTGGTGGCGGTATTTGAGACCACCAAGGCGAAGCTGCCCCTGATCACGCGCATCCTGATCGGCACCAGCGATTTCTTCCGCAGCTACGGGCTGTACCTGCTGATTGCGGCGGTGATCGCCTGGATCCTGTTCCGGCGCTGGCTGCGCGACCCGGCGGCGCGGCGGCGCTTTCACCGCCTGCAGCTGCGCATGCCGGTGTTGGGCAAGCTGTCGCGCGGCTTCAACACCGCGCGTTTTACGCGCACATTCAGTATCTTGTCGGCCAGCGCCGTGCCGGTGCTGGAGGCGCTGCGCATCGCCGGCGAGGTGGTCACCAACCTGCCGATGCGCGATGCCGTGGCGGACGCGGCGGCGCGGGTACGGGAGGGGGCGCCCATCGGCCGCTCGCTGGCGGCGAGCCGCATGTTTCCGCCGATGACCATTCACCTCATCTCCAGCGGCGAGTCGAGCGGGGAGCTCGAGAGCATGCTCGAGCGCGCCGCCATCAGCCAGGAACGCGAGCTCGACGGCTTGATGGCCGCCATGGTCGGGCTGCTTGGGCCGGTGCTCATCATCCTGATGGGCGCTTTCGTCATGGGCATCGTTTTTGCAATGCTGCTGCCGATCTTCGAGATGAATGCCCTGATCCACTAGGGGTGCGGGTGGCCCAAACCGGCACGGCTTCACAAACCGCGCGCCGCACGTTGCAGTGGTCACGTGATCTGATTTAAGTTCGCGCCGTCAAATTCCTGCAGGACCGCTGCCTGCGCATGAGCGAGAAGCCGGAATCAGACGAGTTCGAGGACGAGGAGGCCGACGAGCCTGTCGTCGAGGACAGCGACGTCGATCTCGACCAGGTCATCAAGGACCTCGACCTCGCCAAGCGACGCGGCCAGAAGGCGGGCGATCCCGCCTGGCGGCGCCTCGAGCGGCTGCTCGAGGAAAAACACACCGCCGAGCTCACCAGCGATTTCGAGGACTACGAGATCGGCGTCGAGGGTGACCCCCCGCACCGGCCGCGGCGCAAGTCCCGGCATTCCTGAGGGTACTGCCACCTGCCACGGCCGCGGATGCCGCCCCGGGGCGAAGCCCGCTCAGTGAAAATCCCGCGAGCGCGTCAGCAGCTCCCCGAGTAGCGCCGAGCGATCGATGAGGCGATGGGCGATGAGATGCACGACACCTTCCTGGTGCTGCAGCTCGCCGTGCACTTCCAGCAGGCGCGACTCGAGGAGCGCGCGGCGCTGGGCGTTGCCGACGCGCTCCCACACGATGACGTTCACCTGGCCGCTCTCGTCCTCGAGCGTGAGAAAGGTGACGCCGCCTGCCGTGGAGGGCCGCTGCCGCATGAGCACGATGCCCGCCGTGCGCACGCGGGCGCCGTGGCGCGCGGCGTGCACCTGCTGCGCAGGCAGCAGCGCCGAGGCGGTGAGTCGATCCCGCAGCAGGGCGAGCGGATGCCGGCCGAGCGTGAGCCCGAGAGCGGCGTAGTCGGCGACGATGGCCTCGGCTTCGGAGGGCGTGCGCAGCAGGGGTTGCCCTTCGGCGCTTGCCGGGGAGGGGGCCGCCGGAGCGAGCGGCAACGCCCGTTCGGTGCCGGCGACTTCCCAGAAAGCCAGATGCCGGTTGCCGCTCAAGGAGGCGAACGCCCCAGCGGCGGCGAGCGCCTCGAGGTCGCCGCGATCAAGCGCAGCGCGGGTGGCGAGATCCTGTATGCCGCTGAAGGCTCGCGCGGTGCGCACGGCGACCAGGCGCGCCACAGCCGCTTCGGAGAGCGACTTCACCAGGCGCAGGCCCAGACGCAACGCGGGCTCGCCATCTGCGCATCGCTCCAGAGAGCAGTCCCAGCCCGATATGCATACATCCACCGGGTGCACCTCAACGCCGTGTGCGCGGGCATCGCGCACCAGCTGCGCCGGGGCATAGAAGCCCATGGGCTGGCTGTTGAGCAGTGCGCAGGTGAAAGCTGCCGGCTCGTGACACTTGAGCCATGCCGAGTCATAGACGAGGAGCGCAAAGCTGAGAGCGTGCGACTCCGGGAAGCCATACTCGCCGAATCCCAGCATCTGCTGGTAGATGCGCTGCGCGAACTCCTGGGGGTAGCCCTTGTCGTGCATGCCCTGTAGCAGCCGCTCGCGGAACGCGTCCAGCCCGCCGGTCCTCTTCCAGGCGCCCATCGCCCGGCGCAGCGCGTCCGCCTCGCCCGGGGTGAAGCCGGCGGCAACGATCGCGATCTGCATCACCTGCTCCTGGAAGATTGGTACACCGAGCGTGCGGTGCAGCACCGCGCGCACCTCCTCGCCCGGATACTCCACCGGCTCGGCCCCCGCGCGGCGCCGCAGGTACGGGTGCACCATGTCGCCCTGGATCGGCCCGGGGCGCACGATCGCCACCTCGATGACCAGGTCGTAGTAGGAGCGTGGCTTCAGGCGCGGCAGCATGGCCATCTGCGCGCGTGACTCGATCTGGAACACGCCCACGGTGTCGGCACGGCCCAGCATGTCGTAGACGCGCGGGTCTTCGGCGGGCAGCTCGCCGAGCGCGTGGCGGGTGCCGCGGAAGTCGTTCACGAGCGCGAACGCGCGCTTGAGCGCGGTCAGCATGCCGAGCGCCAGCAGGTCGACCTTCAGCAGCCCCAGGTCGTTGAGGTCGTCCTTGTCCCACTGCACCACGGTGCGCTCGGGCATCGCGGCGTTCTCAATGGGCACCAGCTCCTCGAGCAGGTCGCGTGCAATCACGAAGCCGCCGACGTGCTGCGACAGGTGCCGCGGGAATCCCGGGAAAGCCACCAGTTCCCGGGCGAGCCGCAGCAGGCGCGCCAGCCAGGGACTGTCGACATCGAAGCCCGCCTCGCGCAGCCGCTCGGGCATGGTGAGGCCGCCGTCCCACCACTGCATGACCTTCGCCAGGCGACCGCTCTGCTCGGCCGTGAGCCCGAAGGCCTTGCCGAGATCGCGCAGCGCGCTGCGCGGGCGGTACATGATGACGGTGGCGGCGAGCGCGGCACGCTCGCGGCCGTACTTGTTATAGACGTATTGCAGCACCTCCTCGCGCCGCTCGTGCTCGAAGTCGATGTCGATGTCGGGAGGCTCGTTGCGCTCGCGCGAGATGAAGCGCTCGAACAGCAGCGCCGCCCCGCGCTGCGGGTCGACGGAGGTGACCCCCAGGCAGTAGCACACGCGCGAGTTGGCCGCCGAGCCGCGCCCCTGGCACAGGATGCCCTTGCTGCGCGCAAAGGCCACCACGTCCTGCACGGTGAGGAAATAGGCCTCGTACTGCAGCTCCTCGATGAGGGCGAGCTCGTGCTCGATGGCGCGGCGCTCGGAGGGCGGCACGCCTGCCGGCCAGCGCCGCTGTGCACCCTCTTCGGTGAGCCGCCGCAGGTAGCTGCTGGCCGTTTCCCCCTCCGGCACCAGCTCGCGCGGATACTCGTAGCGCAGCTCATCGAGCGAGAAGCGGCAGGCCTGCGCCAGCTCCACGCTGGCGGCGAGCAGCTGCGGCGGATACAGCCGCTGCAGGCGCGTGCGCTCGCGCAGATAGCGCTCGCCGTTGGCGTATAGGCGCGAGCCCACCTGCGCGATCGGCACGTTCAGGCGGATCGAGGTGAGCGCATCCTGCAGCCGCCGGCGCTCGCGTACGTGCATGTGGACATCGCCGCTCGCGAGGAGCGGTACACCGTAGTGCGCGCCGAGTGCCGCGAGCGCGGCGAGCCGCTCGCGGTCCGCACCCTCGCGCAGTAGCTCGACGCCGATCCGGAGCTGGCCGCCAAAGCGCTCGCGCAGCCAGCCGAGCTCCGCGGCCTGCGGTTGCGGCCCCGGCAGCCACAGAATGAAGCAGCGCTCCGGCCCCAGTGCCTCGAGATCGGCGCGCGTCAGCGAGTAGCGTCCCTTGACGGCCGAGCGGCGGCCGCGGGTGATCAGACGACACAGCTGTCCGTAGCCCTGCCGCTCGATCGCGAGCGCGGCGAACTTCAGGCCGCAGCGCAAGCGGAATTCGGCACCGACGATGAAGCGCAACTGCCGGTGCTTCGCCGCCATGTGGGCACGCACGGTGCCGGCCACCGAGCACTCGTCGGTGAGCGCCAGCGCACTGTAGCCGAGGGCATCGGCCTGCTCGATGAGCTCGTGCGGGTGAGAGGCGCCGCGCAGGAAAGTGAAATTGGAAAGGCAGTGGAGCTCGGCGTACTGCGGCAGCGCTGCCGCGCCGCCGGCATCCTGCATGGCGACGGGAGTTGCGAGGCGCGCCTTCACCCGAAAACGCCGTGCAGGAACCAGCGGTGCGGGGCGCTGCGCTCACGAAACACCCACAGCCGCACGCCGTGGGGGTCGACGGCGGTGTAGTAGTCGCGCGCGATGTCATTGCCATCCCACCAGCCGCTTTCGATGCGTTCGGGCTCACTCACCAGGCGCAGCGGGCCGCCTCGGTGCGGAAGTCCGTGCGGTGCCGCAAGCGGCAGCGGCCTGGTGAGAAGCCACAGTGGCCGGCGCCCGGCGTGAGCGTCACGTGAGTCATCGTGCCCCGCTCCTGGGCTGCGCGCCGGCGGCGGCGGGCTCATCGACCAGGCGTGCTCGGGCCGATGTCCCTCGAGCAGCCTGAGGCCATGCACTGCTTCGGGACCCAGGCGTGCGCGCAGCCGCTCGATGAGCCCGAAACTCTCACGCAGCACGCTTCCGCCCTGCTCGCCCGGCTGCCACAGGCACTCGGAGCCGGGCTGATGCGGCAGCAGGGCCTGCGCGCGCAGCTCGCAGGAGCGCGCCGCTTCGGGCAACTGCAGGGCCTCAAGATGAGTAGCGAGCAGGCTGTCGAGACGCTCAATGTCCGCGCACGGCGCCGCGAGCCGCAGCAGGCAGCGAGTCGGTGGCGCATGGCGGTGCACGAACGAGCACTCAAGCTCCATCACGCCGTACTGGCGCCCCACCAGGAAGGCGCCGAGATCGGCAAACAGCGGCTCCAGCGCCGCGCGCAGCAGTCGATGATCAGAAAGCTCGCAGTCGAGCTCGCGACGGCGGCGAAAGCGGGCGCGGGGGTGGAACGGCTCGCGCAGATCCGGCGCACGCCCGGTGAGCTGATCAAGCACGGCGAGCTGGGCGGCGCCGAAACGGCGTGCGAAACCGGCGCGCGGCAGGCGCAGCGCCGCCCCCACGGTGCGCACGCCCAGGCGCTTGAGGCGTGCCAGGGTTTCTTCCGGCCAGCGCAGCAGCGTGAGCGGCAAAGGTGCGATCTGCCCGGTGAGCTGCGAGAACTCCACGATCTCGAATGCCCGGCCGGCACGCGCACCGATGAGCGCCGCGAGCGGCGTGGGCGCGAAGGCGATCCGGGCCCCGAGGGCGGAGTATTCGGCAGCGAGCGCCGCGCGCAGACCCGCCACACCCTTGAACAGCTGCAGGCTGCCGCGCACTTCGAGCAGCAGGCCATCCGGCGGCGCCAGGCTCACGCGCGGGCTGAAGCGCTGTGCCCTGGCGGCGAGCGGGCTGAGCTCCTGCTGAGCGGCGCAGCCGGGTAAATGCACCGCGGCCCACAGTTGCGGCGCCGGACACGCCGCGGCCGCCGCTGCCACCGGGTGCAGCGCGGCAGCTGCGGGCGCCGGCAGGAGAGGCGCATCCGGCCGCATCGGCTGCGGCAGACCGGCATGGCCAGAACGAGACACGCGCGCGCTCATGAATCCTTCACAGTTCCAAGCAGAACGCCGTGCGCAGCGCGCCGCGTCCTTTTAAAAGAGTGATGCGCACCCCCGCGGCGGCCGGCTCAAGGCTCAGCCGCAGCACCGCACTCGAGGTTTCGCGGGCCGCACGGCGCGGGCGAAACAGCACCCCGAGCGTGCGACCCCGTTCGGCGGCCAGTTGCAGACGACGGGTATCGCGTGGCTTCGGCTGCCGCGCCCAGGCGAGCACCGCATCGCAGACGCCCGAGCCAAGGGTCTGCTCGAAAGCCCACAACGGGCGCGCGCCTCCCACCACCGCCACCCGATCGAGTACTACTCCGCCTGAGGCCAGCGCGGGGGCAAAAGGGATCAGCGGCGGGGCGACCCAGACGCACCAGCGAGCCGCGGCTGCGCGCGTCAGCGCGGCGAGCGCCGGCAACATCAAGGACAGCTCACCGCTGCCGAAACGGGAAACCAGGATCTCGATCAGACCGGTGCGCGGCCAGCCTTTGCCCGGCAGTCGCTCATCGAGGGTGGCGAAACCCGTCGCCAGGCCCTGCGGCTGCGCAGCCGCGCTGTGACCACGCCAGATGGCCGGATGCTCGAGCAGCCGAGCGATGTTCGGATCCGCAGGCATGACCACACTAGGGTGTGATGTATCACATCAGTCCGCTCGTGCGGCCGCGGCGCACCACGCCCACGACGATGCCCTCGATGAGCAGCGGCTCCTCTTTCAGGTCCACTTTGATCGGCTCGAACTCGGGGTTCTCGGGCATCAGCCACACCACTGAGCCTTCCTGACGGTAGCGCTTCACGGTGACCTCGTTCGTCAGGCGTGCGACCACGATCTGGCGGCTGCGCACTTCGGAAGTGCGGTGCACTGCGACCAGGTCGCCATCGAGAATGCCGGCGTCCTTCATGCTCATGCCGGTGACCTTCAGCAGGTAATGCGGCCGCGGCTGAAACAGCCCCGGATCGATCTGCAACCTTGCCTCGAAATTCTCTTCGGCAAAGATGGGTTTGCCGGCCGCCACCCGCCCGATGAGCGGCAGGCCCATCTGCTCGCGGATGGTGTCCTTCAGCTGAATCCCCCGCGAGGTGCCCGGCACGAGCGCGATGACGCCTTTACGGGCGAGCGCGCGCAGGTGTTCCTCGGCGGCATTGGCCGAACGGAAGCCCAGCTCGTGTGCGATCTCGGCGCGCGTCGGGGGCATGCCAGTCTCGGCGAGAAAGCGCTGAATGAGCCGCAGGATCTGTGTCTGGCGGGGGGTAAGGTCGGACATTTTTAGCCTGCCTGTTTTTTTATACAGCTACTGTAATTATATCCAGACGAAGCCGCGCGGCAAGTGTTTCGGGGCTCCTGCACAGCTTCAGCTTTCCAGGACCGCTGGCGGGACCGTAGCCGTCATTTCCACCCCCTTCTCCGCGCAAGCTGCAGCGGAGCCTGGCCACCCCTCGCCCTGCGCCGACCTTCCTCCGTATGAATAGGCGCTGAAGCGGCGATTAAAAATTCTTAAGGAACCCCTCCTGCATCTAACAGCCGCTCGCGAGGCGCCGCATCGTCCCGCGAATCCAACGCGCGACGCGGCGAAAATCCCGCTGCAAACGGCGGTACCCCTACCAAACACATCGCGCAATACGTATTTCGTGCTGCGCACCGCCCTGTCGCGCCCAGAAGACAGAAGCCCTAGTGGGCAGTTGCATTCCCGAGTCAAATTTGATGCAGTTGCGCGCGGCGACTACGGCGGAACTTGCCCACCGGACTCGCATCGGTTAGGACATCCCGAATCAACAACCCAAAGGGGACGTTTATGAAGTGCGCGAGCGTTGTGACGGCGGCAGCCGCCGTGGCAGTCATGGGACTGGCAGGCTGCACGGATCTGAAGCCCATTCAGGCACAGATCGACGATCTGAAGGCTCAGGTGGCAAAGGTCGGCGGCGATGCGTCGGCAGCCAAGAGCGCGGCCGATTCCGCCAACAGTTCGGCTCAGTCGGCCGGCCAGGCGGCAAGCGGCGCGCAGAGCACGGCCAACCAGGCGTTGGCGGCAGCTCATGCCAGCCAGTCGTGCTGTGACGCCACCAACGAGAAGATCGACCGGAAGTTCAAGCGGTCGGTATCGAAGTAATCACGTCGAGCAAACAGAAAAACGCCGCGCTGATGCGCGGCGTTTTTTTTGGGGCCACGAAAAAGCCCTGAATTGACGCGTTTTACTGTGCAGGCGGCACAACCGTCCAGCCCTCAGCCGAAGGCTCAGGTAACGACCAGGCCACCAAGCGCGTCTCCGCCACCCAGAACGACATCTCTTCGCCCGGCGCGAGGTCGCTGAACTTCACCTTCTTGCCGTTGATGTTGACGGTCGCTCCCGGCTTCGGCTTGATGCTGAAGGTCGTCACCGAATCGCCGGCGGCGTTCAGCAGCGTTACCGTGGTGCGGTCCGAGCTGTTCAGGTACACCTTGGCGGTGAACTTGGCGTAGCGCATTCCCTTGTACTCCCGGGCCTCGATGCAGGCCTGCGGCGCCTTGGGGTACTTGTCAAGGAATGCCTTGCTGAAATGCAATTCCGAGCAGTCGACCTTGGGGAGTTTGTTGGGATCGATCGGCTTCGCCGCCCAGGCGACCGCAAACGGGGCGATAAGCGCAAGACCAATAACTATGCTTCGATTTTTCATGTCCGAACCTCGATGATGCTCTGGGAGACGCGTTCCAGCGTGTGGACTCTGCCGTTTTCGGCGCCTGTGTAAGTAGGACCCTAGATCCATTTACACGGGCATCCTAAACGTGCTTACTAACAGGTTTCCCAACACAGAGCAACGGGCCTTCCGGCCCCGCGATCAGTAGCGCACGAGCGCCGAGCCCCAGGTGAAGCCCCCGCCGAAGGCCTCGAGCAGCAACAGCTCACCGCGGCGGATGCGCCCGTCGCGCACTGCAACATCGAGCGCCAGCGGCACGGAGGCCGCGGAGGTGTTGCCGTGCTCCTGTATGGTCACGATCACCCGCTCCATGGACAGGTCGAGCTTGCGCGCGGTCGCCTGGATGATGCGGATGTTCGCCTGGTGGGGCACCAGCCAGTCGAGCGCCGTGCGGTCAAGTCCGTTGGCGGCCAGCGTCTCATCCACCGCGGCGCCGAGCTTGGTGACTGCGACCTTGAACACCTCGTTCCCTGCCATGCTGATCACCAGCTTGGCGCCAAAGCCCTTGGATACCCCGCTGGCGCAGTAGAGGAGGTCCTTGTAGTAGCCGTCCGCGTGCAGGTGAGTAGACAGCACCCCCGGGGCCTCGCTCGGCTCGAGCACCACCGCCCCGGCGCCATCGGCAAACAACACCGCGGTCGCGCGGTCGCTCCAGTCGGTGATGCGCGAGAGCGTCTCCGCCCCGATCACCAGCGCGCGCTTGGACTCCCCGCAGCGCACGTACTTGTCGGCGATCGACAGCGCGTACATGAAGCCGGCACAGGCGGCCTCGACGCTGAAGGCGGGCACGCCGCGGCAGCCGAGCCGCTGCTGCAGCAGCACGCCGCAGTTGGGGAACACCAGATCCGGGGTGGTGGTGCCGAAGGCAATGAAGTCGACGTCGCCGGGCGCAAGGCCGGCGGCCTCGAGCGCGCGCCGCGCGGCGTGCTCGGCCAAGTCAACGGTGGTCTCGCCGTCCGCGGCGATGTGGCGGCGCTCGATGCCGGTGCGGCTGCGGATCCACTCATCGCTGGTGTCGACCATCTTCTCGAGGTCGAAGTTGGTGATGACCTTCTCGGGCAGATGCGAGCCGGTGCCGGCGATGCGCGAATAGATCAACGGGTCGTTCCTTCCACGTGCAGTGCCTGCGCGATGTGCGCGGTCAGTCCGCGTCGCGCCGCCAGCGCTGCCGTGCCGATGGCGCGCGCAAACGCGACGCGATCGGCGCGACCGTGGCTTTTTACCACGATACCCGTGAGCCCGACCATGCACGCACCGTTGTAGCGGCGCGGATCCATCCCGGCCGCGGCCCGGCGCAGCACCGGACGCGCGATCAGGCCGGCGAGCCGGTCGAGCGCCGAGGCCTGAAATTCCTGGTGCAGGCGACCGACGATCAGGGCGGCGACGCCTTCCATGGTCTTGAGGGCGACGTTGCCGGTGAAACCGTCGGTGACCACGACGTCCACGTCGCCGGAAAAGATGTCATCGCCCTCCACGAAGCCGACGTAGTTGAGGCCGGCACCGCTCAGCAGCGCGTGCGCCGCCTGCACGCCCTCGTGCCCCTTCATCTCCTCCTCGCCGATGTTGAGCAGGCCGATGCGCGGGGCGCTGAGCCCGTACACGTCGCGCGCGACGATGGCGCCCATGGCGGCGAACTGCTTGAGCTGCTCGGGGGTCGCCTTGGTGTTAGCACCGAGGTCGAGCATGTGCGTGAGGCCATGGGCGGCGGGAATCGCGGAGATGATGGCGGCGCGCTCCACGCCCGGCAGCGTCTTGAGCACGAAATGCGCGATGGCGGTGAGCGCGCCGGTGTTGCCGGCGCTCACGCACGCACAGGCGCGTCCCTCGTGCACCAGGTCGATGGCGATGCGCATCGAGGAGTCCTTCTTGCGCCGGATCGCCTCGCGCGGCTTCTCCTCCATCGACACCACCTCGGAAGCGGGCACCGCCGCGATGCGTTCGCGCAGCGCCGGCGACAGCGGCGCGAGCACCGCAGCGAGCAGCTGCGCTTCGCCCACCAGCAGCGCGCGCAGCTCCGGGTCGTCCTCCAGCGCGCACAGCGCGCCGGCAACGTACTCACGCGGCTCGTTGTCGCCGCTCATCACGTCGATCGCAATCGGCAGCACGCAGGCCCCTGGGTTGCGACGCGGACTTAGGGCGACTATTCCTTGTCTTCCGCCTCGGCGGGCTTCTCAATCACGCGCCGTCCGCGGTAAAACCCATCGGGCGTGATGCGGTGGCGCAGGTGGGTCTCACCCGACTGCCCATCGATCGACAGCGCTGGCTTGGAGAGCCGGTCGTGCGAGCGGTGCATGCCGCGGCGCGAGGGCGTCTTGCGGCTTTTTTGAACGGCCATGTGTCTTCAGCTCCTGATTCGAATATCACTCTAACGTTTCAGCAGTTCCGCCAGCTGCGCGAACGGCTTGTGCGTCTCGGTCGCGCCCTGCCCGGGGACGGGCGGCGGCGCGCTGGCGCACGTCTCGCTCCCCGCGTGCAGCGCCACGATGGGGAGGCTCAGCAACAGCTCTTCCGTGATGAGCTCGGCGATGCTGATGCGCCCTGCGGGCGCCAGCACCGGCTCCAGATCCTCCGGCACGCGCTGCGCCTCGGAGGCTACCAGCGCCACCTGCGAGGTGGAATCCAGCGCGATCTGCATCGGCTGCATGCAGCGCTGACACTCAAGGGTTGCGCTGCCATTGAGGGTCAGCTGCGCCACCGTAAGCTCCTGCCGGCGCGCGAAGTGCACGCGCCCCCTCACGCTGCCCGATACGCCCCCGCGCACTGCGCGCAGGCCGGACAGCTCGGCGAGGGGAACGACGAAGTCGACGTCGGCTTGGGCCTCGGCCAGCCGGTCCACCTCGATCGGCTTCGACCAGGGCGGCAACTAACACCCCGAAACACTGCCTCGGCGGGCAGACACGCACCGCTTCATCAGATGCGCTCTTTCCCGGAGGCCGACATGGGGCGCGTATAATAGGTACCGACCTTACCCAAGTCAAAGCCGGATTTGGGTCTAACCTCTTGTTTCTCGAAGGCGATTCGCATCCGAGCCGCGTGCCACCGCTGATCCTTGCCTCCTCCTCCCCCTACCGTCGGGCCCTGCTCGCGCGCCTGGGGCTCGACTTCGAGACCCTCGCCCCGGGAGTGCGCGAAGCGCCGCTCGAGGGGGAGTCTGCGACCGACCGGGCTCTGCGCCTGGCCGATGCCAAGGCGCAGGCCGTCGCGCAGCGCTACCCGGGCGCCATCGTCATCGGCAGTGACCAGGTGGCAGCCTGCGCAGAGCGGCTCCTGGGCAAGCCCGGCGACGCCTCGCAGTGCCGGGCGCAGCTCGCCTCGCTCAGCGGCCACAGCGCGCAGTTCCACACCGCGTGCGTGCTGGTCGGAGTGAACGCCGGCGTGCACTCGGCACACATCGACACGACGACGGTCGTGTTTCGCAGCCTCACTGCGGAGGAGATCGAACGCTACGTCGCGCGCGAGCAGCCCTACGATTGCGCGGGCGGCTTCAAGGCCGAGGCGCTCGGCATCACGCTCTTTGAGTGCATCGAGAGCCAGGACCCCACGGCTCTCATCGGGCTGCCGCTCATCTGGCTGGCCGGCGCGCTGCGCCGCGCCGGCTATCTGCTGCCCTAGCGCTGCGCCGGCTGCGCGCGCCGGCCGGCCGCGCCGTGCCCAGCGCCTCGAGCACCGCGGCAAGCTCCTGTGGCAGGGGAGTGTTGACGCTGAACTCCCCGCCCTGCGGCCAAAGGAAGCTCACGCTGCTGGCGTGCAGAAACATCCGCGTCAGACCCAGCGCGCGCAGCGCCACATTGAACTCCTCGTCTCCGTACTTCGGGTCACCTGCGACCGGGTGACCGGCATGCTGCGCATGCACGCGGATCTGGTGCGTGCGCCCGGTATCGAGGGTGACCTCCATGAGCGTCGCGAGCCGACCGAAGAACTGCACCGGGCGGAAGGTGCTCAGTGAGGCCTTGCCGCCGGCGGCCACGCGCACGGTGCGCTCCCCGCCGACGCGCGTGTGCGTCGCGAGCGGCGCGTCGATGCGCTTGGCACCGAGCTGCCATTGCCCCTTGACGAGCGTCAGGTAGCGCTTCTCGAAGCCGTCCTCGCGCAGCAGCGCGTGCAGGGTGCGCAGCACCGGGGCGCGGCGCGCGATGATCAGGCAGCCGCTGGTGTCGCGGTCGAGGCGGTGGGCAAGCTCCAGGTACTCGTTCGGGCGCAGGCTGCGCAGGGCCTCGATGACGCCGAAGCTCACCCCGCTGCCGCCGTGCACGGCCACTCCCGCCGGCTTGTCCACCACCAGGAGGCTGTCGTCCTCGTAGACGATGCAGTCGCGCATGCGAGCGGTGAGCTCTGGCGAGGGCTTGCCGGGGTCGGCCTTGGGAACCACCCGCACCGGGGGAATGCGGATCCGGTCATTGAGCTGCAGCCGCGTCTCAGGGCCGGCGCGCTTGCCGTTGACCCGCACCTCGCCCTTGCGGATCACGCGATAGACACGGCTGCGCGGCACCTCGCCCAGCCGCTTCTGCACGTAGTTGTCGAGGCGCTGTCCCGCCTCTTGGTCGGTGATCTGGAAGTGCCGCACGCTGGTGCGGGTTTCGGGGGCCTGGGGCACGACTCGGGGCTTACACGTAAGGCATTGTTTCTACAATAGTCTGTCGAGTATACTCTGCCGGTCGTCCGCGACGCGGACGCACCAGTTGGTTGGCGGCAGTGCCGCCGCCCGTTTAGTTGGACCTCTTGAATCGAGGCCATCGCTTGGGCCGCCAAGATCGCGCCACATGCGTTGAACCCGCAAGCTCAGGATTCCGCAGTCGGCGCCGTCGGTTGAGTTCACCGAAGGTTTCCTTTCCGCACCGCCTGTAACCCGGCGGTCATCAAACGTGAACAACGAGATTCGCTCTCATACGTCAGGTTTAAGGAATCTTCGCCACCGCGGGCGTCAAGTCCCGCGGCCTCCCGCCGCATGCTTGCCGGCCCCTCACCGTCATACGGCAGGGGTACATGAAGAGAATGCTAGTGAATGCAACTCAGGAAGAGGAGTTGCGCGTCGCTCTGGTTGATGGACAGAAGCTCTACGACCTTAGTATCGATCTACCTTCCCGCGAGCAGAAGAAAGCTAACGTCTACAAGGCCCGGATTTCCCGCGTCGAGCCCTCGCTCGAGGCCTGCTTCGTCGATTACGGCGCCCAGCGCCATGGCTTCCTGCCGCTGAAGGAGGTCTCCAAGGAGTATTTCCGCCAGCAGCCCCAAGGCGGTCGGATGAATATCCGCGAGCTGCTGTCCGAGGGACAGGAGCTCATCGTGCAGGTGGAGAAGGAAGAGCGCGGCACCAAGGGTGCGGCCCTCACCACGTTCATCAGTCTCGCGGGCCGGTTCCTGGTGCTCATGCCCAACAACCCGCGCGCCGGGGGCGTATCGCGCCGCATCGAGGGGGAAGACCGGGACCAGATGCGCGAGGTCATGAGCCAGCTGCAGATCCCCGACGGCATGGGGGCCATCGTGCGCACCGCCGGCGTCGGCCGCTCGGTCGAGGAGCTGCAGTGGGACCTGGACAACCTCAAGGTCCAGTGGGAGCAGATCGACGCGGCCGCCAAGGAGCGTTCCGCCCCGTTCCTGGTGTTCCGCGAAAGCGATGCGGTGACGCGTGCGATGCGCGACTACCTCTCGGACGACATCGGGGAGCTGCTGGTGGACAGCCAGGCCGCCTTTCAGAAGGCCCAGGAGTACATGCAGCGCTTCATGCCGGCAGATGCGCCGCGCAAGCTCAAGCTCTATACGGACGACATCCCGCTGTTCACGCGCTTTCAGATCGAGAGCCAGATCGAGTCCGCCTACGCCCACAAGGTGCAGCTGCCCTCCGGAGGGAGCATCGTCATCGACTACACCGAGGCGCTGGTGTCGATCGACATCAACTCCGCGCGCGCCACGCGCGGCAGCGACATCGAGACCACCGCCACGAACACCAACCTCGAGGCGGCGGATGAGATCGCCCGTCAGCTGCGCATCCGTGACATCGGCGGCCTGATCGTCATCGACTTCATCGACATGGAGTCCGCCAAGAATCAGCGCGACGTCGAGGACCGACTGCGGGACGCCATGAAAATGGACCGCGCTCGCATCCAGATCGGGCGGCTGTCGCGCTTCGGGCTGCTGGAGATGTCGCGCCAGCGCCTGCGGCCGTCACTGGGGGAATCCAGTCACATCGTGTGTCCGCGCTGCGTGGGCATCGGCAGCATCCGCAGCGTCGAATCCATGACGCTGGCGGTGCTGCGCCTGATCGGCGAGGAGCTGCGCAAGGACCGCACCACGCGCGTGATCGCGCAGGTGCCGGTCGCGGTGGCAACCTACCTCATCAACGAGAAGCGCGAATGGCTGCGCACGCTCGAGGACAAGAGCAGCGCCGAACTCATTGTCGTGCCCAACGAGAACATCCAGACGCCCGAATACTCGATCAAGCGGGTGCGCGACGACGAGATGGAGCTGCCCGAGAATCGCCAGGCGACCTACCTCATGCCGACACTGCCCGAGGTGGCGGAACCGGGTTCCGCACAGGACAAGAAGCCCCCGGCCGAAGCGCCCGCGGTCGCCGCGCTGCTGCCGGCCACCGCTGCACCAGTCTCGGCCGTGCCCGCCCCCGCTGCAGCTCACGCGCAACCGCCCTCGCAGTTCGGCTTCTGGGCGCGCTTCAAGAAAATGCTGGTGGGCGAGCCGGCGGCGGCGAGCGGCGAGGAAGCCGAGACCGGGGCAGCGGCGGGCGCCGCGCGCAGCCCGCGGCGCGAGGAAGGTCAGCGGCGCGAGGGACGACGCGAGCATCCACGCCATTCCCGCCAGGGTGAGCGCCGCGATCGCGACGGACGCCGTGAAGGCCGCGACCGTGGCAACCGCGAGGGGCGCGATCGCGATCGCAGCCGCGACGGCGGCCGCGATGCCGGCCGCCGGCACGAGCGCTCTCACGAACGCGGCGCCGAGCGCAGCGCCGCTCAGCGCAGCGAAGCGCCGCCTCGGGAAGAAGCCCCGCGTCAGGAAGCCGGCGTCGGCGCCTCCGCGGCGGGCCCGGCGGCCGAGCCGCGCCTGGATCGCCCGGAGCGCAGTGGACGTGGCCGCCGCGGCCGGCGCCGCGGTCGACGCGGCGGCGGCGGCGGCGGCGCCCGCGAGGGTGCACCGATGCAGGGCTCCGGCGGCGGTGACGTGGCCGAGCGCGAGCCGGCTCCCGAGGCGATGCGGGGGGCGCCGGAGCAGCCGGGCAACGGATCCCACGACGCCCCGGCACCAGAGCTCGAACGCGAGGCGGCGCCGCGCGAGTATCACGCCGAGTCCGGCCCGGCGCGCGAGCCGGCACCGCTTGCGCACTTCGAGCCGCAACCCCGGCCGGAAGGCAGCAGCACGCCCAGCAAGCCCTATGTCGTGTGGTCGTCCGCCCCGCCATCGCCCGAGACGGGCAGCCGGAGTCCGGAGGAGTAGCAGGCGGGCTCGCGGCCCGGGACTAGGCCGCGCGCAGCTGGCGGCGCAGGTGCGCGAGCAGTCCGCGCGCGGCGCCCTCGACTAGATCGAGCACTTCCTCGAAGCCGTTGGCTCCGCCGTAGTAGGGGTCCGGCACGTCCTCGGGCGCATCCGCAGAAGCGGCGAACTCCAGCAACAGCCGTAGCCGCTCGTGCGCCGCGGCGGGAGCACGACGGCGCAGCACGCGCAGGTTCTCCCGGTCCATGGCCAGGATCAGGTCGAAACGCTCAAAGTCGCCCGGCTCGACGACCCGCGCCCGCAGCGCGCTGAGATCGTAGCCCCGGCGCAGCGCGGCGGCACGGGTACGTGGATCGGGCGGTTCGCCGATGTGATAACCGGCGGTACCGGCTGAATCGACCTCCAGGGAGAGTTCGGGTGCTTCGCGCGCCGCAAGCGCGCGTAGCACCGCCTCGGCGGTCGGCGAGCGGCAGATATTTCCCAGGCAGACGAAGAGGATCCGCACGGATCTCATCTTACGCTATAGCCGCGGCCCTCGAGGCAGGCGCGCATGGCGCGCTTGTAGTCCGCGCCCCTGGCGACGGTCTGATCCGGCGCCACCCCGCCGCCGGGCTGCGTCGGATCAAAACCGGTCTGCGCAGTGGCCCACTTGTGACACTCGTACTTGTCGCTCGCCTGCTGATCGGGCGACTGGCCATTCTGCGGATAGATGAACATGTCCTCTTCGGCCGCGGGCGGGCCGTTCTCGGCCGGTGGCGGCGCGCCGTCGTAGGACGGGCCCTGTGGTCCGGGAATCGCCGTGTTGGGATCGCCCGGCGGATCGACCACCTGGTAGCCCTGCCCGCCGCTGTAGAGGTAGTAAGTGTCGTTCGCGTAGTAGTACGGCAAGCCGCCGAACCACACCGTGGTGTAGAACGCCGGCAGTACGGGGACGAACACTCCGACGGGGGCGCGCACGACCACGTACCCCGGACCGTGCGGCGCGTACCAGACCCCGCCGGAATAATAGTAGTGGCCCGCGCCGTGGGAGACGATCACCGCCCGGCCCGGTACGGACGGCACCACCACGCCATGCGCGGCGTAGTAGTGGTTGTGGCTGTAGCGCACGTCGTAGTGCTCGGGATGGCCGGGAGCGCCGTGCCCGCCGTGACCGTGTTCGGGCTGCTGCGCGGACGCACCGGTGGTGAGCGCGAGGCTCAGCGCGAGGGCCGCGAGCGCCCCGACATTCTTGCCCATGCTCATGGACTCACTTGACGCTGTAGCCGCGCGCATCGAGGCACGCACTCAGGGCGCGCCGGTAGTTGTTGGCGCGCTGCTGGATCTGCGCGAGCGCCCGCTGGTCGGTGACCGTGATCGTCTGTGACTGGCGGGCACTGGCTTCGGCAGCCGTGCCGATCGCGCCGCCGACCACCGCGCCCGCAAGCGCCGGACCCGCGGCATGATAGGGACCGCCGATGATCGCGCCGAGAATCGCGCCGGTTACGACACCGGCCGCGGTGCCCGAGCCGGGCGCCGGCCCGCTCACGACGTGCACCTGGTGCTGCGGCGGCACCCCTGGGGCACTCGGATCAAAGCCGGTCTGCTGCGTCGCCCAGGTGCTGCACTCGTAGTGATCGCGATCCTGCTGCTGCGGCGACTGACCGCGCAGCGGATAGGCGTACACGTCGCTGTTGGGTGCTGGAGCCGCCTGGGCCTGCGGCGGGGGCGCCTGGGCCTGTGGCGGCGGGGGCGCCGTAGGCCGCGGCGGCGGAGCCTCGATGCAGCCGGCGAGCATCGCGCCGGCAACGGCTGCGACGGCGGTGGCGAGCACGCGGTTCGTTAAGGTTCGGTTCATCATTCGCGATTCCCATGCCTGAGGATGCAGGCCTGCCCTGTGCGTAGAAACGCTGCCGGCGGCCGCAGGGTTGACAGTTCAAGCGGCACTGGCGGCCCCTGCAATTGGACGTGCGCTGGGGCGCCGGGGTTCCGAAGCGCCGCGGCTACCGGCGTGTGAGCAACTGTTAAGACGCCCCACTCACTCCTTATACAAGTGTAGCCGTTCAACCCGCGCCGGGGGTGAGGAGCGCCGCGGCGCGCTCCTGATCTGCGAGGGTGTTCACGTCCTGCCCCGGACGTTCCCGCGCATCCGCCACGCAGACGGCGAGGCCGTGCTCGAGGGCCCGCAGCTGCTCGAGCTTCTCGCGCATTTCCAGGCTGGCGGGCGGCAGGCGCGCCAGGCGCAGCAGCGCCCCGACGCGGTAGGAATACAGCCCGATGTGACGCCGCGCGCCGCCGAAGTCGCGCTGGCTCGCGAGCCCGCCGGCGGCACCATCGCGGTTCCACGGGATCGGCGCGCGGCTGAAGTACAGCGCCATCCCCGCCGCGTCACACACCACCTTCACCACGTTGGGATCCATGAGCTCGGTGAGCGAGGTGAGCGGCGCTGCGAGCGTGCCGATGTGTGCCGCCGGATGCGTCGTGAGCAGCGCGGCCACCTGGCCGATGAGCGCGGGCGGCATGAGCGGCTCATCACCCTGCAAGTTCACCACCACCTCATCCTCCGGCCAGCCGCGTGCAGCGGCAACTTCTGCGATACGGTCCGTGCCGCAGGCATGCGCGGCCGACGTCATCAGCGCCGCGGCGCCAAAGGCGCGCGCGGCGCCGGCGATGCGCTCGTCATCGGTCGCGATCAGGACCTCGCTGGCCCCGGCTGCCAGGGCGCGCTCGTGCACCCACTGCAGCATGGGCTTGCCGGCCAGCGGCAGCAGCGCCTTGCCCGGCAGCCGCGTGGAGGCGTAGCGCGCCGGAATGACTACGCGGAACACGCCACGCTCAGCGCTCGAGCAGTGCATCGTCGGCGGAGAGCTGACGGGCTTCCTCCTCGAGCATCACCGGCACCGAGTCACGGATCGGGTAGGCGAGCCGGTCCAGCCGGCATACCAACACCTGCGCGTCGCGCTTGAACAGCAGCGGACCCTTGCACACCGGGCAGGCGAGTATCTCGAGCAGGCGCGCATCCATCGACAGACCTCCCTCAGGGGCGGCGGCTGCGGATGCGGTCGAGCACGACCGCGAGCAGCACGTCAGCGTCGGCGGGGCTGAACTGCGCCGCGACCGGCACGTACCATAGCCGCTCGTCCCCGAACCCGGTGCATTTTACGGCATCTTTCTCGGTCATGAGCACCGGCAGCCGGTCACCGAAGTCGAGCTCCGCGGCGCTGAAGGGGTGGTGATCCGGAAACGGATGCTCCAGGACCTCGATCCCGGCCTCGCGCAGCTGGGCGAAGAAGCGCTGGGGGTTACCGATGCCGGCGACCGCGTGCACGCGCTCCCCGGCGAAGGACGCGAGTGTGCGCGGCGCGACCTGCGCATCGAGCCGCATCGCTTCCTGTGCGCTGAGCTGCATGCCGAGCACGCCCTGGCGCGGGAGCTGCGCGAGCGATGCATGCGTCGGCGCGCCGTTCACCACCACCAGGTCGGCCCGTGACAGCGCCGCGAGCGGCTCACGCAGCGGGCCGGCCGGAAGCAGCCGCCCGTTGCCGAAGCCACGTGCGCCGTCGATGACCACGATCGCGCAGTCGCGCCCGAGGCGCAGGTGCTGCAGCCCGTCATCGGCCACGATGACCTCCACGCCGCGCGCCGCCAGGGCGCGCGCGCCGGCGACGCGATCGACGGCCACGAACGTCGGGCAGCCGCCGCGGCGTGCGAGGATCAGTGGCTCATCGCCGACTTCGTGCCAGTCGCTGCCCACGAGCACCTCGCGCGGCGCCGCACCGCGGCGGCCGTACCCGCGCGACAGCAGTCCGACCGCCAGACCCCGCGCGCGCAGCTCGCGCGCCAGCCAGATCGTCAGCGGAGTCTTGCCGGTACCACCGACGGTGAGGTTGCCCACCACCACCACCGGTCGCGGAGCGCGTGCCGTGGCCAGCCAGCCGGAGAGGTACGCACGCCGGCGCAGCGCCAGCAGCAGGCGGTACATCCACGACAGTGGCTGCAACAGCGAGGGCCCGGCGGACTCGCGATACCACAGCTCGGGGAGCCGCTGCTGCACGCCCGCCCTTCAGTCGGCGAACTGCAGGCGGTGCAGCTGGGCGTACAGGCCGCCGTGCGCCAGCAGCTCAGCATGGGTGCCGGCCTCGGCGATGCGCCCGGCGTCCAGCACGATGATGCGATCGGCCTGCTCCACAGTGGACAGGCGGTGCGCGATGATGAAGGTAGTGCGGTTGATGAGCAGCTGCGCCAGCGCCGCCTGGATGTGGCGCTCCGCCTCGGTGTCGAGCGCCGAGGTGGCCTCGTCCAGAATCAGGATCGGCGCATCCTTCAGCAGCGCGCGCGCGATGGCGATACGCTGCCGCTGCCCGCCGGAGAGCAGCATGCCGCGATCGCCCACCAGCGCATCGAGACCGTCCGGGTGGCTGCGCACGAACTCCAGAATGTGCGCGGCTTCGGCGGCGCGCTCGATGGCCTGATCGGATACCTCGCGTCCGAAGGCGATGTTGTTGCGGATGGTGTCATTGAACAGCACCACGTCCTGGCTCACCACCGCGATCTGCTCGCGCAGGTTGGCGAGCTGGTACTCGCGCACGTCGACACCGTCGATGCGCACGCTGCCGGTCAGCACGTCGTAGAAGCGCGGCAGCAGGTTGACGAGCGTCGACTTGCCGCTGCCGGAGCGGCCGACGATCGCGAGGCTCTCCCCCGCGGCCACCTCGAGCGACACGTCGGTGAGCGCGGCCGGTCGGCGCGGCGCCGCCTGTGCACCGTCGGTGGGTGTCTGAGCGCCGGCCGGATAGGCAAACGACACGTTCTGGAACTGCACGGTGCCGCCGGCGCGTGCGGTGCGCAAGTTGCCGCCGGGCGGTTCGACCGGCTCGTCGAGCACCTCAAACAGGCTCTGCGCGGCGGCGATACCCTGCTGCATGGGACCGGCCACGCCTACTAGGTCGCGCAGCGGCTGCGCGATGCCGACCAGTGCGGCGATGAAGCCCAGTAGCGATCCCATGCTCATGCGCCCGTGGATCGCGTCCGCGATCGCGATCCACAGCACGAGCGCGCCACCGAGGGCCGCCACCATCTGCACCACGGGGTTGGATACGCCGCGCGTCAGGATCAGCTTCATGTTGGAGCGCAGGTTGTGCTCGTTGACCTGATCGAACTGGCGGCCGAGATAGGCTTCCGCGTTGTAGAGCTTGATGAGGCGCGGCGCCTCGAAGCTCTCCTTGGCGACCCGCGTGACGTCGCCCATCGAGTCCTGGATGCGGCGGCTATAGCGGCGGAACAGGCGGTTGATGATCGACACCAGCCAGCCCACCAGCGGACCCATGATGAGCGCGAACAGGGCGAGCCGCACGTTCAGCCACAGCAGCACCGCCACCGAGCCGATGATGGTGAGCGCGGTGCGCAGCACCTGGCTGACCGAGTCGGTGGTCGCCTGGCCGATCAGCTCGCTGTTATAGGTAAGGCGCGATAACAGGCTGGCCGCCGAGCTGCGGTCGAAGTAGCCGACCGGCAGCCGCAGCACGTGCCGGAACACCTCACGCCGCAGCTCGCTCACGATGTGGCGGCCGACGTACCCCATGAAGTAGGTCTGGGTGAAGTCGCCCAGGCCGCGCAGCAGGAACAGCGCCACCAGCGCCACGGGCACCCACACGATGGTGCGAGGGTCCTGCTGCACCAGGGTGCTGTCGCCGAAGAACTTCATGAACGGCGCGACGCTTACCATGGTCGCGGAGAACAGCGTTCCGCCGAGGAGCCCGAGGACGAAGCGCCCGCGATGCGGGCCGAGATAGCCGAGCAACCGCCGGTAGGCGCGCCGCGCGCTGCCCCGGGCGGCGTGCCCGCCGCCACTCTCCGGCCGCGCTCGCTGGGAGTCGTTCAAGGCTGGCCCGCCGGCCCTTCCTTGACGGTGGCGATGTTGACCTCGACGAAGCCGAGGCGCCCGAGCACGTCCATGGCGGTGATCACGGACTGGTGCGTGGCGCGCGCATCCGCGCGCAGCGTCACGCGCATGGTGCGGTTGCTGCCGGCCTCCTTCAGCAGCGCCGCGCGCAGCGTCTCGGGGCTGGAGTTGATGAGCTCGTGCTGATTGACCAGGTAGGTACCCTGCTGCGTCACGCTCACCACCAGCGGCTCGTTGCTCACCTTCTCCACGGGTACCGCGCTCGCCTGCGGCAGATGCACGCGCAGCCGCCCCTCGTCGGTGAAGCGGCTGGAGAGGATGAAGAACACCACCAGCAGCAGCACCACGTCGATCAGCGAGACGACGTTGATCTCCGGCTCCTCGTGGCCGCGCTTGGAAGAGAGATTCATGCCACCGCCGCCGGGCTCGAACGCTCGCGCAGCCGCGCCGCTTCCAAGGCATCGGCCATGCGGATCGCCTGCTTCTCCATTTCCACTACGATGCCTTCGACCCGCCCACGCAGGTAGCGATAGAAGATGAGCGCGGGTATGGCAACGCACAAACCCGCCACGGTGCAGATCAGCGCCTCGGCAATGCCGCCCGAGAGCGCCCGCGGATCGCCCATGCCGCCCGCCTGGATGACGTTGAAGGAGCGGATGATGCCGGTCACCGTACCCAACAGCCCGAGCAGCGGCGAGACTCCGGCGATGGTCCCGAGGGTGTTGATGAAGCGCTCCAGCTCGTGCACCACGTGCCGCCCGGTATCCTCCAGGCGCTCCATGAGGATCTCGCGCGGCCGGTGACGGTTGGCGAGACCGGTGGCGAGCAGTCGCCCGAGGGGCGAGTTTTGCTCGAGCGCCGCGATCACCTTATCGTTCACCTGATTGGCTTCGATCAGCTGCCAGACCCGCTGCGGCAGCTCCTGCGGCAGCACGCGCTTGTCCTGCAGCGTCCACAGCCGCTCGAGAATGATGGCCGCCGCGGTGATCGAGCACAGAATGATCGGCCACATCAGCGGGCCGCCGGCCCGCACTATTTCCCACATCCGTCGCGACCCCGCAGCAGAAAAAATCTGCAAAGGCGGCATCATACCGGAGGGCCGCGCCCGCTCAAGGCACGCGCTCACGGACGCGGCGTGCCGCACATATTGCCCGGCGGGCCTTCTGGTACAGTCCCCGGCTCGATGCCCCGCCAGTTCCTGAAAAAGATCATGCCCGCTCCCCAGGCGCTGCGGGAGCGCTGGGCGGTGCGCGTGTTCGGCGACCGGATCGCCGATCCGCAGCTGTGGACCCTGCACCGCCGCGGCGTCACCTACGCCTTCGGCGCCGGCATCGCGATCTGCTTCGTTCCGCTGCCGGTGCACCTGCTGTTGTGCGTGTGCGTCGCGCTGGCGTGGCGCCTCAACCTGCCGGTGATGTACGGCGCCACCTGGCTGTTAACCAACCCCTTCACCGCGGTGCCGGTGTACTACCTAGCGTACCGGGTGGGGGCGGCGCTCATGCACCTGCCGCGTCAGCATTTCCGCTTCGTGGCCGACTGGCGCTGGTTCCGTCACGGCCTGGAACCGGTCTGGCGGCCCTTCTTCCTGGGATGCCTGGTCTGTGCCCTCATCGGCGGCATCCTCGGGTGGCTGCTGATCGAGGTACTGTGGCGCTGGCAGGTGACCAGCCGCTACCGCGCCCGTCACTCGGCGCAGTCGGCCTGAGGCGGCGGTGCGCGCCGGCTGCTAGCGCGCGCTCAGCACTCCGCGTTCGAGTTCGTACACGCGCTCCATGCGGCTGGCGAGGCGCAGGTCGTGCGTTACCACCACCAGACTGGTGCCGTGCTCGCGATTGAGTTCCAGCATCAGCGCGAACACGCTCTCGGCGTTGGCGCCGTCGAGATTGCCGGTCGGCTCGTCGGCCAGCACGATGGCCGGGCGCGTCACCAGCGCCCGCGCCACCGCGGCGCGCTGCCGCTCGCCGCCGGAGAGCTGGTGCGGGCGGTGCGTCAGCCGCGCGCCGAGGCCCACGCGCTCGAGCAGCCGCTGCGCGGCGTCGCGCGCGTCGCTGACCTTGGCACGCCGCACCAACAGCGGCATCGCCACGTTCTCGAGCGCCGAGAACTCCGGCAGCAGATGATGGAACTGGTAGACGAAGCCGAGCGCGCGGTTGCGCAGAATGCCGCGCGCGCGCTCGCCGAGGGCATGAATCTTCTGCCCCGCCACCAGCACCTCCCCGGAGCTCGGTGCGTCCAGGCCGCCGAGGATCTGCAGCAGCGTCGTCTTGCCCGAGCCGGAGGCGCCCACGATCGCCACGCGCTCCCCGGGGGCAACGCTCAGGCCGACACCCTGCAGCACCTCGAGCACCACCGGCCCCTGCCGGAAGCTCTTGTGCACCGCGCAGGCTTGCAGGACCGGGTCACTCATGCCGCAGCGCCTGCGCCGGGGCGATGCGTGCCGCACGCCACGCCGGATAGATGGTCGCAAGTACGCACAGCAGGAACGCCACGCCGCACACCCTGAGCAGGTCGCCGCGCTCGACGTAGGCGGGCAGCTCGCTCATGTAGTAGACGCGCGCGTCCAGGAACTGCGTGCCGAGCAGATGCTCGAGCGCGCCCACCAGCGTCTCGAGGTTGTCCGACAGCAGCGTGCCGAGCAGCGCACCGGCGAGCGTGCCCGCCACGCCGATGAGCACACCCTGCACGGCGAAGGTGAGCAGCACGTTACGGGGAGCGGCACCGAAGGTGCGCAGGATGGCGATGTCGGTCTGCTTCTCCTTCACGATCATAACCAGCGTCGCCACGATGTTGAAGGCAGCGACCGCGACCAGCATTAGCAGGATCATGAACATCATGGACTTGGTGATCTCGATGGAGCGGAAGAAATTCGCATGGTCCTCGGTCCAGTCACTGACGTAGAAGCCCGGTCCGCCGAGCGCGAGCGCGATGCTCTGCACCAGGCGGTGGGCGCGCAGCGGCTCATCGAACGCCAGACGCAGCCCGGTGACGCTGTCCCCGAGCTGGAACAGCCGCGCCGCATCGCTCATGTGGGTCAGCGCCAGGCCGCGGTCGAATTCGTACATGCCCGAGTGGAACAGGCCCACCACGCGGAAGCGGCGCATGCGCGGCACCACCCCGGTGGGGGTGGCGGTACCCTCGGGGGCGATCAGCACCACGCTGTCGCCGACCTGCACGTTGAGCTCGTGCGCCAGCGCGTTGCCGAGCAGTATCGCGTAGCTGCCGGGCTGCAGGTGCGTGAGGCTGCCGGACACCACGCGCTGGGCGAGGCCGGTGGCGGTGCGCTCCTGCTGCGGCAGCACGCCGCGCACGCTGGCACCGGCCAGGTGCTGGCCGTTGGCGAACATCGCCTGCCTCTGGATGTAGGGAACCGCCGCTTGCACGTGCGGCTCGCGCCGCACGCGCCCCTGCAGCGCCTGCCAGTCCTCGAGCGTGCCGCTGATGCCGCTGATGGTGGCGTGCGCAGTGACGGCGAGGATGCGGCTGCGCAGTTCGCGCTGGTAGCCGTTCATCACCGACAGCACCACGATCAGGGTTGCCACCCCAAGCATCAGCCCGCACACCGACATGAGCGCCACGAAGGACACGAAGCCGCGGCGATGCGTGGAGCGCAGGTAGCGCGTGCCGATCAGCCATTCGTAGGCGCTCACGCGGGCTACTCGTAGCGCAGCGCTTCGGCCGGGGCGGTGCGCGCTGCCCGGATGGACGGATACACGGTGGCGAGCGCGGTCAGCCCCAGCGCCGCGAGCGCGATGGCGACGATGTTGCCCGCGTGCACCTCGGAGGGAATGGTGGTCACGTAGTACACGTCCGAGTCGAGGATCTGGAAGCCGAAGCTGCGCTCGAGAAACGGCACGATGCTGTCCACGTGCAGCGCCAGTGCCAGCCCGAGCACCACCCCGAGGGCGACCCCGAGCCAGCCGATCACCAGTCCCTGGGTGAGGAAGATGCCGAGCACGCGGCGCGGCGAGGCGCCCATGGTGCGCACGATCGCGATGTCGGTACGCTTGTCGGTGACCACCATCACCAGCATGGCGACGATGTTGAAGGCCGCCACCGCGACGATCAGCAGCAGGATCAGCGACATCATGGTCTTCTCGATGCGAATGGCGCGGAAGTAATTGGCGTTATCCTGCGTCCAGTCGCTCACCTCGAAGCTATGCGGCAACACGCTGCGCAGCCGCGCCGCGACCTGCGGCGCGGCGAACACATCGTGCACGCGCACCCGCAGCCCCTCGCTGGCGGCGGCGGAGGCACTGAGCGCGCGCACGTCCGCAAGGTGCGCGAACACCAGCGTGGTATCGCTGTCGGGCAGCCCCGCCTCGAACACGCCCGCCACCGTCAGCTCGCGCAGCTTCGGCACCGGCGTCCCGTCCGGGCTCACCGTCAGCACCAGCACCGTGAGCGGATCCCCCGGGGCGAGCCCGAGCCGCTCGGCGATCACCTCCCCCACGATCACCCGCTCCGAGCCGGGGAGCAGATCGCTCAGGTGTCCCTGGGTGATCGCCTGGCCGATCTCGGTGACGCTCGCGGCCGCACCCGGGTCGATGCCGCGCAGCAGCACCGGCAGCATCTCCGGCTGGCGCATCGCGAGTGCCTGCAGCTCGGCATACGGAGCCACGTCCGCCACGCCGCGGACCGCCGCCACCTGCCGCGCAGCCTGCTGCCAGTCCTGCTCGGTCGGCACCGCGGCCGCAGCGTGCGCCCCGGCTGCGGCGGTGATGCGTACCTGGGCATTCAGCGCCAGCAGCCGCTCGCGCAGCTCGCTCTCGAAACCGTTCATCACCGAGAGAATGACAATGAGCGCCGCGACCCCCACGCACACTCCGACCAGGGAGGCCCAGGTGATGAAGGAAACGAAGAACTTCGCCGAGCGCGCGCGCACGTAGCGCAGGCCCACGTAGACCGACAGCGGGTGAAACATCGTCGCGATTTAACCACAGTTGCCGGGGTTTTCAGACCTGCGTCACAAATCCGCTCCGCCGCCGGGGGCTGCGCCTTTGACAGATTCCTGCGGCTGTTATAGTGAGGGGCGTGTGTGAGGAGAGAGCCATGCCGATCCGAATTATCGCTGCGCTGCTGTGCGCGTGCGGTGCCGCGGGCGCCGCGCTGGCCGATACGCTCGTGGTCAACGATCAGGTGCAGGTGCGCCAGTCACAGACGCCGGTGCCCAAGCGCGGGCTCACCATGAACGAGGTCGAGAAGCAGTTTGGCGCGCCGGTCACCCGCCATCCGACTGTCGGCGGGGGCTCGCCGCACCAGCCGCCGATCACGCGCTGGGACTACAACGGGTTCTCGGTGATCTTCGAGCGCGACCGCGTGGTCGACTCGGTGTCGATGTCCGGCTGATTCGGTCGGGGTGACTCGCGACCCGCGACCCCTTCGCCTCTCCCTTCCCTCGGGTACAGGCCGGATGGGCTCGC
The DNA here is from genome assembly GCA_964489185.1 of uncultured Steroidobacteraceae bacterium. Lineage (GTDB taxonomy): Bacteria > Pseudomonadota > Gammaproteobacteria > Steroidobacterales > Steroidobacteraceae > 13-2-20CM-66-19. Next base: position 34,008 of record CAZAXR010000019.1, on the reverse strand, counting down.
CTGCCCGCCCTGGCCCGTGACGACAATTAATGAAGATGTGCTAGTCTCGCGCTTAAGAGAATAATTTCCTTGGGGATCCTGTGGCGCCAGACGAGCCTCTGAGGGCACGTATCGAAGCCCTCTTACGTGCCGGAACGTTGCGCAGCAAGACAGCCGCGGCTCAGCTCGAGGCCGAAATCCGACGTCGCGAAGAGGTGTTGCGGCAGACCTTCCGCCGCTACGTGTCACCGCGCCTCGCGGACAAGATCCTCGAGGACTCGCAGCTGCGCGATACGCTGCTCGCCACCGCGGACACGCGCGCCCACGCGGTCGTGCTGTTCGCCGACCTGCGCGGCTTCACCAGCCTCTCCGAGCAGCTCGATCCGCATGCGGTAGTGCCGCTGCTGAACGAGTACTTCTCGCTCCTCACCGAGATCACCTTCCGCTACGAAGGCACGGTGTTTCACATGGCCGGCGACTGCCTGATGCTCGGCTTCGGCGTGCCGCTCGAGCAGGCCGACAGCGCCGCGCGCGCGGTGCGCGCCGCGCGCGAGATGCTCGCGAGCTTCAGCGAGCTGTCGCGCTCCTGGAAGGAGCGTTACCAGGTCGAGGCGGGGCTCGGCATTGGCATCAACGAAGGCGACGTGGTGGCCGGCAACATCGGTTCGTCCGCCTACATGAACTACACGATCATCGGCGACACGGTGAACATCGCCGCGCGGCTGTGTCAGCGCGCGCGCGCCGGCGAGATTCTGTTCTCAAGCGCCCTCAAGCAGTCACTCGATGCGCACGGCCTGGACATCGGCGCCACGGCGCTGCCGCCGCTGCAGCTGCGCGGGCGCTCGCACCCGATCGACATCTTCTGCGTGCCGCTCGCCGCGCGCCTGCAGGTCAGCGCGGCCGCCTGAAGCGCGCCGCCCCGGCCGCGGTAAGCTGTTGCCTTTTTGGCGGCAGCGCCTTAAAGCCTCGACGATGATCTCGCTCCTGCACCCCCCGCTCCCGGGCGCCCAGCACCCGCGCCTGCAGTGGCGCCAGCTCTACGGCAGCGCCGCCGCGCTCGCGCTCGCGGAAGCGATGCGCAGCGACCGGCGGTTGTATGTCGTGATCGTGGACGCGGCGCGCGAGCTGGAGCGGCTGACGGCGGAGCTGCGCTTCTTCGCAGGTCCGCAGCTGCCGCTGCTGCGGTTGCCGGACTGGGAGGTGCTGCCCTACGACCTGTTCTCCCCTCATCCTGACATCACCTCCGAGCGGCTGAAGAGCCTGTACGAGCTGCCCGCGGTGCGGCACGGGTGCCTGATCGTGACCGCCGACACGCTCATGCAGCGCCTGGCGCCGCGCAACTACGTGCAGGGCCGGGCGTTTGAGCTCACGCGCGGCCAGTCGCTCGCGCTCGAGCCCTTCCGGGCCCGCCTCACCGAGGCCGGCTACGCGAGCGTCAGCCAGGTGGTGAGTCCCGGGGAATTCGCGCTACGCGGCTCGCTCCTCGACGTATTCCCGATGGGCGCGGAGGCGCCGCTGCGCATCGATCTCTTCGACGAGGAGATCGAGGCCATCCGCCGCTTCGACCCGGAGACTCAGCGCTCGCTGGATACGCTCGATGGGGTGCGGCTGCTCCCGGCGCGTGAGGTGCCGCTCGACGGCGAGGCGGTGCGCGACTTCCGCCGCCGCTACCGCACCCGCTTCGAGGGCGACCCGACCAAGTCCGTCGTCTACCGCGGGGTGAGCGAGGGGCTGGCGCCGGCGGGGGTGGAGTTCTACCAGCCGCTGTTCTTCGATGCGACCGCGACGCTCTTTGACTACCTGCCCGGCGAGGCGGTGATCGTGCACGATGCCGCGCTGCCGCGCGCGCTGGGCAGCGCCTGGGAAGGGATCGGCGCGCGCTACGAGGATCGGCGCCACGACATCGAGCGCCCGGTGCTCGCTCCCGCGGAGCTGTTTCTCGCGCCGCCCGAGATCAACGCCGCGCTCGCACGCTTCGCCGCTATCACGCTCGATGCCTTCAAGGCGGACACCGAGCTCGGCGGCCCCGCGCCGCAGGTGCGCAACTTCCCCAGCAGCGCACCGCGCGAGCTGCGCCTGGATGTGCGCGCCGAGAACCCGTTCGCGCCCCTCGATGACTTCCTCAGGGCCTTCGAGGGCCGGGTGCTGCTGGCGGCCGACTCCGCCGGGCGGCGCGAGGTGCTGCACGAGATGCTGCGCGCGCACCGCCACGCGGTGCAGATCGTGCCGGGCTGGGAGGCCTTTGCCGCCGGCACCGCGCGCCTGGCGCTCACGGTGGCGCCGGACCTGCAAGGCCTTACGCTCACCGAGCCGCCGATCGCGGTGGTCTCCGAGGCGCAGCTGTTCGGGGCGCGCACGCGCGCCGAGCGGCGTCGCAAGCGCGTCGCCGACCCGGAGGCGATCCTGCGTGACCTGCAGGACCTGAACCCCGGCGCGCCGGTGGTACACGAGGAATACGGCGTGGGGCGCTACCAGGGGCTGATGCCCATGGAGGTCGGCGGCCAGCCCGGGGAGTTCCTGGTGCTCGAGTACCGGGACGGCGACCGCATCTACGTGCCGGTGCACGCTCTGCACCTGGTGAGCCGCTACACCGGCGCCGCCCCCGAGAGCGCGCCGCTGCACAAGCTCGGTACCGATCAGTGGGCACGGGCGCGCAAGCGCGCCGCCGATCAGATCCGCGACGTGGCGGCGGAGCTGCTGGACCTGTATGCGCGCCGCAAGGCCCAGCAGGGACTCGCGCTCCGGGTCAACGAGCAGGAATACCAGGCCTTCGCCAATGCCTTCCCGTTCGAGGAAACCGAGGACCAGGCGCAGACCATCCGTCAGGTGCTCGCCGACCTCGCCGGTGAGCGCCCCATGGACCGCATCGTGTGCGGCGACGTCGGCTTCGGCAAGACCGAGGTGGCGATGCGCGCCGCGTTCGTCGCCGCGCAGGCGGGCAAGCAGGTGGCGGTGCTCGCCCCTACCACGCTGCTGGTGCAGCAGCATCTGACCAACTTCCGCGACCGTTTCGCAGACTGGCCGGTGCGCATCGAGTCGCTGTCACGCTTCGGCAATTCCCGCGAGACCCAGGCGGTGCTGGAGGGGCTCGAGCAGGGCAAGGTGGACATCGTCATCGCCACCCACCGCCTGCTGCACGCGCATGCGCGCTTCAAGGATCTCGGGCTGCTCATCATCGACGAGGAGCACCGTTTCGGGGTGCGCGACAAGCAGCGCCTGCAGGCGCTGCGCGCCAACGTGCACGTGCTCACCCTCACCGCCACGCCCATCCCGCGCACGCTCAACATGGCGCTCGGCGGCCTGCGCGACCTGTCGCTCATCACCACCGCACCGGCCGCGCGCCTCGCCATCAAGACCTTCCTGATCGAGTGGCACGCGCCGACGCTGCGCGAGGCGGCGCTGCGTGAGCTGCGCCGCGGCGGGCAGATCTACTTCGTGCACAACGAGGTGCGCAGTATCGGCAAGATCGCCGCCGAGGTGCAGGCACTGGTGCCGGAAGCGACGGTGCGCATCGGCCACGGCCAGATGCGCGAGCGCGAGCTCGAGCAGCTGATGGTCGATTTCTATCATCGCCGCTTCAGCGTGCTGGTGTGCACGACCATCATCGAAAGCGGCATCGACGTGCCGACCGCTAACACGATCATGATCAACCGCGCCGACCACCTGGGGCTGGCGCAGCTGCACCAGCTGCGCGGGCGCGTCGGGCGCTCACATCACCGCGCCTACGCCTACCTGATCGCGCCGCCGCGCCAGGCGCTGCCGCGCGATGCCGCCAAGCGCCTGGAGGCAATCGAGTCGATGGAGGAGCTGGGTGCCGGCTTCGTGCTCGCCACGCACGATCTGGAGATCCGCGGCGCCGGCGAGCTCTTGGGCGAGGAGCAGAGCGGCCAGATGACCGAGGTCGGGCTGTCGCTGTACCTGGACATGCTCGAGCACGCGGTACAGGCGCTCAAGTCCGGCCGCGAGCCGGCGCTCGACCAGCCGCTCGCGGCCGCCACCGAGGTGGAGCTGCGCCTGCCGGCCTTCCTGCCCGAGGTGTACGTCGCTGACGTGCACGTGCGGCTCTCGCTGTACAAGCGCATCGCGGCGGCCGAGACCGATGCGGCGCTCGACGATCTCAGCGCCGAGCTGCACGACCGCTTCGGGCCGCCGCCGCCGCAGGCGCAGAACCTGCTGCGCATCGCCAAACTCAAGCTCATCGCGCGGCGGCTCGGGGTGCGGCGTCTCGATCTCGGACCGCAGGGCGGCACGGTGCTGTTCGAGGAGCGCGCCGGTGTCAACCCGCAGACCCTGGTGCGCCTCATCCAGCGCGGCGCGCGCGAGTACCGCCTGGACGGGCCGCTGCGGCTGCGCGTGTCGCGTCAGCTGCCGGCCGAGAGCGCGCGCTTCGAGTTTGCCGCCGAGCTACTGCGGCGCCTCGGCGAAGGCGCGCAGGTCCGTTAGAATGCGGCACATGCCATGCCTGATACGCAGCGATGCGGGTGGCGCGGCGCTGCGCGCCCTCGCTCTCACCCTCCTGGCCGTGCTGCTTGCGAGCGCGGCGCGCCCGGCTGCCGCGCAGGATGCAGCCGCCGCAGCCGCCGCGGGCGGCACCGTCTACAACATCGAGATCATCGTGTTCCGTGCCACCGGGGCCCTCGGCGGAGCCGAGAACTGGAGCGCGGAGGCCGGCACGCGCAGCATCGCGGGCGATGAGGGTGCCGCCGCCGCCTCCTCGCAGGTCGGGCATTTCGTCGCGGCGCTGCCGGCCTCCGCCTGGCAGCTCACCGAGCTCGAGACTCGGCTGCGCGCGAGCGGCAGCTACGTGCCGGTGGCGCACACCGCCTGGTCGCAGACCGCGAGCGCCTGGGGCACGCGCGCCGGGTTCGCGGTGCAGCGGCTCGGGATCGAGGTGCCGGGCCTCTCCGGCACCGTGTTCCTCGAGCGTGGTCAGTTCCTGCACCTGGGCCTGTCGCTCACCTACGCCATGCCCGATCCGCCGCCGGGGCTGGGCGCCGCCCCGGAGACGCCCTTCACGCTCAACGAGAGCCGCCGCATCCGCTTCTACGAGCGCAACTACTACGACCATCCGGCGTTCGGGGTGATCGCACTCGTCAGCCCCGCGCAGGGGGCGCGCGCCCCGGGACGCTGAGCGGCGGGGGGCCGGTTATGCGTCCGGCGCCCCCTGCAGCAGCTGCGCGCTCGAGAACTCCCAGGTGGCGCCCGCGCGCTCATCCTTCGCGCAGCGCACCCGCGCCCGCGAGGCGGCAACGAACCAGGTCTCCTGGGAGCGCGGTTTGCCGCGCCCGAACACCGCCGGATCCAGCACCGCCGCGCACGCGGCCTGCTCCGGGTCGCGCACCGACTCGTAGCGGATGATGCGGATCTGCGCCTCGCGGGCGGCGGCGGCGAGCGCCTGCGTGGCGGAGTAGCTGCCGCGATCGGTCCACAGCGCGCGGTCGCGCGCGAGCGGCGGGCGCGTCAGGTCGAGCGTCGCGGCGCTGCGTACCGCGGCCTGAAAGGCGGTGTGCGGCACCGGCCGCAGGTCGGGGGTTCCGGGCGAATCGAGCAGGAAGCGCAGCCGCCAGTAGCTCTTCTCGGCGAGTGCGGTGCGCAGCGCCTCCGCCCCGTACCACACTCCCGCCTCGAGCGCGGCGCGGAAGCGCGACGGCAGATGCGGGCGGTAGCGAAACGGCGTCGCCAGCAGATAGTGCAGGCGGCGCGCCGCCGGCGGCAGCGGCGGCTTGCTCTCCTCGAGCAGCGCCTCGAGCGCCGCCTGCTCATCGAGCGAGTCGACCAGACGCATGGTGGAGGCGGTGTGCTGCGCCTCGACCACCCGCCACAGGGTACGCGCGTAGGCGCGCGCCTCAGATGCGAGCGCGCGCGGCGTCCAGGTAGTCAACGGTGCGCACCAGGCCGGCCGGCTCGCACATGAGCACCGCCGGCACCCCGCCGAGGGCGGCGTTCTCGCTGCGCAGCCAGGCGCGCGCCGCGGCATCGTCCGACCCCACGATGGCGTCGAGGGAGCGGAACAGCCGCACGAACAGCGCCGCCAGCTGCCAGGGCTTGGAGCCCGGCTCGAGCGCCCGCTGCCCGTGGGCCACCCGCGAAAGCGTCGCCTCGCTCACGCCGATCACCTGCGCCAGCTCCCCCTGCGCCACGTCAAGGAAGCGCGCCGCGCGCACCGTGGCGCGCGACAGCACCACCCCGGAATCGGGTGCGGGACGAGGTCTGGCGGGACGCTGGCGGCTCATTGCAGTGGAAATAATATACCAGATTATTTCCACAGAAACCAGGCGGCGCCCGGCCCGCCCGCTCAGCCGAAGTCGGACGCCTCGGCGTTGACGATCCCCGCCTTACCGTTCTTCTTGGCGCGCTTCAGCGCCGCGCGGCAGGCCTTGAGCAGCCCCTCGAGCTCGAGGTTGCGCGGCGGCACCAGGCTCGCAACGCCGGCGCTCAGGGTGACGTAGCGGCCCGCCCCGGCGGTCGGGTGGTGCATGAGCAGCTCGCGCACGCGCTGCGTCACCACCTGCGCGTAGTGCACGGCCTTCTCGGCCGCCTCGCCTTGGGTGAGCACGGCGAAGGTGCCGCCCTCGAGCCGCCCGACGAGATCGCCGCCGCGCCGGTAGGAGGCGTCGATGACGCGCGCGACGCGGCGGATGCAGGCATCGCCGGCCGAGCGGTCGAACTTCTCGTTGTAGGCGCCGAGGTCGTCGATGTCGAACAGCGTCAGCCCGATCTCGTGCGAATCGCGCTGCGCCAGCTGCCAGTCGCGCTGCAGCAGCTCCTCGAAGTAGGCGCGTGAATGCAGCCCGGTGAGACGGTCCTCGCGCAGCCACGAAGGCAGCCCGGCGGGGGCCCGCTCCACCGCCTTCAGCCGCTCGCTGGCGTCGCGGTGGTAGCCGATGAAATGCGTGAGCTTGCCGGCGGCGGTGCGCACCGGCTGTACGACGGTCTCGTTCCAGAACAGCGTGCCGTCGGGACGGTAGTTGCGCACCAGCACCCGGGCCGACTCGCCCTTGCTGAGCGCCTCGGCGAGACGCGTGCGCGCCTCCTGATCGCGATCGGTCCCCTGCAGAATGCGCAGGTTGGTGCCGAGAAGCGCCGCCACCGGGTAGCCGCACATCAGGGCGAAGGCGGGATTGACGAACAGCACCGGGTGATCGGGGGCCACGGCATCGCAGATGACGATGCCCTCGGGACTGCTGTCCACCACGCGCCGCCAGGCCTCCGCGGACCAGTTGTTCATGCGCTCCCGCCGGGGTCCAGGGTGAGCGGTGGGGCGGCGGCGATGCGCGCCAGCAGCTCCCGGGCCCGCTGCCAGTCGCGGGAGGCCTCCAGGGTGGCCCGCGAGGGGGCCCCGGAGCGCCCGTGCAGACGCACCAGGCGCAGGCTGGAGGCCGGCTGCGGCTCGTGGTCGAGGCCGTCCAGCAGTTCCAGGACGCTCGCTCGGTTATTGCAGACCGGTAGCATGTCGCAACCCGCCGACAGGGCCCGCCGTGCCCGGGTTATGACGTCCCCGTACGCGGCCGCAGCCCCTCCCATGGAGAGATCATCCGCAAACACTACCCCCTGAAACCCCAGCTCTCCGCGCAGTACGTCGCGAATCCAGCGCCCGGAGAGGCTGGCGGGGGCCGGATCGATGGCTGAAAACAACACATGGGCGACCATGACGGCCGGAAGGCCATTGGCGATGAGGCGGCGGTAGGGGGTCAGCTCCGGAGCCAGGTCGACCAGGGCACGGCGGTCGACCGGGAGGGTGTGGTGGGAATCGGCCACCACCGCCCCGTGGCCGGGGAAGTGCTTGGCCGTGGCCGCCATGCCGGCCTCGCGCATGCCGTGCATGAAGGCGCCGGCCAGCTGGCTGACCGCCTCGGGGCTGCCGTGGAAGGCGCGATCGCCGATCACCTCGCTCACGCCCAGATCCAGATCCACGCACGGGGCGAAGGAGATGTCCACGCCGTGGGCGCGCAGCTCCGCGGCCATGAGCCAGCCGATCGCGCGCGCCAGCGTCACCCCCTCGCGCGGATTGAGGTCGAACTGGTGGCCGATGCGCCGCGCGGGGGGGAGCAGTGAGAAGCCGGTGCGGAAGCGCTGCACGCGCCCGCCCTCCTGATCGACCGCGACGATGAGCGGCGGCGAGCGGGCGGCGTGGATCGCCTCGACCAGCCCCTGCAGCTGCGGCGGATCGACGTAGTTGCGCGAGAACAGGAGCACCCCGCCGACCAGCGGGTGGCGCAGCAGCTCCAGCTCCTGCGCGCTCACCTCGCCGCCGGCGAGGTCGATCATCAGCGGGCCGAGACTCATGCGGCCGCCGCGGCGCGCGTCAGCAGCGCGAGCGATTCGACGTGCGCGGTGTGGGGAAACATGTCGACCACACCTGCCGCCTGCAGCGTAAAGCCGTGCTCGTGCACCAACACCTTGAGGTCCCGCGCCAGACTTCCGGGATGACAGGAAATATACAACACCCGTTCCGGCGCCAGCGCCGCGACGGCCCCCAACACCTCGCGTGCGCCCAGGCGCGGCGGATCGAGCAGCACGTGGCTGTAGCGGCCGCCCAGCCACGGCGCAGCCGCATCGGGCGTCACGGCGAGATCGGCCACGTGGAACTGCGCATTGCCGCTGCCGTTGCGCTGCGCGTTGGCGCGCGCGCGCTCCACGAGCGCGGCGTCGCCCTCCACGCCCACGACCCGCGCGGCGCGGCGCGCCAGAGCGAGGCTGAAGTTGCCGAGGCCGCAATACAGCTCGAGCACCGTGGAGCAGGCAGTGAGCTCGAGCAGCTGCAGCGCGCGCGCCACCAGGGCCTCGTTCACCGCGGCATTCACCTGGATGAAATCGGTGGGAGCGAACTCGAGCTCCAGGCCGTGAGCGCGCAGGCCGTAGCGCAACGGCTCGCCGGGCGGGCCGAGCTCGCGCACCGAGTCGAGCCCGGCGGGCTGCAGATACAGGCGCACGCGCTGCGCCGCGGCGAAGGCGGCCAGCTGCGCGAGGTCGTCAGCGGAGGGCGTGACCAGCACGCGCAGCACCAGGGCGGTGGCGTTGTCGGCCACCGCGAGCTCGATCTGCGGCAGCTGCTCGCGGATGCTGAGGCCGTTGAGCAGCTGCGCGAGCGGGGCGATGAGCGCCCCGCCCGGCGGGGCGAGCACGTCGCACTGCGAAAGCTGCGCCACGTACGGGGCGGCGCGCTCGCGAAACCCCACCACCGCCGTGCCCTTCTTGCGCACGTACTTGGCGCCGAGGCGCGCGCGGCGGCGGTAGCCCCAGACCGGGCCTGCCAGCGGCGGCAACCAGGCGACGGGACTCAGCTGCGCCAGGCGCGTGAGCGCCGCCCGCAGCTCGTCGTCCTTGGCGGCGAGCTGCGCCTCGGGCGCGAGGTGCTGCAGGAGGCAGCCGCCGCACACCCCGAAGTGCGGGCAGCGCGGCGCAACGCGCGCGGCGGAAACCTCGAGCACCTCGAGCAGCTCGCCCTCATCGTGCTGGCGGTGGCGGCGCGTGCGCCGGAAGCGGATCAGCTCCCCGGGCAGCGCCCCCGCCACGAACGCGGTCTTGCCCCCGTGCACCACCCCCTCACCCTCGTGGGTGAGGCCGGCTACCCGCGCGCACTCCTCGGCAGCGGCTGCGCCACTCAAGCGATCGCCTGCCAGGCGGCGAGGAACGCGCCGAGGTGCGGGTCCGTGGAGGCGGCGAGGTAGCTCCTGAGGCGCTGCACCTCATCGGCGTGCTGCTCGCGCGACAGAGCGCCGCGCAGCTGCGCGAAGCGCAGGTAGATGAGCCAGGTGTTGAGCACGTCGGTCTCGCAGTAATTGCGGATGCCGGCGATGTCGCCGGCGCACCAGGCATCCCACACCTGGCTGCCGTCGAAACCGAGCTTGCCGGGCAGGCCGAGCAGCGTCGCCATGTTCTTGAGCGACACCCGGCCGCGGCTCTGGAACCCGGACAGCACGTCCATGAGGTCGGTGTGCCGCCAGTGATAGCGGCTCAGGTAGTTGTTGTAGCGGAACGCGTGATCCTCGTCCCCGGTCTCCCAGAAGCGCTTGGCCTGCACGCTGGCGAGCAGCCCGCGGTAGGTGAGCACCGGCAGATCGAACCCCGAGCCGTTCCAGGATACGAGGTCCGGGGAGAACTTCTCGATGCCGTCGAAGAAGCGCTGCACCAGCTCAGCTTCGGGCGAGTCGTGAGCGCCGAGGCTCCAGAGCCGCAGGCCCTCGGGGCTGCGCAGCAGACACGAGATGGCCACCACGCGGTGCTGCTCGAGGGGCAGGAACTCCCCGCCGCCGTCCTGGCGGCGCAGCGCGAACATCGCTTTGGCGACCTGCGGGTCGGGAAGGTCGCCGAGCCCGAACAGGCGGCGACCGAGGGCAACATCGGGCACGGTCTCGATGTCGAAGACCAGGGTGTTCATGCGGCCTTCATGAGCACCGCCACGGCGACCACCAGCCCCGCCTCGTCGGTGAGCGTCACGTGCCCCTCCCCGATGCCGAGCGCGCGGCGCACGCGCTCGCCGCGCGCCGAGAACACCACCTCGGGCTTGCCCCAGCTGTTCTGCACCACGCCCACGTCGCGGATCCACACCCCGTGCCCGAACCCGGTGCCCATGGCCTTGACGATCGCCTCCTTGGCGGCGAAGCGCATGGCGAGGAAGCGTTCGCGGCGCGCGGTGCGCGCCAGCTGCGCCTGCTCCTCGGGCATCAACAGCCGTTCGATGAAGTGGCTGCCGAAGCGCTCGAGCGTACGCACGATGCGCGCGCTCTCCAGCACATCGACCCCGATGCCGAAGATCACGCGCGCGCCTCGACCATCAGGCTCTTCATCTCGCGCACCGCGGCGGCCAGCCCCACGAACAGCGCGTGCGAGACCAGGGCGTGGCCGATGTTGAGCTCGACCACCTCGGCGAGTGCTGCCACCGGCTGCACGTTGCGGTAGTTGAGGCCGTGGCCGGCATGCACCTCCAGCCCGAGGCTGCTGCCGAGGCGCGCCGCCGAGGCGAGGCGCTCGAGCTCCAGCGCCTGCGCCGCACCGCTCGCTTCGGCATAGGCGCCGGTGTGCAGCTCGATCACCGGGGCGCCGCTGCGCGCGGCGGCTTCGATCTGGTGTGCGTCCGGATCGATGAACAGCGCCGCCCGCACGCCGGCGGACTTCAGGTGGCGCACCGCCTCGGCGATGCGCGCCAGCTGGGACTTTACGTCCAGCCCGCCCTCGGTGGTGAGCTCGGCGCGCCGCTCCGGCACCAGGCAGCAGTCCGCGGGCCGCACCTCGGCGGCGATCACCAGCATGTCATCGGTCAGCGCCATCTCCAGATTCATGCGCGTCTGCAGCAGCCCGCGCAGCGTGCGCACGTCCTGGTCCTGGATGTGACGGCGGTCCTCGCGCAGGTGCAGCGTGATGTTGTCGGCGCCGGCGGTCTCGGCGGTGAGCGCGGCGTGCACCGGGTCGGGATAGCGGCCGCGCCGCACCTGACGCAGCGTCGCCACGTGATCGATGTTGACCCCGAGGGCGATGCTGCCGCTGCTCATCGCGCCGCCCTGCGCAGCAGCGCCTTGGCCACCGCGCGCGTGGCGAGCGGGCGTCCCTCGAGGCACGCCGCGAGCGCCGCCTGTAACAGCTGCCGCGCGTCCTCGAGCTCGCGGGCGCCGCTCAGCTCTTCACGCGCGAGCGCCAGCAGCGAGCCCCCGGCCAGCGCGCCGTCCCGCGGCGCCGTGGCCGGCACCAGGCCGTGCCCGGGACGGAAGCGGTAATAGCGGTCGCTGCAGATCGCCGCGCCCGAGTGCGCCTCGCAGGCGAGATCCACGCCGTAGCCGAGCCCCTCCAGCAGGCGCTTCTCGAACAGCCGCAGGCAGCGCTCGAGCTGCACCCCGGCGCGCAGCTCCCGCAACGCGCCCGCGTAGTGGTCGTACAGCTCCGGCAGCGGGTCATGCCGGGTGGTGAGCCGCAGCAGCAGCTCGTTCAGATAGAACGCCGCCAGCAGCGAAGGCGGCGGCAGTGGCGCGCACGCTTCAGCGCGCTCGGCGTGCGTCAGCTGCGGGGCCTCGCCGCGGCCGCTCCAGGAGATGAGCAGCGGCTGGAACGGCTGCAGGACCGGGGCAAGACGCGCATGCGGCCCGCGCACGGCGCGCGCAAACAGCGTCAGGCGCCCATGCTCGCGCGTCAGCACCTCGAGGATGCGGCTGGTGTCACGCCAGGGATGGTGGTGCAGCACGTACCCCGCGGTCAGCTCGATGCGGCGCAGGCTGCGGCTCATTCCAGGCCGAGCTCCTTGAGCGCCCGGGCGTTGTCGGCCCAGTTCTCGCGCACCTTGACCCACAGGTTCAGGTGCAGCCGCCGGCCGAGAATGCCGTTGAGCGCCAGCCGCGCCGCGCGCCCCACCCGCTTCAGCCGCTCGCCGCGCGCGCCGATGACGATCGGCTTCTGGCCCTCGCGGTCGACCCAGATCGCCGCATCGACACTCAACTGCCCATCCTCGTCGGCGAGGCGCTCCACCTCCACCGCGATGCCGTACGGCACTTCCTGATTCAGTTCCAGCGTCAGCTTCTCGCGGATCATCTCCGCGATGCGGAAGCTGAGGCCACGGTCGGTGCGCTCACCATCCGGGAACAGCGCCACCGACGGCGGCAGGTGCGCGGCGATGGTGTTCTTGAGGTCCTCGATGTTGTCCTGCTTGAGCGCCGAGACCGGCACGATGGCGCGGAACTCATAGCGCGCGGCGAGCTCCGCCAGATACGGCAGCAGCCGCTCGCGCGGGCGCACCAGGTCGACCTTGTTGACCGCCGCGATCGCGGCGCGCCGCGCGCCGGCAATGCGCCCGAGCGCCAGCTCATCCTCGCGGGTCCACTTGAGCGCCTCCACCACCAGCACCGCCAGATCCGCCCCCTCGAGCGCCATCGCCGCGGTACGGTTCATCGCCTTGTTGAGGGCGCGGCGCGCACCGGCGTGCAGCCCCGGGGTGTCCACGAACGCGATCTGCGCCGCCGGCAGGGTGAGAACGCCAAGAATGCGGTGGCGGGTGGTCTGCGGGCGTGGCGTGACGATCGAGAGCTTCTCGCCCATGAGCGCGTTCAGCAGCGTCGACTTGCCGACGTTCGGCCGTCCCACCAGGGCGGCAAAACCGCTGCGAAAGGCGTGCGTGTCTGGAGCGCTCAAGTGGCTTGGTCCGTGTCGATCTCGGCGAGCATGCGCGTGGCCGCCTCCTGCTCGGCACGGCGGCGGCTCGAACCGCGTCCTTCGAAGCGCAACCCCAGGGCCGGCACCTCGCAGCTCACCCTGAAGGTCTGGTCGTGATCCTCGCCCTCGACGCGCACGACCGCATAGCGCGGCAAGCTAAGACTGCGCGACTGCAGGTACTCCTGCAAGCGGGTCTTGGCGTCCTTGAGGGTCTCGGGCGGGGGCAGCGCAGCGATGCGGGCGGCGAACAGCCGTGCCACCACCGCCGCCACCGTGGCCAGCCCGCCGTCGAGGAACAGCGCCCCGCACAGCGCCTCGAACGCATCGGCGAGGATCGACTGGCGGCGGAAGCCGCCGCTCTTGAGCTCCCCGGATCCGAGCTGCAGGGTGGCCCCGACGCCGAGGTCGAGGGCGATCTCGGCCAGCGGCTCGCGGCTCACCAGCCGTGCCCGCAGGCGGCTCAGGTCCCCCTCGGTGGCACGCGGGAAGGCGCTGTAGAGCTCTTGGGCGATGAGGAGGTTGAGGACCGCGTCGCCGAGGAACTCCAGGCGCTCATTGTTGGGGCCCGCGGCGCTGCGGTGGGTGAGCGCGGCGCTGAACAGCGCCGCATCGCGCGGCTCGTAGCCGAGCCGCTCGCGCACCCACGCCAGCGGCCAGTCAGCACCGGTCATGAGCCGCGCTAGACGCCGCCTCCGGCGCTGATCTTGACGACCTTGTCGAAGCTCACGTGCAGCGACAGGTTGCCGAACAGCGGTGCCTCATCGTCGTACTGCGACTCGACCACCCAGTCGGAGCCGTCGCGCGAGATCTTCAGGTCCTTGGTGGTGGGAAAGTCCACCATGTCGATCTCGAAGTGCTTGTCGATCGCGGTCTTGATGGTCTGCGGACTGGCGCCGCCGGCCTTGAGCTCGCTGCCGGCCTGGTCCAGGGCGCGCGAGACCTTCATGTAGTTCAGATAGATCGGCGCCAGGCGGATGCCGGCATAGATCACAATGGCGAACGGCGTGAGCAGGATCAGCCAGCCGATCGCGGTGACGCCCAATTGCCTGTTGCGCATCGTCGTAGCCCCCAACGTTATGGAATCGCCGCGCCGATGCGGTGCCAGATCGGTCCGCCGGAGCGGCGCGGGTCCCAATTGAACCAGATCCGGGTCGCCTTGCCGACCAGGTTCTCCTCCGGCACGTAGCCCCAGGAGCGCCCGTCGTCGCTGTTGTCGCGGTTGTCGCCCATCATCAGATACCGCCCCGGCGGCACGTCGCCGACAAACGCCGCGGCGCGCAGCCCCCCGGGCGCATCCTCGTCGCCGCACACGTAACCGCGGGTGTTGCTGCGGTTGCAGCTCGGCAACACCGGCGCGCGATCGAGCGCCACCGGGCAGAAGATCGCCTCGTGCTCGTGGGTGCCGAGCTGCTCGTGGGCGAGCGACATGTTCACGTAGCAGCCGTCGGTGTAGCGCTTCGGCCCCACGCGGAACGGCACCGGCTTGCCGTTGACGAGGATCAGGTTGTCGTGCACCTCGACATGATCCCCCGGCAGGCCCACCAGACGCTTGATGAAGTTCACAGATGGGTCGACCGGCCAGCGGAATACCACCACATCCCCGCGCTGCGGCTCGCCGATGTTGACCAGCTTGCGGTTGATGACCGGCAGGCGCAGCCCATAGGCGTACTTATTGACGATGATGAAGTCCCCATCGAGCAGCGTCGGCATCATGGAATCGGAGGGAATGCGGTAGGGCTCGAACACGAAGGAACGCAGCAGCAGCACCACCAGCGCCACCGGGAAGAAGCTACGCGCGTAGTCGACCGTGCCCGGCTCGGCAATCACGGCTGCATCCTTGCCGGCGGCGCGCGCTGCGGCCACGCGCCACTGCCGCGCCAGCAGCGCATCCCCTGCCCACACCAACCCGGTGACCACGGTGATGGCGAGCAGTACGGCGCTGAAGTCGAGCCGCTCGGCGAGCAGCAGCCGCAGCACCGCCGCCCCGATCAGTACCGGCAGCGCGTTGTAGAGGAAGCTCATGAGCGGCGGGTCGCGCGGTGCGGCAGCGGCGGCGGCCAGCTCGCGGCGCGGGCGCAGGAACCAGTCATCGACGACGCAGGCGATGAGCACCGGCACCGCCAGCCAGGAGAGGAACACGATGATTGGCATCAGCTGTTGCATGGGAACCCTTCGTAGTTGTGCGCGCTAGTGCTTGCGCCCGACCTGCAGCACCGCCAGGAATGCCTCCTGCGGGATCTCGACGTGCCCGAGCTGCTTCATGCGCTTCTTGCCTTCCTTCTGCTTCTCGAGCAGCTTGCGCTTGCGCGTCACGTCGCCACCGTAGCACTTGGCCAGCACGTTCTTGCGCAACGCCTTGACGGTGGCGCGCGCGATCACCGCGCTGCCGATGGCGGCCTGCACCGCCACTTCGAACATCTGCCGCGGAATCAGCTCCTGCATCTTGTCGACCAGTTCGCGGCCGCGCTGGTAGGCGCTCTCGCGGTGCACGATGATCGACAGCGCGTCCACCTTGTCGCCGTTGATGAGGATGTCGAGCTTCACCAGCGGCGCCGCCTGGAAGTGGCTGAAGTCATAGTCGAAGGAGGCGTAGCCGCGGCTCACCGATTTCAGCCGGTCGAAGAAGTCGAGCACCACCTCCGCGAGCGGCAGCTCGTACTGCAGCGACACCTGGGTGCCCAGGTACAGCATCTTCTTCTGCGTGCCGCGCTTGTCGTTGCACAGCTTCAATACCGCACCGACGTGATCGGGGGGCACCAGGATGTTGGCGGTGATGATCGGCTCGCGGATCTCCTCGAGGTCGGTGACGGCGGGGAGCTTGGCGGGGTTGTCGACGTACTCGATCGCCTGGTCGCGGCGCAGCACCTCGTACACCACGGTGGGGGCGCTGGTCACGAGCTTCAGCTGGTACTCGCGCTCGAGCCGCTCCTGCACGATGTCCATGTGCAACAGTCCCAGGAACCCGCAGCGGAAGCCGAAGCCGAGTGCCGAGGACACCTCCGGCTCGTAGTGCAGCGCCGAGTCGTTGAGGCGCAGTTTGGCGAGCGCATCGCGGAACTTCTCGTAGTCCTCGGAGTTCACCGGGAACAGCCCCGCGAACACCCGCGGCTTGATCTGCTTGAAGCCCGGCAGCGGGGCAGCCGCGGGACGGTTCTCGAGCGTGATGGTGTCTCCGACCGGGGCGCCGTCGATCTCCTTGATGCCCGCCACCACGAAGCCGACATCCCCGGTGGCAAGCCGCTGCTCGACGATCGGTTTGGGGGTGAAGCGCCCGAGCCGGTCGACGGCGTGACTGCGCCCTGTCGACACCACGCGGATCTTGTCGCCGGTCCGGAGGCTGCCGTTCACCACGCGCACCAGCGACACGACGCCCACGTAGTTGTCGAACCAGGAATCGACGATCAGCGCCTGCAGCGGGGCGTCACCGTCGCCGCGCGGCGGCGGAATGCGCCGGATCAGCCGCTCGAGCAGCTCCGGCACCCCCTCCCCGGTCTTGGCGCTGACGCGCGCGGCATCGGCGGCCTCGATGCCGATGATCTCCTCGATCTCGCGCGTCACGCGGTCGGCATCGGCCGAGGGCAGGTCGATCTTATTAATGACCGGCAGCACCTCCAGCCCCTGCTCGATGGCGGTGTAGCAGTTGGCGACGCTCTGGGCCTCCACCCCCTGGGAAGCATCCACCACCAGCAGCGCGCCGTCGCAGGCGGCGAGCGAGCGCGACACCTCGTAGGAGAAGTCGACGTGGCCCGGGGTGTCGATCATGTTGAGCTGGTAGCGCTCCCCGTCGCGGGCGCCGTAATAGAGCGTGACGCTCTGCGCCTTGATGGTGATCCCGCGTTCGCGCTCGAGCTCCATCGAGTCGAGCACCTGCGCCTGCATCTCGCGGTCGGCGAGTCCGCCGCACAGCTGGATGAAGCGGTCGGCGAGGGTCGATTTGCCGTGGTCGACGTGCGCGATGATGGAGAAGTTACGTATTTTGCGCATGAATCCGCTGGAGACCGCTGACCCGCCGCGCACCCAAGTCAAGCGGCGGGCGGATTATATAGGGAAATTCAGGCCTTACGGACTTTCGGGGGTGCGCGGCGGCACCTGCAGCAGCCGCAGCAGCTCGCCGCGGTCGAGGCGGTGGCGGCACACCACCGTGCCATCCAGCAGCAGCACCGGGACATCGAGGCCATGGCGACGCGCCAGTTGCGGATCGGAGTCTACGTCGCGGAGGTCGATGGGCGGCAGCGCCAGAGTGCGGCCGAGAGCGGCCAGCTCCGCGAGCATCTCATCGCACAGCGGACAGTCGTGCCGGTGCACGACCGTGAGGCGTCCGGCCGCCACGCGCTCAGCGGCCCCGTGCGCCGACCGCAGCCGGTCCCTGCGACTTCACCTGCGAGGCGATGTAGCGCACGGTCTCGGGCGGCACCTCACCCACGGCGGTGACCCGGTAGCCATCCACTACCGTCGAGAATGCCGACGAAGAACCCCAGTTGGTCGACTCGGGCTGCGGCGGCTGGTCAGAGCGGACGTGCTGGCTCTCGACAAACACCGACACCGAGGCAAAGCCGTCGGTGAACACCAGATGATCCACGGTGCCGGTGGAGCCGGGCAGCGTCTGCGCCGAGCGCACCGTCATGCGAAAGCCCGGCGGCAGCCGCATGGCGTTCCAGGCGAGCGCGGCGGCGGTCGGCGGCGGTTGCGGCGGTGCATCGTTGCGCAACCACTGAAACCCCTCGGCCGCCACGTCCGGCTTGAACGCCGCGTCCGGGATGCGCGAGGACAGCGTCAGGCTCGCAAACACGATCTGCTCGATGACCCGTCCGTGGGCATCGCACAGCTGCGTCTTGAGTGGCATGGCCGTGGAATCGTCGATCCACAGGCGGTAGCCGTAACGGAACTCGTCCCGGGGCGAGACGGTGATCACGTGCGTGTCGCGGCGGTTGTAGCGGGTGCGCGCAACCTCGCGGATATCGTAGAAGCTCGCGCTCTGATCGGTGACCGCGGGGAAGCTCACCAGCGACTCCTGCGCCGGACGTTGCTCGACCAGCACCTGGCGCTTGTCAGGCAGGTAGCAGCTGAGGCTCGCGCCGGTACGGATCAGCTCGCGTCCCGAACCGTCGAGCGAGGCGAGCCGCTCGGACACGGTGCCGTCCTGCACGCGGTGGATGATGCGCAGCATCTCCACGCGCCCGCCCTGCCAGTGCGAGAACGTGCCGTCGTAGTTGCGCGTGGTGAGCGCGTGGTTCATGCGCTCCAGCCAGCGCGCCGGGGCGGGGTCCGGGGAGCCCTGCGGGGCGTGATCGGCGGATGTCGCGGCGGGCTCCGCGGCGAGCAGCGTCCCTGCGACGCTGCAGGTCAGAAGCAGCGCGCAGAGCCGCTCGCTACTGAACATTGGCCTTGAGATCACTCTTGGCATCGCCCTGGGGATCTTCGGTGCCGGCTGGCGCCGGCTCGCTGGTCATGAAGGCCGACAACAGGTTGCGCCGCGCAACCGGCGCGGAGTACATGCTGTGCGCCACGACGTAGTTGGCGAGCTCCGTACCGGGCGCCACCACGGCGCGCGTGGCCGGGGGAGCTGCTGGCGTCACGTAGCTGTCGGGGGCCGCGGCGGCTGGGCTCACCACGGCGAGCTGCTCGGAGGGGGTGGAATGTGTGTCCGCGACCAGCGGTGAGCTCTCGCCCAGCGGTGCCTGTGCGCGCAGCCACAGGATGGAGGCCGCCGCGACGCCCGCTGCCACCGCCGCGCCTGCGAGCGGCTGCCACCAGCGCACGCTGCCGCGGCGTGCGGCCACGCCGGCCTGGGCACCGAATTCGGGCTCGGCGAGCAGCACGGCGCTCACGCGCCCGGCGACGGGCGCGTTCAAGCGCACGCCACGCTCGGCGCGAATGGCTGCGCCCATGACCGCGTAGCGGCCCCAGCGCGCCTTGAGCTCCCCATCGCGCGACAGGCGCCGCGCCAGCAGCTCGCACTCCTGCTGCGGCAGCTCGTCGTCGAACATGGCTGAAAGCTGACTGTCGAGTTCCTCGTTCATCCCAGCTCCTCCGCGCGGCCGAGGCCGCCTTCGAACACCTCCCGCAGGCGATGGTCGATGGCCTCGCGCGCTCTGAAGATGCGCGACCGCACGGTGCCCACCGGGCAGTCCATGGCGGCGGCGATCTCCTCATAAGAGAGCCCCTCGAGCTCGCGCAGCACGATGGCGGTGCGCAGATCCTCGGGCAGGGCGTCGATGGCGGCGTTGACGATAGAGCGGATCTCATCCGTCAGCACCAGGCCTTCGGGAGTCTCGGCATCCTTCATGCGGCCTTGCATGTCGTAGGACTCATCGCTGTTGTTGCGGTCGAGGTCATATTCGATGGGGCTGCGGTCACGCGAAACGACGGCGTTCTTGGCGGTGTTGATGGCGATGCGGTACAGCCAGGTGTAGAAGGCGCTGTCGCCGCGAAACTGCGGCAGGGCCCGGTAGGCCTTGATGAAGGCTTCCTGGGCAATGTCCTCCGCTTCGGCCGGGTTGCGCACATAACGCATGACCAGCTTGACGAGTTTGTGCTGGTACTTGAGCACCAGCGCATCGAACGCCCCCTTGTCTCCGCGCTGCACGCGGCGTACCAGACTCAGATCACTTGCATCGGCGCTCATGCGCGCCCTCTACTCCCGTCCAGAAGGCCGCCGCGCTGAGAGTTTCAATAGACTGTTACCTCGTGTGAAAGTTCAGCCGACTGCGGGCGTTGAGCCGGTCCTGGTTCTCAGAATAGCGCCGACCCGGCCTGCGATCGACATAAGTCCAGAATCCGGGCCGTCAGGGGGGCGAAACGGGCCTCCGCAGGGGTGATTCCCCCCAGAAGCCACGCCGCCAGCAGCGGGTCGGGCTGCGCCAGAAGCTCAGCCAGGGCGCGGCGTTCGGCCGCCGAGGCAGCGGGCAGTGTTGCCCGGGCGTAGCGCTCGAGGAGCACGTCGAGCTCCTTCATGCCACGGCGGCAGCGCCACAACAGGCGCCGGCTCTCCGGATCACTCATCGCGGGCGGCTGCGACATGCCTCATCCCTGCCGCTCGATGAGCATTTTCTTGATCTCGGCGATCGCGCGGGCCGGGTTCAGGTCCTTCGGGCACACGTCGGTGCAGTTCATGATGGTGTGGCAGCGGTACAGCCTGAACGGATCCTCGAGCTCATCGAGCCGCTCGCCGCTGGCCTCGTCACGGCTGTCGATGATCCAGCGGTACGCGGCCAGCAGCGCCGCGGGCCCGAGGAAGCGGTCGCTGTTCCACCAGTAGCTCGGACAGGCGGTCGAGCAGCACGCGCACAGGATGCAGGCCGCCGGGCGGTCGATCTTCTCCTGCTCCGCCTTGCTCTGCAGCCGCTCGCTGTCCGGGGGGGGCGGCGGGGTGCGCGCCTGCAGCCAGGGCTTCACCAAGGCGTACTGGGCATAGAAGTTGGTCAGGTCCGGCACCAGATCCTTCACCACCGGCATGTGCGGCAGCGGATAGATGCGGATCTCGCCCTTGAGGTCCTGCATGTGGGTCGTGCAGGCTAGGCGGTTGATGCCGTTGATGTTCATGGCGCACGAGCCGCAGATCCCCTCGCGGCACGAGCGGCGGAAGGTGAGCGTCGAATCGGTAGCGGCTTTGATCTGGATCAGGGCATCCAGCACCATCGGCCCGCAGCTCTTCACGTCCAGCTGGAAGGTGTCCAGGCGCGGGTTCTCGCCCGAGTCGGGATTGAAGCGGTAGATGCGCACCGTGCGCAGCTCGCGCGCCCCGGGGGGCGGGGGGTGCGTGATGCCTTTCCTGACACGTGAGTTCTCGGGGAGTCGTAGGTCGGCCATCGCAGTGCCCTCAGTAGGTACGCGCCTTGGGCGGGATCGACTCCACGTCGCTGGTCAGGGTGTTGAGGTGCACCGGACGGTAATCGAAGCGGGTGCGTCCCGGGCCCTCGACCCACACCAGCGTGTGCTTGAGCCAGTTTACGTCATCGCGCTGCGGGAAATCCTCGCGCGCGTGCGCCCCGCGGCTCTCGGTGCGGTTGGCGGCGGAGTGGATGGTGGCGGTCGCCTGCAGCAGCAGGTTCTCAAGCTCGAGCGTCTCCACGAGGTCGGTATTCCACACCAGCGAGCGGTCCGCGATCGCCACATCGTCAAAGGAGGCAAAGGTCGCGGCGATGCGCTCGATGCCCTGCGCGAGTGACTCCCCGGTGCGGAACACGGCCGCATCCAGTTGCATGGCCTTCTGCATCTCGACCCGGATCGCCGCCGTCGGACGGCTGCCCGCGGCGTTGCGCAGCCGCTCGAGGCGCTGCAGCGCGGCCGCGCCCGCATCGGCGGCCAGCGGTCGCTGGCGCTGGCCGGGCTTGAGCCGCTCGGCGCAGCGGCGCGCCGCTTCGCGCCCGAAGATCACCAGATCCAGCAACGAGTTGGAACCGAGGCGATTGGCACCGTGCACCGACACGCAGGCCGCCTCCCCGGCCGTCATGAGGCCCTCCACCACGTGGTCGGCATCGCCGTCCTGCGGGCACACCACCTCGCCGTGGTAATTGCAGGGTATGCCGCCCATGTTGTAGTGGACGGTCGGCTGCACCGGAATCGGCTCGCGCGTCACGTCCACGCCGGCAAAGATGCGCGCGGTCTCGGCGATCCCGGGCAGGCGCTCGTGGATCACCTGGCTGCCGAGGTGCTCCAGATGCAGGTCGATGTAGTCGTGCTCGGGGCCAACGCCCCGGCCCTCGCGGATCTCGACCGTCATGGCGCGGCTCACGACATCGCGCGAGGCGAGGTCCTTGGCGTTTGGGGCGTAGCGCTCCATGAAGCGCTCGCCGCGGGAGTTGGTGAGGTAGCCCCCCTCGCCGCGCGCCCCCTCGGTGATCAGACAGCCGGCGCCATAGATGCCGGTGGGATGGAACTGCACGAACTCCATGTCCTGCAGCGGCAACCCGGCGCGCAGCACCATGGCGTTGCCGTCACCGGTGCAGGAGTGCGCCGAGGTGCAGGTGAAGTAGGTGCGCCCGTAGCCGCCGGTGGCGAGGATGGTGGTATGCGCGCGGAAGCGGTGCAGCGTGCCCTCGGTGAGATCCAGCGCCACCACCCCGCGGCACGCCCCCTCCTCCATGATCAGGTCGATGGCGAAGTATTCGATGAAGAAGGTCGCCGCGTGGCGGATCGACTGCTGGTAGAGGGTATGCAGCAGCGCATGCCCGGTGCGGTCGGCGGCGGCGCAGGTGCGCTGCGCGATGCCCTTGCCGAAGTGCGTGGTCATGCCGCCGAAGGGGCGCTGATAGATGCGTCCGGCTTCGGTGCGCGAGAACGGCACGCCGTAGTGCTCGAGCTCGATGACCGCGGCCGGGGCCTCCTTGCACATCAGCTCGATGGCGTCCTGATCGCCGAGCCAGTCCGAGCCCTTGACGGTGTCGTACATGTGCCAGCGCCAGTCGTCCTCGCCCATGTTGCCGAGTGCGGCCGAGATTCCGCCCTGCGCCGCCACCGTGTGGCTGCGGGTGGGAAACAGCTTGGTGATGCAGGCAGTCGACAGTCCGCTCTCGGCGAGCCCGAGGGTCGCGCGCAGTCCCGCGCCGCCGGCACCCACCACGATGACGTCGTAGCTGTGATCGATGAAGCGCGCTGCGCTCACGGGCCACTCCCGAGCGCCACCCTGAGCACCGCGAACACGCCCGCCGCCGCCAGCAGCACGTGGGCGAAGCTCAGCAGCACCAGGGTGAGGGTCTTGGCGCCGCTGGCGTGCACGTAGTCCTCCACCACCACGCGCACACCGAGCTGCGAGTGCCACGCGGCGACCAGCACGAACAGTATCAGCAGCAGCGCGGTCCAGCTCTCGCGCATCCACGCCACCACCGCTGCATGCTCGGGTGCCGGCAGCGCCAGCAGCGACACCACGAACCATACCGACAGCGGCACCAGCGCCACGGACGTCAGGCGCTGCATCCACCAGTGATGCACGCCGTCCTTGGCGGCGCCGAGCCCGAGCACGCGCCCGAGGGGGCTGCGCAGGTTCATGTCGGGCGCGCTCCGGAGAACCATGCCCCCCACGCCACCAGCAGCGCGAGCGCGATGCTGAACAGCACCACGAGCGCGGCGCTGCGGCGCGACTGCGCGCGCTCCAGGCCCCGGCCGGTGTCCCAGACGAGGTGGCGGATGCCGGCCACCAGGTGATAGGAGAAGGCGACGATGAGTGCGGCGTAGACGAGCTTGGCGAGCGGCGTTGACAGCAGCCGCGTCGCGCGCGCGAAGGGCTGCGCGCCGGCCGCCACCGCCATCAGCCAGTACACCAGCAGCAGCAGTCCGATCGACAGCACGACGCCGGTGCAGCGGTTGAAAATCGACGTGGCCAGGGTGTACCTGGACATCTTGTACACCGACAAGTGGGGCGATACGGGTCGCGTCCGCATAGACTAGAAATCGATGCAGCGACCGTTCTTTTCCCAGTCACCGAAGCGTGTCGGCTCGGGCCCCTGGGGGCCGCCGAGCTCGCGCGGCCGCGCACACGGAGGGCTCGCTGGGGCGGGATGATCGGCAGGCTCGGAACGCGGATCGGGGACGGCGGGACTCTTGCTATCGGTCGTCGACATACCCATTTAGTTTGCCAGAATCCGCGGCAGGCAGCCATGGAAAGCGAAGCAAAAACAACGACCAACCTGATGCACGGCACCTGGAGTCAGGTCGCACAGCCGCGGCTCGGCGTGCTGCGTGCGCGTGGTGCGGATGTCATCTCGTTCCTGCAGGGACAACTGTCGAACGATGTCCGCCTGCTCGTCCCCGCTCGCGCGCTGCTCGCCGGATACCACAACCCTCAGGGGCGCGTGATCGCGCTGCTGCGCCTGGTGCGGCTCGCCAGTGATGACGTCATCGCGGTTCTGCCGCGCGAACTGATCGCGCCGGTGGTGAGCCGCCTCAGCAAGTTCATCCTGCGCGCGAAGGCGAAGCTGGCGGATGACTCGAGCGCCTGGAGCATCACGGGACTGCTCGGCGCGGCCGGGGCCGTGCCGGCGCCGGCGTTCGCCGCGCAGCTGCCGGATGCGGCCGGCGGCGTCGCCCGGCTTGCCGACTCGCTCGCCGTGCGCGTGGATGCGGCGCCGCGCTGGCTGCTGATTGCGCCCGCCGGCGCGGCCTGCGCCGTGCCAGGTGCGGCGGCGGCTGAGGCGGCGC
The DNA here is from genome assembly GCA_964489185.1 of uncultured Steroidobacteraceae bacterium. Classification (GTDB taxonomy): domain Bacteria; phylum Pseudomonadota; class Gammaproteobacteria; order Steroidobacterales; family Steroidobacteraceae; genus 13-2-20CM-66-19. The sequence continues at coordinate 9,756 of CAZAXR010000019.1, read as the reverse complement.
TGTGGCAGCGTGCCGGCATCGCCGCCGCTGAGCCGCAGGTGTACGCGCAGACCTCCGAGGAGTTCGTCGCGCAGATGCTCAACCTGGATGTGCTCGGTGCGATCGCTTTCGACAAGGGCTGCTACACCGGACAGGAAGTCATCGCGCGCGCCCACTACCGCGGCCGCATCAAGCGCCGCCTGCAGCGCTTCGTGAGTCGCGGCGCCGTGAGGCTCGGGCCCGGCGACACCGGTACGCTCGCCGACGGTCGCACGTTCAAGGTGGTGGATGCGGCGATGCTGCCGGACGGGCGCTGCGAATTCCTCGCCGTCGCCCCGTTGCCTGGCAGCGCCGCCGAAACGTCCGCCCCTGCCGGCACCGCCGCCATCGAGGCCGAGCCGCTCGCCCTGCCCTACGCGCTGCCGGCGTAGGGCCGACTCAGCTCTCGGGCCGCATGTGCGGGAACAGGATGACGTCGCGGATCGAGGGCGAATCGGTGAAGAACATCACCAGCCGGTCGATCCCCACCCCGAGTCCGGCGGTCGGCGGCATGCCGTACTCGAGGGCGCGCACGTAGTCGGCGTCGTAGAACATCGCCTCCTCATCACCTTTCTCCTTGCGCGCCGCCTGGGCGCGGAAGCGCGCCGCCTGGTCCTCTGCGTCGTTGAGCTCGGAGAAGCCATTGGCGATCTCGCGCCCGGCGATGAAGAACTCGAAGCGGTCGGCGCTGAAGGGGTCGGCATCGTTGGGACGCGACAGCGGTGAGACCTCCGCCGGGTAGGCATACACGAAGGTCGGATCGAGGAGCGAGCTCTCGGCGCTCTTCTCGAACAGCTCGATCTGCAGCTTTCCCGGACCGTCATCGCGCTGGTACTTGATGCCGAGCTGCTCGCAGCGCTTGCGCAGGTAGGTCAGATCGCGCAGCGACAGCGGGTCGATATCGGGGTTGCACTCGATGAGCGCCTGCTCCACGGTCAGGCGCCGGAACGGTTTCGACAGATCGTAAGGGCGACCCTGATAGGTGAGCTGCAGGCGGCCGTTGAGCGCGTCGGCGAGCCCGCGCGTCGCCTTCTCGACCCAGTCCATGAGGTCGCGGTAGTCGGCCCACGCCAGATACAGCTCGAGCATGGTGAACTCGGGGTTGTGCTGCGTGGACAGCCCCTCGTTGCGGAAGTTGCGGTTGATCTCGTAGACGCGCTCGAACCCGCCCACGACCAGGCGCTTCAGGTACAGCTCCGGCGCGATGCGCAGATACATGTCCAGGTCGAGCGCGTTGTGGTGCGTCTTGAACGGGCGCGCGCTCGCCCCGCCCGGGAGCGGCTGCATCATCGGCGTCTCGACCTCCAGGAAGTCGAGGGCGTCGAGAAAGTCGCGCAGGTAGCGCACGATGCGGGTGCGGGTGCGGAACACCTCGCGGCTGCGCTCGCTCATGATCAGGTCGACGTAGCGCTGGCGGTAGCGCATCTCGGTGTCGGCGAGCCCGTGCCACTTGTCCGGCAGCGGCCGCAGCGACTTCACCAGCAGCCGCAGCTCCTCCACGCGCACCGAGAGCTCACCGGTCTTGGTGCGGAACAGCACCCCGCCGGCACCGATGATGTCGCCCACGTCCCAGCTCTTGAAGGCGTCGTAGGCCGCGCCGAGCGCCTCCTGCTGCAGGTACAGCTGGATCTGGCCGGTGCGGTCGGCGATCTTGGCGAAACTCGCCTTGCCCATGAGGCGCTTGAACATCAGCCGCCCGCCCACCCTGACGCGGGTGGGGTTGGCCTCCAGCCACTCGCCGCCGCGCTCGCCGTACGAGCCGTGCAGCTGCGCGGCCAGCACGTCGCGGCGGAAGTCGTTGGGGAACACGGCGCCGCCGGCGGCGCTGCTGCGCAGCTCGCTGAGCTTGGTGCGCCGCTCGGCGATCAGCTTGTTCTCATCGCCGGGCCGGCCGTCGCCATTCTTTGCGTCGGTCATACCTAAACGCCCGCCTTGAGCGATGCTTCCATGAACTGATCCAGCGCGCCGTCGAGCACCGCCTGCGTGTTGCCGACCTCGACGCCGGTGCGCAGGTCCTTGATACGCGACTGGTCGAGGACGTAGGAGCGGATCTGGTTGCCCCAGCTCACGTCGGACTTCGAGTCCTCGAGCACCTTGGCCGCGGCATTGCGCTTGTTGACCTCGAGCTCATAGAGCTTCGCCTTCAGCATCTTCATCGCGGTGGAGCGGTTCTTGTGCTGGCTGCGCTCGTTCTGGCAGGCGGCCACGATGCCGGTGGGCAGGTGCGTGATGCGCACCGCGGACTCGGTCTTGTTGACGTGCTGGCCGCCTGCGCCCGAGGAGCGGTACACGTCCACCTTCAGGTCCGCGGGGTTGATCTCGATCTCGATGTCCTCGTCGATCTCCGGCGAGACGAATACCGAGGCGAAGGAGGTGTGACGGCGGTTGCCCGAGTCGAAGGGTGACTTGCGCACCAGGCGGTGCACGCCGGTCTCGGTGCGCAGCCAGCCGTAGGCGTATTCGCCGTGCACCTCGACGGTGGCGCTCTTGATACCGGCGACCTCGCCGGGGTTGGAATCGATCACCTCGCAGGTGAAGCCGCGCGCGCCGCCCCAGCGCAGATACATGCGCAGCAGCATCTGCGCCCAGTCCTGCGCCTCGGTGCCGCCGGCGCCGGCCTGGATGTCGAGAAAGGCGCTGTGCGAGTCCATCTCGCCACGGAACATGCGCTTGAGCTCGAGGTGACGCACCGCGGCTTCCAGGCCCTGCGTGTCGCGCTCGATGTCGCGCGCGGCGCCCTCATCGCCCTCGGCCTCGGCCAGTTCTAGCAGTTCCGCGGCCTCGCCGATGCCCTTGGTGGTGCGGTCGATCTCACCGACATCGGCGCTGAGGCGCGCACGCTCGCGTCCGAGCTCCTGCGCGCGCGTGGGATTCGACCAGATGGCGGGGTCCTCCAGCTCGCGGGCTACTTCCTCAAGGCGCTCCTGCTTCCTGTCGTACTCAAAGAAACCCCCGTAGCGAGCCGATGCGCTCGCCGAGATCTTTGAGCTGGCGCCTGAGCTGATTGACTTCCATAGGGCTGCGGATGCTAGCACCGCTGCGCCGCTCTTAGCGAGCCGGCGGCAGCACGTGATCGATGAGCAGCTGCAGCCGCCGCTCGCCGAGGTACTCGTTGACTTCCAGCCGGTACACGAGGTGCACCGGTCCCGATGGCGGCTCGAACTGTGCGCCCTCCTCGAGGTGGTTGAAGGCGATGGCGTCGAAGGCGCGGCCGCTGCGCGGCACCTCGGCCCACAGCTTCAGGTGCCGGCCGCCGATGACCCGCGCATCGCGCACATTGAATACACCATCGAAGCTCGGCTCCGGAAAGGCCTGGCCCCACGGACCGCCGGCGCGCAGCGCCTGCGCCGTCTCGAGCGCGATCTCCGCGAGCGCCAGCTCCCCGTCGGTTTCCACCGCGTCCGCCGGCGGCGCCCCCTGCACCCAGCGCGCCACCTCCTCTTCGAACGCACGTGCGAAGCTATCGAGCTTGGCGCGCTCGAGGGTCAGCCCCGCGGCCATGGCGTGGCCGCCGAACCGGCTGATGAGTTCGGGATGGCGCGCCGCGATCGCATCGAGCACGTCGCGGATGTGGATGCCGGCGACCGAGCGCGCCGAGCCGCGCAGACTCCCCTCCTCGGCGCTCGCGAAGGCGATCACCGGGCGGCGCAGGCGGTCTTTCACCCGGCTCGCCACCAGGCCCACCACCCCCTGGTGCCAGCTGTCATCGAAGAGACACAGACCGCAGCGCTGCACCGCGTCGGGGCCGGGGTCCGCCAGATGGCGTACGGCCGCGAGTGCTTCCTGCTGCATCTTCGCCTCGATCGTGCGCCGCTCCTGATTCAGCTCGTCCAGACGTACCGCGAGCTGCTGGGCCGTGGCCGGATCGTCGGCCAGCAGGCACTGGATACCAATGCTCATGTCGTCGAGGCGGCCCGCCGCATTGAGGCGCGGGGCGACGCCGAAAGCGAGATCCGCGGCGGTGAGGTCCGAGGCTGTGCGCCCCGAGATCGCCAGCAGCGCGCTGATGCCCGGGACGCAGCGCCCGGCACGAATGCGCTTCAGGCCCTGCGCCACCAGCACCCGGTTGTTGGCATCGAGCGGCACGACATCCGCCACCGTGCCGAGAGCCACCAGATCCAGCAGCGCCGCCACGCTCGGGGCGCCGGCGGCGAGGCCCTGTGCGTCAAGGTGACGCTTGAGAGCAGCCATGACGTAGAAGGCCACGCCGACGCCGGCGAGCGCGCGGCTGCCGAAGCGGCTGCCGCCGAGATTCGGATTGACGATTACGTTGGCATCGGGGAGCTGCGAGCCGGGCAGGTGGTGATCGGTGATCAGCACGTCGAGCCCGGCTGCGCGCGCCGCCGCGGCGCCGGCGTGACTCGAGACCCCGTTGTCGACCGTCACGAGCAGCGTCGGCGAGCGTGTGCACGCCAGTGACACGATCTCGGGCGTCAGCCCGTAGCCGAAGCGAAAGCGGTTTGGCACCAGGAAGTCCACGGCCGCGAACCCGAAGCTGCGCAGCGCCCGCACTACCAGCGCGCTGCTGGTGGCGCCGTCGGCGTCGAAATCACCGATCACCAGCACGCGCCCGGCACGGTGCCGCAGCAGCAGCTCGACGGCCGCCGGGATGCCCTCGAGTGAGCCGACCGGCAGCAGCCGCTCGAGCGAGGTATCGAGCTCCGCCAGGGCGCGCACGCCGCGCGCTGCGTACACGCGGCCGAGCACCGGGTGCATGCCGGTGGCAAGCGGCAGGGGGGCGGTGCCGCAGCTGCGGCGCACGATGCGCAGCATCAGCACAGCCCCCCGAGCCCGGGGCGCGGGCGACGCCAGAATCGGAAGCGATGCCGGTCGCGCAACTGCACGCCGTGATCGTTGGCGAGCAGCGTCAGGCCGCTCAAGGCGCCGTGGCGCAGCGCCTCCAGCGCCGGCGCCAGAAATCTCCGGTCGGCTTCGGCGAGCGCGGCGGCGAGCGACCACGGCTCTGCGGCCGGCAGACTCGCCAGATCGAGTGCCAGCAGCACGCGCGCGGCCGCACGGTCGGGCAGCGCGGCGCCGAGCTCTTGCGGCAACGGCGCGCTCGGTGCGCCGGTGATTCGCGCCAATCCGGCGAGGTAGGCATCCGAGCCCAGAACCAGCGGCGCTGCGGTGGCGGGCCGCGGCGGCAGCGGCGCGGGGGTGGGCGGGGTGAGCGGTTGCGGCGGCACCTGCAGCGGCGGCGTCTCGGCGCCACCCCAGAACCACAGCGCACTCACCGTCCGCTCCCTGCGCGCCGCACGCGCGCGGTTGAGGGCCTGATCGCGCAGCCACATCTCGATTTCGCTCCCGAGCCGGCGCAGCACCGCCGCGCCGCCCCCGGAGGGGAGCGAGTGCGCCAGACCGGCCAGGCGGGCGCGCGCGGGCTCAACGGTGCGCGCACCAAACGCTTCCGGACCCTGCGCGAGCAGGTCACCTGAGGCGAGCGGCAGCAGCACCGCTCCGGAGTGGCGAAACGCGGCATTGAAATCCGCGGCGAGCGAGGCGAGCTCCGTGGCGGACAGGTGCAGGATCGCTCGTGCATCGAGGTGCACGTCCGCAAGCCCCGCCACCCAGTGCATCGGCGTTGCCAGCCACAGCGGGCCGCTGTCGCGCGCGCCGATCGCCGCCGCGGCAATGCTCGCGACCGAGGCGCCGCCGAGGTCGGCGCGCCCGAGCCAATTCACCACCCAGTCGCGCCACGACCGTGCCGGCGCCGCCGGGGTGCCAAAGCGCAGCACCTGCGCCAGCCCCGGCGGTGCCGCGGCAGAGGCACCGCTGGCGTCGGTGAGTTCGGGCGCATCGCAGGGCAGGTAAAGATCGGTGATGACGATGACGAGCTCGGCCACGGGCGCTATCGTACCCTGCGTGGTGCAATTTACCCTTGACGCGAGCGCGCCGCCGAACCTGATCCGCGGCTACTCGGCAGCCGAGATCCTCATCGGCTCGCAGCGCGTGACGCGCAGCTGCATCGTGACGGCGCAGCAGCTGGTGACCGAGTGGGCGCCGGCGAGCTTCGCCGAACTCAGCCTCGATCATCTGGCGGCGATCTTCGCCCTCGAGCCGGATGTGGTGCTGCTCGGGACCGGCCCGACGCAACGCTTCCCTGGCGCGCCGCTGCGCGGCGCGTTCGCCTCACGGCGCCTCGGGCTCGAGGTCATGGGGCTCGGCGCGGCGTGCCGCACGTTCAACGTTCTGGTACAGGAGGAGCGGCGTGTCGCCGCGGCGTTGTTCTTGAGCTAGCCCCGGGAGGGGCGAGGATGATCGGCAGAAGACACAAGGGGAGGGTCAACCAACCAAACAATCATTCGAAGCTGACAGACTCGAACAATTGCACGTTCTTCGTTCTTGTTACGGACGTTATTGCTCTTGTTGCGACTCCCTCCTCCCTGTGTCTTCTGCTGCTCACCCTCCCCGGTTGCTGTCGTCGTTAGGAGACAGGGCCTGCATGTTAATCGGGCCGTAGAAGCGGGCGCAAGTTATTCGCACAGCAGTAATTTCCGCCTGCGCCTCGCGGCTGCAGATGAGGGCCACCACATTTCGCACGAGCCTTGTTTTTAAGGGTTTTCCGCATGAGCGCCGCAATCGTACACCGGATTGATAGAATAAATAATATTATTTATTAATGACTTACATAACTAATATGATTTCCCTTCTCACAATAGTATCGCAGCGCGTGGCTCACGCACACCGCATCAGGCCGTCCCGCCGAGCAACGGCACGAACGCGACGGCTCCGAGGGATTCGCGCTCGACGCGCTGCTCGCGGCGGGTGAAGCGCACCAGCTGCTGCTCCCCTTCCGGGCCGATCGGCACGACGAGCCGGCCGCCGATCTTGAGCTGCTTGAGCAGCGCCTCGGGCACGGTGAGCGGGGCTGCGGCCACGAGGATGCCGTCGAAGGGAGCGTGCGACTTCCAGCCGAGCGTGCCGTCGCCGTGGCGGAAGCGCACGTTGCGGATCCCGAGTTCCTTCAGACGCAGCCGCGCGCGCGCCAGCAGCGGCTCGATGCGCTCGATGGTGTACAGGCGCGTCACCAGGGGCGCGAGCACTGCGGTCTGGTAGCCGCAGCCGGTGCCGACCTCGAGCACGTTGTCCGCCGCCCCGCCTTCCAGAAGAGCCTCGGTCATACGCGCCACGATATAGGGCTGGGAGATGGTCTGACCGTATCCGATCGGCAGGGCGGTGTCCTCGTAAGCACGGCTGCCGAGCGCCTCGTCGACGAAGATGTGCCGCGGCACGTTACGGATGCGGTCGAGCACCGCGAGGTTCGCGATCCCCTGCTCGCGCAGACGCTGCACCAGGCGGTCGCGGGTGCGCGCCGAGGTCATGCCAATACCCGAAAGGCGCAGGTCAGTCATCGAGCCCGTCCAGCCACTCGCCGAGCGAGGCCAGTGCGGCGTGGCGCGTGAGGTCCACCTGCAGCGGCGTGACCGACACGTAGCCCTGCGCCACGGTGTCGAAGTCGGTTCCCGGTCCCGCGTCCTGTTCGGCGCCCGCCGGCCCGACCCAGTACACCGGGCGGCCGCGCGGGTCGTGCGCGCGCATCACCGGGGCGGAGCGATGGCGGTAACCGAGGCGGCTGGCGCGGAAGCCGCGCAGCTGCGCAAAGGGCACATCGGGGACGTTGACATTGAGAATCAGCGCCCGCTGCAGCGGCCGCTTCAGCAGTTGCGCCACCAGCAGCCGCGCCACCTCGGCGCCGGTGACAAAATGCCCGCCGCCCGCACTCGCGGTGCACAGCGACACGGCGATCGTCGGCAGTCCGAGAAAGCGCCCCTCGACGGCGGCGGCTACCGTGCCCGAGTACAGCACGTCATCGCCGAGATTCGGGCCGTCGTTCACGCCCGAGACCACCATGTCGTGCTCGAAATCGAAAAGCCCCGAGATCGCCAGGTGCACGCAGTCGGTGGGCGTGCCGGGCACGAAATACACCCCCGGCTCGGCCTCGAATACCCGCAGCGGCACATCGAGAGTGAGCGAGTTGCTGGCGCCGCTCTTGTTGCGATCGGGCGCCACCACGGTCACCTCGGCGAGCGTCGCGAGCGCCTCGCGCAGGCGCCGGATACCCTCGGCGCGAAAGCCGTCATCGTTGCTGACCAGTATCTTCACTGAGCTCGGATGGAGTGCACCAGGGGTGGGCGTGACTATACTGGAGATGAGGAACCCACGGCGGAGATCAGCGTGACCGGACGGCCGGAAGATGACGATCCGGATACTGAGGACGAGGCGCATCTGTTCCGTGAGGCGGTGCGCGGTGTCAGGCCGCTCGGCGCGCGCGCCCCGGCGCCCCGTCCACCCCAGGCGCACCCGCGCGCGCGCTTTACCCGCGCCGACCGCGCCGCGGTACTGCGCGAGAGCCTGGATTTCGAAGGCGCCGATCCGGGTCTTGCCAGCGGTGAGGAGTTGGTGTTCCGTCGACCCGAGGTCCAGCCCGGCGTGCTGCGCAAGCTGCGCCGCGGCGAGTATCGCGTGCAGCGCGAGATCGATCTGCACGGACTCACGGTCGCCGAGGCCAAGGCCGCCCTGCGGCAGTTCCTGATCCATGCGCTCGAGCAGCAGGTGCGCTGCGTACGCATCGTGCACGGTAAGGGCCTGCGCTCAGGCTCCCGCGGTCCGGTCCTCAAGGCGGCCGTGAACTCCGTCCTGCGCCGCACCGGTGCGGTGCTCGCCTATGTGTCAGCGCGGCAGGTGGATGGCGGTACCGGAGCGGTGTACGTTCTGCTTTGGACTAAGTGAATTGGCTACCAGGAACTAAGCGTGACCGCGCCGGATGTATGGTTGCTCGCCAAGCTGTGCCGCAGGCCCGAAGCAGGAGATTACCCGCCCAATGTGGCCGCGGAGCTCGATCCGGAGCGCGATCCGCTCGCACTCCTGCGCAGGGAGTACCCCGACCTGGCGGCGATGGTGGCGCACAAACGGGTGGCCGACTTTGGCTGCGGGGTCGGCGCCCAGGCCATGGCGCTCGCGGCCGCGTATGACTGTCAGGTAGTGGGCATCGACACCAATCCGCGCACGCTGGCCGAGGCCGTAAGGCGTGCCCGCGAGCGGGGGCTGAGCGAGGCAAAGGTCGCGTTCCCCCCTCCAGCGAGCCCCGGCTTAGCCGGTACCTTCGATGTGGTGATTTCGCAGAATGCCATGGAACACTTTCCGCAGCCTGCCGAGGCGCTGGCGAGCATGCGTGCGCTGCTGAGAACGGGCGGGCAGATCCTCCTGACCTTCGGTCCGCCTTGGTTTGCACCCTGGGGCGCGCACATGCACTTCTTCTGCCGCATCCCGTGGGTGAACCTGATGTTCCGCGAACGCGCAGTTATGACGGTACGCGCACGCTACCGCTCGGACGGCGCCCGACGCTACGAAGAGGTCGAATCGGGCCTGAACCGCATGACGCTCAGGAAGCTGCAGCACCTGCTCGCGAAGAGCGGCATGCGGCTTACGTTCATCCGCTACCGCGGGGTAAAAGGGCAGGACTGGATCGGTGCCGTGCCGCTGCTGCGGGAGCTACTGGTCAATCGCGTGACCTGTCTCTTGACACGCAGCGACTGACTCGCCCGCAGGCGGATCCGGACCCGCGCGTTCAGGCGTCCGGTGCGTCGGAAATTGCTCCGAACAGCTCCCGCAGCACCGCCGTCGCAAAGCAGCCGCGCGCCAGTCGAAACTGCAGCAGCGCAGAATCGCCCTGCGCCTCCCAGCCGAGTTCGCGCACCGCCAGGCGCAGGCTGCGCCGCTCCTGGCGCATGCCGGCGC
>CAZAXR010000018.1:0-156529 GCA_964489185.1 uncultured Steroidobacteraceae bacterium | reverse complement strand
TCGATCTTCACCCCGTACTTGCCGCGCGCGAAGTACTGGTCGGTCAGGTACTGCGTGACGTCCTCGAGCACCGAGCGGTCAAAGGTTTTGCCGGTGGCCAGGCCCACGTTGCGCAGCGACTTCTGCAGGTCCTCGGTCTTGATGTCCTTGTTGCCGGTGATCTCGAAACTCTCGATGGAGGGGCGCTCGAGCACCACGACGATCAGCGTGTTGCCGTCGCGGCGCAGCTGCACGTCGCGGAAGAAGCCGGTGGAGTACAGCGCGCGGATCGCCTCGCGCACGCGCTGCGGGGTGAGGTGATCGCCGATGTTGACGGGCAGGTAGTTGTAGACCGTGCCCTCGGAGACACGCTGCAGGCCCTCGATCCTGATATCACCGACCGTGAAATCGGCGGCGGCCGTGTCGGCCTCCGCCTGCGCGAACGCCAATGCGCAGCGCAGGCCGAGCAGCACGGCGGCCAGCGCGATACGCGTTTTCATGCTCCCACCACTAACATTCTTCTCTACGTCTCGCGCTTATTGCGCTGTTCAAGCTCTGGCGTTGCACTATTCGAGGACTGGAGGCTCGGGAGTCTCCAGCTGCGGACTCGGGCCCGCGCGGCCCTTACGGCACGGTCAACTGAACTGCCGCGCAATATCGTTGTATAGCGCGACACCCATCAGGACGATGAGCAGGGCGATGCCCACCTGCTGCCCGAATGCCTGAGCGCGTTCCGACAGCGGACTGCCCTTCAGCCACTCCACCAGCTGGAAGAGGATCTGTCCGCCATCGAGGATCGGAATCGGCAGCAGGTTGAGGAAGCCCAGCGACAGGGAGATGAGCACCAGGAAGCTCAGGAACGGCGCCACGCCGGCCTCGGCGGAATCGCCGGCGAACTCGGCGATCGACAGCGGGCCGCTCAGGTTCTTCAGCGACACCTTGCCGAGCACCATGCGCCAGAACATGCGCGCCTGCAGCACCGTCATCGACCAGGCCTCGTCGGCGGCACCGGCGAGTGCGCTGAGCGCGTTGAGATCGGTGTGCACCATCATACTGGCGGGGTAGCGGGTGACGCCGATGCGGCCGATGCGCTTGCCAGCGGATCCTTCGCTCGCGACCTCGAGCGCGGTGGTGTGCTCGCTGCCCGCGCGGCTGTAGGTGATGGTGACGTGCGCGCCCGGGCGGTCGCCCACCTTGTGCGAGATGTCGCTGAAGTCCTTCACCGGCGCCCCGTCGATCGCAACGATACGGTCGCCGGCCATGAGCCCGGCGCGTGCGGCCGGCCCCCCCGGCGTCGCCTGGCCGATGACGCCGTCGGGCGGATTCCAGAAGTCAAACCCCAGCCCGGTGAGCAGCTCAGCCGGCTCGGTCAGACGGCGGCGCTGCGCCGGGTCGCTGACCTGAAGGCGCGCCGCGCGCCGCGCGCCGTCCTCGCCGCGCACGCTGAGCACGGCTTCACCGCCGCCACTCATGGCATCCAGCAGGTCGAATACCACATCGCGGCGGCTGCCGACCGTGCTGCCGTTAATGGCACGGATGTCGTCGCCGGGCTTAAGTCCCGCGCGCGCGGCGAATGAGGCCGGGGTGACGTCTCCGATGCGCGGCAGGATCTCGGTGACACCGTTCACCCACAGCATGCCCCACAGCACCAGCACCGCGAAGGCGATGTTGAGAGCCGGGCCTGCGAGCAGCACCAGGATGCGCTGCCACGGCGGACGGCGGGTGAAGGAGCGCGGCAGATCGGCGGTTGCCACCGGACCTTCGCGTTCGTCGAGGAGCTTGACGTAGCCGCCGATCGGAATGGGACAGATCCAGTACTCATGCCCCTCGGCGGCGGTGTACTTCCATAGCGGCGCCCCGAAGCCCACCGAGAAGCGCAGCACCTTGAAGCCGAGGCGCCGCGCGACCCAGAAGTGGCCGAACTCGTGCACCGTGACCAGCAGGCCCACGGCCACGATGAACCACAACAGGTACCAGATGAAACTCATGCGTGAGCGCCCCTCACCGCTGCACTTGTTGTCATGCCGACGATCCGCTCACGTGCGCGCGCCCTGCCTTCCGCGTCGGCGGCCAGCACGTCGTCCAGCCCGCCGATCGCTCCCCCGGTGCCCCGCTCCACTACGGCTTCAATGACCGCCGCGATGCCGGGAAAGTTCAATTGGCGCGCGAGGAAAGCCTCGACCGCCACCTCATTGGCAGCGTTCAGCACCACCGGGTAGAGGCCGCCGGCGCGGGCCGCGGCCTGCGCCAGGGCCAGGCAACGGAAGCGCTCGGGATCAGGTGCCCGGAAATCGAGCCGCCCGGCCTTGAGCAGGTCGAGGAATTCTACACCGGAGTCGATGCGCTCAGGCCACGCCAGGGCATGCGCGATGGGCGTGCGCATGTCGGGCGAGCTCAGCTGTGCCAGCACCGAGCCGTCGACGTACTCCACGAGCGAGTGCACGATGCTCTGCGGGTGCACCAGGATCTGCACCTGCGCCGGGGTCAGCCCGAACAGCAGGCACGCCTCGATCAGCTCGAGCCCCTTGTTCATGAGCGTCGCGCAGTCGACGGAGATCTTCGGCCCCATCACCCAGTTCGGATGGGCCAGGGCGGCTTCCGGGGTAACGCCCGCGAGCGCCTCGCCGGGCAGGTCGCGGAACGGGCCGCCGGAGGCGGTGAGCAGCACGCGCCGCAAGCCCGGCGGCGCCAGCCCGGTGCGTGTCCCGGCAGGCAGGCACTGGAAGATCGCATTGTGCTCGCTGTCGATCGGCAGCAGCGTGGCGCCGGCCGCGTTGACCGCGGCCACCAGCAGCGGGCCGGCCATTACCAGCGATTCCTTGTTGGCCAGCAGCAGACGCTTGCCGGCGCGCGCCGCGGCGAGTGTCGAGCGCAGGCCGGCGGCGCCCACGATCGCGGCCATGACGCACTGAACCTCGGCAAGCGCGGCGAGCTCCTCGAGCGCGCCCGGGCCAGCCAGCACGCGCGTGTTGGGGGCCGCATCCCCGAGCAGCGCGTGCAGCTCGCCCACGGCGTCCTCGTTGGCGAGCGCGGCGTAGGGTGGCTGCCAGGTGCGGATTTGCCGCGCGAGCTTCGCAGCGTTGGTGTGGGCCGCGATCGCTACCAGACGGAAGCGCTCGCGATGGCGAGCGAGCACATCGAGCGTGTTCTCGCCGACCGAGCCGGTGGAACCCAAGACCGCGACTCCGATCATGCGACCACCCCGAGCATCGTCAGCCCGAGCAGCAACACCGGAGCGGCTCCCGTGAGGCTGTCGATGCGGTCCATCACGCCCCCGTGCCCGGGGAAGATGCTGCCGCTGTCCTTCATGCCGGCGAAGCGCTTCAGCAGGCTCTCGGTCAGGTCGCCGACGATCGAGAAGCCGACCGCCGCCAGACACAGCGGCAGGAAGGTCACGAGCGGCACGTGAAACCACGCGCTGCCGGCGATCGCGACCAGCGCACTCACGCCCGTGCCTCCCAGAACACCCTCCCAGGTCTTGCCCGGTGAAACCTCCGGTGCCAGGCGCACGCGCCCGAAGCGCCGGCCACAGAAGAATGCGCCGATGTCGGCCACCCACACCAGTACCAACACGAACAGTACCCATTGCGCGCCGTGCGGGAACACCAGCCGCAGCCGGGCCAGCGCCAGCCACGAGGGCACCAGCGCCAGCACCCCTGCCGCCCCCGCCGACCAGGCCGAGACGCGCCGCGGGGCGATCACGATCCACAGCAGCGCCGCCAGCCACCACAGCACCGCCAAGGTCAGCACCCCGTCGCGCCCGGCGGCCGTGGCCGACACGCGCCACGCCGCCCACAGCGCCAGCGCCACCAGCAGCACGTATGAGAGGCGCAGCAGTGGCGGCCCGAGCAGCAGGAATGCGGACCATTCCCAAGCCCCGGCGAGCACCGTGAGCGTCAGCACGACCACCGTCGCCCAATCCGGCAGCCCGAACAGGATCACCAGCAGCCCAGCCGCCAGCACCACCGCAGTCAGCACGCGTTTGCGCAGCGCCTCGTTCACGAGGCCCCAAGGTGAGCATCGCGGGCCGCCGCGGCCGGACGGCCCCCGAAGCGCCGCTCGCGGGCGGCGAAGAAGGCGAGTGCCTCCTCGAAGTCCGCCAAAGCGAAGTCGGGCCACAGGCACGGGGTGAAGTACAGCTCCGCGTACGCCGAGTCCCAGAGCAGGAAGTTGCTGAGGCGCTGTTCGCCGCCGGTGCGGATCAGCAGTTCCACCTCCGGGAGCCCGGCGAGCGCCAGCTGCGTGGCCAAGCGCGGCTCGTCGATCTCCTCGGGCCTGAGTGCCCCGCTCGAACATTCGCGCGCAAGCTTCTGAGCCGCCTGCACAATGTCCCAGCGGCCGCCGTAGCTGAGGGCCACCTGGAGCCTGAGCCCCGGGTTGTCGCGCGTGCGCTCCTCGGCGGCGAGGATGCGGGTCTGCAGCCGCACCGCGAGCGAGCGCCGCTCGCCGATGAAACGCACCCGCACGCGCTTCTGGTGCAGCTCCTCGATCTCGCGATCGAGCGCCTCGATGAACAGCGCCATCAGCCCGCCGACCTCCTCGGCCGAGCGGCGCCAGTTCTCGCTCGAGAACGCGAACACGGTGAGCGCCTCGATGCCGCGCTGCGAGCACTGCTCGATGCACAGCCGCACCGGGGTCAGTCCGGCCTTGTGTCCGGCCGAGCGCAGCAGGCCGCGCGCGGCGGCCCAGCGCCCGTTGCCGTCCATGGTGATCGCGATGTGCCGGGGCTTGGCGGCGGGGGAGCTCATCAGACCTGCATGACCTCTTTTTCCTTGGCCGTGAGCAGCGCCTCGATGTCGGCGACGTGCTTATCGGTGAGCTTCTGCACCTCGGTCTCGGCGCGCCGCTCGTCATCCTGGGAGACGAGCTTTTTCTTCAGGCGTTCCTTGACGTCGTGCATCACGTCACGGCGCACGTTGCGCACCGCGACGCGCGCGTTCTCCGCATCGTGGCGCAGCATCTTGGTGATCTCGCGCCGCCGCTCCTCGGTGAGCGGCGGCATCGGGATGCGGATCACGGTGCCGGCCGTCATGGGGGTGAGCCCGAGATCGGACTTGAAGATCGCCTTCTCGATGGCCTGCACCACGGTCTTCTCCCACGGCGAGATCACCAGCGTGCGTCCGTCCTCGACGGCGATGCTCGCCACCTGCTGCAGCGGCACCTCCGAGCCGTAGTAGTCCACCTTCAGGTGCTCGATGAGGCTCGGATGCGCGCGCCCGGTGCGCAGCTTCTTCAGATCCGACTGGAAGTTCTGCACGCACTTGGCCATACGCGCAGCTGCATCTTTCTTCAGGTCGTCGAGCATGGCTTGTCTCTCCTCGCCGCCGCCGTTGCGCTCAGGCGAACGTCACGGCCGTGCCCACGTCCTCGCCGCGCACGATGCGCGTGAGATCGCCGGGATTGTTGAGATTGAACACCCGTAAAGGCAAGTGATTGTCGCGGCACATGACGATGGCGGTCGCGTCCATCACGTTGAGCTTGTCGGTCAGCACCTTGTCGAAGGTCAGGTGCGGGTAGCGCACCGCACTCGGGTTGCGCAGCGGATCGTCCGAGTACACCCCGTTCACCCTGGTGGCCTTCAGCAGCACGTCCGCGTTGATTTCGATGGCGCGCAGCGCCGCGGCGGTATCGGTGGTGAAGAACGGGTTGCCGGTGCCGGCGGCGAAGATGGCGACACGCCCTTTTTCCAGGTGGCGCATCGCGCGGCGGCGGATGTAGTCCTCGCACACCTCGTTGATGCGGATCGCAGACATGACACGCGCGTGCAACCCCAGGCTCTCGAGCGCGTCCTGCATGGCGAGCGCGTTCATGACGGTCGCCAACATGCCCATGTGATCCGCGGCCACCCGATCCATGCCGGCGCGCGCCAGCCCGGCGCCACGGAAGATGTTGCCGCCGCCGATCACCACCGCGACCTGCACCCCCATCTGCACGATGTCGCTGAGCTCCCCGGCGATGCGTTTGATGACCGCCGGATCGATGCCGTAGTCGCCGCCTCCCATCAGGGCCTCACCCGAGAGCTTCACCAGGATTCTCGAGTACTGCGCCTTGGCCTGCGTCATCTCACCCACCTCCGATGGAAAAAACCCCGCGCGCGGCGGGGTTTACGTCCTTTTCAAACCTCACCGACCACTCAGTGCCTGACCGTGGGGTCGGCACCGGAGCCCTTGACCTGCGCCATCACGTCGGCGACGAAGTCATCGGACTTCTTTTCGATGCCCGCCCCGACCTCGAAGCGCTCGAACGCCACCACCTCGGCCTTCGCGCCCTTCAGCAGCTTCTCGATGCTCACGTCCGGATCCTTGACGAACGCCTGCCCGGCGAGGGTGATCTCGTTCAGGGCCTTGCGCAGCCGGCCCTCGACCATCTTGGCGACGATTTCCGGCGGCTTGCCCTCCCCCTGCGCCTGCTCGGTGAGGATCGCGCGCTCCTTGGCCACGACCTCCGCGGGCACTTGCGCCTGGCTGAGATACTTCGGATTGCTGGCGGCCACGTGCATGGCGAGATCGTAGGCGAGTGCGGGTTCGCCGCCCTTCACCGCCACCAGCGCGCCGATGCGCGTGCCGTGCACGTACGCGCCGAGCGCGCCCGGGGAGCCGAGCACGGTGAAGCGTCGCACGCTGATGTTCTCCCCGAGCTTCGCCACCAGCGCGCGGCGGCGCTCCTCGACGCTCTCGCCCGCGGGGAGCTTGGCCTCGGCGAGGGCGGCCGCGTTCGCCGGGCGCGCCGCGAGTGCGCACTGTGCCACCGCCTGCGCGAAGGCGCGGAAATCCTCACCGCGCGCGACGAAGTCGGTCTCGCAGTTGACTTCCACCATGGCGGCGGTGCGCGCATCCGGGGACTTGGCGAGCACCACGACCCCCTCGGCGGCCACGCGCGTCGCCTTCTTGTCGGCCTTGGCCAGCCCCTGGCGCCGCATGAGCTCGGCGGCTGCGTCCAAATCGCCCTTGGTCTCAACGAGTGCCTTCTTGCACTCCATCATGCCCGCGCCGGTGCGCTCACGGAGCTGCTTGACTGCTTCTGCGGTGATATTCATGAGGGAAATCCTGTCCGCATTCACTCGGCCGAGCCGGCGCCGGCTCCGCCGCGTCCCTTGCGTCGCCCCGGGCTGGGGCGGCGGGCCACGGCTTCCGGCGGCGGCACGGTGCCCGCCGGCGCCACGGCTTCCACTTCCGCCTCGAGGTCATCGTCCTCGGCGCTGAGAGCCTCGGCGACCGCCGGCGGCTTGACCGCCGGGAGCTTGCGCCGCGCCGGCGCTTTCTTGCGTACCTGGGCCTGCGGACGCTGCCGGCCGCGCGCGGCCTTCTTGCGCGGATTGCCGGCCTCATCGAGCTCAACAAACTCATCTTCGCCGACCGCCACCTGCGGCACCGACTGCTTGCCCTCGAGCACCGCATCCGCGATGCCGGTGGCATAGAGCTGGATGGCACGCATGGCGTCATCGTTCCCGGGGATCACGTAGTCGATGCCGTCCGGGGAGCAGTTGGTATCGACGATCGCCACCACCGGGATGCCGAGCTTCTTGGCCTCGTGGATCGCGATGTTCTCGTGGCCGACGTCGACCACGAACAGCGCGTCGGGGAGCGACTCCATGTTCTTGATGCCGCCGAGGCTCCTCTCGAGCTTGTCCATCTCGCGCCGCAGCTGCGTGGCCTCCTTCTTGCCGCGCTTCTCGAGCGCGCCGGAGGCGGCGAGCTCGGTGATCTCGCCGAGGCGCTTAATCGACTGGCGGATGGTCTTGAAGTTGGTGAGCATGCCGCCGAGCCAGCGCTGGTTCACGAACGGCTGCTGCGCGCGCTCGGCTTCCTTCTGGATGGACTCGCGCGCCGAGCGCTTGGTGCCGACGAACAGCACCGTGCCGCCATCGGCGATGACGCCCTTGATGAAGTTCGCAGCGTCCGCGTACAACGGCTGCGTCTTCTCGAGATTGATGATGTGGATCTTGTTGCGCTCACCGAAGATGAAGGGAGCCATCTTCGGGTTCCAGAAGCGGGTCTGATGTCCGAAATGGACTCCCGCCTCCAGCATCTGTCGCATGGACACGCCGGACATAGAAACTCCTGTTTGGGTTAAGCCTCCGCGCATCCCCGTGACCATCCCGGACAGCGGCTGCCTTAGGCCGGTTCGTCCGGGACACCCAGTCACTGACGGTTCAGCGATGCGCGTGTGGGTTGCGTTGCCAAAAAAGGCCGCGCTTTATACCATGAAGACCTCATCGGAACAATGTCTTACGCTCGTCTGCCGGCAGCTCTTGCCGGCGGGGATGACCAGCCCCATTCATACGCCCATGCACGTCACGATCAAGACCTCGGAGGAGCAGGAAAAGATGCGGGTCGCCGGGCGGCTCGCCGCGGACGTGCTCGACATGATCGGTGCGCACGTCGTGCCCGGGGTGACCACCGAGGAACTCGACCGTGTCTGCCACGAGTACATCGTGAACGTGCAGCGCTCGGTGCCGGCCAATCTCAACTACCGCGGCTTCCCCAAGACCATCTGCACCTCGGTGAACCACGTGGTGTGCCACGGCATCCCCAATGACAAGCGCCTGAAGGCCGGGGACATCGTCAATATCGATGTCACTGTGATCCGCGACGGCTTCCACGGGGACACCAGCCGCATGTACTTCGTCGGCAAGCCGCCACCGCATGCCCAGCGCCTGGCCGAGACCTGCTTCGCGGCTATGTGGCGCGGCATCCAGACGGTGCGCCCCGGAGCGCGCCTCGGGGACATCGGTCACGCGATTCAGAGCTTCGTCGAGCAGAACGACTACTCGGTGGTGCGCGAGTACTGTGGGCATGGCATCGGGCGCGTCTACCACGAGGACCCGCAGGTGCTGCACTACGGCGAGGCCGGCACCGGGTTCGAGCTGAAGTCGGGCATGACCTTCACGATCGAGCCGATGGTGAATGCCGGCAAACGCCACGTGCGGCTGCTGCCGGACGGCTGGACGGTCATCACCAAGGATCATTCGCTCTCGGCGCAGTGGGAGCACACGGTGCTGGTCACCGACAGCGGCGTGGACGTGCTGACGCTGCCGAAGAACGGCGCCGCGCTCTGAGGCGCCGCGCGAGCACGATGGCTGTGCCCGACACAACGCTGCGCGAAGCCCCGGGCGCACCCCCGCAACATTCCTGGCCACTGCTGACGCGGCTGCCCGCGC
The DNA here is from genome assembly GCA_964489185.1 of uncultured Steroidobacteraceae bacterium. GTDB lineage: Bacteria > Pseudomonadota > Gammaproteobacteria > Steroidobacterales > Steroidobacteraceae > 13-2-20CM-66-19. The sequence goes on along the minus strand of CAZAXR010000018.1, from coordinate 147,390 downwards.
AGCTGGCAGCCGAGCCGGCCGCGGCGGCCTGGCGCGCACTGCTGCGCGAGGCGCACGAGGAGCTGCGCCAGCGCTTCCTCGCCGAGGAGCCGGTCGAGGAGCTGGTGTACGCGCGCGCCGCGCTCATCGACGCGGTGCTCACCGAGGCGTGGCGCAGGCACTGCGCGCGCGAGGACGGCTGGGCGCTGGTGGCAGTGGGCGGCTACGGGCGCGCCGAGCTGCATCCCGCCTCGGACATCGATCTGCTGATGCTGGTGCCGGCCGCCCCCGGCGCCGCCGGCAGCGCCGCACTCGAGCACCTGGTGACCTTCCTGTGGGACATCGGGCTGGAAGTGGGCCACAGCGTGCGCACGGTCAGCGAGTGCCGCGAGGTGTGCATCGGCGATGTGAGCGCCATGACCACACTGCTCGAGGCGCGCTTCCTCACCGGCAACGCCGGCCTGCTGGCTGAGATGCGCCAGGCGCTCGCGCCCGAGCACATCTGGCCGGTGAAGCAGTTCTTCGAGGCCAAGGTGCGCGAGCAGACCGAGCGACACCTGAAAGCCAACGACACCGCCTATAACCTCGAGCCCAACGTCAAGACCGGGCCCGGGGGACTGCGCGACATCCAGACCATCGCCTGGGTCGCCAAGCGCCATTTCGGCGCGGCTACCCTGGATGGGCTGGAGACGCACGGCTTCCTGACCGCCGCGGAGCTGCGGCGGCTGAAACAGGCGCAGGCCTTCCTGTGGAAGGTGCGCTTCGGGCTGCATACCCTCACCGGGCGGCACGAGGACCGGCTGCTGTTCGATCACCAGCTGCGCCTCTCACGCAGCTTCGGCTACGAGGACGCCTCTTACACGCTCGCGGTCGAACAGTTCATGCAGCGCTACTACCGCACCGTCATGGACGTGAGCCTGCTGAACGAGCTGCTGCTGCAGCTGTTCCGCGAGGCGATCCTCACCGAGAGCGAGCCGCCGCGGCCGCTGAACGCGCGCTTCCAAGTGCGAAACGGCTCACTGGAAGCGGTGAGCGAGGAGGTGTTTGCACGCACGCCCTCGGCGCTACTCGAGCTGTTCGCGCTGCTGCAGCAGAACCCGGACATCCGCGGGGTGCGCGCCTCCACCATGCGCGCGGTGGCGAAGAGCCTGTGGCTGATCGACGAGGAGTTCCGCCAGAACCCGCGCCACCACCGGCTGTTCCTCGAGATCCTGCGCTCGCCGGTGGGCGTGACCCACGAGCTGCGGCGCATGAACACCTACGGGGTGCTGGGACGCTACATCCCGGCCTTCGGGCGCGTCGTCGGGCGCATGCAGTACGACCTGTTCCACGCCTACACGGTCGACGCGCACACGCTGTTCGTGGTGAGTAACCTGCGCCGCTTCGCCATCCCGCGTTACGACCACGAGCTGCCGGAAGCCTCGCGCGTCATGCAGCAGCTGCCACGCCAGGAGGTGGTGTACCTCGCGGCACTGTTTCATGACCTCGCCAAGGGCCGCGGCGGCGATCATTCCGAGCTCGGCGCGGTGGACGCGGAGTCGTTCTGCCTGGAGCAGGGACTGTCGCCCTACGATGCGCGCTTGGTGGCGTGGCTAGTGCGCAATCACCTCGAGCTGTCGATCACCTCGCAGAAGCAGGACATCGGCGATCCGGCCGTCATCAACGCGTTCGCGCGCAAGGTCGGCGACGAGACGCACCTCGACTACCTGTACGTGCTCACCTGCGCGGACGTGCGTGCCACCAATCCCAAGCTGTGGAACTCCTGGAAGGCCACGCTGTTCCGCGACTTCTACCAGCGCGTGAAGCGCGCGCTGCGCCGCGGGCTCGAGAGTCCGATCGACCCGGAGCACCTGGTGCGCGAGACCCAGGATGCCGCGCGGCGCCTGGCGATGGAGCGCGGCGTCGCGGAGAGCGACATCGTCAGCGTCTGGACTCGCTTTACTCCGGGGTATTTCCTGCAGCACTCCCCGGAAGAGGTGGCCTGGCACACGCGCCTGCTCGCCGAGCGCGTCGCGGACTCGGACGAGCCGCTGGTGGCGCTCGATGCGCGCAGCGTGCGCGGCACCACCGCGGCGCTGATCTTCGCCCCGCCGCGCCGTCACGGCTTCGCGCGCACCACCGCCGCGCTCGATCAGCTCGGGCTCAACATCGTCGATGCGCGCATCACCCCGACCGGTGATGGCTTCACCCTCGATCTCTATCACCTGCTCGAGGACGACGGCGCGCCGATCGGCGACAGTGACCGCCTGACCGAAATCGAGCGCGCACTGTGGCGCTCGCTGCAGGGGCCGGCAGACGCGCCGTTCGCCGTGTCGCGCCGCGCGCCCCGCCAGGCGCGCATGTTCGTCACCCCGACGCAGATCGCGGTGAGCGCCGATGCGCGCAACGGCCGCTCGGTGCTGGAGCTGACCGCGGGCGACCGCCCCGGGCTGCTGTGCGAGATCGGCCAAGTGCTGATGGAGGAGCGCATCGAGCTGCAGGCGGCCAAGATCATGACCGTCGGCGAGCGCGCCGAGGACGTGTTCTACGTGACCGACTTCGATAACCGCCCGCTCGATGGCGCCGCCGCCGAACGCCTGAAAGAGCGCCTGGTGGCGACTCTCGACCAGCGCCAGGCGGCGCTGCGCGAGCCGGCCGGCTCGCGACCGTGAATCCGCACCTGCAGGAGCTGCATGCCTACCCCTTCGAGCGCCTGGCGGCGCTCAAGGCCGGCGTCACCGCGCCCGCGGACCTCGAGCACATCGCCATGTCGATCGGCGAGCCGCAGCACACCCCGCCCGCCTTTCTGGTGCAGGCGCTGCAGCAGCACCTCGGCGGCCTCGGCAGCTACCCCGCCACCGCCGGCCTTGCGGAGCTGCGCGGTGCGTGCGCCGCGTGGCTCGAGCGGCGCTACGCGCTCAAGCAGGGCAGCGTGCAGCCCGACACCATGGTGCTGCCGGTGAACGGCACGCGCGAGGCGCTGTTCGCGTTCGTGCAGGCGGTGGTGGACGCGAACGCACGACCGCTGGTCGTCATGCCCAACCCCTTCTACCAGATCTACGAAGGGGCGGCGCTGCTCGCCGGGGCCGAGCCCTATTATCTGGACACGCGCGCCGCGAATGCCTACCTGCCGGAGCTCGGCGCGGTGCCCGCCGATATCTGGCGGCGCTGCCAGGTGCTGTTCCTGTGCAGTCCGGGCAATCCCACCGGCGCAGTGCTGCCGCACAGCCTGCTGGCGGAGGCGCTGGAGCTCGCCGAGCGCTACGACTTCATCATCGCCAGCGACGAGTGCTACGCGGACATCTACCTGGACGAGCGCGCACCGCCCCCGGGACTGCTGCAGGCTGCGCAGGCGCAGGGACGCACGAACTTCGAGCGCTGCGTGGTGTTCCATTCGCTCTCCAAGCGCTCGAGCGTGCCGGGACTGCGCTCGGGCTTCGTGGCCGGGGATGCCGCCGTCATGGCGCGCTTCCTGCTGTATCGCAGCTATCACGGCTGCGCCATGCCGCTGCCCACGCAGTTCGCAAGTTGCGCGGCCTGGGCCGATGATGCGCACGCTGCCGCCAACCGCCGTCTCTACCAGGAGAAGTTTGCACGCGTGCTGCCGGTGCTCACTCCGCTGATGAACGTGACGGCGCCGGCCGGGGCGTTCTATCTGTGGCCGGAGATCGGCGGCGACGACGAGCGCTTCACGCGCGAGCTGTACGCGCGTGCCAACCTCACGGTGTTGCCGGGCAGTTACCTCGGCCGTCCCGGACCGGGCGGCAACCCCGGCGCCGGGCGTGTGCGCATCTCGCTGGTTCCCGGGGTGGAAAAGTGCGTGGAAGCGGCCGGGCGCTTGCGCAATTTCCTGCGCCGGCACTGACGAGCCCTGCACGGCGCTTGCCGGCGCCGCTGTCCGAAGTTCCGGGCCCGTGCGAGACTTGCAGCATGACCGATCTCACGAAACTCCGGACTGTGATCGATGCGGCGTTCGAGCGCCGCGGCGAGCTCAGCCCCGAGAACCTGCCACGCGAGCTGGATGCGGCGCTCGAGGAGTGCCTGACGCTGCTCGATGGCGGCGAGGTGCGGGTGGCCGAGCCGCGCGCGGGAGGCTGGGTCGTCAACGAATGGCTGAAGAAGGCGGTGCTGCTGTCCTTCCGGGTGCGCGAAAACCGCCCCATGGACGCAGGCTTCACCCGCTTCTATGACAAGGTGCCGCTGAAATACGCCAGCGCGACCGAGGCGCAGCTGCGGGCCGGCGCCGCGCGTATCGTGCCGCATGCCGTGGTGCGCCGCGGCGCCTACATCGCGCCGAACGTCGTGCTCATGCCGAGTTACGTCAACATCGGCGCCTGGGTGGGAGCGGGCACCATGGTCGACACCTGGGCGACAGTGGGCTCGTGCGCGCAGATCGGCCGTAACGTGCACCTCTCCGGCGGCGTAGGCATCGGCGGCGTGCTCGAGCCGCTGCAGGCGGCTCCGACCATCATCGAGGACGATTGCTTCATCGGCGCGCGCTCGGAGGTCGTCGAAGGCGTGGTGGTCGAAGCCGGCGCGGTGATCTCCATGGGCGTGTTTCTCGGCCAGAGCACCCGCATCTACGACCGTGCCACCGGTGCGATCCTGCAGGGCCGCGTGCCCGCCGGCTCGGTGGTGGTATCGGGCACCCTGCCCGCCCCGGACGGGCGCTATAGCCTCTACTGCGCCGTCATCGTGAAGCGCGTCGATGCGCAGACCCGCGCCAAGACCTCGATCAATGAGCTGCTGCGCAGCCTCTGAGGGGGTGCTCAGTACATCAGCGCGAGCTGCGAGGTGAGCGCACGTTCCTCCCGGCTTCGGGCGCAGCCGCCGCCAGGTGTGGGCGCTGTCGGGGGCGTAGGAGTCGGCGAAGTAGCGCCCATCGACCGACAGGTTGCCCCAAGCGCTCGCGCGCGGGTCACAGCGCGCTGACTGGCGCGGCGGGTCAGCGGCGTCTGCGTGGCAGCAGCGGTGCGCCGGCACCGCGCGCGCGGGTGCCGCCGTTGCGCGCCGCGGCACGTGCTTCGCGCGCGATCGGCTGCAGGCGGCGCCGCGCGTAGGCCTGCACCTCGGCCTCCAGGGCGCGGTAGGCGCGAATCAGCTGCACACCGAAATCGGTGAGCCGGGCCCCTCCGCCGCCGCGTCCGCCGCGCGCGCTCTCGGTCACCGGACGAAGGAAGCCGTCGTTGAGGTTCTCAAGCAGCTGCCAGGCACGGCGGTAGCTCATGCCGAGCTCGCGCGCCGCCTGCGACAGCGAGCCGCTCGTACCAATGTGCTCAAGAAGCGCGATCTTGCCGGGACCGACCGCGGCCTGACGACCGAAATCAACACGAAACCTGACTTCGGGAGTAGTCATGGGGCACCTCGCGCCCGGATCTTAGCCCATGGCACGGGCGGGCGTGGTACGCGGTTTGTGAGCGCCCGCGGGGCCGGAGCGATATATTTAAATAAATATAACGCGCATCTCGGGGGAGCACCATGCTTCAGCTGGCCTGCCGTAGCATGACTGGCACCGTGGCGCTGTTCGTCGCCGCACCCTGCGCGTTCGCTGACGGCTTTGCGGATGACTGGTTCGCCACCTCAGACGCCGCCAAGGAGGCGCAGCCGCACTGGATGACTCCCGTGGTGACCGTGACACCGCGCCTCGAGCAGGAGTTTCGCTACGACCAGAGCTGGCAGGACCGCCCGCACGATGTAACGCTCGACAACTACGGCGGTGGCAAGGGCCTGGAGCTGATCCCGACCTTCAACACCGAGGTGATCATCGGCGTGCCCGCCTACCAGGTGCGCGATACGCCCGCCGGGCACACCACGGGCTGGGCGGATGAGACCCTGCTTCTCAAGTACCGCTTTGCCGCGGCAAACGAGGAGCATGGCAACTACATCGTGACCGGCTTCCTTGGCGTGAGTGTGCCGACCGGCAGCGAGGCGTTCACGAACCACGAGGCCATCCTCACGCCGACGCTCGCCGCGGGTTACGGATGGGGCACGCGCGAACAGGGCTTCGACATCCAATCCACGCTCGGCATCGCGATCCCGGCGGCCGACCTCAGCAGGCTCGGGTCGCCAGTCACCTGGAACACCGCGTTCCAGTATCACGTCGGCTGGCTGTGGCCCGAGCTGGAAGTGAACTACACCTATTTCCGAGACGGTCCCAACGCTGGACGCTCGCAGACCGCGCTCACGGCGGGCGTGGTGGCAGGGCGTTTCGAGCTGAGCCGGCGGCTGCGGTTCATCATCGGCGGCGGCTACCAGACGGCCGTCAGCTCTTTCAAGACCTTCAACGACACGTGGATCATCACGGCACGCCTTGCGTTCTAGGGCAGCGCGTTCGGGTCCCCTTGCGGAGATAGCGCCGCGGGCGGCGCCACCTCCCCCGGGGCGCCGACCTGGTAGTTGAGATCCGATTCGCGCAGCAGCACCTCGTAGCGCGCCGTGGTCTCATCGATCTGCGCGGCGGTGAGATCAAGTTGCGCCTGGCTGAGCTCCACGATCGAGCTGCTGCCCACACGGTAGCGCGCATCCGCCAGCTGATATGCGGTCGCCGCATAACGCGCCAGCTGCTGGTTAGTGCGCAGCCGCTCGCGAGCGTTGTTGAGGCTAAGCCACGCCACGCGCACGTCGCGGCTGATGTTGTCCTCGACGGTGCGCAGTGTTTCGGATGCCGCCCGGGCGCGCAGTTCAGCCTCGTGCTGGCGCGCCGCGTACAGACCGCCCGCAAATACCGGCACGCTCACTTGGATGCCGCCAGCACTGTAGTTGGCCGGCAGCCGTATGTCGTGCGAGGGGGAGTTGCCGGCCGCCACCAGTGCCGACACGGTCGGCAGCCGCGCGTCGCGCAGCGACAGCGCCAGACGCTGCGCAGCGTCGCGCTGATCGCGCAATCCGGCGAGTTCCGGGCGGTCCTGCAGCGCCTGATCGATGAGCGGCTGCACGTCGGCGCTCGCTGGCACCGGCACCGCAGTCTCGTCCGCGAGCGTGAAGGCGCGCTGCTCGCGGTAGCCGAGCACGGTCGACAGGGTGGCGAGCGACGAGTCGACGTCGTTCTGTGCCCTCTGCAACAGCAGTCGTGCCTGCTCGAGCGCGACGCGGGCGAAACTCACGTCGAGCTCGGACTTGAGCTTGTTTTCCGCCAGCAGGCTGACGCGGTCGAGCAACAGTTGACGCGTGTCGAGCGTCTGGCGCGCCACCGACTCGATGGCCCGCGCCTGCAGCGCCCCGAAGTAGCTATGGTCGACATCGAGCAGCACCTGCTCGCGCGTCGCGACCGCGCTTTGCTCGGCGGCGCTCGCCTCCAGGCGTGCGCTGGCGGCAAGGTTGGTGGTGTGCCCGAAATCGGTGATGAGCTGGCTCATCGTAGCGCCGAGGGCGGTGCGGCTGATCACCGAAGGATTGTTGATGCCACCCGCCAACAGGCGGGTGCTGTCCGAGTCGGCGTGCACCGCATCGCCGTAGGCGTTGATCTGCGGCAGCAGGCCGGAGCGCGCCTGCACGTACACCTGCTGCTGCGCCTGCGCCTGGTAGGCCGCCGCGGCGATCTGCGGATGGTTCTGCAGCGCGATGGCGTGCGCTTGGGCGAGCGTCAAGGGCACCGGGGCGCTGCCCGGGGCCGGTACGGCCGGCGCGCTCGCCACGGCCTGCGGCGTAGATGTTGCCGGTGCCGTGGCCGCCGCGGCGCCTTGCTGGGCGTAGCCGCGCACCGCCCAGGCGCTCAGCACGAGGATCAGCCAGAGGTATCTCATGCAGCGGCCGGCAGTTCTTCGTGGCGGTGCACGAGGTAGTAGGCGGCGGGCACGATGAACACCGTCAGCACCACCGAGACCGCCAGACCGCCGATGATGGCCCGCGCCAGTGGCGCGTAGGCCTCCGCTCCGGTTCCGAGCTTGACGGCCAAGGGAATCAGCCCGATCAGCGTCGCGAGCGAGGTCATGAGCACCGGGCGCAAACGCACGCGGCAGGCCAGCGAGACCGCCGCGCGCAGTGCGCGGCCTTCGCGCCGCAGCCGGTTGGTGAACTCGACGATGAGGATGCTGTTAGAGACCACGATCCCCACCATCATCACCACGCCCATGAGTGACATGACGTTGAGGGTGGTACCGGTCAGGTACAAGGTGGCGAGCACGCCGGTGAGTCCGGTCGGTACCGCCAGCAGGATCAACAGCGGATCGACGAACGACTGGAACTGCGCGACCAGTATCAGATAGACCAGCACCGTTGAGAGGATCAGGCCGAACCCGAAGGCGCTGAACGAAGTACGCATGGCCTGCGCCGAGCCGCGCACCACGACCCGCACCCCTTCCGGCATCTTGAGGTCGTGGATGATGCGCTCGACGTGGCTCAGGACGCCGCTGATGTCCTCGCCCGAAGGCGAGACATAGACGTCCATCACCCGACGCAGCTGGTAGTGATCGACCTCGGTGGGAGAATTGATGTGCTTGATGCTGCTCACGGTGTCGAGCTGCGTCGGCAGCTCCGAGTGCGCGCCGCGCAGCGGTACCGCGCGCAGGTCGGCGAAGTTGTGGATGATGTTCTCCGGATACTGCACCGTCAGCATGTAATCGTTGCCGGTCTTGGGGTCCACCCAGTAGGAAGGAGCGATCATGCCGTTGGAGGTGAGCGCGGTGATGACGTTGCCGACCACCTCCTTCTCGTTCAGTCCGAGCTCGCTCGCGCGCACTCGGTCGATGTCGAGCCTCAGCGAGGGGTAGTCGATGTCCTGCGGCAGTAGCACGTCGCTGACGCCCGGCAGGGCCGCGGTCCGGTGCGCGATTTGCGCCGCTACGCCGTGCGCCGCCTCCATGTTGGTACCACTCACCTGCACGTCGAGGGGCGCCGGCAAGCCGAGGTTAAGCACCGCGTCCACGAGCCCGCCGGTCTGGAAGTAAGTGCTAAGCAGCGGCAGTTGCTGTTGCAGCTGCGTACGCACCCGATCCATGTACTCGAAGCTGCTGTGCGAGCGACTGTCCTGCAGCCCCACCTGCACGAAGGCGGTGTGGGGGCCGGAGTTGGGGGTGTAGATAGAGGAGAATCCCGGCGTGGTGCCAATGTTGGACACCAGGATCTTGAGCTCCTTGGGCGGCACCACCTTGCGCACGATCTGCTCGACCTTGTCGACCAGCCCATCGGTAAGCTCCAGGCGCGTACCCGTGGGCGCCTTGAGATTGATCACGAACTGACCCGGATCGGTGCGCGGGAAGTAGGCCTTGCCGATCAGCGGATAGAGCGCCAGGGACATCAAAAACACACCGCTGATCGCCAGCACCGTCGCCAGGGGCCGCAGCAGCGCGCGCGCCAGGCTCGCTTCGTAGCGGTCGAGCATGTCACTGAAGCGACGGTTGAAGTCGCGGTTGAAGCGCCGCGCCGCTGCCGCCAGCCTGCCGCCGCTGGCCGGGGCGGCATCCGCCGCCGGCACCTCGTGCTCGGCGTGCTCGTGCCCCTTGATGAGATGCGCACAGAAGAGCGGCACCACGGTCATGGCGACGAGGTAGGAAGCGAAGAGCGACAGCACCACCGCGAGCGCGAGTGCGGTGAACAGGAAGCGGCTTACCCCGTACAGAAAGATCACCGGAAAGAACACGATCGCCGTGGTGAGGGTCGCCGCCAGCACCGGCAGCTGCACCTCCTTGCCCCCGCGCTCGGCCGCGACCGCCGGGGCTTCGCCAAGCTCGATGTGCCGGAAGATGTTCTCCAGCACTACCACCGAGTTGTCGATGAGGCGGGAGAAGGCCAGCGCCAGTCCACCGAGGATCATGGCGTTGATGGTGCTGTCGCCGAACGACAGTGCGATGAACGCTGCCAGCGCCGACAGCGGAATCGACAGGAACACGGCCGCGGTGGCGCGCATGCTGCCGAGGAACACCAGGATCATGACCCCGGTGAGCACCAGACCGATCAGGCCTTCGTGGATCAGGTTCTCGATGGCGCTGCGCACGAACTGCGACTGATCGAACACCACCGAGGCGATCAGCTGCTTGGGCACGTCGAGCAGGTTGCGTACGCCGCGGCGAATACCGTCGACCACCGCGATGGTGTTGGCGTCCCCGCCCTGCTTGAGCACCGGCAGATACACCGACGGCTGCCCGTCGACGCGCACGATGTTGTACTGAATCTGCGCCGCGTCTTCGGCCTTGCCGACGTCCGCTACCAGCACCGAGGCATCGCCCACCGTCTTCAGCGGCAGACGGTTGATATCAGCCATGGCATCGACCTGGCTGTTGGCGTAGAGATTGTAGTCGTACGGCCCGATCTTCACATCCCCGGCGGGCAGGATCAGGTTGGCATCGTTCACCGTACGCACCACGTCCATCACCGACAGCTGGTGCGCCTGCAGCTTGAGCGGATCGACATACACCATGATCTGGCGGTAGCGGCCGCCGAAGGGCTGCGGCACCGAGGCGCCGGGCACGTTGGCGATCTGGTTGCGCACGTCGTACTGCCCGAGATCGCGCAGCCGTGCTTCATTGAGGCCGGCCCCCTTCAGGGTCACCAGGCACACCGGCAAACTCGAGGCGTCGAACTTCAACACCACCGGCGGCAGCGTGCCGGGAGGCAGCTTGCGCAGGTCTGCGAGCGCCAGATTAGCGATGCTGGTGACGGCGGAGTCGGCGTCAAATCCCGGCTGAAAGTAGATCTTGATGAGGCTCACCCCGGGGAGCGAGCGCGACTCGATGTGATCCACACCGCTCGCGAGCGTGAAGAAACGCTCGAACCGCCCGGTGATGTCGGTCTCGATCTGCTCGGGCGGCATACCCGAGAAGAAGGTCGCCACCACCACCACCGGAATACGAATCGGGGGGAACAGGTCCACCGGCATGCGCACCACGCTGGTGATGCCGACCACGCAGGTGATCAGGCAGGCGACGATGATGAAGTACGGGTAGCGCAGGGCGAAGCGGGACATGCGCGGGCTCTCGTACTAGGGCGGCGGGGAGGCGAGAAGCTGGCGCAGCTTCTCGAGCGTGAAATCAGGCGCGCGGCACAGTGCGATCAGCGCCTGCTCGCGCTCGCGGATCGCGACGGCTGCAGCCGGTAGCTGCGGCGCAATCGCCAGCGGCACTGACTGCACCCCGTGCAGATCCCCGTGCAACAGCTCGCCGGAGGCGATCTTCAGGCCGCCGATCTCGGCCTGCTGGCCGAAATCCACGATGTGCACGTAGCCATGGGAGACGGCGATGCTGCCCGCGAAGTAATGGAAGCCGGCGCTGCGCGCGGCAGGAATATCGCGCACCGAGCCGTTGGTGACCACGCCCACGCACAGCAGGCGCCGCAGCACTTCCATGTGCACTTCACCCACCAGCGAGCACAGCCCCGGCCGGGAGCTCACGTCCTGCACCACTACCACGCGCGGGGCCGGCAGCTGCGCGATGTAGTCCCACCAGTCGCTGCGGTCGGAGAACGCCGTGCCCGCCATCGGCGGCGCCGAGCCACGGATGCGCACCGTGGCCGCATAGCCCACCATGGGGGCGAACTCGGGGAACAGGCTGCGCACGGTGTGATCGACGAAGCCCTCGTTGCGCAGTCGCAGATTGAAAGTCTCGATGGCGTTGGCCAGCAGGCAGGCATCCAGGCGCCGCAACGCCTGCAGCTGCTCGTTGTTGAGCGGTGGCATGGGGGTGGCGGTGCTCATTCGCGTGCCAGCGGCTCGGTCAAGCGCGGCTCGACCTTCTCGCCAATCGGGACCTGGCCCGGATTGCCGATCATCACCAAGTCGCCCTCGTGTAGGCCGGACAGCACCTCGTAGCGCGCCGGGGTCTCGAGCCCGAGCGTCACGGCTCGCTCTGCCACGCGGTGCGCGGCATCGACCACGAGCACGCTCTTGCCGCCGGGCGGCACCGCCTCGATGGGGATCGCGAGCGTGTGCGGACGCTCCTCGAAGCGCAGCGTCACGGTCGCGTACATCCCCGGCACCAGCTCCAGGGTGGGATTAGGCACTTCCATCTCCACAATCATGGTGCGGGTGCTGTCGTCGACTTTGTCGGAGAAGCGCTTGATGCGGCCGGTAAACACCCGCCCGCCGACGGAGCCGACGCTCACGTTCACCGGCGCATCCAGGCGTATGCCGCGCACGTAATCCACCGACACCGGGAAGTCGAGGCGCAGCAGCGTGTTGTCGGACACCCGCACCAGCGGCATGGACTGGGTATTGGAGGCCGTGCCCGCCTGGATGAGCGCGCCGGGGTCGGCGTAGCGCTTGGTGATGACGCCGCCGAAGGGGGCGGTAATCCGTGTGTAACCGACCATGGTCTGATACTTGGCGACGTCGGCCTTGGCGGCTGCGAGCGCCCCCTCGGCGGTAGCATCGTGCGCCTCGGCGGTGTCCAGCTCCTGCTCGGCGATCAGGTTGGCGTGCTCCTTGTTGACCGCGACCAGGCGCGTATAGGCGAGGTGCGCATCGCGATAGTCGGCCTGCGCACGGCGCTGTGCGGCGAGCGCATGGTCGAGCTCGTCGGTGAGCTCCGGGACCTCCAGCACCGCGAGCAGCTGCCCGGCCTTGACGCGATCGCCGAAATCGACCTTCATGTCCTTCACGTAGCCCGATACCATGGCGTGCAGCTCGACTTCCGCGTACGGACGAAACTCGGCCGGTATCGTGATCTGGCGGAACAGGTCCTCACGATCCACCCGCGCCACGGCCACCACCGGCAGTGCCGCATCGGCGGCGGCGCGCACGGTGCGGCCGTTCCAGGTGCGCGCGAGCGCGATGACCGCCAGCACCGCCACGGCCAGACCCAGCCAGCCCCAACGTTTCTCGAGCAGGCGCTGCATCACGGCTTTCCTTCGGCGGCGAGCGGCTGGCGGATCCGGAACGTGCTGCCCGCGCCGGGGGCGCTGGTCACTTCCACCTCGGCCCCGTGCGCGAGGCAGATCGACTTAACGATCGACAGACCGAGCCCCGCTCCGCCGCCCTCACGCGAGCGCGAGCCGTCGACACGGAAGAAGCGCTTGAATACGTGCGGCAGCGCCTCCGCGGGAATGCCGACGCCGTTGTCGGTGACGTCCAGCACTGCATCGCCGCCGTCGCGCCGCACGCTCAGCGTGACGCGCCCGCCACGCGGGGTGTACTTGATGGCATTGTCCAGGAGGTTGACCACCACCTGCTTGAGGCGCGCCCGGTCCCCCTCGACGGTCACCCCCGGGGAGGACTCGCAGGCGACCTTCACCTCCTTGTCCTCGGCGAGCAGGCTCATCTGGTCGGCAGTGCTGGCAGCGAGCTCGGCCAGATCGAAGCGCACGCGCTCGGCCTCCGCCTCGCCGGCATCCAGGCGCGAGAGCGCAAACAGCCCCTCGACGATTTCCGCCAGGCGATCGACCTCCTCCAGCACGCTGCCGAGGGCTTCGCGGGTCTCCGCCCCGAGCTGCGCATCCTGCGCCATGCCCTCGAGCTCCCCACGCATCACGGTGAGTGGTGTGCGCAGCTCGTGCGAGGCATCGGCGACGAACTGCTTGGAGCCGCGGATCGCCTCCTCGAGGCGGCTGATCATGAGATTGAGCGACACGGAGAGCCGCTCGAGCTCGTCGCCGCTCTTGACCACCGGCAGCCGCTCGCTGAGGTTGTGCTGGGTGATGGCTTCCGCCTTGGCGGCGATACGGGCGACGGGATCGAGCGCGCGACGCACCAGCACGAAACCGCCGGCCACCGCGACCGCGACGGCAAGCGGCAGGCCGATCGCCAGCATGATCAGCACCTGCGCCAGGGTGCGCTGCAGTGGCGCCCCCGAGGCTCCCACTTCGACGCGATAGCGCGTGCCGTCCGCTGCCGGAGCGGAGAGGGAGGCGATGAGCAGTGAGCCGCCGGCGGCGAGGGGCACCTTGCGCTTGGCGGACCCGGGCGTCGCTGCGGGTACCTGCGCGGGGTCGAAGCGCTCGCCCCGAGGGGGGCCGGACAGGTACACGACCTCCCCATCCGCGCGCGTGATGCGGATGAAACGGTCGTTGGCCTCGGGCGAATACAGACTCTGCACCTGCGTGCTCATGGCGCGCTCGTCGGCGCGGCTCGCCTGGGCTACCAGCGTGTCGGCGATCTGCTGCGCGCGGCGCACCTGAATGTCCAGCAGGTTGGCCTCCAGGTAGTGGCGCAGGAAGAAGAAGGTGAGCCCGCCGAGCAGCACGAACGCGCTGGTGAGCACTCCGGCGTACCAGGCCACGAGGCGGAAGCTCAGCGAGCGCGTGTTCATTCCGGCGGCCCCGCGAGCCCGTAGCCGACCCCGCGCACCGTGCGGATCAGCTTGACGGGGAACGGATCGTCGACCTTGCCGCGCAGGTGGCGCACGTACACGTCCACGATATTGGTAAGTCCCTCGAAGCTCTGGTCCCAGACGTGCTCGATGATCATGGTGCGCGAGAACACGCGTCCGGGATTGGCCGCCAGGTATTCCAGCAGCGCGTACTCCTTGGGGGTGAGCTCGATGCGCCTGCCGCCGCGACGCACCTGCTGCGAGAAGCGATCGACCTCGAGGTCCGCCACGCGCAGCACGCTCGAGCGCGCCACCGGTCCACGGCGCAGCAGCGCCTTGACGCGCATGATGAGCTCGGCGAATGCGAAGGGCTTGGTGAGGTAATCGTCCGCACCCGCTTCGAAGTTGTGCACCTTCTCTTCGGTGGCGTCGCGCGCGGTCAGAATGAGAATGGGGACCTGCTGATTCTTGCGACGGATCCGGCGCAGCAGCTCCTCGCCCGGGATCCCCGGCAGCATCAGATCGAGAATGATCAGATCGTAGTCGTAAGAAGACGCCAGTTCCCAGCCGCGCGTGCCGTCATCGGCGACGTCCACCGCGTAGCGTTCCGCCCGCAGCGCGCGCGCCACGAGCTCTGAAACCTTCTTCTCGTCCTCGACCAGCAGCATTCGCATTGGGTCACCTGCCCCAAGAGCAGACCACATGGCCATTAAGAGCCGGCAAACGTGCGATTAAAAACCCTTCAGAAACCCGTCCATACACGCAACACACTGATTTCTAATATTCTTTTACAGCAAAAAAGCCCAGCCGGAGCTAAAAAGCAGCACCTGTTGGGGTTGGCCGGAGGCCGGCCTTGTCACACAATTGCCATGTGTGTGAATCCAGAATGTCATATATCTGAAGCAGAGTGAGCGCGCCTGCCGTGGCTCATCACGGAAGGCCGGGGTGTCGCACGTACGCAACCTTCGGTTCAGGGCGTCCGGGCGGCGGTTCGTCAGTAGGTCCAAAAACCATAGGAATTCCGAAGATGACACCTATCCGTGCCTGTCTACTAATGGCTTCATTGGCGGCCGCAGGCGTCGCGCAGGCGCAGACCGCGGCTGCACCGGCGCCAAAGGCCGAGGACAGCAGTCTTAGCTGGAAGGGGATCACGCTCTACGGGATCGTCGACCTCGGTGTGCAGTACGACACGCACAGCGCGCCGTTCAGCGACTACTTCCCGGCCGGCTCCGGATCGCTCATCCAGAAGAACGACTACGACTCACCGGTCGGCATCACGCCGAACAACCTCTCGCAGTCGCGTATCGGCATCTCGGGCAACGAGCCGCTTTTCGGCGACTGGGCCGGCGTGTTTCGCTTTGAGACCTTCTTCAATCCGCAGTCGGGCGTCATTTCCGACGCGCTGAAGTCGGTCGCACTCAACAACGGCAAGCCGCTGACCAGCCAGAACGTGGGCGTGGACAGCAGCGTCGCCGGGCAGCTGTTCTCAGGCGCCGCCTACCTCGGGTTCGCGTCCCCGACCTATGGCAGCTTCACCGTGGGACGCAACGTCACACTGGTCGCGGACGGCATCGCCAAGTACGATGTCATGGGTGCCGCGCAGGCATTCTCCCTGATCGGCTACTCGGGCACGGCCGCCGGTGGCGGCGACACCGAGGACCGGCGCCTGGATGAGTCGGTGAAATACTCCGGGAAGTACGACTGGCTGCACTTCGGTGCCCTGTACCAGTTCGGTGGAGCGAGCGGTGCCGTCAACACCGGCTATCAGTTCCAGCTCGGAGCCGAATTCGCAGGTCTCTCGGTCGATGGGTACTACTTCAAGAAATACGACGCGATCTCGGTCAGCGCGCTGAGCGCGGCACAGGTCACAGACCTGCAGACCGGCACCTGCACCGCAGTGGCGCCGGCCGTACCGCAGTGCTGGTCGATCGGCAACTCGCTCGCGGCGACGATCTCGGACAACGAGACCTATTCGATCATGGGGCTCTACAGCCTGAGCGCGGTGCCGCTCAAGTTCTACGCCGGTTACGAGCATATCGCTTTCGACAACCCCAACCACCCGCTCCCGCCCGGCACGCTCACGATCGGCGGCTACGTGCTCGCGTTCACGAATAACAAGGCCTTTGACAATGAGAAGACGCTGGAAGTCTTCTGGGCGGGGGTGAAGTGGACCATCGTGCCGGCGCTCGACATGTCGCTCGCCTACTACGGCTACAAGCAGAACAGCTTCGCCACCGGCGCCCACACGGGCTGCTCGGACACCTCCAACAGCGGGTGCAGCGGCACCGAGGACGTGGCGTCGTTCGTGCTCGACTATCGCCTGTCGAAGCGCTTCGATGCGTACGCAGGCACCATGTGGTCGGAAGTGAAAGACGGCCTCGCGAACGGCTACTTCGCCAGGACCAACGTCGCCACGACCGTGGGGCTGCGCTTCAAATTCTGAGCCGCTGCCACTGCTGAGTGTCCGGGCAACGCCGGACAGCGATCGGGCCCGCGCACGCGGGCCCGATCGTTTTCGCGGAAAGGCAAAGGGACGCGCGGGCTAGCCGAAGCGCCCGGTGATGTAGTCTTCGGTGAGGCGGTGGCGCGGGTTGGTGAACACGCGGTCGGTGTCGCCCACCTCGATCAGCTCCCCGAGGTGGAAGTAGGCGGTGCGCTGCGAGACGCGCGCCGCCTGCTGCATCGAGTGCGTGACGATCACGATCGCGTACTGCTCGCGCAGCTCATCGATCAGATCCTCGATGCGCGCGGTGGCGACCGGGTCGAGCGCCGAGCACGGCTCGTCCATGAGGATCACTTCCGGCTGCACGGCGATGGTGCGCGCGATGCACAACCGCTGCTGCTGCCCGCCCGAGAGTCCCGTGCCGGGGCTGGCGAGCCGGTCCTTGACCTCCTCCCACAGGCCCGCGCGCGTCAGACTCGTGCACACGATGTCATCGAGCTGCGCGCGGCTGCGTGCCAGCCCGTGGATGCGGGGTCCGTAGGCGACGTTGTCGTAGATGGACTTCGGGAACGGGTTGGGCTTCTGGAACACCATGCCGATGCGTGCCCGCAGCTGCACCGGGTCCTGCACTTCGGCATGAATGTCGCGACCGTCGAGCTGGATCACTCCGGTCACGCGCGCCCCGGGAATGGTGTCGTTCATGCGGTTGAGGCAACGCAGGAACGTTGATTTGCCGCAGCCGGACGGCCCGATCATCGCCAGCACCTGGCGCCGCCCCACATCGATGGTCACGTCCCTGAGCGCCTGCTTCGCGCCGTAGAAGACGCTCACCTCACGGCAGGTGAATACCGGGTTCTCGACGCTCGCCTGCCCTTCCGTGCGCCCGCCCGACCCGGACTCGAGGGCGGCTGCCGCCGACACGCGTCCGCTTGGCTTCAGATTCAGGCCACCCTCGCCGGAGCGTCCGCGGGGCGGCGGCTCGGGCGGCGCACCGCCGTTGCCCGCGCCAGGCGCAGCCGCGGTCGGGGCGCCGCCAGCCGTACCCGTCGCGCCATTGCCGGCCGGGCGCGGTGGGCGGGGCTCAGGGAGTGCTGGATCGGGTGTATCGCTCATGTGCTTCAGCCGAAGCGCCCGGTGACGTAGTCATCGGTGCGGCGGTTCTTCGGTGCGGTGAACACCTCGCCCGTAGGGCCGATCTCGACGAGCTCGCCAAGGTACATGAACGCGGTCACGTTCGACACCCGTGCCGCCTGCTGCAGGTTGTGGGTGACGATGGCGATGCAGTAGGTCTCGCGCAGCGACTGCAGCGTCTCCTCGATGCGCAGGGTGGAGATCGGATCGAGCGCCGCGGTCGGCTCATCGAACAGGAGGACCTCCGGGCGCAGCGCGAGCGTGCGCGCGATGCACAGCCGCTGCTGCTGGCCGCCAGAGAGGCCCCGGCCGTCGTCGTGCAGCTTGTCCTTGACCTCCTCCCACATGGCGGCCGCACGCAGCGCCTCCTCGACGCGATCGCTGAGCTCGCTGTGGGAGATACGCCGCGCCAAGCGCAGGCCGAAGGCCACGTTGTCGAAGATCGACATCGGAAAGGGTGTGGCCTTCTGGAACACCATGCCGACCCGGAACCGCAGCGCCGCCACGTCCACGGTCGGCGCCAGTATGTCCTCGCCATCGAGCCGCACCTCGCCCGTGGCGCGGTGCCCCGGGTAGAGCGCGTACATGCGGTTGAACACACGCAGCAGCGTCGACTTGCCGCAGCCGGACGGGCCGATGAACGCGGTGATCTGGCGGTCGGTGAGCGTGAGACTGACGTCTTTCAGCGCGTGCGCGCTGCCGTAATAGAAGTCGAGATGCTTAACATCGAACTTCACCACCGCGGCGGGTGTGGCGGCGGGCGCGGCCAGCTGCACCTGAGAGGCGCTCATCAGCGTTGGCCGCCCTGGAGCGAGGACACCACCAGGCGCGCGGTGATGCTGAGGATGAGGATGCTCACGGTGATGATGAGCGCCCCGGTCCAGGCCAGCTGCTGCCAGTTCGGATAGGGACTCAGGGCGAACTGAAAGATGACGACCGGGAGGTTGGCCATCGGCGCGTTCAGGTTGCTGCTCCAGAACTGGTTGTTGAGGGCGGTGAACAAGAGCGGCGCGGTCTCGCCGCTGATGCGCGCGACCGCCAGCAGCAACCCGGTGAGGATGCCGCTGCGTGCCGCCGGGTAGATGACGCTCACGGTGGTGCGCCACTGATACGCGCCCATCGCCGTCGATGCGTCCTTCATCCCCTGCGGCACAAGGTTCAGCATGTCCTCGGTGGTGCGCACCGTGACCGGCATGGCGATGATCGCGAGCGCCACCGCTCCGGCGATGGCGGAGAAATGCCCCATGCGGACCACCAGCAGCTCGTACACGAACAGGCCGATGATGATCGAGGGGGCCGACAGCAGCACGTCGTTGACGAAGCGGATCACGGCACTGATGCGCGCCGTGCGGCCGTACTCGGCGAGGTAGGTCCCCGCGAGCATGCCGATGGGACCGCCGATCAGGATGCCGGTCACCGTCATGACGACGCTGCCGTAGATGGCATTCAGGAGCCCGCCGCTCGAACCCGGCGGCGGGGTCATCGCCGTGAAGACCCTCGGGGACAGTCCCGCCAGTCCACTGCTCACCAGCGTCCACAGGATCGCGCCCAGAAAAAACAGCCCGATAGCCGTGGCGACGCCCGACAGCGCGAGCGCCACCAGGTTCGTGACCTTGCGGACGACGCGGCGGCTCATACCGAGGAGAGCGCCCGGCGCTCCAGACGCAGCAGCATGAAGCGCGCCGCGGCGATCACCGAGAAGGTGATGAGGAACAGGAGCGCCCCGAGCGCGATCAGCGAGGAGGTGTAGAGGTCGCCGACCGCTTCGGTGAACTCGTTGGCGATCGAGGCGGAGATGGTGGTACCGGGGGCGAGCAGTGAGGAGCCGATGCGGTGCGCGTTGCCGATCACGAAGGTGACCGCCATGGTCTCACCGAGCGCGCGCCCGAGCCCGAGCATGATGCCGCCGATCATGCCGGTGCGCGCGTACGGCACAACCACCTGCCAGATCACCTCCCAGGTGGTGGCCCCGAGGCCATAGCCCGATTCCTTGAGGACATCCGGCACGGTCTCGAACACGTCGCGCATCACCGCGGAGATGAACGGGATCACCATGATCGCCAGTACGAAGCTCGCGGTCAGTATCCCGATGCCATAGGGGGGCCCCTGGAAGAGCTTGCCTATGAGCGGCAGCGGACCCAGCACCGTGATGAGCCAGGGCTGCACGTAGCGCTGCAGCACGGGCGCCAGCACGAACAAGCCCCAGACGCCGTAGATGATGCTCGGCACCGCCGCGAGCAGCTCAATCGCGACGCCCACTGGGCGCTTGAGCCACACCGGCGCGAGCTCAGTGAGAAAGATTGCGATGCCGAAGCTCACCGGAATCGCGAGCAGCAACGCGAGGAAGGAGGTGACGAGCGTCCCATAGACCGGCGCCAGTGCGCCGAACTGATCGGTGACCGGGTTCCAGATCTCGCGCGTCAGGAAGCCGAGCTTGAAATGCGCCAGCGCCGGCCACGCGCCGATCAGGAGTGAAGCGGCAACGCCCCCCAGCAGCAGCAGCACCAGCACCGCGGCGGCGAGCGTCGCGCCGCGAAACACCCGCTCCCGCAGCCTCTGCCCGGCTCCGTGATGCGGGTCGATCGCAGCCACTGTGTTCATCGCCGTCGGTAACCGTTACTCAGCCCCATAACCGCAACCGGCGGCCGTCCCGTGAGGGGCGGTCGCCGGTTCCTGAACAGCAGGCGTTTTGCGCCCGCGCGACGCGGGGCGTGCCGACCGAAAGGTCACATGCCCTTGATCTGCGTCTTCCAGGTCTCGCGGACCTGCGCGATCAGCTTGTCCGGCAGCGGAACGTAGTCCAGCTCGGCCGCCATCTTGCCACCGTTCTTGTATGCCCAGTCGAAGAACTTGAGCGCGGCACCGGTGGCAGTCGGGTCGGGAGGCGTGCTGTACACCAGGATGAAGCTAGCGCCAGTGATCGGCCAGCTGCCCGCGCCCGCCTGGTCGGTGAGGATCAGGAAATACCCCGGTGCGTGCGCCCAGTCGGCGTTGCCCGCGGCGGCCTGGAAGCTGTCCGCGTTGGGCGCGACCGCCTTGCCGTCGTGGTTCTTCAGCTGCGTGTACGCCATCTTGTTCTGCTTCGCGTACGCGTACTCCACATAACCGATGGCGCCATCGGTCTGCGTCGTCATGTTGGCGACCCCCTCATTGCCCTTGGCGCCGATGCCCACCGGCCACTGCACTGAAGTGTTGGCGCCGATGGTGTCCTTGAACTTCGGGCTCGACTTGGAGAGGTAGTCGGAGAACAGGAAGTTGGTGCCGGAACCGTCGGAGCGATATACCGGCGCGATGGCGGTGTCGGGCAGTGCGAGCTTTGGATTGAGTTTCTTGATGCGGGCATCATTCCACTTGGTGATCTCACCCAGATAAATGGAAGCCACCGTCGCCCCGTCCAGCGTCATCTGGCCGGGCTCCACGCCTTTGACGTGTACCACCGGCACCACCCCGCCGATGATCATCGGGAACTGCACGAGCCCCGACTCCTTCAGGTCTTCGGGCTTCAGCGGCATGTCGGAAGCGCCGAAGGTCACCGTCTTCGCCTTGATCTGCTTGATGCCGCCGCCGGAGCCGATCGATTGGTAGTTGAGCCCGATGCCGGTCTGCTGTTTGTACGCGTCAGCCCACTTCGAGTAGATGGGGTAAGGGAAGGTCGCCCCGGCGCCGGAGATGTCGGCTGCTTCGACCGCGCCGGCGAATGCCACAACGGCTGCCGCCGCCATCAGCACCCGCCTCGGATGGAATGGATTCATGGTGCCGTCTCCTCGCCTGGGTTGTTGTCTGGCTCGCATCGACCGGCCACGCCCCCGCTCCCGCGGTGGGCGCGCGCCATTAAATGTCACTAATGTGACGTTCTCGTGACACCCCGGGCCTTACGCCCGGGGCGCCCCGAGAGCCAGACCCGTCCCTTTGGTGCCAGCCGCGACAGTGTTACCTGCCGAGGTTGCAGGGTCGTGACAGGGGCGCATCGCTTGCTCAAAGGCGACGCGAGGCCGTATAACGCGCACCGCGCAGTCGCATTGCGGATCTCATCCAAGCGGCGAGGCTGATGTCACAAGCAATTGAACTGACTAAGGATCTTATCGCCCGCAGATCGGTGACGCCCGCCGACGAGGGCTGCCAAGAGCTGATCTCAAAGCGCCTCGCAGCCGTAGGCTTTGCCGTAGAGAAGCTGCGCTTCGGGAGCGTGGAGAATCTGTGGGCGCGCCGCGGCACGGCCGCGCCCCTCTTCTGCTTCGCCGGGCACACGGATGTGGTGCCAACCGGTCCCGTGGAAGAATGGCACAGTGACCCCTTCGTGCCCGCGGTACGCGAGGGCGTGCTGTTCGGGCGCGGCGCAGCAGACATGAAAAGCGGCCTCGCCGCCATGGTGACGGCCAGCGAGGAGTTCGTGCGCATCCACCCGCGTCATAAGGGCTCGATCGCCTTTCTGGTGACGAGCGACGAGGAGGGTCCGTCGGTCGATGGAACGCGGCGCGTCGCCCAGCTGCTGCGTGAGCGCGGGGAGCGGATCGACTTCTGCGTGGTGGGCGAGCCCTCGAGCGAAGCCGCCATCGGCGACACAATCAAGGTGGGACGGCGCGGCTCGCTCAGCGGCCGGCTTACCGTGCATGGGGTGCAGGGCCACGTGGCCTACCCGCAGCTCGCCGAGAACCCCGTGCACACGCTTGCGCCCGCGCTCGCGGAGTTGACGCGCCGCGAATGGGACCAGGGAACGGAGCATTTCCAGCCGACCAGCTTCCAGGTCTCAAACCTCAACGCCGGTACGGGTGCGCCGAACGTCATCCCCGGGGAGCTGAAGGCACGCTTCAACCTGCGCTACTCGCCGGTACAGACCCTCGAGGGTCTCAAACAAACGGTCGAGGACATCCTGCGACGCCACGGCGTGCGGTACACGCTCGAGTGGTACCTGTCGGGCGAGCCCTTCTACACCCCGCCCGGGCGACTCTCGCAGGCGGTCGCCGCCGCGGTAGCGCAGGTCACCGGGACCGCGCCAGCGCTGTCCACCGGCGGGGGCACCTCCGACGGGCGCTTCCTCGCGCCGCTCGGCGCGGAGGTCGTGGAGCTCGGGGTGATCAACGCCTCCATCCACAAGGTCAACGAATGCGTGCGGCTCGCCGACATCGAGGCGCTCGAGCGCATGTACTTCAACGTGCTGGTGAACCTTCTCGCCTGAGATTGGCGTAGACGCCGAGGGCGCCGAGCGCCACGGCGCAGATGAGCACCCAGGCCGGCATGGCAAGTCCGAGGAAGCGCCAGTTCACGACCCCGCACTCCCCGCTGCCGGTCAGCACCTTGCGGATGAGCTGCGTAAGCGGCATGAACTTCATGAGCACCGCGAGCGGTGCGCCGCAGGAGGGCAGCGTCCCGGGCGGCAGGCTCTGCACGTACAGGTGGCGCGCGGCGACGCCTGCGGTGGCGAGAGCTGCGAGCGCGAGCGCGCTAGCGTAGACGATGCGCCCGATGCGACCGCGCGGGTCGTGCAGCGCGGCGATCAGAAACACCGCCCCGAGGAGCGCGACGCCGATGCGCTGGAAGATGCACAGCGGGCACGGCTCGAGACCCAAGTGCCACTGCGCATACAGGGCGTAGGCCAGCAGCGCCGCACAGGCGGCAAATCCAGCCCCATTCAGCAGGCGGTCTCTCACGCGTAACGCGGCGTCAGGTGCTCGGGGCTGAGCCGGCGGCCGAGGAGCCGCGCAGTTCGCGCTCGACGTCGTCGAGGGAGGTGTGGCGGATGTCCTTGCCGTGCACCATATAGATGACGTACTCGCTGATGTTCTTGGCGTGATCGCCGATGCGCTCCAGAGCCCGCACCACCCACATGACGTCCAGTGCGCGGCGAATGGTGCGCGGGTCTTCCATCATGAAGGTGATGCTCTGGCGCTGGATGGCCTCGTACTCCTCATCCACCAGGCGGTCCTGGCGGGCCACGCGCAGCGCCGACTCGACGTCCATGCGCGCGAAGGCATCGAGTGCGTCGTGCACCATCTCCGACACCACCCGCCCGAGGTGCTTGATCTCGCGGTACTTGTCGGCCGGGCGCTCCATGGTTGCCAGCCGCGAGGCGATGTAGCCGATCTTCTCGCCCTCGTCTCCGATGCGCTCCAGATCGGTGATGGTCTTGATGATGGCGACGATGACACGCAGGTCGCCGGCCGCCGGTGCGCGCGTGGCGAGGATGCGGCTGCACTCCTCGTCGATGGCCACCTCCATGTTGTTGACCTGATGGTCGTCGAGCGCGACCGCCTCACCGAGCGAGCTGTCGCCCTCGACCAGTGCGGTGATCGCCTTCTGCAGCTGCTGCTCGACGAAGCCGCCCATGCCGAGGACCTTGCTGCGCACGCGCTCGAGATCCTCGTTGAAACGGCGCGAGATGTGGTGACTGAGGTCCGCGGTTTCCATCAGTTGGCGTCTCCGGCCTGGCTCGTCTGCCGGCGCGCGGCAATACGCGCGATCATAGCGGAACTGCGGCTGACAGCCAGCTGCGCACGCCGCGCCAGCGGGATCATTGCCAGCCCGGCCAGGAATTGGGCGGTGGCGGCCTGCCAGCTGAAGGCCGCGGCGCGCTCGGCGCATGCCCGCCGCTCCAGTCGCAGCGCCGCGCCGATCGCCAGCGCCAGATCGGGGTGCAGCACCCCGGTCACGCCCGGCTCGATGACATCGACCGGCCCTCCCACCGGGAAGGCCGCCACCGGTACCCCGCAGGCGAGCGCCTCGATCATCGCAAGGCCGAAGGTATCAGTCAGGCTCGGAAACACCAGCACGTCGGCCGCGGCGAGGCAGCGCACCAGCTCTTCCCCGAAGCGGTAGCCGCCGAACACGGCCTGCGGGTAGCGCGCGCCCAGCGCTGCCCGCTCCGGACCATCGCCGATCAGCACCTTGGTGCCAGGCAGGTCGAGAGCGAGGAAGGCGTCGAGGTTCTTCTCCACGGCGAGACGCCCGGCATAGAGCATGATCGGGCGCGGCAGCGGTGCGAGGTGCGGATCCGGGGCCACCGGACGGAAGCGCTTGAGATCCACCCCGCGACGCCACAGGTGCAGCCGTGAGAACCCGTGCGCGGCGAGCTCCACTTCCAGAGTCGCGCTGCTCACGAAGGTGCGCGCCGCCGCCCCGTGGAAGCGCCGCAGCCAGGCATAGCTCACCGCCAGCGGCACCGGCCAGCGGGCGCGCAGGTACTGCGGGTAGCGCGTGTGGTAGGAGGTGGTGAAGGGGATCCCGCGTGCCCGGCAGTAACGGCGCACCGCGAGCCCCAGCGGCCCCTCGGTGGCGATGTGGATCGCGTGCGGGCGGAAGGCTTTCAAGCGCCGCGCCACCTGGGCGCCCGGGGCAAGCGCCAGGCGAATCTCCGGATAGCTCGGGCAGGCGATGGCGGGCATTCCCTGCGGCGAGATGACACGCACGTCGTGTCCGAGCGCGGTCAGCGTTTCGGCCGTGGCCCGGAGCGTGGTGACGACGCCGTTGGTCTGCGGCGACCAGGCATCGCTGGCGAGGGCGATCCTCACGCCGGGTCGACCAGCAGTTGCGGGGCGGCGTGGCGCGCACCGCGCGCCCTGCGTGGCCAGCGCAGCAGTGCCAGCTCGCCACACTCGATCTCGATCAGCGCCGAGCACGACTCCACCCAGTCGCCGGTGTTGCCGTAGAGCGTGCCGCCGATGCGGGTGAGATTGGCACGGTGAATATGGCCGCATACCACCCCGTCATAGCCCTGGGCGCGCGCGCGCTCGGCTGCGAGCTGCTCAAACTGCTCGATGTAGCGCAGGCTGGTGCCGATGCTGAGCTTCACGCGCTCGGCGAGCGGATAGTACGGCCGGCCGAGCAGGCGGCGCAGGTTGTTCAGCTTGTGGCTGAGCATGACGGTGGTGCCGTGCAGGGTGTCGCCCAGACGGTTGAGCCAGCGCGGACAGGGCATCAGCGGGTCGAGCTGATCGCCGTGCATCACCAGCAGCCGCTCGCCGCGCGCGGTGCGGTGCACCCACTCGCGGTGCACCTCGAACTGGCCCTGCAGCATCTGCGCGAGCACGGCGAGGCTGGCATCGTGGTTGCCGGGAATGTAGATGAGGGCGGTGCCGGCACGTTGCCGCGCGAGCAGGGTGCGCACGACCTGGGTGTGCTCGGGACTCCAGTACGCGCGCCGCGCCAGGCTAAGGGCGTCCACGATGTCCCCCACCAGCACGATGCGCTCAGCTTCGATGCCGGCCAGGAACTCGTTCAGCTCCCGCACTCGTGCATGCCTGAACCCCAGGTGCAGGTCGGACAGAAACAAGGTGCGGGCGAGGGTCCTGCCGCCGCGCGCGGGGATGCTGGCCATTCCGTGCTCCTGGGTCGCCCTTGGCCGCCCTAGGGTGGTGCGCGGATGTGTCGTTTCTGTGACGGCGCGGCTAAGGGTTTCTGACGAATGAGGCAGTTGCACGCAAAACCTAAGCTGTCGCTGCACCCACGGCGCGCCCCGACGGCGCCACCCGCTCGAGCGGGAAATGACAGCTGAAGGTGCTGCCGCTGCCGAGGGCGCTGCGCACCTCGAGAGTCGCGCCGTGGCGCTGCAGGACGTGCTTGACGATCGCGAGGCCCAGGCCCGAGCCCCCGGTAGCGCGGGCGCGCCCGGCATCGACCCGGTAGAAGCGCTCGGTGAGCCGCGGAATGTGCTCGGGCAGAATCCCGATGCCGGTGTCGCTGACGCAGAAGTGCGCGCCATCTGCGTCGACCCACCAGCGCATCTCGATCGAGCCTTCGGGCGAGGTGTACTTGGCGGCGTTGTCGACGAGGTTGGAGAAGGCGGAATGGATCTCGGGCTCATCCCCCAGGAGACGGGCGTCGGACTCGATGCGCACCCGCACCTCGCGCGGATGCACCGCGCGCGCCAGCACGTCCTTGCGCAGCAGCGCAGCCAGCGCCGCGACGTCGACCGGCTCGCCGCCCACCACCTCGTCGGTCTCCTCCAGGCGCGACAGCTCCAAGAGATCGCGGATGATCACGGTCATGCGCTCGGCCTGGCGGCGCATTTCCGCCAGCGGCCCCTGCAGATCCGGATCCAGCGTGCCCTCGGCGCCGAGCGTCTCGAGGTATCCGGAGATGACCGTGAGCGGCGAGCGCAGCTCATGCGAGGCGTTCGCCACGAAGTCGCGCCGCACGGCCTCGAGGCGCATCTGCCGCGACACGTCGTTCACCAGCAGCAGCAGCTGCCCATCGCCGTAAGGCGCCACCTGCAGCGACAGGTAACACTCCTCGGCGCCGGCGTGGCGCATCACCACCGGGTTGCTGTAATCCTGCTTGGCGAGGTAGCGCACAAACTCCGGTTCGCGCAGCAGATGCTCGATACGCATGCCGAGATCCGCGGTGCGGCGCAGGTTCAACAGCCGCGCCGCCATGGGGTTGAACCACACGATCTCGCGCTGCGCGTTGAGGATCACCACCCCATTAGGGAGCGCGGCGGTCGAGCGTTGCAGCTGGCGCATGAGCTGCACGAAGCGCTGCTTGTGAAAGCGCTTGCGGCGGTGCAGCCGCACCACCTGAGCGATGATCTCGCCCCACACGCCGCCGATGTCTGGCGGGTCGGCGTAGTTGCGGTGGCGCAGCCACCATTCCAGGCGCACCAGGTTCACCAGCATCCACGCGAGGTGCAGCGCGAGCGCGATGGCCAGACCGCCGAAGGGACTGCCGAACAGCCAGCCCGCCGCAAGCCCCAGCACCACCGTGGCGAGCAGCCTGCCCGCGGCGAACCACCACACCTGGGTTGCGGGCTCCATGCTTCCGCGCGCCTCGTGAGTTGAAGCTAGACGGTCCGCGCCGAGAAGCGATAACCCGAGCCGCGGACGGTCTGTACAAAGCGATCGTACCCGAAATCCTCCAGCGCTTTGCGCAGCCGTCGGATGTGTACGTCTATGGTGCGTTCCTCCACGTAGACGTTGCCGCCCCAGATGCGGTCCAGCAGCTGATCGCGCGTATAGACGCGCTCCGGATGCATCATGAAGAACTCAAGCATGCGGTACTCGGTCGGGCCGAGCATCACCGTGCGCTCGCCCGCCATGACGCGATGGCTGCCCTGATCGAGCACCAGCCCCTCGAACTCCAGCAGCTCGTCGACGCCGTTGGCGCTGCTTCGGCGCAACACGGCGTTGATGCGCGCCAGCAGCTCGCGCGGGGAGAACGGCTTGGTGACATAGTCGTCCGCGCCGCCCTCGAGTCCGGCCACCTTGTCGCCCTCCTCGGCCCGCGCGGTGAGCATGATGATGGGTAGGTCGCGCGTCTCGCGGTCGCGTTTGAGCGCGCGTGTCAGCTCAAGCCCACTCATGTCCGGCAGCATCCAGTCGACCAGCACCAGATCCGGGCGCGTGTCAGCGAGCGCCGCTCTTGCAGCGCGGCAATCCTCGGCCTCCCGGACCTCGAAACCGGCACGCTTGAGCCCGAAGGCAATCATTTCGCGGATCGGCCGCTCGTCTTCGACGATCAGGACCTGTTTGGCGGACATAGTGCAGCAAATGGGGATGGCGCGGCTATTAGAGGGGGCCGGTGTTGCAGATTCATGACAGCGATCTTAGGCGGGTGTCAGTTTAATGACCGCATCCCCCGCCGTGCGGGCGACGTCGTCACGCAAATACACCGGAAGGGCCTGTTCGGCCGGCAGAACCCGCCCGGCGGCGACCTCTGGTACAGCCAGGCGGGCGATTTCCTGGGCGCGCGGCAAGAGCCCCTCGCTGCAGAGTGCCAGCCGGCCCTCGAGACGCTGCCTCAACTCGGGGTACGCGCCGAATCCCGAGCCCGCCCCGTGCACCGCGCCGGTCCACGCCGGGGGTAGCACCACACGGCTCGGGCTTGCGGCCTGCTCCGGCGCAACCGCCACGGCGAGCCCGTCCGAGGACCGCTCGAAGCAGCCCCAGTACACCTCATGCATGCGGGCATCATTGCAGACCAGGACGCGCGCGAGCGCAGGTTGGGCATCGAGTGCGCGCTGAGCCACGCCGCGTAAGTCCGACACCGGAACCACGGCCACACCGGCGCCAAAGGCCAGGCCCTGCGTGACGCTGGCTGCGAGGCGCACCCCCGTGAATGCCCCGGGCCCGCGTCCGAAGGCAATGGCATTGAGCGCAGCGGGCGTGATGCGCTCACGGGAGAGCAGCTCATCGAGCATCGGCAGTATGCGCTCGGCATGCCCGCGCTCAAGCCGCTCCTCGAGCGCGATCAGCCGCCCATCAATAAGGAGTGCGACCGAGCAATTCTCGGTCGCGGTGTCGAGCGCCAGAATCTTCACGGTGCCGCCCGCGGCTGCGCCTCGGCACCGCGGCGCGGTACATGCCGCGCGAGGAAGCGCAGCACTTCCTCCGCGTCCTGCGTCATGGTCATGGGCGGCAGCGCGGCGATGAAGACCCGACCGTAGGCGCGTGCCAGCATGCGCGGATCGCAGATGACGATCACACCGTAGTCCTCTTCGCTGCGGATCAGACGGCCCGCTCCCTGCTTCAGCGCCAGCGCCGCCTCCGGCAGCTGGTAATCGCGGAACGCGTTGCCCCCACTCGCGGTGAGATGCTCGATGCGGGCGCGCACCAGCGGGTCCTCGGGCGAGGCGAACGGCAGCTTCTCGATCACCACCAGGCGCAGCGCCTCGCCCTTGACGTCCACGCCCTCCCAGAAGCTCGCGGTTCCGAGCAGCACGGCATTGCCGTCGGCGCGGAACTGCTGCAGCAGCTGCTCGCGCGGCGCCTCACCCTGGACGAACAGCCGATAGGGGGCGCGCTCCCTCCAGCGCGCGCGCAACAGCGCCGCGCCCTGCGACAGGGCGCGATGACTGGTGAAGAGCACGAAAGCGCCGCCACCGGCTGCGTTGATCAGCGGCAGCGCCGTATCCATGACCGCGGCGACGTAACCGCTCGAAGTGGGATCCGGCAGCCCTACGGGCAGATACAGCAGGCTCTGACGTTCGTGGTCGAAGGGACTGTCGATCTTCAGGGTGGGTGTCTCGGTGAGCCCCAGCCGGCCGGTGAAGTGGCCGAACTCCTCGCCGAGCGACAGCGTCGCAGAGGTGAAGATCCACGCACTGCGGCGCGCCTGCAGCAGCGCGCTGAAACGCCCGGAGATGTCGAAGGGCATGAGACTGAGAGTAAAGCCGCGCGCGCCGACCTCGAGCGTGCGCGCCCCGTCGAGCTCATCCACCGCCGCAATCCGTGCCAGATGGGCTGCCAGCTCCGCGGCCCGCTCGCCATACGGGGCGAGCAGCTCATCGCCATCGCCAGCTCCGGCGGCGGCCGCGAGCTGCTCAAGCGCCTGCATCAGATCGTGCGCGGCAGTTTCTGCCGGTCCGCGCCCCCAGGGAATGCGCCCGGTAGTCCCGGGCACCACCGCGCGCAGCTGCCGCAGTGCCTCATCGACGCCCTCCAACCCCCGCGCCAGCGGTACGTAGTTCGGCTGCGACACGCGC
Source organism: uncultured Steroidobacteraceae bacterium (assembly GCA_964489185.1). Taxonomy (GTDB): domain Bacteria; phylum Pseudomonadota; class Gammaproteobacteria; order Steroidobacterales; family Steroidobacteraceae; genus 13-2-20CM-66-19. Next base: position 117,272 of record CAZAXR010000018.1, on the reverse strand, counting down.
ACACTTATCTCCAGGCGCAGATCCTTCAGCAGCGACTCGACCTGGCGGCTGCTCACGTGGGCACCGAAAAACTGCGTGGCAAGATCCGGTATCTGATGCGCCTCGTCGAGAATGATCGCATCGGCGGATCCCAACAGATCGCCGAAACCGTCCTCCTTGAGCGCCAGATCCGCAAGCAGCAGATGGTGATTGACGACGACGATGTCGGATTCGAGCGCCGCGCGGCGTGCGTGCGCCACGTGACACTGGGCGATTTCCGGGCAGCGCATGCCCAGGCAGCTCTCGCGCGTGGAGGTGACCTGGCCCCAGACAGAATGCGCGTCGGACAGACCGCGTACCTCGGCGAGATCACCGCGCTGCGTGGTACGCGCCCAGCGCTCGATGCGCGCGAGCATGCTGCGCGCGCCGCGCGACTGCGGCGCTGGCGCGTCCGTGAGATCGAGCTGTGCCGCCGCCTCGCCGCTGCGCTGCAAGCGATAGCGACACAGGTAATTGGCGCGACCCTTGAGCAGGGCTACGCGCGCCGGACGGCCGATCGCCCCGGCCACAAGCGGCAGGTCCCTGGCGAACAGCTGGTCCTGCAGCGTACGCGTACCGGTAGAGATCAGGACGCGCGCGCCCGACAGCAGTGCCGGCACCAGATAGGCGAAGGTCTTGCCTGTGCCGGTACCGGCCTCCACGACCAGCGACTCGCGCGCCACGAGCGCTGCGGCGACGCGCTGCGCCATGCGCAGTTGTCCGCGGCGCACCTTGAAACCGCTCAGCGAGCGCTCAAGCGGGCCGCCGTGACCGAATATGTCCTCAAGATCCAACATGTAGGAAGGCGCCGCGGAGCGGTCCTCGGGCGTGGCAGCGCGCGCTGTCGAGCGACATATCCTGCTGAAATCTCGGCAAACTGGTGCGCGGCGCGGTATTGGAAGAAAATAAGCCCCTGGCTGCTACTCTAGCAGGGCGAAGGAGCGCCCGGGATATACTCGCGGGCTCCCCAAGAAGCGCCACCGAACAAGAGGAACGCGGATGGCTACTGCCCCACAGATGCTGACCCCGCTGCCGCGCCTGAGCCGCGCGGTCGCCGACTGGGTGGACTCGGTGCGCCAGCTGACGCAGCCGCGGGCAATCCACTGGTGCGAGGGAACCGAGGCGGAGGCGCGCGAGATCACTTCGCACCTGCTCGCGAACGGTCAGCTCACCGCCCTGAATCCGGCGACTTTCCCCGGGTGTCATCTGTCGCGCTCGTCGCCCAGTGACGTGGCGCGCGTCGAGCATCTCACTTACATCTGCACGCGCTCGCAGGAGGATGCGGGCCCCAATAACCATTGGATGGATCCGCAGCAGGCGCACACGAAACTGCGCGAACTGTTCCGCGGCTGCATGCGCGAACGCACGCTGTACGTGGTCCCCTACTGCATGGGGCCGATCGATTCGCCGCTGTCGCGCTGCGGGGTGGAAATCACCGATAGCCCCTACGTGGTGCTCAACATGCTCGTCATGACGCGCGCCGGGCGCGCGGCGCTGGAGCGTATCGCCCACGATGGCAAGTTCGTCCGCGGCCTGCACTCGGTCGGCGAGCTCGACCCAGAGCGGCGCTTCATCATGCATTTCCCGGAGGAATTGTCGATCGAGAGCTACGGGTCCGGCTACGGCGGCAACGCCCTGCTCGGCAAGAAGTGCCACGCGCTGCGTATCGCCAGCTGGCAGGCGCGCAGCGAAGGGTGGCTCGCCGAGCACATGCTGATCGTGGGACTGCAGAATCCGCGCGGCGAGACGCACTACATCGCCTGCGCGTTCCCCTCCGCGTGCGGCAAGACCAATCTGGCCATGTTGATTCCGCCCGCATCGCTGCCGGGCTGGCGCGCGTTCACGGTGGGGGACGACATCGCCTGGCTGCACCCCGGCGCCGACGGCCGGCTGTGGGCGATCAATCCCGAGGCGGGTTTGTTCGGCGTCGTTCCCGGCACCAACCCGGACACCAACCGCAACGCCTACCACATGATCCGTCGCGACACGCTCTTCACTAACGTCGCGCTCACCGCGGACCAGGAGCCGTGGTGGGAGGGGCTGCCTCACGGCAAGCCGGTGCTCGACTGGCAGGGGCGTCCCTACGACCCCGCGCGCGGTCCGGCGGCGCACCCCAACTCGCGCTTCACGGTGTCCGCGAAGCGCAACCCCTCCTGGTCGCCGCACGCCGAGGATGCGCGCGGCGTGCCCATCTCGGCGCTCGTGTTCGGTGGCCGGCGCCGCGAAGTGGCGCCACTGGTCTACGAAGCGCGCGACTGGAAGCACGGCGTGCTGGTCGGCGCCTCGCTCGCTTCCGAGACCACCGCCGCGGCGGTCGGTCAGGTCGGAGTGGTGCGCCGTGACCCGATGGCCATGCAGCCCTTCTGCGGGTACAACTTCGCCGATTACTGGCAGCATTGGCTGAGCGTCGGTGCACGGCTCGCGCAGCCGCCGCGCATCTACCACGTCAACTGGTTCCGGCGCGACCCGCAGGGCAAGTTTCTGTGGCCGGGGTATGGGGAGAATCTGCGCGTGCTGGCCTGGATGCTCGAACGCTGCGCTGGCAAGGCGGCGGCGACCGAATCGCCCATCGGCTGGCTGCCGCGAGCCGAGGACCTCAACGTCACCGGACTCGACATAGGGGCGCAGGCACTGAGCGCGCTGCTCAGTGTCGATCCGGCGCTGTGGCGCAAGGAAGTGGGCGAGATGCGTGAGTACCTGGGCCGCTACGGGAGCCGCCTGCCTGCGGCGCTGCTCGCCGAACTGGACGCGACTGAGGGGCGTCTCGCCTGAGAGGCGCGGGCGCTACACTTCTTCGCAGGTGAAGCGGATGGTCTGCGGCGAGCCCTGTTCCGGCAGACGCCCGAGCCCGATCATGCCTTGCCCTTTGATCTGCAGGCTGTCGCGGCGCACGAACGACTCCTCGCCGTCGGAAGTCTGCACAAAGGTGCCGTTGGTACTCTGATCGATCAGCACGAACTTGTTGCGGCTGATCTCGATGCGCGCGTGCAGGCGCGAGATCAGATTGCCCTTCACCACCACATCGTTGTCCTCGGCGCGCCCGATGGTGATGCTCGAGTGCCGCTCGTCGACCAGCAGCTCGCGGTCATCGAAGCGCAACCGCAGGCGCAGACCGCGCGCGGGACGCGAGTCGGCCGCGATGCCCGGCACCATGCTGGTGACGTCCTCGGTCTGCCACAGCACCTCGTAGAGCACCACTTCGCTCCCCTGGCCCTTGAGGGTGGCGATGTCGATCTGGCGGCACGAGGCGCGCCATTCCGGGGAGAGCTTGTCGACGGTCGCGGCGGTGGTGACGATCTGTCCGGCTTTCGCCTGGCTGGTCATGCGATTGGCGGTGTGCACCGCAGCGCCAAACACGTCGCGGTTCTCCAGCATCACCGGGCCGAAGTGGCAGCCGATGCGGATTGCGACCGGCTGGCCATCCACCTTCAGCTGCGCGTGGGTGGAGATTTGCTGCTGCATCTGCGCGGCGGCATTGAGCGCCGCATCGGCGCTCGGGAACGTGGCCATGACCTCATCGCCCATGGTCTTGATGACCGTCCCCTGGCGCTGCTCGGTGGCGCTGCGCATCACGTCGATGCAGATAGCGACCATGTCGCGTGCGCGCACGTCGCCCATGAGGTCATAGAGCCGTGTCGAGCCAACGACGTCGGCAAACAGAATCGCGAGTTCGATGTCCTTTCCCATGCGCTTGCGCCGGATTATACGCGAGCGTTTTCAAGCCGCTAGCAACCTTTCCTAAGCGGCTCCTGGCATAGCCTGGCACAGCAATGCGGGGCCGGCTCCGGGCGCGCGTGCGCCCTCGCTCAGCGCCCGCCGGTATTCGCGCGCACCCGGCTGGCCCGCGTACAGCCCCAACATGTGCCGGCTGATCGCCGCCAGACGCCCCCCAGCGGCCAGCTCGCGCTCGGCGTAGCGTTGCATGCGCTCGAGGATTGCGGCGCGCCCAGGCAGAGGGCCGCTCCCGGGGTGTAATGCCTGATGCAGTTCAGCCAGCACGTACGGACGGTGATAAGCCTCGCGCCCGAGCATGACGCCATCGCACCAACTGAGCGCCTCCAGCACCGCACGCGGCTCGCGCAGGCCGCCGTTGACGATCACCGGCAGCCCGGGCAAAGCCTGCTTCAGGCGCCGCACCACGTCGTAGCGCAGGGGCGGTACCTCGCGATTGTCCCTCGGCGAAAGACCTCCGAGCACGGCCTTGCGTGCGTGCACGATCGCGGCATCCGCGCCGGCAGCGCGCACTTGGCTTACAAAACCGTACAAGTCCTGGAAGTCTTCGTCGCTGAACCCGGCCACTGACGCGTGTGCCTCGCGCGCCGCAGCGGTCACCACTCCAATGCGCAGCTTCACCGTCACTGGCAAGCGCACCGCGGCGCGCATTGCTGCAACACACTCGCCGACCAGTGCTGGCTCGCGCATCAGGCACGCACCGAAAGCTCCGCTCGCGACGCGCTCGCTCGGACAACCGCAGTTGAGATTGATCTCGTCGTATCCGGCATCTGCACCGGCACGGGCCGCGGCGGCAAGATCATGCGGCTCGCTGCCGCCGAGCTGCAACGCCACCGGGTGTTCCGCAGGATCGAAAGCGAGCAGCCGCGTGCGGTCGCCGCGCAGGATTGCAGCCGCGGTGATCATCTCCGTGTAGAGCAGCACGTCGGGGGAGAAGCCGCGCAGGAAGTACCGGCAATGGCGGTCGGTCCGATCCATCATCGGGGCCACGGCAACTCTGCGATCCAACTTTCGATTTCCTCTCGGGTTTTCTGACATGTCGTTCAATGCATCTAAATTGGACGGACCAACACTGGCGACAATGTTCGACGATGGGCTAACGCAGCACATGTTGAGCCGATCCGGACATACATCACCAGTAATAGTCATGTGGCTTCTTACAGTCGGGCCAAATGAGCGCGTCGACATCGCACTCGCGCAAGATGCGATGCTCGAGACGATGAGTCTTTATCCGCGCTGGTTGAATAACGGTTGCGTGGGTCCACCATCCGGGCTCGCTCATGACGAGGCGCTCCATGCTTTGCCAGGTTTTCGGTCTCCAGGCATGCCGGACCCAAGCTCCATGGCTGAGGAGAACTCGAATTCGGCGGGCCTTGTCCAGTCGTTCGTGGTGGCGGCGTAGTGCACGTTTCACAAGAACGCTCCGGTTCAAGTCACTACTTCATATCGAACTCCTCTGCCGCCAAAACGGCATTGCCATGATAGTCACTTCAAACGCGATCGAATGAGATCAACAGCTCTTCCAGTCTTCGAGGCGCGAGGTCTCGACCCCGCGTGTATGGCTTCGCCGGACACGAGCTCCAGCGGAATCACGACTCGGACGCGTCGTCATCCAGACTCTTGCCCGCGCCACGCTCTAACTTGCCGTGCTTCGACGTGTCACGGTCACGAGTTGGATCGGAAGTCGGGGCCTTCGCGCCAGATTGTCGGCGCAGTTTCAGCCACTCCGCTCTTCCACGTGCCTTGACGGCTTCCAGGTCATCGATCGCACTCGCCGCCGGCAACTGCTTCTCAGGTGCACAGTTCTGGAGAATTCGCTCGGCGTGAAAGTCGCGGCTGATCTGGTCGCGGATTCGACTGCGCGCGTGCTCGGCGATTTGGGTCTGCTCCAGCAACGAAAGCAATCGCTCCTCGGAAACGATCCCACGGCGAGCGAGTTCTCGCGTAAAGACGAGATCCTTATCGCGGGAAGCGACGTACTTTGCGATCGCCAAGTCGTGGGGCTCCAAACACAGTCCCGTGACTCCTTCTGTCTCCCCCGAAGGCAGTTGTACCAATCGCCCCTTCCAGCCCTTAGCAAGGGTTGCGGTCTTCTCGTCAACCGGATCCGCGTAGTAGCCAAAGGTCTCGTGAAATTGCGAATAGACGCCGATCGCATTCAACCACTCGGTGCGCTTGGGGCTCTTTGTAGCCAGCAAGTCCACCTCCGCGGACTTGACGATATCATCGGCGAGGTCCGGGTACGTCCCGTGAAGAGCCTGGCTGCCGATTATTATGAATTGCTTTTCGCCGGTGATTCGACCAGCAGCCCGCAACACGTGGTCAAGCTCCCGTTTCTTCATAGAGCTTCCTCACCTCGGCTTGCGGCAACAGTCCCACATACGGCATGGATTGCCGCAGTCTCACAGCGTCTTCATCGCGCCCCAACATCGCAGCGAATAGCACGCCGTCATCGTCACTTTGAGCGACTCTGCGCCATTCGTCGTAAGCGGAGACCCATACTCCTTGGGCCTCCCAACGATGGAGATTTGCGAGAATCTGCGCGCGTATCTCGCGCGGCGTGCAGCGCCGAACCACCGCAAGGGACAACGCACGTCTGAGTTCGTCTAATTCCTGGTGTGAAAACCCCCCACGCGTGCGCGGGCGCAGACCCTGCTCGCTGAGTTCCAACGCGTCACCTTCGCCCACACCCCAGGCCTCAAGCGTCGTTCTTGGCAGAATGACTCCCAGGGAATTTCCGATGCGACGCAATGGAACTTTCATAAGCATGCCTAGTATAACGCGTTATAACCAGTGTTGGACAATCCTCGAAACGACTGGAGTCTGTGTTGGAGCGCGTACCTGCGGTCTTCAGGGGAGACGAAAAGGACACGAGCTCTTGCGGCGCGCCTAAGTAGCTGAACTATAAAGCTAAATGGACTTTGTCGCTCCATTCCATCATCGGGGCGACTGAGATCCGCCGGTCGATCTTTTCGGCCTCTTGATCGGAGGAGACGCCTTTTTCATAGGCGTTTCTGCGCGCGGCGTTGTGCGGGATTTTGGGGCATCAGGGAAGTCTGTCAGTTGCGGAGATGCCATATAGCTGTCAAGAATAGCTTGACTCCTCCCTGAACTCAGCATGGCTACGCTACGCGCGCGCAAGCAAGCCGACAGATCCACCATCGTTCGGATTCCAAGAGCTAAAGGCGATGGGCGTGGCGCGGTGAGCGCCCGCGACGCGCTCGACTGTATATCGCTTGGCCGTGCAGCGGTGGCAATCTCATCCAACGGCGCGCCAAGGTCGCATTCGGCCGTGGGAGTCCTGCTATCAGCCGCGATCCTAACCTGGTCGCCGAGCGGGTCCGGTGTTGCGGTCGCTGCAGGATCACCGGCACTGCATGCCGATCAGTTCCGGGCCGCGTACGAAGTGCCGAAGAACCCTGCCCACAATGCGCTGTATGAGCGCCTGAAAGCGGCACACACGCTCGAGAGGTTCCGGAGCTTCCTGAGCTACATTCGCCTGCCGCGCGCCCTGACGCTGAAGCTCGCGGGCTGTGACGGCGAAGACAACGCCTGGTACGACCCCGAGGACTTGACGGTGACGGTCTGCTACGAATATCTCGAGGCGGTGCAGAAGATAGCACCAGCGGCTGCGGCTCCCGAGGGCGTGACGCCGGAGAACGCGGTGCTCGGACCTCTGCTCGAGGTCTTCCTGCATGAAGTTGCCCACGCGCTGTTCGATCAGCTGCGTATCCCGATCCTCGGACAGGAAGAGGATGCCGCCGATCAGTTTGCGGCATTCATGCTGGTGCATCAGAGCGAGTACGCCGCGCGCGATACCGTGGTTGGCGTCGCGTGGATGTACGCCCAGGAATCCAAGGAGGCGACGTTGAGCCGCGACGCCCTTGCCAACGTGCACGGTCTTGCGGGACAGCGCTTCTACAATCTGCTGTGCATCGCCTACGGCGCGGAGCCACGCCTGTTTGCGGATCTGGTCGAGAAGCAGCATCTACCGGAGAGCCGCGCAGAAACGTGTGCGGACGAGTACGGGCAGGTCGCGTATGCCGTCAAGACGCTGATGGGTCGGTACGTTGATGAGAGCGCACGTGAGGAGGTCTTCGCCAAGGACTGGGTGGGAGGTAAGCTTCGCAAGAAGACCGCCGGCGATACGCCACCGCCGTAGGGATGTGATCCATGAAGCTGTGAACCGCGTTGTGCCGCCCGTTCCCGCGCAAGATGGACCATCCGGAGCGAGAGTACGCCAGCACGGCGCACCGTTAGCAGGCTGCGATAGGGCTCGGCGGCCTTTCGTTCGTCACTGCGTCGCCAGATCTTCTTCCACCAGGCGCAGCACGGCCTCGAGCAGTGCCTCGCGCGGGTACGCATTCTCGGTCACGAACATGGAGGTGATCCACGGGTGGGAGCGATTCACCGGCACGGCGATCGCCCAGTGGTCGGCGTTGACGTAGCCGATGAGTGTGCTGCCGGGAATCACCTCGTCGTATGAAAGCAGCTGGCTGTCGTTACGTCCGTCGACCTTGCTCAGCTTGTCATAGCTGCTGCGAAGCACCCGGGAGATACGTCCGGGGTCGGGGTAGGTCACGAGCGAGTAGTATCGGAAGTCGCGCGGCAGTGGGTGTTGGCTGAGCCAGGTACGGCGCACGTTCGTCCGCAGGCTCGCGACCGCCTGTCCGTCGCTCTTCTCGCAGCGCGCACCGGGCCAATGTCGCAGCAGATCAGCATCGGAGTCCTTCGCAGGGTTGGCGAGGGGTGAGCCCGCGACCGCTCCTGCCGCACTGATCACGGCGGCGAGGTACGGTCGGATCTCCGGGTACTCGACGATCGCCGCGAGCAGATCGGGCGCTCCCTTGGAGTACCCGATAAGCACCAGGCGTCGCTCGCCGGCACCGAGTTGCATCGCCAGGATCGCGTCACGGATCTGCCGGGCATTCTCCTCAATGCCTGTCAGTCCGCCCACTTCGATGAGCCGGGCGTCGTAGCCGAATTGGGCGAGATGCGCCGCGACCGAGCCAGTCACGTTCAGCCAGTTCGAAAAACACTCCCATCCGAGTCCTGGAACGAATCCGACGACGAGGTGCAGCCGCGAGGGCCCAAGATCCACCGGCTTGCCTGTCGCCACGGGCTCATCACCGACGCGGGTCAGTGCCTGGTCACAAGGGCGATAGTCGGGCAGCGTGTGCCCGTGCGCCTCGAGCACGGCGCAATAGATTTCGCGAAAGCGCGCGCGTTCGTCCTTCACGCCGGCCTGCTCGACCGACAGCAGCATGAGTGGAGGAGCATCGGTCGTGTAAGGCGACAACGGCGGGCTCGAGCAGGCGCAGAACACAGTGGCCAGTGTCGCCGCTGCGAGGAAAGCGGCCGTCGGTGTATTCATCGCGAGAGTTCCGTACGGTCTACGGATAGTAGCGCCAATCAAACACCAGCCGAATGCCGACGGACCAGACGTCGTGAAGATCGACGCCCGGAGCGCCGGGCGGGCTCACAACGCTCGCCGAACGCGGTACGTCAAGCGCGGTGAACAGCTGAAACAGTAACGCCGAGCTCTGGTTACTGGAGAATGATCGGTACGCCCGGTACTCGAGAATCGGCAGGTCGAATGCCGTCGATTTGTATTGCACCACTCGAGCAGCCCCACCCCCAACGCCGGCTGCCAGGACGCGATCATCACCGCGGATCCCGTAGAAGGTCACACCGAGTTCCCGCCCAAGCACGAACTGGAAGCGCCCGAAGCCAGTCGAGAACCCCGCCTGCCACGGGATCAGTCCGCCGTTGCTCGCGACTACAGCCATCGTCTCGTATCGCTCCGGCGCTATGAAATAGAGCGGGCAAAGGAGCAGCAGATCACCCGGAATTAGATAGAAGGGCATCCGCACACGCGTCGACACCCCGGTGCGCGAAGGTATCGCTGCCGTGAGGTTTCCACCGACGTCGGACGAGACGATGCCGCTCACCGAGTTGGTCGATGAAGTATCGCCCCGTACGCCGACCGAGAGGAACGCGAGCCCATCACCCGAATCGCGCATCACCCCGTCGAGACCCAAGCCGACCCGAGCGGCCAGATCGACTCCAGCGATGAAGCCATGGCCGTTCGAGGGGGTGAACCCCCCGTCGATCCATCGCCCATCGATCGCACCGGCCAAACCCAGGAACGGGCCGATTTCGCTGCGGAATCGCGGCAGGGCGCCGAGCCCCGGGCCGAGCCCGGGTATCGGTGTCTGCCCCAGCACCTCGCCGAGATCGGTGAAAACCGCACGCCGATAGGGTTCCGGCGCCGCGGTAAAGTCGGGCCGATCGATCAGTACCTGGCTCTTACAAACGTCGAACGCGTCCGGGTGCGCCGGCGCCGTCGGCGTGTACAGCAGTTCCGCACCACGCGCACGGCCGCTGGCGGTGTCGAGTAACTGCGTAAGACTGGTGCGCACCGCCGCGGCGACACGCTCGGCGTCCTCCGGGCGCATGTTCGCATCCCCCATCACCACGACCGACTGGCCGGACCCGCGCCAGAGGAACACCTCGAGCCCCGCCTCATTGTAATAGTCATGCGTGCCCTGTCGTTGCGAGGCGTCTCCCCAGGTCCCGGAAACGTGGCCGGCCGCGAAGGCGTCCTCGAGAAAGTGCAGCGCGAAGGCCTCGTCGAAAAGCATCGCACGCACGAGCGCCTGCCGCTCATCGGTGCCGAGCGGCTCGCGGGCAAGGCGCGTCGCCTGCTGTAGGGCGCTCAGGTGATACCAGGCATACACTCCCAGCGCGTTGATTCTAGACCCGATCTTTAACGTCAGTTGTGCGTATTCCTCCACCGACGTGTCGGTGCGCGGGCGTGCGAGCAGGAAATGTGCATTGCTCGAGGAAGCGCGCTTGGCATATTTCGAATCGGCACGCTGCATATGGTTATCAGCGGTCCGTAGCGCGTTCTTACGGTCCGCGCGGGCGCTCGCGCTCTCTACGCGCCGACGAATGTCTGCAATGGTCCCCTGCGCCCCAGGAAGCTGCTCGGCCCGCGGGAGGATTGCAAGGCGCGCAAGATCGGCCTTCAGATGCGCCGCAACATCTGCTACCGACAGAATCCATTCCGACCCGAGAACAGTCGCAGTCATATCCGCCGCCGAGCACGAGTGGTCGCCAGCAATCGCCGAGAGGGCCGCCCAGTCGAGGCAAGCTGGCGCCACGCCCTGCGAGCGATCGACCCCCAGCTCGCAGAGACGCTCTGCGTGCGTGCCACGGGCCGAGTGCCACAGGTCATCGAACTGCGAGCGGCGCCCCGGGTCGAGCGTCTCGACCGCCAGAACCGCGATGTCACGATGCTCGGGGTACACCCATGCGTGTGCCGTGCCCGCCGCGGCGCATATCGCCAACGCCAGCAGCCCGCAGAGGCGTCGCGGTGCACGCGGCCGCCGGCCACGAGCTCCCGCATGCGGATCGCGACTTCGATCCCGTGGTGCAGCACCTCGGACTACGCGTGCTGCAGTAAAGCGGCTCAGCGGAGCCTCTCGATGAATGTCCGGCAGCACCCAGCGCTTGTCGCACAGCGGCTTCTGTGGCCCGTACAAGCGGAAGAGCACCTCAAACTCACCACCGGTTTTGGTCGGCACCCCGTTTGCCTCTGGGCCGGCGACCTCTTCGGGAGCGTTCCGCGGCCTCGCCAAAAGGTACTACTTCAGACGCGATCGAAACAAGGTCGATGCGCCGGCCGTTCATGCGCGTTCGGAAATGTCCTGAACGTGCCCGCTGGCAGGCCTATCAGGAGCGCAGTCCGAGTTCATCGAGCGAGCGAAGCAACTCCGCAGGGTCACGGTAGACGCGGAATGCGCCTGCGCTGACCAGTTCCGGTTCGCCGTAGCCGCCACTGAGAACACCCACGCTGAGAATTCCGGCCCGCCGCGCCGCCAGCTGGTCCCACACCGCATCGCCCACGACATAGCACTCGTTCGCCTCCAGCCCGAGCCGTTGCAAACAGCGGAGGAAGAGATCCGGCTCCGGCTTGGCGCGCGCGACGTCGCCGCGCTCGACGACCACCACATCGCTGCCAACGCCGAGCACCTCGAGTGACAGATCGATCTCGGGACGCCGGCCAGAGGTGGCGATGCCGTACGCAATGTTCCGCTGTCGCAGGTGCGCGAGCAGTTCCACGGCCCCGGGGAGCGGACGACGCTCGGGAAGGAACTGTCTGAACAGCTCGCCGTGTCGACGTTGTAGCTCTTCGCCGGCAGCCGCGTCGATGGCACGACCGAGCTCGCGCGCCGCCGCGCGAGCGAACAAGCCGCCGCTCATGCCGATGCGGCGGTGGATGCGCCATCCATCGATGGCGAGACCGGCCTCCGCGAAAGCACGCTGCCAAGCGAACACGTGGGCGTAGACGGTGTCGACGAGCGTTCCATCCAAATCGAAAATCAGTCCACGCATGCCAACCCTCCCGTGTCGGTCCGCGGCGAACAACGCCTGCGCGATTGCGGAGCTCACGCTAGCTGATGAGAATAGCTTGTCATCGCGTAGCCACGCATGGCAAACGACGCGCGCCGAATCAAAGTGCGCGCCCGACGGCAGCGGCATGAGCGCCAGCTCGCCTGCGCCGCGCCGGAAGAGGAGTAGCCCATGGACACACAGTGCGAGGTATCAAGCTGCATCGGCGCGCTCGCGGTATATTGGATGCCCGAAATTGGGAACGGCTGCTGGAGCTGTTCGCTGCCGAAGTGCACGTCGACTACACCTCGCTCTTTGGCGGTGAGCCGCAGGTTCTGACTCGTGAACGACTCATCGCCGGATGGCGCGAGCTGCTGTGCGGCTTCACGCGTACCACGCATGTAATCGGCACGCCTAGTGTGACGGTTGCTGGCGCGACGGCGCAGGTCTCCGCCTCCGTCGTCGCGTGGCATTTCGCATCCACCCCGGAGCGTGCCGGCAAGGACTGGTGGCTCGCCGGCGGCTGCTATGAGATGGCGCTGAGCAGGGTCGGAGACGCTTGGCGTATGCGCACGCTGAAGTGAGTTACACTCGCTCGGCACCGGAAAGCGGGAGCCGATGGACAAGCGAGTCACACGACGAGACTTTCTTGATGGCGTCGCGTGCGCGATCGCCACAGCCGGCGTCGTACCGGGACTGAGCCTCGGCCAGTCAGGCGCCGGCTTCTACCCGCCCGTGCGCACCGGCCTTGGAGGCAGCAGGCCCCAGGATTTCGCCGTCGCACACGGGGTGCGCGACGGGCGTCGCTACGACCTGAACAGCCAGCCGGTCGCCGAGCGCTACGACGTCATCGTAGTCGGTGCGGGTATTGGCGGTCTCGCAACCGCACACTACCTGCGCCAGGCGCGCCCCGCGCTGCGCGTGCTGATTCTCGACAATCACGACGACTTCGGCGGCCACGCACGGCGGAACGAGTTCGACGTTGATGGTCGTTTTCGGGTCGGCTACGGCGGCAGCGAGTCCATGGAGGGACCCAAAACGCGCTGGACGAGCGTCGCGCGCGCCTGCGTCGCCGGCCTTGGCGTCGACCTAGACCGGTTCGAGACGGCCTTCCAACTGCATCTCTATCCCGGACTTGGTCTCTCCTCGGGACTGTTCTTCCCGCGCGAAACGTACGGCGTCGACCGGCTGGTGACGGGCGACCCGGTGCGTTCACTGCCGAGCGACGTGCCGGCGCGTCTGCACAATGCACGGCCCGCCGCTGCGTTCCTTGCCGACTGCCCGGTAGCTGATGCCCAGAAAGCGCGCCTGCTCGAGCTGTACACCGGTACCCGCGATGTCCTGGCCGGCCACGGCATGGCGGACAAGCAGCGATTGCTGGACATGATTTCGTACCACGATTACCTGCAGCGCTACTTCGGGCTGGACGCTAACTCTCTGGCGATGTTCGACGGGCGCACGCTCGACCTGTTCGCGAGCAAGGCTACCGCGGTGTCCGCCCTCTGGGCGTGGGAATGCGAGTACCCGGGATTTCAGGGACTCGGTCTCAAGATGCCCAAGTCCGGCGTCCTTGAGGGTGACCCGTACATCTATCACTTCCCCGACGGTAATGCCTCGCTGGCCCGCCTGTTCGTACGCGCGCTCATTCCGGCTGCCGCAGCTGGCCGGAGCATGGACGATATCGTCACGGCGCGGTTCGACTACCAGCGTCTGGATGTGCCTGCGAATGCCGTACGTCTGCGGCTCTCCTCAACCGTGGTCGCCCTGGCGAACAATTCCAAGGGCGTCGATGTGCTATACGCACAAGGTGAGCACACGACCCGCGTCCATGCCGACCGCGTGGTCTACGCAGGCTACTCCGCGATGCTGCCGTATATCTGCCCCGACGTTGGCACGGAGCAGCGCAAGGCGCTGTCCGATCAGGTAAGAGCCCCATTGGTCTACGTCAACGTGGCGGTGCGCAACTGGCACGCCTGGGTCAACCGCGGGATCCATTACGTCAATAACCCGGCCGGCTTCTACAGCAACCTCAAGCTCGACTACCCGGTGACCCTCGCAGACTATCGTTGTCCGGTCCGGCCCGATGAGCCGATGATTCTGCACCTCGTTCACGTGCCGTGGCCGGACGGGCCGTTCACGGATCTGCGCAATGCCTGGCGTGCCGCACGCGCGCGCGTCTACGCGCTGCGCTTCGAGGATTTCGAAGCGCACGCTCGCGACGAGCTCGCCCGCATCGTGGGTCCTGGCGGTTTCGACCCGGATCGCGATATCGCCGCAATCACGGTGAACCGCTGGGGGCACGGTTATGCCTACGATATCAACACACTGTACGACGATGCGACCGTCGCCAGTCGCGAGATAAAGGCCAGCATCGCGCCGCTCGGACGGATTCACTTCGCGGGCACCGACGCGGCGTGGATGGCGTACGCGCACCGGGCGATCGATTCGGCGCATCGCGCTGCGGGCGAAATCATCGGCGTCGACAGGAATACCTGAATAAGCGCACGGGCAGCCGCCCGCGGGCAGGGGGTTGCGCGTCGCGCAACCCCCTTCGGCTACATCAGTGCCGGATTTGCTCCTCAAGGTGCTGTAGGAGGCAGACTCGCTGCAGCCGCGGTCGCGGCGGAACTGCACTGCGGATGCCCGAAGCCGCCGGCACTGACCCCCTCCTGTTGGCCTGGCTGCGGCGTGATGTCATACACAATATTGTCCAGGCGCGCGGGATCGCCACTCACACCCGCCGGCACATGGTCCAGACCCAGGGCGTGACGGGTTCGCCATGCGATGTTGTGATCAGCGCACGAGCTATCACCACTGACGCCAATGGCACCCACGAGGACGCGCGCGCCGTTATGAACGGCATAGAGAGCCAGGCCACCGCCAAATACGTTAACACCGCCAGTGCGATGGCCCACCATCGGGTCACTGCTCGTCCCAAAAGCCGTGGCCGGTCCATGGTAGGCCACGTCAGTGTCCACGGGATTACTGTGCTGCAGGCCGAAGAGACTGCCGCCGGGTTGCACCGCCGAGAACAGGTTAGCCGTGGACAGTGAGAGCCCCGGCAGGCTGAAGGCATTGGCAGTATTCGCCTTCTGAGCTGAAATCACGCGACTGCCGGGCCACTGGTCGCCGCGATTCGACCCCGTAAAGGCCACTGCACATACCACGCCATCGCGATTCACGACGGTCGCCCACATGTCGAGGTCGAAACCGCCATTCGCCTGATGCCGTGCGAATGTAAGCGCTCCCCTCAGCGCGCCTTGACTGGGCAGACCCGCACACTGGCCGGCAATGGAGCCTGGGTCTGCGTTGCGCTCTGATCTCTCGTCCGCGCTCGCGGCAGGTCCGACCCCCGTCGCCGCCGCGATACCCACAAAAAGTCCTATCACTCGCCTTTGCAACACTTTCATAGGTGTTCTCCTTAGTTCTGATTAACAGGCCTGTGGAAAGCAGACGGCGGCGTGAGCGCCGCGCGTCGTTATGGAAACTTGTTGCAGGCGGCGACCTAGGCCGGCGCTGGCCGCCCCGGGCGGCCCGAGGTCCAAGTGATGACCGCCGAGCTTCGGGGGCCGTCGTACACAGGGCGGCGGTGACCGGGGTGGTAGCCATGTTGTACCGGGACGTCAGAACGAACGACCGCGGCGGCCGACCCTCGGGCGTTGATCGTCTTTCTCAGGGACGACTCCAGCCTCGGGTCGCTGACAGGTATGACCCCGTCGCTGCGGCGCGCCACCAGATCTATCATTATCAAAGCAACCCTGCGCCGCAGACAGAGTATCTTTCGGACACTGCTTGGCGACCAACCGCTCGCGTCGCCGTGTTGGCTCGGGGAGGTGATGACCATGGCCCAGGCGCAAGCACTCCTGAGTAACCCCCTCGAGGCCTACCTCACCCTATCCGAGCCGCGTCGCGGCTGGGCATACACCATCGCCAGCGTACTGGTCGCCGTAATCGCCTACAGCGACTGGAAGTTGGTGGAAGTGTCCGTCGGCTTTCTGTATGTCCTGCCGATTCTCATGGCATCGGCAACACTCCGCGGCTGGCAGATTGTCTTACTCGCGGTCGCCTGTGCTCTCTTGCGGGAGTGGTTCAGTCCACTGCACGGCACGCCGGGAGTCGCCGTGCGCGTCGGCGTGGGTGCCGTCGGATTCGCCCTCGCCGGGTACTTTGTTTCGCAGCTGGATCGTCAGCGTCGTTCGATTGCCCAACATCTGCGCGAACGTGAGCAGGAGGTGCAACGGCGTCTTGATGCCGAAAGACAGTTGCAGGTGGTGATCGACACCAGCCCTCTGGGCATCCTGACGCTCAACAGTGAAGGCCGCGTGCTGCTCGCAAATGAGTCGGCCGAGCATCTGTTTCGTATGGAGGTGCCATCGTCACTGCGGGGCCGGGAGATACATCCTTACCTGCCGATCCTCGAACGCTTCCTCGATATCCAGCACACCGCCGAGGTGTGCACCGCCGTCGAGAGCCGGGGTCAGCGCGCCGACGGAGACACGTTCCTGGCGCATATTTGGCTGTCGACGCTTGCCAGCCAATCCGGTCCCTGCCTGGCAGCGTTCATCTGGGATGCTTCGGAGAATCTGCACGACCGGGAAGCCAGCGGACTGGATTCAATGATGGCCACCTCCCGCGTCCTGATTGGCGCAATCAGTCATGAGATCCGCAACCTGGCTGCGGCCGCCGCCATCTCGTACCGGGAATTGACCAAGGAATTCAGCAATTGGCAGGGAGAAAGGCTGCGCGCACTCGGTACGGTCATTCAAGCGCTCGAGAACATCGCCACGTCGGGGTTGAGGCTCGCGGCGCATTCCTTGAAATCGGTCGCGGATCTGAGCATGGTGTTGGATGAGGCCAGAGTGCTGATCGGAGCTTCGATCCGCGACATGGGCGGCACGGCCTACTGGAAGATACCGGACGGACTGCCTCTGGTTGAGGCAGATCACCACAGCCTGCTGCAGGTTTTCCTTAACCTGGCGCGCAATAGCGAGGCAGCGATGAAGGGTGTGCCGGAGAAGATACTCTGGGTCGAGGCGAGCGTGGATGAAGCTGCGCTACTGGTTGCGTTTCGAGATACGGGTGCAGGGGTTGCGAACCCAGAGTCCTTGTTCCGGCCGTTTCAGGCTGGCGCGGCCTCGACCGGACTCGGCCTCTACATATCGCGCGCGGTACTGAAATCGTACGGAGGCGACCTTCACTGCGCGCCGAACTCGAGGGGCGGCTGCTTCGTGGTGCGGCTGCGGGTAGCAGCTGATGCAGCTAACCCCGGAATGTCGCAGTCGTGATCACCAGAGTCAGGGCACTGCTGGTGGATGATCATGCCTCCTTCGGGCAGGGCGTTGCGCGAGCATTGAGCACGCAGCCTGACCTGGAAGTCTCCTACTGCGCCACCATCGCAGCTGCACTGGATACGCTGCAGCAGCAGCCCATTGATGTTGTCCTGCTGGACCACGATCTTGGGGCCGAACGAGCCTCGCAGTTCGTGCCGATGGCGCGAGAACGCGGCTTTGCTGGCGAGGTGCTCATCGTAACCGCCTGGGTCAGCGATACCGAAGCGAGGCGCCTTCTGCGCCAAGGCGTGGCGGGCATCTTCGCGAAGGAGTCTCCGCTTGAGGTTCTCGCGGAGAGTATTCGCGTCATACGGCAGGGCGGCATCTGGCTCGATCGGCGCTACCGCTACCTCACCGCGGTCGACGCCCTCGAAGAGCCCGGGACCGTCGGCCCGCGCTTCAACGAGCGGCAACGCAAGGTGCTGCGCTTTATATTGGAAGGCCTGTCCAACAAGGCGATCGCGGGCCGGCTGCAGATTTCCGAGAGCTACGTAAAAGCCCTCATTCAGAGCTTGTTCAAGAAAACCGGGGTGCGAACGCGCGGCCAGCTGGTTCGCGTGGCGCTGGAGCAGTACCGCAGCCAGCTATGAACTCCGCGGCGGCTCGTCACGCCTTGGCGCGCAACGCCCGATCGAGCGCCTCGAGTAACAGGTCGGCGTGCTGCGGCTCAAAGGTGAGCGGCGGGCGGATCTTCAGCACGTCGGCGTTGCGGCCCGTGGCGCCTACCAGTACCCCCAGGTTCCGCAGAGCGTTGACCACCCGGGTCGTCTCACTGGCCCCGGACAGGGTACAGGCTGGATTCGCGCCCAACTGCACGCCGACAAACAACCCAGCGCCCCGGACGTCGCGGATCACCGCGTGACGCTCGGCGAGGGTGCGCAGGCCGCGCTGCAGGTACTCGCCAGTGCTCGTCGCATTCTGTAGCAGGCCCTCGTCGCGGACGACGTGCAGCACAGCGAGCGCCACTGCACACGAGACGCTGTTGCCCCCGTAGGTATTGAAGTAGCGCGTGCCACGCGCGAACGCGGCTAAGGCCTCGGGGCGTCCTGCAAGCGCCGCCACGGGATGCCCGTTGCCCATCGGCTTACCCATGGTCACAAGATCCGGCACGACCCCATGACGCTGGAAACCCCACAGCGCCGCGCCCACGCGCCCAAATCCGGGTTGCACCTCGTCGGCGATGAACAGGCCGCCAGCTGCGCGCACGTGGCGTACCGCCTCGGCCAGAAAGCCAGCGGGATCCGCGGCGACGCCGTCGCTGGAAAAGATCGTGTCGACCAGCAATGCAGCCAAGCGCACGCCATCGGCGCGCATGCGCTCGATGCAAATGCGCACGTGCTCGCCGAAGGCCGCGGCACTGGCCTCGCCTGCGGGCCCTGGCACTGCATATACTCCGGGCCCAAGCGGGCCGCCGTCCTCCGGTGACATGCCGGCGATCACATCGGTAGCGCCGTGATAGGCAAAGTCGGTGACGATGAACCCGGTCCCACCGGTCACCACCTTGCTGATCCGCACGGCCAGGTCGTTAGCCTCGCTCCCGGTACAGGTGAATATCACGCTGCCGAGCTCCTGCGGCATGGTGGCCAGGAGCTCCTCCGCGAGCTGCAGCGGGAGCTCCGTCAAGTAGCGCGTATGAGTATTGAGCACGCGCGCCTGACGTGCCAAAGCATCGACCACCTGCGGGTGGCAGTGCCCCACCACCGGTACGTTGTTGTAGGCATCGAGGTAGCGACGCCCGTGAGCGTCGTACATCCACACGTCCTCGGCGCGTACGATCTCGAGCGGCTGGTCGTAGAACAGCTGGTACGTTGGAGCGAGCAGGCGCGCGCGGCGCGCCAGCATGGCCGAGTGGCCCTCCTCCCCAGTCGTCACAGCTCGAACTCCTCGCTCAAAAGTTGCTTGGCAATCTCAAGCCGCACGCGGATGAAGTCCGGATCTAAGGCAGCGTAATGCTCGCCTAACGGGTTGCGGCGCAGGTGCCATTCCTGCACGACCAGGTTCGTCACCAGTCGCCCCGCCGCGAGCGTGCCGAGTATAGCGAGCTCCTCGCGCAGCAGCGGCACGCAGCCGTGATAAGCCGTGGCGACTTCGCAGATTGCGTCTCGTACGTCGCCACTACCTGCACGGCAATCTTCCGGCAGCAGCTCGGCTGCCGTCACCGCCACGTCGGCGATCAGCGCGGTGTGGGTCATGTCACCGAAGTCGATGACTCCCGTGATCTGCGCCTCATCCTCGGCATCGACCAGGATGTTGTGCGCATTCAAATCGTTGTGCACCACCTGCTGGCGCAACCGTGGCAAGCTCGACTCGATCCTCGGCACCATGCGCACTAACAGGTCAAAGCCCACTTCCCGATAAGGCATGTGTGGCAGATCCTCCAGCAGCCGCGGCACCTGTCCCACATGGCGCAGGTCCCAGATCATCGCCCGCTGCGCGGCCGGATGCCCGAAGTCGCCCAGCGCCTGAGTGAGCCGCCCCGCCATGCGCCCGCACGCAGCACGTTGCGCCGCGGAACCGCGCGTGGTGCCGAGTAACCTGCCAGGCAGGTATGTGAGCATCCGGGCTGTGCGCTCGACTCCGAGGTGATCCACGAAGCGCACCTGGGGCGCGCCCCCGCGCGCGCAGACCACACGCGGACACGGAAGCGTAGGATCGGTCTTCGCCAGATGCCGCAGCGCCGCGGTGAGCAACTCGCTCACCATGGGCTCCTCGGCCGGGCTCGCAATCTTCAAAATGTACTCGGCGCCTGCCGCAGTGGTGAGCTTGAAATTCTCGTCGCGCTCCCCGGTGAGGCGCACCGCACGGGCCTGCACCCCGTAGCGCTCACGCGCCAGCTCGACCGCGCGCTCGAGGGGCACCTGCGACCCGGCAACCATCGTCGCGAGGAACGGACCCAATGCATTCGACATGGAGCTCAGGGCGGTCCCCGTCGCCGCTTCACTGGCATGATCGTTTCCTTCCCTTCAGGAACGGAGCAAGCGGCAATTGCTCGATTTCGATCTCCTTGCCGGTGACGGAACTGCGGCTGCGGGTGGTCGTGGCCATGAACAGGGAGTTGTAGATCGCCTCCTCGGTCGCTTCTGCGCCCGCCTGAAACAACGGCGAGACGTCATCATTTGACAGCTCCGCAAACTGAGCGACGCCGCTTCGTTTTTGCGGGGTGCGTCTGCCATCCACAGCAGTGGAAAAGGCGATGATGAAGTCGCCCGAGCCGTTAGTGAAGCTCGAGCCGGTACGGGCAATACCCGCGGTAGCGCGTCGCGCCAGCCGTGCCAGGTTGCGGTCGGAGAGCGGGGCGTCGGTCGCCACGATGACCATGACTGACCCGTCGGCGCTCTTACCCGCAAGTTCATCCTTCAAATAGAACTTGCCGAGCTCCTCACCAATCCTGCGACCATCGATGGTCAGCACACCGCCGAAATTTGTCTGGACCAGCACCCCTACCGTCCAGGCGCCCGCACCGGGCGGTAGCCGACGGGAGCTGGTTCCGATGCCGCCCTTCCAGCTGAAGGCCACCGTCCCGGTGCCTGCTCCCACCGCGCCCTCCTCGACCGGACCGGAACGGGCCGAGGTGATGGCTTCCAATATCTGTGCGGATGTCAGGGCCCGCCCGCGAATGTCATTGAGGTAGCTATCGTTGGTCTCGCCGACCACGGCGTTGACCGACACCACTTTCTCATTCCCCGGCTGCGAGAGGGTCCAATCGATGATGGCCTCCATGCCTCTCGCCACCGACAAGGTGTTGGTCAAGACGATCGGCGTCTCGATTTCACCGAGTTCGGCGATCTGCGCCAGCCCCGCCGATTTGCCGAAGCCGTTGAACACGAACACCGCCGCCGGCACCTTGTTCTGAAACAGATTACCCCCATGAGGCAGGATTGCGGTCGCGCCCGTGCGAATGCGGTCGCCCGCAATCAACGTCGTCTGACCAACCATGACGCCGGCTACGTCGGTGATGGCATTCAGCGGGCCGGGCGCGAGGATGCCTGGCGCTATCCCCAATTGCCGAGCCCGCACTCGGTCCGAGTCCCTCATACAGTCCGGAGTCGCGCCGCTGACGCGCTGAAATGGCCCCGCCGCAACGCACAGCAACACGGCGCATGACAGCATGACCAGTGGTGATGTGCGCAGCATGACTGTGACCTCATTAGGGCGAGCACTTGCGCACCCGAGCGCGTCGCCCGCTTCGCAGCCTACGGGAAACGGTCCGCCCGCGGTCCCTGGTTGACCCGATCATACGTGCAACTGCTTGCCAAGTCCGCAGCGCGTCAGGCGACGCTGACATCCGCGCGTGGCTACAGGATAGACTGCGTACTGGAGAACCCACACATGCACACGCGTTACGCACTGCTTGCGACACTGTTTGTGCTACCCACCCTGGCGTCGGCAGCTGGCCCGGCCGACCTGCACGCGATCGCCCACGGCTACTATCAGTGGTTCGAAGAGGCCTATCCGGTCGCAGCCAGCGCCGCGGGCGACCATCGGTACGACGCGCGGCTCGCCGACTACCGCATGAGTGAGGTCAACCGCCGTCGCGCCTACGTGAGCAAGCTGCTTGCGCAGGTCGGGGCGCTCGCGACCGAGGGCTGGGGCAAGGACGACCGCGTCGATCAGGTGCTGCTCGAGTCGCAGCTGGCCGGAGCCGATTTTTTCGGCCGTCGGCTGGACCCAGAAAGCACGGACCCGCAGCTGTACGTCAACGAATGCACGAACGCGATCTTCACGCTGTTGCAGAAGGACTATGCGCCCCACCGTGCACGCGCCCGCGCCGCGACCGCGCGGCTGGAGCAGATGCCGGCGTTGCTGCGCACCGCGCGTGCCAATCTCAGCCACCCGGTGAAGTTGTACGCGACACTGGCCATCGAGGCCGCACGCAGCGGTGATGAGCTGTACACGGTGAGCCTGATGACTCTGTCGGACGAGCTCGCGCCCGCGGAGCGTACGCGCTTGGTCAAGGCCCGCGATGGTGCCCTCAAGGCACTGCACGAATACGCCGACTGGCTGGCGAATGGTCTCAGCAGCATGCCCGAGTGGCAGCCGATGGGTGAGTCCAGCTACAACTACCTGCTGCGGCGTGTGCTGTTGCTGCCGTTCGACGCGCGCGACATCGCGCACCTCGGTGAGATTGAACTCGCCCGTTATCGCGCGCTCGAGGCGATGCTTAAGGATCCGAACCTCGCCTCACCGGATCCGGCACGCGCGCCCCATGTCCCCAAGGACCAAGCGGAATTTCTGGCCGCCTACGAGTCGCGGCTTACCGAAATTGTCGGGTTCCTTCAGGCGAATCAGCTTGTCACGATCCCGTCCTATGTGGGTCGCTTCCGCATCCGCCAGCTTCCGGAAGCCTTCAGGCCCACCAGCCCCGGGGGCTTCATGAACGCTCCGGGCGTCTACGATCCGGATCCCGAGGGCTTCTACTACATCCCCACCTACAACCCCAAGAGCGGCAATTTCTACATCCGCGCTGCGATCGAGGACCCGCGCCCGATTCTCGGGCACGAGGGCATTCCCGGACACTTCCTCCAGATCTCGATCTCCAATCACGTCGCAAGCGAAATCCGCCGCCTGCAGGGTGACAGTGTCTTTGCGGAAGGCTGGGCCTTGTACGGCGAAGAGATGCTGATGCGCGAGGGCCTGTATCCGGATAACTCGGCCGCCCAGGGCCAGATCCTGCGGCTCAGCCGCTACCGCGCGGCGCGCATCGGGGTGGACGTGAACCTGCATACCGGCCGCTGGAGCTTCGAGCAGGCGGTACAGTATTTCATGGAAGCGGGCGGACTGGACCGTGAGGCCGCGGAAGGCGAAGCGGCAGGGGCAGCCTCAAGCCCCTCGCAGAAGATCTCTTATATCACCGGCAAGTGGCAGATCATGCGATTGCTCGGCCGCTATCGCGACCGCCAGGGCGCCGGCTTCCGGCTCGGCGCCTTTCACGACCAGTTAATCAGCTACGGAACGCTGCCGTTGTCAGTCATCGAGTGGCTGATGTTCGATGACGAGGACTCGGTGCGCGCGGCGCTCAGATAGCCGGACGAGCGCGCCCCAGGAACAGACCGCCAAGGACCGTCCGGCGGCGCAGCAAGGATCGCCGCGATCCGTTCGTGTAAGCGCCGCGCACCATTGCGGCAACTACTGACGCGCCGGCCGCAGGGCAACCGCTAGCATTTTTCCAGCTGCGTGCAGACGAACCCATTTCCTGGGCGAGGCGAGTTGCGGGAGCGTGTGATGTATGTGAACGAAACCTACAACGATAGGGTCGTTCGTCAGTTTGCGATCATGACGGTGGTGTGGGGCATCGTCGGCATGGGTGTCGGGGTGCTGATTGCGGCGCAGCTATACTGGCCGGCGCTGAATTTCGACATTCCCTGGCTCACCTATAGCCGCCTGCGCCCGCTGCATACCAATGCCGTCATCTTCGCCTTCGGCGGCTCGGCGCTGTTCGCCACCTCCTACTACGTCGTGCAGCGCACCTGTCACGTACGGCTGTTCAGCGACCGCCTGGCAGCCTTCACCTTCTGGGGCTGGCAGACCGTGATCCTGTGCGCTGCTATCACGCTGCCCCTCGGCATCACGCAGAGCAAGGAGTACGCGGAACTCGAGTGGCCCATCGACCTGCTGATCACCGTGGTATGGATAGCATATGCGGTGGTGTTCTTCACAACCATCGCCAAGCGACGCGTGCAGCACATCTACGTCGCCAACTGGTTCTACGCCGCCTACATCATCACCATTGCGGTGCTGCATGTATTCAATAATCTCGCGATCCCCGTCAGCCTCACGAAATCGTACGTCGTCTACGCCGGCGCCATCGACGCCATGATGGAGTGGTGGTACGGGCACAATGCCGTGGGCTTCTTCCTCACCGCCGGCTTCCTCGGGATGATGTACTACTTCGTGCCGAAGCAGGCGCAGCGACCCATTTACTCGTACCGCCTGTCGGTGGTGCATTTCTGGGCCCTGATCTCGGTGTACATCTGGGCCGGGCCGCACCACCTGCACTACACATCACTACCCGACTGGGTGCAGTCGATAGGCATGGTGTTCTCGCTGCTGCTGCTGGCGCCATCGTGGGGCGGAATGATCAACGGCATGATGACGCTCTCGGGCGCGTGGGACAAACTGCGCACCGACCCCATTCTCAAGTTCATGATCGTGTCGCTGTCGTTCTACGGCATGTCGACATTCGAAGGTCCGATGATGTCGATCAAGACGGTGAATGCCCTCTCGCATTACACCGACTGGGTCATCGGACACGTGCATGCGGGGGCGCTCGGCTGGGTGGCGATGATGACCATCGGCACCATGTATCACCTGATTCCGCGCCTCTTCAACCGCCAGCAGATGTACAGCGTGAAGCTCATCGACGTGCACTTCTGGACCTCCACCATCGGTGTCGTGCTCTACATCACGGCCATGTGGATCGCCGGCGTCATGCAGGGTCTGATGTGGCGTGCATTCAACGCCGACGGCACGCTCACCTACAGTTTCATCGAGAGCGTCAAGGCCACCTACCCCTTCTATCTGGTGCGTCTGGCGGGCGGCGCCCTGTTCTTCATCGGCATGTGGCTCATGGCTTACAACGTGTGGATGACGATCCGGCACGAGAAACCGCGGCCGGTGCCGGTACCGCTGCCGGTCGGTGAGCACACACCTGCACCGGCTGCGGCCGCGGCTGCAAGCGGAGCGCAGGCGTGAACCACGACGTCGTCGAGCGCCGGCTGGGTCTGCTGATCGTACTGATCGTGCTGGTAATCAGCGTCGGCGGATTCATCGAGGTGATTCCGCTGGCGCTGAGCGCCGCAGCCAAACAGGGCGCGGTGCAGATCACCCCACGCACTGCCCTCGAACAGGCGGGCTTCGACGTCTACGAGCGTGAGGGCTGCTACCTGTGTCACTCGCAGCAGATCCGCCCGTTCCGCAGCGAGACCGAGCGCTATGGGCCTTATTCGGTGGCGGCGGAGTCCCAGTACGACCATCCGTTCCAGTGGGGCTCGAAGCGCACCGGTCCGGATCTGGCGCGGGTCGGCGGCCGCTACAGCGACGAGTGGCACCGCATGCACCTGCACAATCCCCGCGACGTCGTCCCCGAGTCGAACATGCCGGGCTTCCCGTGGCTTGCGACCGCCAAGGTCGACGGCGCGCTTACCCAGCGCAAGCTGCGTGTACTGCGCATGCTCGGCACGCCCTACAGCGATGCGGATATCGCGGGCGCACCGGCGGCGGTGCAGGACAAGACCGAGCTGGATGCGCTGATCGCATACCTGCAATCCCTCGGACTCGCCCGGCCACGAGGATAGGAGCGAGGGTATGCATTTGGACTTCGATCTCATGAGTGGCGTCGTCACCATTGTGTGGTTCCTGGCCTTCATCGGCCTGTGCCTGTGGGCATGGAGCAGCCGGCGGGCCCGGGATTTTGCCGCTGCGGCCCGCATGCCCCTCGAGGAGGGCAGCGGCGGTTGCGCCTCCGACAGAGCAGGGAGCGGATGATGTCGGCGCTCACGAAGACGATCGTCCTGATCGTCACCTGCCTAAACGTGCTCGGCTGCCTGTGGCTGATCTGGTGGACCGCGCGCCGGCGCCCCGGCGAAGTGGCCGAGGGCGAGGTCCAGGATCACGTGTGGGATGGTGACCTGCGCGAGCGCAACAATCCGATGCCGCGCTGGTGGCTCATCCTGTTCTACATCACTATAGCCTTCGGCCTGCTGTACTTTCTGCTCTACCCGGGCGTCGGCCGCGGCGTGTTCGGCTGGACACAAGCGCGCCAATACCGCGAAGAGATGCAGAGTGCGCAGCGCCAATACGGCCCGGTATATGCCGCATTCGCCGGACGCAGCGTCGAGGAGCTCGCCACGGATCCCAAGGCGCTGGCGCTCGGGCGCAGCCTGTTCGCCAACAACTGCATCAACTGCCATGGCTCCGATGCGCGCGGTGCCCGGGGCTTTCCGGATCTCACCGACAATGACTGGCTGTACGGCGGGGAACCGAAGGACCTCATTCAGTCGATCACTTTCGGCCGTCAGGGCACGATGCCACCGCTCGGGCCGGCGCTCGGGCCGCAGGGCATCGAGGACGTGACCGACTACGTACTCAGTCTCAGCGGCCATGCGGAGCCTGCGGACAAGGTGGCCGCCGGCAAGGGACGCTTCGTGATGTGCGCGCCCTGTCACGGAGCCGACGGCAAGGGCAACCACATGATCGGTGCACCCGATCTCACCGCGGACATCTGGCTGTATGGGGGCACTCCCGCCACGATCAATCAGACCCTCATGGGGGGACGGAGCGGCAAGATGCCGGCGCATCAATGGCTGGGCGAGGATCGCATTCGTCTGCTGGCCGCGTACGTCTACAGCCTCTCGCATCCGCAGTGACGAGATGCACGATGAGCACCCTCAAGGGAATGGATGTGGCACTGGTGCTGTGGCCCTCCTTTCTCGCTGCGTGTCTGGCAAGCCTGCTGTTCTTTGCCGCCGTCGACCCCCAGCTGCTGCTCGCTGAGGGACCGCGCATTCTTTCCGGCCTCGAGCCCGAGGCCGGCTATGCGCTGGGATTTCTGTTCTTCTGGGGCGTGAGCGCCACGGCCAGCACGCTCAGCGTCTACCTGATCCGCACCGCGCGCGCCCGGGAGCGCGCCGCTGCCGACGAGGCCGGCTTTCCATGACTGCCGCCGGCGTCACACTGCCGCCCGCGCCACCGCCGGCCTTCTATGCAGCTGCGCAGAAGATCTATCCGCGCGAGATCGATGGGCGCTTCACGCGGCTGCGCAGACTCGCCGTCTTGGTCCTGCTCGGGCTGTTCTACGGGGTCGCGT
Organism: uncultured Steroidobacteraceae bacterium; assembly: GCA_964489185.1. Lineage (GTDB taxonomy): Bacteria > Pseudomonadota > Gammaproteobacteria > Steroidobacterales > Steroidobacteraceae > 13-2-20CM-66-19. The sequence goes on along the minus strand of CAZAXR010000018.1, from coordinate 89,990 downwards.
GGCTGCAGTGGGAGGGTCACCAGGCGTTGCTGTTCGATCTCCCCGCGCGCAAGTTCCACATCTTCGGGCTGACGCTGTGGCCACAGGACTTCCTTTACCTAACGCTGCTGCTGATCATCGCCGCGCTGACACTGTTCTTCGTCACCGCGCTCGCCGGACGGTTGTGGTGCGGTTATGCGTGTCCGCAGACGGTCTGGACCGAGCTGTTCGTGTGGATCGAGCAACGCACCGAGGGCTCACGCTCCAAACGCATGAAGCTGGACCGCGGACCCTGGACTACGGAAAAGCTGCTGCGCAAGGGCACCAAACAGATCCTGTGGCTGGCGCTCGCAGCCTTCACCGGCTTCACCTTCGTCGGCTACTTCACCCCCATCCGCACGCTCGGTGCACAGATCGCCAGTCTGTCACTCGGCCCGTGGCCGAGCTTCTGGATCTTCCTCTACTCGCTGGCGACTTACGGTAACGCCGGATTCCTGCGCGAGCAGGTATGCAAGTACATGTGTCCCTACGCGCGCTTCCAGAGCGCGATGTTCGACCGGGACACCCTGATCATCTCCTACGACGAGGGGCGCGGTGAACCGCGCGGCCCGCGCCGCCGCGGCAGTGCCGCGCGCGTCCAGGGGCTCGGTGACTGCATCGACTGCACGCTGTGCGTACAGGCGTGCCCGACCGGGATCGATATCCGCCATGGCCTGCAGTACGAGTGCATCGCCTGTGGTGCCTGCATCGACGCCTGCGACGGCGTCATGGACAAGATGGGCACGCCCCGCGGACTGATCCGCTACACCACCGAACACGCACTGCACGGCCAGCGTACTCACATCGTACGAACGCGTCTGCTCGTGTACGGCACGCTTCTCACGGCCCTGATCGGGGCACTGGGTTACGCCCTCTTCATGCGCACGCCACTGATCCTCGACGTCATCCGCGACCGCAATGCTCTGTACCGCGAGGTGCACGGCGGCCGGATCGAGAACGCTTACACCCTGAAACTAATCAACCTCGACGACCAGCCGCACCGCTACCGCCTGGTAGTAAGCGGTATGCCAGGGCTGGAACTCGTGGCTCCTGGCGGGGAAATCGCGCTGCCGGCGGGTAGTGTCAGCAGCGTGTCCGCGCGCCTCGAGGCAGCTCCGGAGCTCGCCGCCGGCGTACACCACATCACGATCAGCGCGCTGGCGGTCGACGGCTCGCGCATCACGGTCCGCGAAAACACTCGCTTCATAGGTCCCTCCCCATGAATACCTCACCGCTCCCCTGGTACCGGTACTTCTGGCCGTGGTTTCTGGTGGCGCTGCTTTCGGGAGCGGTCATCGCGAGTTTTGTGAGTCTGTACCTGGCGGTGCACACACCTGACGTGGTCCTCGAGCACGCCGACGCGTCGCAGTGAGTGTCGAGGTGGACATCGCGGCAGCAGTCCCCTCCTGTTTCCACTGCGGCGGTGCGCTGCCGAGCGGCAGCCAGCATTCGATCGTGGTTGATGGCATCACACGCCCGGTATGCTGCGCCGGCTGCGAAGCGGCGGCGCGCCTGATCGTGGCACAGGGACTCGGGCGCTTCTATGAATTCCGCGCCACCGGCGCACCGGTGCCCGCTGGGCGCGCGGCCAACTGGCCGAGCTTCGATCGCGCGGCGGCCGTGCGCCGTTACACGCACGAGCTGCAAGGCGGCGAGCGCGAGATGAGCCTGCAGCTTGAGGGGCTGCACTGCGCTGCCTGTGCGTGGCTGATCGAGAACAGCCTGGGGCGCGAGCCCGGCGTCACACAGGTTCACGTGAATGCCAGCACGGCGCGCGCGGCGCTGCGCTTTGATCCGCGGCGCACCTCGCCAGGGCGGCTGCTGGAGCGCATTCATGCGCTTGGTTTTGTACCGCTACCTCTGTGTTACGACCACGGGGCGGCGCATGGCGCGGCGGAGCGGCGCACGGCCCTCAAGCGCCTCGCGGTCGCCGGCCTCGGGATGATGCAGCTGATGACGTATGCGGTCTCGCTGTATGCCGGTGTGATGCAGGGGATGGCGCCGGAGCTGCAACAGTTCCTGCGCTTCGTCAGCTTTCTGGTCGCCACACCGGTAGTGCTGTACTCCGCCCAGCCCTTCTTCATCGCGGCGTGGCACAGTATCCGTGCGCGCCGCCCGGGAATGGATGTTCCGGTTGCCCTGTCCATCGCGGCCGCCTACCTGTGGAGCGTGGTCTCCACGCTGCGCGCGCAAGGCGCGGTGTACTTCGACTCCGTGGTCATGTTCACCTTCTTCCTGCTGCTCGGGCGCTACGTGGAAATGTCGCTGCGCCATCGCTCCGGCATGCAACACGATGCGCTGGCGCGGCTGCTTCCCGACAGTGTGCTGCGGATCGAGACTGGACGCGCCGAGCGCGTGACCCCGGAAGAGCTGCGAGCCGGTGACCGTGTACGCGTGCTGACGGGCGAGCGCGTGCCGGCCGACGGAATCATCGAGCTCGGTGCCACGGAGGTGGACGAGTCGCTGCTGACGGGCGAGTCGGCCCCCCGCCCTCGTGGCTGCGGCGATACCGTACTGGCAGGAACGCTGAATCTGAGCGGCGCGGTCGAGGTGTCGGTCACGCGCGTCGGGCAGGACTCGACCCTGGCTTCGGTCGCAAGGCTGCTGGAGCGCGCCCAGGCCAGCCGTCCGCGCATCGCGGATCTCGCGGACCGCGTCGCCGTATGGTTCGTGTGCGGCGTGTTGGTGCTCGCTGCGGCCGTCGCGCTGTACTGGCTGCATGCCGATGCCGGGCGCGCCTTCCCGACTGTGCTGGCGGTGCTGGTGGTCACCTGCCCGTGCGCTCTCTCGCTTGCAACGCCGGTAGCGCTGGCGGTGGCTACCACGCGTCTGGCGCGCGCCGGATTGCTGGTGACACGCGGTCGCGCACTGGAGCGTCTGGCAGACGCCGACCGAATCGTCTTCGACAAGACCGGCACCCTGACACGCGGCGAAGCGCAGCTCGAGGAGGTGGTCGTGCTGGGCGCGCGCGTGTCGCGCACCAGGTGCCTGGAGGTGGCGGCGGCACTCGAAGCTCACTCTGGACACCCGCTGGCACGCGCCTTTGCGCACCTGGCCCCGGCGGCCGGCACGAGCGAGGTGCAATGCGACGCGGGCCGCGGCATCGAGGGCTGCATCGATGGGGTGCGCTACCGGATTGGGCGGATCGACTATGTGCTCGAGGGATCCGAGGCGGCTGTGCGCCCTGCGCCGCACGCCGCAGATGACGCTTATACGAGCATTGCCCTGGGCGATCGCCAGGGCGCGCTGGCGCAGTTCCGCGTGACCGATGCCCTGCGCAGCGACGTGCGCGAGACGCTCGCCCGCCTTCAGCACCTCGGGATCACTCCGCAGATCGCCAGCGGCGACCGCAAAGGAGCCGTGGCGCTGGTGGCAGAGCGCCTCGGCGCGATTGCCGCACGCTCAGATCTCAGCGCCGCCGCCAAGCTCGACCTGCTGCACGCCCTGCAGCTGTGCGGGCACCGTGTGGTGATGGTCGGCGACGGCGTTAACGACGCGCCGGTGCTGGCCGCGGCTGACGTGTCAGTCGCCATTGCGAGCGGGGCTGACCTGGCGAAGGTGAGTGCCGATCTGGTGCTGCTCGGTGAGGGCCTCGGTCCGCTGGTGGGCGCGGTCGAGACCTCGCGCCGCATGCTGCGGGTGATTCGGCAGAATCTCACCTGGGCGCTCCTCTACAACCTCGTCGCTGTGCCGCTGGCGGCCAGCGGCCGGCTCGAGCCGTGGATGGCCGCGCTTGGCATGTCGATGAGCTCGCTGCTGGTGGTGCTGAACGCCATGCGGCTGCCCGTCGTGACCGGGCCGACGCCGGCCCCGCAGGCCCTTGCCGCACCGCAGCTCGCGCCCCGGACGACTCGCGCGTGAGCATCCTTTATCTCTTGATCCCCCTCGGTCTGGTGCTGCTCGCCCTGTCGGTGTGGGCATTCTTCTGGGCCGTGCGACGCGGCCAGTTCGATGACCTGGAGTCACCCGCATTACAGATCCTGCTCGACGATGATCGGGCACCCCCGCCTGGGCCGCCGGCCGAGAGACGCGATGGCTGAGCTGACCTATGTGACGGCATTCTTCGCCGGCCTGCTTGGCAGCACCCACTGCCTGGGCATGTGCGGCGGCATCGCGACGGCGCTCGGCAGCGCTGCGCGCCAGGTGCGTCCCTGGCCTGCACTGCTCTATCAGCTCGGCCGCATCGCCAGTTACAGCACGGCCGGTGCCGTGGCAGGGGCACTAGGGGCGGCCGCCGGCTTTGCATTCGCAGTCGCACGCTGGAGCGAGATCCTGCGCCTCGCCACCGCTGTGGTGATTGTCCTGATCGGGCTCGACATCGGCCTCGGCAGCAGCGCGCGCGGCCGCTGGTTTCGCGCTCCGGAGCGCTGGGGAGCTCGGTTGTGGCGGCGCCTCGTTCCGCGAGCGGGCCTAACCGCACCCCTCTCCCCAAGTGCACGTGCCCTGGTGTGGGGATTGCTGTGGGGGTGGCTACCGTGCGGGCTCGTCTACTCCGTGCTCATTGCCGCCGCACTTGCCGGCAGTGCCGCACGCGGGGCATGCATCATGGCTGCGTTCGGACTGGGCACATTGCCGGCCATGACGAGTCTCAGTTATGCCGGTGCGCAGCTGCCGAGGCGTGATGGCGCGCTCGCGCGGCTGCTGGGCGCGGTCCTGGTGGCGTGCGGTCTATGGAGCGCCGTCGTGCCGCTCGCGGTCCTGAGCGGCCGTCAGCACCAGCATCACCTCGAGACGCCGGGAGGTGGCGGCGCGGCACCGCGGTGACCTGTCACGGCAGCGCCAGTACCGACGCTGCGTCGATCTCAGGCGCGGGGGTCATCAAAGGGCGCATCAACCGTTTTGGCAAGGCAATTTGCCTTGAGGCGCTACCCTATATAGACTTACAACCATGGGTAAGGACCGCCGCGTCCGTATCTCTCTCCAGATGCTCAAGGTGCTGGAGGCCTTCCTGGAGAATCCCACTGAGGAATTGTCCGGCGCAGACGTCCAGAAGCACAGTCGCATCGCCTCCGGCACGCTCTACCCCATCCTGCTGCGCCTCGAGTCCGCCGGCTGGTTCGTCAGCCGCTGGGAAACTATCGATCCGTCGAGTGCGGGCCGGCCGCGCCGCCGCTTCTACCGGCTGACCCCGGGCGGGTTGGCCCGCGCAAGCGAGCTCTTCGCAGGTTTTGGCCGAGGAGTCCTGGCATGAATTCACGGCTTGACGGACTGTCCTGCTGGCTCATTCGTCGGGCCGCGCGCGGCGCGCCGCCGGCGCTTGGCGAACGCCTCGAGGAAGAGTGGCTGGCGGACCTGGCCGCGAGGCGCGGCCAGGTGGCGCGGCTACGCCTTGCGGTCGGGTGTTGCTGGGCGAGCAGCGTCATTGCACACGAGCACGCCGCCGTGGCTGCGAGCCCGACGCTGAGTGGCAGGTCCCTTACCGCCTACCTGCCGCAGGACCTGCCCGCGGCCTCGCGGCGCACCGGTGTGGTGTTTCTGATCGTGTGCCTGCACGGGCTGGTGTTTTTCGCTCTCGGCGCTGGAATCGTGAATCGGATCGAGCCGCCTGCGCCGCGCACCGCAGTCGATTTCGTGATCGAGCCGCAGACGCCACCGACGCCACCACCCCCGCTCGGGCCGGACCTCCAGGGCACGACCATCCGGATCGATGAGCCTCGGCTTCCCCCCATCCCGACGCCTGAGGAACCCGGAGCCGTACGCGATGGAGCGATCGCATCGCCGCCGCCGCCGTCCGCGCCAGCGGCGCCTACGCCGGCCGTCAGGCGCGTCGTCGGCGGGCCGGGGCAGGGATTCCCGAACACGCGCGATTACTACCCACTGTCCGCGATTCACCTCGGCGAAGAGGGCCTAGCCTCGGTGCGTGTCTGTGTCGATGAGCGCGGCCGCCTGAGCGGGGCACCTACGGTCGCCCTGTCATCCGGGAGCGTGCGACTCGACGAGGGCGCCCTGAAGCTCGCCAGGGCGGGCTCCGGATACTATCGACCCACCACCGAAGACGGGCGGCCGGTGAGCTCCTGCTACCCGCTGCGCATCAGGTTCAGTCTGCTGAATCGTTAAACGCGCGCTGGGAGACTTCGCTCAGCTGTCGCGGTCCTGTGCAGCGCGAGTCAGGTGACGTTGCTGACCGACCGCATACGCCTGCGCAAGGTGCACAATAAACTCGCGATTGAGATCAGCGCGCGACTCGAGCTTGAAATGATGCACGTGGTTGCGGGGTGAGATCGTCTCCACCCGGTTGAAAAGGGTACTCGAGCTCACCCGGTCGAGGACGAGGTGACCGACCAAGTAGGTCCGACGCGGCGTCACCTGCGCGAACGACATCCGCACCTGAAATGCGATGCGCGTCTTTTCAGGCAGCACAGTCACCGGACCGAATCCACGCAGCTTCCTTAGCAAGTGCTCAAAGAGCGCGCGTACCGCCGGATCCTTGCCTACGAAGTGATGCTCGAGGTTCAGCGCCGCGCAGGCATGCCGCTGGTTGCGATTGGCGAAGGCGCGCCGGCACTTCGGGCACTTCCACAAGGAGCGGCGGGGCGATATGGGCACGACGCATTATCCATCGTGCCCCGAACTCCACGACTACAAAGGCGCCGTCGCGCTTCCCCTGCAGCGCAGTGCCCCTGCACCCGCCGGCAATACAGTGGCGTGCGCCGTGATCGCCCGGACAATCCGGGCCGCGTCGCGACCTACCCCATGGATCATGGATGACGACATCGCGTGCAGGAACGGCAGTCCGACGAAGTAAAGCCCGGGCTGCCCCTCGAGCACACCGCTGCAGTGCTCCGGCTCACCGTCGCCGCCGAAGACGGGCAGGTCGATCCAGTCAAAACCCGGGCTGAATCCGGTGCACCACACCACGTTCGCGACCGCGAGCGCCCGGCCGTCGGCGAGCAGCGGCAGCCCGTCGCGTACCCCGACGATCCGCGGGGTGCGCTCGACCTTTGCCGCGGCGAGGTCGCAGTGCTTGACCCGGAGCAGCGGGGAACCGCGGGTAAGCACGCCGCGCCGAGCCTTGCGACCCAGAGGCGTGTTGACAGTCAGCAGGTGGTGGAAGACGAACCCGAGGATAAGTGGGGCGAACAGGTTGCGACCCAGGAAGCTCTCCGGGCGAAACGGTACCTGGCCGGTGCTGCGGCCGGCGAGCCAGGTCGCGTGACCACCGCGGGCGGTCTCCAATGCGATGTCAGCCCCGGAGGTGCCGGCGCCGACCACCAGCACGCCGCCTGTGCGCAGCTGGACAAGGTTGCGGTACTCGCTGGAATGCATCTGGGTGATGTCCGGGGACAGCTCGGCCGCAAATGACGGCACTCTGGGGCATTGGTACTTCGCGATCGCCACCACGACCTGCGCGGCTTCGAACTCCCGGCCGCCGACGCTGACGATATAGCGTCCGCCGCGGGCGTAGAGTCGCTCGACGCGTAGACCGCTGCGCACGGGCAGCCGAAAGCGCCGGGCGTAAGCCTCCAGGTAGTCGGCCATCTCGTCGCGGGTCGGAAAATGGTTACGCGGCGCCGGGAAGCGCATCCCGTTCAGCCCGCTGAACTTCGCGGGAGTGAACAGCCGCAGCGAATCCCAGCGCTTTCTCCAGGAGTCCCCGACGCGCCCGTTGGCATCCAGAATGACGAACCGGGCGCCAGTGCGTAACAGGTGATAGCCGACCGAGAGACCCGCCTGGCCTGCGCCGATCACGATGACGTCGAACGACTCCCGGACCGGCGGCCGCGGCCGCGGGCGCGCGAGGCGCAGCGCCGCGGCCCCCTCCTCGATCAGTTGCGTGGCTTCATGGCTGGTCATGGCTGGCTCCCGGTGCTGGTGGCTCGTGGACCAGCAGCCTACTGACGCGCGTTCGCGCGAACGTCGGGTGAATTACCCACGGAGCAGCCGCTCGGGCATGGGTAGTTTGGCCTGCCGCGCGACGCGCGGGTGCTCAGAGCAGCTGATGCTCGTACGCGAACGCCGTGGCGGCGGCACGCGAGGAGACGTTGGCCTTGGTGAAGATATTGCTGACGTGACGGTCTATGGTCTTTTCGCTCAGCGACAGCTCGCGCGCAATCATCTTGTTGGTCTTGCCCCCGGCGATCAGCCGCAGCACCTGCAACTCGCGACCCGTGAGCTGATGGGACTCGGCCGACGACCCTGCGCGCGGCACCGCTCCGAGACTGGCATCGATCGCCTCGACTACAGCAAGGTCGGGTCTCGCGCCGAGCTGCTCAAATACTTCACGCGCGCACGCCAGCTCGAGCCGCGCGCCCCCCGCATCTCCCGCGGCGGCGCAGGCGCGGGCCAGGAGGACTCGCAGCCGTGCGGCAAGGTGGGGCGCGCCGAGCCGCTGCCAGATTTCGAACGCGCGCCGTGCGGGTTCCCGTACCGCGTGCGCCTCTCCCGCAGCGAGGTGGATCGATCCGCGAGCATGCGCGGCGATTGCATCCAGCACCTCGGAATCGAGACTCGCCGCCGTCTCCTGCAGCTCGCGGCTGGCGGCACGCGCCTCGTCGAGATCGCCGGCGGCCAGCATGATCTCCAGGTGCGCGGGAAGGAGGCGCAGGCGCGCCAGTCGCTCGCGGACCGCGGCCACGGCAGGCCGACTGGCACTGGCCGCCGCAGCCGTGTCTCCTTGAGCCAGACGCAGCAGTGCGATTCCCGGCAGAGGCTCGCATCCGGCACGACTTGCCTCGAGATACGCGGCTTCGGCCAGCGCGAATTCGCCCCGCAGCCTGTGAATTTCGCCCTGCTGGTAGTGCGCGCGTCCCGCGGCCGAGCGTTCAACGTCGCGCACGCAGCGCTCTACCGCGCGGCGGGCCTCCTGCACCGCCTCGGGCCACGAGCCATTGAGCTCCATGACCTCGGCGCGGTGCACGAGACAGTGTCCGGTGAACATCCCGAGCTGCGGGTTGGCGTCACACCAGCCGGAGAGTGCCGCCGTCCATTCCCTGAGACGGTCGAATGCGAACACGCGGTGACAGCCGGCGATGGCCGTGCAGTAGATGAGGCCGGTCACGACCGGCGACAGCTCGTCCGCGGTGGCGGCCAACATGGCCTCATCCAGCAGGGCGAGGCCGCGTTCGATCTGTCCGTCGTTGAGCAGCGCACGGCCCTGCAGATTGCGCGCGAAGGCGATGAGGTCCGCCTCGGCGAAGCGCTCGCCGATGCGTGCGGCCGCGGCCGCGCACTCGATTGCCTCGACGTGTTCGCCGGCACTGAGATGACGCTGCGCGGCTGGCAGGAGCAGGTAGCCCTGCTCTACGCAGTCCTGAGGATGGAGGTCGACCAGGCGCCGGGCGCGGCTCAGCCAGCCACCCCCCCGACCGGGCTCTCCACGGGCCAGCAGGCGAAATCCCAACCAGAACGCGGCACGTGCCGCGGCGAGCTCTTCGCCTGCCTCGAGCCAGGCGTGATACACGCGTTCCTGCGCGCTCAGCATCTCCTCGTCGCGCGCCGTCAGGCCCGCGGCCCAGGCGAAGCGCTGCAGATCCTCGGTACCGAGCGGATGCAAGCGCTCCGCGAGTGACAACGCCTCGAAGGCGTCGTTCCACTCGCGGCGCTCGTAGCAGGCCCGGCCGCGCGCGAGCGGCTCCGAAGAACTCACTTGTGATGGCTCAGCGCCAGCAGGAGCGCCGTGGTGCGTGGGCATGGAGCTTAGGTTCGGGCAAGGGGCCGGCATAGTCGCCCATCGCACGCCGGCAGTCCACCCGCGCCCTGAGCCCGTGCAGCCGCGACCTCAGCCGGATGCGGTTGCCAGAATGTCGCGATACGTGTCCAGGTCGATGTTGCCGCCCGAGACAATGGCGACGACCGGTCCGGCGCCGAGCCGTCCCGTCAGCGCCGCCGCCAGCCCGAGTGCGCCGGCGCCTTCGCAGATGGCGCGCGCCTTCTCTGCCATCAGTCGCACGGCGCTGCGGGTTTGTTCCAGGGTTACCACCTGCGAGCCGCTGACGATCGTCTGCATCCGCTGCCACATGCGCGGGAAGACACTGTGACCGCCCGCCCCGTCGACAAACGAGGCTTGCCAGTGCGGAAAGATCTGCGGCGTACCCTTCTCGAAGGAGAGCGCGGCAGGGGCGGCCGTCTCGGGTTCCGCGCCCCACACCTGCACGTCGGGCTTCAGTGCCTTGACGGCACTTCCGACGCCCGTAATCAGGCCGCCGCCGCCGATGGCAGCGACCACTGCCGTGACTTCCGGCAGGTCCTCGACAATCTCTAGACCCATGGTCGCATGGCCAGCAATGAAGTTGTGATTGTCGAAGGGGTGCACGAACGTACCCTCGACTCCCGGATAGGCGTGTTCGTCGAGCGCTTTCCATGCGACCTCGTACGGGACCGGGATGAGCCTGGCACCGAGCGCCTTCATGCGTTCGATCTTGGCCCTGGGCGCCGTCTCGATGACCACCACCGAGCATGGCACGCCCGCCTGCCGTGCGGCGTAGGCCACACCTTGCCCGGCGTTGCCCGCGCTGATGGTCCATACACCCTGGCGGCGCGCGGCGTCGGAGAGCATTGCCACCGCATTGGCGGCGCCGCGCACCTTGTAGGAGTTGGTCGGCTGCAGGTTCTCGAGCTTGAGCCGGATATCGGGCGCGCCGCTTCCCAGCTCGAGTCGAAACAGCGGCGTGCGCAGGATGGTATTGGCAATTCGCCTGCGCGCGGCCTGAATCTCAGCGAGCGTGACGGGCCGAACGGCCTCGAGCGGTGGCGTCATGACAGCGTTCCTTCTGATCGCCATCAGTTCGGCAGCTGCCGGCGAATGGCGGCGAGCAATTCGCTCAGGTCGAACGGTTTGGTGAGTATCTCGTGAGCGCCCGCCTCGCGCGCCGCCGCCAAGAATGCGTGGGTGCTGAGACCCGGCGAATCCTCGCCAATGTCGGGCTCGTCATCGACAACCACCCCGCTGGCCATACACCCGTTACGCCTCGACGACGTCCTCGACCCTCTCGCCCGCCACCGGTAAGTGAACGCGGAAGGTAGTGCTGCGACCGCTTTCCGACCCTCCCAGTATCCCTCCGCCCACGGACTCCATGATGCCGTACACCAGTGACAGCCTAGTCCCGCGCGTCCCCCGCCTCACGCGTGCCAGAGAACGGCTCGAAGATATGCTCGAGCGATACCATGAGCAAGACCCTCACCTGTTTGGCGCAGCGCACCGCCACACTACGCTCAACCGGCCCGGTGCGGTGTGCTGGCGCGGATCGTGGAGATGCGTTACTTCGCCGGCTACAGCGAGGGGGAGATCGCCGGGCTACCTGGTCAGACAGAGCGCATCGTGCATCGCCAATAGGAAAAGGCGCCGGCCTTTCTCCTGGCGGCGCCGCAGCCCTAGGCGCAGTTCTGGCCGCGAGGGAACGCGCACGTGCGCACGGCAGGTTCGTTGCTCCGCACGGCGGCTGCTCGTATGCTGCGGGGCGGTGGTGCGCGCCGACGTTCACGTTAGCGAACTGCGCGGCCCCCGGAGGCAGGGCAACCATGTCGCTTGAGAGCATTCCTGTGCGGCACCGCCTGTTGTGCGCGGGTGTCCTGAGCCTGGTCGCACCGCTTGTTACGGTGGCGCAATCCCAGTCCCCTGCCAGCGGCGCCTGGCCGTCGATGCGTGAGCAGCTGTATGGCACGCGCGCGATGGGAGAAATCGGCGACGAGATGATGAGCATCGAGGCCCCTGGCAGTACGCCCGATCCGTCTGCGACCCCGGTGGTGGTGCGCTTCGGCGGTGCGCTCCAGGGCAACGTGAGGCAGGTGCGCGTCATCATCGACAACAACCCCTCACCGCTCGTCACAACGATGGAGCTGGCCCGAGGCGTGCCGCTGCAGGAGATCGACCTGCGCGTACGCATCGACCGCTACACCTCGGTGCGCGCCGTTGCCGAGACCTCCGACGGCAAGCTGGAGATGCGCAGCACGTGGGTCAACGCCAGCGGCGGCTGCTCGGCTCCCCCGAGCGCAGCCGGGGACGGCACCCTCGGGCAGATTCGCTTCCGTCCCTCGCCGGATGCCCGATCGCTGCAGTTCAGCATCCGTCATCCCAACAACTCCGGCTTCCAGATCGACCCGCGCACGGGCGACCCCATCCCGCCGCACTTCGTTTCGCACATCCGCCTGAGCGCAGGCGGCCAGACCCTGATGGAGGCCGACACCGGCATCTCGCTCAGTGAGAATCCAACGCTGCGCATAGCCAGCAGCAAACCCCTCAGTAGTCCGCTCACCGTCGAAGCCACGGATGTGCCGACTCAGGAACGCTTCATGGCGACCTGGACCGCGAGCAACGGTTCGAGATAGTGCACCGCGTGCTCGCGCGCCGCGATCGGCCGCGCGGCTTTCATGACTATCTGAAGCAGCTTGCGCTGCTGGGATCGCTCTCAGCATCAGCCACAGGACATGCGGCGGCGCTCCCGGTGAGCGAAATCGCCCCCGGAGTGTTCGTACATACCGGCAAGACACTGGCCCTCGACGCTCCCGGACACGACGACATCGCCAACATCGGATTCGTGGTCGGAGCACGCTGCGTGGCCATCATCGACAGCGGCGGCTCCGTCCGGGTAGGCCACTCCCTGCGTGCGGCCGTGCAGGAGCACACGACCCTTCCGGTCTGCTACGTAATCAACACCCACGTCCATGTCGACCACGTACTTGGCAACCTCGCGTTCAAGGATGACCGGGCGCAGTTTGTCGGTCACCAGGCACTCGGCGCAGCGCTCGCCCGCAGTCGCGAGTTCTTCCTGAAAAACTACGCCGCGGACTTCGCGCAGCCAGCGGACCCCGGCCAGATCATCGCTCCCGATCGTACCGTCGATGTCGGCAGCGAGGTGCGGCTCGATATCGGTCAGCGACAACTCGCGCTGCGCGCTTGGCCGCGCGCCCACACGGATTGCGACCTGACGGTGTTCGATCAAGCGAGCGGCACACTCTGGACCGGGGATCTGCTGTTCGTCGGACGAACTCCGGTGCTCGATGGGAGCCTCAAGGGATGGCTGGCGGCAAGTGCGGAGCTCGCGCGGTTACCCGTAAGGCACGTGGTCCCGGGACACGGTCCAGCGAGCAGCGATCTGTCCGCGGCGCTCGCGCCTCAGCGCCGCTATCTGGAGGCATTGCTGCAAGGGGTGCGCGCCGCGTTGTCCGAGGGCAAGCCACTGCAGGAGGCCGTGAGTGCGGTACAGCCGCAGAAGTCCTCGTGGCAGCTTTGGGACCAGACCCATCCGCGCAACGTCGCGCGCGCGTATCAGGAGTTGGAGTGGGAGTGATACGCCGGCGGGAGTTCCTGCGGGCGGGGCTGCTGACGGCGGCAGCCCTGCCCTGGCGGGCCGGCGCCGCAGGCGCTGCGCGGGTAGTGGTAGCGGGTGGCGGATTTGCCGGGGCGGGCTGCGCGCTCGCGCTGCGCCGGCTCGCACCGGAGATCGACGTCACGCTCGTCGATCCGCACGATCGTTACATGACTTGTCCGATGAGCAATGCAGTGCTCGCACAGCTTCGCAGTCTCCAGTCGATCACGATCGACCGTGCGGGACTTATGCGTGCCGGTGTGCGCTACGTGCGGGATTCGGTAATCGGCATCGACCCGCAGCAGCGGTCGGTACGGCTAGCCAACGACGTCGCGCTCCCCTACGACCGCCTGGTGGTCGCTCCGGGCATCCGTCTGCTCTACGGCCAGCCCGAGGGGTACGATGCGGCCGCTGCCTTGCGCATGCCGCACGCCTGGGAGGCAGGCCCTGCGACGGGACTGCTGGCACGGCAGCTGCAGGCGGTTCCGGATGGCGGAACCGTTGCGATCAGCGTGCCCGCGGGACTCATGCGCTGCCCGCCGGGACCGTACGAGCGCGCCAGCCTCTTTGCATTCTGGCTGAAGGCGCACCGCGCGCGCTGCAAGGTTCTCATTTTTGATTCCAACAATCACTTCCCGCGTCAGGACGTGTTCAGCGCCGCCTGGGAGGACCTCTATCCAGGCATGATCGAATGGGTCCCACCGGCCGCGGGTGGGGTCGTAACGCGCATCGACGCGGCCACGCACACCCTCTACAGCGCCAGCGGCGCACACCGCGTGAGCCTCGCGAACATCATTCCGCCTCAGGCACCGGGCGCTCTGGCCCAGCTCCATGACCTCTCCTCGGGACACGGTTGGTGCCCGGTGGATCCGCTTACTTTCGAGTCGCAAACGGTCAAGGGTATCCACGTCATCGGCGACGCGTGCATCGCGGGCGCCATGCCAAAGGCTGCTTCGGCAGCACGCAGCCAGGCGCTGCAGTGCGCAGCGGCAATCGCCACGTCGCTCGCGGAGCGCCCGCCGCTTGTCACCGAGTTGGAGAGCGTCTGTTTCAGCCTGCTCGGTTCGCGCACGGCACTCGCCATACACGGGCATTTCAGGATCGTAGGCGATCGCATCGAGTCCGTGGCAGCCCCGGCTGAGACAAGCGACACCGGCGCCACCCCCGCGCGCCTCGCCGAAGCGCAGGGGTGGTACCACGACATCCGTGCCGTGTGTTTCGGAGTGTGAACGCGGCTGCCCGCTGCGCTACTCGGACTGTCGGAGCTCCGAGTCGATGTTGACGGGCTGCCGGGCCGGGTAAGGCGAGAGTCCTATGTACGTTCATCGCCGGTCACGGTAGAAGACACCCGTCCCAGCGGCGCCGTGCGTTGGTTTGCGCGTACGGCGGCCGCGGGTGATCGGAAGGGATTGTGCACTGGGTGCGACCAACGTCGAACACATGCGCGCTGAAGCCGCGCCGCTGCCCAGCAGGCACTTGCTGGACGGCGCTCGCCACCCTGAGCCTCGCGCTTGGCGGAGTGGACGTCCGCGCGGCAGAGACGAACACCGAATTCTGGCCCGAGCTGAGGGTTTGGATTCCGGTCGTAGATTCGACGCGGATCCTGCTCGATGCAACGCATACGCGCGATAGTGACACCGGTGACCCGGTCAATGCCGAGCTGTCAGCGTATGTCCACTACGCGTTGGACAGGAACATCGGCTTCCGCGGCGGCGTCTCGTACTCCGAGAAGCCGCCACAAACGGCTGGCGAAGACCGCAGCATCGCCCGCTTGTTCGCCCTGATGTTCTACTATACGTGGTACCCGGCTGAGGGGGTGCGTGTCGAGAATCGCGTGCGCGCAGACTTCGGCAACGACAACGGTACGGATTACCAGCGCTATCGGGACCGGCTGCGCCTCAAGGTGCAGACCCATGCATGGGGTCATGAGGTGACCCCGTACACGAACCTCGAGGCTTACTACGACACGCGCTACGATAGCTTCAACCGCTGGCGCTTCGAGCTTGGTTTTCAGACACCCGTCGGACGCTGCAAATGCGCCGACCTCAACGCTTACTTCGGGCGCCAGCGCGACACCGAACCGTCACTCAAGTACACCAACGGCATCGGCGTCAAGTTCGAGGTACGCCTGTAGAGCACTGGCGGGCGGACCACATGACGCTTAAAGCAGGGATGGCAGGATGTGATCGGTGAGCAGCTTGTCCGTTAGCGCACCGGCCCCGGGCACACGGAAATTGGTCGTGGTCACGACCACCAGGAGCTTCTCGCCCGGAAACGCATAGACCTTGTTACCGCCCGTACCATACATGGCGAAGCACTTGAACTCGCGGCCGCCGGCGTGGAAGGTTTGCAGCCACCAGAGGTAGCCGTAGTCGGTGTCGTCGCGCGCCTGCGCGTGCGGGGCAAGCGAGCGGGCTACCCACTGCTGTGAAATGACCTGGCGGCCATTCCAGCGCCCGCCATTCAGGTACAACTGTCCGAGCTTCGCCAAGTCGCGGCTGCGCAGATTCAGGCCGCCGCCGGTCATGGCACCGCCGAGCGGCTGGAACTGCCACTTCACGCGCGTAATGCCCAAGGGCGCGAATAGGTTGTCGCGCGCGAAGTCCGGGACGCTCTTGCGGGTGGCCCGCTCAAGCAGCGGGCCCAGCGTGGTCGGCCCGGCCGTGCAGTAACTCCAGCTGCGCCCATACGGCGCATCGGCCGGCTTCGGCACCCAGTCGGGGAAGCCCCGGATTGGCAGATCGAGAGTGAAGCGTGCCCAGTCCTCCACCAGGTACATGCGCTCTTCGTTGCCACGCGAGTACGGATTCTCGTCATCGCACTCGAGCAGCGAGCTCATGGTGAGAAAGTCTTCAACGGTGATCTGCGCTTTGCGAGGGTCGGGGTTCTGTAATGGCTGTTTGTCGGGAAAAAATTCCAGCACCCGCGCGTCGACGCCTGCCAGCGCGCCGCGATCGATGGCGATGCCAATCAGCATCCCGGTGACGGTCTTGGTCGCGGAGCGCGTGTTACGCAGCCCCTCGACGCCATCGGCGTCGAAGTAGCGCTCGAAGGCGAGCTTCTCGCCGCGCACGACCAGCACGCTCGTGATGGCCTTGAAGTCACCGGCGCGGATCGACTGCTCCATCTGCGCCAAACGCTGGCCCGAAATGCCTGCCGCAGCCGGGTCGGCCGAGGCAAGCTCCTGCGCGTGCGCCGCACCGATGACACCGGCGGCAGCCAGCAGCATCCTGATCCACCCCGAACTGTGTGTTCCGGTCATCTGCCCCTCTTCGCGCTGCGGCGCGTGGCCGCTGCCAACTCGCGGAGTTTTGACCAATGAGGGGATCCGGTCTTGTCTAATTGCAACGCGGGGGGCGCACTTCGGTCGTGGCGCCCGGTAAGCATCCGATACTGCGCAGGCGACACCCCGAACCAGCGCGCAAACGCATGGGTCAGGTGACTCTGGTCGGCGAAGCCACTGGCGAGGGCAACCTCCGTCAGCGGGGAAGCGGTGGAAGACAGCAGGCCAACCGCCTTCTCCAGGCGCCGGAACCGCGTGAAGGCACCCGGAGTGCAGCGAAAGTGGCGGCGGAACGTGCGCGCCAAGTAAATCGGATGAATCCCGGCGGCCGCCGCTACCTGTGCTATTGACAGATCCTCAGCGTAGCGGTCGTGCAGCAGCTCGAGCGCCCGCGGCATCCACTGCGGGATCCCCTCCGGCCCGACCGCCCGCTCTTCCATGCTGCCGAGCAGTTCCAGTGCCAGGGCTTCCAACGACAGGTCGGCGCGTTGGCGCGCGCACAAGGCAGCGATGCTGACCGCAAGGCCATGCTGCGCGGTGCGCTCCAGGTAGCGCGGTTCCTGCGGCAGCACTATGCCCTGCAGGACCCTGCGCGCGCGCGCCGGGTCCAGCGAGATGGAGAAGAAGCTGCCGCGGCCACGCTCGAAGTGATCGCGATGCGTCGTCCCCGGCGGGTTGTAGAGCAGCACCGGACCACTGAGCGCGGGTCGGCCGACCGCGGCCGACCGATACTCGCCGCTCATCACCAGTATGAAATGCAGGTCCTGGTGGGTATGCGTAACGACCGCATCGGGAGAGCCTTCCGCGATGCGGTGCGAGACCTCCAGCCCGTGCCCTGAGCAGGATCGCCGGGCACCGCCGAAGAATGCCCCGGGAGCGAGACGCAGCGTAGGCGCTGGACCTCAGCCGGCGGGCTTCTTCGCGCCCTTGGCGAGCCGCTGCACGGCCTCCAGCGCCTGCTGCACATTCTGGTCCGGGGCCATGCCGCCTATGGTGTCGGAGATCTTGCCGTCCGGAGTCACAACGAAGGTAGTGCGCTCCGCAAAGGCGTGCCCGATCTCGACCCCGCGGGTGTCCTTGAGGCCGGGCGGCCCCTCCTTCACCGAGAGCTCGTAGGACTTGGCGATCTTGCCGTCGGCGTCGGAGGCGGTGGGGAATTTGCCCGCGCAGTAGTTGGGATCGGCCGAGAAATCGTTGAGGCGCTGGATGGAATCCAGCGATACGCCGATGATCGAAGCGCCAGCGGCCGTGAACTTGTCCTTGTTGATCGCGAAGGTATGCGCCTGAAGATTGCAACCGCCGGTAAACGCGGAAGGGTAGAAGTACACGACCACCGGTCCTTTGGCGAGCGCGTCCTTCAACGAGAAGGTAAAGGCCTTGCCGGCCAGGGATGCTTGCGTGGTGAATTCCGGCGCTTGGTCACCGGGCTTGAGAGCGGCGATCGCAGGCAGCGCCACGGCAGTTGCGAGCAAACACCCCAGCAGTCGACGTTTCATAGATCACCTTCGGCAACGATGCCCCGAGATTAGGCGCGTTAGAATGCCGTGATCGGGTGGCGGAATCCACCCGACCTGCTGGCCGCCCATGTTCCCGGTGCGCCGTTCAGGCGGAGCGACCCGAGCGCCCTGGCCGGCGGGATGCGGAGTCCCGGCCCCCGAAATGCGCTGCTGCCCGGTCACAGCCCACGCCGCCGGCCGGAATGCCGGTGCGCCGGGGGCGGCCAAGGCCGCCCCGGCGCTAAGGTTTACCGCGGCAGCAGCGTCACCGGCACTTCAGTGATCGGGTCCACCGGCCGCGTGTTGGCCGCGACCGCCTCGCAGATTGCGGCCTCGTCAGGTCCCTCGTACACACAGTAGGTCTTGGTCTTGGCGGCGTTGGCGTAGGACATCACCCAGCGCACTCCGAACCTGGAGTGGTTGGCGTTGACCTTGGCTTTCACCGCGGCATCGAGTCCCTCCAGTGCTCCGGCAGGAAAGGTGCGCTCGATGACATAGCGATGCACCGCCGCCTGCTGCGGCGGCGTCTGTGCCGCCGCCGTGACCCAGGCGCCGAGCAACAGCGCTGCCAGCACCGTGGTTGCCGTCTTCATGGGCCCCCTCCGAGTGGTTGTGACCCGAACCGCCTCACTTGGCCTGGTTCGGCTGGTGCGAGCACGTCACGTTGGTGTTCCAGTCGGCATAGCTGCCCTTGGGGTTCTGCTCCCAGGCCCACACGTGCAGCTCGTAGAACGCGGGCAGGCCGAAGCGGTTCGGGGCGCCGATCAGGTTCATGAGATTGCCGTCGAGCGCCGGCACCGCCGGGGGCGGGTTGCTCGCCGCCCAGACGCTCTCCAGAACGATGAACTCGACACCCACCAGGCGCATCGCACCGTTCGCCATCGGCTCGTAGATGAGAGCCTGCGGCTTCGTCGGGTCCAGGACCACCGTATTGAGGCGCGAGGGGTACACCAGGTGCACACCCATGGCGCCCGTGTCCGGGCCGCTGACGCAGGGCGTGGCCGGCACGAAGCCCTCCGCGGTCGCGTTGTTGATGTTGATGAAGCGCGCGGTGGCGCCGCGTACCTTGTCGATGAGCGGAGTGGGCTGCTCATGCTCCCCGGCAGCCGCTGGCAAGGCCAGGGGTGCCAGGATGCTCAGCGCGCACAGCGCATACAGCGATTTCTTGAACGAAGCATTCATAGTCATCTCCTCCCCTGACGGGGCATTCACTTGTAAAAATAGGGATCGAGCACACGCACTTCCGTGATCCGCTGCACCGGCAGCTTGCAGCGGCTCGCCGCGAGGCGGATGGCCTCGGGCGTCGGTCCGTCGTAAACGCAGAACGACTTCTTCTTGTCGGTGCTGACGTAGGAATGAACCCAGGTGACCTGGCCGGCGAGATTGCTCTCGACGACCGCGGCACAGGCCCGGGCGCCGGTCTCATCAACGGGGACCTGGAGACCGGTTGGAAATTCTCTCTCGACGACATAGCGCGGCATGGAGTCACCTCACGAGCCGAAATTCACGCAAGTGCGTACGGCTCAAACGCTACTAGCCGCGCCGGCATTCCGGATTGGGTCAACACCCCCAAATTGCGCTCTGGCTACCCCCATCTTGTCGGGGGGCGCTCCCGGCGACGTGACGACAACTCCTGGGCGTGGCTTCCGCCCACGCGAGTGTCAGATAATGCGCCGCGCATGCACCTGCTCGAGCGTCAAAGGCAACTGGAGGAACTCGACCGCTGCTTGCAGGATGCACGCGCGGCCTGCGGCAAGCTGGTGCTCATCGCCGCGGAAGCAGGCCTCGGCAAGAGCTCCCTGGTCGAGCGCTTTGTGACCGCGCATCGGCGCGACGCGCGCACCCTGTGGGGCGCGTGTGACGCGCTCTCCACCCCGCGGCCACTGGCGCCGGTGCACGAGATTGCCGCGCAGGCTCCGGGACTCGGCCGACACCTGACGAGCGATGCCGAGTCGCGCGACCGGCTCTTCCGGCTGCTGCTCGAGGAACTCGCGCGGCCCGAACGCGCCTGCGTGGTCGTGCTCGAGGACATCCATTGGGCGGACGCCGCGACGCTCGACTTTCTGCGCTTCATCGGCCGACGTATCCAGCGCACCAGCGCGGTGTTCGTCGCCACCTATCGCGACGACGAGTTGTCGGGGAGCCATCCGGTGCGCCTGGCACTTGCGGAACTCACCGGTCATCACGTGATCCGCATGCAGCTCACCCCGCTGTCGGTGGCGGCGGTGGAAATGCTGACGCGCGACAGTGGCCGCGACGCCGCGCGGCTGCATCAGATCACCGGGGGCAATCCGTTCTTTCTGCGCGAAGTGCTGGCCAGCCCGGGTGAGCTCGTGCCCGGCAGCGTGCGTGATGCGGTGGTCGCACGGCTGTTGCGCTGCTCGAGCGCCACGCGCGAGCTCGCCGAGCTGATCGCGATCTGTCCGGGCCGCACCGAGACGTGGCTGATCGAAGCGACGCTCGGGCCGCGGCAGATGGCCGTCGACGAAGCGGGCGCCTGCGGGCTGCTCGACGTGCAAACCGAATCGGTGGGCTTCCGCCACGAGCTGGCGCGCCTCGCCGTGCTCGGTACGATCTCAGCTGAACGTGCGCGCGCGCTGAACACCGAGCTGACCCGGATCCTCACCGAGCACGGCGCCGATGCAGCACGCATCGTGCACCACGCCACGCTCGCGCAACTCGGTGAGGCCGTGCTCGAGCATGCACCGCGCGCCGCGCGCGAGGCAGCGCGCCTCGGGGCACACCGCGAAGCGGCCGCGCATCTGCGCGCCGCGCTGCGCTACGGCGGCTCGCTCGGCGCCGCGTTGCGGGCCGACCTGCTGGAGCGCCATGCCTGCGAGAGCACCCTGGCGAATCAGACCCGCGAAGCGGTGGCCTCGGCACGCGCCGCGCTCGACTGCTGGCGCGAGGTGGGTGACCGCGGAGCGCAGGCGCGAGTGTTGAGCCTGCTATCGCAGGAGTACCGCACGCTCGGCGACAAGGCCCACGCGGACGAGTGCGTCGCCGCGGCCATTGCGCTGCTCGAGGGGCTGCCTCCCGGCGCCGCTCTCGCACTGGCGTACAGCTGGCGCGCGCTGCTGGCGGTGCACCGCGGCTGGGACCGGGAGGCGCTCGAGTTCGGTCAGCGTGCGCTGGAGCTCGCGCGCGGTCTGGGCGACCGCGCCACCGAAGCCCACGCGCTCTGCAACATCGGCGGTGCGCTGCTCGGCAGGGGCGATCGCGCCGGCTACGCCGCGCTGGAGCGCAGCCTGGCGCTGGCGCTCGAGGAGCGGCTCGAGGATCACGCCGCGCGCGCCTATCGCACCCTGCTCTTCTATGCGGTGCTGATCCACGATTTCGCACGCGCACAGCAGATATTCCAGGATGGCGTCGAATACTGCGAGGAGCGCGGCATCTTTTCCCACAGTGCCTACATCCGCGCCTACTACACGACCTGCGAGCTCGAACGCGGCTGCTGGAGCGAAGCGGCGCGCATGGCGACCGAGCTGCTGCAGGGCTCGGAAGTGACCGGTGTGCAGCAGCGCATCACCATCCTCGCGACCCTGGCACTGGTGCGCCTGCGCCGCGGTGATCCGGGAGCGGACGCCTTTCTCGACGAGGCGCTCGCGCTCGCGCTGCCTACCAGCGAACTCAACCGCATCGGCCGCGTCGCGGCGGCGCGCGCTGAGCGAGCCTGGTATGCGGGCCGAGACCAGGAGGTCGCGCGCGAGGCCGCGCGCGGGCTGGCGCACGTCCGTGGCCACACCGCTCCGTGGATTAAGGGTGAGCTGCTGTTCTGGCTGTCGCGCGTCCAACCGGTCGATATTACAGACGATGTCGCCGAGCCCTATCAACTGATGCTGCAGGGCCAGTGGCGCGCCGCGGCGCTGGCATGGCAGCACATCGGCATGCCGTACGAGCAGGCGCTCTCCCTGGCGCAGGGTCCCGAAGACGCCCTGCGCGAGGCGCTCGGCATCCTCGACGGGCTCGGAGCTGCGCCGCTTTCGGCGATGGTGCGCCTGCGCCTGCGCCAGCTCGGCGCGCGGCGCATTCCGCGCGGCCCGCGCGCAGCGACCCGCAGGAACCCCGCGGGTCTCACGCGCCGCGAGGTGCAGGTACTGACGCTGCTCGTGGCCGGGCACACGAATTCCCAGCTCGCTCACCGGCTGCACCTTTCGGCGAAAACGGTCGAGCATCACGTGTCCGCGATCCTCGAGAAGCTCGACGTGCACTCGCGCACCGAGGCGGTCGCGGCCGCGTTCGGTCTCGGGATCGTGAAGGCGGGCAGCTATCAATAGCTGCGCGGAGCGTGCCGAGCGAGAAGCCGAAAGGTCCCGGCACTGCGGTATAGCACGTACAGACCGACGGCAAAAATCAGCATCGCGAACAGCACCTCCAGGGCCCCGCGCCGCGCCGACAACCGCCGCGCCAGAGACGCGCCTGCCGCCCCGCCCAGCAGCCCGCCGAACGCGAACACCGCCGCCAGCGGCCAAGCCACCCAGTCCGAGCGCGCGTAGTTGAGGGCCGTGGTCAGGCTGAAGGCGGTCACCGCGATGAGCGAGGAGCTCACGGCCTCGAGGATCGGCAGCCGCGCTGCGTACATCAGCCCGGGCACGATGAGGAAGCCCCCGCCGATGCCGAAGAAGCCGCTGAGTGCGCCAGTCAGGATACCGATCAGCAGCAGTCGCGCGGTACGCCGCTCATCGAGCGCCGCGGTCTGATGTTGAATCACCGTACGATGGCGCAGCATCAGCGCGCTCACCACCAGCATCAGCACGCCAAAGCAGGCGAGCAGGCGCTCCCCGGCGAGCGCCTTGCCCGCGAATGAGCCGAGCCACGCGCCACACACCCCCGCCGCGGCAAACACGCCCGCGATCCGCCACTGGACGGTGCCGGCGCGCGCGTGATTGCAGGCATTGGCGGCGGCGTTGGCAGCGACCGCGAGCGCGCTTGTGCCCACCGCCAGATGCGGGTCGCGCACGCCCACGGCATAGACCATGAGCGGCAGCGCGAGCATCGAGCCGCCACCGCCGACGAGCCCCAGCGTGAAGCCGACGAATGCTCCGGCAGCGGTGCCGATCAGGTACTGCAACGCGCTGAGGTCCATCGGCACCGCGGCCTCAGCGCCGCGGCCCGGCTTCAGCGGCCATCGTTTCCAGCGCTCGCAGGGGTCGGGCGGGGACCTGGGGCCACGGACCTGCTGCCAAGGAGGTGTCCGTCGACCACCCGGCCGTACATCGAGTCATCGCCGTCGTGGAACGCAGCGCGGGTGCGTGCCACTGACCCGGTGTAGCGCGGATCTTGCGGCCGCTCGTGGCTATCCACGAACAGCGCCACATCCCACGCCTCCTGATCGCTCAGGGTATTGCCCTGACTGAGCGGCATGTTGCCCTTGATGAAGCCTGCGGCGTAGCCGACGTTGACCATGCCGGCGCCCCAGTTGTAGGAGTTTGCGCCCCACAACGCAGGGAACGCCGCACTGCCATCGTTCGCTCGCTGCCCCGCGCCGTTCGCGCCATGGCACAGCGCACAGCTTGTGGCGTACACGCGGGCACCCCGCCCGGCATCCGGAGGCAGCGCGGGTCGTGCGAGCTTGAGATAGCCGCGGCCGGCGATGTTCGGGTTCACGGGAGCCCCGCGTGCCATCCAGTACGAATAGCTCTCCAGCGCCACCAGCACCGGATCACCGAGTGGCGGCGCGCGGCCGTTCAAGCTGTACAGGAAGCAGCCCTGCAATCGCTCGGCGTAGGTGTTGACGTGGTGGTTCTTGGCGCGCCAGGCGGGATATGACACATAGGCGGCCCACATCGGCGCGGACCCCACGCGTCGGCCGGCATCGAGATGGCAACTCGTGCAACGCAAATCGTTTCCCACGTAGCGCGCGGCGTGTCTCGCCGGATCCTCGAAGATGTCGCGGCCCAGCCGCACCACCTTGCCGAAGTCGTCCTCGGGAATCGGACGATCGGAGGGCACGAATATCGCGCTGCCCCCGGCAGGGGCGCCGGGGAGTGAAGGCGCAGGGGCGCTCTCCTGCTGCGGCTCGTGCGGCCTGCCTTGTGGCCACGGCGCTCCAGCGAAGTACTGCGCAACCGCCTCGATGTCTGCGGCGGACAGCTTCGCGGCGAGTCTCTGCATGAGAGCCAGCGGCTCCCCGCGCCGATCGCCCGCCTTCCAGGCGCGCAGCTGGGCGGCGAGGTACGCGGCCGGCTGCCCGGCCAGCGCCGGGATTGCGCCCACGCCACTGCCGTTGGCGCCGTGACACTGCACACACGGAGGAATCTCCTCGGACCAGCGCCCGTGCCGGGCGAGGCGCTCATCGCGGGACGCGTCCGGCGCTGCGGTGTGGCGGCCCGGTGCAGGCAGAGCTTGGTAGTACGCGGCCAGCTGTGCACGCTGTTCGCGGTCCAGTATGCGCGCGGGCGGCTCCATCACCGCGCTCGGCCGGCTGCCATTCGCATACGCTTCCAGTTGCCTGCGCAGATACGCCGCAGGAAGTCCGGCGAGCCGCGGCGATGCGGTTGCGGTCATTCCCTCTCCCGCGGTGCCGTGACAGGCGGCGCAGGCGGCTTGCGCAGGGCCTGGCGCTACGTGTCGCGCCGAGGCAGGCGCCGTTTCGGCGTAGGCCGGCCCAAGAACGACGGTCAACAAGAGCGCGACCCCTACCTTGAGTCCGTGCCGGGCGCGCGCTCGTGCCGCATCGCTCATCCCCGGTCCACACGCCCCCCAGGGTGCACCCCGATCAAGGCGCCTTGGTGTATGGCCTGAATCCATAGCGCTCGAAGATCGCCAGCGCCTCTGGCGAGTGAAGGAAGTCCAGCCAGGCGCGGCCGGCCGGCGCGTGCGGCGCATTTCGCACCAATGCTCCTGCATAAACCCCGCGGGTGTTCTGCGCCTCGGGAATGTCGACGTGCTCGAGTGGATGTCCGACCTGCTCTTGGAATATAGCCTCGGACTTCCATGTGACGCCCGCCTGTGCGCGGCACTGCATCAGCCACAGCGGCGTCTGCCGGTGATGTATGCGCGTCAGTCGCGTGGTGCCGTCGCGCACCTTGGTGCCGTAGACCGCGGTGGCCAGCGCCTCGCCGCCGGCCTTCTCGAGCGAGGCCCGGATCTGTTGTGCCACGCCCTCGAACTCGGGATTCGGCATCGCGAGGCGCACCTCCGGCCGGCCGAGGTCGGCAAGGCCGGCGATCCGCGCGGGATTGCCCTTCGGGACCATGATCGTCAGGGTGTTGGTGACGTAGGGTATGGCCGGACCGGTCAACAGCCCGGCGTCGATCTCCCTCTGCACGGCCTGCAGCCCGGCGAGATACACATCGGGCTTCACAGTCCAGGTCATGTTGCCCACGGTCACGCGCCCACCGGCCTTGATCTGCTGGACGAGGAGCCCGGGGGGCAACGTCTCCCAGTAGAGACGGCCCCGGTACTCGGCGTGACGGGCTTCGAAGGCCTGCACCAGCGGTGCCATCGCAAAGAAATAGTTGCCGCCGACGTACAGCGCCAGTCGCGGCTCGTGCGGGTCACCGTGGAAGTCGGCAAGGTTGTCCGCGTCGGGTACGGTGAACTCGAGTCCGCGGTCGGTGGCGTCGTTGTTGGCGCCGTGTTGCCAGGGCGGATAGACGCTGTCCTCCTCCAGCGCACAGGGCTCCGGGGTAGGCGCGGTCATCGCCGGCCCTGCGCTCAGCGCCAGTGGCCAGAGCAGGAGCGCGCGCAGCATGAGGCTGCTCGCGTGGGAAGGCACCATGGCCATCGGTGCTCCGCCAGCGCGCGGGGTCACTAGAAAAGAGGCACCAGGTTGTAGCCCTCGTGCTCGAGCGTCGTGATGGTGGTAAGCGCTGCGAGCGCCACGGTCACGGACGGATCGACCCACTCGTACTGATAGTTGTGTTCAGCCACGGCCTGGCCGCACACCGCCACGTCCACGCCCGCCTTGCGCAGCTTAGCGATGACCGGAAGGTTGGGATTGGCCATGCCATAGGCGGCCTTGTATTGGGTGTCGTTTAGCGCCACCGCGGTCGCGGGCCCGTAGGCGACGGCGACGATCTTGAGGTGACTCGGCGATACGCCCGCGGAAGCGTACAGGTTAACCGTGCGCGCCACGCGCTCGATCGCCGGATTGATCTGCCCGGGCTCCTTGGACGCGGCCGTCATGGCGAACACGATTCGATAGCTCTTGGAGGGGTCGGGCTGGTAAGCCGCCTTGGGCAGGGCGTGGATTTGTCCGAAGCCCTCGATGGCCGGCGTGGTCCAGAACCCCGGCGGCTGATCCGCGGCCGAGGTACCGCTCGTGAGCACGGCCAGGGCGAAAGTCGGCAGCAGTGCGGCAATCTGACGCATGGGAACTCTCCGGCGAATGCTGGGCAGGATGGTGATAACTGTAGCGGCGTTCCGGGTATCAAACCAATAACAGACGTCTAGGTCCGCACCGCTCGCGCGGGTGACCGGCGCCACCACGGCAGCGCGTCCTCGATGACCAGCAGGCTGCCCGCCGCGGCGGCCGGCTGATAGCCGGGCAGATGGCGCAATATTTCGCGCCAGCGAGGGCCGGCGAGTACGTCGCGCAGGCGCCGCACGGCCGGGTGATGCAGGTTAGGACCCAGGCACGCCAGGAAGTAGTTCTCCTCGACCAGCGGCACGAAATGCAGTCCGAATTGCAGCGCGGCGGCTTCGACGCCGACGCCCGCATCCACCACGCCGCTCGCCACGCACAGCGCCACCGCCACGTGCGTGTGCTCGATGTGCTCGGCATACCCGGGAAGGCTGGCGGCGGCGATCGAGTGCTCGTGCATCAGGTGATCGACGAGCATGCGGGTACCGGATCCGGACTGGCGATTCACGAAGCGCAGCCCGCCACTGACGAGGTCGGGGAATGTGCGCACCACCGTGGCGTGCTCCCTGCGCACCATGAGCCCCTGCATGCGCCGCGAGCAGGCGATCAATTTGTGCAACCCGGGCTTCAGCAGTGGCTTAAGCGCGCGGGAGAATATTGGTGCGCTGCCGCGCAGGGCCGGCACGTGGAACCCCGCGATCAGGCATTCGCGGGCGTTCAGGGCCCGCAGCGCATCGACGCTACCCTGGAAACCCAGATCCAGGTGCAGATTGGCGGCCTCGGCCACGTGCTGCTGCAGCACCGGCAGCGCGAGGTCGTGACTGGCTCGCACCGTGAGCAGCTGGTGCGTCTCGTCGCGTGCGTCACTTAGCACCCGCGCCAGGTCCGCACGCAGTGCCTCGATGTGCGGCTGCATGCGGGTGCGCACCCTGCGTTCGGCCCACAGTAGCTTCAGGGCGAACTGGGTCGGCCGGGCTCTCCGCCCCTGAGACCAGCTGACCAGCGGCTCACCGAGAATCTCTTCCCACTTGCGCAGCGAGTCCCACACGTAGCGGTAGGAGGTGCCGAGAGCCTGGGCGGCGTGGCGCACCGAACCGGCGTCCGCCACCGCGGCCAGCACCTCGAACAACGGGTTGGAGAGCGCTGCCCCGCGCTGTTCGCCGGGCTCGAACGCGTAGCGCAGGTGCAGGCCGAGGGACTGCGACGGCTCGTGCCGGGGGCTTGGGGACTCAGCCGCGACGTCTGGGCTGCTGACTACCTTGGTTGGCTGCACTACTAAACTGTAGCGCGTTCGGCATTACTGCGCAGCAGCATCGCACCCTCACAGGTCTACGCTCACGGACGCGAGCACCGTGCGGGGGGAGCCGAGGTGCGCGACCAGACTGCCGGTGTTGGCGCCACTGAGATTGCTCGGTGCCACGGTCGACCAGTAGCTGCGATCGGTGATGTTGTCCACCGCCAGGCGCCAGGTGACGGGCGCGCTGCTGATCTTCGAGGTGTAGCGAACGCCGACATCAAAGAGGTTGTACCCGGCCGCAAAGAAGGAATTCGTGTCATTGCCGGGGCGATCACCCGAGAACTGGTAGTTGAAGCTCGCGATCAGGCCGGGGACGGAGCGAACGCTGTATTCCAGTAATACGTTGCCCTTGTACTTCGGTGCGCCCACATACAGCTTGTCGCTGGTGGTCACCAGCGGCGTGTCCTGCAGGCGTGCATCGAGCAGCGTCAGCCCGCCGTACACGGTCAGTCCCTCGACGACCTGGCCGACCGCGGAGAACTCCGCTCCCTTGTTGACCTGCTGACCGCTGATTCTGAAGACGTTGTCGGCAGGATCGATGTTGGCGAACGGCCGCTCGATGCGAAACAGCGCCGCAGTGAGATCGATCGCCGCCAGCGACACCTTGTAGCCCACCTCGTACTCGGTGCTGCGGTACGGCGGCAGACTGTCGCCGGCATTCGCAGCGGTGCCCGGGGCCAGGTCCCCGGCCTGCAGGCTGCTGGCGTAGGTGAAGTACACCATCTGGTTGGAGGCCGGCTTGTACATGAGGCTGGCCGTGGGACTGGCGCCGTCGTTGGTGTACTCGGTGGTCTTGACGCGCTTGTTGTTGAAATTGGTGGTGTGGAACCAGTCCTGGCTGACCGCGAGCCGCGCCGACCAGGACTGAGTGAAGCGGATCGTGTCGCCGACGTTGACACCGGACTGATAGGCGTCGGAGGACTCGTAGTTGTCCAGCACATTCGGAGGTCCGCCGGGGGGCTCGGGGAAGATCGTCGGCTCGGGAATGCTCGCCTTGCCGAGCAGCACGCTCGCCGGGGTTGCGGGAGTCCTGACCGAGAAGGAGCGCGCCTTGTAGCCGGCGGTGCCGAAGGTCAGGTCGTGGCCCATGCCCCCGGCATCGAAGGTACCGTTCAGGTAGGCGGCGTAGCTGTCCATGATGAAGCGGGGCGCGAAGCCATTGGCGAATGACGAGGTGTAATCGCCGTTGTTGTCGGTCAGATTGTTGACGGGAGTGTTGATGTTGCGCGACGCGTCCTGGTCCAGGAAACCCGCTACGAAGTGCCAGTGTGGGCTCAGCTCCTGTTTGATGCGCGCCTCCGCGATGCGTGTCCTCATGTCGACCCCGGCGTAAGACTGGCCGTAGCCGACGCGCGTGGGGTCGGGCGCCGGAGGCAGGAGGATCTTCTCGTTGTAGGTGAACCAGCCGGGGTAGCCCTGGTTGTCGAGCGAATAATCGCTGTAGTTCAGCTCCAGCACGGTGTGCTGTAAGGGGCGTATGTCGATGCCGAGGTCGCCGAGCGCGCGGCGCTGATGACTGTGCTCGACGTAACCATCGCCCTCGCCGTACAGCGCATTCAGTCGATAGCTGAAGATGCCCCGGCTATCGATGGGACCGCCAAAGTCGAGCTTGCCGGTGAAGACGCTGTCGCTGTAATAGGCGGCCGTGACCTCGTGCAGGGCGTAGTCGGTCGGGCGCTTGGAGACGAAGTTGAACATGCCGGAGGGGTTGGCGGCACCGTAGAGCGAGGCGGAGACCCCATTGACCACCTCGATCTGCTGGAACTGTTCGAGCGCGTTGGCGACGGTGACGAACATCTGCATCCCGTCGAGGCGCGAGTTCTGGAAATTGCCCCCCTGCATGCCGCGGGTCTGCGGACGCAGAATGTCCGGCCCCTGCTGCTCCTGGTAGGCCACCAGGGGCAGATATTTCGACACATCCCTGAAGTTGACGGCCTGTGAGTTCTGGATCAGCTCCTCGTTCAGGACGCCGATGGTGTATGGGGCGTCCATTATGGGAGTGGTGCCGAGCGGCCCGAGTGAGTCGAGCGTCGCGGCGCGGTAGTCGTCCTGCACGCGGGTGCCCGTGATCAGCACATGCGACATGCCGCTCGGGGCCGGCTGCGCATCTGCAGACTGCGCGGCGTCGGATTGCCCGGCAGGCGCAGCGGCCGGCAGGGAATCGCTCGCATAGGCGCGCGCAGCGAGCAGAGCAAGCCCAGCCCCGCGCAGCAAGCAACAAGCGGCTTTCTTCATTTTCGTCTCTTGCAGTCGGCGGGCGGAGAATCCGACCGCTTTCACGAGCGGCGCAAAACCTAGCACGCACGAGCGGCGCGAAACGATATGAACAGACACGCATAGGTTGTCGCATCCTTGGCCCGTGCCGCAGACCGGGTCGGGGGATTCATCCGATATAATGAGTGGGCCCGACTGTACCGAGCGCCAGGGCAGCGCCCAAGCGAGGCACTACGCCGATTACCCCGCAAATGGCCGAGGCGGCCATTGCCGCCCGCCTGACGCTTGCGCCCGCCGAGGCGCGGCTGCTCGAGCGATGCCTCGGACAGACGCTGCGCGAGGACGTCTACCCCGAGCGCGACAACCCGCCCTTTGACCGCGTGTGCATGGACGGCATCGCCATCGACAGCGAGGCTCACGGGCGCGGTGTCCGCCGCTACCGCATCGAGGCGATCCAGCCTGCCGGTGCCCCCGCGCTCAGCCTTTCCAGCCCGGACCATGCCATCGAGGTCATGACCGGGGCGATCATGCCGCGCGGGACTGACTGCGTGATTCCGCTGGAGGAGTACGACCTCGCAGAGGGTGTCGTCAGCCTGAAGGCCGACGCTTCCGCTGGCGCGTACCGCAATATCCAGCGCCGCGGCTCCGACAGCCAGCCCGGGGTCGCGATGCTCAAGTCCGGGACGCGGCTCGGCGCCGCCGAGATCGCGGTGGTGGCCTCGGCAGGACTGGCGAGCGTGCACGTCAGCCGCCACCCGCGCTGCGTCGTCATCTCGACGGGCGATGAACTGGTCCCGCCCGGGGAGCCGATCGCCGAGCACCAGGTCCGCCGCTCCAACGCCTATGCGATCGTCGCCGCGCTGCGCACGCACGGCCTCGAGCCTGTCGCCGACGATCACCTCCCCGATGACGAGGAGGTGCTGCGTCAGCGGCTCGCGGGACACCTTGCAGAGCGGGACGTCGTGATCCTCAGCGGAGGCGTCTCCAAGGGCAAGTTCGACCTGGTGCCGAAGGCGTTGAAGAGCCTGCAGGTGGAGGAGGTGTTCCACCAGGTAGCGCAGCGACCCGGGATGCCCCTTTGGTTCGGCGTCGGCACTCAGGGTCAGCTGGTGTTCGGCCTGCCGGGTAATCCGGTCTCCAGCCTGCTGTGCCTGCGGCGCTATGTGATTCCGGCCATCGATGCGGTGATGGGCGCGCCGCGCTCGCCCCCCGAACCGATTGCGCTCGCCTCGGCCGTCAAGTTCGGGCGTGCCATGACGTACTTTCTGCCGGTGTGCGTACAGCACGATGAGCGCGGGGGCGTCACCGCCCTCCCCCGTCCTCCGAACGGGTCGGGCGACTTTCTGGCCCTCGCCGGAACCCACGGCTTCGTGGAGTTGCCGCCGAGCAAGGAACCCTTTCCGCAGGGGTTCATCGCCGACCTCTACCGCTGGTAGCTGCCGGCGCGCCGCCTAGGGATTCTGCGCTGGATGATCCCGCTCGAAGCGCGCGGCGACGGCCGCCAGATCCTCAGGTGTATTGAGGTTGGCGAACGCGTCCGCGGCCTCGAAGCGCACGCGCCGGGCCCCGAGGCTGTCCAGCATCCTCCAGGTCGCGGGGTGCGCGCCACCCGCGAGCGCCTGCGTGAGTGTCGGCAGCGCGCTGACGGGCCACACGGCGCACAGCGGCTGAGGTCCGTCGACCGTCTCAGCCATGGCGGCGCCGGCGCCGGCCGCTGCGCTGAGACGCGCAAACAGGTCATCGGGCAAGAGCGGTGCGTCGCACGGGCTGACCGCGAGGGAGCTGGCCCCCGTCTGTCGCGCCCAGATGAGCCCGGCCTTAACGCCGGCGAGCGGCCCTGCGGCATCTCCTGCGGCATCGTGCAGCACCGGCAGGCGGGCGCCGCGTGCGAGCGTCTCGGACTCGGTCGCGGGGCGAGTGTTGACAGCGACGCTGGCGCACGTGCGCTGCAGGCGCCGCACCGCCCACATGAATAGGGGTGTGCCGGCAAGCAGCGCCGCGGCCTTCTCGCCACCGAAGCGCACCGAACGCCCACCGGCGAGAACGACGCCGGCGATCAGCTCCGAGGGCGCTACCTGTGAAGGAGTCATGGCTGCTGGGCGCCGCGCGGCGTTGGCACGCGGCGCCCCTTCACGCACTATATATCACCCAGCTGCGAGGACTGACTCCAATGAGCCGCATGACTCTGGCGCTGGCGACGCTCGCCGCCTACCTCGCCCCCGCTCTCGCGCTCGCGGCCGAGCCGCAGACGGTCGAGATTTTCTCGGCGGGGAGTCTGCGGACCGCCTGGGGCGAGATCGTCACGCAGGCCGGTTCGCAACTGAGCATCGAAGTGCGGCCGACCTTCGGGGGCTCCGGCCTGCTGCGCGAACGCATCGAGAAAGGCGAGAAGCCGGATCTTTTCACCTCCGCTGATCTTGGCTCACCGCGCAAGCTCGAATCCGAAGGGCGCACGGTGCTGCCGGTGGTGGCCATGGCGCGCAACCGCATGTGCATCGTCGCGCGCCGCGCGCTGCACATCACACCGGACAATCTGATCGAGCGCATGCTGGCCAAGGAGGTGCGCATCAAGACCTCCACCCCGATCGCCGATCCGGCCGGCGACTACGCCTGGGCGATTTTCGATCGCATCGAGGCGCAGCGCCCCGGCTCCTCGGCCATCCTGAAGAGCAAGGCGCAGGCGCTGATGGGTGTGCAGTTTCCGCCCCCCACCCCGGGTCAGAGCCCGATCGTGTCCCTCTTCGCCTCCAGGCAGATCGACATGTCCATCACCTACTGCAGCGGGGTCACGACGCTTGAGAAAGACGCCCCGGAGCTTGCGAGCCTACCGGTCCCGGCGCAGCTCGATCCGCACCCCGTGTACGGCCTCGCCATACTCTCCGACAAACCGGCGGCGCTGCGGCTCGCGCTGTATCTGCTGTCGGAGAAAGGCCAGGCGATCATCGCCCACGCGGGACTCGTGCCGATCACATCACCCCCATGAGCGAAGTGCGGGTCATTGGGGTGGCGGGCTGGAGCGGCTGTGGCAAGACCACGCTGCTCACGCGGCTGATCCCGTTGCTCGTCGCACGGGGACTCAAGGTGGCAACCCTCAAGCACGCGCACCACTCCTTCGACGTCGACCAGCCAGGGAAGGATTCCTGGGCTCATCGCAACGCCGGCGCGAGCGAGGTGATCGTGTCCTCGGCGCGGCGCTGGGTGCAGATGCACGAGCTCGGCATGGAGCCTGAGGCAACGCTGGCTGAGCTGCTCGAGAGAGTATCGCCCTGCGACCTGGTGCTGGTGGAGGGTTTCAAGCGACAACGTCACCCTAAAGTCGAGGTGTTCCGCAAAGAGCTGGGTCTGGTGCCGCTGCACCCGCGCGACGACCGCATCGTTGGCGTCGCGGCCGATCAGCCATTTCCCGAGGCGCACGTCCCGGTGGTGGATCTCAACGACATTCCCGCCGTAGCGGAGCTGGTGTGCGCGCGCGCCGAGCCCATGCCGGCCGTCCTGGCGGCGCTCGCGAGCTGACCGCCGCCCTGGCTCGCGCAGCCGCGCTCAGGAATCGACTTCGGCCAGTCGCTCGCCGGAGCCCGCCTCCCCGCCGACGCCGTTGGTGGTCAGCGGGATCACCCGGGCGGCGCAGAACTTGAACTCCGGGATCTTGCCCGCCGGATCCAGTGCCGGATTGGTGAGCAGATTCACCGCAGCTTCCGCATAACAGAAGGGCATGAACACCATGCCGACCGGCACTTCGCCATCGGCGCGCACTTTCACCTCAACCGCACCGCGTCGCGTTTCCAGGCGGATGGTGTCTCCGGGGACCAGACTGAGTCGGTGCAGCTCGCGCGGCGAGAGGAACGCCAGCGCCTCGGGCTCGAGGGCATCGAGCACGTCTGCGCGGCGCGTCATGGCGCCCGTGTGCCAGTGCTCCAGCAGCCGGCCGGTGGACAGCACCATCGGGTATTCCAGGTCGGGAAGCTCGTCCGGCGGTCGGATATTCGCGGGCACGATCTTGCCGCGCTTGGTAGCCGTCGGAAAGCCGTCGGTGAAAATGATGTCATTGCCTGGCTGCTCGGGTCCATCGACCGGGTAGGTCACCGCCCCTTCGCGTTCCAGGCGCTGCCAGGTGATGTTCTTCATGGAGGGCATGGTGCCCGCCATCTCCGCGAAGATGTCCGCCGGCCCCGAGTAGTTCCAGTTCAGGCCGATGCGGCGCGCGATCTCCTGGATGATCCACCAGTCCTGCCGCGCCTCGCCGGGCGAGGCCACCACCGGGCGGCTGAGCTGCACGCGCCGATCGGTGTTGGTGAAGGTGCCGGACTTCTCCGCAAACGCCGAGGCTGGCAGCACCACGTCGGCGTAGAAGGCGGTCTCGGTCAGGAACAGATCCTGCACGACCAGGTGCTCGAGCTTCGCAAGCGCCTCGCGCGCATGATTCAGATCCGGGTCCGACATCGCCGGGTTCTCCCCTTCGATGTACATGCCGCGGATCTCGCCGGCGTGGATCGCGTTCATGATCTCGACCACGGTCAGTCCCTTCTTGGGGTCCAGCTCCTGGCCCCATAAGGTCTCGAAGAGTTTGCGCACCTGCGCATTCTCGACCGACTGGTAGTCCGGGTAGACCATGGGAATCAGTCCGGAGTCCGAGGCACCCTGGACGTTGTTCTGGCCGCGCAGCGGGTGCAGCCCGGTCCCTTTGCGCCCGATCTGACCGGTGATCAGCGCCAGCGCGATCAGGCAGCGCGCGTTGTCGGTGCCATGCACGTGCTGACTGATGCCCATGCCCCAGAAGATGATGGAGGCGCGTGAGCGCGCGTACAGCCGCGCCACCTCGCGCAGCGTATGCGCATGCACCCCGCACACATCGGCCATGCGCTCGGGAGTGAAATCGACAATATTCTTCTTCAGCGCTTCGAAGTTCTCGGTGTAGGCCGCGATGTACTGCTCGTCGCACAGCCCTTCGCTGATGATCACGTTGAGCAGGGCGTTCAGCAGCGCCACGTCGGTACCGGGCTTGAACGCCAGGTGCAGGTACGCGTGGCGCGACAGCGCCTGACCGCGCGGATCGATCACGATCAGCTTGGCGCCGTTCTGCTTCACCGCGTTCTTGATGAAGGTCGCCGCCACCGGGTGATTCACCGTCGGATTGGCGCCGATGACGATAATGACCTCCGCGTCCAAAGCCGCTTCGAACGGCGCCGACACCGCGCCCGAATTCAGCCCCTCCATGAGGGCGGCCACCGATGAGGCATGGCACAGGCGCGTGCAGTGATCGACGTTGTTCGATCCGAAGCCGGTGCGCACCAGCTTCTGGAACAGATAGGCCTCCTCGTTCGAGCCCTTGGCGGAGCCGAACCCGGCGAGTGCCTTGCGCCCGTGGGCGTCACGAATCTGCTTCAAGCCGCGCGCGGCGCGCTCCAGCGCCTCCTCCCAGCTTGCCTCACGGAAGTGCGTCCAGGGCTTCAGGGGATCCACCTGATCGTAGGCGCCCTTGCCGACGTGCTCGAGGCGGAGCAGCGGCTTGGTCAGGCGGTGCGGGTGCTGAATGTAGTCGAAACCGAAGCGACCCTTCACACACAGACGATTGTGGTTGGCGGGGCCATCGCGGCCCTCGGCGTACACGATCTTCTCGTCCTTGACCTTGTAGGTGACCTGGCAGCCGACGCCGCAGTACGGGCACAGCGAATCGACTTCGCGGTCCGGATACACCACGCGGGTCTGGTTCTCATCGAGGTAGGCGGCGGGCATGAGCGCGCCGGTCGGACACGCCTGCACGCATTCACCGCACGCGACGCAGGTCGACTCGCCCATGGGATCGTCGAAGTCGAACACCACCTTGGAGGCGTGCGAGCGGTACGCCATGCCAATGACGTCGTTCACCTGCACTTCCCGACAGGCGCGCACACACAGATTGCACTGGATGCAGGCATTCAGATTGACGCGCATCGCCGGGTGGCTCGCGTCCGGCCCCCAGCGCTCCTGCGACGGGAAGCGGCTCGTGGCGATATGCACGAAGTCGGCCTGACTCCAAAAGTGCGAGGCCGGGTCGTGCGCGGTGGCGCGCTCGGGCTGATCGGCGACCAGCAGCTCCATGACCATGGCGCGCGCCTTGGAGGCGCGCTCGGTGGCGCTCTTCACCTTCATGCCCTTCACTGGCTCGCGCTTGCACGAGGGGGCGAGCACCCGCTCGCCCTCGATTTCCACCATGCAGGCGCGACAGTTGCCGTCCGGCCGATAGCCTGGCGCAGGCTTGTGGCACAGGTACGGGATGTGCGTACCGAGCCGCTGGGCGACCGCCCAGATGGTTTCACCCGGGCGGGCCTCCACCTGCTGGCCGTCGAGCTCGAACGCGATGGCCGCAGGCTGCGTCGCTGGGTTCGCGGCGCCGACCGGCCCCGCAGCGCGGCCGGCGCCGTTAGTTCCGTTGATATCGTTCATGGCTCATACCGGTGCGATAGCTCTCAGAGCGGTTAGCTCGCCGCATCAGCCTGCGAGTTCGCAAACAGCTCCGGAAAGAAACGGATCACGCTCGTCAGGGGGTTCGAGGCCGCCTGACCGAGACCACAGATGGAGGCATCCCGCATGCACTGCGACAGTTCGCCGAGGAGCGCGGTGTCCCACACTCCCCGCTCCATCAGGATTCGCGCCTTCTCAGTGCCGACACGGCACGGCGTGCATTGTCCGCAGGACTCGTCCTCGAAAAAGCGCATGAGGTTGAGGGCCGCAGCGCGTACATCGTCCTTATCGGAAAGCACGATCACCGCCGCCGACCCGATAAAGCAGCCGTACTTTTCCAGCGTGCCGAAATCGAGCGGGATGTCATCCATGGATGCCGGCAGGATGCCGCCGGAGGCACCCCCGGGCAGATAGGCCGTGAATCTGTGCCCCTCGCTCATGCCGCCGCAGAACTCGCTGATCAGTTCCCGGATGGTGATACCCGCCGGAGCCAGCTTGACACCCGGCTCCTTGACGCGCCCCGAGACTGAGAAGGAGCGCAGCCCGAAGCGGCCGTTGCGGCCGTGGCTCTTCCACCACTCCACACCGCGCTCGATGAGATCACGCACCCAGAAGAGCGTCTCCACATTGTTGATCAGCGTCGGACGGCCAAAGAGACCGACCTGGAAAGGAAGCGGCGGCTTGTGACGTGGCAGGCCGCGTTTGCCCTCGATTGACTCCATCAGTGAGGACTCTTCGCCGCAGATGTAAGCGCCGGCGCCGCGACGCAGGTGCAGACGCGGCCCTCCGGGCGGCAGTTTCCCGATCTCGTTCGCGAGGATCTGGCGCGAGATCGGGTACTCATCGCGGATGTAGATGTAGACATCGGGCGCTTCCACGACGTGCGCGGCGATGAGCGTGCCCTCGAGGAAGCGGTGCGGATCGCGATTGAGGAAGTACTGATCCTTGAAGGTCCCCGGTTCTCCCTCATCACCGTTCACTGCCATGAGACGCGGTCCCGGCTCGCCGAGTACCGAACGCCACTTGCGCCCGGTGGGGAAGCCCGCGCCGCCGAGCCCGCGTAGCGCCGCATCATCCAGGGCCTTCAGCACGCTTTCGGCGCTGAGGCCTCCGGAGCGCAGCCGTTCGAGGGTTTGATAGCCGCCCGCGGCGCGGTAGGCGTCGTAAGCAACGTAGTCGGGAACGTGCGGATGCGTGTCGCGATGGCTGACCGCCGACTTGACGCTCGCCACCGTCGCCCGCTTCAGGAAGTTGTGTCCCACCTCGACGGCCGGCGCGTGGTCACACAGCCCAACGCAGGGCGCGCGCACTACGCGCACGCCGCCGCCGAGCTCGCTCTGCAGCGCCTGCAGCAGCGGCTCCGCACCCAGCATCGCGCAGGTCAGGCTGTCGCAGACGCGTACGGTGAGCGCGGGCACATCCTTCTCGCCCTCCTTCACTACGTCGAAGTGCGCGTAGAAGGTCACGGTCTCGAAAACCTCGGCAAACGCCAGTTTCATCTCTTCGGCGAGCCCCGCCAGGTGGGCCGCGGAAATCTGACCGTAGGTATCCTGGATCCGGTGCAGGTACTCGATCAGCAGATCCCGGTTACGCGGCGCATCGCCCAGCAGCGCCTTCACCTGGTCATGGGCATGAACGTCGAGCTGGCGCCCTTTGGGCACCAGACGGGCACGCTTCCGGCCGCGCCCCGGGTGGTCGAATTTCCGCACCTTGGCAATATCGACGGCAATCTCGTGCTTGCTCATACCTCTTAATCGTAGCGGACGAGGAGGCGATGGGCCTCCTTTTTAATGTACCTAAGTATTTGACTCGATAGGGGCAGCGGGGCAACGGGCCGTCCCCGACCAAGCGCCGGCCCGGAGCTGCGCATTATGCCCTCCTGCGGCGTGGCCTGCGTCCCAGACCGCCGCACGGGTTAGGGCAGGCTCAGCCGTGGTTCTGGGAGGGGATGAAATCCTCCAGCACTGCTTTGCGCATCAGATCCGGCGGCAGCAGTCCCTGGGCGAGGATGAAGTCATGAAACTTCTTGGCATCGAACCTGGCGCCGAGCGCTGCCTCGGTTTCCTTGCGCAGCGCCAGCAGGCGCGTGTAGCCATAGAAGTAGCTGTTGGCCTGACCGGGCGAGCGGAAGGTGAAGCGTTCGACTTCCTCGGTGGCAAAGGCGTGGCTCAGTACCACCTCTTTCTCGAGCACTTCATAGGCGCGCGCCGGGGTTACCTTGCCGCTCTGGAGCTCAGGATCAAGGAACGCACGCGCCGCGCGCAGCAGCCGCAGCTGCAGTGTAAGCAACTGTCCGTCGACCGGCTCATAAGGCTGCATGATGTACTCGGAGTACAGGCCCCAGCCCTCGGCATTCGTGGAATTGAAGGCGTAGAGAGCGCGCGCTCGGCTCACGCCCTGCTCCACCATCGAATCGAACTGCAGCTCGTGTCCGGGCCGTGCCTCGTGCGCCGTCAGTGTCCAGGCAACGGCATCGAAGGTGAAATCGTCATACTTGTCGGCGGTGCCGCCGCTTGCGGAGGGGATATTCAGTGGCAGGACGAACTCGCCGCGCTGGCCGGTATTGTGCAAAAAGGGCGGCGGGGTCATGTGCGGGGCGGGCTGCTGCGCGGTCTCGGCGGGGGTCGCCAGGCGGATGATGGCGGGCCGGCTGGGCAGCGTCACCAGCTTGTGCTCGGCGATGACACCCTCGATTGCGTGCAGACGCTTCTCGAAGAACGGCAGAATGGCCTCCCCCGTTATCTGCTTCTTCTTCAGTTCCCGGATCACATCGCGGTAGTCGGACGAGGGTAAGTGGTTCGCCTTCGCGACCTGCGCCGCGAGCGGTGCCATCTCGGCCTGATACTGCGTGAAGGCCGCGTGCGCCATTGCCGCGATCGTCTCCGGCGGGATGTCGATACCGAACTCCTCGAAGGCGAGCGCGTACTTCTCTGGCGGCAGGCGAAAATCGGTACGGGCCTTGGGCAGGATTGTCTGCCGAACCCAGGCATCATAGTCAGTCAGCTCGCTCTGGAGTTTTCCGTAGGCTTCCTCCCAGCCGGTCAGGTGGTACTTGGCGAACAGCTTGCCGATCCCTTCGACATAGTTGGAGTTGCGTCCGAGCTCGGTCTCTACCTCGTCCTTCGCAGGATAGATGACCCCGGGCTTCGCCATCTGCTCCATCTCGCGCTCTTTCAGCACTTCAGTGAAAGGCTTCTCGCCGCCAGCGCCCGCATACTTGCGCAGCCGCACGAGCGCGGCGGGCCGGCGTTCCGCAGCCACCTGGTCATCGAGCAGGGTCCGCAGCCCGAGGAAGACTTGCTCGCTGGCATTGTGAAATGGCACCTCGTGCGCGAGCTGATAGTCTTCCTGGCGGAATTGCAGGTCATAGGCCTTGTGCAGGATTTCCAGATCCTCCTGCACCCTCTTGTCGGACTCCGCGCGGCGCTGCGTGTCGAGCGTCGCCAGCACCGCCTCGAGCTCGCGGCGTCTGGCCTGTTCATCGGCAAGCGTAGGGTTGGAAATGCGCTCGTCGAACTTCGCAAGGCCCTGTCGCGAGCCTCTCTCGGGGATGTGCCGAAACTCCACCTCCAGGAGCTTGTCGGTATAGGAGTCGCTACGGGTCACCCAAGCCTTTTCCGGGCGCTCGGCGTCAGTGGCGGGCTGTGCGCTCCAGGCGACGCACGAGAGCGCACTCACAACGATCGCCACACTCAATCCGCGCATAGCCACTCCTTTTCCATGAGCCCGAGTCGCGCCGCGCGTGAGGCGGCCGTAACGTGCCGGTCGCGCATCCTATTGCAGCGAAGGCATCTCAGGCAACGCGCCGGGGGCGCCCATACCCCGCGCGATGGATGGATCGACCGGACTCTTCAGCGCTTGCACTAACCCCGGCGACGTCCCTTGCGCAGCGCGAAGTAGAGCCGTCGATGCTCGCCGGTGCGCGTAATGCTGGCGCAGTTCAGCGCCACGAGTACATACAGAACGTTGAGCGCAAACAGGCTGGTTGGAATATGGCGCGTACGCCGAGCGGCGGCCACTACGTCCTTGGCGGTCACGCCGCGCGACCCGCCCAGGCGCGCCTGGATGTAGTCCACGGCACTCTTGGCCACGAGATTGAAATAGCCGGATCCGCGGCGTGCCCGCGACCGCGCAAACGACAGCACAAAGTAGTAGCTCCGGCTTTCGAACACGTGGTAGGTCTGACGTACCGCATCAACGCGGCCGCAGTATTGCAGCCCACGCTGCAGGCTTCGGATGTTCATGCCAACCCCTTCGGCGCTGCGCGCCTCGGCGCTGGTCAGTCCCCCCAGCGCCAGTTGCGGATTTCAGGCAGGTCCTCGCCGTGCACCCGGATGTACTCTTGGTGCTCGATCAGTTTAGCGTGCAGGTGTTGCTTCACATAGCCGGCGTCGGCCGCCAGCTGCGGCAGGCGGTCGATGGCGTCCGCCGCCAGATGAAAGCGGTCCAAATCGTTCAGGACCGTCATGTCGAACGGGGTGGTAATGGTGCCCTCCTCCTTGTACCCGCGCACGTGGAGGTTGTCGTGGTTGGTGCGCCGGTAAGTCAGGCGGTGGATCAGCCAGGGATAGCCGTGGAAGGCGAAGATGATCGGCCGGTCACGCGTGAACAGCGCGTCGAAATCCTGGTCGGGAAGCCCGTGCGGATGCTCGCTCGGGGGCTGCAGTTTCATGAGGTCCACGACGTTGACCACGCGGATGCGCAGCTGCGGGAAGCTGGACCGCAGGATCTTGACGGCAGCGAGGGTCTCCAACGTCGGGACATCACCGGCGCATGCCATGACCAGGTCCGGCTCCACGCCCCGGTCCGAGCTCGCCCACTCCCAGATGCCGATGCCCATCGTGCAGTGCTTGACCGCGTCCTCCATGCCCAGCCACTGCGGTGCAGCATGCTTACCGGCGACGATCACGTTGACGTAGTGGCGGCTGCGCAGGCAATGATCGGCAACCGACAACAGGCAGTTGGCATCCGGGGGGAGGTAGACCCGGATGACATCGGCCTTCTTGTTGACGACGTGATCGATGAACCCCGGATCCTGGTGCGTAAAGCCATTGTGGTCCTGCCGCCAGACGTGCGAGCTGAGGAGGTAGTTGAGCGAGGCCAGGGGACGACGCCAGGGGATCTCACGCGTCACTTTCAACCACTTGGCGTGCTGATTGAACATGGAATCGACGATGTGGATGAAGGCCTCGTAGGAGTTGAACAGCCCGTGCCGGCCGGTCAGCAGGTAGCCCTCGAGCCAGCCCTGGCACTGGTGCTCACTCAGGACCTCCATGACGCTGCCCTCGGGGGCCAGATGCTCATCGTCGGCGACGGTGCGGGCGGTCCACTGCCGTTGGGTCGTCTCGAACACGGCATCCAGGCGGTTGGAAAGCGTCTCGTCCGGCCCGAACAAGCGGAAGTTCCTGGGATCCTGGTTCAGTCTGATCACATCGCGCAGAAACCTGCCCAACACGCGCGTGTCCTCCGCGTCGCCCGCGCCGGGTGCCCTCACCTCGACCGCGTATTCGCGAAATGCCGGCATGCGCAGGTCGCGCAGCAGCGTGCCGCCGTTGGCGTGCGGATTCGCGCCCATACGGCGCGCGCCACGCGGTGCCAGCTCCGCCAGCTCCGTTCGCAGCCGGCCGCCCTCATCGAACAGCTCTTGCGGGCGGTAGCTGCGCATCCAATCCTCCAGCTGGCTCAGGTGCGCGGGATTGCTCCGTACCTCCGCGAGCGGCACCTGGTGTGCCCGGAAGGTGCCCTCGATGCGGCAGCCGTCGACGAACTTGGGACCGGTCCAGCCCTTCGGGGTATTCAGCACCAGCATCGGCCAGCGCGGCCGTTCCTTGAAGCCGTGAGTGCGCGCCTGCTGCTGGATGTGCTTGATCTCGCGGACGATCCTGTCGAGCGTCGTCGCCATCAGCGCGTGCATGCGCTGCGGGTCGTCGCCCTCGACCACATGGGGCTCGTAGCCGTTGCCGCGGAAGAACTCGGCGCGCTCCTCCGGGGCGATGCGCGCCAACACCGTCGGGTTGGCGATCTTGTACCCGTTGAGGTGCAGGATCGGCAGCACGACTCCATCGGTGACGGGATTAAGAAATTTGTTGCCGTGCCAGCCGGTCGCGAGCGGCCCGGTCTCCGCCTCACCGTCGCCGATTACACAGGCGACAACGAGATCCGGGTTGTCGAACACTGCGCCAAAGGCGTGACTCAGCGAGTAGCCCAGCTCCCCCCCTTCGTGAATAGACCCGGGCGTTTCGGGCGCGGCGTGACTCGGGATCCCGCCCGGGAATGAGAACTGCTTGAAGAGCCTATGCAGCCCCTCCTCGTCCTGACTGATCTGAGGGTAAAGCTCGCTGTAGGTACCCTCTAAATAGGTATTGGCCACCACTGCCGGGCCGCCGTGTCCGGGGCCACAGATGTAGATCATGTCGAGGTCGTACGTGCAGATGATCCGGTTCAGGTGCACGTAGATGAAGTTCTGCCCGGGCGTGGTGCCCCAGTGACCCAGCAGTCGTGGCTTGACGTGCTCGGGCTTCAGTCGCTCGCGCAGCAGCGGGTTGTCGTACAGGTAGATCTGCCCGACCGCCAGGTAGTTGGCGGCACGCCAGTAGGCATCCATCCGGCGTAGCAGTTCGCGATCAAGATGTGCGTCCATGTAGTGCTCCGGAACCTGCGCATGCGAGCAGGTGAAGATGCAGGCGGGACGTGACATTCTCTCGCGGTGAGCGCGCTAACCGTCAATAGCGGCAGTACCTCGGTCAAGCTTGCGCTTTATGACACGGGTCGCGACGCGCCACTCGCGAGCCAGCGCCACGCGGGTCACGATCTTGATGCCACTGCGATTCTGCAGGCGCTCGGCCCGCAGCTGCGCGGCGCGCCGCAGGCTATCGCGCATCGCATCGTCCACGGTGGCCGGCGCTTCGTGCAGCCGACCCGCCTGACCCCGGAGGTCATTACGGCGGTCGAGGAACTCACTCCGCTCGCACCCCTGCACAATCCCGTGGCGCTGCGCTGGGTGGCAGCCTGCCAAACGCTGTGGCCGCAGACCCCTCAGGTCGCGGTGTTCGATACTGCATTCTTTGCCCGGCTGCCGCGGGTCGCTGCCGAATACGCTCTGGCGCCGCGCCTTGGGTCTGAGCGCGGCGTCCGACGTTATGGCTTTCACGGCCTGGCGCACGAGGCCATGTGGCGCAGCTGGTGCGCGCAGTATCCGCAGCTGCCAGGCGGCGGTCGCCTCATCACGCTGCAGCTCGGGGGGGGCTGCTCCATCGCGGCTATCGACCGCGGACAGCCGCTGGACACCTCTATGGGCTTCTCGCCCCTGGAAGGGCTGGTCATGGCCACGCGGGCCGGCGACATCGATGCCGCGGTCATTCCGTACCTGCAGAGCCAGTTGTCCCTGGGTGCGGAGCAGATCGTGGGACTGCTCA
Organism: uncultured Steroidobacteraceae bacterium; assembly: GCA_964489185.1. Classification (GTDB taxonomy): domain Bacteria; phylum Pseudomonadota; class Gammaproteobacteria; order Steroidobacterales; family Steroidobacteraceae; genus 13-2-20CM-66-19. The sequence continues at coordinate 46,274 of CAZAXR010000018.1, read as the reverse complement.
ACAACGAGTCCGGCCTCAAGGGTGTGTCCGGAACCGAGGCAAACCCTGAGGAGCTGCTCGCCGATCCCTCCCCCCAGGCGGCGTTCGCTGCCGAGCTCTATTGCTATCGGATCCGCAAGTACCTCGGGGCCTACCTTGCCGTGCTCGAGGGGTGCGATGGCATCGTCTTTGGCGGCGGTGTTGGCGAGCACGCGCCCGCGGTGCGCGCACGTGCGCTCGCAGGTCTCGGCTGGGCGGGCGTGAGCCTCGATGCCGCGCGTAACCAAGCCGCGCGCGGGGGCGAGGCGCGTATCGACGACGGGACCGGCGGCGTGCGGGTATGCGTGGGTACGGCGGATGAGGAGCTGATACTGGCTCGGGCCGCGGCCGAGCTCCTCAAAGGATGAGGCGCGGTCCCGCCTGGCGCGCACGGGCGCGCCCAGGGCGGAGCTAGGCGCGGCGCTCGGCGAGGTCCGGGGCCGCTGCCGCGGATACGGGCATCGATGCCAGCAACTGTGTCAGCTTGCCCAGATCGAGCGGCTTCACCAGGTGCAGATCGAACCCCGCCTCCTGCGAGCGGCGGCGGTCGGCTTCCTGGCCCCACCCGGTCAGCGCCACCAGCGTCACCGCCGTACCCCAAGGCTGGGCACGGATGCGGCGTGCCACCTCATATCCATCCAGCACCGGCATGCCGATGTCGAGCAGGATGACTTCGGGCAGGTGCTTTGCTGCGTACTCGAGGGCAAGTGCACCGTTCGCGGCCCCCATGACCTCGTGCCCGCCGAGACTGAGCAGCGTCACCAGGCTCTCGAGCGCATCCGCATTGTCATCGGCCACCAGAATGCGCCGCGGCGCCGCGGCGAGCTCACCGCCACCCTCAGCTGCGGTCGTGTCATCAGGCGACACCGTTCCCGCGCTGAGCACTGGCAGTGTGATGACGAACTCGCTGCCCAGGCCTGCGCCGGCACTGTGTGCGCTTATTGAGCCCCCGTGCATCTCGACCAGACGGCGTACCAGTGCCAGCCCGATGCCGAGCCCACTCGATGAGTGCCCCGACCGACGATCGAGCTGGGTGAACAGCTCAAAGATTCGTGGCAGCAGCTCAGCCGCTATGCCGATGCCGTTGTCGCGAATGTGTATTTCGGCGCTGCCGTCGCGCTGCGCGCAGCTCAGCAGTATGTGCCCACCCGGCTCGGTGTACTTGGCGGCGTTACCGAGCACGTTGGCGATCGCCTGGGTAATGCGCATGGGGTCCGCGCTCACCTTCAGCGACTCCGGAGCGATCTCCATCACGAGATCGTGACCGCGCTCCTGAATCAGTGGCTGCACGGTCTCGACCGCGCGCCGCACCACGTTGGCGAGCTCGACCGGCTCGCGAGCCAGCGTGATCTTCCCGCGCGTGATGCGCGATACGTCCAGCAGGTCATCGACCAAGCGCGTGAGATCGGCGAGCTGGCGGCCAATCAGGTCCTGACACCACTGCAGCTGCTGCTCCGAGGGCTTCATGCGCATCAGTTGCACCGCATTGAGAATCGGGGCGAGCGGATTGCGCAGTTCGTGGGCAAGCATCGCGAGAAATTCGTCCTTGTTGCGGTCGGCCTCCTGCAGCGCGTGCTCAACGCGCGCGCGCTCGGCGACCTCGTTCTGCAGCTTGCGATTGGCGCGCTCCAGCTCCTCATTGGCACGCTGCAGAGTGGCATTGAGCGCCTCGAGCTCGCGGTTTTTCTCCGCCTGCAGTGTCACATTCGCCTGCGAGAGCTGCTCATTGGCGCGGGCCAGGTTGCGGTTCAGCTCGCGCAGTTCACGGCGCTTGCAGTACAGCTCGACCAGCACCGCCACCTTGCTGCGCAGGATCTCCGGCACCACTGGGATGGAGACGTAATCGACCGCCCCGAGCTTGTAGCCCGTGAGGCGGTCGAGCTCGCTCACATGCACGCCGGTCACGAAAATGATGGGCGTTCTCTCGAAGCGCGGATGGTCATGAATCAGGCGCGCCGCCTCGAAGCCGTCCATGTCCGGCATGCTCACGTCCATGAGCACCACCGCGAACTCTTCCTTCATGAGCTTTTGCAGCGCCTCAACGCCCGAGCCCACGCACACCAGGTTCTGGCCGAGCTCACTGAGCACGGACTGATAGGTCAGCAGCCGCGCCGGCTGATCATCGACCAGGAGGATGCTCACCTTGTTGTCGTTGTCCACGAGCTCAGTGCCCCCATTCAGCAGCGGCCTCAGCGGTGTAGCCACATGCGCACCAGTGACAGTAGCTGATCGGTGTTCACCGGCTTGGCCACATAGTCGGAGGCACCGGCCTGCAGGCACTTCTCGCGGTCACCCTTCATGGCCTTGGCCGTGAGAGCGATGATCGGCAACAGTCGGAACCGGTGGTTGTTGCGGATGCGGCGCATCGTCTCGTAGCCGTCCATCTCCGGCATCATCACATCCATCAGCACCAACGACAGGTCATCGGTGCTCTCCACCAGCTTGATCGCCTCCTGGCCGTTGGTGGCGGTGATTACCTCCATGTGGTGCCGCTCAAGCAGGCTGTTGAGAGCGAAGATGTTGCGGATGTCATCGTCGACCACCAGCACCTTGCGGCCGCTGAGCGGCTCATCGCTTTCGTGCAGCGCTTCGATCATCTTCTGCTTGGAGGCCGGCAGGTCGGCGATGACGCGGTGCAGGAATAGTGCAGTCTCATCCAACAGCCGCTCGGGTGAGCGCACACCCTTCAGCACGATGCTCTTGGCGTTCTTACGCAGCTCGATCTCTTCGTGGTCGGAAAGCTCCCGGCCGGTGAACACGACGATGGGCGTCTGGCGCAGCCTGGAGTCCGCCTGCACTTCGGTGAGCAGCTCGAACCCGGACATGTCCGGCAGCCGCAGATCGAGCACCACACAATCGAAGCTGTCACCACGCAGGGCCGCGAGCGCCTCGGCCCCGGTGCCCACGGTGGTGATCTCCAGGTCGGTATGGCCGAGTAGCTCACGCACACTCAGCTGCTCGGCCGGATCGTCCTCCACCACCAAGAGCCGCCGCACGCGCTCCGATGTGAAGTTCTTGAGTCGCTCCAGCGCCTCCTCGAGTCCGTCGGTCGTGACGCTCTTGGTGATAAACGAGAACGCGCCGTGCTCCAGTCCGTATTGGCGTTCGTCCTCGACCGTGAGTATCTGGACCGGGATGTGCCGGGTTTCGGGACTGCGCTTGAGCTGATTGAGCACGGTCCAGCCGAGCATGTCCGGGAGGAACACATCCAGCGATACGGCCGTCGGCCGGTGCTTGCGTGCCAGAGTCAGCGCGTCAGCGCCGGTGCGCGCCATCAGGACCTTGAAGCCGCGCTCGCGCGCGAGATCGAGCAGGATTCGCCCGTAGTGGGGATCGTCCTCCACCACGAGCAGCACTTTGTCATCCGGCTGCAGGTCCTCCCGGTCATCTGGGATGTCCTCTTGCCGTACCGCCGGCAGCACCACCGGCTGGAACGCCGCGGCGGATGGGGCAACCACACCCGCACCGTGCGCGGCGGCCCTGCTGTACGCCGGGCCCATGTACGACACCGGCAGATACAGGATGAATGTGCTGCCGCTGCCGGCGATGCTGCTGAGGCGTATTTCGCCCCCGAGCAGATGCGCCAGCTCGCGACTGATGGCGAGTCCCAGGCCGGTGCCGCCGTACTTGCGCGCCGTGCCGGCGTCGGCCTGCTGGAAGGCCTCGAAGATGATGCGCTGCTTCTCGGGCGGTATGCCGATGCCGGTGTCGCTTACCGAGAACTCCACTACCGCGGAAGCCTGGCTGAGAGTGGGGTGCTCGAAAGTCCAACCGCCGGTCGCAAGTGCGACGTGCAGACGCACGCCACCGCGCTCGGTGAACTTGAAAGCGTTTGACAGCAGGTTCTTCAGCACCTGCAGCAGGCGCTTGGAGTCGGTGGTTATTGCCCCGCCCAGGCGCGTATCGAAGTCCGCCGTGAAGGACAGCTTGCGCGCCTCCGCCTCGTGGCGGAAGTTGCGCTCGATGGTCTCGCGCAGGTGAGTGAACAGCAGCTCCTCGCACTCCACCGTCACCGTGCCCGATTCGATCTTCGAGAGGTCAAGGATGTCGCTGATGAGGTTGAGCAGATCAGTACCGGCGCCGTGGATGGTCTTGGCGAACTCCACCTGTCGAGCCGAGAGGTTGCGGTCTGCGTTGTCGGCCAGCTGCTGGCCGAGAATCAGGATGCTGTTGAGCGGCGTGCGCAGCTCGTGCGACATGTTCGCCAGGAACTCCGACTTGTAGCGCGAAGTGAGCGCCAGTTCCGCGGCCTTGTCCTCGAGCGCCCGGCGTGCCAGCTCGATCTCCTGGTTCTTGCGCTCGACCTCCGCATTCTGCTCGGCGAGCAGCTTCGCCTTGTTTGCCAGCTCCTCATTGGTCTGCTGCAGCTCGGTCTGTTGCGCCTGCAGTTCGCCCGCCAGCTGCTGGGACTGCTTCAGCAGTCCCTCGGTGCGCATGGTCGCCTCGATGGTGTTCAGCACGACCCCGATGATGCCGCCCGTCAGCTGCTCGAGGAACGCCAGGTGTGACGCGGTGAAATCACCGAGCGAAGCCAGCTCGACCACCGCCTTGACGTGTCCCTCGTAGAGCACCGGCAGCACCATGACGCTGCGCGGCCGGGCGTTGAGCAAGCCGGTGCGCACCTTAATGGAATCGTCCGGGATGTCGGCGAGCACCAGGCGCTGGCGGTCTACGGCCGCCTGGCCCACGAGGCCCTCGCCCATGCCGTAGCGCCGCGGCTCGCGATTGGCGAAGGCTTCATCCGCGTAGCTGGCGAGCTCCTTGAGGTAGGGCCTCTCGGTTGCGCCTTCGATGACGTAGATGATTCCCTGATGCGCGTTCACCAGCGGCGCCAGCTCGGAGAGCAGTAGCTTGCCGACTGTCTCCAGGTCACGCTGCCCCTGCATCATGCGGCTGAACTTGGCAAGATTGGTCTTCAGCCAGTCCTGTTCGGTATTGCGCTCGGTGGTCACGCGCAGGTTGCCGATCATGGCGTTGATGTTGTCCTTGAGCTCGGACACCTCGCCGCGCGCCTCCACCTGGATCGAGCGCGTCAGGTCGCCCTTGGTCACGGCCGTGGCCACCTCGGCAATCGCGCGCACCTGATTGGTCAGGTTGGCGGCCAGCAGGTTTACGTTGGCGGTGAGATCCTTCCAGGTGCCGGCGGCGCCCGGGACGTGCGCCTGGCCGCCGAGCCGCCCCTCGACGCCTACCTCGCGCGCTACGCTCGTCACCTGGTCGGCGAAGATGGCGAGGGTATCCGTCATGCTGTTGATGGTGTCCGCAAGAGCGTTGACCTCGCCCTTCGACTCCACCGTCAGACGCTGACGTAGGTCACCGTTGGCGACCGCCGTCACTACCTTGACGATGCCGCGCACCTGGTCGGTCAGGTTGTTGGCCATTACGTTGACGTTGTCGGTCAAATCCTTCCAGGTGCCGGCGACGCCCGGCACGCTCGCCTGACCGCCGAGCTTGCCCTCGGTGCCGACCTCGCGCGCCAGGCGCGTCACTTCGGCAGCGAAACTGTTCAGCTGGTCCACCATCGTATTGATGGTCTCCTTCAGCTGCAAAATCTCTCCCTTTACGTCCACCGTGATTTTGCGCGACAGATCGCCGCGCGCGATGGCGGTAGACACTTCCGCGATGTTGCGCACCTGGCCGGTGAGGTTGCTCGCCATCGAGTTGACGTTGTCGGTGAGATCCTTCCAGGTGCCGGCGACATCCGGCACGATGGCCTGCCCGCCGAGCTTGCCCTCGGTACCCACCTCGCGCGCCACGCGCGTGACCTCGGCGGCGAAGCTGTTGAGCTGGTCGACCATCGTATTGACGGTCTCCTTCAGCTGCAGAATCTCGCCGCGGACGTCCACCGTAATCTTACGCGACAGGTCGCCGCGGGCGATGGCGGTCGCGACTTCGGCGATGTTGCGCACCTGGCCGGTGAGGTTGCTCGCCATGGAATTGACCTTGTCGGTCAGGTCTTTCCACACCCCGCTGACGTCCTTGACGTCCGCCTGACCGCCGAGCTTGCCCTCCGAGCCGACCTCACGCGCGACGCGGGTCACTTCCGCGGCGAAGGCGTTCAGCTGATCAACCATGGTGTTGATGGTTTCCTTCAGCTGCAGGATTTCTCCGCGAACATCCACGGTAATCTTGCGCGACAGGTCGCCGCGTGCGATGGCGGTCGCGACTTCGGCGATGTTGCGCACCTGACCGGTGAGGTTGCTGGCCATCGAGTTCACGTTGTCGGTGAGATCCTTCCAGACGCCGCTGACGCCCTTCACCTCCGCCTGCCCACCGAGCTTGCCCTCCGTGCCGACCTCGCGCGCCACGCGCGTCACCTCCGCGGCGAAGGCGTTGAGCTGATCGACCATGGTGTTGATCGATTCCTTGAGCTGCAGGATCTCGCCCTTCACGTCCGCGGTGATCTTGCGTGACAGGTCGCCGTTGGCGATCGCGGTGGCGACTTCGGCAATGTTGCGTACCTGGCCGGTGAGATTTCCGGCCATGGAGTTCACGCTGTCGGTGAGGTCCTTCCTGGTGCCGGCGACGCCCGGCACCACGGCCTGGCCGCCGAGCCGGCCTTCCGTGCCCACTTCGCGCGCGACGCGTGTGACCTCGGCGGCGAATGAGCGCAGCTGATCGACCATGGTGTTGATGGTTTCCTTCAGCTGCAGGATCTCGCCGCGCACGTCGACGGTGATCTTGCGCGACAGATCGCCGCTCGCGATCGCCGTCGAGACCTCGGCGATGTTGCGCACCTGCCCGGTTAGATTGCCCGCCATGGAGTTGACGTTGTCGGTAAGGTCCTTCCAGGTACCGGCAACTCCCGGCACGACGGCCTGTCCGCCGAGCTTGCCCTCGGTGCCTACCTCGCGCGCCACTCGGGTGACTTCCGCGGCGAAGCTGTTGAGCTGATCCACCATAGTGTTGATGGTGTTCTTGAGCTCAAGAATCTCGCCCTTCACATCGACAGTAATCTTGCGCGACAGGTCCCCGCGCGCGACCGCAGTAGTCACCTCGGCGATATTGCGCACCTGACCGGTGAGGTTGGTCGCCATGGCATTGACCGAGTCGGTGAGGTCCTTCCAGGTGCCGGCAACGCCCGAGACGATCGCCTGTCCGCCGAGCTTGCCCTCGGTGCCCACCTCGCGCGCCACTCGGGTCACTTCGGAGGCGAATGAGCGCAGCTGATCCACCATGCGATTGATGGCCTCCTTCAGCTGCAGGATCTCGCCACGCACGTCGACGGTGATCTTGCGCGAAAGGTCACCGTTAGCCACGGCGATCGTCACCTCAGAGATGTTGCGAACCTGCGCGGTCAGGTTGCTTGCCATCGAGTTGACTGAATCGGTCAGATCCTTCCAGGTACCGGCGACCCCGGGCACCGCCGCCTGGCCGCCCAGCTTGCCCTCGGTGCCGACCTCGCGGGCTACGCGAGTAACTTCGGAAGTGAACGCGCTCATCTGTTCTATGACTGCGTTGACGATCGTGGCAGAACGCAGAAATTCGCCTCTAAGCGGTCGGCCATCGACCTCCAGGGTCATGGTCTGCTGCAGGTCGCCCTTGGCGACCGCCGAAATGGTGCGCGTGACCTCGGTCGTCGGCCACAGCAGGTCGTCGATCAGGGTGTTGACCGAGCGCTCCATGGCGCCCCAGGCGCCGGAGCGGCGTTCACTCGACATGCGGTGACGCGTCTGGCCGTCTTTGCCGACGATCTGCCCGGCGCGCTCCAGCTCGTGCGCCAGACGCTGATTGGAGGTGACGATTTCGTTGAAGGTGTCCGCCACCTTGCCGGCAAGGCCGGTGTGGTCGCTCGCGAGCCGGACTGAAAAGTCGCCGTCACGCACGGCCTGCAGGGCGCGCAGCAGCTTGCTCTGATCCAGACCACGGTCCTGGGCGCTCTCGGCGCCATTTGATTTGCGAGAGCGGGGACGAGGGGCGGGTGCCGGTACTTCCATCAACGATCTCCTGAGACGCGACTTGCACGCAAAGCAGCGTCTCGAACGCGAGCGAATCTCACCGGGCCGAACAAAAGCTGTCTGTGGGCGGGACGGTCATGTAGGAAAGCGGCACCCCCTGCCAGACGCACAGGCGTGCTGGCTGATGGCGAGCGACTGCCGTTGCAGCCGTGTTTGCGTCGCTTGTACATCGCCCCGCGCGTAAGCCCAGCTTCGGGGATGGTCGTCATCGGAGCAAACGCGATCGTAGGCGCGACTGCCCGCCAGCGCGCACATTACCGGGCCGTACCGGCAATCGCTGTCGGTCATAGTCTTGCAATGAGCGTAGGAATCGGACTACAGAACCGGTGTAGGAATCAGCCTACACCGTGAGCAAATCAACGAGGGAGCGAAAAGGCCTGCAGGGTCCCGGTTCTTCCGTTCACATCGCTGAGCACGCCGACGTATTGATGACCATCGCCGCCCTCATAGCTGAGGGGCTCACCATGCTTTGCGCCCGCGAGCCGCTGCTTCCAGAGCGGCTCTCCGGTGCGGGCATCGAGCGCCTTGAACCATCCATCGGCGCTGCAGTAGAAGACCAGGCCTCCGGCAGTCAGCAGCGCACCCCGGCCTATGCGCGAGGATCCCCGGGCCGTCCATATCACGCGTCCGCTCGCCGGATCCCGGGCCATCAGTTTCCCCGAGGCCTGCGCAGGTGCGGCCGCCGCAACAGCACGCAGACTTCCGGAACTCTCCACGATGTAGTTGACGACGGGATCCAGGGCGGGGGACGGCACTGCGGCCGGGGGGACGCGGATCAGCGTCGCACGCCACCTTACGAAGTCCCGCAGGTGAGCATCCGCACCGGCCACCGAGCGGAGCTGCGCCGGCGCTGCGCGCACCGGCTTCCCCGGGGACCCAGCGCCGCGCGGCGAGCTCTCTCTGTCTATGGAGGCTGGAACGGCGAACAGCGGCCGCAGTTGCCGAACGTTCTGAGGCGTCAGCTCCTCGAGAGCTGAGAAGCGCATTGGCTCGGTGGCATCGCGCTTCAAGCCCTCAAAGTGTGCGCCCGGTCCTGCCGCTGCCAGCGTGTGTGAGCCGAGGAGCAGGCACGAGACCAGGGCAAGGGCCGCCGTGAGACGGCGACCCGGGTGTCGTGCCTCAGTGCATCCCTTGGTTGCTCGCATAACAGTGCGTAGGCGTTGGCAGCGTCACAACCGCCCCATGAGCAACAACACCACCAGCACGATCACAATCAGCCCGATGCCGCCGCTCGGGTAGTAACCCCATCCAGTGCTGTATGGCCATGTGGGGAGTGCGCCGATCAGGATGAGAACCAGGATAATCAACAGAATCGTTAACATCTGCTGCCTCCGATCACCCGCTCATTTCTTCTTGGGGGGAACCCGCTTCCCGGCCCGGCGCGCCTCGGACAGGCCGATCGCAATCGCCTGCTTCCGGCTTCTAACCTTTCTGCCGGAGCGCCCGCTGCGCAGCGGGCCACGCTTTCTCTCGTGCATCGCTCTGCGGACCTTGCGGGCGGACGCCTTGCTGTAGCTGCGTGCCATGCTCATTCCCTCATGCCAGCGGGTTATTGAGTCGCGGGGCCAAACTAGCGTCCACGCCAGCCAACCGCTGTAGGCCAGATCAAGCAGATCGTGTCGGTGGCAGCCGTGGGTGCCGTTGGTGTTGGATGACAGGGTGTCGTTCTGTTAGGTGGTGTGTTGCCTCATGGCTACACCCCAAGCGCGACCGCAGCCTTGATGTTGATGGTGTTATGTGATGGCCGCCACTGCGCCAACACTGTCGCGCCGCCGCGCCGCACCACGCTGCGGTTACAGCCGCAGCCGCACGCGCGAATGTCACGATGATAGATTGCGCGCATGGCGCACGGCCCGTCGGTTGCAGTGGGGGCATATCCGCAGCGGCGGCAGCCTGCCCGATGCGCTACTGCATGAACTGCGGGCCGCGCGCTATGACCTGTTGGTAATGGCCGTGAGCGTGCGCCCGGGCGATAAGCTCTTTCTCGGCGATCTGGCGGCACAAATGCTGCAGCAGGCCCAGTGCTCGTTGCTGTTCGTCTGCGGCGACACCACATCGGCCACGCAGCGTCCGCGCTGAAATGCGAGACCACGGCCGTAGCCGGCTCAGCCGAGCCACAGCTTCCACTGATGTTGATGCCTTCCCGGGACGGCGGCGCCGTCTCGCTCTGGACTACGTCAGGGCGACGGCGAGCCGCTCCGGCAAACTCTGGCGCGCCGCGACCCGTGACCTTCTTCGCGCCAGACGGCGGCGTTACAAAGCGGCGCGGAGACAGTTACGTAGCGCCAATTGAGCGACGCGCGTCGCTTCAGCGACCCAGGAGAAAGCAGAATCGAGCTGCGTCAATCGGACGCCGGCCAGCCGGCGTTCTGGGCCGGCGTGCAGTACCCGCGCCTCAACGTGGCCGCTAATCGCAACCTCTTGAGATGCAGCTGCGTGTCACGGAAGTCTTCCGCGTCGAAGGAGGCGAATGGAAGCTCATTCATCGCCACGCCGATATGCTGCTACAGGCGATGAGACCCTAGGAAGCGTGGCTGGCTCGCTTATACTGCCACGCACAAGGAGCCAAGTGGCCCGGGGGTCTCCGCTAGGAGTCACGCATGAGCGCGGCTAAGCATGCAGAGCGCGCGTCGACGGCGCTTCCGACGCAAGCTGAAGACCTGGACCAGGCCGTCCGGCTGGCGTGGCTCGCGGCCATTGTCGAGTCTTCGGACGACGCGATCGTGAGCAAGACCCTCGACGGTCGAATCCTTTCGTGGAATTCGGGCGCTAAGCGCATTTTTGGCTACGACCCGGCCGAGGTGATCGGCAAACCCATTACCATCATCATCCCCGAAGAGCTACACGCCGAAGAGCAACGGATCCTGGAGCAGCTGCGCCGCGGTGAGGCCATTGACCATTTCGATACGACACGCCTGACGAAGGACGGCCGGCGCGTTCAGGTATCGCTGACCGTCTCTCCGGTGCGTGATTCACGCGGAACCATCATCGGCGCCTCCAAGGTGGCCCGAGATATTTCCGAGCGCAAGCGCGCCGAAGCGCTGCTGCTGGCAAGCGAACAGCGCCTGGCGGCCGAAGCCGAGCAGCTCGCAAAACTGAATGCGCGCAGCACGCGGCTGTGGCAATCCCGCACGCTCGCCGGCGGGTTGGAGGAGATGCTTGATGCCGCGCTCGATCTGCTCGGCGCTAGCGCAGGCGCTGTGCAGCTACGCGATGACGGCGGCTTTGTTTCGGTCGCGGCACACCGCGGCGCAGAAGGTGAACTAGTAAGCAGCGCTATCTCCGAGCAGATCGTGATCGCAGACGCACAGCAGGAAGGCGCCTATGAGCCGCTGCGACGGTTGCTCCGCGAGGCTGGTTTCCGTGCTGTGATCGCGGCACCGCTGATAGCGGCCCATGGCACAGAGCTAGGAGCGATTCTGGGACTGTTCCGCACCGTACATCAGCCCGCGCAACAGGACCTGCGCCGCTTTAACCTCTATCTGCGTCAGGCCGGGGATTTCATCGAACGGGTCAGACTGGAGGAGGGTCTACGGGACAGCGAGGAAGCGCTGCGCGAAGCCGACCGCCGCAAGGACGAATTCCTGGCACTTCTCGCACATGAGCTGCGCAATCCGCTGGCGCCGATACGCTACGCGCTGGCGACGTCCAGAAAAGCCGGACGTTCACCGGAGCAGCGCCGGCGTGCCGAGGACATCATGGAGCGCCAGGTGGAACATATGAGCCGGCTGCTCGATGACCTGCTCGACATCTCGCGCATCACACGCGGTACCCTGGAGCTGAAAAAGACCAGTACTGAGCTGAACTCGGTTATCGGAGCGGCGATCGAGACTGCCAGGCCGCTGCTTGACGCGAAGCACCATACCCTGTCGCTCGATCTGCCGAAGCACCCGTTGCAGCTCGACGCCGATGCAGTACGCCTTTCCCAGGCGTTCTCCAACTTGCTCATCAATGCGGCCAAATACACCAATCCCGGAGGAAACATCCACCTGCTCGCGGCGCAGGACCAGGGCACCGCGGTGATAACCGTGCGTGACAACGGCATCGGGATCTCGCCGGAGATGATGCCGCAGCTCTTCAAGCTCTTCTCGCAGCCGCATGCGGTGGCGGGGAACACAGAGGGCGGCCTGGGAGTCGGTCTGGCGCTGGTGCGCGGACTGGTTACTTTGCACGGCGGCAGCGTCGAGGCGCGCAGCGAGGGAATCGGCCGCGGAAGCGAGTTCGTAGTGCGCCTTCCCCTCGGTCTGCCCGTTGCCCGACAGCCCGACGAGGACACCGATGGCAGACCGGGGCTCGGCCCCGGACTGAAGATCCTGGTCGTGGACGACAATCGTGATGCCGCCGACACGTGCGCCATGGTCCTGGAGTTGTCGGGGCACCGCGTGCTGACGGCCTACAGCGCGCGCGCTGCGCTCGCACTCGGCGAGACGTTCCATCCAGACGTTCTGGTGCTCGATATCGGCCTGCCGGACCTCGATGGCTATCAGCTTGCGCAAAGTGTCCGCGCGAGCAGTTGGGGACATGGCATCACCCTGATCGCCGTGACCGGGTGGGGCCAGGAGGAGGACCGGCGCCGCGCAATGGAGGCGGGGTTCGATCATCACCTCACCAAGCCCATCGCTGCGGAAAAGCTGGAGGTCCTGCTGCAGTCGCTGCGCGGGTGCCAGTAGACTAAACTTGGGCTACGCTCGCGCCCTAGAAACTGCTAGGCGTAACGCGGGCGAACAAATCAGTCTCTTCCGACAGCGCCCCTAAGCGTGCGCGGCCACACTCGGCTCTGGACCCAGCGGAGTCTTCAATACGCGCGCCCCGACCGACAGCCACGCCTGCCCTGCTGTGCCACGGCCGCTGGGGGTGCGCGACTGGTGGCGCATCGTGGTGCGGGTATTCACCAAGCTGCAGCAGCACCACTGCGGTCTGCTTGCGAGCGGGATCGCCTTGTACGGGCTGTTGTCAGTATTTCCGGGCCTGGCAGCCGCGGTCTTCATTTACGGGCTGTTTGCGACTCCCGCGGACGTCAGCCACCATATGGGGGTGTTCGCGGGCATTCTGCCGCCCGGCGCCTGGGACATCTTCAATGGTCAGTTGCAGAAGGTCGCTTCCCAAGACCACGGGGCACTGACAATCGCGGCTGCCACCGGACTGCTGCTGGCGCTGTGGAGTGCGCGACTGACCATGGGCGCGCTCATGACCGCGACCAATATTGCCTATGAGGTGCCCGAGCGACGCGGGTTCTTCCTCCAGATTGTGATATCTCTGGTGCTGACGTTCGGGGCAATTCTCGGCTTCCTCTTCATGCTGCTGGTCGGCATCGTCATTCCCGTGGCCTTGCTGGTGCTAGGCACCAGCGTATGGGTGCAAGCGGCAGTAGCGGTTCTGCGTTGGCTGCTGCTGTGGGTGTTCGCCGTCTCGGCGCTTGCGCTGCTGTATCACTACGCACCGTCGCGCCGCGTGGCTCGGTGGCGGTGCTTCACCTGCGGGCCTGTCCTGGCCGCCAGCTGTTGGCTGGCCGTGAGCAGCCTTTTCGCGCTCTACGTGCGCTCCTTCGGCGGCTACGGTCAGACCTACGGCGCACTCGCAGGCGTCGTTGTGTTGCTCTTGTGGTTCTATCTCCTGAGCTACATCGTGATTCTGGGAGCCGAATTGAACGCTGCTATCGCCGCGCGGCGCGCCGAGCATGCGCGCGCTCTCGCCACGGTACCGGCCCGAGCTCCCGAACATGCGGAATAACCGTCGGTTCCGACAGGCGCTGCGCTGCGCTGGCGTACCGCGAGTACTCCCGCATGGCGCGCGCCGCCTCGAGTTCGATCGATTCAACCTCACCGCGCGCTATTTCGCTGGCTGGCGCGGGTGCGGCGTCAGTCATGGTGTTGCTCAGCTATCGTCGGCAACGCTAAGGGCCTGGGTCTCTAGCAACGCCCGCACGAGTGTGCGCTTGCCCAACGGCACCTTGAACGCATTATGCCGCCGCGGCTGTGCATCGGTGAACGCAGCCTCCGCAGCACGCGCCGCCAGGCTCTCGTCCATGCGCTGGCCTGTCAGGATCGCTTCCGCCTCGCGCGCGCGCCATGGAACCGTCGCCACGCCTCCGAGCGCGATGCGTGCGTCCCGCACCACGTTGCCCTCCAAGTGCAGGGCAACCGCCGCGGAGGCAAGCGCGAACTGATAGGACTCCCGGTCACGCACTTTCACGTAGCGTGAGCGGCTGGTCCATGGCCCGGCGGGCACATCGATGTAGGTGATGAGCTCGCCCTTGCCGAGTGCCGTCTCGATATGCGGGGTCGCTCCGGGAAGTCGATGCAACTGCGCAAACGGAATGCGCCGTGCCCCAGCCGGTCCGCCAACCGTCTCGACCGTGGCATCGAGTGCAATCAACGCCTGCGCGAGGTCCCCGGCGTAAGCCGCAATGCAACTATCGCTGGTGCCGAGTACGGCGTGGGCGCGATTCACGCCTTCCAGTGCCGCGCAGCCGGAGCCGGGGGTGCGCTTGTTACAGGCAAAGCCGGGGCCGCGGAAAAACTCGCAGCGCGTGCGTTGCAAGACATCGCCCCCGAGCGTCTCCATGTTGCGGATCTGGCGGCTTGCCGCCAGGACGAGCGCCTGCTGAATGAGCGGATAACGGGTGCGCACCAGAGGATGGTCTTCTGCTTCGCTCATGCGCACCAGCGCGCCGAGACGCAGCCGCGTTGGTCTGCTCTCGATGCGGGCAAGGCGCGTCGGCAGGTCGTTAAAGTCCGCCAGGGTGTGGGGGCGAGTCACGCCGGACGTCATGTAGTCGGCAAGATTGGTCGCACCGGCTAACTGGGCCGCCGCTGACTCGCGCACCGCGCTCGCTGCCTCATCTACGCTCGACTCGCGTCCGTAGGCGAAACGATCCATGTCTCAGTCCTCAGTTGGCATCTCGCGCCTGCTCAATCGCAGCAACGATGTTCGGATACCTGCACTGACCGTGACCGCACCCTCTCTTGGTGAGACCTGCGTGATTGCGGGTTGCGTCCAGGAGCCTCGTACGTGGGTCCCAGGCTCAGAGGGTAGGCGTGACCGTTGATATGCAACGCGACGCTCGTATGTCCGGCGTCATCCTCGACTTCACCGCGCGGCATAGGACTTCCCACGGCGCTGTGCGGCGACAGCCCAGCCGGGGTAGCTCCGCACAGGAAAGTGCGTTGCGCGAGCGCACGCAAGCAATCGGCTTGGCTGTCGTTGGGCATGCTGTCTTCCTTGTCCCGCGGAAATGGCCTTCCTTGACCTTGGGCGCCCGCGCTGCCCATTCCCAACCGGACCGGCTGAGACGGAAAAGGTTCGCCTTCAGCGGCCGCGCCCGCCTGCTTATCAGATGAGCACCGCCTCACGGACGGCAGCCAGTGGCTTGCTCGGCCGTCCTACACCGCCACGCGGTCCGGGCCTACTTTCGCCGAGCGCGAGTTGCACGACCATCAGCGGCTCTGGTCGATCACGCGAACGGAAATCTACAAGCACAGCGAGGGAAAGACATGACTACTGCAAGCGGCCATACCCGAGCCATCCGCGCCAAGAAGGTCATCGGCACCAACGTCAATGACACGACCGGTCACAAGATCGGCGAGATCGAGGACGTGATGCTGGACAAGGCATCGAGCAACATTATGTTCGCCGTCGTGGGATTCGGCGGCTTCCTCGGAGTAGCCGAGAAGTATCACCCCATTCCGTGGTCGGCGTTGCACTACAGCGACGCCGAGAACGCCTATGTGGTCAACTACACCAAGGCACAGCTGCAGGCAGCGCCCGCAGCCTCGATCGAGGAATTGACGCGGAATGACGGACTCGCATTCCGCGACAAGAGCTTCGAGTACTACAAAGCGGAGCGCTATTGGTAGGCCACTCGCGGGACGCCGGCGAAAGCGCTCCCTAGCGATGCCGGTCCACGCGCTGCGCAAGCTGGAGCCGCGGCACGCGGTCGTCTGTGCGGCGTGCGCCGCGATCTGCGCGCAGTGCGCGGCGCAGTGCCAGGAGCAGGCCTCCGATCCGATCCACTGATGCAGGAATGCGCCTCGGTGCGTTTGTCCTGTGTAGACTTACTGACATGGCAACCGCCTCGATGGCCCGAACCCCGCTCGCGGCGTATCGGCGCAAGCGCGACTTCAAGCTGACTCCGGAGCCGCGCGACCGCGGGGCCGCCGCCCGCGGAGACGCACACACCTTCGTGGTGCATCTGCACCACGCGCGTGCGCGGCATTTCGACCTGCGCTTGCAGGTGGGAGATGTGCTGCGCAGTTGGGCGGTGCCGAAAGGCCCGTCGCTGGATCCGCACAACAAACGTCTCGCCGTCGAGGTCGAGGACCATCCCCTCGCCTATCGACGCTTCGAAGGCGACATCCCGCAAGGACAGTACGGGGCCGGCACGGTCTGGATCTGGGATCGCGGCACGTGGACGCCCCAGGGGGATCCGCGCAAGGGGCTGCGCGACGGGCACCTGCGATTCACGCTTCGGGGCGAGCGGCTGAAGGGGGACTGGTCGCTGATCCGTACCCGCATCAAGGGTCGCCAGCCCGAATGGCTTCTCATCAAGGTGCAGGACGCCGCGGCTCGCAGCGGCGACGAGGCGGACGATGTGCCCCTATCCCGCTGGCGGTCAACGCGCGCCCGGTCACGGAGCAGGACTCGGCCCGCAGCCCACGGCGCCCGCGCACGCCCGCGCAGCGGTGCGGCGAGCCAGCGCCCGCCAGAGCGCATTGGACTGCAGCTCGCTCGCCTCGTAGATGCCGCGCCGGAGGGCAATGGCTGGCTGCATGAAGTGAAATTCGACGGTTACCGGGTGCTCATCTGGCGGGCGGGCGCGGCCATCCGCATCACCTCACGCGGCAGCCAGGACTGGACACAGAAGTTGCCGGCGACCGCACGGGCAGTCGCGCAGCTGCCCTGCCAAAGCTGCGTCCTCGACGCGGAGCTTGTGGCACTGGATCAGGACGGCCGGAGCAGTTTCAGCAGACTGCAACAGTGCTTTGGCGAGGAGCACGGCGAAGCGCGCCTGCGCACCATGGTATTCGACCTGCTATATCTGGACGGACGGGACCTGCGAGCGCTGCCGCAACTCGCGCGCAAGAAGAGCCTGGCGCAACTGCTCAAACGCGTGCGCGCGCCGCTCATGCTCACGAGCTTCACGGTGGGTCACGGCACGCAGGCCGCCCGTGCGGCCTGCGAGCAGGGGCTGGAGGGGATCATTTCCAAGGCCGCCGCCGCCGCCTACGAGGACGGGCGCGGCGGCGCGTGGCTCAAGGTGAAGTGCGTGCAGTCGGATGAGTTTGCAATCGTCGGGTACACCACCGGCCAGGGCGCGCGCGAAGAACTCGGCTCGTTGCTGCTGGCCACTCCGGCAGGCAGCTCCACATGGCGCTACATGGGCCGCGTAGGAACCGGTTTCAACGCCCGCACCGTCGCGGACCTGCTGAGGCGCATGCGCACCCGGAGCGAGCCGGTGCGCCTTGAAAACCCGCCGGCGCGCGCGCAGCTGCGCGGCGCTCGCCCTAAATGGGTAACTCCCACGCTGGTTGTGGAAGTGGAATTTCGCGGCTACACCGGCGACGGGCTGTTGCGCCAGGCGAGCCTCAAGGGCGTGCGCCCGGATCGCGGCGTCGGTTCGCTGCGCCCGGGCAGGCGTGACAAGGCCAGCGTGGAGGCAGGAATGTAGTGCGCTGCAGAGCGTCACGGACCGCCCAGCGTCACGCGGCGGGCCCCCCGGCCGATCGTGGCGAGCCGGTGCGCCTCACTCACCCGCAGCGCGAGCTGCTGCGAGACCCGGTCATCACCAAGCAGGATCTTGCGGATTTCTATCGGAGCATTGCGCACTTCATCCTGCCCGGGCTCGTCAACCGTCCGCTGATGCTATTGCGCTGCCCGCAAGGGGATCGCGGCGAGTGTTTCTTCCAGAAGCACATCTCGCGGGGTTTTCCGGCAGCCGTGAAGCAGATTGATGACCGGGCCAGCGGTCAGCGCTGGGTCTATATCGACGGACTCGAGGGCCTCATTGGCCTGGTGCAGATGAATGCGCTCGAGTACCACGTGTGGGGAGCCACTATCGCCAACCTCGACCGCCCGGATCGCGTGGTGATCGATCTGGACCCGGCGACGGGAGTGTCCTGGGCGCGCGTGGTCGCAGGTGCTCAGGAGCTGCGTGCGCGCCTCACGGCACTCAAGCTGCGCTCCTTCGTACGCACTTCGGGCGGCAAGGGGTTGCACGTAGTCATACCGGTACGGCCCGCCACCGACTGGGATACCGCGCGCGGCTTCGCACGCGCACTTGCTGAGCGCGTCGCGCGTGAGAGCCCGGAGCGCTACGTGGCGGTTGCCGCCAAGACCGAACGTCCCGGCAGGATCTTCCTGGACTATCTGCGCAATGGACGCGGCGCAACCGCCGTATGCTCGTACTCGCTGCGCAACCGCCCCGGCGCCCCGCTCGCCACACCGCTCAGCTGGGATGAGCTGTCACGGGTGCGGGCGCCCGACCAGTTTCGGTTCGCCAACATACGGCGCCGCCTCGCGCGCCTGGCCGCCGACCCCTGGGCAGAGATTGATCGCATCACCCAGACACTGCCGCAACTGCGCGCGTGACCAGACTGCGGCACACTTCATGGAGTCCGCAGCCGAACCTGCCCCCTTCGCCCCGCCCGGTAATATTCGTGGCGCTTGCCTGCAACGCCGCGATCGCCCTCGCCAAGTTCGCCGCGGCCGCGCTGAACGGGAGCGCAAAGCGTCTCAACAGAGTGCAAGCCCACCGGGCCGGCCAAGCCCGCCTTTGGTAGCTGAGTGAGCGATGCACAGATCGCCGCGGTGGCAACCTACGTGCGCAACAGCTGGGGACATGCCGCACCCGCGACGGGCACGAACGAAGTGCACAAGGCGCGCACCGGCGCCGGCTGAAGGGTGTGCCTGCAGCCGGCGCACGGGGTGCGCCGAGCGTTAGTCGTGGCTGACCTGCAGGCCGTTCTTCACGCCGACGACGCCGTCGGTATCCTTCGCGATGCGAACCGCGCGCTCAGCGTCTCCTTCAGTCGGGACCGTGCCGCTAAGCCAGACCACGCCGTTCATGTCGGTATCGACATGAACGTGCGCGAGGCTCTTGACGTTGTCAGCGGCCAGTTTGGTCTTGATTTTCGTGGTGATGGCCGAGTCTTTCACAAACGCCTTGGGATGCGAGCGGTCCATATCGGCGTCCTGCGCGAAGGCCGTCGCCCCCAGCAGAGCACTGGCCGCGATGAGTGACGCGGTGGTCATCTTGAGTTTCATTAACTGCTCCTTTCTCCGTAACGTAAAGTCAGCACAGGCGCGCGCGGCAAACGCGAGCGTCGTCTGTTCAGGAAACTCTAACAGCGACTTCGGCACGCGCCTGCCTCCCGGCACCCACTCGGGTTGTAGGAGTTCTCGGACCAGGCCCCCCGCTGCCCGGTATTGCCGTCGCAATTCAGAGAATCCACGTCAGGATCATCGCCAGTACCGCGCAGGTCATGACGACGGTAGCGGTCCAGCCAAGCAGCTGCAGACCGCGGGGCAACACGAACGCACCCATCACCGCCTTGCGTCGGGAGAGCGACATCATCGCCGCCATCACCGGGACGGCAACAATCCCGTTGAGCACCGCGCTCCAGTAAAGAGCGCGGATGGGATTGATGGAGGTGAAGTTAACGACACACCCCAGCGCCGTTGCGAGCGCGATCGCCGCATAGAAAGCCTTGGCTCGCCGCGGCAGTTGCGCCAGCCCGACCCGCCAGGAAAGACTCTCCCCCAGCGCGTAGGCCGCCGAACCTGCCAGCACCGGTACGGCCAGAAGGCCCGTGCCGACGATGCCCAGCGTGAATAGCGCGAAGGTGAACGGGCCCGCCAAGCGCCGCAGAGCCTCCGCGGCCTGAGCTGCGCTCTCGACGGTCGTCTGCCCGTGTGCATGCAAGGACCCCGCCGTCGCAATCACGATGCACACCGCGATCGCATTAGAGATCGCCATGCCCACGAGCGTATCGAGATGGATGCGCCGGAACTCGGCGCGCGCCTGCGACTGACCGCTGAGGGCGGTCGGACCGGGCTGCTGGCGACTGCCTTCAACCTCCTCCTGCGCCTGCCAGAAAAACAGATAGGGACTTATGGTGGTGCCGAGAATGGCAACCACCGCCACCGCATAGCCCGGCGGGGCTGCAAACTGCGGCCAGACCAACGCACGGCCGACCTCACCCCAGGTGACATCGCTCACCAGAGCGCAGATGACGTAGCTGACGAGGGACAGACATAACCAGCGCAGTAGCGAAGCGTAGCGCTGGTAGCCGACGAAGATCTCCAACAGCATGCAGAGGGCGCCGAGCGCGCAGACGTACAGCAGCAACGGCCCCGCAAACAGCAGCTTGAGGGCAGCGCCCATGGCACCCAGATCTGCACCGAGATTGACGATGTTAGCGATCGACAGCACGGCGATCAGCGCACGCGCCAACCACCGCGGCTGGTGGCGGCAGAGGTTCCCTGCAATTCCGCGCCCGGTAATGCGGCCGATGCGGGCGCTGATCTCCTGGATACCGACCATCAACGGATAGCTGAAAAGAAGCGTCCACAGCAATCCGTAGCCGAACTGCGCACCGGCCTGCGAATAGGTGCCAATGCCGCTCGGGTCATCATCAGACGCACCGGTGACCAAGCCCGGCCCCAACCAACCCAACGCGCGCTCGCGTACGCCACGGGCGGCAGTGCGCCAGCGCTCTGCGGGTAGGGCTGCCCCGACACTGCCTGCTGACGGCAGCCGCCTGCGGTCCGTGCGCGAGCTGCTCACACTGGGCCGCGTTCGACGGCAGACGCCGCCTGCTTCACGAGGAGTCGCTCATGAAGTACCTGATTGGCTTGCTCGCGGTACCCCGGCTCGCCATTGCCGCCGAGGCCGGTCCCGACGCCCAGTTCAACAAGTCCGCCACAGCCGGCGGCATCGCTGAAGTCCACATGGGGCGCATGGCTCAGGAGAAAAGCAGCAATCCCAAGGTGAAGGATTTCGCCGCGATGATGGTCAAGGATCATTCCGCCGCCAACGAGGAACTGAACTCTTCGCAACCTCCGCCGCTGCCAAGCAGTCCGGGAGCGCACGCAGATGCCAGCGAGCCGAGCTCGACGCGCTCTCGGGCGCGAGCTTCGACAAGTCGTACATCGCCGATCAGGTCAAGGCACACAAGAGCACGCTCGCACTACTCAACAAGCAAATCTCCTCGGGACGCGACGATGACGCCACGGCGTTCGCGCGCAAGATCCTGCCGACCGTGGAGAGCCATCTCAAGGCTGCGGACGAGCTAACCAGCGCCGAGAGCAGCGTCAAGCGCTGAACCCTCAGTGGCGGGAGCGCGGTAGCGGCGTCTCGTAGCGCGATGCGATCTCCCAGGCACGCTGCGGTCTGCGGTTGGGACCGAGGAAGCGCACGACGGCGCGACCGCGGGTGCTGTGCGCGGCTGCCACCTTGGTGGCTACCAGTACAGGCAGTGCCAGGATCACTCCGGTGATCCCCCAGATCCATCCCCCGACCCACAGTGCAACGAGTACGACGATCGGATTGAGATCCAGCCTCCGGCCGATGAAGATCGGCTCGATCACGTGTCCTTCGACGGCCGCCAGCAGCAGGAAGCTGGCGCACACGAGCAACGTGTGGCCGAGCCTGTCGAATGTCACCAACCCCACCAGCGTCAGGATCACGAAGGTCGTGGCGCAGCCGAGGTACGGAATGAAGTTCAGGACGCCGGCAACAGCACCCCACAACACCGGGTTCGGCATGCCGAGCGCCCACATGATGAGCGCAGTCACGGTCCCGAATCCCAGGTTGATGAGCGCGAGGGTGGCGTAGTAGCGACCCACCTCCAGCCGGATTGCATGGATGATGCGCAACACCTGCACTGACTGCCAGTCATGCGCCAGCGTCGCGGTCATACGTGCCAGGACACCGGGACCCGCCCCCAAAAGCAGCAACGTGAGCGCCACGCTCATGACAGTGGCGGCCGCTATCCAACCGGTTCCGGCGAGCACTGACACCGCCGACACGGTTGGAGCACTCGACGCGGCCGGGGGCAGCGCATCGGGCTTTGCGCCGGGAGTTGCGAGCGCGCTGAGGCGGTCGGCGATCGCATCGATGCGCTGTACTATCGATTGTGCCGGACGCATGCGATGCTCGATCGTACGCAGCATGCGCGGCGCGTTCTCAATCCACTGCTGCGCCGGCGTCCAGACAGCATCCAGGATGCCCGCGAGACCCGCACCGATGATGAGCAGCAGGATGATTGCGCTCAGTGAGCGAGGAATCCGCAGACGCCGCAGCGACTCGACGAGGCCCGAGAGCACCAGCGCCAGCAGCACCCCGAGCACCAGTGGAATGAGCACCTCCCGCCCCAGGCGCAGCGCCGCGACCGTGGCGAAGGCCGCGAGGATCCACAGTGCGCGCGCCATCGAGCGCAGCGCCTGGCCACGGCCATCCTCGACCGGGCGGGGTGGCTCGGGTTCACGCTCGACGTTTCGTTCCGGCGCGGCAGCGCTCCAGTCGCGCACGGGCTTAGTTAAGGTTTGCAGCGGCGAACTCCCAATTGACCAGTCGCTCCAGCACTGCGCGCACATACTCAGCGCGACGGTGCTGATAGTCGAGCCCATAGGCGTGCGCCCACACGTCAATCGTGAGCAGCGGCCTGAGGTGCGGCGGCAGCGGATCGTTGCGATGGGTGCTCGCGATACGCAGTTCCGTTCCTTCGAGCACCAGCCATACCCATCCCGACCCCGGCTGAGAGTCCGCCGCTTCTGCCAGCGCGCCCTTCAGCGCACCCAGACTGCCGAAGGCCGATTTGATCTTGGATGCGAGCGTCAGCGGCACGCGGTCGCCGCCGTGGGGAGTGAGGCAGCGCCAGTAGAAGCAGTGATTCCAGACTTGCGCTGCAGCGTCGAGCACCGCCGCGCATTCCGGCTTGCCGCGCGTACGCCACAGCAGGGCTTCGAGCGAAAGCTCTGCGAAGGGGGTGCCGGCCACCAGCGCATTCAGCTGGGCCACGCAGTCCCGGTGGTGTTTGTGATAGTGGTAAGCAATCGTCTGCCGCGAGATCACGGGCTGCAACGCATCGCGCTCATATGGCAACGCGGGTAACACGTGGTTGGGGCGTAATTCTTCAGTGCGCAACACCGCGTTCATCGAAAGCTCCCAGGAGCGCTGGAGGTTATGTGAACCCGCGCGCGGCAAACAATCTCTTACAGCGGCGCCAGCATGTCCGATGGCACGCGGCGGCACTGTCGGTGCAGCGAGCGTTCGCATGTCGGCGCAGTTCGCCTGCAGCGTTCGCACTGTAGGATGCGCCCTACTGCGACGTCGGCTGTCAGCCGACCGCGCTTCACGGTGCGCGCCGTCACTTAACGCGATCGCTGCTCGTTACGATCTGCGCCGTTGAACAAGCGTCTTCCCGGGTTACCCCCACTCGGCAACGACGCACTCCTAACAGTCTCGGGGCGGCGAGCGTGATATCTCCGGTTGGACGTAGACTCCAGGTGAATGGGCCGCGATCTAACGGACGGACGAATGTCAAGGATGACACGCCAAGGAATGGCATCGGGACCAGAGCGGCGGCGAATCAAGGATGATCGCGGGGCTCGGGTTACGCCACGATCCAACGGACTACTGCTCGCCGCTTCCGAGACTGTTGCTTTCCAGAGTCAACCGCCCTTCCAGCTGCCCCGCAGCGCACTGCCGCAAAAGCTGCGATCGGCCGCGCTGTAGGACGCCGCCTACCCGGTCAAAGGCCTCGCGCCGACACCGCGCACTGCGGGGCGGCGATTATGCTCGGCTCGAATTGGTTGAGCGTCATTACGAGGCCCCCTACCCGCGAATGACGCGTCCTTGACGGTCTCGGAGCGGTGAATAGCGGATTTCCGGCAACCTCTTGAGAAGCGGCGACGATTTGGAAGAGCCGCACCCTCACGGATGAGCCGGTTTTCACGGACGAACCCAGGTCATGGATGACCGCCGGCCAGCTCCGCGCAGCTCTCCAGAGTCGCGCTCGCCGCTTCCGAGACCGTTCCTTTTTTGCTAGTCGCCCGGCGCTCGCTGCTGCAACAGTCTGTGCAACGCGAGCGGGCCCGCCATCTTATCGAGGCAGTCATCAAAGCCGGCTTCGCGTGACAGCCGCCGCGTGGTCGCATCGAGGGCCATGCCGCTGAGCATGACCAGACGCACGGCGCGGCCGCTGCGCGCCCGAATCGCCTGCGCGAGGCGATAGCCATTGGTGCGCGGCAGGTGGATGTCGATGAGCGCAACCTGCGGAGCCGCGCTCTCAAGGATGCCAAGAGCCTGCTCGGCGTCCGCGGCTTCCGTTACGGTGTAGCCCAGCGGCAGCAGCGCCTCACGATACGCCCGGCGCACTTCCGCACTGTCATCCACAATGACCACACGCATCCCCGCCTGGTGCGCCAGCTTGTCTGGCGCACGCGGCTCGCGCGAGCCCGCCCCGGCCACTGCGCCCTGGTTGCTGGGCGCAAACTTCAGCACGAATTCCAATTCACCGCCCGGGCGGATCGCCGTGTCCAGGCTCCCGCGCTGCAGATCCATTATGCAGCGAACAGTGCGCAGCGCCATGTGGCCACCGGCGCGATACGAGAGCAACCAGTCTTCGCCCGGGCTGTGCTGTGGATCGATGCGACAGCTGACGCTTATCTGCGGCGCAGACTCCCCTCCCAGGGTCCGCACCGTGACCACGCTACCCTGTAACGCCCGCGCGTGCGCGTGCCGCACCAGGGCTTCGACGATCTCGGCCGTGCGACGCAGGTCGGCGTGTATGGGGGCGTCGGAGGCGCCGGTGGCGAACACGCTGCGCTCGCGCAACTCCGCATCGAGCAGTGTGCGTGCGCGCTGCAGGATGTCATTCACGGCTGCTGCTGCAGTCTCGAGTTCGAGGGTGCGCTCTTCGCATTGCTCAGCGAGTGTGAAAGCATCGAGCGTTGCAAGCGCGCGTTGCAACGCGCGCTCGACTCGCTGCGCCGCCGTGGCGCTGACGTCGGGATCAAACTTACGCAGCCGCATGAGATCCACGAATGCAGCGACCGGACTCAAAATGTCACGAAGTTCGTGCGCCAGATCACGCAGCAGGGAGTCATGCGACTCGGTGGGCCAGGTCTTGTTGTCGCCAGGTTCCGCCACGAAGGCTCCCACAATCGTACTCGCCGGTGCCGGGCTCCAGCCGCGAGCGGCGTGCAGCGTCGTTAGAACGCGTTGGCGGCCGGCACGGACCACCTGTCCCGCAGTCTCACGTCCGCGCTGCGTCGCGGGACGGAATGGTAAGCCCGCGCTGGACCGCTGGTCGAGCGAGGCCGCGCTCCAGCCAGGTGGAAACCGCAGTGAAACTGTCGAATCCGACCAGATCGCGGGCCTCGTAATAGCCGATGAGATTGCGGACCCAACCGAGCAGCGAGATGTCTGCGATCGTATAGGAGTTCCCCATGATCCAGTCACGGCCGGCGAGGCGGCCCTCGAGCACCCCGAGCAGCCGCCGTGACTCGTCAAGGTAGCGCTGCAGCGGGCGCTTGTCGGCGATCTCACGGCCGGCAAATTTGTGGAAGTAGCCCACCTGGCCGAACATCGGGCCGACGCTGGCCATTTGGAAGAAGACCCACTGAATGGTCTCGTAGCGCGCGGCGGGCTCGGCCGGGATCAGCTGGCGGGTCTTGTCAGCCAGGTACAGCAGGATGGCGCCGGACTCGAACAGCGCGAGCGGGCGGGCCCCGGGCCCGTCGGGATCAATGATGGCGGGAATCTTGCCATAGGGGTTCAACGCCAGGTATTCGGGGGTCGCATTCTCATTCTTGGAGAGGTCGACCAGATGCGGCTCGTACGCCAGCCCCGTCTCCTCCAGCATGATCGACACCTTGACGCCGTTGGGGGTATTTAGCGAATACAGCTGCAGCCACTCCGGGTGCTTAGCCGGCCAGCGGGTCGTGACAGGGAAGGCGCCGAGATCGCTCATTCTTGACCTCCGTGCTCACTGCGGTCCTCTGAGGCCCATGATGCCGCAAGCGCGCCCCTGCACGGCGCGCGATCTAGGGAGGTCCCGCTCTACCGCTCGGAGAGGTTCCCGTCAGGGCCTAGCTGAGGCTGTCGCAGGCTCGTCCTTGAGGTAGCGGGCGAGCCACTCGTGCACCTCCTGGTAGAAGCGACGGCTGTCTGCGGGCTTCAGGATCCAGTGCCAGGCATCAGGCCAGACCAGGAGGCGGCTGGGCACGTGCATGCGCTGCAGAGTGCTCCAGTTCTCCAAGGTGTTGCCGATTGGTACCCGGAAATCCTTCTCTCCAATGCTGAGCAGCATGGGCGTCTTCCAATTCGCCGCATAGGTGATCGGGCTCTGCGCGCGCCAGATCGGATCCCCTTCCCAGGGCGGTCCGCCGTTGGTTATTTCGCGGTTGCAGATTGAGTCTTGTCCTGGTCGTGGGAGGGCTCGAGCACCTGGAACACCACCCACCTGCCTTCCGGGCTGACCACCGGCGCTCCCACGCGCTGCATCATCCACAGCTTCACGTGAGTGATCGGAGATTTCGGTTGCGCCGGCTGGGCATGCGCTGCGTGAGGAATCAGGAGACACGCGGCGAGTAGACTTGCGCGGCAAGCGAAGTCAAAAAAAATCATCATGAGGTCGCCGCGGCCAAAGGCGTTAGGATAGCAAGCGCCGTGCTGGCCGCCGCTGCGCATGGCGCTGTAACAAAGTGTTGTACGCATGAGATTCGCGCGACGCACGTTCCTGTCGATGGCGGCGCTGCCGGCTGCCGCCTCAGTCCTGCCGCGCCCCGTGCTGGCGGCACTCTTGCCGCGCAAGTCATCGCTCGTGAGCGCCTTCGATTTGCACGCGGTGCGGCTGCGGCCGGGTGTCGCGCTCGATGCGCAGGAAGTGAACCGTCGCTACCTCATGGGGCTCGATCCGGATCGCCTGCTGCACATGTTTCGCCTCACGGCCGGACTGCCCAGCAGCGCGCAGCCGCTCGGCGGGTGGGAAGCGCCCGAGAACGAGCTGCGCGGGCATTTCACCGGACACTATCTGTCCGCGTGCGCTGCGCTGGCGGCGCACAGCGGCGACGGCGCCGTGCGCGAACGGGGCCTGCAAGTTGCGGCGGCGCTCGCCGAATGCCAGGCCGCCCTGGGCAGCGGCTATCTGAGCGCTTTTCCCGAGGAGTTGTTCGAGCGTCTGCGCGAGGGCAAGCCGGCATGGGCTCCGTTCTACACGCTCCACAAGATCATGGCGGGGCTGTTGGACACGCATACCCTCAGCGGCGATGCCGGCTCGCTCGAGACGCTGCTGGGGATGGCGCGCTGGACCGAACGCTGGGTGCACCCTCTCGATGAGGCGCAGATGGCGCGCGTGATCGAGCGCGAGTACGGCGGCATGAACGAGCTGCTCTATAATCTGGCTGACGTCACGAACGATCCACGCTGGAGCACGCTCGCGCACCGCTTCGACCGGGACCGGATCTTCCGGCCGCTGGCGGCTGGCCGCGATGATCTGACGGGCCTGCACGCCAATACGACCATCCCGCAGATCGTGGGCGCGGCGCGTGGCTACGAGCTCACCGGTTCGGCACATCTGCACGATACGGCGCAATTCTTCTGGCGCACGGTCACCGGTCGACGCAGTTACTGCACCGGCGGCAGCAGTAATGGCGAATCCTGGAACCTTCCTGCGGGGCAGTTGGCGCATGAGTTGTCGGGTTACACGGACGAATCGTGCGTCACCTACAACATGCGCAAGCTCACCCGGCGCGTGTTCACCTGGAGCGCGGATGCGCGCATGGGCGACTACCTCGAGCGCACGTACTACAACGGCATCCTCGGTGTGCAGCATCCCGCCGACGGCGACAAGCTCTACTACCTGCCGCTGCAGAGCGGTTATTGGAAGCTGTTCGGCACGCCGTTGCACGATTTCTGGTGCTGCACGGGCAGCATGGCCGAAGCGTTCGCCACGCTCGGGGACAGCGTCTACTTCCACGACAGCTCCTCGCTGTACGTCAATCTGTTTGTGCCATCCGAGCTCAGCTGGACAGAGCGCGGGGTGCGCATGGTGCAGGACACCAGCTTTCCCGAAGAGGATCGGGTGCGGCTGACCGTGCGCGTCGCACATCCCACGCGCTTCTCGCTGCGCATCCGCGTGCCCTACTGGAGCAGCGGCGCGAGCGCGAGCCTCAATGGCAAAGACCTCGGACCGCTCGGACGCAGTGGCCGTTACTTCAGCATCGCACGCCGCTGGCACGACGCTGATGAGGTGCAGCTGCGGCTGCCGATGCACCTGCACGCCGCTCCGATGCCCGACGATGCAACGCTGCTGGCGGTGATGTACGGCCCGCTGGTCCTGGCCGGGCGCCTCGGGACAGTTGGTCTCACCGCCGATACTTTGCGCGCGGAACCCACGCGCCCACGCGAGGTTCCGGGATACCGAGCTGATCCGGTCGATGCTCCGACGATCAGTGCTCCTGCGACCGACCCAGCGCTGTGGCTGGAACCGCTTCCCGGACGGCCGCTGGAGTTTCGCACCGTCGGCCAGAGCGAGGCGCTGACGCTTGCGCCCCTGAACCGCATATTCGATGAGCGTTATGCGGTTTACTGGCGCGTGGCGCCGGGGTAACGGAACCTCCGCGACCGCAACGCGGTCTGCTGCTCTTTGCGGGACACCGAGCGTTCCGCTCAGCTGGAGATTGCGATGAACAGCCGTGTCACGTCTCGTTGCGTACTGATCCTGGCGGCGGCCCTGGCGGGTGCCGGACTGGCATGCGGATGCGCCTCCCATGCCGATACGCGGCCCGAGGCGCAGGATTCTCGCGCCTTGAGCGCGGGAGATGAGCGCGCCTACCGGCAGTACCTGTCACAGCAGCATCTTCCCTACCAGGACTTCTCGCTGCTCGGCGGGGAGCAGCAAAACGACTATTGGCAGTGGCGCCACCGCCATCCGGATACCGGCGGGAGCTAACTGGTCAGACGCCGCTCAAACAGCACCTGGTAGCAGGGCATCAGCGTATCGACGAGAGCGCGATAGGCTTCGGGCACGCGCGGCTCGCGCGGGCAATGCGGCTCAAAGCCGCTTGATTCGAGCACCTTCGCGTACCAATACGGTGCCCATACGCCGTCGCTCGCGCGCGGGCCCGCCGGCCAGTGGAGCATGCGCGCGGTGAAGGCCACACCGAGCCGCGCGCACAGCGCCCGTAGCTGTGCTTCCGGCGCGGCGAGAAATTCTCCGGCATCAATGACCGGCGGGGCCTCGCCGCGCAGCGAACTCAGGTATTCGAAGATCTCGAGCTGCTGCGCCACTCCGATGTCCTCGGCGGTGACGGTGGGACGGCTCTTCACGTAGGAGGCCAGCACCTCGCGCGGGTCGCGGATCAGGAAGACGTGTGTCAGCTGCGCCAGCCAGCCGCGCTCGATCTGCGGCAGCAGATGATGCGTCATGTGCTTCTGATAGAAGATCGCCTTACCCCCGGGGATCGGGCCGGTGAGGAGCGTCGCTACCTTGCGCCAATCGGTCTCGCCGGCAGCGATGATCTCTTCGCGACCCGGATGATCGAGTCCGGTCTGCGCCAGGTAGTGCGCATACAACGGCTCGTCGATCACCGCGCAGTCGCCGCGGTTCTCCCAGGCGCGCATCATGGCGGTGGAGATGTTGCGCGGGCCGGACCACATCGCCATCCGCAACGTCATGGGTGAGACTGCGCCCCGATGTCGCGCGTAATCAGCTCCAGATACAGACGTTGCAGGCGTTCCACCGTCGGGCCGCGTCCGGCGCTGATGCTGCGGCCGTCGACCTCGAACACCGGGGCGACGCCCGCAAACGTACCCGTCACGAACGCTTCCTCGGCGCTGTATACCTCGGTCAGGCTGAAGTCCTTTTCGTAAGCGGGGATGCCGTTCTCACGGCAGATCCTGAGAACGTTGGCGCGCGTGATGCCGGCGAGGCAGTACTTGCCGGTCGAAGTCCACACCTCCCCGCGCCGCACGATGAAGAAGTGGGTCGAGTTGCAGGTGGCGACGAAGCCGTGCGGGTCGAGCATCAGCGCCTCGTCGGCGCCGGCCTTGGTGGCCTGAATGCAGGCGGTGATGCAGTTGAGCTTGGAGTGCGAGTTGAGCTTGGGGTCCTGAACGTCCGGTGCGCCGCGCCGCACGTGCACGGTGAACAGGCGCAGTCCGCGCGTGAGCGCCTCCGGTCGGGGCAGCTTGTACTCGGCGATGATGACCACGGTGGCCGGTCCGATGCTGGCACGCGGGTCCTGGTAGGGAGTGCTCTTCAGCCCCCGTGTCACCATGAGGCGCATGTGCACGCCGTCGGTCATGTGGTTGGCGGCGAGCGTGCGGTACAAGGCCGCGGTCACGGCCGTCCGGTCCATGCCGATGTCCAGGTCGATCGCCTTGGCCGCCTCGTACAGACGGTCCAGGTGCATGCCGAGGAAGGCGATGCGCCCGTGGTGCACCCGCAGTCCCTCCCACACCCCGTCCCCCAGAATGAACCCCGAGTCGAACACGGAGACCACGGCGCGTTCGCGGGGGCAGATATCGCCGTTGACGTAAATGAGGATGTCGCGGTTGCGCGGATCCTCCCCGTGCTGATGGGAGCCGTGGGTCATCTGAGGGTCCTTGGTGTTCTGCGGCACGATCGCGCGGATATTGCCCCAAAGCTGCCACCACAGGGTATCTTTGCCCGATGTACGCTGCGAGGGCGGTGCCAACGTGAGCGCGGGCACACGGGTACTGCTCGCGGCCCTCGCGCTGCTCGCGCTCGCTTATATGTGGCGCTGGTTCGCACTCGAGCGCCGCCGGCCGGCTCCGCAGGGACGCCAGCCGCGGCCAGCAGACCTGCTGCTCGGGTTCGTCCTCAATTTCTTCGACACACTCGGCATCGGCTGCTTCGCACCGACCACCGCCGCCTTCAGGCTACTGGGGCGCGTCCCGGATGAGGAGATCCCCGGAACGCTCAACGCCGGCCACGCGCTGCCGGCGCTCACCGAGGCGCTGATCTTCATCGCGGCAGTGACCGTGGACCTGACGACGCTCGTCGGCATGATCGCTGCGTCGATTCTCGGTGCCTGGTTCGGCGCTGGATTGGTGTCACGGCTGCCGCGACGCGCGGTGCAGCTGGGAATGGGCCTGGCACTGACGGTGGCAGCGGGACTGATGCTGGCCGGCAACCTCGGCTGGGTACCGGCGGGCGGCGAAGCGCTCGGCTTCAGCGGCGGCCGCCTGGTGCTTGCGGTCACCGTCAATTTCATCCTCGGTGCCTTGATGACGCTCGGCATCGGCCTGTACGCGCCGTGCCTGATTCTGGTGTGTCTGCTCGGCATGAACCCGCTCGCGGCGTTTCCCATCATGATGGGTTCGTGCGCGGCGCTCATGCCGGTCGGTGCGCTGCGCTTTATCCGTGCCGGGCGTTATCACATGCGCGCGGCGGTCAGCCTGGCCATCGGCGGAATTCCGGGTGTCCTGCTCGCCGCTTACGTGGTGAAAACGCTGCCGCTGGCCTGGCTGCGTTGGCTGGTGGTATTCGTGGTGCTGTACGCCGCGGCACTCATGCTGCTCGCGGCGCGCGCTCCGCTCACCGCAGCCCGACCAGTCCCTGCACCGACTGAATGAGCTTGGCCGGATCGTACCCGAGGCCGTCCTTGAAGACGGTCTCGATGTTCTCGACCTCATCGATCTTCGCTGCGGGGTTGCCGTTGATGACCACCAGATCCGCGGCACGGCCGGCGGCGATGGAACCGACGCTCTGCTCCGTGCCCTCGAAAATCGCGCCATTCTGCGTCGCGATGTGGATCGCCTCAACGGGAGTGAAGCCCGCCTCCACCAGCAGCTCCAGATTTCGCTGGTCGGCATAGCCCGGCAGCACACCGCCGAATGAAGTCGGATCGGCGCCGGCGAGCAGCAGCCCCCCGGCCCGCACGAAGTCGCGCTCGAACTGCATCTCCTTGCGGAGCATGGCGGCCGGCTGGCTGCGATTTTCCTCGGCGATCTCGGCGCGCGTGTGCAGGTAGCCGGCCCAGGCTTCGGGCGTGAGCGCGGTTCGTACGCGCGCCAGCTTTTCAAGCGGTGGACGGTTGACTACGGACACCTCGAACACGGCCAGGGTGGAAGTGACCGCCACGTGATGCGCCACGAGCGCCCGGATCATCTCCTGCACCGGCGCGTCGTCGATGTCGACGCGCTCGGCGAAGTCCTTGGCCGCCTCGCGAAACGGGCAGACGCCGGGCTTCTTGTCGGGGTAAAACTCGGTGTCAACGACGATGCCGTGCTCGAGATTGTCGATCCCGAGCTCGGCGGCCTCGGTGAACCCGACGGCGCACAGGTGCCCGGTGAGCTTGAGATGGTGGGCGTGCGCGTGCTCGATGGCGGCCTTGAGCTCATCGGCCTTGATGGACATGTAGGCCTTGAAGGAGGTCACGCCCTCCCCCGCCCAGTAGTCGACCATGCGCGCCGCGTCCTCGGGCCCCGTAAGGGTATGCAGCTGCGGCACGCGGCCCAGCAAATCGCCGATATACGGACCGGTAATGTCGTACTTGGGACCGGGAACCCTCCCGGCATTGATCAGCTCGCGCACCGCCAGATCCGCGTACGGTTCTAGGCTTCCGGCGGTGCGCGCGCTCGTGACACCCGCTGCCAGGTACAGCCGCGGGGCGCTGTCGGCCATCTCGCCATACAGGGGCACACCGTCAGGCACTGCCCCGGGCAACGGATAGAAGGAGTGCTCGTGCATACCAACCAGCCCGGGGATGACTGTCCTGCCCGTGAGATCGAGGATCTTGGCGCCCGCGGGATACGCGTTGCGCAGCTTCGCGCTTTGCACGCGCTCGATCCTGCCACCGACAATGTCGACGCGCTGGTCCTCCAGCGGCGCTGCCCCCGTGCCATCGATCACGCGCACGTGGTTCAGGACCAGTACCGGAGCGCTCTCCTTAATATAGGGCTTCAGTCCGGCTGGAACCTCCGCCTGCGCCATCCCCACTACATAGAGGGCGCAGACACCGAAGATCAGCCGGCGCGGCAGTTGCATACGCTCCCTGGTGGCGCCGCGGTGGCTAGCCCAGCGGGGCGGCGTAGCGCGGGTCGTGTGGTGACCGCGCGAATATGCGTCGCAACATGGGCTCGAAGGTGGCCAGCGGCTCGTTGGCGTAGTCCGGATCGAACGAGCACTGGTCCCAGGCGGCACAGAAGTGCACGCAGGCCTCGTAGGCGGGGTGTCCGCGCAGCCGTTCGCGGGCGTGGCGGTCGCCGCCGAAGTGATGCACGTAGTAGTAGTTCTGGAACAGCCCGTGCTGCGCCACGATCCAGGTGACTTCCTCGCGCACGTAGGGGCGGAGGATGCCGGCGGCGACCTCGGCGTGATTGTAGGGCGCGAGCTCATCGCCGATGTCGTGCAGCAGCGCGGCCACCACCAGCTCCTCGTCGGCCTTGTCGCGCAACGCGCGTGTCGCGGCTTGCAGCGAGTGACCCAGTCGGCTGACCGGATAACCTTCCAGGGAGTGATCAAGTCGTTGCAGGCTTTCGAGCACCCGGTCGGCAAGCCCCAGCGCATAGCGTCGTTCGGACTCATCCAGCAGCAGGTAGTCCTCGCGCGTGCCGTCCTCCATGCGCCGGAAGCTGACGACACGGCTCACGCGCTGCGCCTCATGTCGCTTCCGCGGCGCAATCGCCGGCGCAGCACCCGGTACAGGCTGCGCGGCCCGTCGATGTCGATGTAGCAGCCCTGCAGGTGGCGCAGCCCCTCGGCCGGGTCGAAGCCCGTGCGCCCGTGCAGCAGACGGCAGTTGTCGAACATCACCAGGTCACCGGTCTTGAGCAGAAAGCGAATTTCGTACTGCGGCGCGCGCAGGCGGTAATCGAACATGCGCCGCGCGCGGTAGTAGGCATCGAGCTGCGCCGCCGCAAACAGCGGCACAAAATCCAGCCGCGGACTGAAGTGAATGGCCTTGAGCGCGCCGGTCACATCCAGCTCAATGGGAGCGGCACTCGCGGTGAGCTCCGTGCCGGCGTCGATGTACTTGAAGCGTACCGGGGTGTTGGAGAGGATCTCAAACGCCTGTGGCTGCTCGCTGCGCAGCGCCTGCGCCACCGCAAACCCGTCCACCAGGGTCGACAGGCCACCGCTCGTCTCGTTGATCAGGCAATGCAGCAGCTGGATGCCCGGCACCGGGGCGCGGTACGGATTGTCGGTGTGCGGATCGAGCGCGACCGAAGTGTAGGCCAGATCCGTGGCCTCCGGGGTCGAGCGCACGTTGAACAGCGCACCGAAGTTGGTCTCGCGTACGAAACCGAACCGGGTGGCCACCTTGAGCACGGCACCGGGCTCAGTGGGCACGCCCTCGAAAATCACGAATCCCCGGTCGAGGAACGCTTCGAGCCAGGAGAACAGCTCGCTCTCGCCGGGCGCTGAGCGCCAGCGCGCCCGCGGCAGCTCTGCGAGAGTACCGTCCCACAACTGCGGCGCGGGGCAATCATGGCTGTTGGCTGCCAGCGCAGCTTCCTCCAGCAGGTCCTCGGCGTTGAAGCTGGCTTCGTGGCCGTCGCTGAATCGGACCCTGTAGGTTTCCGGCCCAGACTGCGAAATGGCGCTTACGGTGAGGTCGAGCGGGAGGTCGGATGGGTCCTGCAGACGCTGCTGGGTCCTGAGGTCCATGCTGGCGGCATCCTTGCAGCGCTCGCGCAGCCAAAGCGGATGAATGACCTGCTCGCTGCCATCCGCGTGCAGTACGGTGAGCGCGGCGGGCCCGGTGATCTTCAAAGCCGAGGGTCGGCGCGGGGGTGTCACGAGTTCGAGTCTAGCGTCGCCTGTTTGGGCGTGTCCACGTCCGCCCCCACCCTGGGCATGTTCACGAAAACGCGGCGTGCTCGGTGCCCTCCGCGTCCAGACCCGCCTGCGCAAACTCATGTTCCAAGGACGCCATGAGTTTAGCGCGCAGGGCACCGCGGTCAGCATCCGCAGGCACACGCACCCGCAGCTCCAGTACCGTACGGTTGGTCTCGATCCGGGTCAGCAGACAACCCAGCACCCCGGCTGCACCGACCGCCTCGCCCGCCACGCGCTGCGCGAGCTTGCAGGCGGCGTCGATGTCGCGGCCGCGCGGCACGCGGATGACGATGGTCAGCGGCGCGTTGCTGCGGGCATCGCTGAGATTCACAGTCACCTGGCTGGCGGCGACGCTGTTGGGCAGCACCACCAGACGGTTGTCGGGCGTGCGCAGCGTAGTGTAGCCGAGCGAGATGAGTTCCACGGCGCCGACCTCCGTCCCGGTCGGTGCGGTCACCTGCAGGGTGTCGCCGAGACGAAACGGGCGGTACAGGGTGATGGAGAACCCGGCTATCAGGTTGCCCAGGGTGCTCTGTGCGGCCAGACCGATGACCACCGAGGCGATGCTGGCTCCCGTCAGCAGCGCGGTACCCATGGATCGCAGTACCGGAATCAGGTGGGCATAGAGGATCAGCATGATCACCCAGATGGCGGCGGTGCCGAACTGCTGGAGAAAGCTGCTGGTAGTGCGATCGATGTGGCCGTGCCGTGTCATCGCAGCGCGCACGGCCACCCGCAATCCGCGCGATACCAGCAGCGCGACCAACACGAAGACGGCGAGGTACAGAACGGCCCCGGCGAAGCTGTCGGGGTTCAACCGCGACAGCAGGTCGGCCGCAGCGAGCTTCAGGTCCTGCATGACGGTACCCTCGAAGTCCGTTTCGCGTACGTCATTTTCAACATAGCACACGGCGGCGGCGCTGGACGGACGTGCAGGCGGAACTGCGCGGGGCGTAGTCGCGCCCCGGCTCACGGTGTATCGTTTGGCGGGCGTAGATGGCTCTGGGAGCACCGGGCATGAGCTTCAGTCGCCGCGACCTGCTGACCGCATCCGCACTCATGCTTGCCGGCCCGGCGATGACCCTGCGGGTCACCGGCCGGGAGGCCGCCCCGGGTAAAGGGCCGCTGGTCCTGTGTTGGAACGAAAATCCCTACGGACCCTCGCCCGCAGCACGACGCGCGGTGAGCGCGGCGATCGCCGACGGCTGCCGCTACCCATCCGATGCGGAGATCAACGAACTGGTGACCGCACTGGCCAGGCACGAAGGCACCGGCGCCGATCACATTGTCATCGGCACGGGCTCCGGGGAGCTGCTGCGGGCGCTGGGATTGCTCTATGCCGCGGACGGCGGCGAGCTGATCGCAGCGGATCCCACCTACGGTGAGCTGCCTAACTATGCGCAGGCGCGTGGGGGGAAGCTGACGCTGGTGCCGGTGGATGCCGAGCTGCGTCATGACCTGTCTGCGATGCGCGCCGCCGTCACGGAGCGCACACGCGCGGTGTACCTGTGCAACCCCAACAATCCGACCGGAACGGCGCTTACC
This sequence comes from uncultured Steroidobacteraceae bacterium, assembly GCA_964489185.1. Lineage (GTDB taxonomy): Bacteria > Pseudomonadota > Gammaproteobacteria > Steroidobacterales > Steroidobacteraceae > 13-2-20CM-66-19. The sequence goes on along the minus strand of CAZAXR010000018.1, from coordinate 9,940 downwards.
GCCGATGAGATCAGTGCCTTCGTCGCTTCGCTGCCGCCGTCGGTCGTGACGATAGTGGACGAGGCCTACATGGACTTCACCACCGCGAGCGGCGTGCGTTCAGTCGCGGACCTGGTGGACGGGGCACGCAGCGTGGTCGTGCTGCGAACCTTCTCCAAGATCCATGGCATGGCGGGGCTGCGGTGCGGCTATGGGATCGCGCAGCCCGAGCTCGCCAAGGCACTCGCCAACGCCTGCATGACCACGCCCAATCTCTATGCCATGCGCGCCGCGCGCGCCAGCCTCGCCGACCGCGCCTTCCTCGCGGACACTCGGCGTCGTATCCTGGCCAGCCGTACGCGCATCACCACCGAGCTCACGCGCCTCAAGTTGCGTTACGGCGAGCCGCAGGGCAATTTCGTGTTCTTCGACACCGGCATGCCGCTCAAGCAGTTCACCACCCTCATGAGCGGCCGAAACATCCTGGTCGGCCGGCTGTTCCCTCCCTACGAGAACTGGTGCCGCATCACCATCGGCACCGAGAGTGAGGTCACGGCGTTCCTCACGGCACTGCGCGCGGTGCGCGCCTGAGGATCAGCCGCGGCTACAGCAGCAGGCTCAGGCAGGTGAGCCCAGCCTCGGCCTTGTGCAGCTCGCTCAGCTCAAGTGCGCGCGTGGCGATCCCGGCTGAATCCAGCAACCGCTGGGTGCGTGGATAGTCGGCGCTCACCAACGTGAGATTGCCGACGGTGAGAGTGTTGGCGGCGAAGGGCTCGCTCGCATCCACCGCGATCACCCGCGCTAGGCCAAACAGCTGCGGGTCCACCCACGCGGGGTTGGCAACGAGCAGGTCCGGCGGCACGAACGTGCAGGCGCTCTTCAAGTGCAGACAGCCCTGCATGGCCACGGCGCGTACCTCATAGCCGAAGGGCGCGAGTAGTTCCGCCAGCTGCGCGACGCCCGCGGCGTTGGTACGGCCGGAGGTTCCGACGTACAAGCTCCTGCCGATGCGCAGCACGTCCCCGCCCTCGAGCGTGCCCGGCGCCTCGATGTGCGCCAGCCCCACGCGACGCCCGAGCGCTGCTCCGACGCTCTCGACCTCGCCACGACGTGACGGCGCCCCGGGGCGCGTCATGACCGCAAGCTCCGGCACCAGTACCGCGGTGTCCTCGACGAACACACCATCGGGCTGCTCGGGCAACGGCGGCAGCCACTCGAGCCGGCACCCGAGCCGCTCCAGCTCGCCGGCGTAGCGGCGCTGCTGCTGTGCGGCACGCCCGACGTCGATAGGCGTGCGCGGCAGGTAAGTGAGCTCGCACTGCGCCAGCGAGCGCGCCACTTCTCTCACAAGGGCGATCATGCGACCCCCATCGTGGCCTGCCTGCGCGCGGGCGGTCAAATGGCACGCATGTCACTCGACACTGTTGGCGGCGGACTCTATCGTACGCTGCGTGATCCCCATGCCGCACATGGCGGGCGCTGATCTGGTTCTCTCGATCGCGCTCGGGGTGGGACTCGCCGCCGCGGTGGGTCTGCGGGTATTCCTGCCGATGCTGATCCTGAGCATCGCCGCCTACAGTCACCACCTGACACTGAGTCCGGGCTTCATCTGGCTCGGCAGCGCCCCGGCGCTGGTGATGCTCAGCGTCGCCACGGTGCTGGAGGTGCTCGCGTACTACATACCGGGTCTGGACAACCTTCTGGATGCAATTGCGGGGCCGGCGGCACTCATCGCGGGCACCGTGGTGTCGGCCGCGGTCATGACCGACCTACCGCCGCTCATCAAGTGGACCACCGCCGTGATCGCGGGTGGCGGCGCGGCGGGCCTCACCCAGAGTCTGACCTCACTACTGCGGGCGAAGTCCACGGTCCTGACCGCCGGGCTCGGCAACCACGCCATTGCCAGCGCCGAGCTCGGAGGCGCGCTGCTGATTTCGCTGCTGGCGCTCGCTGCCCCGCTGCTCGCGCTCGCCGTCGTGGCGTGTCTGGTGTGGTTCGCCCTGCGCCTCGTGCGGCGGCTGTTCCGCGGTCACCAATCCACGCAATGAGTCACGGGCGGCCTTGGCACCCGAGCCGTCCGTCGGTGCGACGGTGGCCACCCCTCACGCCCCACCTCCGCTGCAACAGCCCAGCCGGGCTGGTGCCCGCCATAACCTGCGCACCGGGCGAAGAAGCGGGGCCGGCAGCTTGGGTTTTCCAACCCCTGATGGAACAGCGCGAACTGAAAGAAACACCCGCAGGTCACACTAAACATGCCTGATACTGCCGTCGCGGCGCGTAGGCTTGCCCGCCGGCCATAATCAACTCGCACGGAGGCACCTGTGCCCACTCCGCGCTCATCGGTGACGCCGCCCGAGGGCGACTCGGCGCGCTCCATCCGGCCGCGTCAACTGCTGGTGTTCGGCGCGGTTGGAATGCTGGCGTTCCTCGTCGATGCGGGTGTACTGCATCTGGCGATCCGGGCCGGATTCGGTCTGCATCTCGGGCGGTTGCTCTCCTACCTGTGCGCGGTGACGGTTTCCTGGGACTTCAATCGCCGCTTTACCTTCAGTCAGAGTGCCACTCCCGCAACCCTCAGCAACTGGCTGCGATTCGCGGTGTCGCAGCTTAGCGGTGCCGCCGTCAATCTCGGCTGCTACTTCCTGCTGATCCATGTCAGCCGTACGGTGCAACATTTCCCGGCTATCGGCGTGGCCGCCGGGTCGGTGGCGGGCATGGCGCTCAACTTCAGCGTCGCAAAGTCCTATGTATTCCGCGGTGCGGGCCGCTCCGGTGCGCTGTCATGAGAGCCGCCATCGCCCGCGACGTGGTGATTTGGATGCTGCTGGTACTGGCATTCATGTGGCCCGCAATCTACAACGGCCAAGCAATCGCCTTTTTCGACACCATCACCTACGCCCGCGGCGCCGACACCGGGATCTTGGCGGCACTGCACCATCGCTCGCACTGGTCCTCGCCTAGGCGGTCGCCCGCCAATGCCTCAGCGCCCTCCTCGCAGTCACCTCCACCCGCGACGGCCAGCTCAGACGAGGACAGGACTGTCCTGACGGGGCGCTCCCCGTTTTACGGCGCGCTGGTGTACGTGGGTGATCTGTTCGGGGGATTCTGGCTGACGGTGGTGCTGCAGGCGGTGGCGGTGGTCGCTGCCATAACACTGATCTTCAGCGCCCTGCGGATTCCGCGCGCCTACCTGCTGCCCGTCGGAGTCGCCCTTGCGCTGCTGAGCAGTCTACCTTTCTACGTGAGCTTTCTGATGCCCGACATCTTCACCGGCATCGCCATTGCGGGGAGCGCCGTCCTGCTTGCTCCCACGGCCGATCTCAGGCGCTGGGAGCTGGCTGCCTGGTGGCTGCTTCTTTCAGCAGGCGCGCTGTTCCATGACACGAACCTGCTAATTTTGTGCTCGTTACTCGTGGCTGCCACCGCAATCCGCGCTCTCACCGGCAGCCGCGCCAATTGGGCGGGCGTGCTCGCGATATCTCTGGCAATCATGATCGGGATCCTGGGACAGATTGCATTCGTGCTGGGGATCAAGCGCTGGGTCGGCGTTCCTCCCATATCCCCACCCTTCCTGACAGCTCGGCTGGTCGATGACCGTACCGCCGTCAAATATCTCAGGGCCACCTGCCCTGGCAACGGCTTCCAAGTGTGTAGCTTCCTCGATCGACTGCCAATGCCAGCCGATGACTTCCTGTGGCTCACCCGGCCGGGCGCGGGGGTTTTTTCGACTGCCAGTCCGGAAGAGAAGCACCGCCTGTCGGCCGAACAGTTTCGTCTGGCGCGCGCTGTCTTCGCCTTCGATCCCGCAGGCCAGCTCCTGGCCTCGCTGCACAATGCCGCCCACCAGCTCGTCAGCATCGGCTTATGGGAGTTTGAATACGACGAGAAGGAAAAGAGCACATTCGATCAGAGGCTTCCCGGGGATCTCCTGCCGCGCTTGCACGCCAGCAATGCCTACCGCGGTAGGATGCCGATCGCGACGTACGAGAAGATTCTGATCGCGACCTTCTACTGGTCGGTCTGCTTCATTGCAGCAGTTTTGGGGTGGCCCAGGCTGCGCCAAGCGCTGCTGCCACCTGCGTACCTCAGCGTAGTGCTGTGGATGCTGGTCGGCGTTTTAGTCAACGCTGTTGTCTGCGGGGTGTTGTCCGGGCCGCACGAGCGCTACTCTTCCCGCGTGCAGTGGCTTCTGCCGCTGGCGGCGATGCTGATGTTCGCGGCCCTAGCCCGCACGTCGCGCCGATTCGAGAGTCCGTCGCGCACTGAAGCGCACGGGCACGGACAGGTAAGCGAGCCGCTTCGCTTCGGTACGGCCTCGGCTCACGGTATCGAGGATCAGGCCGCACTGAAAGCTCATGAAGCTGAGCAGTGCGATCGAGGCGGCGAGGATCGCGGTGGGAAGGCGCGGCACCAGCCCGGTCTGCAAGTAATGAACGACGACCGGGATGCCCAGCGCGAGCGCCGTCACGGCGAGTAGCAGCGCCAGGCTGGAAAAGAAGGCAAAGGGCTTCTCCTCCCTCACCAGCATGATGATCGTCCCGAGAATGCGGAAACCGTCGCGGTAGGTGTTCAGCTTGCTGGTTGATCCGCTGGGACGCTCCCGGTACGGCGTGCACACCTCGGCGACCGGCATGCGTAGCTCCAGGGCATGCACGGACAGTTCGGTCTCAATCTCAAAACCAGCCGCCAGAGCGGGGAAGGACTTGACGAAGCGACGCGAGAAGACACGGTAGCCCGAGAGCAGGTCCGTAACGCGCTTCCCAAACAGGCCTGCCACCAGTCCTGTCAGCATTCGATTGCCCAGGAGATGCCCGGGGCGGTACGACGCTTGGACTGTCGGCTGGCGCGCCCCGTTGACCATGTCGAGGGAGCCCTCGAGCAGCATCTGAATCAGTGCCGGGGCGACGGTTGCATCGTAGGTGTCATCGCCATCAGCGAGCACGAACACGTCGGCTTCGATATCGGCGAACATCCGACGCACCACGTTGCCCTTGCCGCGCAGGGGCTCCGAGCGGACCACGGCGCCGGCGGCGCGCGCGACCTCCACCGTCCGATCCGTCGATCCGTTGTCGTATACGAACACTACCGCGCTCGGCAGTGCGTTCCGGAAGTCCTGTACCACCTTGCCTATCGTGGCGGACTCGTTGAAGCACGGGATCAAGACCGCAATGTCCGGGAAGCCCAACAACGGCGTCGGGGGCGTGTCATATCGCGGCTGTTGGCTGACCGTCGGGGCACCCATTGGCAGGACCGTCCAGGTGCGAAGAGAGTAAACACAGCCGAGACGCCAGTGGCGCCTGCGACCGATGACTAATTGTACTCAGGCGTGCCGCCGCGGTCAGTTCGGCTGCCGCTGCAGAGCTTGCGCGCAGCTTCGCCTAAAGCCGTGCCGACGGGACGTCGCGCGCTGCGACCCGCAGGCACTCGAGCAATGCCGCGGCGGCAGGCGGCAGGTTTGCCGGGGCGCGCAGAATGGCCCCCACCGGACTCTCGATCGACTTGAGCTTCACCGGCAGGATCGACAGCAGCTCGTGCTCGACGTCATCGAGCGCCACGTGATAGGGCATGACGCCGATGCAGTCGGATTTACGCAGCAGCACGCGGTTGGTGAGGATGGACACCGATTCGATGACGTTCTTTGGCAGCGGGGCGTTGGCCTCCAGGAAGGCGCGCTCGACCTGACGACGCAGGCTGGTCTCGGGTAGCGGCAACAGCCAGGCTTCATTGGTCAGGTCCTTCAGCCCGAGGCGCCGTCTGCGCGTCAGGGGATGGCCGCGGCGCGTCACGAGGCAGATCGGCTCCGCGTAGAACTCTTCGTACACGAGCGCGCGACTGCGCCCCTGCTCGGGCATGCGCCCGAGAACCATGTCGAGATCACCGACCAGCAGCGAGGGCACCAGGATGTCGTAGGTGCCGACCACCACGCTGATCGCGACTTCGGGGCGCTGCTTCTTCAGCAGCACGATCGCATCCGGCAGGATGCTCGCCGAGGCCGCGAGCAGCGTCCCGACGGTCACCTTACCGCTGTAGCCGGCGTGCAGACTCTCGAGCTCTTCGGCCGCGTGGCGCAGCTGCGCCAGCACGATCTTGGCGTGGCGGGCGAAGACCTCCCCGTAGGGCGTCGGTTCGAGCCCGCGGTTGGTGCGCTCGAACAGCGGCAGGTTGAGGGTGTTCTCGACATCGCGCAGCGCCTTGGTGAGGGTCGGCTGGCTCAGGTTCAGCCGCCGCGAGGCCTTTGACACGCTGCGACAGTCATACAGCTCAGCGATCAGCTGTACGTGGCGCAGCCGGAACTTACGGGTGATCCAGCGCTCAAGGCGTACCGACGGCATGCACGCGACCTTCGCATGGTGGCCCGGCACGGATCATAGCCGGTCCGCCGCCCGGCGCCGGTGTCGAACCGTGGGCTCCTCAGGCGTGCTCGGGTTCGCGCGCCGGTGTGCGCTGCCGTGGCGCGCCCGGGGGTCCATCGAGGCCGAAGAAACGCGCGGCGTTATCACGCAGGAGCTTGGCGCGCGTCCCCGCCGGCAGCGAGTGCTGCGCGCGGATGAGGCTTCCGACCCGCTGCTCGCCGAGCGGGTAGGGATAGTCGGAGCCGAGCATCACGCGCTCCTCGCCCACGGCCCTGACGAGGAATTCCAGGGCATCGCCACTGAACACCGCCGTATCGACACAGAAGCGGTCCACGTACGAAGACGGCAGCCGCGGGCAGTCCTCGCGCACGATGTCGCGATTGCGCCAGGCGTTGTCGACGCGCCCCATGAGGTACGGGAAGCTGCCGCCCCCGTGCGCGAAACACAGCTTCAGCGAGCGCGGCAGCCGCTCGAAGGCCCCGGACAGTATCAGCCACAGGATCGAGAGCTGCGTCTCCGCAGGCATCGCGACCAGCCACGGCAGCATGTAGCGCGGCATGCGTTCGGCAGCCATCATGTCCCAGGGATGTACGAACACCGCGGCGCCCTCGGCGGCGCAGTGCTGCAGGAAGGTGATGATGCCTTCGTCGTTGAGTTCGCGCGCGCCCACATGATTGCCGATGTGCACCCCGAGGTGCCCGTCGCGCATGGCGCGCGTCAGTTCGGCGCACGCGAGATCGGTGTCCTGCAGCGGCACCTGGCACAGTGACTTCAACCGGCGGGGAGCCGCGGCGCAGATCTCACGCGCCGCGTCGTTGAAGATGCGTGCGCACTCGAGCGCCTGCGGCGCCGGACGCTGATAGGCGAACAGCAGCGGCGTGGCACACATGATCTGCACGTCGACCCCATCGCGGTCCATGGCCTCGAGTCGCACCGCCGCATCCCAGCACGCCGCGGTCACCGGGCGGAACTCGCTCTCGCCCACCATGAGCATGGCGCTGCCGTCGCCGTTGTGCCGCATCCACGGCCAGTCGGGGGTGCCGAAGCGTGCGGCCAGATCCGGCCAGCTGCGCGGCAGGAAGTGCGAATGTATGTCGACCATTTTCATGGAGCTCTCCTTGAGGGTCCCCCTCAAGCGGGCGAGTCCCGGGGCCCGGACCTGGGCCGGTAGGCCACCGCCTTGATCTCGATCAGCAGCTGTGGGTGCGGCAGCTGCGCGGCGGCCACGGTGGTGCGCGCCGGACCGTCGTAGCCGAAGAACTCGCCGTACACCTCGTTGTAGCCGGCGAAATCGCCCATGTTGACCAGGAACGTGCTGACCTCCACCACATCGGCGAGTCTCGCGCCCGCCGCGGCCAGGATGTCGCGGATGTTCTCGAGCACCGCGCGAGTCTGGGCGCGGATGTCGAGCTGCGGCCGTCCGGCGGCATCCCGAGCTGCCCCGGCAATGGAATCATCAGCCCGGCGCGCGCTGGTGCCAGACACGAAGATGAAGTCCCCGGCGCGGCGAAAGTGCGGATAGGGGCCGCGCGGGGCAGCCTTGCCGCTCAGCACGGCGCTGTCGGCGCCGCGCTCCTGTTCGTTCGGGTTAACCCTCCTCACGCGTGCTCCTACAGCTTTACGCAGATGTTCTGGGTCTCGGAGAAGAACGCCAGCGAGTGCGCGCCGCCCTCGCGGCCGATGCCCGACAGCTTCACCCCGCCGAAGGCGGTGCGCAGGTCGCGCAGGAACCAGTCGTTGACCCAGGTGATGCCGGTCTGCATCTGCCGCGCCACGCGGTGAGCGCGCGGCAGGTTCTGCGTCCAAACAGCGGCCGCGAGTCCGTAGCGCGTGTCGTTCGCCAACTGCACCGCCTGCTCCTCGCTGTCAAAGGGCGCCACGTGGCACACCGGACCGAAGATCTCCTCCTTGACGCAGCGGGTGGTCTCGGCCAGCCCGCGCACGATGGTGGGCTCGATGAAGGCGCCACGGTCACGCGCGTCACCGAAGGACGGCACCCTGCCACCGCAAAGAATCTCACCGCCCTCCTCGCGCGCCAGACGGTAGTAGCCAAGCACCTTGTCGCGGTGTGCGCGCGAGATCAGCGGGCCGAGGTCGGCGGCCTCGAACGGTCCGCCGATCTTGAGCGCGCGCGCCCGCGCGGTGAGCGCCGCAACGAAGCGCTCGAAGATCGGGCGCTCGATGTACACGCGCTCCGAGCACAGGCACACCTGGCCGCAGTTGGAGAACACCGAGCGCAGCGTGCCGGCCAGCGCCGCCTCGAAGTCCGCATCCGCAAAAACGAGCGCCGCATTCTTGCCGCCGAGTTCGAAGGACAGCGCCTTCACCGAGTCCGCCGCACTGCGCATGATGGCCGAGCCGGTCGCCGACTCGCCGGTGAACGCCACCGCATCGACCTCGGCATGGCTGACCAGCGCCTCGCCGGCCGAGCCGGGGCCGAAGCCGTGCACCAGGTTGAAGACCCCGGGCGGGAAGCCGACTTCCTGCAGCACCTGGGCGAGCAGCGCCGCGCTGGAGGGGGTCTCTTCGGAGGGCTTGGCGACCACCGTGTTGCCGCACACCAGTGCCGGGGCCACCTTCCAGGTGAGCAACAGGAACGGCAGATTCCACGGCGCGATCACCGCCACCACGCCGATCGGCTTGTGCACCGAGTAGTTGAGCGCCCCGCGTCCGTCGGGTGTGCCCATCTCGAAACACTCCGAGGCGCGCGCCAGCGCCAGGTCCGCGTAGGAGCGGAAGTTGGCGGCGCCGCGCGGGATGTCGAGCGCCGAGGCCTCCTTGAGTGTCTTGCCGGTATCGGCGATTTCGGCACGCACGAACTCGGCGAAACGCTGCTCGATACGCTCGGCGGCCTTGCGCAGCAGCGCGCACCGCTCGGCGAGGGTGGTGCGCCCCCACGGGCCCTTGAGCGCCGCGCGCGCGGCCTGCACGGCGCGCTCGACGAGCGCGGCGTCGGCCTCCCCCACCGTGCACAGCAGCTCGCCATCGACCGGGCTGATGTTGGGAAAGGCGCGCGCGGCAGCGACGAATTCGCCGCCGATCAGGCAGGGCAGCTGCGTGCCGGCGAACGGGTACGGGTCGGCCGCGGTGGGTTGACGCATGCAACCCGGATTCTAGGCAGGCACGCCCCTAAACAAATAATGATATTTTGCCGCTCGGATATGCAGTTTATCTATAGCGGAAAGGGCCCCTCCCCGCCGCGGAAGGCGCGCTCAGCCCAGCAGCGCGCGGCGCCGCGCGAGGCTCGCCGCGCTCCAGACTTCGGCGCTCTTGTAGTACTGGCTGAAAACCCGCGCACCCTGCGGCAGCAGCACCCAGGGCTGCTTCGACTCGGTGTAGATGTGCACGTCCGGCGGGAATCGGTCGGGCTCATCGAGCGTGCCCACGCGCACGAAACTCAGTGTATGGATGCCGCCGTAATGACTCCACAGCGCCACGCGGCAGCGCGGGCAGCGCGCGATCGCCTGGCCCTTGCCGCTGTTGCTGGGCGTCGCTATCAGTTCCGGGGTGCCGGCGCTGAGCGCGACGTGGCTCGACTCGATCAGGGCATTGAGCACGAACGCGGAGCCGGTCTCGCGCTGACACCAGCGGCAGTGACAGCAATGCAC
>CAZAXR010000017.1:0-92557 GCA_964489185.1 uncultured Steroidobacteraceae bacterium | reverse complement strand
ACCTTCACCGGCCGGCCGGTCTTCATGTCGACCTTCTCCGCCCAGTTGGTGGTCACGTACTTGTTGGCGCGCAGCAGCGTGCCGTCGGTACGGTCGAGCACATAGGCGAAGCCGTTACGATCGAAATGGATGAGGATCTTGTGCGGCTTGCCGTCGACCGTCGCATCCTCGAGCATGTTCTCGTTGATGCCGTCGTAGTCCCACTGATCGAACGGCGTCATCTGGTAGACCCACACGACCTCGCCCGTGTCGACCTTGCGCGCGAAGATGCTCATCGACCACTTGTTGTCCCACTTGCCGCTGTTGCAGGCCTCCTGGGTCACCGGGTTGGCGCCGCAGCGGTATTGCGGGCTCCACAGACCGGGGTTGCCGCTCGAGGCGTAGACCAGCTTCAATTCCGGATCGTAGCTGTACCAGCCCCACATGGCCCCGCCGCCACGCTTCCACTCGTCACCGGGGTAGCTGTGGATACCTACATCCTTGCCGGCCGTGCCGTACTCCGGGTGCTTCTTGTTGGTGTCCTTGGTGAGGCACACGTCGCTGTCGCTGCCGGTGTTGTAGCAATGCCAGATCTGCTTGCCGGTCTGCAGATCGAAGGCAAAGAACGCCCCGCGCGCCGCGAATTCATCGCCGCCGAAGCCGATGAGCACCTTGCCGTCGGCGATGATCGGCGCCGGCGTGATGGTCTCGCCCTTGTCGGGATAGGCGACCTTGTCGACCCACACTTCCTTGCCGGTCGCGGCGTCGAGCGCGATCACGTAGCCGTCGAGGGTGCCGAACACCAGCTTGCCGTCGGCGAACGAGGGGCCGCGGTTCACGGTATCGCAGCAGGCCCGTGGCACCGCCGAGTCGTCGCGGTTGGTGGTCTTCTTGTAGTTCCAGATCTCTTTCGGATGATCCGGATCGCTCAGATCGAGTGCCTGGATGATGTTGGGCCAGCCGCTCTCCATGTACATCATCGGTTTGCCGTTGACGACCACCACGAGCGGTTGACCCTCGTGTCCGCGCAACGTGCCGCTCGATTGCGACCACACCATCTGCAGGTGGGCGGCATTCGAGGTGTTGATCTGCTTGAGCGAGCTGTGCCGCGTGAGGGACTGATCGGCGCCCGGAGCCGCCCACAGGTTGGCATCCTTCGCGCGATCGGTGACCTCATCCCCCAGGGCCGCTGTGCACGCCACGCCGAGTGCCACGGCGGCACACGGGATGCACAGGCTTCTTACGCGTTCGAATCGCATACGCACTTCTCCTACATTCGAGTTGTTACGCTCTCCCGGATGCGAGCTGTTAGGTCTTGGCATGCCGCTGAGGCCTTCCCTGAGCGCACGCTGCATGCGTGAGTCTCTCGGCCTGCGCGATCCCCTCCTCCAAGCCGCGCGCTAGCTTTTTCTCTCGTGAACCCGACTTGATAGCGACACTCAATCCTAGTCCCATTCCCCTGAATCTGCAGCAAAAGCGCCACGGTGCGCCGTCGCTGCTCATCGCGACCGAGGCGCTGTGCCACATGTGACACAGCCGCCGGACCAGGGCCGCTGGCCGTCAAGCTGACGGCCAGGCCACGACACTACTCGCACGGTCAGAGGCTGACCTCACTGATCTGGATCACCGGCGTCGTGTTGGTGTAGTTCGGCACGTCCGCCAGAATCGGCTGCGCCTGCGGGCCGAAGGCGGCCTGAAAGGCTTCGACCGACTCGAAGTGCAGATGCCCCGCCGCCACATAGGGCGGCTGGGCGCCGGGCGCGCCGCCCGCGAGACCCCGCTCGACGGCCACACGCTTCAGCGGCGCACCGAGCCGCCGCTGCACCATCGGGATGTGACTCTTCAGGTAATAGTCGAGATCGAACTTCGCCTGGGGTCCGTTCGGATAGAGCACGCTCACGATGATCACGGCGACTCCTGGCCTCAGAACTTGAAGAACGCACCGGCGTTGATGGTCGTCGCCTTGTTGTCGCCGCCGCTGTGGCTGTCGCTCTTCACCTCGCTCCCCTCCGCGAGCAACGTCAGGTTCTCGGTGAGCGAGTAATACAACCCCAGCGTCCCCTTCTTGTTCTTCGACACGAGGAACGGGTTGTCGGCCTGATCCGTGGCGTTGGCGTAATCGAGCTTGCTCTCGCCGTACTGCAGGCCGACCTTGAGCGCGCCGAACTTGTAGGTGCCCTGCACCAGGAAGCCGTCGGACTTACGTGTCTGGCCCTGGTAGGCCCCCAGGAGGAACAGCGCGGTCGTGCCGACGCCGGTGCCGTGGTAGTAGTAGCCGAACACGTCGAGGTCCGAGATGTCGGCTCTGATAAACACGTCGATGGCGTTGCCGGTGTAGTCGTAGGTCCCCAGGCTGACACTGTCGTAGTTCTGCTTCTGCGACAGGCCCGCGACGGAAGCGTACAGCTTCGTGGTATCGGAGAGGGGCAGCGTGAAGCTCGCCTTCGCATGGAACCCCGGCGCCTTCTTCGGCTCGACCGTCGCATCCGCGGGCTCGCTCAGCGAGTTGAGTGGGTCGAAGATGCCGACGGTGAAACTGAAGCCCGAGATGTCAGGCGTGGTGTAGTCCATCTGCGCCAGCCAGTCGGTGTAGATGTAGCCGAAGCCGATGCCGCCGAGCGTGGTGTTGGAAGGCGCCGCGGAGGCGGCCGAGCCCGGTGCGCCTACGCCGGGCAACGTCATGTCGTTGAGGATCGCATCGGCACCGAACAAGCCGATGTTACGGCCGAGGGTGAAGGTGCCCATGCTCTTGGTGCCGAAGGTCATGTACACCTGGCGGATATCCAAGCCGGTGCTGCCAAGCGCGGTGTTGGAAGAGCCGTTGGAGTTGCCCGCCTGCAGGTTGGGGCTGCCGCCATCGTTGGTGGCGATGCCCGGATACAGGCCGAGGTGCGCCGACAGATCGATGCCGGCCTGGGTGGTCGCCACGCCGAAGGTGAACGCCGCCGGCAGCAGGCCGTTACCGATGTTGGACACGCCGTTGCCGTTCGCCGTACCGACGCAGGTCAGTCCGCCGGCGACGGGAGCCGCGTCGTTCGGGCTCTGGCAATCGGAGTAGATGTAGTCCACGTTCACGTTGCCGGCGATCGAGAACGTCCACTCCCCGTCGCCGCTCTTGAGGTCCACCGCCCCCGCGGGCATCGCCATGACCGCCAGCAAGGCGCCGGCGAGCGATGCGCGTCGCATCTGTTGAGCTACGCTGATGTACTGCATTGAAATACTCCCCACAGGTTTGTCCTTCGTGTTGCCGTTCGGCAGCGCGCGGGCGCAGCCACCTGCCTGTCGCGTTAGCAAGTCACGTGCCAACTGCCGTTGCCACCAGGCAACAGCTGCTATACACGCGGAACAAGGACTTATGCAAGGCTTAACGCGTGTGCGCGGAGGCACTGCTACCAAAAAGGCTACAGTGTGACTGGGGGAGTGTTGCAGGATTGCCCCAGTCGCAATCGGACATCGGGCCCGGCGGACGCGCGCGCTACGGCGCCGCTGATGGGGCTCAGCTCGGTCGCAGCCAGCGCGCGGCGAGCGGGGGCACCAGCACGAGGCTGACGAGGGTCGAGGAGATGAGTCCGCCGAGAATCACGATCGCCATCGGCCCCTCGATCTCGTGGCCGGGCTCGCGCGACTGCAGTGCCACCGGCAACAGCGCGAGCGCGGTCAAGAGCGCCGTGAGCAGCACCGGTGTCAGCCGCTCCTGCGCGCCGCGCAGCGCGGTGGCCGCGCTCCACGGCTCTCTCTCGAGGCTGACGAGGTGCTCGTAGTGCGAGATCAGCAGGATGGTGTTGCGCGCCGCCATGCCGAACAGCGCGACGAACCCGACCATCGCCCCCAGTGACAGCGCCCCGCCGGTGAGCGCCACCGCCGCCACGCCGCCGATGAGGGTGCTCGGCAGCGCGGCCAGCACCAGCAGCACGTGGCGGCTGTGGCCAAAGGCGAGCGCCAGCAGCAGCACGATCAGGAACAGCGCCGCAGCGGAGTGCCACATGAGCTCGCGCGCCGCGGCCGCCTGTGCCGGAGCCGTGCCGCCGTAGCGCAGGTAGACATTGGGCGGCAGGTGCACATGCGCGCCGATCGCCCGGCGCGCCGCGCGCGCGTAGCCGGCCTGATCCGAGGTGCGCGGGTTGGCAACCACCACCTGGCGGCGCAGCCCGTCCTCGTGCTCCACCAGGCTGCGCGCCGACACCATGCTGAGCGTGGTCACCGCCGCGAGCGGCACCAGCACGCCGTCGCGGCCGCGCACGCGCAGCTCGCCCACGTCCTCGGGCGTGGCCCCGGCCGCTGCGATGCGCAGCACCACCGGCACGCTGCGGTCGGACTGGTTGAGTTGTGTGACGAGCGTGCCGTGGTAGGCGGCGTTGAGGGTGCCGAGCACGTCGGCGGCCTGCAGACCGTAGAGGCTGAGCCGCTCGGCGCGTACCTGCAGCTGCAGCTCCGGCTGACGCGGCGGCACCTCCAGGCGCACCGTGCCGCTCTGCGGCCACTGGCGCAGCAGCGCCGCGATGTCTCCCGCCACCTGATCGTCCTGCTCCAGGTCCGGGCCGAATACGCTGACGAAGAACGGCGCGACCTCCCCGGACAGCGTCTCGCCGATGCGCTCGGCGAGCACCGAGTAGATCTCCACCAGCTGGTTGGGGAACTGGTCGAAGACGGCGCGCACTCGCGCCTCGAGCTCTGCGCTCGTGAGCCCGCGCGCCGGATCGAGCTGGATCTCGAACTCGCTCTTGTTGGGAGCGTCCGGGTCCTGGCCGTTCTCCGCGCGGCCGATCTGCTCGGCGACGCTCTTGACCCCCGGGATCGCCGCGAGGCGCGCGGCGATGCGCTGCCCGACGCGCGAAGTTTCCTCCAGCGAGATGCCCGGCCGCAGCGCGGCGTGCGCGATCAGATAGTTCTCGCGGAAGTCGGGGAGCAGCCGCGCCCCGAGCAGCGGCAGCAGCGCGAGTCCCGCGACGCCGGAGAGCAGCACGCCGGCGAGCACCGCCGGCGCACGCGGCATCAGGCGCACGATCGCCGCGTGCTGCCAGCGCTTGGCGGCGGCGAGCCACGCGGGCTCGGCGCGCGGACTGTAGCGGCGCATGAGCAGCGCGCACAGCGCCGGCGTGGCACTCATCGCCACCAGCAACGACAGGCCGACCGCGAGCAGGAACGCGGTGGCGAGCGGCCGGAAGAACGCCCCCTGCAGCCCCGACAGCATCACGATCGGCAGGAACGCCACCGCCACGGCGGCGGTGGCATAGAACACCGGGCGGCGCACCTCGAGCGAGGCGGCGAGCAGCAGCGCACCGAGATCCGCGCCCGTCCCCGCCACGCGGCGCCGCCGGGTGATGTTCTCCACGTCGATGACGGCATCGTCCACCACCACCCCGAGCGCCACCACCAATCCCCCGAGGCTCATGGTGTTCAGCGACAGTCCGCCGAGACTCAGGATCCACACCGTGGCGAGCAGCGACACGGGGATGGCGCTGAAGGAGATGAGCGCGCCGCGCCAGTCGCGCAGCGTCACCAGCAGCAGCACGATGACCAGGACTGCACCGATCAGCAGCGAGTTGCGCAGCTTGGCGATGGCGCTCTCGATGAAGCTCGCCGGGCGCAGCAGCGCCGGGTGGTAGCGCACCCCACGGCGCGAGAGCTCCGGGGCGAGCGTCTGCAGGCGCTGCTCGAGCGCGCGCGTGACCTCGAGCGTGTTGGCGCCGAACTGCGTCGAGGTCTCGACCAGGATGCCCGGCTCGCCGCCGATGATGGCATCGCCGAAGCGCGGCGCCGCCCCATCGCGCAGCTGCGCGATGTCACCCACGCGCACCGGAGCGCCGCCGGGGTTGGCGACGACCGCCTGCTGCAGAGCGCTGAGCGTGTCGCCCGGTGCCTGCGCGTGCAGCACTATGCGCTGCGTAGCGGTCTCCAGATAGCCGCCGCCGGTCATCTGCGTGCCGCGGCGCGCCGCCTCGGCGACTTCCTCGAGGCCTACCCCCGCGGCGTTGAGCTTCACCGGGTCGACCCACAGCTGCCGCTCGCGCGCGTCGCCGCCGAAGATCTGCGCCTGGGCAACGCCGGGGACCGCGAGGATCTGCGGCTTGACGGTCCAGCGGATCAGGTCGCGCAGCTCGAGCGGCGAGAGCGTCGCGCTCGTGAAGCCGAAGTGCAGCAGATACTCCATCGAGGAGCTGAGCGGCGAGAGCAGCGGCGCCCCGACTCCCGGTGGCAGCAGCGTGCCCGCATCCGCGAGCCGCTCGCTGATCACCTGGCGCTGCAGGTAGGGGTCGCTGCCGCGGCCGAACACCACCTGGATCGCCGCCAGTCCCTGGCTGGAGGTGGAGCGCACCACGTCGACGTTCTCGGCACCGGCCAGCAGGTCCTCGAGTGGCCGCGTGACCAAGGATTCGACCTGCGTGGCGTCCAGTCCCGGCGCCTCCGCCTGCACCAGCAGGTGCGGCGGCGCGAAGTCCGGAAACACATCGAGCCGCGCGCTCAGCAGCGCCCCGACCCCGAGCAGCGCCACCAGCACCGACAGCGCCGTCACGATCCTGGGATTCGCGAGCGAACCGCGAACGATGCTGGCGAGCATGGGCGCTAGTCGTGTTCTTCTTCGGCGGCGGAGAAGCTGCTGATGCCCTGCAGTGACCAGAGCACTCCGGCCCCCTGCACCACGATCTGATCGGCGCGCGACAGCCCCGCGACCAGCCAGGCGCTGCCGATGCGCGTCAGGGGCCGGACCGGCACGGCCGTGTAATGAAAGGTGTCGCCGCCGGAGCTCTCCTGGCGGTACACGTACGCTCCCTGCTCGGCATACAGCAGCGCGCTCGCCGGCACCATCAGTCCTGCCACCGCCGCCGCGTGCAGCTGCACCGCGGCGCGCGTGCCGGGACCGAGGCCCGCCGGACCGTGCTCGACCGCCAGCAGCCAGCCGGCGCTTTGCGTCTGCGCGTCCGTGCGCGGCAGCGGACCGAGCACCCGCGCCGCAACGTTCATACCGTCCACTTCCACCAGCGCATGCGGATCGAGCGTGCTCGCCACGCTGTGCCCGGGCACGTCCGCGCGCAGCAGCACCTGTTTGCCTTCGCTCAGGGTCTGCAGCAGCGCCTGGCGCTGCGCGGCGCTCCAGGTAGCGAGCGGTCCCCACTGCTGGCGGAAGCCGATTTCGGCCGAGCGCGCCTGTGCGGCGGCCTCCACCGACTGCGCCTGCGAGGCCTGCCAGGCTTTGAGCGAGGCCTGCATGTCCTCGTGATAGAGCCGCTCGAGACGCTCGGCGTCCGCCGAAGCTGCGGCGGCGGCGGCACGGGTGCTCGCCACGCGTCCGGCATCGGTCACGAGGGTCGAGGGATCGAGCACCGTGCCGTAGGCCTGGATCTGCGGCACGCCGTTCAGGGGCAGGGGACGATCGACGCGGATGCCGACCGCCTGCTGCTGCGAGGCCGTGAGCGACAGCGGCGTCGCCTTGCCGCTCGCGGCGCCGTGCAGCGCCTCCCCCGCCTGCGGCGCCGCGTCAGCGTCGGGCTTGTCGGGAGGCTTGCCGGCGCGCACCGCCAGCGCGGCCGCGAGCAGCATCCAGGGCAGCATGGCGGGGGCGCCCCTCATGAGGCAGCCGGGCGCGCCGTGCATGCGCATCGCGCACCGGGCACCGCCGCTCGCCGACCTCGTGTGAATCGCCGCACCGCCCGCGTCCCCCTCGCGTTCAGTATAGAGCCGCGGTACGGCGCTGCCAGTGTCGCGCTAGGGCGCGATGGCTCCGAGCGCGTCGGCATGGAAGCGCACGTGATCCTCGACGAAGGTGGCAATGAAGTAGTAGTCGTGGCCGTAGCCGTCCTGGCGGCGCAGCCGCAGCGGCTGGCGGGCGGCTGCGCACGCGGCTTCGAGCTGTTCGGGCAGCAGCTGTCCCTGGTGCAGGAACTTGTCCGCCATGCCCTGATCGACCAGGATCTCGGGCAACACCTGCGCGCCGCGCGCGCGCAGCAGTTCCACCGCATCGTACTGCGCCCACGCCGCCGGATCGTCGCCGAGATAGCGCGGCAGCGCCTTCTGTCCCCAGGCACAGCGCGTCGGCGAGCAGATGGGAGCGAAGGCCGACACCGAGCGGTACAGCTCGGGGTTGCGCAGCGCCAGCACCAGCGCGCCGTGTCCGCCCATCGAGTGTCCGAAGATGCCGAGCTGGCGCGGTACGCCGGGAAAATTCTGCAGCACCGTCTCGCGCAGCTCCTTGACCACGTAGTCATACATGCGGAAGTACTGCGACCACGGCGGTTGCGTGGCGTTCAGGTAGAACCCTGCCCCGGCGCCGAACTCCCAGTCGTCCGCCTCTCCGGGGATCCCGGTGTTGCGCGGGCTGGTGTCGCAGGTGATGAGCATCAGGCCACACTGCGCCGCCACGCGCTGCGCGCCCGCCTTGATGGCAAAGGTTTCCTCGGTGCAGGTGAGGCCGGCCAGATAGAACAGCACCGGCACCTTGCGCTGCCGTGCCTGCGGCGGCTGATAGACCGCGAAGCGCATCGGCAGGCCGATGACGGCCGAAGGGTGGCGGTAGAAGCCCTGCACGCCGCCGAAGCAGCGGTGCTCGCTGATGGTTTCGAGCGTCATCGACACTCCCGTTCGCTCAGGCCTTTAATTATGAATCCGATCCGCCGCGAGCGTCAGAACGATGCCACCTGTGGCTCAGTCGTGCCAGATTGGACACGTGCGGGCGCGGCAGTGCGGTGTGCAGCCGATTAGGACTATAGTGCCGCACCGTCCGCGCCGCCCGCTGTTCGCGCACTGCGGGCCGCGCGGTCGGGACCTCGACTGATCGTGAGTGTGATCACGGCCGCCCCGCCCCCGGCGGGGCGGCCGTTTCCTAACACCCCGGCGCGATTCTTAACACCGTTTGGTCTGTCCGGCCCGGCTGCGGTCCTTAGCATGGGTTGCCTGCCCGCGCGTCTCGCCGGCCGAGGACTCAACCGATGTGCCCGCGCAGAGTGCGACTGCTGCCGTGGCCTCATCGCTGCCGGGTGATGGCCGCGAGCGCCCACGCCGCGCAATTCGGCGGATCTGCGTCGGCGTGAGGTGGCCTGGGGGGCCGGCGGAATGGTTGCGTTCTGAAGGCCGCGGTCAAGCGTGGCGGCCGGATCTGTGACGCCGGCTTGCAAAATAGCCGCCGGGACCCATAGAAGGACGCAATTCCCACCTCGCTCCCGGGGGCGTGGTAACGTACCCCGCCCCCCTTGCCACACACCTTTAGAAAGCCATGCCGCACACCGTCCGCGACGAGCCACTGCCTCCCCTGATCTGGAGGAACGCACTGCTGTTCTCGCTGACGTTCGTGGCCGCGGCGGTGCTGGTGCCGTGGTACGGCCTGACCTACGGCTTCACGGCGGCCGACTGGGGCGTGGCCGTGTTCTTCCTGGGCGCCACCGGCATGTCGATCACCGGCGGCTACCATCGGCTGTGGGCGCACCGCACCTACGACGCGCACTGGAGCGTGCGCCTGTTCTACCTGGTGTTCGGCACCATGGCCGTGCAGGACAGCGCGTTCGCCTGGTGCAGCGGGCATCGCACCCATCACCGCTACGTCGATGACGTCGACCGCGATCCCTATTCGGCGCGGCGCGGGTTCTGGTTCTCGCACATCGGCTGGATGCTGCGCGAGTACCCGAGCGGCAAGGACGACTTCTCCAACATCCCGGACCTGAAGAAGGACCGGCTGCTCGCCTTCCAGCACCGCTATTACGTACCGCTCGCCCTCGGCACCAACTTCGGCCTGACGCTGGCCGCCGGCGTGCTGTTCCACGACGTGCTGGGGATGCTGATTCTCGCGGGCGTGCTGCGCCTGGTGTGGAGCCATCACGTCACGTTCTTCATCAACTCCCTGGCCCACATGTGGGGCAGCCGTCCGTACACCGAGGACAACAGCGCGCGCGACAACGGCCTGATCGCGGTGGTCACCTACGGCGAGGGCTACCACAACTTCCACCATATCTTCGCGCACGACTACCGTAACGGCGTGCGCTGGTGGCAGTGGGATCCGACCAAGTGGCTGATCGCAGCGCTCGAGCGGGTGGGGCTGGCGCGGCGCGTGAAGCGCGCACCCGTGTTCCAGATCCAGCGCGCGCTGCTCGCCATGCAGTTCACGCGCGCGCAGGCGCGCCTGGCCAAGCTGCGCGACTCCGGCCGCTCCTCGCACGTCGAGCTGCGCGCGCGCGTGGCGCACGAATACGACAGTTTCCTCGCCGCGGTCGCCGACTGGGCGCGCGTCAAGGAGCAGTGGCTCGAGGAAAAGAAGCGCGCCGTGCTCGAGCAGTGGGAGCAGGTGGATCTGCAGAAGAAGCTGCGCGACATCGAGCGCTCACTCGGTGCGCAGCGGCGGCGCATGCGCGTGCTGCAGGCGCAGCTCGCCTCCTAGTCAATCCCCGTGCCGGCCGCCGCGGCGCGCGCGCGGCCTGTTGCCCCCGCGCTGGCAGCCCCTGCGGCATTCGTGCACCATGGGTTCATGGGGCGCATCTTCGAAGTCCGCAAGCACACGATGTTCGCGCGCTGGAACCGCATGGCGAAGCAATTCGCCCGCATCGCGAAGGACATCACCATGGCGGTCAAGTCGGGCGGCCCCGACCCGGCCTCCAATCCGATGCTGCGCCGGACCATTCAGAACGCGCGCGCCGTCAACATGCCCAAGGACAAGATCGAGGCCGCCATCAAGCGCGCGTCGGGGCGCGATGCGGCCAACTACCAGCAGGTGCTGTACGAGGGCTACGCACCGCACGGGGTGGCGCTGCTGGTGGAGACCGCGACCGACAACCCGACGCGCACGGTCGCCGCGGTGCGCAACGTCATCTCCAAGAACGGCGGCAATCTCGCCACCAACGGCAGCGTCAGCTTTCTGTTCCGCAAGATGGGTGTGTTCCGCCTCGATCCCGCCGGCATCGACCAAGACGACCTTGAGCTGTACCTGATCGATCACGGGCTGGACGAGATGGGCGAGAGCACCGGCGAGAAGGGCGAGCCGCAGCTGGTGATCCGCTGTGCGTTCGCCGACTTCGGCCGCCTGCAGGAGGCTCTGGAGGCGCGCGGGCTCACGCCGCTGTCGGCCGAGCACGAATACATCTGCACCGTTCCCACGCAGCTGCCGGAGGCCGAGGCCACCGAGGTGCTGACGCTCATCGACCGCCTCGAGCAGGATGACGACGTGCAGAAGGTGTTCCACACTCTCGCCTGACATGCTCGCTTACGAATATCGCCTGCAGCCGGCCCGCGTCGCCGACGCGATCTATCTGGCTGCCATGGCACGCGCCTGCGTGGAAGAGGGGCTGCGCCCGAAGTGGGATGCGGCGCGCATCGCCTGGCATGTGCAGGATCCGGACAGCGTGGTGCTCACCGCGCGCACCCCGGTGACCGTGGCCGGCTTCGCCATCATGCGTTACGCCGACGAGCTCGCGCACCTCAACCTGCTCGCGGTGGCCCCCGCGCACCGGCGCCGCGGGCTGGCGCGGCGCCTGATGGCGTGGCTCGAGGAGACCGCCCTCACCGCGGGCACCTTCGTGATCGGGCTGGAGCTGCGCGCGGGCAATGAGGCCGCGCGCGCCTTCTACCGCTCGCTCGGCTATCGCGAGCTCGGCAGCGTGCCGGGCTACTACCAGGGCCTGGAGTCCGCCATTCGTATGTCGCGCGACGTGCGCGCCAGCGGCACGCCGGCACCGGACGCGCCCCCGCAGGCCCCCTGAGCGCTACTCCGGCTGCGCTTCGAAGCGGAAGTCGAACTCGTAGGAGTGCGCGCCGTCGGGGGCGACGGAGATGCTCATCTTGCCGCTGATCCCCTTCAGCTCGCCGGTACCCGAGTCGGGCACGACCGTGATGCTGGTGGCGGGCGTGCCGCGCGTCATGGTGGCGCTGTGCAGCAGCACGAAGCTGCCGCTGCGGCCGTTGAGCTTGCCGGTGACCCGTTCCATTGCGACGTAGCCGGCCGAGCCCTTGACCTCGGTCTGCGTGGCGAGCATCTCGCCCTTGCTGATGCCTTCCAGATCGCCGTGGAAGCGCTTGTCGATCGTCAGCCTCCCGAGGTTGGCGGCGCGCGCGATCTGGGTGTCGGGTTTCTGCGGTACGACCTTCACGTCGAAGGGTCCGGTGGCGCGCTGGCTCATGCGGCGGCTCTCCTGCAAGGTCACTAGTCCGGCATCGGCGTCATTTGTCCGGCGAGCGCATCCTCGAAGCCGAAGTGGCGCAGGTCGCGCACGCGCTGCGGGAAGAGTATGCCATCGAGATGATCGACCTCGTGCTGCACCACACGCGCGTGAAAGCCCTCCACCGTGCGCTCGATGGGCGCGCCGCGCGCGTCGAAGCCGCGGTAGCGCAGGCGGCGGAAGCGCGGCACCAGGCCCCGCATCCCGGGCACCGACAGGCAGCCCTCCCAGCCTTCATCCTGCTCGCTTCCGAGCGGGGTGAGCAAGGGGTTCACCAGCACCGTGTAGGGGATGGGCGTGAGGTGCGGGTAGCGCGGATTGTCCTTGAGCTCGAAGATCACCACTCGCGCACTCACGCCGATCTGCGGCGCGGCGATCCCGGCGCCGCTCAGGTGCCGCATGGTGTCGTCCATGTCGGCGATCAGGGCGGCGAGCTCCTCATCGAAGCGCGTCACCGGCGCGGCCACCTCGCGCAGCAGCGGCTCGCCCATCTTCAGCACCCGGCGGACAGCCACGAGTGCTAGCGGCGCACGGAGGGCGTCGCGGGCGCGACCGGAATGGAGACGCGGTGGTCGCGGAACACCAGCGGCCGCTCCCCGGGCCGCGCCGCGGCCGGGTCGGCGGCACGCTCGGCGCGCGCCACCGCCTCGGTCACCAGATGGTGATGCGGCGACAGCTCGCACACCGGGTCGGCGTTGTCCGGATCCCCGGTCAGGAGGTACGCCTGGCAGCGGCAGCCGCCGAAGTCCTTGCTGCGCTCCGGGCAGCTGCGGCACGGCTCCTTCATCCAGCCCTCGCCGCGGAAGCGGTTGAAGGCCTGCGAGTCGTACCAGATCTCGCGCAGCGCATGCTCGCGCACGTTCGGGAGCTGCAGCCCGGGCAGCATGCGGGCCGCATGGCACGGCATGGCGGTGCCGTCGGGCGCGACCGCCAGGAACACGCTCCCGAGTCCGCTCATGCACGGCTTGGGACGGGTCTCGAAGTAGTCTGGCACCACGAAGTAGATCTGCATGGCGTTGCCGACGCGCGCGCGGAAGCGCTGCGTCACCTGCTCAGCGCGCTGCAGCTGCGCGCGGCTCGGCAGCAGCTGCGCGCGGTTTAGCCACGCCCAGCCGTAGTATTGCGTGTTGGCGAGCTCGACGTACTGCGCCCCCATGCGCTCGGCCATCGCGAGGATCTCGCCGACGTGATCGATGTTCAGGCGGTGCAGCACCACGTTCAGCACCATCGGGTAGCCGTGGCTGCGGATCAGCGCCGCGACTTTCTCCTTCAGCTCGAAGGTGCGGGTGCTGGAGAGGAAGTCGTTCATCTGGCGCGTGCTGTCCTGGAAGGACAGCTGGATGTGGTCCAGGCCCGCGGCCTTGAGCGCGCCGATGCGCGCTTGCGTCATCCCCACACCGGAGGTGATGAGGTTGACGTAGAAGCCGAGCGCGTGCGCCTCGGCGACCAGCACCTCCAGATCCTCGCGCACCAGCGGCTCCCCACCCGAGAGTCCGAGCTGCACCGCCCCGAGCGCGCGCGCCTCGCGCAGCACCCGCAGCCAATCGGCGGTGTCGAGCTCGGCGCCGGTCTTGGCGAACTCGGTCGGGTTGTAACAGAACACGCAGTGCAGCGGGCAGCGGTAGGTGAGCTCGAGCAGCAGCCACAGCGGGGGGCCGCCACGGGGCTGCGCAGCCGGGCCCGCCACGGTGGGTACGGTCTCGGGCTCGGCCGCCTGCCGCTCGCGCGCGCCCGGTTCGCGGTCCGCATCGCTCATGGACGCAACTCCAGCCAGCGCCTCTCCAGCGCCAGCGCCACGAAGGCGGCGACGTCGGCGCCCAGTCCCTGCATGCCGTAGGTGCGCTCGAGGTCCGCGACGATCTCCGCGACCGTGCGCACCCCGTCGCAGCGGCTCATGATCTGCCCGGCGCTGCCGTTGAGCTTCACCATGCCTTCCGGGTACAGCAGCACGTGCGCCTCCTGCGCCGGCTCCCACTGCAGGCGCATGCCGTGCGCGATCGCCGGGCGGGCACTGTCGGGCACCGCGCTCACGTGCTCACCCCGTAGGCCTGTGCCATGGCGTCATTCATCTGCCACAGCACGTCGAGCTTGAACTGCAGCACCGCGAGCGCGCGCTCCTGCGCGGCGCGGGTGCGGAAGCGATCGAGCGTGAGCGCCAGCCCGAACTCGACGTCGCGGCGCGCCAGACTCACGCGGCTTTGAAAGTACCTGAGTCCGCCTTGGTCGATCCACGGGTAATGCTGCGGCCAGCTGGCGAGGCGCTGCTTGTGGATCTCGGGCGCGAACAGCTCGGTGAGCGACGCGCACACGGCCTCGGGCCAGGGCGCGCGGCGGGCGAAGTTCACGTACGCGTCCACCGCGAAGCGCACGCCCGGAAGCACCTCGGTGAGACTCTCCACGTGCGCGCGCGTCAGGCCCACCGCCTCGGCCAGCCGCAGCCAGGAGTCGATCCCGCCGGCGTCCTCGCCATAGCCGTCGTGATCGAGGATGCGCTGCACCCAGTTGCGACGCACGCCGCGGTCCTCGCAGTTGGCGAGGATGGCGGCATCCTTGATCGGGATGTTGATCTGGTAGTAGAAGCGGTTCGCCACCCAGCCGCGGATCTGCTCGCGCGTCGCCTTGCCGCCATTGAGCATCACGTTGAAGGGGTGATGGATGTGGTAGGCGCGGCCGCGCTCGCGCAGCTGCTGCTCGAACTCCTCGCGCGTCCAGGGCGCCTCGCTCACAGCTCGATCTCCAGCCCATCGCTTGCGACCTCGATGCCGCGCCGCACCAGCTCGGCGCGCTCGGGCGAGTCCTCGTCCAGGATCGGGTTGGTGTTGTTCACGTGTATCAGTATGCGGCGCGTGGCGGGGGGGAGCCTGCCGAGCCACTCCAGCATACCGCCCGGCCCGCTCTGCGGCAGGTGTCCGATGTCGCGCGCGCGCTTGCGCGACAAGCCCATGCTGATCATCTCCTCATCGCTCCAGAAAGTGCCATCGACCAGCACGCAGTCGCAGCGCTGCATGGCCTGCCACACCGCCGGCTCCATCGCCCCGAGGCCGGGCGCATACACCGCGCACCGCGCACTGTCGGCATCGCTGATCACGAGGGCGACGTTGTCGCCCGGCACCGGCGCCTCGCGGTGCGGGGAGTAGGGAGCGGGCTTGCTGGCCACCGCCAGGGCGCGCCATGCAATGCCCGGCACACCCGCAACCGTGAACTCGCGCCCGTCGGGGATCATGGCGTGCCGCTCGATCCCGCAGTAATGGGACAGCACCCCGAAGATCGGGTTGCCGCGCGTGAGATCCGCGTGCGCATCGTCCGTGCACCACACCGGCAGCGGCCGCACCGACTCGCGCAGCATGTAGAGCCCGGTGCTGTGATCGATCTGCGCATCCACCAGCACGATGCCGGCGATGGCCGTGTCGCGCGCCGTGCGCGCCGGCTGCAGGTCGGGATTGGCGCGCAGCTGCGCGAGGATGTCCGGTGAGACATTGACGAGTGCCCAGGCCGCGGGTGCCGACCCGGCGACGGCGATCGAGGACTGGGTGCGCGCGGTTGCCCGCAGCGTGCCGTTGCGCACGCCCGAACAGTTTCGACAGTTGCAGTTCCACTGGGGAAAGCCGCCGCCGGCTGCGGACCCCAGTACCCGGATCTTCACGGCGGTGCTTCAGCGGCGGGCCGGATCCCGCCTCGAAACGGGCTGGAGCCCGGCGACCAGGCTCCGAGCCCTGCTCTTCATCTACCGATTCGCAATGTACATCGTGATTTCCATGCCGAAGCGGAAATCAGTCGCTCTTGGTGTTTCCCAGCGCATAGTCGTCTTCCTAGAGTTAGACGGGATCTACCGATACCAGTGTATCCTTGCCTCCGGGGGGTGCCGGACGATAGCGGATCATCATTAAAGTGGCCTCATGATTTTCTTGAGGCCCCTAAGCCTGACCGCCAAGCCCCACCCGTCGCCCGCCCTGCGATGACCCTCAGAACCCGCCTGAACCTGGTGCTGATCGGCTTGATGGCGGTGTTCGTCGCGGTGCTGGTGGCCGACCAGATCCGGGACACCCGCAACTCGGTGCGCGAGGAGATCGAGGCGGCCAACCGGGTCGCCGCCCACGTGGTCGGGAGCCTCGCGGTGACCTACTCCGACTCGGGCGGGGTCAGCGCCGTGCAGGAGCTGCTCACGCGCTTAGGTCATGTGCGCGCCAACGAAATCACCCTGCGCGATGCCGCGGGCATTCTCCTGTACCGCGCGCCGCCTGCGGTCTACAAGGCCGGCCGCGAGGCGCCGCGCTGGTTTGCCACGCTGCTGGCGCCCCGGCCCGCGCGGCAGGTGTTCGCCCTCAGCGGCGGCGCGGAGCTCACGATCGAGGCGCAGCCCTCGCGCGCGATCCTGGACGCCTGGGACGATCTGACGCGTCTGGTCGCAGTCGCAGCGGTCATGCTGCTCGCCGCCGGCGGGATCGCGTTCTGGCTGGTGGACATGGCGCTCGCGCCCTTCCCGGTGATCGTGCACGGCCTCGAGCGACTGGAGCGCGGCGAGCTCTCCTATCGGCTGCCGCCACTGCCGGGAGCCGAGGCGCACACCATCGGCGCAGCCTTCAACCGCATGGCGCAGGCGGTGCAGGACAAGGTGCAGGCCGAGCGCGAGGCGCACGAGGCGCGCACTCGCCTGGAAGAGCGCCGCGAGCTGTCGCTGCTGGTCGAGCAGAGCGTGGAGGAGGAGCGGCGCCTGATCGCGCACGAGCTGCACGATGAGTTCGGGCAGTCGGTGACCGCGATACGCTCACTCGCCACCGCCATCGCCACGCAGTCCACCGATCCGGGACTCGCCTCGGCGGCGCGGCTGATCTCCGATGAGGCGGCGCGGCTCTACGACGCCATGCACGGGCTCATCCCGCGCCTCGCCCCGCCCTCACTGGACACGCTCGGGCTGGCCGCCGCGCTCGAGAGCCTGGTGCGCGACTGGCAGCAGCGTCACCCTGTTCCGCTCTTGTCGCTGCGCCACCAGCTGCCCGCGGACCTGGGCACGAGCGTCTCGCTTGCCGCCTATCGCGTGGTGCAGGAAGGCCTGGTCAACGCCCTGCGCCACGCCCAGGCACGGCACGTTATGATCGAGGTGAGCTCCAGCGCCGAGCGCATGAGCGTCGCGGTGACGGACGACGGCGTGGGGCTGCCGGCGCAGTGGTCGCGCCCCGGGCATTTCGGCCTGCGCGGCCTGGCCGAACGCGTCGAACACCTCGGAGGACGGCTGCAGGTGCGCAACAGCGAGCCGCACGGCGTGACACTGAGCGCGGAGATTCCGCTGGCGGGCGCGGCATGATCCGCGTGCTGCTGGTGGACGATCACGCGGTGGTGCGCACCGGCTTCCGCCTGCTGCTGCAGGCCCACCCCGAGACCACCGTGGTCGGCGAAGCCGACTCGGGTGAGAACGCCTGCCAGCGCTACCTCGAGCTGACACCGGACGTAGTGGTGATGGACCTCGGCATGCCGGGCATGGGGGGACTCGAGGCGCTGCGGCGCATCCGCGCCCACCACCCGCAGGCGCGGGTGCTGGCGCTCTCCGCCCACGATGACCCGACGCACGCGCGCCGCGCGCTGCGCGAGGGTGCGCGCGGCTTTCTCTCCAAGCGCAGCGCGCCCGAGGCGCTGCTGGAAGCGATCAGCACCGTCGCCGCGGGGCAGCGCTACATCGACTCGGCGCTGGCGCAGAAGCTGGCGCTCGATGAGGTGGAGGGCACCGGGAAATCCGCAGTCGAGCGGCTTTCGGAGCGCGAGTTCGAAGTGTTCGTGCGCCTGGCCGGCGGCGCCAGCGTGCAGCGCATCGCCGACGACCTGAAGCTGTCCGCCTCCACGGTCGGCACGCACCTCTACAACATCAAACAGAAGCTCGGCGTGTCCAACCAGGCCGAGCTCACCCTGATCGCGATCCGCCACGGCCTGATCGAGGCGTAGCGCGGTGCGCCGCCCCCGGCGGCTCGACAGCGCTCGACAGAGAGTTCAGTGCTCCGAAGCCGGAACGCGTGCTGCGGCCACGCGGCGCGTCAGCCGCTCGAGCGAGCGGCGCGCGGCGGCCTTGGCGATGTGCTTGCACCACAGGGGTTCGCGCTGCGTCCCCTGGCGCTGGAACTGTTCGCAGTCGCAGGTCCACAGAATCCGGTCATCCTCGGTCCTGAGGACCTGCACCGTGCGGCTCGGGAAGCTGTAGGTGCCGAGCACCTCGTTCTGCACCTGGCGGCGCCGACGGAAGCGGATGGCCATGGAGTCAGCCTACCGCAGCTCGCCTGTGGATCGCTTGTGGATTACTTGTGAATAGGCGGTGGAGTGCCTGCCCGCGGCGCATTGCAGCAAAGCGGCTACGACGAGACGATCTTGGCCTTGATCGCCTCGTACTCCGCGTCGGTGATGAGCTTCGCGTCCAGGAGCTTCTTGGCCTCCTGCAGGCGGCGCAGCGCCTCGTCGTCACCGGCCAGACCTGCCCCGGGCGGGGCGGTACTCACCTGAATGCCGCCCGAGCGCGCGCGCAGCTCCTCGAGCTCGCGGATGCGGCGCTTCTCACGCCAGGCCTGATCCTGACTCTGGCAGATGCGGTACACCGCCTGCGCCTGATCGCGGCGCAGGCCGCGGAACTCGGCGCGCTGTGAGCCGGAGGTGGCCAGCGAGGCAAGATCGGTGGCCTTGCCCGCCCGCAGCGCCAGATCCGCGCTCAGCATCCCGACGCGCAGCGTCACCTCCTCGAGGTCCTGCCAGCGCAAGCTGGCGAGGTCGAAGCCCCCCAGGAGCTTGCGCGCCAGCACCACCAGCCGGCCGCTGGTCGCCGCGACCAGCTGCCGCCGATGCGTGAGCGCAAACACCCGCCGCTGGATCGCCCAGGCCTCGAGCGTCTCCCCCGGAATCAACACGGAGCGCAGCTGCGCGAGCGGACCTGCGAGGCCGCTCTCGTCCATACTTGCATCGTTCATGCCGGCACCCCCTTTCGGGGCAGTGTCATTTGTTCTTGACGATCGCGGCGCGAAACGCGCGCAGCTTCTCCTTGACGAGCCGCTCGTTCGCCGGGCCCATGCGCATCAGCAGCTTCTGCCCGGCCGAGCGTCCTTCTAGGTCCGTATCCGCGTACTGGTAGAACACCTTCGGCTGCACAAGCGGCACCGGGCCGCTCGCCTCCGGCGCCTGCAGCAGGTGGTCGATGACCTCTATCAGGCGGTCGTTGAAGTACTTGCCCGGATAGCCCAGATCCTCGTAGGCCTGCTGGAACAGCGGATACAGCCGCTCGTACACCACCGCGAGCGACTGCACGTCCGCGCCCTGCACCACGCGCATGAGCGGCGCGTAGCGGGCGTAGTTGGCATCGCTGAGGGTCGTGACATCGCCCTGCGTCGTCACCTGGGTCTGCCCCGGCGTCGGCTTCAGCGGCCGCAGGTCGACGGCCACCTTCTTGCGCGGCAGATTGTCGATGGTCACCACGAAGTGCCGCACGATGTTCTGCGGCACCAGAAACTGCTCGACCGGGGCCTTGCCAAGCACCCCGATGAGCGAGTCGCGCGACACCGCATCGCTGTCATTCAGCGCCGGCAGTGCGGTAGCGCCCGGACCTTCGCCAGGCAGCGGGTGGGCGATCTGCGGCTCGTTGCTGGGCGCGGGCGCCGGGGCCTTGGGCAGCGCGGCCTCGGGGAGCGGGGGCGCGTGCTGCAGGCGGTACCAGTACCAGCCGCCCACGGCGATGAGGGCGACCACCACGATGCCGATGAGCCATGCGACCTTGCGCCGGGCGGCATCTTCGAGATTGTCATCCCACATCCGCGGATCCCCTCAGCCCCACATGTCGGGTTGGAACTTTACTCCCCTTTGGATCGGCGGACCGCCCCGCTATGCCGGCGGCCCCGCGGACCCTCGGTCCTGACACGCGGACCGCATCAGAGGGCGATGTGCAGACAGTCGACACGCCGGCAAGCGCCGCAGCGC
The DNA here is from genome assembly GCA_964489185.1 of uncultured Steroidobacteraceae bacterium. GTDB lineage: Bacteria > Pseudomonadota > Gammaproteobacteria > Steroidobacterales > Steroidobacteraceae > 13-2-20CM-66-19. The sequence goes on along the minus strand of CAZAXR010000017.1, from coordinate 72,503 downwards.
GCGCACCACATCCGGTGTTTGAGCCGCGCGGGGTGGGGCGGTCGGACGAATAGCGCCGCAGCGCCCGCAAGCCGGCCAGCGTGGCATGGGCGCCCTCTTCTTGCCCGCCGCCGCAAAGGCATCGCTTGCCATGCCACGGCTGCAGTTGGAGTGCCGGTGCAATGCGCGCGAGGCGGGCGACTGCCAGTGCGCGCATACAGTCACGCCCGGCGCCACATACTGTACGCACGAATTGCACGCTCCCGAACTCCTCGCGGGCTTTCAGGTGTGCTTCAATCCGCACATGCCCGTAGAGTTCCACCCAGCCGTCAGCGCCTGGTTCGAGCGCACCTTTGCCGCGCCGACGCCGGCACAGCGCGCCGCGTGGCCGGCGATTGCCGCGGGACGCCACGTGCTCATCGCCGCGCCCACCGGCTCGGGCAAGACGCTGGCCGCGTTTCTCGCGGCGATCGATGCGCTGGTGCGCACCGCGCAGACCAGCGGCGGTCTCGCCGATGAAACCTACGTCGTGTACGTCTCCCCGCTGAAGGCGCTCTCCAACGACATCCACAAGAACCTCGAGGCGCCGCTCGAGGGCATCGACGCCGAGCTGCGCGCACGCGGTTCGCGCGAGCACGGCATCCGCACCTTCGTGCGCACCGGGGACACGCCGCAGCACGAGCGCACCGCGATGCGCAAGCGTCCGCCGCACATCGTGGTGACGACGCCCGAGTCGCTCTACATCCTCATGGGCTCGGAATCGGGCCGGCAGATGCTCGCCAGCACCCGCACCGTGATCGTGGACGAGATCCACGCCATGGCCGGCAGCAAGCGCGGCGTGCACCTGGCGCTCACCCTCGAGCGACTCGAGGCGCTCGCCGGCCGCCGGCTCACGCGCGTCGGACTGTCCGCCACACAGAAGCCCATCGAGGAAGTGGCGCGCTTCCTGGTCGGCATGCGCAACTTGGGCCCGGCCGGTGAGCCCGACTGCAGCATCATCGACTCCGGCCACGTGCGCGCGCGCGACCTGGCGCTCGAGATCCCGCCCGCGCCGCTGGAAGCGGTGATGTCGGGCGAGGTGTGGACCCAGATCTACGACCGCCTGGCGCAGCTGGTGAGCGAGCACCGCACCACGCTGGTGTTCGTCAACACGCGCCGCCAGGCCGAGCGCATCGCGCGCCACCTGTCCGAGCGGCTCGGCGAGCAGCACGTCACCGCGCATCACGGCAGCATGGCCAAGGAGTCGCGCCTGGATGCCGAGCAGCGCCTGAAGGGCGGCCAGCTGCGCGCCCTGGTCGCGACCGCCTCCCTGGAGCTCGGCATCGACATCGGCGAGGTTGACCTGGTGTGCCAGATCGGCTCGCCGCGCTCGATCGCCGCATTCCTGCAGCGCGTCGGCCGCTCCGGCCACTTCATCGGCGGCACGCCCAAGGGGCGGCTGTTTCCGCTGTCGCGCGATGACCTGGTGGAATGCGCCGCGCTGCTGGCCGCGGTGCGGCGCGGCGAGCTCGACCGCCTGCGCCTGCCGGACCGGCCGCTCGACGTGCTCGCGCAGCAGATCGTGGCCGAGAGCGCCGCGCACGAGTGGGCAAGCGAGGCGCTGTTCGCGCTGTTCAGCGGCGCCTATCCGTATCGCGACCTGACGCGCGCGCAGTTCGATGAGCTGGTGCGCATGCTCGCGGAAGGCTACAGCACGCGCCGCGGCCGCCACGGCGCGCTGCTGCACCACGATGCGGTCAATCAGCGCATCAAGGGGCGGCGCGGCGCCCGGCTCACCGCGCTCACCTCCGGCGGCACCATCCCCGACACCGCCGACTACCAGGTGATCCTCGAGCCGCAGGCGCAGTTCGTCGGCACGGTCAACGAAGACTTCGCGGTGGAGAGCCTGCAGGGCGACATCTTCCAGCTCGGCAACGTCTCGTACCGCATCCTGCGCGTCGAGCAGGGCCGCATCCGCGTCGAGGATGCGCACGGGGAGCCGCCCTCCATTCCGTTCTGGCTGGGTGAGGCACCGGGGCGCACCGATGAGCTGTCGGTGAGCGTGTCGCGGCTGCGCAGCGAGCTCGAGGCGCGCCTCGATGCCGGCCTCGAGCGCGCCACCGAGTGGCTGGGGCAGTACGCCGGGATCGCCGCTCCCGCGGCAGTGCAGCTGGTGAGCTACCTTGCGGCGGCGCGTGCCGCGCTCGGCGCGCTGCCGACCCAGCAGCTGATCGTGTTCGAGCGCTTCTTCGACGAGGCGGGTGGCATGCAGCTGGTGATCCACTCGCCCTTCGGCAGCCGCATCAACCGCGCCTGGGGACTGGCGCTGCGCAAGCGCTTCTGCCGCTCCTTCAACTTCGAGCTGCAGGCCGCGGCCACCGAGGACACCATCGTGCTGTCGCTCACCACCGCGCACAGCTTCGAGCTCGAGGAGGTGGCGCGCTACCTGCATTCCAACACGGTGCGGCCGCTGCTGGTGCAGGCGCTGTGCGCGGCACCGATGTTTCCGGTGCGCTGGCGCTGGGCGGCGACGGTGGCTCTCGCCCTGCCGCGCTTTCGCGGCGGCAAGAAGGTGCCGGCGCCGCTGGCGCGCATGGCGGCCGAGGATCTGCTGACGGCGATCTTCCCGGACCAGGTGGCGTGCGCGGAGAACCTGCCCGGCGAGCTCGAGATCCCCGACCATCCGCTGGTGCGCCAGGCGATCCGCGACTGCCTCGAGGACGCCATGGACGTCGAGGGCTTCGAGCGGCTGCTGCGCGCGCTCGAGTCCGGCAGCGTCCGCTATCTGGCGCGCGATCTCACCGAGCCCTCGCCGCTGGCGCTGGAGGTGTTGTCGGCGCGGCCGTACGCGTACCTGGATGATGCGCCGCTCGAGGAGCGCCGCACCCAGGCGGTGGTGAGCCGCCGCTGGCTCGATCCGCAGAGCGCCGGCGACATCGGCAAGCTGGACGCCGAGGCGATCGCGCGCGTGCGCGCGGAAGCCTGGCCCGATGCCAGCGACGCGGACGAGCTGCACGATGCGCTGCTGTGGCTCACTTTCCTGACCGACCAGGAAGCGCAGGCGGCCCCCGCCTGGCCGGGGTTGCTCGCCGCGCTCGCCGCGGCGCGCCGCGTCACGCAGCTCACGGCCGGTGCGCTGCGGCTGTGGGTGAGCGCCGAGCGGCTGCCGATGTTCACCGCGCTCTACCCCGCCGCGCCGCTCGTCCCGCCGGTTGAAACGCCCGCCGCCTATGCGCAGCGCTTCACTCCCGAGGAAGCGCTGCGCGAAATCGTGCGTGGGCGCCTGACGGGCCTCGGACCCATCACCGCGGCCGCGCTCGCCGCCTCCCTCGGCCTGCCGTTCGCGGCGGTCGAGGCAGCACTCGCCTCGCTGCAGGCCGAAGGCTTCGCGATGCGCGGTGCGTTCACGCCCGGGGCGGCCGGGCCGGACGAGTGGTGCGAGCGGCGGTTGCTCGCGCGCATCCACCGCTACACGGTCAAGCGCCTGCGCGCCGAGATCGAGCCGACCGAGGCGCGTGACTTCCTGCGCTTCCTGTTCGAGTGGCAGCGCGTCACGGTCAGCGGCCGCATGGAAGGGCCCGATGCGGTGGGCGCCATCCTCGCGCAGCTCGAGGGCTATGAGGCCCCGGCGAGCGCCTGGGAGACCGAGCTGCTGCCCAGCCGCATCAGCGAGTACGAGCCCGCCTGGCTCGATGAGCAGTGCCTCGCCGGGCGCTTCGTGTGGACGCGCCTGGCGCCGCGGCGCGGCAGCCCCGAGCGCGGCGCCGCACCGGTGCGCGCGACTCCGATCGTGCTGCTGGCACGGCGCAACCTGCGGCTGTGGTCGACGCTCGCCGGCGGCGGGGACAGCCCGCAGCTGTCGGCCGCCGCGCAGCGCGCCGCCCAGCACCTCAGCAGCCACGGCGCCTCGTTCTTCGACGAGATCGTCACGGGCACGGGCCTCCTGAGCTCGCAGACCGAGGAGGCGCTCGCAGAGCTGGTGGCGCTCGGCCTGGTCAATTCCGACAGCTTCGCGGGACTGCGGGCGCTGCTGGTGCCGGCGGAGCGCCGCCGCCCGGCACTCGGCGGGCGGCGGCGGCGGCGGCTGGCGCTGTTCGGCATGGACGCTGCCGGGCGCTGGTCACTCATCGCGCGCGCTGCGCCGGGCTTCGCGCCCGGCGCCGGCGCGCCCGACGCCGCCGGTGCGCGCGCGCTCAGCGAGGAGACGGTCGAGCACGTGGTGCGCACCCTGCTGCGGCGCTGGGGAGTGCTGTTCTGGCGAGTGCTGGCGCGCGAAGCGGACTGGTTGCCGCCGTGGCGCGACCTGCTCATGTGCTGCCGTCGCCTGGAGGCGCGCGGCGAGATCCGCGGCGGCCGTTTCGTGGCCGGCTTCTCCGGCGAGCAGTACGCCGCACCCGAGGCCATCGGCCTGCTGCGCGAGATGCGCCGCAAGCCGCGCGAAGGGCACTACGTCTCGCTCTCCGGGGCCGACCCGCTGAACCTCGTCGGCATCCTCACCCCTGGCGCGCGGCTGCCGTCTTTGAGCGGCAACCGCGTGCTGTATCGCGATGGCGTGCCGGTCGCGCTGCTCTCGGGCGGCGAGGTGAGCTTCCTCGAGGCGCTGCCGGCACAGGCGCAGTGGGAGGCGCGCAACCTGCTGCTGCGCCGCCACGTGCCGGCGCAGCTCACCGACCTCGCCTGAGCGCGCCTTCAGCGCGCATAGCCGACCAGCTCCACGTAGCCGCGTCCGCCGACGCTGCGGCCGTGCGCCGCACCGCTGACATCCACCGCTCCCTCCCAGTAGCGCGGTGTGGCGTGAAGCTCCTGATCGGCGAGCACCGGGCGCACGGTCAGATCGAGCGCGAGGTGCGGCACGCGCACGCGCCAGCGCCCCGGGTAGCGATCGCCCGCCGCATTGCTCCAGTGGTCCAGAACCTCGATGGCAACGTCCGCGTTCGACAGCGGATGCGCGCTGCCGGCGGCGTCGATCCAGGTCCCGGCGCTGTACGCATCGCGTGCACCGTCCCGCTCGCGCAGCGCATAGAACATGAGCTCGGTGCCATCCTCGAGCTGCAGGGCGAACCAGTCCCAGCCGCTCTGGCGCGCGCCCAGGCCGCCGCTGCCCCACTCGCGATCGAGCCAGGCCCGTCCTGTCACGGCAAGCGCCGCGCCCTCGCGCAGCAGACGGCCGCGCACCGCAAGTCGCGGCACCGAGTAGTAGTAGCTGGCCGCGCCGGGGTCGGGCGCCTTGCGACTCAGGCCCGCATCACCGTTCAGCACCGGGGCGGTCCGCGGTTGCAGCGTCAGCTCGATGGCGTAGCCGGGCTGCGCGGCACGCAGCGTCCAGCTCCCCGGCTCGCCGGGGGCGTAGCTCAAGGACCAGTCATCGATCCACACCGCAGGAGGCGCTGCGCTGCCGCCGGCGAGCCCCAGGGCCGTGCGCGAGAGCTTCTGCGCAAAGCGGAAGCGCTTACCCGCCACGTCGGTCACGGCGAAGTGCGCCATCCAGATCTCGCGCGTACGCCACGCCGAAGCTGCAGAGTCCGGCGCGGCAGCGGCCGCAGCCCCGGGGGCCAGCGCAAAGCGAAAGAACGTCAGCTCGAAGCCGAAGCGTGCCCCATCCGCGGCATCCAGATTGCCGGTGACGTACCACCACTCCTGGCGAAACTCCGGGTGCGGCCCATGATCGCGCGGAAAGAGGAAGGCGCGCGGCGCATCGGCTTGCGCGAACCCCTGCGCGACGTCGGTCTGCGGCAGCACGCGCACCGGCGGGGCGGCCCGCGGCGGGATGCTCACGAGTGCCGCCGCGAGCCCCGCTGCTGCGGCGGCACGGCGCAGACGGCGCAGGAGCGGTCGCGCAGCGCGGCGCATCATTCCTCCCGCAGCCCGGAGACCACCGACATGCGGGCGCTGCGCCACGCCGGGTAGAGTGCCGCGGCGAGGCTCGCCGCCAGCGCCAGCCACAGCGCGTTGGTGAACTGCGCGGCGGAGAAGTACAGGTCGATCTGCCAGCCGAAGGCGCGGCGGTTGATGACCTCGGTCAGCACCAGCGCCGTGAGCAGTCCGGCGGGGATGGCCGCCAGCAGCGCCGCCAGCCCCATGAACGCCGTCTGCGCCAGGATGAGCATCGCGGTGCGCGCGGGCGTGAGCCCGAGGGTGCGCAGGATCGCCAGCTGGCGCGCGCGCTCCAGCTCCCAGGCGAGCAGCGCGCTCACCAGCCCCACCGCGGCGACGCCGGCCGCGAGCCAGTACAGCACCCGCGTGATGAGGAAGGTGCGCTCGAAGATGCGCATCGAGAGCGCGCGCAGGTCGGCGTTGGAGCGGATGAGCAGCGCCTGCCGGCCGTGCACCGCCGCGCGCAGCGTCGCGACCGCCTGCGCCGCGCGCACCCCCGGGGCGAGATAGATGCCGAGCGCCCCGATCCCCTGGTCGTGAAACAGCCGGCGGTACACCTGCAGGCTCATGAGCGCCTCGCCGCGGTCGTTGCCGTACTCGCGGTACACGCCGGCTACCGTGAAGGCCCGCGGCCCGTCCGCAGTGGTGAGGGTCAGCGTCCGCCCGGGCGCGAGGCTGAGCCGCCAGGCGAGCGGCTCGGAGATCAGGACCGCCCCGTTCTCGACCTGCTCCCAGGCACGCCCGGGATCCCCCTGCGTGAAGCGGAAGGCGCTGCGACTCGCGGCCGGGATGCTGAGCGCGTTCAGATCGAGCGGGCCGTAGGGCGAGCCCACCACCGCGCGGCGGCCCGCGCTGTGGTCCCGAACCCCGGGGCTCGCCAGCAGCGCATCGATCACCCCAGGCTCGAGACGGCGCTCCGGGCTGTCCGAGGATCCCGGAGCGCTGACATAGACATCCGCGCGCATGGTCTCAAGGAGCCAGGCGCGTAGCGACTCGCGGAAGCTTCCGACCATGATCGCGACGCCGATCATCGCGCTGAGCGCCATGCCGAGCGCCGCGACCGCCACGCCGGTGCGGCTCAGGGAGGCGGCGATGTCGCCGCAGGCGAGGCGTGCCACGGGACTGGCCGCGCCGAGGATGCGCGCCGCGCCGTGCGCGAAAGCGGCGAGCGCCGCCGGCGTCACGGCTGCCGCCGCCACCAGCAGCAGGAACAGCGCCACGAATCCGGCGAGCAGGCTGCGCCCGGAGGCGAGCACCACGAGCAGCGCCGCCACGGCGAGCAGCGCGCCGAGTAGCGGCAGCCGCCGGGCGAGTGAGCGCGCGCGCCCTTCCAGCACCGAGCGCGCGAGTGCGAGCTGCGGCGCGCTGCGCGCCACCTCCAGCGCCGGCAGCAGCGCGGCGATCAGCGCGGTGCCAAGGCCTGCGGCCAGCGCCTTGAGCACCGTGAACGCCGGCACGCTCACCTGCCGCACCGCCACCACGAAGTACAGATCGTTGATGGTCTGCGACACCAGCCCCACGAGGCCGCGGCCGATGGCGAGGCCGAGCAGCACCCCGCACGCCGCGCCGAGCACGCCCAGCACCGTCGCCTCGCCCAGCACCAGCGCGAGGATCTCGCCGCGCGTCGCACCGAGGGCGCGCAGCACGCCGAACATGGTGCGCCGCTGCAGCACCGCGAAGCTCACCGCGCCGTAGATGAGCAGTGTCCCCACCAGCAGCGCCAACAGGCTCATCGCCTTGAGGTTGGTCGTGAAGGCGCCGGTCATCGCGAAGGTCTCGCGCGCCGCCGCACGCGTGGCGCGCAGCTCCAGCTCGTGCGGCAGCTGCGCGCGCAGCCGCGCGAGTGCCTGCTCACCGGCGGCGCCCTCGGGCAGCCGCACGTCGATGCGCGACAGTCGTCCGAGCGTGCCGAGCCACTCCTGCGCCTGCGCGATATCGGTGAGCAAGAGCGCATCGAAGCCGGCGCCGGCGCCGCTCAGGATCCGCGTCACGGTCGCCTCGTGCCGCACCCCGCCCACCGCCAGCTGCAGATGGCTTCCCGCTTCAAGGTGCAGCTCGCGCGCGAGCGTGTCGCTCATGGCGACAGAGCCCGGCACGAGGAGCCAGCGGCGCGCCCCCTCCAGGCCCGCCTCCAGCGCGCCCGCTCGCGGTGCGCTCGCCTGATCCGGCTCCAGCGCGGCGCTCGCGAACGGGTCGATGCCGGTGAGCTGCAGGATGCGATCGCCGACGCTCGCGTAGCCTGACACCACCGGCGCGAACTGCGCCTGCGGCTGCGCGGACAGCTGCGCCGCGGTGCGCAGCTGCGCATACCACCGCTCATCGATGCCGCGCGGTGCACCGACGATCTGGTAGCTCGCGGCTCCGTTCACCGCCTGCAGCGAGAGCTCGAAGGCGCGCCGTGCGCTGGCGGTCGCGATATCGACCGCGACGATGGTGCCCACCCCGAGCGCCAGCCCGATGAGCGCCAGGGCCAGCTGCGCCGGATGGCGCCACAGGTGACGCAGGTTGGCTGCGCGCAGCGTGTGCATGCGCTACGACCGCGGCGCGGACAGCGCGTGCAGCTGCCCGCGCGCCAGCTCCAGCACGCGATCGGCGGCGCGTGCCAGGGTCGCATCGTGCGTCACTACCAGCAGCGTCGCGCCGCGCGCGCGGCTCAGCGACAGCAGCACCGGCAGCAGCTCGCGCGCGCTCTGCTCGTCGAGATTGCCGGTGGGCTCGTCCGCGAGCAGCAGCCGCGGCGCGTGCACCAGCGCGCGCGCAATGGCGACGCGCTGCTGCTCGCCGCCGGACAGCCGGTCGATGGCGCTGTGCGCGCGCTCGCGCAGCCCGACGTCAGCGAGCGCCGCGAGGCTGCGCTCGCGCGCCTCGCGGCCGCGCACGCCATTGAGCTCCAGCACCAGGCGCACGTTCTCGGCCACATCGAGCGTGGGGATGAGGTTGAAGAACTGGTACACGAAGCCGATGTGCGCGCGACGGAACAGCGTGCGCGCCGGCTCGCCCATGGCGCTCACCTCCTGCCCGTCGATGTGCACCGTGCCGGCGTCGGCGCGGTCGATGCCGCTCACCAGGTTGAGGAGCGTCGACTTGCCCGAGCCGCTGCGCCCGATCACGGCGACCGTCTCCCCGGAGGCCACCTCGGCGTCCAGGCCGCAGAGCACCTGGTGCACCCGCTCGCCTTCGCGGAAGCTGCGTGACAGTTGCCGGATGGAGAGCACGCGCTAGCTTCCCGCCCGCGGACGTGTACGCATTGTGGAAACAACCTCCGGATGGCACTGTAACGCACGTCAGGCGCTCGCAGCCGCCGTTGCGGACCGCGCGCGACACGAGGGATACATGGTGGTGGGATCCTGGATGAAACACCTGGGTCTGGTGCCGGCGGTGCCGGGCAGCGCCGGCGATGCGCCCGAGCCCGCCTGGCGGCTGCTCACCACGTTGCCGGATCTGCCTTCGGCGCAGTCCCTGGCCGAGGTGCTGAATGCTGCGGGCCTGCCGGCGCGCGTCAGCTCCGACGCCGGGGTCCTCGGCCAGGCCGCGCCCTCGCGCATCTATGTGAGCGCAGCGCTGCTGGAGCGGGCGCGCGAATACCTCGCGCAGGGCGGCCCCGCCGGCGAGCAGGCGGAATCGCCGCCCGCGGAGTCGCGCTAGCGAGCCCACAGCGCGCGGCGAAACTGGCAAGCCCCGCGCCGATCGGCGAAACTGCGGCACTCGCCGCGGTTCCAAGCCGTGATGTTCACGGCCCGCATGGCTTCAAAGGGCAGCACATGAATTCTCCAGCGCCGCGCCGCCGGACCTCCTTCCTCGTCCCCGCTGCGGCCGTTCTGCTGGCGCTCTCAGGCGCCGCGTCCGCGCAGCAGCCGGAGGCCGGCAGCACCTCGGCGTCCCCCGCCAAGAAAGCGCCGCCCAAGGCCGCCGCGACCGCCAGCGCGGCCGCGCCCAGCGACAAGGACGCCACAAGCTACAGCCTCGGGGTGATCATGGGCGAGCAGCTGCGCGACAGCGGCGTCAGCCCCGGGTCGGTGGACAGCGCGCGCGTGGCACAGGGGGTGCGCGATGCGCTCAGCGGCAAGCACGAGGTCACCGACGCCGACCGCCAGAACATGATGACCCTCCTGCGCAGCGCGCAGACCAACATGGTGGAGACCAACCACAAGGCCGCGGCCGCGTTCCTCGCCGAGAACGGCAAGAAGCCCGGCATCGTGACCACCGCGAGCGGCCTGCAGTACAAGCTGCTCGCCGCCGGCAGCGGCGAATCGCCCAAGGCCACCGACAAGGTCACGGTCAACTACCGCGGCACGCTGCTCAACGGCACCGAGTTCGACAGCAGCTACAAGCGCGGCGAACCGGCCACCTTCGGGGTGAGCCAGGTGATCCCGGGCTGGACCGAGGCGTTGCAGCTGATGAAGCCGGGCGGCAAGATGAAGCTGTACATTCCGCCGCAGCTCGCCTACGACGTGCGCTCGCGGCCGCCGATTCCGCCCGGCTCGATGCTGATCTTCGATGTCGAGCTGCTGAGCATCGCGGCCGCGCCCGCCGCCGGCGCAGCGCCCCAGCCCACGCCGGCGCAGCCGAAGTAGCCGCGCCGCGGCTCAGGTGTCGGCGTTGGCCCCGGGCGAGTAGCGCATCGGCTTGGTCACGCCCAGGCGCGTCAGCTCGCGCAGCAGCCCCTCGGCCAGATCGTGGCTGGCAGCGCGCTCGAACGGCGGGGCGGCGGACCAGTCGTAGGCCCAGGGCTGCGCACCGCGCAGCGCCTCGGGCTCGTCGCTGTAGCGCGGAATCACGTGCGCGTGCAGCGCCGGCTCCTGGTTGCCGAAGATCGCGTAGTTGATGCGCACCGCACCGGTCACCTTCAGCAGCGCGTCCCCGAGACGCGACATGTCCGAGAGGAAGGCGATGCGCTCGCGGGCGCCGAGGGCATTGAGATTCGGCACCACCGGATCGGGCAGCAGCAGCGTGTAGCCGCGCACGAACTGGCGCTCGCCGAACACCGCCCAGCCGGAGAACAGCCGCGCGATCACGCACGGATCGCGCCCGGCGCGCGCGGCGAGCACCTGCGTGTGGATGGCGGTCAGCGGTTCCGCGGCGGCTTCGTTCTTCATGTTGCTGCGCCTGGCGAACGGAATACGAAATATACCGCACCCAGGATGCACAGTGCCGCCCACAGGTAATCGAGCTTCAGCGGCTTGCCCATGTAGAGCGCGGCAAACGGCACGAACACGCTGAGCGTGATCACCTCCTGCAGGATCTTCAGCTGCGGCAGACTCAGGCGCGTGTAGCCGATGCGGTTGCCCGGCACCTGCAGCAGGTACTCGAAGAAGGCGATGCCCCAGCTCAGCAGCGCTGCGACGTACCAGGGGCGGCCGGCGAGGTTCTTCAGGTGCGCATACCAGGCGAAGGTCATGAAGACGTTGGAGGCGCCGAGCAGCAGCGTCGCGGACAGGACCGGATTCATGTCAGCTCCTTCAGCAGGCCACTCCGAGGCACCGCAGGCCCTCGAGCGTCAACTCATAACCCTGATGCACGATGCCGTGCCAGCCGCGCGCGCCGGCGGCGGCGACGTTGTCGGAGCGGTCGTCGATGAACACGGTGGCGGCGGGTTCGAGCGCGAAACGCCGCTCTGCCTCGCGGTAGATGCGCGGGTCGGGCTTCATCACCCCCGCCAGGTAGGAGGGCAGCGCACCGTGGCCGATGGCGTGCAGGCGGAACTCGCGCGACAGGTGCGCCCAGTGCAGGTCCCCCATGTTGGACAGCAGGTACACCCGGTAGCGCTCGCTCAGGCGATGCGCGAGCTCGGTCATCGCCGGCTCGAGCTCGAACATGTTGACCCAGTGCGCGTGCGCCTCCTCGAGCGAGATCGGCTCGCGCGCCATGGCGCGGATACGCTCGAGCAGTCCGTGGCCGTGCACGCGGCCGCACTCGTGCTCGGCGAGCGCCAGGCGCTGCATCACCGTGTCGCGGTCATGCACGTCCGCGCCGCGTGACTCCAACAGGCCGATGATCGGGCGGTAGTTGAAGCGCACCAGCACCCAGCCGATATCGAACACGATGCTGCGGACCATGGCGCGGACGCTTCAGCCCGGGAAGGGGGGCGCGCTCACGCTGCCGGCGTCCCCCGGCTGGGCGTTCACCGCCACCACGGTCGCCCTGGGGTAGAAGTTGAACTCCGAGGCACTCGCCCAGGTATAGGCGCCCATGGCGCGCCCCACCACCAGGTCGCCGGCCTTGAGCTGCGGCAGCAGCAGGTTCTCCGCGATCACGTCGATGCTGTCGCAGGTGGGGCCGGCGAGCACCGACGGCAGCCGCTCCTCGCTGTCGCGCAGCGGTTCCACCGGGTAGCGCTGGTGATCGAACAGCTGGCCGCTGTAGGAGCCGTACAGCCCGTCATCGAGGTAGTACCACCAGTGGCCCTCGCGGCGCGCGCGTCCCATGACCGAGGCCACGCCGATGGCCGCGGGACCGACGATGTAGCGGCCGGGCTCGGCGATCACGCGCACGCGCCGCGGCAGCCGCGCGAGCGCCGCGCGCAGCGGCGCGCAGAAGTGCCCGATGTCCTGCACCGGCTGCCCGTAGTCGATCGGGAAACCGCCGCCGATGTCGAGCGTATCGAGCGTGCCGAGCTTCTCGCGCCGCGCCGCGCGCAGCAGCTTGGCGCACGCCTGCAGTGCCTCGACGTGCATGGTGGCGTCGGCGACCTGCGAGCCGACGTGGAACGACAGCCCGCGCACGTCGAGGCCGAGGTCGGCAGCCAGGCGCGCCAGCGCCAGCAGATCCTCCGGGTCGCAGCCGAACTTGCGCGACAGGTCGCACACCGCGCCCGGAGCGCGGAACGAGACGCGCAGCAGCAGCTGTACCGAGCCGGCGAGGTGCGCGAACTTGCGCAGCTCGTCGGGATTGTCGACGACGAAGGTGCGCACGCCGAACTCCAGCGCGTTGGCGATGTCCGCCGGGCGCTTGATCGGATGGGTGTGAATGCAGCGCGCCGGCGGCACGCCGAGCCGGCGCACCAGCTGCACCTCACCGGTGGTGGCCAGATCGAGGCTGCCGCCTTCGGCGATCACGGTCTGCACCACCGCCGGATGCGGCATGGGCTTCAGCGCGTAGTGCAGCTCGACCCGCGGCAGTGCCTTGCGCAGCTTGCGGAACTGCACGCGCACGCGCTCGCAGTCGAGGATCAGCAGCGGCGAGCCGAACTCGCGCACCAGGCGGCGGATCTGCGCTGGCTGGAACGGGTCGATGAACCGCGCGCGGCGCACTAAGGTCGGCGGCGCCGGGCGTCAGGGCAGCACGGCCTGGGTGCCGGTGCCATCATCGCTCTGCGCCACGCTGGTCGCCGCGCGCCGCAGCCGGTCACGGACGGCATCCCAGCCCTCACCGTCGGGCACGTCCTGCACCAGGATGTGCGCGCAGCCCGCCTTGTCGAGCGTGCGCAGGTTGCTGTACAGGTCGCGGCCGAAGCTCTCCGGCCGCCGCCCGGCGTTGATCCAGGTGACGTACTTGTGCGAGCGCAGCGGCAGGCGCTGCGCGAGCACCGCCACGCGCCGTCCGCCGACGGAGGCCGCATCCGCCTGCGCATCGATCTCCCCGGCGGGCACGATGGTGAGCGGGGTGCTCGGCGCATAGTGCATGGGAGTGCTGCCCGGCACGCGCGGCGAGGCGGTCTCGGCGCCGATGAAGAGCTCTCCGACCACGGCGCGGATCTGCGCGGCGGTGACCCCGCCGGGGCGCAGCAGGCGCACGCTCGCGCCCTCGAAGGACACGATGGTCGACTCCAGCCCGATCTGGCACTCCCCGCCGTCGAGGATGATGCGCGCCGCCTCGCCGAGCTCTTCGCGCACGTGCTCGGCGCGGGTCGGCGACAGCCGCCCGAAGCGATTGGCCGAAGGGGCGGCGATGCCGCCGCCGAAGGCGGTGAGCAGCTGCTGCGCCATGGGGTGGGCCGGCACGCGGATGGCGATGGTGTCCTGGCCGCCGGTGATGACGTCGTGCACGTTGCCGGCGCGCGGCATCACCATGGTGAGCGGGCCGGGCCAGAAGGATTCGGCGAGGCGCGTGGCGGTCTGCGGCACTTCGCGCACCCAGCGATGCAGGTAGCGCGGGCTGTCCAGATGCACGATCACCGGGTGATTGGCCGGGCGTCCCTTGGCCTCGAAGATGCGCCGCACGGCAACCGGGTTCTGCGCGTTGGCGCCGAGGCCGTAGACGGTCTCGGTGGGAAAGGCCACGAGCTCACCGTCACGCAGTGCCTGCACGGCGGTCTCGATCTCGACCTGGGTAGCCCTGACAACGCGCACCATAGGAAGCGTGAATTCTAGCAAGCCGCGGGCGCGCGCTGAGGGCGTGTTGTGTGAAAGCCGCACTTAATTCACACCCGCCGAGCAGGTTGGGAAGAACCCGCGCGGAAATGCTAGGCAATGTCGTGCGCTGCCGACGCCGCGGCCGGCTTTACTCGAGGTCGTGCCGCTGCCAGGCACCGCTCGCATCGCGCGTGAGCTCGTAGGCCGGCCAGTAGTGCTTGTCGAGCTTGAGCGTGATCACTTCCGGCGCGTTGTTCCAGGTGATGGTCTTCAGTCGCACCGAGGCGCGATCCGGGCGCCCGGTCACGACCTTGAGGAAGGCATCCAGGTCCGGCACCGGCACGCCGTCCACCTCGACGATGCGCCGCCCCGGGTACAGGCCGTAGCGCGTCGCGGGCGAGCCGTAGGCGTAGTACCCGACATACACACCCACCGGCGCAATGCCACGCTGCACGCTCATGGCGCGATGCGGCGCCTGCAGCGTCGCCCCGGCCCACTCCACCAGGCGGTCCACGTCGGTGCCGGGAAGCTGCGCGGTCGGGACCTCGATGGTCTGCTCCGCCTGGCCGCGCCATACCGTGACCTGCACGTGGTCCTTGTCGGCGGCGGCGCGCTCGACTTCGCGGAAGCGCGTCACCACCTGGCCGTCGATCGCCAGCAGCAGGTCGCCCTGCTGCAGGCGCTGCGCGGCCGGTGAGCCCCCGACCAGCCGCACCACGCTGAGCGCCTGGCGGCGCGTCGGCGTGTGCTGCGCGAGGCGCTGCGTCCAGGCCTCCGGCAGGCCGATCTCGCGCGCGGCCGCGAGCGGCAGCACGCCCATCTCCACCTCGAGCGAGTGCAGCGGGCGCTGCGTGCGCACCCGATCGATCATGTCGGCCACCACGTCGATGGGCACGCCGCGGGTGTCCTGGGCGATCTCGCGGCCGTTCTCGTAGGCGAAGCTCGACCAGGTGCCGAGCACGCTGCCGTCCTTGTCGGCGAGCACCCCGTCGAACTCGTTCGGCGGGTTGACCAGCTGCACGGTCTCGAGGTTGCTGTCGCGGAAGCGCATGGTGCGCGACAGCGGCAGCTCCAGCGGATCGATGCTGGCGATGTCGGTGCCGCGGGCGTGCATCTGGCTGTCGCCGCCGAGGCCCACCACCCACACGCGCTCCCCGGCCGCGAGCTCGCGCGGGCTGAGCTTCGCGGACTTCACCGGCGTCGAGCCGATCAGGCGCGGCTCGTAGGCGACCACCGCGAAGTTGTGCTGCGGGTGGATGTACACCACGCGCCCGGGCACCTGCACGGTGCCGGCGAAGGTGACCGTCACGTTGCCGACCGCGACCGGTACGGTGTTGCGATCCACCACCACCAGGCCGCGCTGCGCGTCCACCACCAGCCCGGTGCCGTGATAGTTGCGCTCGGTGATGCCGGAGATCGAGTACGGCATGTCGAAGGTCACCATCGCGAGCGAGGGGGCGAGCGCATTCAGGCGCGCGTCCTGGTATTTCGGGAAGACGGTGGAGCTCATCGGCACCGGCTTCGGCTGCGGGCCGGCGGGCAGATCGTGGCAGTCCCACACCCCGGTGAGGTCGTCGCGGTCGCAGTGATGCGCCGGGAACCACAGCCGGTCCATGCGGATGACGCGCAGCTCGGTGCTGTTGGGGTCGTCGATGGTCATGTAGCGCACCGTGGCGTGATCGCCGTCGCCGAGCTGCGCGACGCCCGCCTCGAAGTCCGCGAGCGTGTCGGTGGCCTTGCCGCTGAGGGCCAGGATCACCGCACCGCGCGGGATGCCGGCCGCGCCGAACACGTAGCCGGGGTTGGCGACGTATACCCCGCGCGCCGGGGCGTTGAAGTGGCGCGCCTGCTGGTAGGAGAGCGTGTTCACCACCACATCGCCGAACCAGGCGTAGGCGCTCGGGGTGATGGCGTGCAGGTCCCCGACCGGCAGCTTCGCCGACGCCGGCTTGCCGCCGCGCTCGAGCTCGATTTCCACCTGTGCGCCGACGGAGGCGTCCAGCACCTCCTCGAGCGGCTCAAACTGCGTCACGAAGCGGCCGTTGACGCGCAGCAGGATGTCCCCGTTCTGCAGCACGCTCTGGCTGGGCGAGCCGGGCAGCACCTCGTTCACCACCAGCATCCCGGTGTAGCGCGGGAAGTCCTTGCGCACCGCCGCCTCGGTGGCCGGATCGAGCCCGAGCCGCTCGAGCTCGTCGTAGGGCACGTAGTTGAAGACGGTGTAGAGCGTGCCGCGCGTGACCGGCTTGCCCTGCTGGATGAGCTGCAGCGCACGGCGCACGCGCCCCAGCGGCAGGTAGAAGCTCGAGGCCGCGCCATTGGCGCCACCGGCGTTGAGCGCCACCACGCGCCCGCGGATGTCGATAACCGGCGAACCGGAGGAGCCGCCCGAGGTCCCCGAGGCGGCCTGCAGGTAGAAGGTGTTGAAGTCGTTGTACTTGGCGATGCCGTAGTCGGGCGCATCGCGGTCCAGGCGCGCCAGCGTGCCGGCGAGGATCGAGAGCTGCTCGCCGGCGTTGTTGCCGACCACGCGGATCTCGCGCCCGATCTGCGCCCCTTCCGGGTACAGCGGCAGCGCCTTCGGCTTGATGAAGCGCAGCTTCTTCGGGTCGTAGCGGTAGAAGCCGAAGTCGTGCACCGGATCGCGGTACACGGGGTAGAGCTGCACCTCCTCGCGGTTGAGGAAGGTGGCCTCCGCGGTGACCGGGCCGGGGGTGACCACGTGGCGGTTGGTGAGGATCAGGCCGCGCTCGGCATCCACCACGAAACCGGTCGCCTGGGCGGTAGCGTTCCACTCGGTGTCGAAGGCGCGCGTCATGTCGACGTCGATCGACACTACGCTGCCGGCGATGCGCTCGAGCGTCACGGCCCAGTCGGGGTTGCCCTCCACCGCGGCGGCCTGCGCTTCGGGGGTGGGCGCGCTCTCGGGTGGTAGCGCCGGCGACTCCTCCGGCGGCGGACGCACCGCGGGCGAGGGCAGCGGGGGCTGCGGCACCGGCGCAGCCGGGGATGCGGTCGCCGTCGCCGGCGCGGGGGCGGCGGCCGCGGCCGCCGGCGGCGCGAGCGGGCCTGCGCCGGCGCACAGCGGGACGGCGATCAGGCACAGCCACAGGAGCCCTCGGGTGCGCATCCGCCTATCGCCCGAGCAGCACCAGCAGCCAAACGGCGACCAGCAGCACGAACGACATGAACACCGCCGCGGAGCCGATGTCCTTGGCGAGCCCGGCGAGCGCATGGCGCTCGAAAGATATGCGATCCACCGTCGCCTCGATTGCGCTGTTGAGGAGTTCCACGATGAGGATGAGCAGCATCGGCGCGATCAGCAGCGCCCGCTCGAGGCCCGAGTGACCGACCCACAGACCCACGGGTATGACGAGCACGGCGATGGCAAGTTCCTGGCGGAAGGCGGCCTCCTCGCGGAAGGCACCCGCCAGCCCACGCGCGCTGGCGGCGAAGGCGCGCAGCAGCCGCGTGATGCCCCGCGGCTTGGAACGATCTATGGCTGCACCGTCGGCGTCCAAGTGAGATCCAGCTGCCTGGCCGCCCGTACGTCATCGAGGCGGCGCACCGGCATGGTATGCGGTGCGCTGGTGACGCGCCCGGGTTCCTGCTCGGCCTCCTTCTGGATCTGTGACATGGCCGTCACAAAGGCGTCCAGCACGTCCTTGGTCTCGGTCTCGGTGGGCTCGATCAGCAGGCATTCCGGCACCAGCAGCGGGAAATAGGTCGTCGGCGCATGGAAGCCGTAATCCAGCAGCCGCTTGGCGAAGTCCATGGCCGTCACGTTGAGCTCACGGGCCTGGCGGCGCAGCGTGACGATGAACTCGTGACTCGCGCGGCGCTGCGGGTAGGCGGCATCGAAGCCGGCCTCCATGAGGCGCTTGAGCAGGTAGTTGGCGTTGAGCGTGGCGTATTCGCCCACGTGCCGCATGCCCTCGCGCCCCAGCAGCCGCATATAGATGTAGGCGCGCAGCAGCACCCCGGCGTTGCCCATGAACGCCGACAGCCGCCCGATGGACTGCGGCAGGTCGGCCTCGGTCAGCCAGCGGTAGCGCTCGCCCTCCTTGCCGACCACGGGGATGGGCAGAAAGGGCAGCAGCCGCGCGGCCACTCCCACCGCGCCGGCCCCCGGACCGCCACCGCCGTGCGGGGTGGAGAAGGTCTTGTGCAGGTTCATGTGGATGACGTCGAAGCCCATGTCCCCGGGGCGCACCTTGCCGAGGATGGCGTTGAGGTTGGCGCCGTCGTAGTAGAGGAGTCCGCCGGCCTCGTGCACGATGCGCGCCACTTCCACGATGCGCCGCTCGAACACCCCGAGCGTGGAGGGGTTGGTGAGCATGATGCCGGCGGTGTTGGGACCGACCGCCTGCTTGAGCGCCTCGAGTTCGACGTCGCCCTGGGCGTCGACCGGCACCTCGCGCACCACGCAACCGCACATGGTGGCGGTGGCCGGATTGGTGCCGTGCGCCGCCTCGGGCACGATGATCTCGTTGCGCTTGAGCTCGCCGCGCGAGCGGTGATAGGCGCGGATCATGGCGACCCCTGCGAACTCGCCGTGGGCTCCGGCCATGGGCGAGAGCGCCACGCCCTGCATGCCGGTGACCGCCTTCAGCATCTCCTGCAGCTCGTACATGCAGGCCATGAACCCCTGGCCGTGGGACTCGGGCGCGAGCGGGTGGCGCCCGAGGAACTCCGGCAGCATGGCGTACTGATTGCACGCCTTGGGGTTGTATTTCATGGTGCACGAGCCGAGCGGATAGAAGTGCGTGTCGATGGAGAAGTTCAGCTGCGACAGGCGCGTGAAGTGGCGCACCGCCTCAAGCTCGCCCACCTCCGGCAGCTCCGGGGGGCGGGCGCGGCGCAGCGCGGCGGGCAGGTCGGCGAGCGCGCCCGGGTCTGAGTCCTGCGGCCACTGGTCGCTCGCGCCGCGTCCCGGGCGCGAATACTCGTAGATAACCTTTTCACGGACAGGCATGGATCGCTTCCTCGTCGGTGTCGCGGCGCTCAGGCCGCGCGGGCGGCCTGCATGACCTCGTGCAGCGCGGCGCGATAGTGCTCGATGTCGGCGCTGGTCTTGGTCTCGGTCGCGCACACCAGCAGCGCCGGTCCGAGCTCCGGGTAGTAGGGGGCGAGATCCAGGCCGCCGAAGATGCCGCGCGCGGCGAGCGAGCGCAGCACGCCGGCTGCCGGACGGTCGAGCAGCAGCACCGCCTCGTGGAAGCAGGGCCCGGCGAACGCCGCGCGCACCCCGCCGACGCGCGTGAGCGCGGCCACGAGCTCGCGGGTGCGCGCGTGCGAGGCGGCCGCGGTGCGCGTGAGGCCCTGCGGCCCCATCAGCGACAGGTAGATGGTCGCGGCGGTCATGAGCAGGCCCTGGTTGGTGCAGATGTTGGAGGTGGCCTTGGCGCGGCGGATGTGCTGCTCGCGCGCCTGCAGCGTGAGCGTGAACCCCTCGTGACCGGCAGTATCGAGGGTGCGCCCGACGATGCGGCCCGGCATCTGCCGCACGTACTCGGTGCGCGTGGTCATGAAGCCGAAGTAGGGGCCGCCGGAGCACAACGGCACCCCGAGCGGCTGTCCCTCCCCCACGGCGATGTCCGCGCCGCGCGCGCCCCATTCCCCGGGGGGCTTCAGCAGCGCCAGCGAGGTGGGATTGACCACTGCGATCACCAGCGCGTTGTGCGCATGCGCCCAGTCGCTGAGCGCATCGACATCCTCCAGCCGCCCGAAGAAGTTCGGCTGCTGGATCACGAGCGCGGTCACGTCCTCGGCGTCGTACCGGGCGAGCGAGGCGGCCGGCGTCACGCCCCCCTCGGTGCAATAGGCGAGTTCCTCGAACCTCAGCCCCTGGTTGGCGGCCGTGGCGCTGGCCACGCGGCGGTAGTGCGGGTGCACGGTCACCGGCACGAGGATGCGCGCGGACTTGGACTTGCGGTTGGCGCGCACCGCCATGAGAGCGGCCTCGGCGGTGGCGGAGGCGCCGTCGTACAGCGAGGCGTTCGAGACCTGCATGCCGGTGAGGCGCGCCATCATGGTCTGGAACTCGTAAATCATCTGCAGCGTGCCCTGGCTCGCCTCGGCCTGATAGGGCGTGTAGGCGCTGTAGAACTCGCCGCGCGTGGTGATGGCCCAAACGGCCGCCGGGATGTGGTGCTCGTAAGCGCCGGCGCCGAGAAACGACAGCGCCGTGCCATCGGTGCGCGCGCGTTCGGTCATGAGCCGCCCGACCTGCATCTCGTTGAGCTCCGCGGGCACGCCCTCGAGCGACTTGATACGCAGCTCGCGCGGGATCTCGTCGAACAGATCCTCGAGGCGCGAGACGCCGATGGCCGCCAACATCATGGCGACGTCGTCGGCGGTATGGGGAATGAAGGCCATCAGCCGCCCTCCGCGTCCAGTACCTTCTGGTAGTCGGCCGCGGACAACAGCTCCGCGCCCGCGACCGCCCCCGGGGCGGGCTTGAGGCGCATCAGCCATCCCTCGGCGTAGGGCTGCGAATTGATGATTTCAGGCTCGGCGGCGAGCTTGGGGTTGCCGGCGATGATCTGGCCGGCGAGCGGCGCATACACATCCGAGGCCGCCTTGACCGATTCCACCACCGCGCACGCCTCGCCCGCCTTCACGGTGCGTCCGGCCTCGGGCACTTCCACGAACACCAGGTCCCCGAGCGCGTGCTGTGCGTGATCGGTGATGCCGATCTCGAGCGTGCCGTCGGCGAGCGTGCGCACCCACTCGTGCGACTTGGTGTACTTCAGATCCGCGGGAACGTTGCTCATGCAGAGGATCCTTCACTCACTAACTGACCAGGGGTTTGCCATTGCGAACGAACGGCGGCTTGACGATGCGGGCATTCAGCAGCTTGCCGCGAATATCCACCTGTACCTTGTCGCTGCTCGCGGCGGGCACGCGCGCCAGCGCGATCGAGCGCTCGAGCGTCGGGGAGAAGGTGCCGCTGGTGATCTCGC
Source organism: uncultured Steroidobacteraceae bacterium (assembly GCA_964489185.1). GTDB lineage: Bacteria > Pseudomonadota > Gammaproteobacteria > Steroidobacterales > Steroidobacteraceae > 13-2-20CM-66-19. The sequence continues at coordinate 51,415 of CAZAXR010000017.1, read as the reverse complement.
CCTCGCCCACGCCCGCCACCGTCAGCTTCTGGTGACTGCGCAGCACGCCGCGGTCCTCCAGCAGCAGGCCGACGAGCTTGCGCGGCGAGCCGCGTGCCTGAATGGCCTCGAGCGCCTCGCGCCCGATGAAGTGCCGGGTGCGCGGCTCGAGCGCCACCGTCCAGCCGAGGCCGGACTCGTACGGATGCGTCGTCTCGTCCATGTCGTTGCCGTAGAGGTTCATGCCCGCCTCCAGGCGCAGCGTGTCGCGCGCACCGAGGCCGCAGGAGGCGACTCCGAGCGCGTTCAGGCCGTGCCACGCCGGCACCGCATCCTGCGCCGGCATCATGATCTCGAAGCCGTCCTCGCCGGTGTAACCGGTGCGCGCCACGAACCACGCCCCGAGCTCACGGCCGACGAAGCTGCCGAGCGCCAGCACGGCGGCGGCCTGCGCCGGCTGCAGCAGCTGCGCGGCCTTGGCGCGCGCCTCGGGCCCCTGCACCGCGAGCATCGCCAGGTCGGCCCGCTCGCTCACCTCGACGCCGAAGCGCGCCGCGTGGCGGCGGATCCAGGCGAGATCCTTGTCGCGGGTGCCGGCGTTCACCACCATGCGATGCCAGGTGTCGCTCAGGTAGTAGACGATCAGATCATCGAGCACCCCGCCCTGCTCGTTCAGCATGCAGCTGTAGAGTGCCTTGCCTGCAGCGCGCAGCCGGCCCACGTCGTTCGCGAGCAGCTCCTGCAGGAAGGCGCGCGTGCCGCTGCCGGTCAGGTCGATGACGCACATGTGCGAGACGTCGAAGACGCCCGCGGCGCGACGCACCGCGTGGTGTTCGCCGATCTGCGAGCTGTACTGCACCGGCATGTCCCAGCCGCCGAAGTCGACCACACGTGCGCCGAGTTCCTGGTGCAGCTTGAAGAGCGGGGTATGTCGTCCCACAGGTTTCTCCAAAAAATAACGAACGGCAGGCGCGCCGCGGTGCGCGACACGCCTGCCGCCCTTCTGTCCTGTGACCTGAGAGATCAGGCGCCGTGCGCCGCTCCCCTTCGGTGGGTGGACCGACTCGTCCACCGCTCTCCAGAAGCCCGCGGAAACCTGCAAGTTTCCGCCGTCTGCCGTTCATGTGCCTGAGCGTTTCCGGGCGGAATTGCGCCTTCGGCGTTCCGGTGTGTACCGGACCCTCTCCGGCTAGACCGATGCGGGCGAGGCGCATCATACCAGTCCGGCTCCGTGCCGCCCAAGCGCCGCAACGGTAGAATTCCCCACTTTCACAGTACGTCACAAGCATGAGCATCAAGCGCCGCGCGTCCATTCAGGTGAGCATCGACCGGGTGCGGGTCGGGGGCGGCGCACCGATCGTGGTGCAGTCGATGACCAATACCGATACCGCGGATGTCGCGGCCACCGCCGCACAGGTGCAGGCGCTGGCGCGCGCCGGCTCCGAGCTGGTGCGTATTACCGTCAATACCGCGGAAGCCGCCGCCGCGGTGGCACCGATCCGCGAGCGCCTCGATCGTGCCGGGGTCAGCGTTCCGCTGATCGGCGACTTCCACTTCAACGGTCACAAGCTGCTGCGCGAGCATCCCGCGTGCGCCCAGGCGCTCGCCAAGTACCGCATCAACCCCGGCAACGTCGGCCGCGGCAGCAAGCGCGATCCGCAGTTCGCGGAGATGATCGAGACCGCCTGCCGCTACGGCAAGCCGGTGCGCATCGGCGTGAACTGGGGCAGCCTGGACTCGGACCTGCTCACCCGCCTCATGGACGAGAACTCGCGCCGCCCCGAGCCGCTCGATGCGCAGCAGGTGACGCGCAGCGCCGTGGTGCAGTCGGCGCTCGACAGCGCGCGGCGCGCCGAGGAGCTCGGACTGGCGCACGATCGCATCATCCTCTCGGCCAAGGTGTCGGGCGTGCAGGACCTGATCGCCATCTACCGCGACCTCGCCGCGCGCTGCGACTATCCGCTGCACCTGGGCCTCACCGAGGCGGGCATGGGCTCCAAGGGCATCGTCGCCTCCACCGCTGGCATGGCGGTGCTGCTGCAGGAAGGCATCGGCGACACTATCCGCGTCTCGCTCACCCCGGAGCCCGAGGGCGACCGCAGCCAGGAGGTGATCGTCGCGCAGGAAATCCTGCAGACCATGGGGCTGCGCGCCTTCACGCCGCTGGTGATCGCCTGCCCGGGCTGCGGCCGCACCACCAGCACCTATTTCCAGGAGCTCGCACAGCGCATCCAGTCGCACATCCGCGCACGCATGCCGCAGTGGCGGCGCGAGTACGCGGGGGTGGAAGACATGACGGTGGCGGTCATGGGCTGCGTGGTGAACGGGCCGGGCGAGAGCAAACACGCCAACCTCGGCATCAGCCTGCCCGGCACCGGCGAGCGGCCGGTGGCGCCGGTCTACGAGGATGGCGAGAAGACCGTGACCCTCAAGGGCGAGCGCATCGCCGAGGAATTCCAGGACATCGTCGAACGCTACGTTGCGCGCCGCTATGCGCGCCTGGGGCAACCATGAACGAGCTCGCCACACGCAAATGCAGACCCTGCGAGGGCGGCACCGCGCCGCTGAGCGCCGCGGCGGCCGCGCAGCTGCTGACGCAGATCTCCGCCTCCTGGGTGCTCGCCGACGATGCGCACGCGATCCGGCGCGAGTTCGGCTTCCGCGACTTCTACCGCACCATGAGCTTCGTTAACGCGCTCGCGCACCTGGCCAACATCGAGGACCACCATCCCGATCTCGAGGTCGGCTACAACTACTGCCGCGTGACCTTCACCACGCACGCGATCCGCGGGCTGTCGGAGAACGACTTCGTGTGCGCGGCCAAGGTCGACCTGATTCCGCTCAGCTAGCGCACTGTGCGCGCCGGGGTCGCCAGGCGCAGGCGCGCCGCGACGAACTCCACGAAGGTCCGCACCTTCGCCGGGATGAAGCGCGCCGTCGGGTAGACCGCATAGATCGCCTGCTCGGCACTCGCCCAGGCGGGCAGCACCCGGCGCAGTGCCCCGTCGCCGAGCGCCGTGGTCGCGACGAATTCCGGCAGCAGCGCGATCCCCAGCCCGCCGCGGCAGGCGCTGAGCAGCGCCAGCGTATTGTTTGAGTGCATCGGCCCGCGCACCTCCTGCGCGCAGCGTGCGCGGCCGCTCTCGAGCTCCCAGCGTTGCGGATGCGCGCCGATGTCGAGCACCAGGCAGGCGTGCTCGGCGAGCTGCCGCGGTGAGCGCGGGGCGCCCCGGCGCTCCAGGTACCGCGGGCTGGCGATCAGGATGCGGCGGCTCGGAGCCAAGCGGCGCACCACCAAACGCGAGTCGGCGAGCGCGCCCACGCGCAGGGCGAGGTCGTAGCCCTCCTCGATGAGATCCACGTAGCGGTTGGTGAGCTGCAGGTCGAGGCTCAGCAGCGGGTGCGCGGCGAGGAACTCCGCCACGATCGGTGCGAGCAGCGTCTGGCCGGAGCCGGTTGCGGCGCTCACACGCAGCGTGCCGCGCAGCGACGCACCGAGGTCGCGCACCTCGGCATCCGCGCCCTCGAACTCGGCGAGCAGCGCCTCGCAGCGCTTGAAGTAGTCGCGCCCCGCTGCGCTCAGCGCCACCCGACGCGTCGTGCGCTGCAGCAGGCGCACCCCGAGGCGGCCCTCGAGGGTCGCGACCGCGCGGCTGACCGCGGACACGTGGCGGTCCAGCTGCCGCGCCGCCTGAGCAAAGCTCTGGCGCCGCGCCACTTCCACGAACGCCGTCAGTTGCTCGAGACGATCCATGTGTTTATTGCAATTTTCGCAACGGTCATTTCCATTCTAACGCGTTTATCGCAACACGCTGCGCGCTTATGGTGGCGCTCCATGGCAACGGAGACTGCAGAGCGCAGCAGTGAGAGCCCAGCGCAAGGGGCAACGCGGCACACGGCCCGCGGCCGCCTCCCCGGCCTCGGCAGCCTCCCCGCCGGCGTGCTGGGGGCGGCGTTCCTGCTGCTGTGGTGCACCGGTTACCCCGCCGCTCGCATCGCGCTCGACCACAGCGCTCCCTTCACGCTGCTGACGCTGCGTTTTGGCAGCGCCGGCGTGATCTACGCACTGCTCGCCCAAGGCGCCGGCGTATGGCCGCGCGGGCGCGCCGCGCTGCACAGCGCCGTGGTCGGCGCGCTGTCGCTCGCAGGCTCGTTCGGTGCCCTGTACTTCGCGGCGGCCATGGGCGTGAACGTCGGCATCTGTGCGCTGGTGATCGGCACGATGCCCATCGTCACGGCATTGTTCGGACTGCCCTTCGGCGAGCGGGTGCAGCCGCTGCAGTGGCTGGGCTTCGCGCTCGGGTTCGCGGGCGTGACCCTCACGGTCGCCGAGAGCATCCACTCAGCTGGCAGCGCGGCAGGACCGCTTCCGTACCTTGCGCTGCTGGGTGGCCTGATCGCGCTCAGCGCCGGCACGCTGTATCAGAAGCGCCTCGGCTCGCAGGTGGATCTGCGCGGTGGCCTTGCGGTGCAGCACCTGGCCGCCACGGCGCTGTTGCTGCCGCTGGCGCTGCACGAGGGTCTGCGCGTCGATGTGTCAGCGCCGCTGCTCGCGAGCCTCGGCTGGCTGGTCGGCGTGAATTCGCTCGCCGCCTTTGCGCTGTTCTTCGTGCTGCTCAAGCGCGGCGCGGTGAGCCGGGTCGCGACGCTGTTCTTCCTCATGCCGCCGGTGACCGCGGTCCTCGACTACGCGGTGCTGGGTGATGCGCTGGGCGCGCTCAAGCTCGCCGGATTCGCGCTCGCCGCCTGCGGCGTCTACCTCGCCACCCGGCTTCCCGCGGCAAAGTCAGTCGCTCCCGCACGCTTGCCCGAGGCGCTCCCAAGGCGGCCTCTAGGGCGCGGCGACCCATCGCAGCGCGCCGCGCACGCGCGGCGCCGACTCAGCGCGCCGCCTGTGGAAGCTCCCCGCTCATGCCGAGCGCGCGGCGGATGAAGAGGCGCTTGAGTTCGGGGGCGCCGTTGACGAGCGCGAGCCCGCGCTGCGCGAGCCGCGATGCCGGACCACTGCCGTGCGCGAGGAAGCGGTCGAAGGCATCGATGGCCGTGCTCATCAGCGCCACCTCGCTCTTGCGCCAGCGCTCGTAGGGTCGCAGCACGGCGAGCGCGCCCGGATCCTCTCCGCGCGCTCGGGCCTCGGCCAGCAGCTGCGCGAGCGCGGCGGCATCAAGCAGCCCGAGGTTCACCCCCTGACCCGCCAAGGGATGCACCACGTGCGCCGCATCGCCCACCAGCGCCACGCGCGCGCCCACGTAGCGCTGCGCGGCGAGATGCTGCAGGGGGAAGGAGACGCGCTCGCTCACCAGACGCGTGGCCCCGAGCGCAAGGTCTGAGGCGCGGTCGAGCTCGGCGGCGAAAGCGTCGGCGCTCATTTGCAGCAGCCCGGTGGCGAGCGCTTCGTCCGCGGACCACACGATCGAGCTCGTGCCGTCGGCCAGCGGCAGCAGCGCGAGCGTGCCGTCGCGCATGAAGCGCTGCCAGGCGGTGGCTTGATGCGCTCGGGCAGTGGCGACGTTCCCGACGATCGCGGTCTGGCGGTAGGGACGCATCTCGGCGGTCAGCCCCGCGTGCGATCGCACCGCGGACTGGGCGCCGTCGGCCCCGACGACCAGCCGTCCCGCGAGCTCGCCCTCGCTGGTGCCGACGAGCACCTGCTCCTCGGTGATGCGCAGCGAGCTCAGGCTGGCGCGCACGAGGTGTCCGCCGGCGCGCGCGAATGCCGCGAGCAGCGCCGCCTGCAGCAGGCGGTGCTCGGCGATGTAGCCGAGATTCGGCTCGCCGGCCTCGGCGGCATCGAAGGTGAGCACCTCGGCGCTGTCGGAGGCGACGCTCTCGTGCCATACGCGCATGCGCTCGTAGGGCGAGAGGCGCGGTCCGGCGATGTCGCGCCACGCACCTGCCGCGCCCAGCAACCGCTCGCTGGCGCGCGAGAGTGCCACCACGCGCGCCTCGAGCGCTGCTGCGGGCGCGGGTGGGTCGGGAGGGCGCGGCTCAAGCACTGCTACCTGCGCCGCGGCGCCTTCCTGCGCGACCAGCAGCGCGCCCAGGCAGGCGCCGACCGGGCCGCCGCCGACCACGATGACGTCATACATGGCGCACCGGCAGACCGCGCGCCAGGCGGGGCGCGGGTCCCCCGAAACCGAGGCTGACGCGGGCGAGTGCGCTCTTGGCCGGCGGCGCAACGTCGAACAACAGCAGCCCGAGGTTGCGCAGCAGGCCCGCACCGGGGCGCTGATCGGCGAACAGCCTCACCAGCGAGTCGGTGAAGTGCACCACCCCGGCGCGGTCACGCGCGCGCCAGGCGGCGAAGCGCCCGAGCAGCTCGCGCGCGCCGCGGTCGCCGCGGGCGTTCACGAGCACTTCGGCGAGCATGGCCGCATCGCGCAGCCCGAGATTGAACCCCTGGCCGGCGACCGGGTGCAGCGCCTGCGCGGCGTTGCCGATGAGCACGGTGCGCTCCCCGACGGTGGTCGTGGCGCGCGTCAGCTGCAGGGGATAGGAGCCGCGCCGGCCGGCGCGCACGAACCGTCCGGCGCGCCATCCGAATTGTTCCTGCAGACGCTCGAGGTACGCCGCGGCATCGAGCGCCAGCAGCCGCGCCGCGTGCTCCGGGCGGCAGGCCCAGATCACCGCGAACGTGCCGTCGTAGAGCGGCAGCACCGCGAGCGGGCCCTCGCGCGTGAAGCGCTCGAACGCGCAGCCCGCGTGCGGGCGGTCCGCGGCGACGTTCGCCACCACTGCCACCTGCGCGTAGTCGGCGATGTCCGCGCCAATGCCGGCCGCGGCGCGGATCTGCGAATGCGCGCCGTCCGCCGCCACCACCAGCCGCGCCGCGATCGGCTCGGCGCCGCCGGTGGCGCCGGTGATGCTGAAGGCCACGCGCTCCGGGCCGATCTCGAGCTGCTCGGCACGCGCCGGCACCCGCAGCACCAGTCCCTCCTGGACCGAGAGCTTCTGCCACAGCGCCGCGCCGATGCGGCGGTTGGCCACCACGTAACCGAGGGCCTCTACCCCCTGCTCCGCGGCGTTGAGGCGCGCAAAGCCGAAACTCCCGGCCTCGGAGACGTGGATGCTGCGGATAGCGGCCGCCTCCGCGGCGATGGCGGGCCACACCGCGAGCCCCTCGAAGATCCGGCGGCTCGCGTTGCCGAGCGCGGTGGTGCGCTCATCGAAGCTCGGCTGCGCCTCGGTGCCGAACGGCACGCCCTCCACCAGCAGCACCGAGACGCCGCTGCCGCCGAAGGCGGCGGCGAGACTCGCGCCCACCATGCCGCCGCCGACGATGGCGACATCAACCTCGAGCGGGACGCGGCCGGACATCTCAGGCGCGCGCCATGAGCGCTTCGACCTGGTCGGGATCCTTCGGCGCGCGCGCCGTGAGCACCTCGGCGCCGCGCTTGGTCACCACGACGTCGTCCTCGATGCGTACGCCGATGTTGCGGAAGCGCTTGGGCACGCCGCGGGCGCTGGCCGGCAGATAGATGCCCGGCTCGACGGTCATGACCATGCCGGGCTCGAGGACCCGCCACTCGTCCCCGATCTTGTAGTCGCCGACGTCGTGCACGTCGAGGCCCAGCCAGTGCCCGGTGCGATGCATGAAGAAGCGCCGGTAGGCGCCCTGCTTGATGAGCGAGGGCACGCGGCCCTTGAGCAGGCCGAGCTTCACCAGCCCCTGGGTGATGACGCGCACCGCCGCCTCGTGCGGGTCGTTCCAGTGGTTGCCGGGGCGCACCTTCGCGATCGCGGCGCGGTTGGCCTCCAGCACCACTTCGTAGACCGCGCGCTGTGCGGGGCTGAAGCGGCCGTTGACCGGGATGGTGCGCGTGATGTCTGAGGCGTAGCTCTCGAACTCACAGCCCGCGTCCACCAGCAGCACGTCGCCGCTGGCGAGCGGCTGGTTGTTGTCGCGGTAGTGCAGGATGCAGCTGTTGGCCCCGCCGCCGACGATCGGGTGGTAGGCGATGTCGGCGTTGTGGCGGCGGAACTCGTGCAGCAGCTCGGCCATCACCTGGTACTCGGTGACGCCGGGGCGGCAGAAGCGCATGACCCGCTGGTGCGCCTGCGCGGCGATGCGCGCCGAGGCCCGCAGCTGCTCAAGCTCGCCGCGCGACTTGTAGAGGCGCATGTCGTGCAGCACGTGGTCGAGCGCCACGAACTCCTGCGGCGGGTGGCGGCCGTTGCGCGCCTGGGTGGTGCGCAGCCCGTTGACCCAGCCCACCACGCGCTGGTCGAAATCCGCATACGCTCCCATGGTGTAGAACACGCTGGTGCGGTTCTCGAGCAGCCCCGGCAGGATCTCGTCGATGTCGGTGATCGGGAAGGCGTCGTCCGCGCCGTAGTCGCGCGCCGCCCCGGCGGGTCCGGCGCGCCGCCCGTCCCAGGTCTCGCGCGCCGCGTCGCGCTCGCGCACGAATAGGATGTACTCGGCCTGGGCGCGCCCCGGCACCAGCACCGCCACCGCCTCGGGCTCGCCAAAGCCGGTGAGGTAATGAAAGTCGCTGTCCTGGCGGTAGGCGTACTCGACGTCGCCGTTACGGTGGCGCACCGGCGCCGCGGGCAGTACCGCGATCGAATCGCGGCCCATGAGACGCATCAGCTGGCGACGGCGGCGGGCGAACTCATCTCTCGCCATGGTAGGGGCGCGTTCCCGCTAGTGCAGCGGCGCGGCGCTCGGGGCTGCGAAGGAGCGCGCGCCGGCCAGCCCTTCGAACAGCAGCTGCACGCCGACCCGCACGAACTCGACCAGCTCCGCGTAGGCGCTCTCGTTGGACTCCTCGCCCTGCTCCGCATCCACACCGGCGCGCGTGATCTCGACGAAGTCGCGCACGATCTCCCCGGCCTCGCCGGGCAGCTCACTGGCCGCGGGGATGTGGCCGGCTCCGAGCCCGTACAGGAACCCCTGACACCACGCCGCGAGCGCCGCGGTGCGCACGTCGATCGGCTGCGCGTCGGTGGGCAGCAGCGGCTCGAAGTCCATGTCCGCCTCGCGCAGCGCGCCCGCAGTCGCCTCGAACAATTCGCGCAGCGTGCCGTCCGCGGCGTCCTGCGCCCGGCCTTCGGGCAGAATCTCCTTGAGCCAGTCCTCGAAACGGTAGCCAGCGGCACCGCACAGGCAGCCGGCGAGCGTGCCGTGCGCCTCCGCGGCGTCGGCGAGCGAGCGCTCCTGCGCGAGCAGCTGCTGGACGTGGCTGTAGTCGGGCTGAATCATGCGGCGGCCATCATTATATAATTGCCCTGCGCGCCACGCGGCTCTATAGTCTTCAGCATGAGCGACACCACAAGAACGCAACTCGATGTCGAGCTGACCAAGCTGGCGAAGCGCATCGAGGAGCTGGTCGCGCTCGTGGAGCACCTCAAGGACGAGAATCGCGCGCTGCGCGCGCGCCACGAGTCCCTGGCCGGGGAGCGCGCCACGCTCATGCACAAGAACGAGCAGGTGCGCACCCGGGTCGAGGCCATGATCGGGCGCCTGAAGACGCTGGAGCACGGGGCGTGAGCCATCAGGACCAGGCGCGCGTCAGCGTGCGCATCATGGATAAGGAATATGTGGTCGCCTGCCCTTACGATGAGCGCTCGGCGCTGCTGGATGCTGCGGAATTCCTCAATGCCCGCATGCGCGAGATCAAGGAGAGCGGCAAGGTCGTGGGGCTGGATCGCATCGCGGTCATGGCCGCTCTCAACCTGGCGCACGAACTCCTCAAGGGCAAGGACCGCGAATCCAAGCTCGACAGCGGCGTCGGCCACCGCGTGCGCGCGCTGCGCGAGCGCGTCGAAGGGGCCCTGGAAAAAGGCCAGCAGCTCGAGCTGTGACGCATGCCGCGGGTCGCGGTCTTACCTTAAGCGCCCCGCGCATCCTTGGTGTAGAGTGTTCCTGGCGTCGCCTGCGGTGTTCGACAAGCGGGCCGGGTTACCTCGGACCCTAATTGAAACACCCACGGGACTAAAGCGCTTGCGGCAGCACTGTGCAAGTCCGTCTTCGAGCGGAAAGCCTTACCTGCCACAGCGCGTCCCACCTGTTGCTCTGGTTCGAGAGCAACGGTCCGCACCGGCACAAGCGGGTGGCGCTACCTGATTCCTCACTGGCAGCCGCCCGCAGTGCACTGCGGGCGCAGCTGCGCGCCCGGCGCCGCGCGCTCTCGCCGAGCGAGCGCGCGCAGCTCTCGCACCGCGTCGCCCGGCAGGCCGACGCCGCCCTGCACCTGCAGGCCGGGGCGCGCATCGCACTCTACGCAGCACTGCCCCACGAGCTCGACGCGCTGCCGCTGATCGAGCTGGCGCGCGCGCGCGGCTGCCGCATCTACCTGCCGCGCATCGACCGCGCCCGTGCCTCCCGCGGCATGCGCTTCCTAGAGATGCGCGGTCCCATGCGCCGCAACCGCCTCGGTATCGAGGAGCCCACGCACAGCGGCGCCGCCATCGGCGCGCGCTGGCTGGAGCTGGTATTCCTGCCGCTGGTGGGCTTTGACCGCAGCGGGTTGCGACTCGGCACGGGGGGCGGGTTCTACGACCGTGCCTTCGCCTTCCGGCAGCTGCGCCGGGTGTGGCACGCGCCGCGCCTGGTCGGCCTCGCCTACTCCTTCCAGGAGCTCGCGCACCTGGAGGCGGCCGCGCACGATGTGCGCATGGACGCGGTGGTGACCGAACGGGGAATGATCCGATGCGCCACTGGCTGATGAAGACCGAGCCCTCGACCTTCGGCGTGGAGGATCTCGCCGCCGCGCCGCGCAAGACCACCCCCTGGGACGGGGTGCGCAACTACCAGGCGCGCAACATGCTGCGAGATGAGATGCACCGCGGCGACCAGGCCTTCCTCTACTACTCCAGCTGCGAGGTGCCGGGCATCGTCGCCATCATGCAGATCGTGAAGGAGGGCTATCCCGATCCCACCGCCTTCGAGCGCAAGCACCATCACTACGATCCGCACAGCGATCCCAAGAATCCGCGCTGGTTCATGGTGGATGTGCAGCTCAAGCGACGCCTGGCGCGCACCATCACGCTCGAAGAGCTGCGCGCGCACGCCGGCAAGGAGCTGCAGGGCATGGTGCTGCTACGTCCGGGCAATCGGCTCTCGGTTACCCCAGTGGAAGCGGCGCACTGGAAGTTCATTCTCTCGCTCGAGTGATGCGCAGCGCGCTTGCATGCGCGCACGCGCGCATCGTCACGCGCGCATCGCTTACCACAGTTCACCCGGTGCTCGCTTGTAATTTCGATTCGCGTGTATATACTCGGACCCCGGACTAACCCGTCAAATTGGAGAGCCAACATGGCGAAGGCAAAGAAGAAGGCCAAGAAGAAAGCTTCAAAGAAGAAATAGGCCTTAACTCGGCGGCCGCGCAAGTGGCCGCCGAGTCGAATCCGAAGACTGTGCCCGCTCATCAAGGCGGGCACAGTCGTTTCTGGAGCAGCAAAATGGCGGATGTGGATGCAAAGAAGCGGCGCGCGGCGCTCGCGGCCCTGAAGCTGGCGGCGAACGATGCGGTCATCGGCGTCGGCACCGGCTCCACCGTCAACTGCTTCATCGATGCCCTCGCCGCCAGTCCCGGTCGCGTGCGCACCGCGGTGTCGAGCTCGGAGGCGAGCAGCGCCCGGCTGCGCGCCGCAGGCATCGCGATCGCGGATCTGAACGAGCTCGCGGCGCTCGACCTGTACATCGACGGCGCGGACGAGGCGACCACGGCGCGCCACCTCATCAAGGGCGGCGGCGGTGCACTGACGCGCGAAAAGATCATCGCCGCGGCCGCGCGGCGCTTCGTGTGCATCATCGACGATGCCAAGCTGGTCGCGACGCTCGGGCGCTTCCCGCTGCCGGTCGAGGTGATCCCGATGGCGCGCGAGCTGGTCGCGCGGCAGCTGCGCGCCCGTGGCAGCAACCCCGTGTGGCGCGCGGGTTTCGTGACCGATAGCGGCAACCAGATCCTCGATGTTCACGGCCTTGCGATCACCGACCCGGTCGCGCTCGAGCATGAGCTCAGCCAGCTGACCGGGGTGGTGATGGTGGGGTTGTTCGCCGCGCGCCCGGCGGACGTGCTCCTCATCGGCACCGCCGAGGGCGTCGAGCAGCGCTGAAATCCCCCGGCAAGCGCGCTTTCCCGGGGCTGCCGACCGCAAAACCGCCTGCCTGCCCCCCCCAAAAACGGGGTTGGGGGCCGCCTTCACCTTGCCGCGGCCGCCCCAGGCGAACATCACGCAAACATCACCCACTCTTCACGCGACTTCAGGGGAGCTTCATGCGAGGTGGCGGGGGCGCGCATACCTTGCCTGCGGTCCTTGGATCATCAACCCAACTGGAGAACCGCAATGAACACCCTGAAGTACAACCATCGCCCTTCCCTATGGTCGCTGGCGTTCACCTCGCTCGCCTGCCTGCTCGGGGCCGCCCAGGCCTCGGCCGATCATGCGATCGCGACGCGCAGCATCACCGTCAACTACCGCGATCTGAACCTGTCCACCATCGAGGGTGCGACCGCCCTGTACCAGCGCCTGAAGGGCGCCGCGCACCGGGTGTGCGACGAGCCCACGAGCGGACTGGACGAGCATCGCGCGTACCAGGCCTGCTACCGGGCCGCGATCGCCGATGCCGTCGCCAAGGTGAACAGCCCGCTGCTCACCAAGGTGTTTGACGGACCCAACAGCAAGGCAACCGCGACAGCCATGCTGACCAAGTGAGGACGCAGCGCGCACCCGCCCGGTCGCTGACAGCGCCCGGGTGGGTGCCGCGGCTGGGAGCGCGCCCATGGGCGTTCCGGCGTAAGATCGGGCGACGCGTGCGCGCCGTGAGCGCCCACCCGGAAAGATGGCGCCGGGTATGGAAAACACACAAGCCGCGACCGGCCCGGAGTCGGCGGGTTTCCAGGTCGGCGATCTCATCATCGATCCCGGCCAGCGGCGTGTTACACGCGACGGAACCGACATCCCCCTGCCGCATCTGTCCTTCGAGCTGCTGATGGCGCTCGCCCGCTCGGCGCCGGATCTGGTCAGCTTCGAGCAGCTCACCGCGCGCGTGTGGCCGGGGCTGGTGATCACGCCCGAGACCATCAGCCAGCGCGTGAAGCTGGTCCGCGACGCGCTCGGTGATGACCCGCAGTCACCGCGTTACATCGCCGGCGTGCGCGGCAGCGGCTATCGCATGGTGGCGAGCGTGCGACCGCTGAAGGATCGCCGCCGTGCCCCCAGCCCCGCTGCGCCCGAGCCGCTCCCCCAGCCCTACTGGGTGAAGAGCGAGGGCGACGGCGCCGCGGCCGACACCGCCGCGGTCGGCTCCGGCGTGGGCGCCGGCACGGCCGCCGCCACTTCCGCCAGCCGCGAGCCTCGCGCGCGCGGCATGGTGGGTGGGATCCTCGTCATCGCCGCTCTCGTGGCCGTGCCGTGGGCCATCACGCACTACTTGCGCGCGCCGCAGCCGAGCGCCGGCGCTGCCTCGCAGGAGGTGGTGGTGCAGCCGCCGCGCACCATCGCGGTACTGCCGCTGGTGGACCTGAGCCCCGCGGGCGGCAATGCCTACCTCGGCGACGGTCTGGCGCAGGAGCTGTCCACGCGCCTCATGCGCATCCGCGGACTGCGGGTCGCGGCACGCACCTCGGCGTTCGCCTTCCGCGACCGCAACGCCGATGTCCGCACCATCGCGCAGACCCTCGGGGTGCGCCACATCCTCGAGGGCAGCGTGCTGCGCGAGGGCGATCACCTGCGCGTCACTGCGCAGCTGGTCGACTCCTCCTCCGGCTATGCCGTGTGGTCGCAGACCTACGACCGCACCTGGCAGGACCTGCTGGCGATCGAGGATGACCTGGCACGCTCGATCATCGGCACGCTGCAGGTGGTGTTAACGAGCGATCTGGCGCAGCGCGTGACCCAGGCGCCGACCACGCACCTGGACGCCTTCGACCGCTACCTCACCGGGCTCGCCAAGCTGCGCGGCCCGGCGGACGCCGCGCAGCTGGAGCAGGCCGAGGACAGCTTCCACCAGGCGCTCGCCGCGGACCCGCAATTCGCCCTCGCCTACGCGGGACTGTGCGAGCGCTACTCGATGGGCTACGACCAGACCCGCGATGCCGCGTTCGTCGTCAAGGCCGAGGCCGCCTGCGGACAGGCGCTCAAGCTCGATGACTCGCTGCGCGAGGTGTCCGCCGCGCTCGGGCACCTGTATCTGGTGAGCGGCCGCAACGCCCAGGCGGAAGCGATCTACCGCGCCGCGCTGCGCAGCGATCCGAACGATGCCGACGGCTACACGGGGCTCGGCGCGGCGCTCGACGGGCAGCATCGCAGCGCCGATGCCGAGCGCGCCATGCGCCAGGCGGTGGATGTCGAGCCCAGCTACTGGGGTGCGCACCAGGCGCTCGGGAATTTCCTGTTCCGCCACGGCCGCTACGTGGCGGCGGTGCCGACCTACCGCCGCGTCGCCGAGCTGGTGCCGGCCAGCCCCGCGGCCTTCAACAACCTCGGTGCGGCGCTCGAGATGAGCGGCGATTTCAGCGGCGCCGCGGCGGCCTTCGAGCGCTCGCTGGCGCTCGAGCCGACGCGCAGCGCGTACTCCAACCTCGGGACCGTGTACTACTTCCTGGCGCGCTACACGGATGCCGGGAGCATGTTCGCGCGCGCCACGCAGCTGGCGCAGGCCGATCACCGCGTGTGGGGCAACCTCGCCGATGCGCTGTGGCAGATCGAGGCGCGCCGCGCCGAGGCGCGCGAGGCCTACCAGCGCGCCATCGAGCTCGCGCGGCGCAGCCTCGAGGTCAACGCGCAGGATGCCCTCACCTGGATGCAGCTCGCTTTCTACAGCTCGCGCGCCGGCGACGGCGAGCACGCGCGGCAGTACGCGGCGCGCGCCCGCGCCCTCGGCCCGGACGACATCTACGTGCACTACTATGCGGCGCTCATCGCGCTCGAGCAGCACGATGCAGCCGGGGCGCTCGCCGCGCTCGACCAGGCGCTGCGCGGCGGCTTCCCCGCGCAGATGCTGCGCGCCGCACCCGATTTCAACAGCCTGCGCGACGATCCGCGCTTCCGGCAGCTGCTGGCGCAGGCCGACAAGCCGCCTACCGGCTGACCCGTGCCGAAAACAACACCACCACAGGAGACCGACTCATGTCACTCGAAGCCAATCCCGCCGCGGACGAATGCACTCCCCGCCCCACACCGGGAATGCTGCCCGCCGTCGACATCACCATCCACGTCGGCCCCGGAGTGATCGTGTGCCGGCCCAAGGGCGGCAACGCCCGCGTGCACCGCTCGCGCTCCGAGCGCGCCATCCGCTGGCGTAGCGACACGCCCTTCAAGCTCGCGTTCACGACCTTCGACGATGCGGAGCGGCCCGAATGGCCGTTCGTGGAACCGGAGCCCGCATGGCCGGTGCTCGAGTTCACGGGCACGCCCAAGGGTGAGGCGGCCCCTGTTTACTATAAGTACAGCATCAGCAGCGTCGGCGGCCTGTTTCTCGATCCGATCGTGATCGTCGACAAGTGAGGCGTGACGGCACTGCGCCGTAGCGCTTCAGGTGGATGCGTGGCGCGAGCGCCGTGCGGTCAGGCGCCCGCGGTTGGGCGAGTGACCGTGCTTGGTGGCCACGGCGCGCCGCGCCGAGTTCTCGCGTGCCTGCTTTTTGCGCCGGGCCGGGGTGCTGCGGCCGCTGCCTGAGCGCTCACCGCCGCCGCTCTGCTTGTTGACGGTCGCCCAAGCGCGCGCTTCGGCCTCCGGTTCATCCAGTCCGCGCGCCTCGTAGCTCTCCTCGATATGTCGCGCCTTGCGCCGCTGTTTAGACGTGTATTTCGATTTGTCGCCTCTCGGCATGGTCCGCTCCTTGGAGAAAAAACCGTTCCCTCCGACGGTTCGACGGCCTGTCGCAAACATGGTTCCGCTCGTCGCAGGCGCAGCGCCGCGTGCAGCGCGTCACACCGGCAAAAAACGGTGCGGCTTGAACTCGAGGCGCGCCTCCTGAGTCGGTGCTGCTCCGCTCGTGGCGCCGACGCTCCCGCTCTTCGCACAGCCTTTGTCCTTATGCGCCCAACGGGCATCAAATCAATGCGAGGACTGAGGCTGCACATGCGCACCCGTTAACAGGGGCGCGTGAGTCGCCGCCGGTCTTTCTGAACCGCTACAAGGAGAGCGCAAATGAACACCCGCAAGTCGATCGCCGTGGCGCTGGTGTGTGCCCTGGCTAGCGCAGCGGCGCTGGCCTCGGAAGCCAACACCGTGCACCACGTCACCGTGAAGTACAGTGACCTCAACATGAACACCGTCGCCGGCGCGACCACGCTCTACGGCCGCATCCGCGGCGCCGCGCGCTTTGCGTGCGGCGAGCAGGGCCGCCGCTTCGAGGAGATCCGCGAGTGGAACGGCTGCTACCACGCAGCGATCGCGGAGGCGGTCGCGGACGTCAACAGCCCGCTGCTCACCTCGGTGCACAACGGCTCGATCAGCGTGACGGCGATGCGGTGAGAGCAGACGCGCACGCCCCCGCACCTGCGGCTTTCAGGGTGGACGCAGGCTGAGGCGGGGCGTACGGCGGCGGATCAGGCTTGCCCGGTGCCTTCCGGCCAGCCGCCCCGAAGATGGGACGGTGCTCTCGCCGGGCAAAACAAGGGGCCCGTCCGGGCAGGACGGGCCTCTTCTTTTGGCTGGGGGACTAGGATTCGAACCTAGGTAAACGGAGTCAGAGTCCGTTGTCCTACCACTAGACGATCCCCCAAGAATCGGGAAATCAAATCGTACAACGGAACGGTCGTTCCGGTCCGCTGCCGATCCTAGCGCTTGGAGTACTGCGGGCCGCGGCGGGCTTTGCGCCGTCCGACCTTCTTGCGCTCGACCTCGCGCGCATCGCGCGTCACGAACCCCGCATCGCGCAGCGGCTTGCGCAGCGACTCGTCGTACTCGATCAGGGCACGCGTGATGCCGTGGCGGATCGCGCCCGCCTGCCCGGTGATGCCGCCCCCGTCCACGGTCACGGCGATGTCGAACCTGGAGGTGAGCTTCACCGCCTCCAGCGGCTGGCGCACGATCATGCGCCCGGTCTCGCGGCCGAAGAACTCATCGAGCGAGCGCGCGTTGACGGTGATGCGTCCGCTGCCAGGCTTGAGGTACACCCGCGCGGTAGCGGTCTTGCGGCGGCCGGTGCCGTAGTGATGGTTCTGCGTCGCTGGCATGGAATGGGTCCTATTGAATCTCGAGCGGCTTGGGCTGCTGCGCCTTGTGCGGGTGCTCACCGCCTGCGAACACGTGCAGCTTCTTGAACATGCGGCGCCCGAGCGGGTTCTTCGGCAGCATGCCCTTGACCGCGAACTCGAGCGCCCGCTCCGGATGCTCGGCGAGCAGCTTCTCGAGCGCGATCGACTTGATGCCGCCGATGTGGCCGGTGTGGTGGTAGTAGATCTTGTCGCTGAGCTTGCGGCCGGTGACCCGCACCTTCTCGGCGTTCACGACCACGATGTGATCACCCATGTCCACGTGCGGGCTGTAGTCGGCCTTGTGCTTGCCCTTCAGACGATGGGCAATCTGCGAGGCGAGCCGGCCGAGCGTCTTGTCGCTGGCGTCGACGAGGAACCAATCGCCGCGGACGGTGCCGGGCTTGGCAAATACGGTCTTCATAGATCACTCGTGGCAGTGGCCGCGCCGTGCCGGGGCTTAAAGCCTGGGGCCGACGGGCCAAAAAAAGGCGGGGAAGTGTACTGAAGCACGTGCGGCAATGCAAAGCCGCCGCCCCGCCGGCGCCGGCTCGCCCGCGCCGCCCTGCCTGGCCCCCTTTGCCCCCTATAATAGAGCCCCTAATGGAGTCCGGTCGCCCTCTCGACTCTGCCATAGCCGCCCTCGATCGCGCCCTGCGCGCCGTCTTCGCCCCGGCCCGGGCCAGCCGCCCCGCCCCGGCGGCGGCGGCGGCGGGCGCTGAGGAGTCGCTCACCGAGGCGGAGCGGCGCAGCAGCGCCGCGCTCATGCGGGTGAACCACGCCGGCGAGCTCGCCGCCCAGGCGCTCTACCACGGCCAGGCGCTCATCGCCCGCTCCGCGACAACGCGCGCCATGTTGCTGGCGGCCGCGCAATCCGAGTCCGATCACCTCGCCTGGTGCGAGGGGCGGCTGCGCGAGCTGCACGCCCGGCCGAGCCTGCTGAACCCTCTGTGGTACGGCGGCTCCTTGGTGCTCGGGGCCTGCGCCGCGCTGCTGGGCGACCGTGCGAGCCTCGGGTTCGTGGCCGAGACCGAGCGGCAGGTCGAGGGACACCTCGATGATCACCTCGGGCGGTTGCCGCCGGGCGATGCCCGCAGCCGTGCGATACTGCAGACCATGCGAGCCGAGGAGATCGCGCACGGAGCCACGGCGGCCGCCGCCGGCGGCACGGAGCTGCCTCCTGCGGTGCGCGCCCTCATGCGCCACACCGCCCGCGTCATGACCGGCACGGCATATTGGGTGTGACAGATTCCGAACGCGGTATATTTGCAAAGGGCCTTGGGGGAGTCGGGTATGGAAGAGAACATCAAGCCGCTGAGCGAAATCCCGGCGATCAACCGATTTCTGAGCTATTGCCGCATACGCGCGGTGCCGTCCAAGACGGTCGTCATCCATGCCGGGGACCTGCCTGATGTCCTGTACTACATCATCAGCGGCTCGGTGGAAGTGATGATCGAGGACGAGGAAGGCAACGAGATGGTGCTCGCCTACCTCAACCGCGGCCAGTTCTTCGGCGAGATGGGCCTGTTCTACGAGCAGCCCACGCGCAGCGCGTGGGTGCGCACCCGCAACCAGTGCGAGCTGGCCGAAATGACCTATCCGCGCTTCCGCCAGATCGCCGCCGAGAGCCCGGGGCTGGTGTTCGAGCTCGCAACGCAGCTGGCCACGCGGCTCGACCGCACCAACCGCAAGCTGGGCGATCTGGCTTTCGTGGACGTCACCGGCCGCGTCGCGCACGCCATCATGGACCTGTGCGGCGAGCCCGATGCCATGACGCACCCCGAAGGCATGCAGATCAAGGTGAGCCGCCAGGAGCTGTCGCGCCTGGTCGGCTGCTCGCGCGAGATGGCGGGGCGGGTGCTCAAGGTGCTCGAGGAGCAGGGCCTGCTGCGCGCCACCGGCAAGACCATCGTCGTGTTCAACGCCCGTCCCAAGATGAAGACCCGCCCGGTGATCGTGCCGGCCAAGCCCACCGCGGGGGCCGCCAAGAGCGCAGGCCCGGTTGATATGGACGACGACGATGACGACGAGGACGACGACGAGTAGCGCGACCGCGCCCGTGAGCGCCTCGCTCAAGGACACGGTCGGCACGGCCGAATGGCGTGCGCGGGTCGATCTTGCGGCCGCCTACCGCCTGATCGCGCTCTTCGGCTGGGACGACCTCATCTTCACGCACGTCACCGCCAAGGTGCCGGGCAGCGCCCATTTCCTCATCAATCCCTACGGCCTGGCGTTCGAGGAGATCACCGCTTCCTCGCTGGTGAAGATCGATCTGGCGGGCAACAAGGTGATGGACTCGCCCTACCCCGTGAACCCCGCGGGCTTCGTGATCCACGGCTGCATCCACGAGGCGCGCGCCGACGCCGGCTGCGTCATGCACACGCACTCGCTGAACGGGGTAGCGGTGTCGGCCCAGAAGTGCGGCCTGCTGCCGATCTCGCAGCAGGCGTTCGTGGTGCTCTCCTCACTCGCCTACCACGATTACGAGGGCGTGGCGCTCAGCGCGGAGGAGAAGCCGCGCCTGGTGCGCGACCTGGGCGACAAGACCTTCTTCATGCTGCGCAACCACGGCCTGCTGACCGTCGGCAAGACCCCGGCCGAGGCGTTCCTGGCGATGTACGTGTTCGAGACGGCCTGCATCGTGCAGGTGCGCGCCCAGGGTGGCGGCGGGGAGCTGATCCCGATTCCCGAGCCGGTGCTGAAGCTGGCGCCCTCGCAGTTCGCGCAGGTCACCCTCGGCAGCGGCGGCGGGCTGGTGTGGCCGGCGCTGCTGCGCCGCCTCGACCGCCGCAGCCCCGGCTACGACGCCTGAGCCTCCCAGCGCGCGGCGCCGCGCGCGCGCCTGATGGCCGCAAACGAGCTCAGCAGCAGCCAGTGCGGCAGCGCGCGCCGGTAGTGCGTGGCGCCCGAGACGCGGACCGCTCCCGAGCCGAGCGCCTCGCGCAGTGAGCGGATGCCGCGCCACACCTCCGCCAGTGCCCGCACCCGTGCCGTGAGACGCAACGCGATCTCGTAGCCGGGATCCTTCAGGCACACCTGCACCTCGCCCGCGCAGTGCACCAGCCAGAAGCGGCGCTGGCTGCGCGGTGCATCGGTGAACTCGATCTCGATCACGGTGCGGCCTGCAGGCATGGCCGCAAGGTTCAGCCGCCGGTGCATGCCCCACACCAGCCAGCCGGGATCCAGGTCATCGGGCCTGATGTCGCGCGCCCAGCGCTGCCCCCACTCACCGATCGAGACCACCACCGGCTTGAGCGCCCAGCCGGCGCCGCTCAGGCGATAGCCGCCTGCGCGGCCGCGCGCGGGCGGCTGCCGCTCGAGCACACCGGCGCACTCGAGCGCCTGCAGCCGCTGCCGCAGCAGCGTGGGAGACAGCCGTGGCACGCCGCGCCGGATCTCGTTGAAGCGCTGCGCGCCGGCCAGCAGCTCGCGCACGATCAAGAGCGTCCAGCGCTCGGCGAGCAGCTCGGAGGCGAGTGCCACAGGACAAAACTGCCCGTATCCCTGTCGCATGACTGCACGGCGGAAAGTTCGATGCGGGCATGATGCGGCGGCGCGCGCCCCAGCGACAAGCCGCGCGCTCCAGATTTCTGACTGGATGGGCGCAGCCGCCGGCGCCGAGAATCCCGCCCTTACCTGCCACAGGGTGAGGACGACCATGACGGGGGCTGTGACGCGCAGACAGATGGTTACCGGGGTCGCCGCCGCGCTCGCGACGCGCGTGGCGCTGGCGGACGGGCCGGGGATGCGGATGCCCGCCGGCGGGCGGCCGCCCGGACGTTTCGAGGTGGAGCGCTTCGTGGACGACTGCCGGCGCGCCGCCGCGGGACCCGAGGCGCACGGCGCGGTGCTGGAGCTGATGTCGCGCAGCATCTCCGATCCGGCGGCGGTGCTGCGCTCACTCGGCGAGCCGCAGCGCGGCGGCATCAACACCCTGTACCGCTCCGAGCAGCTCACGGTGCTCAACATCGTGTGGTCGCCGCTCATGCAGCTGATGCCGCACGAGCACCGCATGTGGAGCGTCATCGGCATCTACACCGGCCGCGAGGACAACATCTTCTGGCAGCGGGAGGCTGGCTCGGTGCGCGCGGTACGGGCACGCGCGCTCGCGGCCGGCGAGCCGGCGGCGCTCGATGCCGATGTGATTCACTCGGTCGCTAACCCGATCGCCAAGCTCACCGGCGCCATTCACGTCTACGGCGGGGACTTCTTCGCGCGCCCGCGCAGCGAGTGGGATCCGGAGAGCCTGCGCGAGCGCCCCTGGGACCTTCAGCAGGCGGTGCGGATCTTCAAAGAGTCCAACGAGCGCTTCGCCGCCTGGCGTGACGGGCGCAGCTGCTCCTAGCGCTCAGCGCGCGCGCTTGGCGCTGGCCGGGGCGGTGAGCGCGATCTGCTGGCGCATCTCGCGGATGGTCTGCGCGTAGTCGCGGCTGCCGAAGATCGCCGAGCCGGCGACGAACGTGTCCGCCCCGGCCTGCGCCGCGGCGCGGATGTTATCGACCTTGATGCCGCCGTCGACCTCGAGCCGCACCTCGCGTCCGGAGGCCTCGATGCGCGCGCGCGCGTCCATGAGCTTGCGCAGACTGGTGGGGATGAACTGCTGCCCGCCGAAGCCCGGGTTCACCGACATGATGAGCACCATGTCGATGAGCTCCAGGGTGTAATCGAGGTAGTCGAGCGGCGTGGCGGGGTTGAACACCAGGCCCGGCTGACAGCCGTGCTCGCGGATCAGCGAGATGGTGCGGTCGATGTGCTCGCTCGCCTCGGGATGGAAGGTGATGTAGGTCGCGCCGGCGGCGGCGAAATCCGGCACGATGCGGTCCACCGGCCGCACCATCAGATGCACGTCGATCGGCGCCTTGACGCCGTACCGGCGCAGCGCCTCGCACACCATCGGGCCGATGGTGAGATTCGGCACGTAGTGGTTGTCCATCACGTCGAAGTGGATGAGATCGGCGCCGGCTTCGAGCACCGCATCGACCTCGGTGCCGAGGCAGGCGAAGTCCGCGGACAGGATGGACGGGGCGATCCAGGCAGGCGATGTGCGCACGGTCTAACTCCCCGCGGATTCCGGGCCCGTAAGGCGCGCGAGTGCCTCGCGGTACTTCTCGCTGGTGCGCGCGATGATCTCGGCCGGCAGCTTCGGTCCCGGAGCCTTCTTGTTCCAGTCGAGCGTCTCCAGGTAATCGCGCACGTACTGCTTGTCGAAGCTCGGCGGACTTGCGCCGGGGCGGTAGGTATCCGCCGGCCAGAAGCGCGAAGAGTCCGGCGTCAGCACCTCGTCGATGAGTGTCAGCCGCCCGGCCTCATCCACCCCGAACTCGAACTTGGTGTCGGCGATGATGATGCCGCGGCGCCGCGCGTGCTCGGCGGCAACCCGATACAGCGCGAGTGCCGTGTCGCGCACCTTCCCGGCCAGCTCCGGCCCGACCACCGCGACTAAGTCCGCGAAGGCGATGTTCTCGTCGTGACGGCCGGCCTCGGCCTTGGTGGCGGGCGTGAAGATCGGCTGCGGCAGCTGCGCGGCGAGCTTCAGTCCCGCGGGCAGCTCGATGCCGCACAGCTGCCCGCTCGCCTGGTAGTCCTTCCAGCCCGAACCGATCAGATAGCCGCGCACCACCGCCTCGATGGGCAGCGCCCTCAGCCGCCGCACGATCACCGCCCGCCCTTCCAGCAGCTCGCGCTCGCGCGGGTCGCGCAGCAGCTGCCGCGGATCGCGGCCGGTGAGGTGATTGGGCACCAGATGCGCGGTGCGCGCGAACCAGAAGTTGGATATGCCGTTGAGCACGCGCCCCTTGTCGGGGATCGGATCGGGCAGCACCACGTCGAAGGCCGACAGCCGGTCGGTGGTGACGATCAGCAGGGTCGCCTCATCGACGGCATAGATGTCGCGCACCTTGCCCTCGTGAATGCGCTTGAGACCTGCGAGCTCGGTGCGGTAAACGGTAGGTCCTGGCATGCGCTTGCTACTATAGCGGCCCGGCGCAGCTGCCACACCTTCGAAGCAAACGACGCATCCCGCATGGCAATGAAGTGGATCGGCAAGGTCGCCGGGAGCCTGCTCGGCGCCCTGGCGCTCGGCCCGATCGGTGCGGCGCTCGGGCTGCTGCTCGGTCATCAGTTCGATGAGGATGCGGCCGCGCCGCTCGGGGGAACGCCCGAGGAACTCAGCGCCATCGGCGACCGCTTTTTCCGCGCCACTTTCCGCGTCATGGGCTATCTCGCCAAGGCCGACGGTCGCGTGTCGGAGCAGGAGATCGCCGCCGCGCGCGCGGTGATGAACGAGCTGCGGCTGACCGCCGCACAGGTGCAGGAGGCGATCGCCTGCTTCACCGCCGGCAAGACCGCCGGCTTCGACTTCGCCGAGGAGATCGCGGGCCTGCGCCGTGCCTGCCACGGGCGGCGCGACCTGACGCGCGTATTCCTCGAGCTGCAGCTGCGCGCCGCGCTCGCCGGCAACAACCTGCAGGGGCCGGCGCGCCCGCTCATCGGCTGGATGGCCAACGCGCTCGGGGTCTCGGGCCTGGAGTACGCGCACCTCGAGGCGGTGGCGCGCATCCAGCGCGGCGGCTTCCGTGCCGCCGGCGCGAGCCCGGCGCCGCGCGGCGCGCTCGATGAGGCCTACCGGGTGCTCGAGACCAGTGCGACGGCGAGCGATCAGGAAGTGGTCAAGGCCTACCGCCGCCAGCTGCACCGCCACCATCCCGACAAGCTCAAGGCCAACGGCCTGCCCGAGTCGATGCTGGCGCACGCCAAGCAGCGCACCCAGCAGATCATCGAGGCCTACGAGCTGATCCGCGAACGGCGCGGCATGCGCTAGTGCTCAGGCGCGCTGCGCCCACTCCTCGATCACGCTCTGGATGGCGCGCACCCCGTCGGTGAGTGCCGCCGGCCCGGGCTGCAGGATGAGCGCGGACTTGATCTCGCGCAGGAAGCCGTCGCGCACCGCCGGCACGGCGGCCCAGCCGGGGCGCGCCGCGACCCGTTCCGGGCGGAACTTCTTGCCGCACCAGGAGCCGAGCACGATGTCGGGTGCGCGGCGCGGCACCTCCAGGGGATCGGCGATGATGCGATTCCTGCCGAGCGCTTCGCGCGCGAGCTCCGGGAAGCAGTCCTCGCCGCCGGCGACCGCGATGAGCTCCGAAACCCAGCGGATGCCGCTGATCAGCGGCTCGTCCCACTCCTCGAAGTACACCCGCGGGCGACGCGGCAGGCGCGCGGCGCGCGTCCGTACCTCGCCGAGGCCCGCCTCGAGCGTGTCGGCGAGCGCGCGCGCCCGCCCCTCGCAGCCGATCATGCCGCCGAGGGTGCGGATCATGCGCAGGATGTCCGCGATGCTGCGGTGGTTGAAGAGGTGCACGTCGAGGCCAGCACGCGCCAGCTCCGCGGCGATGCCGGCCTGCAGGTCCGAGAAGGCGAGCACCAGGTCCGGCTCAAGGGCGATGATGCGCTCGGTGTGGGCGCTGGTGAACGCCGAGACCTTCGGCTTCTCGCGCCGCGCGCGCGGCGGACGCACCGTGAATCCGGAGATGCCGACGATGCGCCAGTCCTCCCCGAGCAGATACAACGTCTCGGTCGTCTCCTCGGTCAGGCACACGATTCGTTGCGGAAATCCTGAAATATTTGCAGTCATGCAGCGCCGCCGCTAAGGGCGGCACTGTATCCTTAACGCATGTGGGCGCGCATCTGGGCCTTCCTCGACTGGTGCTTCTTCGGGCCGGCTTCGGCGCGCCCCGGCGCGCCGGGCCAGCTGCTGCGCGTGCTGCGTTACCCGTACGCGGTGGTGCGCGACCTGTCGCGCGGGGAGATCAACCTGCGCGCCATGGGCCTGGTGTACACCACGCTCCTGTCGCTGATCCCGCTGATCGCCTTCAGCTTCGCGATCCTCAAGGTGTTCGGCGGCCACCGCGACCTGCAGCCGATCATCTACGAGTTCTTCCGCCCGGTGGGAGCGGTCGCGGCGACCGATCTCACGGACCGCGTCATCCAGTTCGCCAACCGGGTGAGCAGCGGCGTGGTCGGCTCGGTGGGCCTGGCGCTGCTCGCCTGGACGCTGGTCGGCACCATCAAGAAGGTCGAGGACAGCTTCAACTTCGTGTGGCACGTGGAGCAGCCGCGCAGCTTCGCGCGCCGCGTGGCCGAGTACACCACACTCCTGATCGCCGGCCCGGTGCTGCTGGTCGGTTTCCTCGGCCTGTCGCACGCGGCGCTCTCCAGCGCCCCGGTGCAGGAGGTGGTGCGCCTGCCGCTGCTGCAGCGCCTGCGCGGCACCGGGATCCTGCTCGCCCCGTACGTCATGGTGACGGCGTTCTTCACGGCGCTGTACATGATGATCCCCAACACGCGCGTGCAGTGGCGTGCCGCGCTCACCGGCGCGCTGGTCGGCGGGGTGCTGTGGGCGGCGGTCGGCAAGATGTTCACCGCTTTCGTGGTGTACTCCACCCGCCTCACCATCGTGTACGCCGGCTTCGCGTTCGTGGTGGCGGCGCTGTTGTGGACCTACTTCGGCTGGCTGATCCTGCTGGCCGGCGCGCAGCTGTCCTTCTACGTGCAGAACCCCACGTACCTGCGCCTCGGACTGCAGCAGCTGCGGCTCTCGAGCGAGGAGCTCGAGCAGCTCGCCCTGAAGCTCATGTACTTCGTCGGCCGCTCGCACGTGGCCGGCGGCCGGCGCTGGACCGTGAACCGCCTCGCCAACGAGCTCGGGCTGCCCGGGGTCGCGGTAGCGCACATGGCCACCGCGCTCGAGCGTGCCGGACTCTTGATCGTCACCGACTACGACGAGCTGGTGCCGGCGCGTGACATCTCGCGCATCGGCGTGCACGAGATCCTGCAGCTCGCCCGCAGCCAGCGCAGCGGCCATGTGGCACCGCGCAACGTGCCGCTGCCGCCGGTGGACCGGGTGCTGCTGAGCATCGACGAGGCGCGCCGCAAGTGCTGCGGCGACCTCACCCTGCGCGACCTGGTCGACGAGGCGGTGCGTCCGACTCTCGCCATCGCCCGCGGCAAGGGCCTGTCGGACGGACGTTAGCCCTCAGCCTGCGCCGCGCAGCGCAGCGCTGATGGTCTCGCCGCGCATCGCAGCACGGCACGGCACGGCATTGTGCGGCATTGCATGGCGCCGTGGCGCTTTCGGGCCGTCTCCTACGATTTACCTATTGCCGGCGGTGCATGCATATCGATGATGTGCGAACGAATCTCCGAGCACCCAGGCAGGAGGTGACCCGTGACCTGCAAGCCCCTAGGTACCCGACTGCGCCCGCTTCTCACTTTCCTCGGCGCTTTCCTCGTTGCCGCCTCGCTCGCCGCCTGCGGCGCAGGCAGCGGTGCGTCGGCCGCATCGCCGCAGGCCGCGCAGTCCCCGCCGCCACCACCGCAGTCCCTATCGGGCGACGCCTGGCAGGGGCGTTATGTCGGCATCGTGAGCATCAGCGGCACGAACTACTTCGGCGATGCGCTCCTGACCGCCGATGGGGCCATGCGCCTCTACGTTGGAGGGCCGTACAGCGACAGCGGCGCACTGCAGCAAGGCGCAGCGGCCGGCTCCATGCAGCTGGTCGGCACGCTCGCGGCGGCCCCGCAGGGCCACGCCGCCGGCCAGGGGATCGTGCTCGGTGAGGGCTGCGCGGGCAGCAGCCCCGGCCGTTTCTGCCAGCAGGTCGGAAGCGCCGGCGTCGATGTCACGATCGCCTCGGGTGATCTTGAGGGACAGGTTTCGGTGACGAGCGTCCTGGGCAGCGAGAGCTGGTCGCTCAAGCTCAGTCCCTGGACCAACTATTACATACTGCCCGCGCTGCCCGGCGACCTGACCGGCACCTACAAGGAGCAGCTCGCGGAATTCGCGGTCGCGGGCGATACCCTCATCAACATCCAGGCCGACGGAATGCTGTCCTTCAGCAGTCCGCACTCCGGCTGCGCAGGCAGCGGCTGGATAGGTCCGCACCGCGGCACCGCTGTGGCCGCGAATGTCTACGATGTGCGAATGACCGTGAGCGGCTGCAGCGTCTCCTACAGCTACCTGAACGGCGATTACGCGGGACTCGCCACGACCACCCCGAGCAGCGCGTGGGACTATGACTCGCTGCTGCGGATGTGGCTGTCACAGGACTACGGCTGGGAGGGTGCGGCGCCGGCGCTCACGACGCTTGCGACGCCGCAGTAGCGGCTACTCACCGGCGATGGTCATCTCGCCGATGAGCACCGAGCCGGTGCGGATGCCGCCGCGCGCGTCGATGTCGGAGCCGAGCGCGTCGATGTCGCGGTACATGGTCCGCAGATTCCCGGCGATCGTGATCTCGTGCACCGGGTAGGCGATCGCACCGTTCTCGACCCAGAAGCCGCTCGCGCCGCGTGAGTAGTCACCGGTGACGCCGTTGACGCCCTGCCCCATGAGCTCGGTGACCAGCAGTCCCGTGCCGAGACGCCTGAGGAACGCCTCCTCCCCGAGCCCGCCGTCCGCGCTCGTGACGAGGAGATTGTGGATTCCGCCGGCGTTGCCCGTGGTCTTCAGTCCCAGCCGGCGCGCCGAGTAGCTGCCGAGCACGTAGCCGCCGAGCACCCCGGCGCGCACCAGCTCGCGATCGTGCGTGGCCGCGCCTTCCTGGTCGAAGGGGCTGCTGGCGAGCCCCTTCCTGATATGGGGACGCTCCTGCATGGACAGAAACGCCGGAAAGACCTGCTCTCCGGCCGCGTTCAGCAGGAACGAGGACCTGCGGTACTGGCTGGTGCCGCTGATGGCGCTGACGAAATGCCGGAACAGGCCGCGCGCGAGGTCCGCCGTGAAGGCCACCGGCGCCTTGCTGGTCTGCAGCTGCCGCGCCCCGAGGCGTGCGAGCGCGCGCTGCGCGGCGATGCGGCCGATGCCGGCGACGGCATCGAGCTCGTTAGGGTCGCGCGCGACGCTGTACCAGTAGTCGCGCTGCATGTCCTCGCCCTGCTGCGCCAGCAGCGAGCAGCTCACGGAGTGACTGGTGCTCGAGTAGCCGGCCAGGAAGCCGAGCGAGTTGCCGTAGATGCCGGTGTGGCGCTGCGTGTTGACCGCGGCGCCCTCGGAGTTGGTGAGGCGTGCATCGAGCGAGAGCCCCGCGGACTCGCATTCGCGTGCCAGCTCGATGGCGCGCTCGGGCGCGAGCTCCCAGGGGTGATCGAGATCCAGATCCGGGATGTCGCGGGCCAGCGCCTCGGGCTCGACCAGCCCCCCGTAGGCATCCTCGGCGGTGTAGCGTGCGATGGCACAGGCCTTGGCGACCGTTTCACGCACCGCCGTCTCACTCAGGTCGGCGGTGCTCGCCGCGCCCTTGCGCTTGCCGAAGTACACCGTCACTCCGAGCCCGCGGTCACGCTGGTACTCGATGGTGTCGACCTCGCGCAGACGCACGCTCACCGACAGGCCCTGGCTCACCGACACGTCCGCCTCGCTCTGCGAGGCGCCCTGGCGGCGCGCCGCCTCGAGCGCGAGGCTCGCCACGTCGGCGAGTCGGCGGTTGTCCGGTGGTGCGGGTTCCATCGAGCGCAATTCAGTTCCCGAGGTTAAGCTTCGATTGTAGCAGCCGTGCCGCGGCGTCCTTGGGACACTTGCGCGCGGCGGGTAAACATTCGCACCCACAGCGTGGCCGCGCACGACGACAGCTCAGATGATGGGGACGATGGGCGCCCCAGCAAGAGCGCGCGCAAGCGCGCCGCGCACGCCGCCCAGGATCTCGGCGCGCAGCTGGTGCAGCTGCGCGATGCCGAGCTCGATGCGCTCGCGCTGCCGGAGGCGCTGGCCGAGGCGATCCGCGCCGCGCGCCGCATCACCAGCCGCGCCGCAAGCGCGCGCCAGCGCCAGTACATCGGCAAGCTGATGCGCGCGGTGGACGTGGAGCCGATCCGCGCCGCGCTCGCGGCCCGCAGCGAGCGCGACGCGCGCGAGACCGAGCGCTTCAAGCGCGTGGAGGGATGGCGCGAGCGGCTGATCGCGGAAGGCGCGCCGGCGCTCGAGGAGCTGGCACGCTGGCACCCTGACATAAACCGCGACGAGTGGGCGCGCCGCATCCAGGCGGCGCGCGCCGAGCGCGGCCGGGACGGGCCGGGCACTGCGGCCCGGGAGCTGTTTCGCGCTCTGCGGGCATTGTTCGCTACAATGCCGCCTTGAATACCCCCGCCACACTCAGCTGTCTGCCGCCGGCATGAAAGCGCTGGTCGGCATCATCATGGGCTCCGCCTCCGACTGGGAGACCATGCAGGCGGCCGCCGACATGTTGGATACGCTCGCCGTGGCCTACGAGGTGCGGGTGGTGTCGGCACACCGCACACCGGATCTGCTGTTTGAGTACGCCGCCGGGGCGCGTGCGCGCGGTCTGGAGGTGCTGATCGCGGGCGCCGGCGGCGCCGCCCACCTGCCCGGCATGACCGCCGCCAAGACCACCCTACCGGTGCTCGGCGTACCGGTGCAGTCGAAGAGCCTCGGCGGCATGGATTCGCTGCTGTCGATCGTGCAGATGCCGGCCGGCGTACCGGTCGCCACCTTCGCAATCGGCGCGGCGGGCGCCACCAACGCGGCGCTGTGCGCCGCGGCGATACTTGGCAACAAGCACCCCGCCATTGCCGCGGCGCTGGAGGCCTTCCGCGAGCGCCAGACCGCCGGCGTTCTCGGCCAACCCGATCCGCGCACGCCGCCGCGTTCATGACCGTCGGGATCGTGGGCGCCGGCCAGCTGGGCCGCATGCTCGCGTTGGCGGGCTACCCGCTGGGCCTGGACTTCCTGTGCCTCGATCCCTCGCGCACCGCACCCGCCGGCCAGATCGCACCGCTCCTCAACGGCCCCTTCACCGACCGGCGTCTGCTCGGCCGGCTCATGCGGGCCTGCGAGGTCGTGACCTTCGACTGGGAAAACGTGCCGGTCGCACCGCTGGCGGCCGCGGCGCGCCGCGCCGGCACGCGCATCTGCCCGCCGCTCGCGGCCCTCGCCACCGGCCAGGACCGCGTCGAGGAGAAGCGCCTGTTCGCGCGGCTCGGCATCCCCACCACGCGCTGGCGCGCGGTGAGCTCGCGCGCCGAGCTCGGGCGGGCACTCGATTGCGTGGGCATGCCGGGGGTGCTCAAGACGCGCCGGCTCGGCTACGACGGCAAGGGCCAGGCGGTGATCCGCTCGGGGGCGGATGCCGAGCGCGCCTGGCGTCAGCTGGGCGCCGCGCCGCTGCTCTACGAGGAGTGGATCGGCTTTGACTGCGAGGTGTCGATCATCGGAGCGCGCGGCGCGGGCGGTGAGCTCGCGATCTACCCGTTGTGCGGCAACGTACACGGCGCGGGCATCCTCAGGGTCACGACCGCCCCGTTCGGGCCGCCCCGCTGGCAGCGCCAGGCGGCGCGTTACCTGACTCGCATGCTCACGCACTTCCGCTACCGCGGCATGCTCACTATCGAGTTCTTCGTGCGCGGCGGCAGGCTGATCGCCAACGAGATGGCCCCGCGTGTGCACAACTCCGGACACTGGACCATCGAGGGCGCGGTCACGAGCCAGTTCGAGAATCATTTGCGCGCCATTCTCGGCCTGCCCCTCGGGGCCGCCGCCCCGGTGGGGCACAGCGCCATGATCAACCTCATCGGCCGACTGCCCCCGCGGGCGACGTTACTTAAGCTCGAGGGGGTGCACCTGCACGATTACGGCAAGGAGCCGCGCGCGGGGCGCAAGGTGGGCCATTGCACGGTGGTGGAGCCGACGTCGGTACGCCGCGACGTCCGCGCACGGCAGATCCTGCGGGCATTGGCCGCGGGCGTTCGCATCCCGTAACATCGGTTGCGAGCCAACCACCATGTACCTGGAACCCTTCAAACTCAAGGAGTTGCCGTTCCGGTTAAGCCCGGACCCGCAGTTCCTGTACCTGTCCAAACAGCACGCCCGCGCCAAGGCGTACATGGAGTCGACCATCTGGTTCACCGACGGGTTCGTGGTGATCACCGGAGAGATCGGCTCGGGCAAGACCACGCTCATCGAGTCCTTCCTCAAAGAGGTGCCCGCGGACGTGGTGGTTGCCCAGATCAACCAGACGCAGATGTCGGCGATCGACTTCCTGCAGACGGTGCTAGTGCAGTTCGGCTTCTCGCCTTTCAAGATGCGCAAGGGCGAGCTGATCAGCACCCTCAACAACTTCCTCATCGAGCAGTACGCCGCCGGGCGCAAGGTGCTGCTGATCGTCGATGAGGCGCAGAACCTCTCGATGCGCGTGCTGGAGGAGATCCGCATGCTCTCCGGGGTCGAGACCACCAAGGAGAAGGTGCTGCGCATCATTCTCGCCGGCCAGCCCGAGCTCAACGTCAAGCTCGATGCCCCGGAACTCGAGCAGCTCACCCAGCGCGTGCGGCTGCGCTTTCACCTGCAGACACTCTCGGAGTCGGAGACCCAGGGCTACATCCAGCACCGCCTGGATGTCGCCGGCGCCGGCGACCGCGAGCTGTTCGCCAGCGACACCTACCACGAGATCTACCGCTACACCGGCGGCGTGCCGCGGCTGGTGAACACGCTGTGCGATACCGCCATGATGGCGGCCTACACTGCCGACCGCTCGCTCGTGACCCGTGCCGACATCGCCACCGCGGTGCAGGAGCTGCAGTGGGTGGAGTACGCCGCGCGTCCGCACCGGCACTCGAGCGCGGCCGCGCACGAGCGCACCGCCGAGCACCCGGTGATGCAGCTGCCGGGCACCTCGTACGGGCACCTGCTGGTGGCGACCGACGGGCGCACGGTACGCGAGATAGCGCTGCGCCCGGGGCGGCTGATCGTCGGGCGCACGCCCGACAACGATGTGCAGATCGACAGCCGCTTCGTCAGCCGCCATCACTGCCAGGTGATTACCACCGAGAACTCCTGCGTGATCGAGGACCTCAACAGCACCAACGGCATCTACGTGAAGTCCAACCGCGTGCGCCGCCACTACCTGAACGACGGCGACGTGGTACTGGTCGGCAAGCACGAGCTGATGTACGTGGACGACCGCGCCACGCGCACCCGCGCCACACCGGTCGCGGCTCCGCCGCCGCAGGCGCAGGCAGCGGCCGAGGAAGAAGCGGAAGAAGCCGAGGCCTCGGGGGGGCGCGCGCCGCTGCGTCAGACCTGAAGGCGCACCGCGCCTAAGGCTCGTCGTTGCCGCTGAGCGAGTCCGGGTTGGCGTACTGCGAGCGCAGCGCGCGGTAGTCGCGCCGCCGCAGCAGCACTACGATCCCCCCCACCACGCACAGAAGTCCCAGCAGGCCGAGCAGGTGGCTGAGGAAGGCACGTGCCGACAGCAGGTAGCTGGCGGCGAGCCCGGTGAGTCCGCAGATTATGTAGAACCAGGGAAGGCCTTCGTAGACCGGGCGGGAGAAGTGCGGGCTGCGGTGCGCCATGCCCGCATCCTAACTCGTGGCGGTGGAAAGTTGGAATCAGGTGGCGCCGCTGTCAGATCGGGGGGGTATTCCCCCCAGCGCCGCTGTCAGGGGAGCGCTTCAGCCCAGACCCAACATCTGCGCCAGGCGCTCCAGGAGCGAGGGCCTCAAGCCTTCGACGCTGAAGTCCGTCGGCTGGCGCTTGCGGTTGCGGCGCGCGACCTCCGCCAGCAGGTCCGCCGGCAGATCCAGCTTCGGTACATCGACGGTCACGTCTTCGGAGAACATCGGCGATTCCTTCCCTTGCATGGGTGCGCCCGCAGCACGTTAAGAGTCCGCGAATCCGGCGGACGTGTGCAGAATCACAGCTTCGCATGACGCCGTCATTATGTCGCGCGTGCCCGACAGGCGCGTGCGATGCAGCACAGCGCGCAGCGCTCACGCTTGCATTTTTCCGGTGGACTATTTTTCTCCAGGCGCGGGCGCGCCCTCAGGCAGTGCCGCCGACGGTGAGGCCGTCGATGCGCAGCGTCGGCTGGCCCACCCCGACGGGAACACTCTGCCCGTCCTTGCCGCAGGTGCCGACGCCATCATCGAGCTTCAGGTCGTTCCCCACCATGGAGACGCGGGTGAGCACGTCCGGGCCGTTCCCGATGAGCGTGGCGCCCTTGAGCGGCGCGCCGAGGCGGCCGTTCTCGATCGCGTACGCCTCGCTCGCCGAGAACACGAATTTGCCCGAGGTGATGTCCACTTGGCCGCCGCCGAAGTTAACCGCATAAATGCCGCGCTCGACCGAGCGGATGATCTCCTCGGGCGCGTGCGGGCCGGGGCGCATGTAGGTGTTGGTCATGCGCGGCAGGGTCATGTGCGCAAACGACTCGCGCCGCCCGTTGCCGGTCGGCGGCAGGCCCATGAGGCGCGCGTTGAGCCGGTCCTGCATGTAGCCGCGCAGCACGCCGTTCTCGATGAGGGTGGTGCAGCGTGTCGGGGTGCCCTCATCGTCGATGTTGAGCGAGCCGCGGCGGCTGGCGAGGGTGCCGTCGTCCACCACCGTGCACTCGGGTGCGGCGACGCGCTCGCCGATGCGGTTGGCGAATGCCGAGGTGCCCTTGCGATTGAAGTCTCCCTCGAGCCCGTGGCCGATCGCCTCGTGCAGCAGGATCCCCGGCCACCCCGGGCCCAGCACCACCGTCATGGTGCCGGCCGGTGCCGGCCGCGCCTCGAGATTGACCAGCGCCTGGCGCGTCGCCTCGCGCGCCAGCGCCAGGGGGCGGTCGCCGGCGACCAGCTCGGCGAGGGAGTAGCGTCCGCCGGCGCCAGCGTAGCCCTGCTCGCGCCGGCCGCCCTGCTCGACCAGTACCGAGACGTTGAAGCGCACCAGCGGGCGCACGTCCGCGGACAGCTGCCCGTCACTGGTGGCGACCAGCACCACCTCGTGCACCGAAACCAGGCTGGCGGTGACGTGCACCACGCGTGGATCGACGCGGCGCGCCTCCCGGTCCGCGCGCTCGAGCCACGCCACCTTGTCCTGCGTGGCGAGCGCGGCGGAGGGGTCAACCGGCAGGTACAGCCGGTGGCCGGCCTGGGCACGCCATGCGGCGATGCGCCGCTCGCCGCCGTGCACCGCGATAGCGCGCGCGGCGCGCGACGCCTCGGTAAGTGCGGGCAGCAGGATCTCGTCCGAGTACGCAAATCCGGTCTTCTCGCCAGCGAGTGCGCGCACGCCGACGCCCTGCTCGATGCTGGCGCTGCCATCCTTGACGATGCCGTCCTCGAGCGACCACGCCTCCTGGTGGGCGAGCTGGAAATACAGGTCCGCGAAGTCCACCGCGTGCGTGAGCACCTCGCCGAACACGCCGTCGAGGCGCGTGTCGTCGAGTCCGCTGGGCCGCAGGATCAGGTCGCGTGCCAGGTCCAGCGGATCTGCGCCCGCTAGCGCGCTCAACGGGCCGCTCCGGGCGCCAGCGCGCCGAAGCAGCGGTGCGCGAGCGCCGGAAAGCTCTCGCGCACATTCGCCTGCTGCACGGTGTCGATGTCCGCCACGGCGCTGCCGCGGCCGCGCGGCACGCGCTGCAGGACCCGTCCCCAGTAATCCACGATCATGCTGTCGCCGTAGGTCTCACGTCCGCCGGGATGGAAGCCGGACTGTGCCGGCGCGACAACATAACAGAGGTTCTCGATCGCGCGCGCGCGCAGCAGCGTCTCCCAGTGCGCCCGCCCGGTGGGGCCGGTGAAGGCCGAGGGCACCGCCAGCAGCTGCGCGCCAGCAGCGCTCAGGTGCCGGTACAGCTCCGGGAAGCGCACGTCGTAGCATACCGAGAGCCCGAGCCGCCCGGCCGGGGTATCGAGCACCACCGCCGCGGACCCGGGCGCCACGTGCGCGGACTCCCGGTAGCGCTCGGTGCGCCCCGGAAGGTCGACGTCGAACAGATGGATCTTGTCGTAGCGGCCCACGCGCTGGCCGTCGCTCGAGTACACCAGGCACGCCGCGGCGACGCGGCCGTCTGCACCGGCCTTTAGCGGCACGGTGCCGCCCACAATCCACAGCTTCAGGCGCTGCGCGCTCGTGGCCAGGAAATCCTGCGCGGGACCGGAGCCCTCCGGCTCGGCGACCGCGCGCTTGTCCGCATCCTTGAGGCCGATGAAGGAGAAGTTCTCCGGCAGCGCCGCCAGTCGCGCGCCGCGCCCCGCCGCCTCCTCGAGCAGCTCCCGTGCCTGCTCGAGATTGGCCGCCACGTCCGGGCCGGAGGTCATCTGAATCGCCGCAACCTTCATCCTTCACCTCATTCCGCTGGACCCACTATGGGGTCGCTCCAGGTACCACGCAAACGCAGGGTGGCCGGTCCCCGCTCCGTGCCCGTAAACAGCTCGCGCAACGACAGCCACACCGCCGCCATGCGCGGCGCGGCCCCCAGGCGCCGCACCGGCGCGGGCAGCCGTTCCTCGCCATGCAGGATCCACGCCTGCTGGTCATAGTCGCGTTCGACCAAGCCCACCCGGCCGCGGACCAGGATCTCGGCGTCCCCATCGAAGTGCAGATCGGAGGTGGTCGCCTCTCCCTGGTGCAGCTCGAACGCGGCGGTGAACCGCGAAAAGCGCAGCTCCTCGGCGTGCGCTTCGGGGTTGAGTGCCACCATGAGCGCCGGCACGGCCAGCAGGGCAAACGGGGTCGCCGGAGCATCCCCCGGCGCGGCCCGCGCCAGGCCGTCCTCGAATTCCATATGGAGGTGCCCGTTCAGGGACGCAAGGGGCACGGCGGCCAGCGCCGACCACTGCAGCTGGCCCGCAAACAGCGCCCTGCGGGAAGTGAGCTCGGGCCGCATGCCCAGCGCCGCGAGCGTGGCCGCGGCGTCGGTGCTTTCGAGCTTCAGTTGCGCCGCACACTGCTCGCCCAGGCAATGCACCGTGGCGTGCGTATCCCCGCTCGCGCCGGTCAGACGCAGATCGCTCACATCGAGTGCCTCGCCCCGCACCGCAAGTGAGGCCTGCAGCTGGCCGAGGGCGCGGCCCTGCAGACTGAGGTCGCCGACCGTGAGCTCCAGAGCGGGAGCGAGCAGCGTCGCGAGAGCCGCGCCCAGTGCCGCATCCTCGGGGGCCGCTAGATCGAAGCGGGCAAAGTCCGCGCGCGCCGGGTGGGCGCCGTCGATCCGCGCCGGCCACCGCAGCGTGCCGGCGAGCTGTGCGGCGCCGAGCCGCACCTCGGCCGCACCGTGCGCGGCTTCGGCGACCACGCGCACTTCCGGGTACTCGTGCGTTCCGCTGACGAGCTTCGCGGCGCTTACGTGCGCCACGAGCGCCGGCAGCGCCGCATCGGCGGAGGCTTCGCGCCACAGCGCCAGCCAGGCCGCGAGGTCCAGCCGCCCGAGGCGCCCGTCCAGGGCGAGCACGGGATTCGCCGGCAGCTCGGGGGCGGTTGCGGCCAGTGCCACCGCGCCGCGCCCGATGCGCCAGCCGTCGCTGCTGCGCTCGAGGGCGGCACGCGCGCGCAACCGGTCACTGAGGCTGACCTGCAGCTCGCCCCGCTCGCCCGCTCCCTGCAGCTCCACGCGCAGAGGCAGGGCCGCGCCGGCGGGCTTAGCGAACGGTTCAGGCAGTCGGCTCGCCACGCCCACCAGATTCGAGTCGGCACGCAGGCGCCACACCGCGGAATCCTGGGAGACAGGACTCAGGGACAGGAGCGCGCTCCACTCGGCGGTACCCTCGAGTGCGGCGCGCGCGTCGGCCCCGGCCGCGCGCAGTGCCTGGCGGGCGCCCAGGACTCCGCGGCCGCTGATGGCGAGGGCGGTCAGGCCGTGCTCGCGATGCTCGGCGATCGCCAGGCTCACCGGGCCCCCGAGCCATTGGCCGCTCAGCGTGGAGCGCTGCAGGCGCCCGGCGCTGTAGGCGAGCGTGCCGCGCAGTGACTCGATCGGCGGCAGTCCGGAAAGTGGCCGCAGCTGCGCGTCAGCGAGCGCGGCGTTCACCCGCAGCAGCGGCGCGCCGTGTGGCTTGCGCGCGGGCGGGACTGTCAGGTCGAGGTCGATGAGCGTGGCGCCGCGCACGTCCAGGTCGCGCGCCGCGGCGGCCCACGAGACCAGCTGGGGGTGCTCGCGCAGCCAGCCGAGCGCATCGTGTGCGCTGCCGGCGAGCCGCGCCACGAGGTGCGTCGCGCGCACCCCACGCGCATCCCAGTCGGCGCTGCCCGAGGAGAGCTCGAACGTGCCGCTTCTGGCGTGCTCCAGGACCGCGTGCAGATGAGGCCCGCTCCAGTCGAGGCGCGCCTCCAGCTGCTGCATCTCCGGCCAGAGCTCCCCGCCACCCACGCGTGCCTCGCGCAGCGTGAGCGCGCCGGTGAACTCGCTCCCGCGCGCTCCCCAGGGGAGGCTGCCATCGAGCGGGCCGCGCAGCACGAAATCCGCACTCGCGATGCGGCCGGCGAGCAGCGGCGCGGCCCCGAGGCCGAGCGCGGCCCTGGTCGCGGAGCCCAGGGCCTGAGCCGCCAGTACTGCATCGGCGTCCTTCACCGCGACATGCGCGGCGAGATGCGGTGTACGCCCGCTCGCCTCCGCGGTGAGCTCACCGCTCGCGGCGAGGCTCAGATCTGCGCGGCGCACCTCCAGATCGTCCGTCGAGAGCCGCCAGCCCGCGCCGGCGGAATCGAGCGCCAGGCGCGCGGCGATGTTGAGTCCCTCGAGCGTCAGCGGCTGTTCGCGCGCGAGCGCGAGACGCGCATCGTGCGAGGTCAGGTCCGCCACCAGGCGCTGGCCCGCGCCGCGCACCTGGGCGCGAAGGCCGCTGAGCTGCACCTCGTGGTCGGCGCTCGCGAGCGTGAGGTCCTCGAGTGTCGCCCGCATCTGCAGCCGCAGCGACGCCGGGCGCGCCTCGCTCCAGTCGAAAGTCAGCTCGCGTGCCACGCCCGAGAGCGCGAGCTGCGCGCCGGGCAGCGCAGGCGCATACCAGTTCGCAACCGCCGCGAGCGCCGCCACCGGCACCTGTTGCGCCTGGCCGCGGAAGTAGCCGCCCTCGGAAGCGGCCACGACGCTGAGGCTGGCCGCGGCGCGACCCTCGCCGAGCTGCAGCGGGCCGGCCGCGAAGTGCCATTCGCCGGCGAGGCGCGTCACGTGCCACCGTCCGGACAGTCGCCCGAGCGCGAGCGCCTGGCCACCGCCTGCCGGCGCACTCCACTCGAGCGCATCGCCTTGCAGGCTGCCGTCCGCTTCCAGCAGCTCGCCATGCGCAAAACGGGCGCGCAGCTCCAGGTTGCCGCCGCCGGCTCGCGGCAGGTAGCGCGTCAATACTCCCTGCGGGCTGAGCGCCTGCCAGCCACCGAACTCGAGGCGCCGTCCCTCGAAGCTCAGCGTGCCGTCCGCGCGCTGCACCTCGGCCGGATCCCCGGTGAGGGTGAGCGCCAGGTGCGCACTCGAGCCGAGACCTGCCGGCAACAGCAGCGACGCGTCGGCGCTCCAGCTGGCGCCGAGGCGCCGCAGCTGGGCGTGGCGGATGCCGAAGGTGAGCGCCGACTGTCCCGTGCGCGGCGGAACGCGCAGCGTGCCGCCCTGCACATCGATGCGGCCGCCGCGCCAGCGCGACAGGACGCGCGCCCCCGAACCCAGAAAGTCCTGGTGCCCCGGCGTCGCCCCGGCCACAGCGCCAGTGCCTGCAGTCAGGGCCGTAGCACCCAGGTCGATGTCGGGACTGATGAGCGTGATGCGGCCGGCCTCGAAGTGGCCGCTGCGAACCATGCGCCAGGCATCCAGCCCCACGACCAGCTGCGGCGCGCTGAGCAGCGCGCCGCCGGCGGCGGGCTCGCCGAGCGTGACCGCATGGAACACCGCCTCGGGGCCGTACCAGCCCCAGCGCACGCTGAGCTCGCGGAAACTGACGTCGAGCCCGGTCTCGCGACGGATGAGCTGCTCGAGCGCCGCCCGCTGCTGGGGCACGCGCGCCGCGGCGAGCTCCGCGGCCACGACCAGGACCGCGGCGAGCACCAGCAGGCTGCTCCCGGCCACGGCTGCCATGCGCAGCCGAGCGTGCAGCGCCCGCGCAACAGCGCCGGCGGCCACGGCCGCCGGCCCGGCACCGGGCTGTGCTGGCGTCTCACCCACGCTCATGCCTCAAATCAAACGAGGACGACGTCGTACTGATCCACGCCGTAGAGGGCCTCGACCTGGAGGCGGATCGGGCGGCCGACCTGGGCTTCGAGCTCACCCAGCGTGGCGGATTCCTCGTCCAGGAGGCGGTCCACGACGTCCTGATGAGCCAGTATCAGCAGCTCCCGGGACGCAAACTGCCGGCTCTGTCGCACTATCTCTCTAAAGATCTCGTTGCACACCGTTTCGGGCGTGCGCACGAAGCCGCGGCCCTCGCAGGCCGGGCACGGTTCACACAACAGGTGCTCCAGGCTCTCGCGCGTGCGCTTGCGGGTCATCTCGACCAGTCCGAGCGGCGAGAGGCTCACGATGTGAGTCTGGGCACGGTCGCCGGCGAGCGCGCGCTCGAGCGCGGTCAGCACCGCGCGGCGGTGCGGCTCATCGCGCATGTCGATGAAGTCGATGATGATGATGCCGCCGAGGTTCCGCAGCCGCAGCTGCCGGGCGATGCTGACCGCCGCCTCGAGGTTGGTGCGGAAAATCGTCTCCTCGAGGTTGCGGTGCCCGACGTAGGCGCCGGTGTTGACATCGATGGTGGTCATCGCCTCGGTCTGGTCGATCACCAGATGGCCGCCGGACTTCAGCGGCACCTTGCGATCGAGCGCCTTGGCGACCTCCTCCTCGACGCCGTTCAGGTCGAAGATCGGCCGCGGGCCGCTGTACAGCTCCACCGGCGGCGCGGCTCCCGGCATGAAGGTGGCGCTGAACTCCTGCATGCGCCGCTGCTCGCGCGGCGAGTCGACCAGCACACGGCTCACGCCGCGCGTCAGCTCATCGCGCAGGATGCGCAGCGACAGGGGCAGATCCTCGTGCACCACGGTGCCGGGCGGTGCGGCGGCGGCGCGCGCGCACACGTGCTCCCAGAGCTTGGCCAGGTAGCTCATGTCCTCGCGCAGGCTCTCGGGGCTCGCCCCCTGCGCTGCGGTGCGCACGATGTAGCCGCCGCCTGTGCCTTCCGCGATCAGCTCGCTCAGCACGCTCTTAAGTCGCAGCCGCTCGGCTTCGTCCTCGATGCGCGACGACACCCCGATCGCCTCGCCGCGCGGCATGTACACGAGATAGCGCGAGGGCAGCGCGACGAAGGTGGTGAGGCGCGCCCCCTTGGTGCCGATCGGATCCTTGATGACCTGCACCAGGATGTCATCGCCGGAGTTCACCAGGCGGCGGATGTCCTCGACCGGCGGCAGGCTCGCGGGGGCGGCGCTCAGCAGCGTGTCGTCCGAGACGCCCTGGGCGATGTCGGCGGCGTGCAGAAAGGCGGTACGCTCGAGCCCGATCTCCACGAACGCCGCCTGCATCCCCGGCAGCACACGTGAGACGCGCCCCTTGTAGAGATTGCTGACCAGGCCGCGGCGGCTGGTGCGCTCGACGTGAATCTCCTGCACCACCCCGTTCTCGAGGATGGCGGCGCGGGTCTCGCGTGGAGCGACGTTGACCAGGATCTCGGTACTCACCGCTCCTCCCCGTGTGGCGGCGCGAGCGGCACGCCGGCGGCGGTGAGCAGCTGTGCGGTCTCAAACAGCGGCAGCCCCATCACCCCGGAGTAGCTGCCGGCGAGGTGCTCGATGAACACCGCGGCATATCCCTGCACGGCGTAGCCGCCGGCTTTGTCACGCGCCTCGCCGCTGCGCCAGTAGGCGCGGCACTCCGCGCGGCTCAGCGTCCGGAAGCGCACCTCGCTCGATGACAGGCGCACCGCCACGGTCTCGCCCGCGGCGAGCGCCACCGCCGTAAGCACCTGATGCACCCGCCCGGACAGTCGCTCGAGCATGGCGACGCCTGCGGCCTCATCGTGGGGCTTGCCGCAGATCACCCCGTCGATGAGCACCGTGGTGTCGGCGGCCAGCACCGGCAGCGCTGCAGACTGCGCGCGCACCGCGAGCGCCTTGGCGCGCGCCATGCGCAGCACGTAGTCGGCGGCGCGCTCCCCTGGCAGGACCGCCTCGTCGATGTC
This sequence comes from uncultured Steroidobacteraceae bacterium, assembly GCA_964489185.1. Taxonomy (GTDB): domain Bacteria; phylum Pseudomonadota; class Gammaproteobacteria; order Steroidobacterales; family Steroidobacteraceae; genus 13-2-20CM-66-19. The sequence goes on along the minus strand of CAZAXR010000017.1, from coordinate 10,361 downwards.
TGCGCCCGCCACGACGTGCGCCACGCCGATTTGCGCCAGCAGCGCCCGGCGCCGCGGCGAGGCCGAGGCGAGACAGACCAGCGGTGCGGTGGCGGCGGACATCAGTCGCGATGATACGGGTGGTGCTTCAGTATGCTGAAGGCCCGGTACAGCTGCTCGGTCAGCAGCACGCGCGCCAGGGCGTGCGGCAGCGTGAGCCGCGACAGCCCGAGCCGGAAGCGGCTGCGCGCCAGCACTTCCGGCGCCAGGCCGTCAGGGCCGCCGATCACGAAGGCGAGATCCGTGCCCTCCTGCAGGCGCTGGCCCAGCCAGGCGGCGAGCTCGCGCGTGCTGAACTGCTGCCCGCGCTCATCGAGCGCGGCGACCTGCTCGTCCGGACGCAGCGCTTTCAGCAGCCGTTCGCCCTCGGCCGCTACCGCGCGCGCCGCTGCGCCGCGCGCGCTGCGCGCAGCGGGACTGATCTCCAGCAGCGAGACCTTGAGCCCTGACATGCGCCCGAGGTAGTCGGCGCAGGCGCTGACTGTCCACGCCGGCATGCGCGTGCCCACGGCGATCACGCGCACGCGCACGACAGGTGCTACCGGGACATGCGCCGCCGCCGTGCCGGGGCACGGATGACCGCCGGCGCCGCGGCCGGCATCCCGGGACCACCCTCCCACAGGCGCTCGAGCCCGTAGAACTCGCGCACCCGCGGCAACATCACGTGTACCAGCACATCCTGAAGATCGACCAGCACCCATTCCCCGTCGCGCTCGCCCTCGCTGCCGAGCGGGCGGAACCCGGCAGCCTTGGCTTTCTCGACCACGCGCTCGGCAATCGAGCGCACGTGGCGGTCGGAGTTGCCGCTGGCGATCACCATGGTGTCGGCGATGTCGGTGAGTCCCCTCACGTCCAGCACCCTGACATTTACGGCTTTCATATCATCGAGCGCGGTCGTAACGGCATGCTGCAACGGCGTGACGCGCTCTTCCCTGGGGCGCAGGCGTGTGCGGGTGGTCATGTGCTTAAGCGGGTTCTCCTGAATGCGTGACCCTTCACCGGGTGTGACCCTGTCGCGGAGCATAGCATCTCGTCTCGAGAATGATCTGCCTCACGGCATCCGGCACCAGGTAGCGCGGGTCGCGGCCGGCGACGATGAGTGCGCGCAGCTCGGTGGAAGAGATCTCCAGCTGCGTCACGGCGCGCACGTAAACGCGGCCGCTGGGCTCCTCGTGCAGGGTACGGATCGAGCCGGTGCCATGCTCCACCATCACCTCGCCCAGCGGCCCGGTGGTCGGGGCGCGCCAGCCGGGCCGGTACGCCACCACGACATGCGCGAGCGTGAGGATCTCGCGCCAGCGGTGCCAGTTGGGCAGCCCGAGGAACGCATCCATGCCCAGCAGCAGGCACAGCGAGCGCTGTGGATGCTCGCGGCGCAGCTCGGTGAGCGTGTCGATGGAATACGACACGCCGCTGCGGCGCACTTCGCGGTCATCGACTACGAAACCGCGCTGATCGGCCACCGCCGCCCGCACCATCTGCAGGCGCAGCTCGGCGCTGGCGTACAGGTGATCGCGGTGCGGGGGGCTGCCGGTGGGCAGGAAGCGCACCTCCTCCAGCTGCAGCTCCTGCCACAGCTCGAACGCGGTGCGCAGATGACCGCAGTGGATCGGGTCGAAGGTGCCGCCGAAGATGCCGATCGGCTGCATCGTTACAGCAACCGTCCCGGCGGCGCAGGCTGCGCCGTGGCGGCCCCGCACATCTGCGCCGCCAGCAGCGCCATCTCATCCCAGGCGTTCCCGGCGAGGCGCCCCTTGATCATGCGATCGGCCCGCCCGGCGCGCAGCGCCAGCTGCGCAAATGGCAGGCGCGGCGCACGCTTGAGCGCGCTCGCGAGCGCCGCGGCCTGACGCTGCCAGGCCGCAGCGCGCCCGTCTCCGGCACGCGCACTCCAGACATCGCGCAGCGCCTTGCTGAGGGCCCACAGCGCAAGCGTCGGCTCGGTGCCCTCCGCGCGCAGCCCTGCGAGCATGCGCAGCGCCCGCGGCGCATCGCCCTCGAGCACCGCTTCGCCGAGCTGAAAGACATCGAAGCGCGCGCTGTTGGCGACGCTTGCGCGCACGGCCGCGTCCGTGATGCGGCCGGCCGGTGCCAGCAGCGTGAGCTTCACCAGCTCCTGCTGGGCGGCGAGCAGGTTTCCCTCGGTGCGCGCGGCGAGCAGCTCGAGAGCCTCATCGTCCGCCTCGAGTCCGAGGCGGCGCGCGCGCGCGCGCAGCCAGCCCACCAGGCGCGGCGCATCCACCGGCCATACCGGCACCCAGGCGCCGTGGGTCTCGAGCGTGCGCACCCACTCGGCATTCTGCGCATCGCGATCGAGCCGCGGCGCGAGAACCAGCAGCAGCGTGTCCGCATCGCGCGCGGCGCCGAGCGCGCTGAGGGTGGCGTTGCCGGCGACGCCCGGCTTGCCGCTGCCGAGGCGGATCTCGAGGACGCGCCGCGAGCCGAACAGTGACAGCGTCGCGGCGGAAGCGCGCACCTCGTCCCAGTCGGCGCTGCGCTCGATGAAGTGCACCTCGCGCTCGGTGAAGCCCGCTTGACGCGCGGCCGCGCGCACCGCATCCGCCGCCTCCCCGCTGAGCAACGGCTCATCGCCCGAGATGAGATAGGCCGGCAGCAGCCGCTGCGCGAGCTGAGCGTTAAGCGAGTCGGGCGTGAGCTTCAAATGGCCTCATCCGCCTTGCGGGTCCTGCCGGCGGCCGAAGTGGCGTCTACTGCCGTCATTATCCTAGAAATGCTTGTCGATGCCGACGTAGATGCCGTGCGGCATGGCTTTCAGGATGAACGGCGCGTTCGGGCTGCGGTGAAACAGCCACGCCGTCCCGGTGCCCAGGGCGAATCCGGCCAGCACGTCGCTCTGCCAGTGCGCCTGGCTCTTGACGCGCGCGATGGCGTCATAGACGGTCAGCAGCTCGAGGGCGTAGACGCTCGGGTGCTCGTGCCCGTACTCGAGGATGAATGGCGTGACGATCGCGCTCACCTCGGTGACCTCGCCGCTCGGAAAGCTCGCGTTGCCATGTCCCTGGAACCACAGGTTCGGATCGCCGCCGCTGTCGCGCGGGCGCACGCGCGAGAAGGCATATTTCATGACCTGCGCCGTGAGACCGGCCGTGACCGACGAATCGATCGATATCCAGAACGTCTTGCCGATACGGTCCTCGCCGCCATACCACAGCGCCCCGCCCACTTCGGCCGCAATGAGCCCGTACTCGACGAACTCCTGGTTGCTGCGTTTCCAGATGCCACTGTTGTCGTAGGGCACGAGGTGATCGATGCCCGCGTGACAGGGGGATGTCGCACCGAAGAACAAGAGCAGCGTGCACACCGCGAGCGTGGGGCGCCTGCGGAGGAGGCCGGCTATGGCGGCTTGGGCTGTCATGAATCAGACCGACGATGCCTGCCGAGGATACCAGCCGCACAGCGGCAGAACACCAATTTGCGCCGCACCCGGCAGTGGCTCAGGGGGACTGGATACGTCCCTGGTCGGTGTGCAGCCGCAGCTGCACGTGTTGTGAGCGGACCACACCCGATGAGGTGGCATCGGTCACGCGGATGTCGCCGCGCCGGACGCGCACCGACACGCGCCCAAAGGCACTCGCTGGCACGCGCAGCATCACCAGCGCGTCCGCGTCGGTGATCCAGCCGCGCGTCTCGATGCGATAGCGGATACCGGGCTCAGGCGGCGGGAGGGACTCGGCGTGTGCCCCGAGGTGTGCACCCGGCAGCCCGAACCCGTGCAGCTCGCCCTCGATGATCAGCTGCTTCTCCGGCGCATCGACCAGCACGAGCTCGATGCTGGCGCGGTCGGCTACCACCTCAAGCACACACGGCGGGCAGCGACCCGGTGCGAGTGCGAGCGGCACGCGCTCGTTGAGCAGCGTGCCGTGCGGGGCGGCGAACAGCGCGAGCAGAACGGCGATTGCTCCTGTGAGTGCGGCAACCACCAGCGCGCGGCGCCAGCGTGTGATCGCCAGGACCTGGTCCCCAGCCTCCGCCAACGCAGCCGGAGCGAGCACGTGATGATCGAGGATGTGCAGCACCGCGAATGCGAGCAGCGCCGACCAGATGACGTCGGAAAAGAAATGCGCGCCGGCGGCCATGCGCCCTGCGCCCAGGGTCACTCCCAGCGCAAGTCCGCCGAGAAGCGAAGCGCGCGCCCAGCGCGGACGACGACGACGCCAGATCCACCACCCGGCCGCGTACAGGAACCCGACGCTGCAGTGCCCGCACGGAAAGGACGCCCCGCCCTCGCGACCGATGAGCGGCGCGGGCACGTAGTGCCGCGAGCCGCCGAATTCGACCAGCTCGCGCGGCCGCGGGTGCTGCCAGTGGTCCTTGAGCAGGACATTGTCGATGACGCCTGGGCCGATGGCCACGGCGAGCAGCACGAGCACCGCGTGGCGGCGCCACGCAGGGCGCGTGCGTGAGTAGCCCGCGCCGAGCGCCGCGAGCGCCGCGATCACAAGTCCGGCGGTAAGCCAGGGAGCGGCGCGGTACAGCAATGACCAGGGCGGCAGGCGCGCGTACGGCCAGGGACTTGCATGGCTGGCGTAGAACGGCCGCACCAGCGCGATGTCAAGCGAACCGTTCGCGAACAGCAGCGTGGTGAGGAGTGCGACCGCCATCAAACACACGGCTTGCGGCCGCAATGCGCGCGCTGTGATCCAATTCAACTTCGGCCCGCTTGCCAAAGTTGCCCCTCCGCTCCCGCGCGAGTAGTCTTTCCGCTTCCGTGCAAAAGGTTAGCATCGCTTGCCGCTGGCCCGTAACCGACTGATCGCGCTGATCGCGAGCTGCGCACTGATTGCGTGCGCGGCGATGTATTCGGCGCACGCCATCGGCGATCGCACCCACGGCCACTCGCACTGTGACCTGTGCGTGCACTTCTCCGGCAGCGCCGGCTCGCCCGCGCAGGCGAAGGTGGTCGGCAAGCCGGTGCTGGTGGTCCGGGTCGCGCCGGCTCACCGCAGCTTCCATCTCATCGCGCGCTCGCCACTGGGCGCGCACCTGCCCCGCGGCCCGCCCTCCTCCGCAGCGAGCTGAAGCCGCAAGCGCCTGACCTGCCGCAAGCGGGCGCAGGCGTGAGCAGCTCGTGACTGACCCCGTATCGGCCCGAGGCCCGCGCATGCGCGGCCCTGCCGGCCGTGTCATGGATCGCTGAGGAGTTACCGATGTTCACCCCACGCCCCGGCTGCGCCCGGGTGCTCGCCGCGCTGCTCGGCTGCGCCGCCGGCGCGGCCCACGCGCAGGTCGCCAATCAGCCTGGCGAGTCCCTGCCCACCATCACCATCACCGCCCAGCATCTGAACGAGGAGCGCTCGCGCATCGACACGCAGACCGGCGCCTCCACCTACACCGTCAACTCCGAAGCCATGCAGAGCGCACCCGGCGGCAACAACGTGCAGATGAACCAGGTCATGCTGCAGCTGCCGAACGCCGCCCAGGACTCCTTCGGCCAGCTGCATATCCGCGGTGATCACAACGGGCTGCAGTTCCGCCTCAACGGCGTGATCCTGCCCGACGGCATCAGCTTCTTCGGCCAGACGCTGCCACCGCGCATGATCGAGTCGCTGAAGCTCATCACCGGGAGCCTGCCGGCCGAGTACGGGCTGCGCAGCGCCGGCATCATCGACATCACCACCCGGAGTGGGGCGCTGCAGCCAGGCGGCGAAGTCTCGCTCTATGGCGGCAGCCACAACTCGGTGCAGCCGAGCTTCTACTATGGCGGCAGCTCAGGATCCAACACCTACTTCATCACCGGCGACTACCTGCAGAATGATCTCGGCATCGAATCCCCGGATGGCTCGTCCAACCCGCTGCACGATCACACCAAGCAGTACCACGGCTTCGGCTACTTTGAGCACATCGTGAGCGACACCGACCGCCTGTCGCTGATTGCCGGTGCCTCGGACGACCGCTTCGAGATCCCGAACCTGCGCGGCGTGAACTCCTCGGACGTGTTCACCCCGCCGCTGACGGTGAACGGAGTCGACAACTTCCTGAGCGACAATCTCGACGAAAACCAGCGCGAGATCACCCAGTTCGCCGCGCTCAGCTGGCAGCACTCGCAGGGCGACTTCACCATGCAGACCTCGCTCATCGCCCGCTACTCGAGCCTTGACTACGTCCCGGACCCCAACTACGGCGACCTGTTCTTCAACGGCATCTCGCAGACCGCTTACAAGCGCGATGTCGCCTTCGGGCTGCAGAGCGATGCCGCCTGGAAGCTGAACGACGCCCACACGCTGCGCGCCGGGGTGTACTTCCAGACCGATGAGCTCACCAGCAACACCGGTTCCGAGGTGTTGCAGACCGATCCGCTCACCGGGCTGCCGATCAATGACGTGCCGTTCCACATCACCGACGACACCAGCGAGCGGCAGTGGATCGAGAGCGTCTACCTGCAGGACGAGTGGCGCTTCGATGGGGTGTTCGTGGTGAACTACGGCCTGCGCTTCGACCACTACAGCGCCTTCTCGAGCGGCAGCCAGCTCAGCCCGCGCGTCAACTTCGTGTGGCAGATGAGCGCGGACACCACCCTGCATGCCGGCTACTCGCGCTTCTTCTCGCCGCCGCCCTTCGAGCTCATCGGCATCACCACCATCGAGAAGTTCGCCAACACCACCGCAGCACCCGCGACCTTCGCCGACGATACTGTGCTGGCCGAGCGCTCCAACTACTACGACCTCGGCATCGAGCAGACCTTCAGCAAGGCGTTCACGGCCGGCGTTGACAGCTACTACAAGCAGTCGAGCGATCTCATCGACGAGGGACAGTTCGGCGCGCCCATCATCCTCACGCCCTTCAACTACCGCTACGGCCAGGTGTACGGGGTCGAGTTTACCGGCAACTACACGGCCGGCCACTTCCAGGCCTACGGCAACCTCGCCTTCCAGCGCGCCATCGGCAAGGACATCGTTTCGAGCCAGTTCAACTTCGACCCCGCCGACCTCGCCTACATCGCCACGCACTACATCCACCTCGATCACGAGCAGCAGGTGACCGCCTCCGGCGGGGCCTCCTATGCGTGGCGCGGCAATCGGATCAGCGGCGACATTCTCATCGGCTCAGGGTTGCGCTCGGACCTGGTGCTGCCGGACGGCACCACCATCCCGAACGGTGCTCACCTGCCCTATTACCGGCAGGTCAATCTCGGGGCGAGCCACGCCTTCGACGGCGAGGGCATCCCCGGCCTCACGGTGCGGTTGGACGTGATCAACGTCTTCGACCAGATCTACCAGATCAGGAATGGCACCGGCGTGGGCGTGGGCGCGCCGCAGTACGGGCCGCGCCGCGGCTTCTTTGCCGGGGCGTCGTGGGCGTTCTGAGGCGCACATCGATGGCCGACCGTCGAGTAGGCGAATTTAACGAATCGACACTTTGAAGAATCAGTGTCGCCGCAGTTGTAGCCACAGATGGGCCGACGATCTTCCAGATTGATGGACGCTATCGGCCCAAAACCGGAACTTCAGTTCATCGAAGCGGCTTCTCCAAAGCGGCCGTTCGAAATATCCTCGCTCGAGGGTAAGACCTTTGTACTGACCCAGGAAGAAACTCGCGGCATTCGATTGCTTGGATGAACGCCCCCGGCCATCGAACCAACAGCACGTGTACACATTAAGGGTCTGGGGATCGCCGAGTCGATCGAATCTGCATCGAAACGTGGTCGATTTGGGAGTGAAGGCGGCCGGCAATGCAGCGCGCGCTCGGCCTCCCCTTGCATGCCGCCAATCCGTGTGTTAGATACTGAACCGCATGGTTCAGTATAACCGGACCCACTTAGATGCCTCGTTCGCCGCGCTCTCGGACGCCACCCGACGCGGCGTTCTGGAGCAGCTCGGGCGTGCAGACGCTTCGATCACGGACCTTGCCGAGAAGTTCCACATGACCCTCACGGGCATGAAGAAGCACGTCGGCGTCTTGGAGCAGGCCGGGCTCGTCGCCACAAAGAAAGTCGGGCGCGTGCGGACCTGCAAGCTCGGCCCGCGCCGACTGGAGGAAGAGACGGCATGGCTCGAGGGCTACCGCCAGCTCTGGGCCTCACGCTTCGACGAGTTGGACGAGGTCGTCGAGGAACTGACGCGCAAGGAGAAGGTCGATGGACGCAAGAAGAGAGAGTGAGACCACCCTCGTGAAGAACCCTACGACGGTGGAACGGAAGTCCGAGCGTGAGCTCGTCGTCACGCGAACCTTCAACGGCCCGGCGCGCATCGTGTTCGAGGCGTGGACCAAGCCCGAGCTGCTCAAGCGGTGGTGGGCACCGAAGTCGTTTGGCGTGTCCCTCCTTTCCTGCGAGGCCGATGTCCGGGTTGGGGGCACGTACCGTCTCGTGTTCGGCCATGCTGCCTCAAAGCCCATGGAGTTCTTCGGTAGGTACATCGAAGTGACACCGCACTCGCGCCTCGTCTGGACCAATGAGGAGGGAGGTGACGGTGGGGCCGTCACTACGGTGACCTTCGAAGAGAAAGGGGGCAAGACGCTGCTCGTCATGCACGACCTCTATCCCTCGAAGGAAGCTCTCGACGGTGCTATCGCCTCCGGGAGTACGGGTGGGATCGGCGAGACGTTCGAGCAACTGGACGAGCTTCTCGTCGTCCTGGGCGCGAGCGTGGGACGGTCATGAAGTCGTCGCGCTGGAAGATGGCGCGTCACTTCGGGATCGAGATGACCGTGAAAGGCTCGACGCCGTCGTAGAGGGTCTTCATCGCGTAGTGCCGTCGTGTTGGCGGCTCACTCGTCGTCGCGCGCAGCGGCCCAGGCGCCTTCAAGGACGTGCGAACCCTTGGCATCCTGCTGGCCCAGCTCGTGGGCTGGGCATGGTTCCTCATCGCGGGCGTTGGTGGGTTGATGCTTCTTATCCACGAAGGACCTTGGCCCATCACCAACGGCTGGTTCGCGATGTTCTCTGGAATCTCTGCGTGCCCGCTGACGGGCTGGCTCCTGAAGAAGCGTGGTGCCGCAGTCCCCGGTTACGTGCAGTTTGTGGCCGCGTCGCTCATCATGGTCGCGGGGCGGGTTAGGGTGGTGGTTGTGCTGCACCAGCCGTTCTTGCCTCAACGGTCGGGCTAGCAATGCTCGAGTGTAGGCGGCGCCTGGCGCGACACGCGCGGCGCGCCCTCGGCCCCTGCGCTTCGAAGATCCGTCGGCGGCATCCCTGTAGGCACTGCGACCTCCCCAAGGCGCAGGCCTGCAGCCCGGCTGCACCCCCAGGTAGCAGGTCGTCCGCCTGGATCCTGACGGTCGGTATCAGGGTCGCACCGCGCGCCAGGATCGCCGCCTGGGCGCCGATGATGAGGATCTGAGGGTCCATGGCGGGGAGACTGAGCACCCGCCCGAGCCTGGACACGCAAACCAGGTCATTGGACGGCGATCACGTGGACGGTGCCCTGCACGCCGTGAATGGAGCAGAAGTAGGGATAGTCGCCTGGCGTAGCGAAGCGGACCGCGGCAGAGACCGCGCCGCTCGGAACGTCGACCTCCGCAAAGGCCTGCGGCGTGCTGCTCGAGGCAGCCGTATGGTGCATGCCGTCCGCCGAGCGCCAGGCGACGGACTCACCGGCTTGGACGGTGGTCTCCTCCCCCACGGCGCCGACCCGCAAGTCGATCACGGTGGTGTCCGGATGCGGCGGCGCGGCCGACGGCGAGGCGAAATCCGACCAGCCGCCACATGCGGCGACCAAGACGATGACCAGGAGCGCAAATGGTTTCAGCATCGATCTTCCTCCTGCGGCAAGCGGCATCCCCGCTGAATCGAGAGATGTCACGGGCGTCCCAATTCATCCCGGGACCGATTCGGCTTCCAGGCAGCCCCTCGCCGGACTGCGCACGCGGCCGGCACCTCCAGGCGCGAACCTCTGCGCTCCTCGCTGGAAGCTCACTGTCCGCGGGATTCAGATCGAGTCGAAGGACGACCTGATCAAGCGGCCCGGTCGCTCACCAGACCTGGACTTCTCGGGGTTCAGGTCACCCGCTCGGCCCCGCATCCGGCCCTCATGCTACATCAGAGTCTGACTCTGACACGGAGAGTATCAGGTGAAGCACAACAAGATCTTGACCATCACGTCCCTACTCTCGATCCTCCTGCTTTCGCTTCACCTGACGGACGACATCGTCCGCGGTATCTCGAAGGCTGAGTTCTCGAACTTCTATGCAGTGTTCTACCTCGTGATCATGCTGTACGGGCCGCTGATGCTCGCCGAACGGCGATCGGGCTACGTCATCATGCTCCTCACCGGGATCATCGCGGTGGGGATGCCCTTCATCCACATGAGGGGAGCGCGATACGCCGAGCACGCCGCGTCCAGCGGCGGCTTCTTCTTCGTCTG
>CAZAXR010000016.1:0-260403 GCA_964489185.1 uncultured Steroidobacteraceae bacterium | reverse complement strand
TCGTAGGCCTTGCGCTGCTTGTCGTTCATGATGTCGTACACCATGGAGTGCACTTCCTTGTGCGACAGCGGCGGCATGTTGATGCGCTTCATGTCGCCGTCGACACGGATCATCGGCGGCACCCCCGAGGACAGGTGCAGGTCCGAGGCATTGTTCTTGACGGCGAATGCCAAGAGTTGCGCGATATCGACGGCCATTGATGCTCCCTGGAACGGCGGCTGAAAAGAGCAGGAAATGGCGACGTGCAGGCCTGCGCTCTTGAGCGGCGCTGGCAGTATAAACGAGGGGTTACACGTCCAATATGTTAATGAGTCCGCAGAATTTGTCGCTCCGGCTCGCCGCAGTGCGTGATCGCATGGCGCAGGCGGCTGCTCGTTCCGGACGGAGTGCGCAGTCGGTCACACTCCTCGCCGTCGGCAAGGCGCAACCCCTGCCGCTCCTGGCCGCGGCCGCGGATCTGGGCGTCGCGGACTTCGGCGAGAGCTACCTGCAGGAGGGCCTGGAAAAGATTGCCGCGCTGCGGGATCGCGCCCTGACATGGCACTTCGTGGGGCGGGTGCAGGCCAACAAGACGCGCCCGATCGCGGAGGAGTTCGCCTGGGTGCACGCGCTGGATCGGCTGAAGATCGCCGCGCGCCTGTCCGCGCAGCGGCCGTTTCACGCCCCGCCGCTGAACGTCTGCCTGCAGGTGAACCTTGCCGGCGAAGCCACCAAGGGCGGCATCGCTCCCGCGGAGCTGCCGGCCCTGGCCGCAGGCGTTGCGGCGCTGCCGCGCCTGAAACTGCGGGGCCTGATGTGCATCCCGCCGGAAGAGACCGAGGTGGCGCGCCAGCGCGCCTGGTTCGCGCAGCTGCGCACGCTTTTGGAGCAGCTCAACGCCAGCGGCAGCGCACTCGACACGCTGTCGATGGGCATGAGCGGCGACTTCGAGGCCGCCATCGCGGAGGGCGCGACCCTGGTGCGCATCGGAACCGCCTTGTTCGGCGCCAGACCTAATACAATCGCGCCGGCATGATCGATGATCGCCTGTGCATTCTCGGCGCCGGCAACATGGGCCGCGCGCTCATCGGAGGGCTGCTGCGCTCGGGCACCCGCCCCGAGCGGCTGAGCGTCGGTGAGAGCCTGCCCGCGGCGCGCGAGCAGCTGACGCGCGAGCTGGGGATCACGGCGAGCTCGGACAACATGGCCGCCATCGCCGGCGCCACCGTGGTGGTGCTGGCGGTGAAGCCGCGCGATGCGGCCGCGGTGCTGGCGCCGCTGGCGCCGGCGCTGACCCGCACGCGCCCGCTGCTGCTCTCGGTGCTCGCGGGGGTGCGTGTCAGTGCACTCGAGGGCTGGTGCGGCGCCGGGGTAGCGGTGGTGCGCGCCATGCCCAACCGTCCGGCGCTGGTCGGCGCCGGCGTCACCGGCCTGTACGCGCCGCCGGGTGTGTCCGCCGCGCACCGCGCCGCCGCGGAACGCGTGGTGCGATCGGTGGGTGAGGTGGTCTGGGTGCCGGGCGAGGACGCGCTCGACACGGTGACCGCGCTCTCCGGCAGCGGGCCGGCGTACTTCTTTCTGCTCGCGGAGCTGCTGGCCGATGCCGGTCAGCAGCTCGGCCTGGAGCGCGCGGCCGCGCGGCGGCTCGCGGCGGCGACGCTGTACGGCGCGGGCCTGCTCGCGCAGTCGGGGGATGCGGATCTGGCGCGCCTGCGGTCCGAAGTGACCTCCGCGGGAGGCACTACCGAGGCGGCGGTGGCGGTGCTCGAGGGCGCGCAGCTGCGCTCCACGGTCACGCAGGCGCTGGCGGCGGCGGTGCAACGCAGCCGGGAACTGGGGAGCTCATGAGCGCGATCATTTTCATCGTCGAGACGCTGCTGTCGCTGGCGTTGTTCGTGTTCCTGGCGCGCCTGCTGCTGCAGTGGACGCGCGCCGACTTCCGCAACGTCTTCTGCCAGGCGGTGGTGCGGCTGACCAATCCGGTGATCCTGCCGCTGCGGCGGGTGCTGCCGCCGATCGGCAAGCTCGACACGGCCTCCGTGGTGGCGGTGCTGCTGGTGGCGATCGTCGACGTTGCCTGCATATTCGCGCTGCGCGGGGCGGAATTCCCGCCGCCGCTGCAGTGGGTGCGGCTGGTGCTGGTCGAGATCGCGCGCACGCTGTTGTGGACCTACCTGGGAGCCATCTTCCTGTACGCGCTGCTCTCGCTCATCGCCCCCGGCGGCTACTCGCCGCTGCAATCGGTGCTCACCAGCCTGTGCGAGCCGGTGCTGCGGCCGATCCGGCGCCTGATCCCGGCGGTGGCGGGACTGGATCTGTCGCCGCTGTGGGCGATCATCGCCATCCAGGCGATCCTCATCCTCATGCACTGAAAGCGGCTGCTTTGCTGCATGCGCGTGCTGAAGCTGCGCCAGTATGCGCGCGTTGCGACGTGCACACAGCCGCTGTCGGAACATCCGCTTAGCGCGTACTTCGCATCGAGAATCGCAGCATTGCCGCGCTGGCGGCTGCGCGCGCCAGCGGCGGCACATGTCGCCGTGGCGCGTCGGTTCAAGTGCGTGCTGCGGCAAACCCCTTAAAAAAAAGCACTTCCGCAACAGCGATTCACGAAATACCTATTGCGAAAGCGCGCGCATGTGCTATTTTCCCGCCCCGATTCTCATCGCACGGTGCGCACGCGCCCGTGTTTATCAACACCAATCTCTCGAGGAGTAGCGCAAAATGGCCAAAAAGGGTGGCGCGCCGACGAAGTCGGAAGTCCTGACATACATCTCCAAAGACACGGGGCTCTCACGCAAGCAGGTCGGAGGCGTCTTCGATTCGCTGGGCGGAGTGATCAAGAAGAGCCTGCGCAGCAACGGCCTGTTCACCATGCCGGGCCTGTTGAAGATGAAGGTCGTCAAGAAGGCGGCGACCAAGGCCCGTGAAGGCGTCAATCCGTTCACCGGCGAGAAGATGATGTTCAAGGCCAAGCCGGCGAGCAAGAAAGTGCGCGTCATGGCCCTGAAGAGCCTCAAGGGCATGGTCAACACCTGAGGGATTGTTTGCCGCGAAAAGGCGGGCAAGAAGCCCGGCGCGAGCGCAGCTCCGCCGGGCTTCTTGCTTTTCGTGCCGCCCCGAAGCGGGTGCTTCAGCCCTTTTTCTCCACCGGCACGATGGTCAGCTCGACGCGGCGGTTCTGCTGGCGGCCTTGCGGGGTGTCGTTGGAGGCGATGGGACGGGTCTCCCCGGCGCCCACCACCAGCAGACGCGCGCTGCGCACCCCGCGGCTCTCGAGGTAGGCGGCGACCGACTGGGCGCGGCGCTCGGAAAGCGCCTGGTTGTACTGCGCGCTGCCGGTCGAGTCGGTGTGGCCGGCCACCTCGATCATGGTCTGGTCGTACTGCACCAGCGTGCCGCTCACCTTGTCGAGCACGGGATAGAAGCTCGCGTTCAGGTCAGCGCTGTTGGTGGCGAAGGTAATGCCTCCCGGCATGTCGAGGGTGATGTTGTTGTCCTTGCGCACCACCTCGACGCCGGTGCCGGCGGTCTTGGCGCGCAGCGCCGCCTCCTGCCGGTCCTGGTAGTTGCCGATGGCCCCGCCCGCCAGGCCGCCGATGGCCGCGCCGATCAGCGCGTTATCGAACTTGTCCCCCTTGGTCAGAAGGCCGACCACCGCGCCGACGCCGGCGCCGATGCCGGCTCCGGTGCGGGTCTTCTGGTAGTCGGGGCTGGTGGCCGTCTCCTGCACGGTGCTGCAGGCGCAGGCCAGCGCGGCGAGCAGCAGCAGGCCTGCACAAATGTGGGTCGTCCTCATCGACTGGTCTCCTCCTGGAAAATCGAGTGCCAGAGTGTAGTCGCTCGGCCGGCACCGGGGCTGTCGGCGGGCGGCGACCGCGCGGCGTCTCTAACCCGCATGCCCCAGGAACTCGAGCACCGTGTCGCGCAGCTCGTGGATGCGGCCGTGGAAGAAGTGTCCCGCCCCTTCCAGCACGCGGATCTCGGGCGCAGGCGTGAGGCCCTGGGCCCACGCGAGCACGCTCTGCGCGGGCACCACCTCATCCGCGCTCCCCTGCACGACGAGCGTCGGGCACTGCGGCGGTGGCGCACGTGTCACGTCGATCTTGGTGATTCCGGGCGCCACGACGATCAGGCGCTCGGGGCGAGCCTGGGCGGCGGCGCGCAGCGCCACCACGCCCCCGAAGGAGAATCCCCCGAGCCACAGAGGGGCCTGCGGCCAGCGCTGCCGGCCCCAGGCGATGACGGCGAGCAGGTCCTGCGTCTCGCCGTTGCCCTCGTCGTAGCGGCCCTCGCTGCGGCCGACGCCGCGGAAGTTGAAGCGGATGGCGGGGACCCCAAGCTGCTGGCAGGCGCGCGCCACGGTCCACACCACTTTGTTGTCCATCGTGCCGCCGAAGAGCGGATGCGGGTGGCACACCACGCCGAAGGCGCGCACCGGCGCTCGCGGAGCGGGAGCAGCGGGTGTCTCGAGCAGCGCCTCGAGCGCGCCCGCGGGTCCTGCGATCGTCAGCCGCTGCGCGAGCGGGGGCTTGGTCATGCTCCGCCGGCAGTGCCGGGAGCGGCCAGGCGCACCAGCAGGCGGTTCAGGCGCTGCACGTAGTCGGGCGGGTTCGCGAGCGGTGCCCCTTCGGCGAGCGAGGCCTGCTCGAACAAGAGCAGCGCCAGCTCCTTGAACTGAGCGGAATCGGCGAGGCCGTCCAGGTACTTGACCAGCGGATGGGCGACGTTGATCTCAAACACCGGGTGGGTGTCGGGAGCCTTCTGGCCCGCCGCCTGCAAGATACGCCGCATCTGCTCGGTGAGATCGTGCTCGCCGAGCACCAGGCAGGCAGGCGACTCCTTCAGCCGCTCGCTGACCCGCACCTCGGTGACGCGCTCGCCGAGGGCATCCTTGACGCGCTTCAGCAGGCCCTTGCTCTCCTTGAGCTCGGCGTCGTGCTGCTTGCGGTCGGCCTCGCTCTCCAGGGTCCCGAGCTCCAGATCCCCGCGCGAAGCGTCCTTGAAGCGCTTGCCCTCGAAGGTGTCGAGCTGACCCATGATCCACTCGTCGATGCGCTCGGCGAGCAGCAGCACCTCGATGCCGCGCTCCCTGAGGCGCTCGATGGCCGGGCTGCCGCGGGCCGCCGCGAGGTTCTCGGCGATGATGTAGTAGATGCGCTGCTGCCCGGGCTTCATGCGCGAGACGTAGTCCGCCAGGCTCACCGAGGGGGCAGCGCCCTCCTCGTGGGTGCTGGCGAAGCGCAAGAGCGGCAGTATCGCGGTGTGGTTGGCCGGATCCTGCGCGATACCTTCCTTGAGCACCCCCCCGAACTCCTTCCAGAAGCTCGCGTATTTCTCCGGCTCCTCCTTGGTGAGCCGTGTCAGCAGGTCCAGCACCCGCTTGGTGAGCCCGCTGCGGATCGCTTCCACCTCCGCGTCCTGCTGCAGGATCTCGCGCGAGATGTTCAGCGGCAGGTCGCTGGAGTCCACCACGCCCTTGATGAAGCGCAGGTACAGCGGCAGGAACTGCTCGACGTCGTCCATGATGAACACGCGTCGCACGTACAGCTTCAGGCCCCGCGCCGCATCGCGCTGCCACAGGTCGAATGGCGCCCGCGAAGGGATGTAGAGCAGGCTCGTGTATTCGCGCTTGCCCTCGACCTTGTTGTGGCTCCAGGTGAGGGGGTCGGCGAAGTCGTGGGCGAGGTACTGGTAGAACTCCTTGTACTCCTCCTCCTTGATCTCGGTGCGCGGCAGCGTCCACAGCGCCTTCGCCTGGTTCACCACCTCGTACTCGAGGGAGGCCTCGCCTTCCTTGCGCATGCGCACCGGGAAGCCGATGTGGTCGGAGTAACGGCGGATGAGGCCCCGGAGCCGGAAGGCGTCCGCGAACTCCTTGGCGTCGGACTTCAGGTGCAGCGTGACCGAGGTGCCGCGCGCCGGGAGCGTCACGCTCTCGACCGTGAACTCCCCTTCGGCGCCGGACTCCCAGTGCACGCCCTGCTCGGGGGCCGCGCCGGCCTTGCGCGAGCGCACTTCGACGCGTTCGGCGACGATGAAAGCGGAGTAGAAACCGACGCCGAACTGGCCGATGAGGGCCGAAGCCTTCTGCTGATCCCCCGAGAGCGCGCGGAAGAATTCGCGCGTGCCCGAGCGGGCGATGGTGCCGAGGTTCGAGATGGCCTCCTCGCGCGTCATGCCGATGCCGTTGTCGGTGAGGGTCACGGTGCCGGCGGCGGGGTCGGCGTCGACCCGGATGCCGAGGTCGGGATCGGAGGACAGCAAGTCCGGCTGCGCGATCGCGGCAAAGCGCAGCCGGTCACAGGCGTCCGAAGCGTTGGATATCAGCTCGCGCAGGAAGATCTCCCTGTGGCTGTACAGGGAATGGATCATGAGCTTCAGCAGCTCGCGCACCTCGGCCTGAAAGCCGTGGGTCTGCCGCGCGTTGCCGGCGGGCGTGTCGGAGTCGGTATCGGTGGCCATGCTCGTGCGGTTCCGCGTTCAGGCTTGAGCCAGAGCGGCGATCTTGGGAGCTGGCGCGGAATTTTCAAGCGCCGCGTGCGGCGCGGCTCACGCTGAGGGGCGGAAGCCGGGGCGGGGGCGCCGCGGCGCTCTTGGTCAGCCGATGAGGTTCAGGACCTGCCGGTGCGCGAGCAGCAGTGTCGCGGCGCCGGCCAGCAGCGTACTCGAGATGGCGGCGATCAGCGGCGCAGCCGCGGAGACGGCCTCAGCCGCCAGCGAGGTCGCCACGTGGCGACAGACGCCGACGAGGTCGTCCCATTCGTCCCACAGGTGCAGAAAGAACTCTTCCACGGCGGGCAATCTACGGAAGGCGAATGCGCGGCGACGTGCGCGCGCTCACACTCGCAACTGCCGTGCACCACCTTGCGGGAGATCTGTGGGCTGCGTAGGCTTGGCTGTGAACCGTGCCACCGCGCGGATGTGACAGAACATAGCCACCATGCAGCGCATCGTCGTCCTGAACCCCAAGGGCGGGTCCGGCAAGACGACCATTGCAATCAATCTCGCGAGCTACCTCGCTTCCCGCGGTCACACACCCGTCCTCATGGACTTCGATCCCCAGGGTTCCTCGCTGCGCTGGGTGAAGAAGCGCAAGCCGAGCCAGCCGCCCATCCACGCCATCGCTGCATTTGAGAAAGACAGCCGAACGACGCGCGCGTTCCAGTTGCGCGTGCCCGATCAGGCCACCCACGTCATCATCGACACTCCTGCCGCGCTCGAAGGGCAGCAGCTGCCGAGCATGACGCGCGATGCCCACAAGATCATCGTGCCGGTGCTGCCCTCGGACATCGACATCCACACCTGCTCGCGCTGCATCGGGGACCTGCTGCTGGTGGCCAAGATCCGCCGCGAGGACAACCGCATCGGCGTCATCGCCAACCGCGTGCGCCGCAATACTCTCATCTACCAGGCCCTGATCCGCTTCCTGCACACCCTCGGCATCCCGATCGTGGCCACCATCCGCGACTCGCAGAACTACGTGCGCGCGGCCGAGCTCGGGGTGGGCGTGCACGAGATGAAGAGCTACGTGGCGCAGGATGACGTCGAGCAGTGGCTGCCGCTGATCGACTGGCTCATGCCCAGTCCGGCCGCCGGGGCCGACGGGCAGGGTACGGAAGGGTCGGTGGAGGCGGCCGCGACGCCCGCGGGCGGGGATGAGGGCACGAGTGCAGCAGCGCCCGAGCTGCCGGTCACGGCGGCGGTGGCGAACGCCTGAAAACTGAAAAATCGGGTGCAGCCCGCGCCGGGCCGCGCAGCGGAAATTCTGCGGGAATTACTTGCGGGGCTTGGGGGCGCCGGCGCCGTTCGCGCCGCCGCTGCCCTCGGTGCTGGACCAGGAATCGCGCACCTGGTCAGCCCAGCTCTTGTAGTTCGACCAGGTGTAGAGGTTGCGGGTGATCGCGGCCTGCCGCGCGCGGGCGCGCTGCATGCGATCGAGCCAGTTCGCGTATGCGTCGGCTCCGCCGGTCGGGCTTGCGGGCGCGGGTTCGCGGTGCGGGCCCGCCGCGTCATCTCGCCCCCTGTCGCTTGAGCTCATAAGAAGCTCCTGAAGACCCTGTGACGCAGCGTACGGCTAACCTCTTGCGCACCGCAGGAACTGGTTCACAGCCATGTCGCCGTACCGCTACGGTGGGACACAGCTCTCGGGCGAGCTCGCGAAAGTGTGTGGCCTGAAGAGCGTTATGTAAGCCGCGGCGTGGGCGCCGCCGGAACGGACTTTTTTACGCCACCAGGCGGTAGACCGGACGATAGGCGCTGCCCGGCAGGCGCATGCGCCGCTGCGCGACGAACGCGGCCAGGAGCTCATCGAGCAGATGCATGATCGCGGGGTCGCCGGCGAGCTCGTACGGGCCTTCGCGCTCGATCGCCTGGATGCCGTACTCCTTGACGTTGCCGGTGACGATGCCGGAGAACGCGCGCCGCAGGTTCGAGGCGAGCTCATGCGCGGGCTGATCGCGCGACAGGTCGAGCGCGCGCATGCTGGCGTGGGTCACCTCGAAGGGCAGCTGGAATTCGCGCCGCACCGACAGCAGCCAGCTGAAGTTGTACGAGTCGCTGTGCTTGCGGCGGAACTCGCGCACCGCGTCCATGCCGCGCACCATGCGCCGCGCCACCTCCGGCGGGTCGTCGATGATGATGCTGAAACGCCGCGCCGCATCCGCCCCCAGCGTGCCAGCGATAAAGCGGCTGATGTGCTCGAAATACGCCGCGCTCTCGGCCGGGCCGGTGAGCACGATCGGGAAGGGCTGCTCGCGGTTGGCCGGATCGAGCAGGATCCCGGCCAGGTACAGGATCTCCTCCGCCGTGCCCGCCCCGCCGGGGAACACCACGATGCCGTGCGCCACGCGCACGAACGCCTCCAGGCGCTTCTCGATGTCCGGCATGATGGCCAGTTGCGTGACGATCGGGTTCGGGGGCTCCGCGGCGATGATCCCGGGCTCGGTGATGCCGATGTAGCGGCCGTGCTCGATGCGCTGCTTGGCATGCCCGATGGTGGCCCCCTTCATCGGGCCCTTCATGGCCCCGGGACCGCAACCGGTGCACACGTCCAGGCCCCGGAGCCCGAGCTCGTACCCGACGTTCTTGGTGTACTGGTACTCCTCGGCGCCGATCGAGTGCCCGCCCCAGCACACCACCAGGTTGGGCCGCGCTTTGTAATCGAGCAGGCGCGCGTTGCGCAGCACGTGGAACACCGCGTTGGTGATCGAGGGCGAGTCGCTGAGGTCGAACCTGCCGCTCGCGATGATCTCGTTGGAGATGAACACTACGTCGCGCAGCACCGCGAACAGGTGTTCCTTGATGCCGCGGATCATCTGCCCGTCGACGAACGCCGCCCCCGGCGCATTCTGCATCTCGAGCTTCACCCCCCAGGGGTGGCGCACGATGCGGATCTCGAAGTCCCTGTAGCGGTCGAAGATCTCCTTGGCGTTGTCGGTCGGGGCGCCGGAGTTGAGCACCGCCAGGGCGCAGCGGCGGAACAGCGGGTACAGACCGCCCTGCCCCGTGTCCAGGAGCTTGTCGATCTCGCTCTGGGAAAGATTTTCGAGACTACCGCGCGGCCCGACGCGCGCGTCGACGAACTCTGAAAAATCGCTGCTCACGCTCTACTAGGGAAGGATGTCGATCGGCACGCCGTCCGGAGCGAGCATCCAGATCTCCGTCATGTCGGCGTTGGACACGGCGATGCAGCCGTCGGTCCAGTCATGGCTGTCGTAGAACTCGGCCTCGTGCTTCAGAAGGTTCGGCAGGCCGTGAATCATGATCGAGCCGCCGGTGTCCCAGTGCCGGGCGTGCGCACGCTTCAGGTCCGCCTCGTTGGGGTAGGACACCTTGATCGAGAGGAAGTAGTCGCTGCGCGGGTTGCGGCGGTCGAGGCGGTAGGTGCCCTCGGGCGTGCGGAAGTCGCCCGAGCGCTCCTTCTGGCCGACCGGGGAGAGCCCGAGCGCCACGTGGTAGGCGCGCACGATGTTGCCGCCGTGCATGAGCAGCAGCCGCCGCTGGCTCTTGTGCACCACCACCCGGTCGACCACGGGGAGCGACTCGAGCGGGGTGGTGCGCATCGTGACCGGCTGCGCGTCGGGCAGCGTCGGCAGCCCGTCCGCCAGCACCGCGCCGGCGGCGCAGGCGAGCCCCAAGGCTGCCGCTAACTTGATGAATCCCATCCCTTTCCGGTCCATCACAGCCAATTGCTGCGGATTATAGGGCCTAAGGCGACAACCGCGCAGGTACCGCCGTCACAGCCGCTCCGAGCGTCGCCACGCGCCGACGTTTTGCGGGCGCTGATCAGCCGCCATTGCCGATCTCCTCCACGCGCGGCATCACGATCTGCGTGCCCGGATGCAGGTCGGCGAGATTCGCATCGGGGTTGTACTGCTGCACCAGCCACAGCGGCACCTCGGAACGCTGCGTCAGCGTCCACAGCGAGTCCCCGCGCCGCGCGATGTGCACCTCGCTGCCGACGATGCGGTGCGCGGCGAAGTACGCGGCCTGCATCTCGCGGTGGTACTCGTGGCGCAGCGTCTCGAACACCTCGGGCTTGACCTCGGAGAAGTCGAGCTTGATGCGCTCGCCGATGCGGACCGGCGCGCGGAACTTCAGGTGGTTGAGCTCGCGCAGCCTGGCGGCGGTCACGCCCAGCCAGTCGGCGTAGTGACCGAGTGTCTCTTCCGCGGCCACGCGAATGGTGCCGTCCTGCGCGACGCTGTAGTCGATCGGGTCGGCGCTCTGCTCGGCGGTGTCCGCGGCCGCAGGCCCGAGCGCCGGCCCCAGTGCCTCCGCCTGCGCCGCCGACACCGGCTGCGGGCCGGCGGCGGCGTGCGGCTTGGCGTTCGCCGCCACCTGTGCGGCGGCGGCCGCCGCGGCGTCCTCGGCGCTCTCGCGCTCGGCGACGTCGGCGGAGACCGCACCGCCTGGCGAGGGCGGCGCGACGCTCGCAGCGGCCGCGGCGTTCCCGGCCGCCTCGGTAGCGGCCGGTGCGGACAGCGGCGGCGGGGGCGGCGTGGCTGCGGCCACGGTCACGGGCGCCGCCTCCGGCACGGTAATGGTGCGCCCAGGCTTCAAGGGCGCGCTGGTGCGCATGTGGTTCAGGCTCGCGAGCGACTGGATGGAGACGCCGTAGCGCTCGGCGAGCTTCGCGAGCGTGTCGCCACTTTCCACCTTATAGCGGGCGGGTCCTTTCTGGCCGGCGAACAGCTCCGCGGGCGCGAGGCGCTGCGACAGCAGCTGGCTGCTCCACTGCGTGCCGTCCTCCGGCAGGCGCAGGTGGTACGCCTTCGGCACGCGCCGCGCGCCGCTCCACACCGGTGGCAGGAGCGCCGGGTTCAGCGCCCGCAGTTTCCCGGCATCGATCTTCAGGGCGTGCTCGAGCGAGGATACCGGCACGTAGGCCGGGACCTGGATCTCCTGGAAGCGCGCCTCGCTCTCCTTCGGCAGCGCGCCGAAGTACTTCTCCGGATTCCTGTCGATGTCGAGCGCGGCCAGGAACGACACGTAGAAGTTGCGCGAGGCGAAGCCGAACGTACGGCTGCTGTAGTTGCGCACGATCTTCACGATGTCGTCGGTGCCGAGCTGGTCCTTGGCACGGCGCATGCCGGCGGTGCCGTGGTTGTAGGCCGTCAGCGCCAGCGGCCAGGTGCCGAGCACCCGGTAGTTGTAGGCGAGCAGCTGGGCGGCGGCCTCGGTGGAACGGAACGGGTCCAGGCGGTCATCGACCGCGCCGTCGATGCGCATGTAGCGCCGTCCGGTCGAGCGCATGAACTGCCACAACCCCGCCGCGCCTACCTTGGAGTACGCCGCGGGGTTGAAGGAGGACTCGACGTGGGGCAGCACCGCAAGCTCCGGAGGCAGCCCGAGGTTCGCGAGCGTCTCGGCGATATGCGTCTCCCAGGCGCCCGAGCGGATGAGCCCGCTGCGGAAGCGGTCCGACTGGCCGAGCTGGAAGCGGATGTCATCGACCGCGGTGCGCAGCCGCGCGGGGCTGGCCTCGCTCCCCCACAGCTCCTTGATACGCTGATCCTCCGGGGAGAGCGTGTCGCCTTCACCGGCCGCGGCGATCCGGCGCAGCGCCTGCGCGTAGCGCTCGCGCGCGGCATCGACCATGCGCTCGCGCACGCTGGGCGAGCTGTCGGGAGCGAAGTGCAGCGTGTCGTAGATGACGCCCAGGTTGTACTGGTCGTGGAGCAAACCGGAGTTGGTGTCGATCTGCGTGTACACGCGGATCCAGAACTGCACGTCCTTCTCGAGCTGCGGTGGGCGCGGCATGGGGTCCTCCGCGGCCTGAGCGCGCGGCGCAGCGGCCGCCGTGGCCAGCAGCAGGAGCAGCGCGGCCAGGAGGCCGCGCCGCCCGAAGATGGCGTCCTGCGAGCCCCGTTTACCCCCTGTCGAGTTCATTTACACCCCGGTGTAGGCATGATTTTTAAAGTATATTCAATTAGTTGCGTCAATCTCGATTGGCTGCTCAGCTCCGCTGGCGTCGCCGAATGCGTCGGTAATCTTTACACTTGAGTGGCTGACCGGCCGACAGTGCCGCCCGAACGCGCCGCCCCGACCCGTTCCTGGACCCCCAGAACGGTCCCACAATGTGCACTGCGTCACAGTTGCGGGAGGCGCGGAACACAACATGTTCAACAGAAGCCGGCACCGCCGGCTTTGGCACGCGTGTTGCTCATCTTCATATCAGCAACGGTACAGCGGGAAGGAAGCAAGCCCACGGGATAACCGAAAGAACAAGTGCGGGTCCGGAATGCGACCGGACGGTTCGTCGGATACCGCACGCGACCGGATAACAACGAGAAGACACTCCTCCACACACAAGCAAGCGACCGACAACCCCGCCATCCGGCGGGGTTTTTTTTGCCCGGCAGCCGCGGCGCCGGGCAGCGCTTCGATCGTCAGCGAAGTCTTAGCCGGACTGCAAGAGGCAATAGCGTGCGATGAGTCCCAGCGCGCGCGATCGGCCGCGCCAGGCGGGCAAAAAAAGAGGCAGCCTTGCGGGGCTGCCTCGTCGACTTCACGCGGATCTGTCAGTTCGCGTTGGTTGTCGCAGTGGTGTCGGACTCACCCACACTTCGAATCGCCGCAGTTCAGGCACGTCATGCAGCCGTCCATCATCACCACTGCCGCGGTGCTGCAGCGGCCGCACAGCTGCGCCCCTTCCGGGAAGTGGCCCTTGGCGAATGCGTCGGTCTGCTTGCTGCGCGCCTCGAACTCGGCGCGCTTCTCGTTGACGAGCTTCTGCTGGTGCACATCGAGCTGGCTCTTTCTGATCAGCCCGATGCTCTGCAGGTGCTTCTCGATGACGTAGCCGAGCTCGGCGATGATCGAGGGCATGAACTTGCCGCCCGGCTGCCAGTAGCCGCCGCGCGGGTCGAATACCGCCTTCAGCTCATCCACCAGGAAGGTGACGTCCCCGCCCTTGCGGAACACCGCCGAGATGATGCGGGTGAGCGCCACGATCCACTGGAAGTGGTCAAGGTTCTTGGAATTGATGAACACCTCGAACGGGCGGCGCTGCTCGTACTCGGTGCCCTCGTTCAGCACGATGTCGTTGATGGTCACGTACATGGCGTGATCGGAGATCGGCGTCTTGATCTTGTAGGTCGAGCCGACCAGCACCTCCGGACGCTCGAGCTTCTCGTGCATCCGGATGACCTTGGCGGTGTGGCCGTTCTTGTCGCGCACCAGCTCGGGCTCGCCTGCCTGAGCGGGGCGCGCTTCCGCCGCGGCCTTCTCGGCCGCCGCCTTGTCCTCCGGCTTCTGCACCTGATACTTGACGATTTTGCGATCGATCTTGATGGTCATGGTCGTTTCCTGGATTCGCGGCGCGCGCGTTTCAAGGGCTCAGAAGCGCCCGTAATAGCCATCGCGCATGGCATCGAAGAGGTTGGCGGCGGTGTGGATCTCGCCGTCGTAGTCGATCTCCTCGTCGCCGCGCACCTCGATGACGGAGCCGTCCTCGAGCGTGAACTTGTAGAGCGTGTTCTTCAGGTCCTGCTCCTTGACGAGCACGCCCTGGAAGGCTTCCGGGTTGAAGCGGAACGTGGTGCAGCCCTTCAGCCCCTGCTCGTATGCATACAGATAGATGTCTTTGAACTTGTCGTAGGCAAAATTCGTAGGCACGTTCGCCGTCTTAGAAATCGATGAATCGACCCACTTCTGGGCTGCAGCCTGCACTTCGACATGTTCCTGGGGGGTGACGTCATCGGACGCGATGAAGTAGTCCGGCAGTCTCTGAGCATCGTTCGTCGCTCCAGGTTGGGCGCTCGGGTTGACCAGCTCGCGGTACGCCAGCAACTCGAACGAATAAACGTCGATCTTTTCCTTGGATTTCTTCCCTTCCCGGATGACGTTTCGGAAGTAGTGATGTGCGAATGACGGCTCGATTCCGTTCGACGCGTTGTTAGCCAGTGAAAGCGAGATCGTGCCCGTGGGCGCGATCGAGGTGTGGTGCGTGAAGCGCGCTCCGGTCTCCGCCAGCTCGTGCACCAGCTGCGGCGCGACCTGCGCGACGCGCTGCATGTAGCGGCTGTATTTGGCGTGCAGCAGCCGCCCGGCGATCTTGGCGCCCGCCTTCCAGCCGTCGCGTGCCATCTCGGGCCGCTTGCGCAGCATCTCCTTGGTGACCGTGAACTCCTCGTTCATGATCGGCGCCGGACCCTTCTCGCGCGCCAGCTCCAGCGCCGCTTCCCAGCCGGCCACGGCCATCTCGCGCGTCACCTCTTCGGTGAAGCGCATCGCTTCCGGCGAGCCGTACTTCATCCTCAGCAGCGTCATGGTGCTGCCGAGACCGAGGAAGCCCATGCCGTGACGGCGCTTGCGCACAATCTCTTCGCGCTGCCTCTCCAGCGGCAGCCCATTGATCTCCACCACATTGTCGAGCATGCGCGTGAAGACCCTAACGACCTCGCGATATTCACTCCAGTCGAACTCCGCGAAGTCAGTGAACGGACGCCTGACGAAGCGCGTAAGGTTCACCGAACCGAGCAGGCACGAGCCGTATGGCGGAAGTGCCTGCTCTCCGCACGGGTTAGTAGCGCGGATGTTTTCGCACCACCAGTTATTGTTCATCTCATTGACGCGGTCGATGAGAATGAATCCCGGCTCAGCGAAGTCGTAGGTGGACGTCATGATCACGTCCCACACGCGCCGTGCCGGCAGGATCTTATAAATCTTGCAGGCGACCAAGCCGTCATCGTTAACAACGTAGCCTTCGTGCACTGGCCACTCGCGCCACACGAACTTTGCCGGATCCTTCAAATCCGGATGCTCGGTCTCGTACTCTTTGAGCGATAACGGGAAAGCAAGCCGCCACTCGCGGCTGTCGCGTACGGCTTGCATGAATTCATCGGTGATAAGGAGCGAGAGGTTGAATTGGCGCAGCCGCCCGCTCTCACGCTTGGCTCGGATGAACTCCATGACGTCTGGGTGCCCGACATCGAAAGTGCCCATCTGCGCGCCGCGGCGACCGCCGGCGGAGGAGACGGTGAAGCACATCTTGTCGAAGATATCCATGAAGGAGAGCGGGCCGGAGGTGTAAGCGCCAGCACCCGAGACGTAGGCGCCGCGCGGGCGCAGCGTCGAGTGCTCGTAGCCGATTCCAGCTCCCGACTTGAGCGTGAGTCCTGCCTCGTGGACCTTCCGCAGGATGTCATCCATCGAGTCGTGGATCGTGCCCGAGACCGTGCAGTTGATGGTCGAGGTCGCAGGCTTGTGCTCGAGTGCGCCAGCGTTGGAGGTCACGCGGCCGGCGGGAATGGCTCCGTGGCGCAGCGCCCACAGAAAGCGCTCATGCCAATGCTCACGCACCTCCTTCGCTTCCACGTCCGCGAGGGCGCGCGCCACACGCTTGTAGGTATCGTCCATCGTCTTGTCGATGGGCGAGCCGTCTTTCGCAGTGAGACGATACTTCTTGTCCCAAATATCGAGCGACGCCTCCTGGAACGGAATCGCATCGACACTTTTGGGATCAATCTTTACGACGGTGTTCATTTAATCCGCGGCGCTCCGCTGTTCTTGACGCCTTGTCCGACGGATTGCAGGGAATTCCAGCCACGGCGCGTAGCGCTCCAAGAGCCGCGTGCCTCACTGGTACCTGCTGCCTTTGCGACAGTCAGGTCCCTGAAACCTCCCCCGATCGCGTGACCCTAGATCGCCTTCGCGAACACTAGATCTTGTGTCGGGGTCAAAAGACTAATGACGGGGGCATAGTGCGTCAAGCTTCGCAGCCCCGTTTTACATGGCTAATTTTTTGGTTTTTTATCAACTAATTACGACATTATTGGCCGTAACTTCCCGGATAAATTTTTCGTGGCTTTCCGCTTGTGGCCGGAAGCATCAGACCCAATATCTTGTGCCCAGGCGAAGCACAGCTTTTACACAGACTGTCCACCGTTTTAAGCACCTTGGCCGCGGGTTTGGCAGTAGCCGCGCCGGCTCTTTTCCAGCGTCTGATCACTTTTTGACCAGCTCGTCCGGCCACAGGCCGGGCTCATGAGCCGGCCCCTTGAAAGCACACGCCACCATCCGCACATCCGGGACAACACAAGTTTATGGCTGTTTTTTGGTTTCAACCTCTTCCGACAGGAGAACTCTATGACCATCGTTCGCTATGAGCCGTGGGCGCTCGTGAGCCGCTTCGCGCGGAACTTCGAGCATGCCCTGGCCGACAGCACTGACAGCGCGAGCGTCAGCTGGATCCCGCACGTCGACATCCACGAGGAGGCTGATCGCTTCGTCGTGACCGCCGACCTGCCGGGCGTTGAGGGCAAGAACATCGACGTCACAGCCGAAAAGGGCGTGCTGACAATCAAGGGCGAGCGCCGCTCGGAGAAGAAGAGCTCCGAGGACGGTTTCGAGCGCGTCGAGCGTGCTTCCGGCACGTTCCTGCGCCGCTTCACGCTCCCCGAGAGCGTCGATGCAGAGGCGATCAAGGCCACACACGTGAACGGGGTGCTGGAAGTCACGATCCCGAAGCGCCCGCAGGAGCAGCCGCGGCGCATCACGGTCCAGGCCGCCTGAGGACCCGTCGGAGCCGGCGGCGCCTGAGCGCCGCCGGCCGCCGACTTTTTAAGGATTTCTGCACGTGCCGGATCACCGCCGGCGCGCTTCATTGTCCCCGCGGTGGGCTAGAATTCCCAGGGCCATGACCCGCGCCGGATTCGCCCTGCTGATGATCGTCGCGCTCGCCCCGGCGGCGCCCGCCTGGAGCGCCATGCCGCCCGCGGTCGGCGATACGCCGCTGCCGACGCTGGCACCCATGATCAAGAGAGTGTCGCCGGCGGTGGTGAACATTGCCACGCGCGGTACCATCCACGAGCGCGGCGGCCAGAACCCGCTGCTCGACGATCCCTTCTTCCGACGCTTCTTCGACGTACCACCCGACACCGGGCCGCGCGAGCGGCCGTTCCAGAGCGCCGGCTCGGGCGTGATCTTCGATGCCAAGAACGGCTACATCGTCACCAACGCGCATGTCGTCGAGAACGCCAACGAGATCACCGTGACGCTGCAGGACGGGCGCGATCTCAAAGCCGAGGTGGTCGGCAGCGATACGCCCTCGGACGTGGCGGTGCTCAAGGTGAAACCCGAGGGCGCGGCGCTGGCGCAGATTCCGCTGGGCGACTCCTCCAGGGCCGAGGTGGGCGATTTCGTGGTGGCGATCGGCAACCCTTTCGGCCTGCAACATACGGTCACCTCCGGGATCATCAGCGGCCTGTCGCGCTCGGGGATCAACCCCGACGGCTACGAAGACTTCATCCAGACGGATGCCTCCATCAACCCCGGCAATTCCGGCGGCGCGCTCGTCAACCTGCGCGGCGAGCTCATCGGCATCAACACCGCGATCCTGTCCCGCAGCGGCGGCAACATCGGCATCGGCTTCGCGATCCCGGTCAACATGGCGCACAGCGTCATGGAGCAGCTGATCAAGTACGGGTCGGTGAAGCGCGGCCAGCTCGGGGTGAGCATGTACACCGTGACCCCGGACATCGCGCACTCGCTCGGGCTGTCGAGTGCCATGGGCGCGCTGGTGTCGCAGGTGGTCGAAGGGTCGCCGGCCGACAAGGCCGGCATCCGCACCGGCGACGTGATCACCACCGTAAACGGCCAGCCGGTGAAGTCCAACAGCGAGCTGCGCAACAGCATCGGGCTGATGCGGGTCGGCGACAAGGTCGAGATCGGTCTGGTACGCGACGGCAAGCCGCTGCGCGTGACCGCGGTGATCGCCGACACCGCCGCCGAGCTCGGCGGTGGCCCGGCCGCCATTCACAAGAGCTTCGAGGGCGCGAGCCTCGCCGACGCCCCGGACGGCGGGGGCGCATTGGTCCGCAACGTCGATCCGGGCAGCGCCGCTGCCCAGGCGGGGCTGCGCGCCGACGACGTCATCGTCGGCGCCAACCGCGGCAGGGTCAGCAACCTGCGCGAGCTGCGCGAGCGCGCCAAGGGCGCCGCGGTGCTGGTGCTGGAAGTGCGCCGCGGCAATACGGTGCTGCTGGTCCCGCTGCGCTAGTCCGAAGGCTCGGTAATCTCTCCTGCAGAGGTGCACAGCCGCGCGTGGCGAGTGGCGCGCGGCTCGCGCGACAGCTCGCGCGCGGCGGCGTAGAAGCGCCTCAGGTCGCCCCCCGACTCATCGAGCAGCCGCCTGAAGCCCGGCACGCAGTCGAAATAGGTCGCGACCGAAGCGAGCCGGGCGTTGTTCAGCCCGCGCGCGAGCCATGACTCGTAGTACGGCGAGCCCGTCCCCTCGGTACGCTCGAGGGCGCGGATTTCGGCTGCCAGGCGCTGCAAGATCGCCGCCTTCTGTGCCCGCATCTGTACCGGCGGTACGCCCGAGGCGTAGAGAATGACGAGCTCTGCCCGGTAGTGCGAGAGCATGTCGACGAACGCCTGCTCGTCGGCCTGCTCGGCACGGAAGTTCTGCATGCGCCGCGGCTCGCCCTGGTGCGCGAGCCAGCGCTCCAGGCCCGCGTCCTCGACCGTGGTGGCGAACGCCTCGTTGAAAGCCGAGTCATCGCGCACGTACAGCAGCTGGTGCGCCAGCTCGTGGAAGATGGTGGCTGCGAGCACGTCGTCCCCATAGCGCATCATGCTCGACAGGACCGGATCGTCGAACTTGCCGAGCGTCGAGTAGGCGGGCACGCCGTTGACCGTAACGTCGAAGCCGCGCGTCTCGAGCTCGAGCGCGAAGTCGCGCGCCTTGTGCTCCTGGAAATACCCCCGGTACGCCACGCAGCCCGCCACCGGAAAGCACCAGCGCTGCGGCTTCAGCGAGAACTCCGGCGCCGCCACCACGTTCCACACCACGTAAGGGCGGTGGATGTCTGCGTAGGTGCGATAGCTCTTGTTGTCGGGCAGCCCCAGCTCCTGCGAAGCGAAATCACGCGCCGCGCGCACCTCGGTGAGGCGTGCGCGCAGCTCCGGCGGGGTGGACGGGTCGGTGAGCAGCTTCTCGATCGGCACGCGCGCGTGCAGCACGTGCCACTGCCCGGTCGCAGCGTGCATGAGATACGCGGTGCCACAGCCAGATAGGAGCGTGCAGGCCGCCGCCAGGACGAGCCCGCGCGCGGCGTACCGGACGGCCCCCGACCAACAGGACACGCGGATTTCCGGGGGCCCGGTTAACATGCGCACCATGCGAGTCTACTTGGTCGGCGGCGCGGTCCGGGACCGGCTGCTGGGACTGCCGGTGCGCGAGCGCGACTGGGTGGTGGTGGGTGCGACGCCCGAGGAGCTCACGCGCCAGGGCTACCAGAGTGTCGGGCGCGAATTCCCGGTGTTCCTGCACCCGAACACGCACGAGGAGTACGCACTCGCCCGGCTCGAGCGCAAGGTGGCCCCCGGCTACCGCGGCTTCACCACGCAGTTCTCCCCGGACGTCACGCTCGAGGAAGACCTGAAGCGCCGCGACCTCACCATCAACGCGATGGCCGAAAGCGAGACCGGCGAGCTCATCGATCCCTACAACGGCCAGGCCGATCTGGCCGCGAAGCTGCTGCGCCACGTGTCCGATGCCTTCATCGAGGACCCGGTGCGGATCCTGCGGGTCGCGCGCTTCGCCGCGCGCTACGCCAGCCGCGGCTTTCGCGTGGCGGAGAAGACGCTCGCGCTCATGTGCCGCATGACCGAGGCGGGCGAAGTGAGCGCCCTGGTGCCCGAGCGCGTCTGGCAGGAAACCGAGCGAGCGCTCGGTGAGGCGCGTCCGGATGTGTACTTCGAGACCCTGCGCGCCTGCGGCGCGTTGGCCGTGATCTTTCCGGAGATCGACGCGCTCTACGGCGTGCCGCAGCCGCCGCGCTGGCACCCGGAAGTCGACACCGGGGTGCACGTGATGCTCGCGCTGCGCTACGCGGCGGATGCCGGCAGTCCGCCGGCGGTACGCTTCGCGGTGCTCACGCACGATCTGGGCAAGGCGCGCACGCCGCGCGAGCGCTGGCCGAGTCACCATGGGCACGAGGAACTCGGCGTGCCCGCGATCGAGGCAGTGTGCGACCGGCTGAAGGTGCCGAACGGTCACCGCGAGCTCGCCGTCCTGGCAGCGCGCTACCACACGCACGTGCACCGCGCGCTGGAGCTCAAGCCCGCGACCGTGCTGACGCTGCTCGAGAGTTGCGACGCGTTCCGTCGCCCGGAGCGCTTCGCAGAGCTGCTGCTGGCGTGCGAGGCGGACGCGCGCGGCCGCACCGGGCGCGAGAGCGCGCCTTACCCGCAGGTGGCAGTCCTCAAGCAGGCGCTCGCGGCGGCCGCCGCGGTGGCGCTGTCGGAAGAGGAGCGGCGCGGGCTGCAAGGCGCCCAGATCGGCGACCAGTTGCGCCGCCGGCGCCTGGCCGCGATCACCGCCGTGAAGGACGCCGGGGGCTAGCCGCGCTCAGTGCAGCATCCCCACCTGCAGCGCGATCAGCAGCGCCACGCCGAGCACGATGCGGTACCAAGCGAACACCGTGAAGCGGTGCGATTGCACGTAGCGCAGCAGCCACTTCACCGCGATGAAGGCCACGATGCCCGACACGATGAAGCCGACCGTGAGCGCGTGCCAGTCCTCGCTGGCGCTCTGCTGGCGCACTTTCAGGAGCTCGTAGCCGGTCGCGGCAAACATGGTCGGAATGCCGACCAGGAAGGCGAATTCCGTGGCTGCCGGACGCAGCGTCAGCCCCGCGAGCATCGCGGCGAAGATGGTGGAGGCCGAGCGCGAGGTCCCGGGAAACACCGCCGCCAGGATCTGACACAGACCCACCCAGATCGCGACATTCCACGTCACCACATCGCTCGCCGGCCGACCGGCGACGTAGCGCTCGATGATCAGGATCAGTATGCCGCCGATCAGGGTGGCGAGCGCAATCGGCAGCACCGACTCGGGCAGCTTCCACCCGAGGCGCGTGGCCAGAAACCCGCCGGTCGCGGTGATGAGAAAGGCCAAGATGAGCTTCGCGAGGTAGTCGCGGTTGGCCGGCACATCGAAGCGCGTCAGCAGGTTCAGCAGGCGTCGCCAGTAGACCAGCACGATGGCCAGAATCGCCCCCGCCTGGATCGTGACGTTGAAGAGCTCGGAGCGCTCGCCCAGCCACTGCTCGGTGATCAGCAGGTGTCCGGTGCTGGAGATGGGCAGGAATTCGGTGATGCCCTCGACGATGCCGAGGATCACGGTGCTTACGGAATCGGACACGCGCGGCGCTTTCGTTCAGCCCTGAACTGGGCGCCATCTTAACCGGCCTGCGCACCACGCACCGGGCCGGCGTGGGCGCCGTTTGCAATCCGTCACAACAGGTGCCGCAGGTCCTGCAGCGTGAAGCCCACGAGCGGTTCGTCGCAGCCGCGCGTGAGAGCCATGACCTTGAAGGCCTCGCCCATCTCCTCGGGCATGATGAGGCGGCGCGCTTCGCCCGCCAGCTTCGCGTGCTGCACGCCCTCGGGGGCTTCCGCGACCAGGGTCTCGAGTCCGAGGCTGAGCAGAAAAGCGGCCTGGGTGGCAAAGCCGCTCACTTCGAGATCGGCGCCGCGCGCCGCTTCCGCCACGCGGGTGAAGTCGACCCAGGCGGTGATGTCCTGGACCCCGACATTGATGCAGGGATCATCGTGCGCGCGCTGCCTGAAATGACACCGCAGCGTGCCGCTCACCCGCTGCGGGTGATAGTAGTGCCGGCGCGGCAGCCCGTAGTCGGATATGAGGATCGCGCCGCGGCCGAGAGAGGCGCCGAGGGATGCGATCCAGGGTGCGACTCGCAGGCAGACTTCGGAGGTGTAGCCTTCCGGGAGGGTGGCGGGGAGCGCTGCGCGCAGCTCGCGGCAGGCCTGGGCCAGCACCGGATCGGCGGGCCCGAACTGCTCGCGGAAGCTCACGCCCGCCTCGCCCTCGGCAAGGGCAATTCCCAGCTCGCGAATGCCGCTGCCGCGGCAGGTGAAGCGCCGGCACGGCAGCGCATCGACGACCTCGTTGGCGAGGATCACCCCGTCGAGGGGCCGCTCGGGGAGCCGGTCGAGCCACACCAGCCGCTCGCGCAGCTCCGGCGGCAGCTGCTGCAGGCGCGTGCGCTGCCGCTCGACGAGATCGGCGCTGACCTCGAGAATGGCGTAGCGCGAGGGGAGCCTGCCCAGAGTGGTGAGCGCCTCAAGCAGCGCTCCCGCCATGCGCCCCGTGCCCGCACCGAGCTCCAGGATTTCCCCGCCGGTGCTCGAGAGCACCTGCTCGCACTGGCGCGCCAGACAGGCGCTGAAGAGGTCGGAAGTCTCCGGCGCGGTGACGAAATCCCCGCCGCTGCCGATCTTGGAGCTGCCGGCGCTGTAGTACCCGAGCCCCGGGGCATACAGCGCCAGCTCCATGAAGCGCTCGAACGAGAGCCAGCCCCCGGCCGCCGTGGTCTCGGCGGCGATGAGCGCAGCGACGCTTGCGCTGTGGTGCGCCTCCTCGGGCGTCAGCGGCGGAAGCATTGAGCGCGCGCCCGATGCGGTCATAATCGCGCCCCATGGTGCACCACACACCGGCCACCGACCCCCCACCCGCAAGCGATGCCCTGCGCGGCAAGACTGCCCTCGTGACCGGCGCGGCGCGGCGCGTAGGCGGCGCCATCGCGCGCGCGCTGCACGCGGCCGGCGCCAATGTCGTGCTGCACTACCGCTCCTCGGCGGATGACGCCGCGGCGCTGGAGCGCGAGCTGAACGTCGCACGGGCCGGATCTGCGAAGAGCGCGGAAGCGGACCTGCTCGAGGTCGCTCAGCTGCCGGCGCTCGTGGCGGTGGCAACCCACGGCTTCGGCGGGCTCGACATCCTGGTGAACAACGCCTCCTCGTTCTACCCGACACCGGTTGGCGACATCACCGCGATCGACTGGGACGATCTCATCGGCACCAACCTCAAGGCGCCGCTGTTCTTGGCGCAGGCGGCCGCCCCGGCGCTGCACCAGGCCAAGGGGCTGATCATCAACCTCGCCGACATCCACGGGATCCGGCCGCTGCGCCGCTACCCGGTATACAGCATCGCCAAGGCGGGGCTCATCATGCTCACCCGCTCGCTGGCGCGCGAACTCGGGCCGCACGTGCGTGTCAACGCGGTGGCGCCCGGCCCGGTGCTGTGGCCCGAGGATGGACTGGATCAGGCGCTGCAGGCAGACATCACGAGTCGCACCGCCCTGAAGCGCATGGGCGCGCCGGAGGACGTGGCGCGCGCCTGCGTGTTCTTCGCGACCGAGGCGCCGTACGTGACCGGCCAGGTGCTGGCCGTGGACGGCGGCCGCAGTATCGGCTGGTAGCGCCACCGGGCTCATCAGGAGGATGCGGAGACGGGCGGTTTGACCCGCTGGAGCGGGTGCGCGTCACGGTCGAAGCGCTGCCACAGCTCCCCGATGGACAGCCTGACGCCCGGGTGGATGACCCCGGGCGCGAGTTCGGCGAGCGGCCCCAGCATGTAGGGGCGCTTGAGCAGATCCGGCCGCGGCAGCGTGAGCCCCGGCTCGCTGCAGATCAGATCGCCGTACAGCAGCACGTCGAGATCCATCGAACGCGGCGCCCAGCGAGGCGCGCCGCGCTCGCGCCCGCACCGCGCCTCGATGGCGTGCAGCTCATCGAGCACCGCGTGCACTGGCATCCCAGTATCGAATCCCGCCACCAGATTGATGAAGTCATCGCCCTCGAAGCCCACGGCGCGATTGCGGTACCAGCTGGAGAAGCGCGCCCCCGGAAAGGCACGGGCGATCTCGGCTAGCGCGCGTGCCAGGTGAGCCTCGGGGGCAACATTGCTGCCGGCGGCGACGTAGACCTCGGGCACGCTCACTTCCCGGAGGGCAGGTCCGCGCGCGTGCGCTCGATGACGACGCCGACGTCGCGGGAGTTGCGGATGGCGCCGGGTTTGTTGAGCGCGATCTTCACCCACTCGAGTCCGAACTCTTCGAGTATCAGGAGCGCGACGCGATGCGCGAGCGTCTCGACCAGCTTGAACTCGGACAGCTCGACGAACGCCAGCACCCGTTTCGCCACCTTCTTGTAGTCGAGCGTATCGGCCACCTCGTCGGTACGCGAGGCGTGGCGGCAATCGACCGGCAGCTCGATGTCGAGCACCACGGTCTGCTTGACGCGCCGCTCCCAGTCGATGAAGCCGATGATGCATGCGGCGCTCAGGCCGTGCAGAAAGATCCGGTCGCTGGGTGTCTCGCTCATGTGCCTACCGCGGAAAGCGTCTCGAGTGGCCACTGGGCGCGCGCCCGGATGGCGAGATCGTCATGCTGGCCGGCTTCGAGGCGCTTCAGGCCCGCCACCGCGATCATGGCCGCATTGTCGGTGGAGAACTCGATGCGCGGATAGTACACGCGCGCGCCGTGCCTGCCCGCGGCCTCGGTCAACCGCTCGCGCAGGCGGGTATTGGCGCTGACCCCTCCGGAGACGACCAGCACCGTGAACCCGGTGTAGTCGAGCGCCCGCACCGCCTTGGCGATGAGGGTGTCGACGATCGCCTCCTCGACCGCGCGCGCCAGGTCCGCGCGCCGCTGCTCCGTCATGGGACCGGCGCGCACGGCGCGCAGCACCGCGGTCTTCAGCCCCGAGAAGCTGAACTCGAGGCCGGCGCGATCGAGCATCGGGCGCGGGAAGGTAAAGGCTCCGGCGGTGCCGCTCTCTGCCAGCTGCGCCAGCTGCGGGCCGCCGGGATACGGCAGTCCCAGGAGCTTCGCGCTCTTGTCGAAGGCTTCGCCGGCGGCATCGTCGCGGCTCGCACCGAGCACGCGGTAGCGGCCGACGCCCGCCACCTCGATGAGCTGCGTGTGGCCCCCGGAGACGAGCAGCGCCAGGTGCGGAAAGGGCGGCGGATCGGGCTCCAGGAGCGGTGCGAGCAGGTGACCCTCAAGGTGGTGCACCCCGATCGCCGGCACGCGCCACGCGTAGGCCAGGCTTGCCGCGAGTGAGGCCCCGGTAAGCAGCGCGCCGATCAGCCCCGGGCCTGCGGTATAGGCGACGCCGTGGATGTCAGAAGCGCTGCCGCCGGCGCGCTCGAGGGCGAGCCGCACCAGTGGCAGCAGCCGGCGCACGTGATCGCGCGAGGCGAGCTCGGGCACCACCCCGCCGTAGGCGCGGTGCAGGTCCACCTGGCTGAAGAGCTCGTGCGCGAGCAGCCCGCGCTCGGCATCTAGCACGGCCGCCGCGCTCTCGTCGCACGAGGATTCAATCGCAAGAACTCGCATGCTCGCGGAACATCCTAGCTGAGCGGGCCGTGCCCGGTTCCCGAAAGCGACCATAGCGTCCGTCCACGGCGCGCCGCGGCCGTCTCGTCCGGCGCCGGCCTAATGCTATAGTCTGAGCTAAAGATGTGCTTCAGCACGCGATGCAGGCTTGCGCCCGTACGTCGCCACCATCCGGCGCCGACTCGGCCAGCGTTCCTCGGCACCGTATCCCTGCTGGCTCTACTGAGCGCATCCCCGGCAAGCG
Organism: uncultured Steroidobacteraceae bacterium; assembly: GCA_964489185.1. Lineage (GTDB taxonomy): Bacteria > Pseudomonadota > Gammaproteobacteria > Steroidobacterales > Steroidobacteraceae > 13-2-20CM-66-19. The sequence continues at coordinate 234,528 of CAZAXR010000016.1, read as the reverse complement.
CCGAGACGTGCACTCTGGCGCGCGTCGCCGAACTGCCGGTAACCATGGAGGGCATGCGGCCGATGGTGCACGCGGCCATCAATGGTCAGGACGCACTGTTCATTGCCGACAGTGGCGCGTTCTTCAACATGCTCACGCCCGCGGCCGCCGGGCAACTCAAGCTCCACCTGGAACCCGCACCGGTATGGTTCTTTGTCACGGGCGTCGGCGGGGACGCGCGCACCTGGCTCACCACGGTGAAGACGTTCACCATCTTCAACATGGACGTGCCGCGTGTGGACTTCGTGGTCGCCGGCAACGATTTGGGGGGCGGCGCAATCGGTCTGCTCGGCCAGAACGTATTCCGCTTTGGCGACACGGAATACGACCTCGCCAACGGCGTGATCCGCATCAATCGCCCGAAAGGGGACTGCAAGAAGGCGTCGCTCGCTTACTGGGCCAATGCCGCCGGCAAGCCCTACTCGGTCATCGACATCGCCTTCGCGACCCGGGAGCATCCGCACACCGAAAGTGCCGCGTACGTGAATGGGCACAAGGTGCGCGTCATGTTTGACACCGGCGCGAGCACTTCGCTGCTGAGTCTGGATGCAGCCAAGCGAGCCGGCGTGACACCCGATAGTCCCGGCGTAGTCGCCGCGGGCTTCTCCCACGGCGTGGGCCGGCGTGCCGTTCGTAGCTGGGTCGCGCCGTTCGAGAGCTTCAGGATTGGCGACGAGGAGGTGAAGAACACGCGCCTGCGCATTGCCGAGGAATCGCTCGGCGACGTGGACATGCTGATCGGCGCCGACTTCTTCCTGTCCCATCACGTGTACGTCGCCACCAGCCAGAGCAAGCTGTACTTCACGTACAACGGTGGGCCGGTATTCGACCTAAGCCATCATCCCGCGCCGACTGCGGACGCCGCGGCAGAGGCTGGGGCCGCTGCGCCAGCAGCAGAGGGTGCCGCGCCATCGCCGGGCACTGAGCCCAAGGACGCCGCCGGGTACGTGCAACGCGGCACCGCCTACCGCGCGCGGCGCGACTATGAGCACGCCCTCGCCGACCTCACGCGCGCATGCGAACTCGCGCCCGGCGAGGCCAGTTATTTCTACGAGCGCGGCCTCACCTACTGGGCCACCAAGCAACCGGACAAGGCGCTCGCCGACTTCGACGCAGCACTCAAGCTCAGACCCGATGACGTGCCATCGCTGGTGGCGCGTGCCGGCCTGCGCGCCAGCATGGACGCCCCGGGCAGTGATCTGGTTGCGGACCTCGATGCCGCTGACCGCGCAGCACCGAAGGAAGCAGACGTGCGGCTGCGCCTGGGCGACCTCTACGGGTACGCCAGCGCTTACCCGGCAGCCGTGATGCAGTACACGAAGTGGATTGACGCACACCAGCGCGATGACATCGAAATGCCACGGGCGCTCAATTCGCGTTGCTGGGTTCGCGCGCTCGCCGGCCTCGAGTTGGATGCGGCACTGGCCGACTGTGATTCAGCGCTGCGGCGCAAGCCCGACGCCGCCTCGTTCCACGACAGCCGCGGTCTTGTGTACTTGCGCCGCGGGAACTACGACAAGGCGATCACCGACTACGACGAGGCGCTGCGCCGCAATCCCAAGATCGCCTGGTCCCTGTACGGGCGCGGCTTGGCGAAGCTGCGCAAGGGTCAGACTGCTACCGGTCAGGCGGACCTGGCTGCGGCCACTGCCCTGCAGCCGAAGATTGCCGAGCACGCCGCCAAATTCGGACTTACTCCCTGAAGTGCGTCGAAACGCGCGGCCCGGCTTTTGCCTTCTCCCCGGCGCTCCCGTAAAATCCCCCGCCCCCGACCGGCTCCGGCGCACACCGCTGCAACTGGCGGGCTAGATTTCCTTATCTGTCAGTGACTTGAGGTTTCGATGCCGAGCGTCCGCGTGCGTGAGAACGAGTACTTCGATGCCGCCCTGCGGCGCTTCAAGCGCGCCTGTGAGAAGGCCGGCATCCTCACCGAGCTGCGCCGGCGCGAGTTCTACGAGAAGCCCACGCAGGAGCGCAAGCGCAAGAAGGCGGCCGCCATCAAGCGCCACATGAAGCGCGTCTCCCGCGACGGCATGCGCAACTCCCGCTGACGGGCGATCTTTCCGTCATGGCGCTGAGGGATCGCATCACCGAAGACATGAAGAATGCGATGCGGGCCGGCGAGAAGGAGCGGCTCGCAACCATTCGCCTGGCGCTCGCCGCCATCAAGCAGCGCGAAGTCGACGAGCGCATCACGCTCGATGATGCCCAAGTGCTCGCGGTGCTGGAGAAGATGATCAAACAGCGCCGCGAAGCGGTCACCCAGTTCGAAAGCGGCGGCCGCCCCGATCTCGTTGCCAAGGAAAATGCCGAGATCGCGCTGCTGCAGACCTACCTGCCCGCGCAGATGAGCTCCGCCGAGATCGATGCGCTGATCGCAGAGGCGATCGCCGCCACCGGCGCCGCCTCCATCAAGGACATGGGCAAGGTGATGGCGGTGGTGAAACCGAAGGCCCAGGGACGCGCCGACATGGGCGCGGTGAGCGCCCGCATCAAGCAGAAACTCGGCTGACCCGCTGACACTCCCAGGGGCGCGGCACGTGGGACGCATCCCCCAGCACTTCATCGACGAGCTGATTGCCCGCGCTGATATCGTGGAGATCATCGGCGCGCGCGTGCAGCTGAAGAAATCGGGCCGCGAGTACAAGGCCTGCTGCCCGTTCCACAACGAGAAGACGCCCTCGTTCTGGGTCAGCCCCGACAAGCAGTTCTACCACTGCTTCGGCTGCGGCAAGCACGGCACGGTGCTCGGCTTTCTCATGGACCACGATCACATGGCCTTCCCGGAGGCGGTGGAGGAGCTTGCCACGCGCCTCGGGCTCGAAGTGCCGCACGAGGGCGGCGCGCCGGCCGGGGCGCGCCGCGCGGACGAGCCGCTCTACGAGCTGATGGGTCAGGTGGCGAAGTTCTATGCCGAGTCGCTGGCGCGCGAACCGCGCGCGCGGGACTACGCCTCAAAGCGCGGGTTGACGCCCCAGACGCTGGAGCGGTTTGCCATCGGCTATGCGCCCAACTCCTGGAACGAGCTGCTCAAGCGCTTCGGCGCCGGCGAGCCCGAGCGCAAGCGCCTAGCCGAGGCCGGGCTCATCGTCGAGCGCGAACGCGGCCAGGCAAGCGGCGCAGAGCGGCACTACGACCGCTTCCGTGACCGGCTCATGTTCCCGATCCGCGATGCCCGCGGGCGCGTCATCGCTTTCGGCGGCCGCATCATCGATGCCGGCGAGCCGAAATACCTGAACTCGCCCGAGACGGTGTTGTTCCACAAGGGCGGCGAGCTGTACGGCCTCTACGAGACGCGCCGCGCGCGCACCAACCTTACGCGCCTGATCGTCGTCGAAGGCTACATGGACGTAGTGCGGCTGCATCAGTCGGGCATTGACTACGCGGTGGCGACCCTCGGCACTGCCACCACCGCCGAGCATTTCCGGCGCATCTTCCGCCTGGTGCCGGCGGTGATCTTTGCCTTCGACGGCGATCGCGCCGGGCGCGCCGCCGCCTGGCGCGCGCTGCAGCAGGCGCTGCCCGAGGCGCGCGAGGGGCGCGAGATCCGCTTCCTGTTCCTGCCGCAGGGGCACGATCCTGACACGCTGGTCGCCGCGGAAGGCCGCGAAGCGTTCGAGGCGCGCCTCGGCTCCGCGGTGCCGCTCTCGGAGTACCTGGTGCGCGAGCTCTCCGAGCAGAGCGAGCTCACATCAGCCGACGGGCGGGCGCACTTCGCCGAGAACGCGCGGCCGCTGTTCGCGCGGGTGCCCGAAGGGGTGTACCGCGAGCTGCTGCTCGGGCGGCTCGCCGAAGTCGTGGGCCTGTCCGCGGCGCGCCTCGAAGAGCTGTGGCGCAAGGGCACGCCCAACGCCGCCCAGCCGGCCCCGCCGCCGGAGCCGCCGCGCGCGAGCACCCGCCCCACCGGCAGCGCCGGACGCGGAAGCCTCGTGCGCCAGGCGATCGTGCGGCTGCTGCACTTCCCGGGCATCGCCGCGGAGGTGAGCCCCGCCGAGCGCTCGGGGCTCGATGCCAGCTCCGAGCCGGGCGTGGTGCTGCTGCGGGATCTGCTCGACAACCTGCGCGAGCAGCCGGCCCAGATCCCCGCCCAGGTAATCGGCCGCTGGGAGGGGCGCGAGGGGGTCGAAGCGCTGAAGAAACTCCTCGATCGCGAGGAAGTCATACCCGATGCCCCCGCCGCCGCCGGCGAGCTGCGGGCGGCCCTTGTTAAGCTCGCGGACCAGGCGGCCATGGCGCGTCTGGCGGCGCTCGAGGCCAAGGATCGTGCCGGGAGTCTCGCTTCCGGAGAACGCGAGGAATTTCAAAGACTTATATCGAAGCTCAGCAGCCGTGACGCCCGCGGGGCCTGAACTTCGATTTCTGCATTTGGTGATTTTGAATCAGTCAAATAAACTTGTGGGCTTTGCCTTCGGCCCCCTTGAGCTGCCCCCCTTTGGGCAGCACATAGGGGAAACCAAGCCGCCTTCGCTCCTACCACATGACACGTAAGCACAAGCCTCAAGCCGTACACAAGAAGCGCCCTTCCGCAGATGTCCGCAAGCCGGTGAAAACCGCCGCCGCCGAGAAGACGTTGGCCGCGGTGACCAGTCTGCGCGAGAGACGGATCGCGATGGCGGGCAAGAAAGCGGCCAACGCCGCCCCTGCGCGCGGCAAGGTCAACGACGCCGCACGTCCCGCCGAGGCCCGCGCCCATGGCGCCAAGGGCGGCGCGGACAAGCGCCCGCTCGGCATCGAGCGGCGCGTGCCGGTGATGCCCGAGGACCGCCAGTCGCAGCTGAAGCTGCTGATCGCGCGCGGCAAGGAGCAGGGCTACCTCACTTACGCACAGGTGAACGATCACCTGCCCTCCGAGATCGTCGATCCGGAGCAGATCGAAGACATCGTCAACACCATCAACGACATGGGCATCCCGGTGTACGAGAAGGCACCGGACACCGAGTCGCTGCTCGCTAGCGAGCCCTCCGCTCCGGCGGATGAGGAAGCCATCGAGGAGGCCGCCGCGGCACTCGCGGCGCTCGATGCCGAGCTCGGTCGCACCACCGACCCGGTGCGCATGTACATGCGCGAGATGGGCACGGTGGAGCTGTTGACGCGCGAGGGCGAGATCCGCATCGCCAAGCGCATCGAGGAAGGGCTTGATGCGGTGCGCCGTGCGCTCGCGCACTACCCGCCCACGTTTGACTTCCTGCTGCGGGCCTACGAGCCGGTGAAGGCCGGCCAGGCGCGCCTGGTGGACGTGATCGTCGGCTTCATCGACCCGAACGCGCCGGACGTCATCGCCCAGCCGCAGAATCCCACCAAGCTCGAGGTGGTCGCGGCGGAGGAAAAGTCCGACGACGACGAGGAGAACGAGGAGAACGGCGAGGACGGCGAGGAAGAGGAAGCCGTCGACACCGGTCCGGATCCGGTGGAAGCCGCGACGCGCTTCGCCTCGATCGCGAAGCTGCACATCCAGGTGCTCGGCTCGATCGCCAAGCTCGGCGCCAAGGACCCCAAGACGCTGCGCCAGCGCAAGCGTCTCGCGGACGAGTTCATGGAGCTGCGGCTCTCGCCGCGCATGTTCGATGCGCTGATCCTGAATCTGCGCACGCACGTGGCCGAGGTGCGCCAGCTCGAGAAGGAGATCATGGTCATCGCGGTGCGCGATGCCGGCATGCCGCGCAAGGACTTCATCGCCTCCTTCCCCAAGAACGAGACCAACCCGCGCTGGCTCGGCAGGCACGTCAAGGGCGGCAAGAAGTACTCCGCTCCGCTCGCGAAGTTCAAGGACGAGATCGAGCGGCGCCAGAAGAAGCTCGAGCAGCTCGAGGGCGTGTACCACCTGTCGATCAACGACATCAAGGAGGTGAACCGCGAGGTATCGATCGGCGAGGCCAAGGCGCGGCGCGCCAAGAAGGAGATGGTGGAGGCGAACCTGCGCCTGGTGATCTCGATCGCCAAGAAGTACACCAACCGCGGGCTGCAGTTCCTGGACCTGATTCAGGAGGGCAACATCGGCCTGATGAAGGCGGTCGACAAGTTCGAATACCGCCGCGGCTACAAGTTCTCGACCTACGCGACCTGGTGGATCCGCCAGGCGATCACGCGTTCGATCGCCGACCAGGCGCGCACCATCCGCATCCCGGTGCACATGATCGAGACCATCAACAAGCTCAACCGCATCTCGCGCCAGATGCTGCAGGAGATGGGCCGCGAGCCGACGCCCGAGGAGCTCGCGGTGCGCATGGAGATGCCCGAGGACAAGGTACGCAAGGTGCTGAAGATTGCCAAGGAGCCGATCTCGATGGAGACGCCCATCGGCGATGACGAGGACTCGCACCTCGGGGATTTCATTGAGGACACCTCGGTCGCCTCCCCGATCGACCAGGCGACCATGGAGTCACTGCGCGAGACGACGCACGCCGTACTGGCGCAGCTCACCCCGCGCGAGGCCAAGGTGCTGCGCATGCGCTTCGGCATCGACATGAACACCGACCACACGCTGGAGGAGGTCGGCAAGCAGTTCGACGTGACGCGCGAGCGCATACGACAGATCGAGGCGAAGGCGCTGCGCAAGCTGCGTCATCCGAGCCGCAGCGAGCAGCTGCGCAGCTTCCTGATGGACGACTGAAGGCGCGGCGGACGCAACGCATCAAGGGCCCGGTGTCGGCGACGGCACGGGCCCTTGCTTTTTTTAGGGCGTCTTAGATCCCGGCCTTGGCGAGCGCGTCGATGACCTCGCGCAGCGTCTCCGCCAGCGCCGGGTGCCCGGCCTCGAAGCGCACCGCGAGCGACTCGAGCCGCGGCGCCACGCCCGCGGCCCGCGTGCTGCCGGGATCGGCGACCCCGGTGCCGAGCGCGCGCTCAAGGTCGCCGGTGACACCGCCGAGCTCACGGCGCGCCTCGGCGTCCATCGGGCTGCCCTTGAGGTGCTGGCGCAGCCGCGCCAGCAGCTCCCGCAGGCGGTCCTGGGTCATCGCCGCGACCGGCAGTTATGTCGGCGAGCCGAAGTCGGAGGCTGGCGCCGCACCGCCGCCGCCCTCCATCCCGATCAAGTCCTTCCAGGTGTGCTCGCGTCCAAGGCGCTTGCCCTTTTCCGTGAGCTTCACTCCCTCGGGCGAGAGCGTGACCATGTAGGGCTTGCCGTCCACATCGATCTCGCGCTTAAGCTGCTTGTTGAGTTTGGTAGCCATTACATCCTCTCACGTGCAAACCCTGTACGTTGCCGATAGTAACAGCAAACCGCCGCTGAGCCCCGGCGGCTCGCAAAACACGCCCTAACCGTTATTTGAGCAGCCCCTCGGACTTGAGTGCCTCGATGACATGGGGGCGCTGCCCGACACGCTCATGGAAACGCTTCAGTGTCGGCCAGCGGGCGAGGTCGATGCCGACATGCGCCCCCCAGCCAAGCACCGCGAACAGATACGCGTCCGCGATGGTGAATTGCTCGCCCATCAGAAAGCTGCCCGATCCGAAGGCCTTCTCGAGGTAGTCGAGACGCCCGGTCAGAACCTTGCGCGCATATTCCTTGGCCGCCTCGGGCGCCTCCTCGCGGAACATCGGCGAGAAGCTCTTGTGGAGCTCGGAGTTGATGAAGGCCAGCCACTCCATCAGGCGGTAGCGCTCCATGCTGCCGGCCGGCGGCGCGAGCTTCGCGGCCGGGTTGCGGTCGGCTATGTACTGCAGCACCGATACGTTCTCGGTCAGTACTTGGCCGTTGTCGAGGGCCAGAGCGGGCACGTAGTTCTTGGGATTCACTTCCTTGTAGTCCAGACCATCGGCGGCCTTTCGGGTCTTGCGGTCCACCTGCACCAGCTCGAACTTCAGCCCCGCCTCGCGCAGCACGATGTTGGAGGCGAGCGAGCAGGCTGCCGTCATGTAATAGAGTTTCATGTGCTATCTCCTTGCCATCCGGCCAGTCCCCTTAGCGGTCGCGGGGAGGCCATGCTAACGTTGCCGGCAGCGATGGCAAGAGGGACGCGGCCATGAGGTCTTTCTTGATGACAGCGACGGTCGCAACCGCGGCACTCGCGCTCGGCGCCTGCCATGACAGGCGCCCCCAGGAGCCAGTCCCGCCGCCGCAGTCCGCCGCTGGCCTGGCCGCCGCCGCTGACCACGACAAGATCCCGGAAGTCAGCGAGATTTCCTGGTTCCAGGGGACACTGGACGAAGCCTTCGCGCGGGCGCCCTGCCCCGCGCACCGCCGGCCAATATTAAGCTTCTGAGCGCGCGGACGGCTACAATCCGCCGCGGTTGGGCCTGTAGCACAGCGGTTAGTGCAGGGGACTCATCGTGAAGGTGCCTTCGCGCGGAAACGCGCGAAGTGGACGGGATGAATTCAGGGAACCCTTCGGGCGCTCGCGCGCCCATGGCAACCCTGAGCCGAGCCGCCGGTACACCGGCGGAAGGTGCAGAGACTACCTGAGGGCTCGAGTGCCCTTGATAACAGGCTGAAGAGCATCCCGCACCCACACGCGCAGGCCAAGCGCGCGGGTGAAGAGATAGTCCACTCCCGGCGGAAACTCCGGGGTCAAGTGAATCCCTTGGTCGTAGGTTCGAATCCTACCGGGCCCAAACCAACCAGGTCCGCCAGCGTTCGCTGGAGTCCGGCTTCATGCAAAAACCCTTGGTTTCTTGCGTTGTTTTGCTCATCGAGGTACGGTCGCGTTCGCCTCCGACCAGGCCTCTTCCGGGGTAACTCTGGGGGTAATTGAAACAGGGTGAATTGAGTTACCCCCAAATAGCACATGCTGATTAACGACACGCTGATCCGGAATTCCAAGCCTGCCGCTAAGCCTCGAAAGCTCTTCGACGGCAACGGGCTGTTCTTGCTCGTGCAGCCCAATGGCTCGCGCTGGTGGCGATTGAAGTACCGTTTCGACGGAGTCGAAAAGACGCTCTCGCTCGGCGTCTATCCCGAGGTGTCACTGAAGCAAGCGCGCGAGCGCCGTGAAGCGCTGCGCAAGCAGATCGCCGAGCGCATCGATCCTTCAGCAATACGCAAGGCTGAAAAGCGGGCGCAGGCCAATACATTCGAGGCCGTCGCCCGTGAGTGGTACGAGCAGCGTCTTCCAAACTGGACGAAGGAATATGCAAGGCTGCTGCTCCGTCGGCTGGAGCGGAATCTCTTCCCCTGGATCGGATCGAAGCCCGTCGCCAAACTGACCGCCGCCGATATCCTCGATTGCTTGCAGCGAGTTCACAAGCGTGGCGCACTCGAGACCGCCCATCGTGTAAGGGGAACTTGCAGTGAAGTGATGTGTTATGCGGTCGCCACACGTCGGGCAGAGCGCGATCCTGTTGTGGAGCTGAAAGGCGCCCTCCCCCCAAGCAGGCCGGTGCATTTCGCGTCCATCAGGGACCCTGACAAGATCGGTGCATTAATGCGCGCCATCGCCGGCTATGACGCCAAGGCCGACGCGGTGGGAGCGGCACTACGCTTGGCGCCCTATGTCTTTGTTCGGCCCTCAGAGTTGAGGAATGCCATTTGGTCCGAGTTCAACTTGGAGGCGGCCGAATGGAGAATTCCGCCCGAGCGTATGAAGATGCGCTTTCCCCACATCGTGCCGCTCTCTAGACAGGCGGCGAATTTATTGCGTGCCCTCAATCCAATCACCGGTCCCTCGGGCCTCGTGTTCCCGAGTATCCGGAGCGGCGCGCGTGCTATCAGCAACAACACCATCAACGCCGCTCTCCGTAAGCTCGGATATACCAGCGACGAAATGACCGGTCACGGATTCCGCTCCATGGCCTCCACCATTCTGAACGAGCAGGGATGGCACCCTGATGCGATTGAACGTCAGCTCGCGCACATTGAGCAGAATGACGTCCGTGCTGCGTACAACCATGCCGAGTATTTGCCCATTCGGCGCAAGATGATGCAATCGTGGGCCGACTACCTCGACGCTCTACGCGACGGAAAGAGGTTTCAGATACAAGCCATTGGAAGATCCGTTCAGCAGGAAGCTGCTTGACGGTAGGTCCTTCGCGGGAGGCAAAGAGGCTGGACGAAGACTACAGAGAGATGTTGAAGTGTTTAGCCGACGAGAAGGTTAAGTACCTGGATAGACGATTCAGTAGCTGCAGCGGTCATCCGGCACGTCAATCGTCTTCCTTTGTTCGACCCTAGTACCCGTTACTAGGAACCACGCTGCCTTGCACGCACCTCCTTTGGTCTTCTGAAATGGAATGATTATGGACAAACTGCGCGTGGACGGGTCCTTATTATCCCACTTGTGAAAGACCAAACTGGCGCGAGTCGGGAATGCTACTGGGAACTCGGAGACAAATGATGTGAGTTCCACATCTCCGCCTGAGCCGGTAAGTCGGAGCATTGTTAGTCGTTTGCGATCAGGTGCTACGAACTCCAGCCGCACCGCCTGGTGAGTATCGGTCGGAATCTGGAACGTCAAACTTCCTTCGCTCCAGCCGACGTAGAAGACTTCAAAGGTCTGGGTCGCTGGCTCCCTTGGGTCTGCTGCCAGAGTCACTTGATGAGTGCATGTGGCCAGCAGCGCACAGGCACAAAGGACGCGTCGCCAATCCATTTATCGCTCCGAGTTAGACAGAGAAATAATCATGCACCTCAATCGTCGCCTACATATGGGGACTACTTCGAAGGCTCAGCACCGATGCGTTCTCTATTTAATGGACGATAACTGAGTAGGTGGGTCGTGTTACCGCATCGGGAAAGTATTTGTATTGACCCGACGGCGTGTACAAGTAAGCGCCAAACACGCGCCCGTACTTAGCATCAAGGAATCTTAGCCAGTCAATGTCTCCCATTTTGCCAAAAAGGTCAGCTCTGCTCGATAGGAACTCGTTTGCTGCATCGAGGCTCTTGTTAAAAGGATCTGGAGGGTGCGTGTGCCACCACGCTACGGCGTCCGGCCGCACCCCTAGTGGTACGCCAGTGGGCGAACCTTTGAAGAGCGTGAACTCGTAGCCGGCATCGTCCCGAAAGATTGATCCGCCGAATTCGACTTTGGCAAAATCCTTGTCTGTTTCTGCCATGGCGACGGCGGCTTTAAATGCATCGTCAGCACTCTGGTAGCCTCCGGTGGAGGTGAAGAGCTTGGTTGCTTTAGGATGGGCCGCCAAGTTAAACAAATACCCCGCTGCGGCCACCGAAAATCCCTCCGAAAAGTTCCCGCCCGTAATTTCAGCGGCGGCTCCGCCTACTAACCCCGCCTCTGCTGCCCCCTTTACTGAGCCCCACGTTCCGATTGCCTCCTGCTTTATCAACCCGCTCTCCCCTGCCACTTCGGCCAAGGCCGCCGCCGCGGCCCCTCTGCCGCAGTTGCTGCCACTCGCGACTCCGCTCGCACACCCAACCGCCGCATGCGCCAGCACAAACTTGGCGGGACTCCAGTTATTCACCGTTCCATAGGCGCCAACCATATTAAACAACCCAGCGGTACCCGCTCCGATAAGGCCGGCAGTCAAGGCAGCCGAGAGACTGCCGGTCGCAACAAGGCCCCCTACGAAACCACCCACAAATCCCGCAGCCATCGCTTGAGCCAACCCGCCAGCCGCAGCCCAACCTAATTCAACCACCGCTCCAGCCACGGTGATTGCCGCGATGACTCCGATCACTGCTCCGATGATGGTCGCCATGATGTCATTGCCCGTAGGATCCGTGTATCGAAGCGGCGCGCCTCTCGGGGGAGGGCTGTTTGTACTGCCCCTTCGATCGAACGGCCAGGCTGATGGTCGCCTGCGAGACGCCGAACTCACGTGCCAGTTGCCGTTTCGACTTCACGGTCTGACGCAGGGTTCGCCAACCCATGAACCGGGCATGCTCGGCCAGCACGATCTCGACCTGGGCATCGGTGAGCGCCCTGGGTCGTCCGATCGTGCTCCTCCCGGTCGGTGGTGTGCGCGAAGCGACCTCAGTCGGAAGGGCCGGGGAGGAACCGCCGCGCGAGCGATCCCTCCCCGTGCCGCGGGCCTGGCAGCGCAGGCGTCAAAGGTTTGCCGTGAGGCCGCGCGGTTCCTCCGCGCGCCCTTGACGCCGAGAACCAGCTGCTAGGATCAAGGACTCGGCAAGCCGCCCAGGTCTCCCCTCCCCTAGGCGCGGCAGCAAACGGAGACATTCAAGTGACGAGCGTCGCCTTCATCGGACTTGGGAATATGGGACTTGGGATGGCGCAGCGACTGCTCGGCGCCGGCCACGATCTGCGCGTCTACAACCGCACCCGATCCAAGCCGGCAACGCTCGAGCACGCGGGTGCGCGCGTCTGTGAAACTCCGCTCGAGGCCTCCGACGGAGCCGACGCCGTTATCGCGATGACCGCGGATGAGCCTCTTCGCGATCGGCCTGGGTAGGCCCCGATGGCATACGGGATCATCAATATGTGTGAGGGAGCTGCCGCTCGGCAAAGGCGCGGCGCGGCGAAGGTCACATCAATCCTCCGTGCCCGGCGAGCACCGAATCGCGACGGCCGACGATTGAACACGCACGAGCACCGGTGGACACCATCTCCAACCTGGCATCGGCGCCACACGCAGCGCGAGAAGATTTTCTAGTTTTGACGTTGTTCCGCAGCGACCTTCGAGCAACCGCAAGAATTCATTGGAGTTATCTGATGCGGCTACTTGTTGAAAGCGAGAGTTAGTGGCGAAACTGGGCAAATACCTGGGATGACTTTTCTCCGCGTCAGGGGTAATGATTCGTTGGGCGGTGAGGGATCAACTCGCGAAAGCCGCGAGAGTCAAGGAGCTATTACTCACATGTCTACGTGCAAATCCAAGCCTGACATTCACCCGACGTCTTCCGACCCAGCACGAGCTCAGGCCCCGTATCAGACAACCTCACGAAGCACACTGATTCGGATTCTGCGTCTCGCACAGGTCATTGATATGACCGGACTCGGCAAGACCAAAATTTACGAGCTCCAGGCGCAGGGTCGCTTCCCCATGAGTGTTCGAATCACCGCTCACTCGGTGGGATGGGTTGAGCAGGAAGTACAAGCGTGGCTCACGGGGCGGCTTGCAGAACGGAAGCCTTCCCCGGCCGTTGCTCTCCGGTACACCCGAACGCCCGACTGAATTGCGGTCAGCATCTTTGTTACCTTACGGCTGCCGTTTCAATTGCACCGCCTGCCTCATTTTGCGGTTGCGAAAGACAGTCTCGACTTCGCGACTGCACCATCCGCTATCACTTCCAAGACGCCGGGCATGACGCGATCATCATCGAAGATGCTCTCTCCGAGTATCGTTTGGTCAGCGCGGGAAACGGCCCCTGCCCGGGAGCGTCTGCATTGCTATAATTCGCCTCTTCGTTTCAGCTCAGCAGGAAACGCAAGGACATGCCTCTCGAACGTCGAACCGTCAGGCTGTATCGGTCTCACCAGGAGTCCGACGACGGCGGTTTCATGCCTGGCAGTGCCGCGGAACGCCTTGCGCAGGTGTGGGAGCTGACCCGTGACGCCTGGCTATTCTTCGATCCCTCCTTCGATGCTGAACAAAGACTACAGAGAGATGTTGCAGTACTTGTCCGACGAGGACGTTAAGTTCCTCCTCGTCGGCGCGTACGCGCTCGCCGCGCACGGCTTCCCGCGCGCGACGAGGGATATTGACTTCTTCGTGTGGGCAAACCCCGAGAATGGGGCGAGTCTTATTCGAGCTCTGGGGCGCTTTGGTGCTCAAATCGAGAACGTGTCCGCCGCAGATTTCGCCGCTGAAGGAACGGTTTTCCAGATCGGTGTTGGCCCGCGGCGAATCGATATCCTCACACGCATCGACGGAGTGACCTTTCAGGAGGCCTACGCTCGCCGATCGACCATCCGCATCGAGGGAATAGATGTACCCGTTATCTCCCGTGAGGACCTCATCGCGAACAAGCGTGCGAGTGGCCGCACACAGGACCTCGCTGATGTCGAGCGGCTAACAGGCCGGTCTCGATCGCGCGAAGACGACCTGACCCGATAAGCGGGCGGTTGAACAGCGTGAGGCGAACTCGGGCTGTGCAGGAGGACATTCGGCACCACGCTTGGCCAACCCAACGAATTGCCCGCCGGGTGGCAGGAGTTCCGAGGGCGCCCAATTCAGTTCTAGGATTCGAACCGCGGAAGCAAGAAAAGGCGGGGGTAACTTCAGGGGCAACCCCTAGTTGTTGAATCAGTTTTGCAGGGAAAACCCCGGCGATTTCTCTCGAAATTAGAATCCTACCGGGCCCATACCAACCCTCGGGTGTCCATTCCCAAGGCATGGGCGACACCGCGCCGCAGGGATTCCCCGCACGCCTGCCCGTCCGCGTTATTCGTTCCGTCGGACTTCGTTGACAGCGACTCGTTCCTGATGCTCAGGACAGCGCGCTGCGGATGCACTTAAGTGCCCTGCGCACCACTCGTCGGACATGTTGTACAGACCTAAACTGGCACAAGATGCCAACAGAGGAACAATCGCCGCAATCGCTATGACTCGCACGCTAGCCATACTCTGATGGACTGCATCGCATGTTGTAAGTTCGGCGCCGCCCACTCTTTGTGACCTTTCATAGGGCGTTCAACTATCTTACGCCGAGCTGCAGCCGTCTGTAGGAATCTCAGTCGTTCGAAGCACCTTTATGTCTCATTTGAGCCTGCGTTTGTTAATAGCGCAGCATGCGAACGCGACATAACTCATATGGGTCGGCGTTGTCTGACGAACTCGTTGTCTCACGCCTACGTCGCTGCCGCCGGACAGCTCACACCGGTTCATGCAGAGCGGGCAATCGTTCACCAGGTCACCTGCGCGGCCGCTGCAGAAAGTGGGTGAACAACATCCGGCCGGGTGCTGTTCACCACAGGTAGTTTTTAGTCCTGACAGGTGAAGCAGAGGCGCCGCCGGTGATCTCGAGGAAAGCGCTTCCGGCGCATGCAAGCCGACGGGAGTTGGAAATTGCCGTACAAAATTTGGCAACGTCGCATCGGCTGTAGGAAGGTGAGAGACTAGCTCACAACAACGTGGCTCAGACCACGGAACGATTGGGGGGCACTATGTACGCGCACGGATTGCCCCGCGTGCGGGGGCCGCGGCTCGGGCAAGTCACGCGCGGAGTCGGAACGTGAAAGCGCCACGACTTGCTGCGCCGCTGGTGATCATGCTGCTGTGCTCCTCCTGCGCGAGCGAGCCGCCACCGCCGCCCGAAGAGCTGTACGTGGGACAGATCCAGTACGTCGCGACCGCCGACGAAGCCAAGCGCGGCTTCTACTACTTCGCCAAATCAACCGAGACAATCTATGGGGTCATACCCATCTCGAGGGACGTGCCGCCCGCCAAGACGCTCATGAACGACTGCGGTTACGACGGCAACCCCGAGACCCGCTTCGCGCTGGTACGACTCTATTACTACTGGTTCGACGCCTCCCATAGCATCGCGAGCTACGCGCCCTGGACGATGGTCGCTCCGGGCGTCGCCGTGGAGCGCGGCAATATCGTCGAAATCGACCTGCACTCCAGCACACCAAAGTCCAGATGTGCGCGCGTGACCAAAGTGCGCGCGGCAGACCTCGCGTCGGCTGAGTGCGAGTATCACGACAACAAAGTCAACGCGATTAACAGGGAGCTGAACAAGTTCAGTCCCGCCGGCGGACCCGGTGCGGCATCCATGTACTGCCCGTTCTTGGAGGCCGAGGGGTGGAAGCAGAAGCCTGTCGGGCCCTTCGGCGGCAGCTGTTGCGGCGGCTACGCCTGGTCTAAGACTCCCTGACACCGCGCCCGGCGCCGGCGGTACGGGTCAGGCGCGCGAGGCGACGATCAGGGCTTCCCACCGTCCGGCATCTTGCTGAAATTGCGCTGCGTTTCCTCTGCAGTCTCACGCGAGCGCTCTTGCCGCCTGCGCAGTTCCTCGGCCTCAGTGCACTGCAGTGCGCCCTGCAGGCGCGTCCCGAGGACTTCCTCGCGCCGACAATAGTATCTCTCGCCGTTGATCATCTTGACCTGATAGCCCTTGGCGCGAAGGTTGTGGTCATCAAACTGCGACGTCGGGTGCTGCGCGGAGGGCGTTTGAGCCGTTACGGTGCTCGCCTGCGCGGGCGCTTTGTTCGCGGGCGGAGGGTCCTGCGCCGGAGCACTCGGGGCTGGTGGAGCTGTATCCGCTGCCGGTGCCGGGGGCGGCGCGTCCGATCCGGCGTAACACACGCTGACCATCAAACATCCCACCATCCCTGTGAGCGCGCGCATCAACCAACCCCGTTTCATGGCAAAAAGATCGCGCGAGTATACAGACGCGCACCGCTCAGAAACCGTCAAACACCGGTCGGGAACCGTAACGACAGCGAGTGATCGTTCCCTGTACGACCTCCTCGGGAACGGCGCGAGTGTCGCGTTGTGAACGCCGCCGGCTATGGAACAGCTTTTTTGAATGCAACACCTGTCCTGTTGCAAGGAGCGCTCTGCGTCCGCGCCCGGCGCGCGGCGCGCGGCGGCGCGTCGCCTGTCGTTCCCGCGGCTCACGCATTCCAGGGATTGATCGTCAAAGGGGCTTGACGCTACGCGCAAACGCTACGGAAGAATTGCAGAGAGCCCTCGCGCCGGCCGTCTGCCGCTGGCAACGCTGGATCGCAAGCAGCTGGGCACGCCGCTGCCGAGACCGTGCATTCCGCGCCGACGCACGGGCAGTGAATGATGCTTGATTGAATCCCCCGCAGCCCCACTGCCCGCGGTTTGGGTCAGACTGGCGCTTGATTGCCGAGCCGCTTCAGGTCCAGCTTGTGCGCGGTGGCGAACGAAGGCGGCAGGATCTAGTCTCGGGAACGGTGAGACCTTAACCCTCCGCCGCAGGCGCGCAGCAGAACGGGCAAATTGGAGGAGTTCACGCGGGAGAACGGATGACGAACAGCCGTAGAAGCCAATCGCACCATGCAGGCGGGCACGCGCCTAACTGGATATGGGCGGAGTCGAACCGGTGAGCCGCGAGTCCGACGTGGCGGGGTCTCGCATTGCTCCGCTCGCAGGCCAAGCCGCGCCCCCCGAGGCGCTGATCGATCCAGAGCAGGTGCGTCGTGAGTATTACGCGCGCTCGCCTGACCCGTCCGACCCCGCCAGTCGGGTGAGTTTCGGGACCAGCGGCCATCGCGGCTCGTCCCTGCGGGGCTCGTTCAATGAGGCGCACGTACTGGCGATCACCCAGGCGATCTGCGAATACCGCAGCCGACAGCAGATCACCGGCCCGCTCTTCATCGGCAAGGACACGCACGCGCTTTCTGAGCCGGCACTGCGGTCCGCTCTTGAGGTGCTGGTCGCCAACGGCGTGGATACGATGATCGATCGCGATGGCGGTTACACGCCGACGCCGGTCGTGTCGCACGCGATACTCACGCACAATCGCCAGCGCGCGGCCGGATTCGCGGACGGCATCGTCATCACCCCGTCGCACAATCCGCCCGAGGATGGCGGCTTCAAGTACAACCCGCTGCACGGCGGCCCTGCCGATACCGAAGTCACGCGCTGGATCGAAGAGCGCGCCAACGCCCTGCTGCGTGGTTCGCTGCGCGAGGTGGCCCGCATTTCCTACGACAGAGCGCGGAAGAGCGACAAGATTCACCCGCACGACTATGTCGACCGCTACGTGGGCGATCTCGGCGCGGTAATCGACCTCGAGTCAGTCCGTAACGCGCGCCTTCGGATTGGCGTTGATCCCCTCGGGGGCGCTGCAGTCGCTTACTGGGGTCCCATCGCCGAGCGCTACGGCCTCGAACTCGCAGTGGTCAACGCGACCGTGGATCCGACTTTCCGCTTCATGCCGCTCGACTGGGACGGCAAGATCCGCATGGACTGCTCCTCCGCCTACGCGATGGCGAAACTCATCGCGCTCCGGGATCGTTACGACATCGCCTTCGGCAACGATACCGATGCGGACCGTCATGGGATCGTCACGCGCGCCGCGGGCCTGATGCAGCCCAACCATTACCTGGCCGCGGCGATCTACTACCTTTTCTCGCGCCGCAGCGGTTGGCGAGCCGCCGCCGCGGTCGGCAAGACCATGGTGAGCAGCGGCATCATCGACCGGGTGGCCGGCAAGCTCGGGCGCGAGCTGTTCGAGGTCCCGGTGGGATTCAAGTGGTTCGTGGCGCGCCTGTTGGACGGGTCGCTCGGCTTTGGCGGCGAAGAGAGTGCCGGCGCCGCGTTCCTGCGCCGCGACGGCAGCGTCTGGAGCACCGACAAGGACGGTCTCATCATGAACCTGCTGGCTGCCGAGATCATGGCCTGCACCCATCGCGACCCCTCGGAGCTCTACCAGGACCTCACGCGCGAGCTCGGCGCGCCGGCCTACGAGCGCATCGATGCGCCCGCGAGCAGCGAACAGAAGTCCGCCCTTCTCAAGCTGTCGCCGCAAGACATTGAGTCCTCGGAGCTCGCCGGTGAGCCCATCGAGTCAATCCTCACCCGCGCCCCGGGTAATGGCGCTAGCCTCGGGGGGCTGAAAGTGATCAGCGCCAGTGGCTGGTTCGCCGCTCGGCCCTCCGGCACCGAGGCGGTTTACAAGCTGTACGCGGAGAGCTTCCGCGGCGGCGAACACTTGCGTCGCATACAGAGCGAAGCCCAGACGCTCATCAGTCGCGCGCTCGTGCGACTCGGCGCCGTCGCTGGCCGAATCTGACGTGCATGCCGTGCTGAGCACGTCCGATGAAATGGTTGATACCCAGATCCCGCCTCCAGGCTCCGTAAGGTCTTGGCATCGTCGCGTCAGCCCGTGACGCGGCGGTGCGCCTCGAGCGGAAGCTGCTTGGCGCACGTGAGGGCTCCTGGGCTGAGGGCCCTGCCGCCCGCGCCCACTGCCTGTGGGATCCGGTACGCGTTAATCTTCCCGTAACGAATGGTGACACTTGGGGGTTTCCGCCATGGCGCCCAGTACCCGCCTGCTCCTGATTGCTGCCCTGGCCTGCGCCGCCAGCGGCTGTTCGACCTCCTCCCATGTGCTGGTCGGCACGCAGCGGCCGCCGGTCACGCCCACAAGCGTGAAGGTGTACCTGCAGCCGCCACCCCACTACGAGCAGATCGCGACCCTTCATGCCACGAGCCAGGGATCCTTCGCCATCACCAGCCAGCAGAATATGGACGTGGCCATGCAGCGGCTGAAAGAGGAGGCCGCCAAACTCGGTGCCAACGGCGTTCTGCTGGAGGGAGTGCAGGACACGCAGTCTGGTTCGGTCGGCCTCGGCGCGGGCAGCTCGAGCTACGGCGGCAACAGCGCAACCGGGGTCGGCGCCGGCGGCTCGTTCGCGCTCACCAGCAAGGTGGCGCAGGCGCTCGCGATCTACGTTCCGCCCGGTGAGCCCACCCAGCCGGAACAGCCGCCGCAACAGCCAGAGCAGCCACCGCACTGAGCGCACCCGGGGCTGCAGCGCCAGGCACGGCTCCCGGCGCTAGCCGGGCTGGTAACCCTTCACGCCCGTCTGCCACAGGAGGAACGCGTAGGTGTCGAGGGCCTCGCGATCCTGCTGGGCGCGGGTTGAGCCGACGCCGTGCCCGGCATCGAAATCCACCCGCAGCAGAATCGGCTTGTGCGAGCTGCTCGCCGCCTGCAGCCGCGCGGTCATCTTCGCGACGTGGAACGGACCGACCCGCGGATCGGTCACGCCGGTCGTCAGGAGCACCGCCGGATACGGCGTGCCGTCCCGGACGTGCTGGTAGCTGTCGATGCTCTTGAGCGCCTTGTAGCCTGCTTCCTCGGAAATCCGCCCCCACTCGGGTTCTTCGCCATAGCCGTTCGGCTCAGCCACGTAGCGCAGCGGGTTCGACCAGCCGACCCCGTCGATCACCGCGGCGAACAGCTCCGGCCGTTCGGTGATGGCGCGCCCGACCGTGATGCCGCCTGCAGAGCGCCCGCCGATCGCCAGGTGCTCGCGCGCGGTGTATTTCTGCCGGCACAGCTCCTCGCACACGTCAATCAGGTCGCGCCAGGTATTGGGCTTGTTCTGAAGCTGCCCGGCCTTGTGCCATTCGCGGCCGTACTCGCCGCCACCGCGCACGTTGGCATAGCCGACGATGAACCCTGCGTCGATCAGCGCGAGCGTCTTGCCGGCAAACGCGGGCGTGTAGCCGGGAAGTCCGTACGAACCATAGGCGGAGATCCAGGCCGGCGAACTACCGTCCTGCTTCAGGCCCTTGCGGTAGATGAGCGTGTAGGGAACCTTGGTGCCATCGCGCACGGTCGCGAACAGGCGCCGCGCCTCGTAGGCGCTGACATCGATCGGCGGCTTGGGTGTGAGCCCGGTCGCGGCAACCCTGCCCGCCGCGTCCACCGACCAGATGTCCCCCGGCGTGAGCCAGCCGGTGTAGGAGAAGAGCGCCCCCGTCTCGTTCGGGTCGGTGCGCAGGGCGCGCAGCGTTCCTTCGAACGGCAGCGCGATATCCTGCACCTGGCCGTCGCGACTGAGGTGCTTCAGCACGCTGACGCCCCCGTCCATCATGTCAAGGTACAGCCCGTCGGCCGCGCGCGCGAAGCCCTGGATGACTATTTGTCCCTGCGGGACGAGCTCGGCGGCGCGCGCGAGCGAAGGCGCGGCGGCGGAGGTCCTGAGAATGCGGCCGCGCGGATGATCCTTGTTGGCGAGCAGCCAGAGCTGCTCGCCATCGATCTCGACATCCGTGACCTCGTCCTCGAAACCGGCGATGGGCTGCCACCGCGCGCGCTTGGCCGCCGCATCGGCGACCGGCGCGATGAGCACGCGGAACTCGGTGCGCACGTCAGCCAGTATGAGCAGCGCGTGGCGTGAGCCGCGGAAGGTGCGGATCACCGGCGCCTGGATGCGCTCGTACTGCACCTGCGGATCCAGACCGCGCTTCATCAGGACCGGATCCGAGTCCGGGTCGGTGCCGAGCCGGTGGAAGCGCGCCTGGCTGTCGAGATACCGCTCGGGCGTGTCGACCTTGCCCGTCAGCTGGTTGTAGAAGAAGCCGCTGCCGTCGTCGAGCCAGTGCGGGGCGGCGCCCTCGGTGTTGGCGATGCGCTCCGGCAGGTCGCGCCCGCTGGCGACCACGAGCACGTGCAGGATCGAGTCCTCGCTGCCGTCCTTCGACAGCCCATACACGACATGTGACCCGTCGGGCGAGGGATCCCACCAGTCGAGCGACATGTGCCCGCTGCCGCTGCTCAGGCGCGTCGGGTCGATGAGCACCCGGTCGCTGCCATTCTCCCTGACGAACAGCATGAAGTTGTCGGCACCCACCGGGCGCTGCTCGAAGAACAGCGTGCCGCCGGCGCGCACCGCGAGGCGGGTGGCGGCGGCGTCACCGGACAGCTGCTCGATGCGCTTCAGCAGCCGGTCGCGGCCCGGGATGGCATCCAGTACCGCACGCGCGTGGGCGTTCTGCCCTCTGAGGAACGGCAGCCACTCGGGGTCCTTGTCATTCTCCATCCAGCGGTAGGGATCGCTGAGTGTCTCGCCGAAATACGTGTCCTTCACCACAGCCACGCGTGCGACCGGCGCGGGCGGGATGGCGGCGGTCGCGGCCGGCGCGCGGCGGGTGAACAAGGCGGCGCACAGGCTCCCGGCGCCGACAAACACGTCCCGACGATTAATGCCTCTCACTTTGCGTGCTCTCCTATTCCTGCACGAGCGTTCCCTGGTGAAACACGATCTTCCAGTCGCCGCCGCGGCGCTGCCAGATGGTGGCGCGGCGCGTCTTGCGTTCCGCCTGCAGCAGCGTGTAGGTCAGCAGGTACAGATCCGGCGCCAGCTCGCGGCAATGAAACTCGCTGGTCTGCCAGTGGTCCTCAATCGGGTTCTGCTCGCGCGCGGCGAGTGTCTTCAGCACGTAGGCGCGACTGTAGCGCCGCCCGGAGGCGCCCACTTCCCAGAAGTCCTCCGCGATCATCGACTCGAGCCCCGCCCGCGACCCGGAAAACTCCGGCCGGTGGAAGATCGGCTCGCGGCGCTTGAGCTCTTCGAGGACCCCCTGGTGCTGGGGCAGCGTGACTAGCTTCGGTTCCATGGCGCGACCGTGTGACGGCGGGAGGCGCAGTTTCAGGCCGCGCGGGTGGAAAAATCCACTGCCGGCGGGCGAGTTGCCCGGATCCTCAGGGGGCCTGCGGCAGCCAGTGCACGTCCTGCTGCATCCGGGCGGCGACGTCGTCGACGCTGTCGCCGCCCTGCGCCAGCACCGCGATGCTGCCGTGGTCCGCCGGCACGATGACGCCCGTCAGGCCCGCTTCGTGGAAGTTCTGGCGGCTGCGCACCTGATCGTGACGCAGGATCATGACGGTGGCCGGCCCGTGAGCGGTCTGCAGCACCAGGTGCGGCACGTAATGGCCATGGAACCAGCAGCTCTGGGCGTAGAGGATTTTCGGCGAGGTGACGTCGAGGGTGACGCCCGCGCCTTTGAGTGCCTTGTCGATGTCGGCGGCGCTGACCTGCTGCGTCGCGAGCCAGCTCTCCGGCTCGGCCTGGACGTGCACCACGACCTCGTGCGCCAGGGACTCGCTCGGGCGCAGCAGCCAGGTACCAATCACCGCCAGCGAGATGAGCGCGACGCTGGCCGCCAGCGCCCACTGCCGCCACGGCCCGAGCGGTGCCCGTGCGCGGCGCCGGCGCGCCAGGTCCGGCGGCTGCTGCAGCGCGCGCTGGATGTGCCCCTCCAGCGTGAGCATCTCCTCGCGAAAGCGCACGCATCCGGCACAGCCCTGCACGTGCGCCTCGAGCTCCGCGAGGCTGGCATGCGGGTTCGCGCCGATGAGCAGGCGTGCCTCGTCGCACGTCACGATGCGCCCTCCTGGCCGGCATCCGGCGCCGCGGTCATGCCGTAGATGACACGCAGCTTGTTGCGCGCGCGGAACAGGCGCGTCAGCACCGCGGTCGAGCTCAGCGCCAGCTCGCGCGCGATCTCCTCGGTGGAGAAGCCACCCAGCACCTGCAGTACCAGTGGCTCGCGGTATTCGATGGGCAATTTCATGATCGCATGGCGCAGTGCATACAACTCGCTGCCGGGTTCCCCGGCCTCAGGACCGGCCTGGATCTCGGCCAGCTCATCCAGCGGTACGAGCTCCAGGCGTTTGCGCTCGTAGAGCCGCGCATGTTCGCGCCGCACGATGGTCAGCAGCCAGGCGCGCGCCGCGCCGGGCTCCTTGAGCGTATCCCGCGAACGCCACGCACGCAGCAGCGACTCCTGCACGATGTCCTCCGCGGTTGCCCGGTCGCGTGCCAGCCAGTGCGCAAAGCGCAGCAGGTCGGCGCGCATGGACTCGAACAGCTGCGCGATGGGCGCGCCGGAGTCCGGTCCAGGCAGCCGGTCACCAATGGAGGAGACCGGGGTATCGGGCTGGGAATTGCGCATGGTGGCTTGGCCGAAGGCCGCCGATTATACGCATGCGTGTCGGCGATCTAAGGCAATATCGCGGCCAAGCGCCCGGTCTTCTCGCCCAACTGTTCAGGACTCAAGGGGAGCACGATGAAGTTCTTGATTCAGTGGCTGATCGATTGGCCCCGGCGGGTCGCCGCACATCTCACCTGGCTTGCCCCGTTGTTCGCCCGCTTGACCGTGGGCTGGGTTTTTCTTTGGAGCGGCTGGGGGAAACTCAACAACCTCGAGCAGGTAGCCCAGAACTTCATCGGCTGGGGCATCCCCTTCCCGCACCTGCTGACGCCCTTCGTTTCGGGGGTGGAGTTCTTCGGGGGGCTGTTCCTGCTGCTCGGCCTGCTGACGCGTATCTCCGCCGGGGCGCTCGGCGTCACCATGATCGTCGCCATCCGCTCGGCCAAGTGGGCGGACGTCGACTCGCTGGAGACGCTCCTGGGCTTCGACGAATTCGAGTATCTGGCGCTGTTTCTGTGGCTGGCGATCGCCGGGGCCGGTCCGGTGTCGGTCGATCACTGGCTGGAGCGCTGGTTCGGACGCAGCACGGGGGCTGAACGCACCCGTGCCGCCGACGGCATGGCGGCGTAACAAATCGCCGACCAAGCCGGTCTTCTCCCCTGGACCGGGCCTTCAGCCGGTCGGATCACACCAACGAGGAATTCACCAATGCGATTGAAAACCACCACCGGCATGGCCGTCGCCACCGCCGCTGCGATGCTCTTCGGGACCGGTCTCGTCAGCACTGCGTTCGCGGGCAGCGACGCCAAGCAGCACTGCGCAGGCGTGAATGCCTGCAAGGGGCAGTCGGCGTGCAAGAGCGCCAACAACGCGTGTAAAGGTCAGAACTCCTGCAAGGGCAAGGGCTTCCTGGAGATGACCAAGGAAGAGTGCAAGGCCGCTCAGGACAAGATGAAGGCTGACGGCAAGTAAGACCGGGACGCCGCACGCCGGCTCGCGTCCGGCGTGCGGCGTCTCAGTTCCCAACAATCGTGGCGCGGGGTAAGCGCTCAGCGCAGCGCAGGCACACCGTCGAAGAAATCCACCACGCCGCTCTCCAGCGAATACTCCGCGCCGACGACCATCAGTCCATCCTTCTGGATCAGCTGCTCCAGCACCGTTGAGCCGTGGCGCAGGTGATCGGCCGACATGCGGATGTTGGCACGCACCGCCTGCTGCTCGAGCACGGCGCGCTCGGGCTGCGGCCGGCGATCGAGCAGTCCCTCCACCGCCGGGCGAATGCGATCGACGATGGAGCTCAGATTGCGCGACTGCTCGCGCGAGGGGTGTATCAGCTGCTCGAGCGTGGCGTGGATGGCACCGCAGTGCGAGTGCCCGAGCACCACCACCAGGCGCGTGCCGAAGGCTGCGGCGGCAAACTCCACGCTCCCGACCTGTGAGGGTG
Source organism: uncultured Steroidobacteraceae bacterium (assembly GCA_964489185.1). GTDB lineage: Bacteria > Pseudomonadota > Gammaproteobacteria > Steroidobacterales > Steroidobacteraceae > 13-2-20CM-66-19. Next base: position 209,825 of record CAZAXR010000016.1, on the reverse strand, counting down.
CGACGATGTTGCCGGCCACGCGGATCACGAACAGATCCCCGAGGCCCTGATCGAACACGATCTCCGCCGGTACGCGTGCGTCGGAGCACCCGAGGATGATGGCGAAAGGCTCCTGGTCGGCCGGCAGCACCCGCCGCCGCGCGGAGGTCTTGGCAACATCGTGACCGAGCTCGCTGACGAAGCGACGGTTGCCTGCGCGCAGCGCCTCGAGTGCCTCGCGTGCCGGAATCATCCGCCGTCCTCCGCCGTTGCTGGAGCGCCGCAATATACCCGATTCGCAGCGCCGCTCTTTCCCTTCAGGCGCCGCGCGGGCGACGCGGGCCGCGCGTCGGCGTGGCCTCGAGCGGGTCCTCGGGCCAGTAGTGCTTGGGGTAGCGTCCGCGCAGGTCCTTGCGCACCTCGCCGTAGGCGCCGCGCCAGAAGCTCTCCAGGTCGCGCGTCACCTGCACCGGACGCTGCGCCGGGGACAACAGTCGGAACGTGACCGGCACCCGGCCGCGGCCAAGCCGCGGCGTGGCGGCGAGCCCGAAAACCTCCTGCAGCCGCACCGCCACCGCCGGCGCGCTGTCGCCGAGATAGTCGACACGGATGCGCGAGCCGGTGGGCATGGTGAGGTGCGTCGGTGCCCACTCCTCCAGCTCGCGCTGCTGCACCAAGCTGAGGCGCGCGCGCAGCGCAGCGGCGAGCGGTACTCGCGCGAGGTGCGCACGGCGGGTAACGCCCTCAAGCCAGGGCGCAAGCCAGTCCAGCGATTGCGCCAGTGCCTGGTCCGCGACCGCCGGCCAGGCAGAGTCCGCCCCCTGTGTGCGGCGTAGGAATTCGATGCGCGCCTGCAGGTCGCGCGTCTCGCGGTCCCAGGGGAGCGCGGCGATGCCGAGCTCGCGCACGCCCGCGAGCATGGCCGCCCGTGTCGCCTCGGGCGCAAATTCCGCGAGCGGCTTCTCCTCCAGCACCAGGTCGTCGAGCTTGAGCAGCCGCCGCGCCAACACCGCCTGCTCGCGGCTGTCCCACTCGACCGACTCGAGCTCGCGGATGTGATCGGCGAAGTGTTCGGTGAGTTCGCTGCGCGTGAGCGGCGCCGCGAGCAGGATGCGCGCCTCGCGCTCGCGATCGTCGAGCTCCACGGCCACGATGAATTCCTGCCGCGCCAGCGCCTCGCTTGCGGCGAATGCGGCGCCGCGGCCGTTGGCGAGGGTGAACCGGCCTTCTCCGCCCGGCCGTCGCCGGCCGATGCGGTCAGGATGCGCGAATGCCAGCAGCACCCCGACGCTCACCGGCGCGGTCCGCGCCGCCGCGGCGCGCGCACCACGCAGTTGCCTCTCCAGGTCGCGCGCGAGGCGCCGGGCACGCTGCAGCGCGGCGCGGTCGGAGCCACCGTCATGCTCGCCGTGCAGCACCTCGAGACGCGTGCGCACATCGGCATCGCGCGCCGCTCCACGCAGCAGGTCGCGCTCTGACAAGAGCGCCGCCAGCTCCGCGCCGAGGGGCAGCGCGCCGAGCGCGCGGCCCCGCAGCAACAGGTGCGCCAGCCGAGGGTGAACGCCGAGCCCCGCCATGTCGCGTCCGTGCTGGCTGATGCGCCCCGTCGCATCGAATGCCCCGAGACGGGCGAGCAGGTCGCGCGCGCTTGCGAGCATTGCCTGCGGCGGCGCGTCGAGCCACTTGAGCTCTTCGGGGCGTGCGCCCCACAGCGCCAGGTCCAGCGCGAGCGGTGCGAGGTCCGCCTCCACGATTTCCGGCGCCGTGAACGCGGCGAGCGTCGCGTGCGCACCCTCGCTCCAGGCGCGATAGCAGATCCCGGCGGCCACGCGCCCGGCGCGCCCCTGACGCTGCTCCGCCGAAGCGCGCGAGATGCGCTGGGTGTCGAGGCGGCTCATGCCGGTGACCGGGTCGAAGCGCGCGCGGCGCACCATCCCCGAGTCGATGACCACCCGCACACCAGGGATGGTGAGACTGGTCTCGGCGATGTTGGTCGCGAGCACGATCTTGCGCGCGCCGTCCGCGACCGGGGCGAGCGCGGCGTCCTGCGCCTCGGGCGCAAGCTCACCGAACAGTGGCAGCAGCACAGCCCGGTGCGCCGTGGCGTCGGTTTCCACGAGCTTCTGAACCCGCCGGATCTCGCGCGCTCCGGGCAGAAATACCAGCAGGTCTCCCTGATCCTCCTTCAGGGCGCGCCTCACCAGCTGCGCGATGAGTCTCTCGGGCGATTCTGCGCCGCGCGTTCCGGGGGCGGGTGGCAGCAGCGGCAGGCCCTTGCCCGCGTAACGCGTCTGCACCTCGAATATCCGTCCCGGCGCGCTCACGAGCGGCGCATCGCCGAGCAGGCTCGCGACCGCCGCTCCTTCCAGCGTGGCCGACATGACCAGCAGGCGCAGCTGCGGCGCGAGGTGGGCGCGCGCATCGAGGGCGAGCGCCAGCCCCAGGTCAGCCTGCAGGCTGCGCTCGTGAAACTCGTCGAAGATCACCGCGGCCACGCCCTCGAGTGCCGCATCCTCCTGCAGCATCCGGGTCAGCACGCCCTCGGTGAGCACCTCGATGCGGGTGTCGCGCGAGACGCGCGTATCGAGCCGCATCCGATAGCCCACGGTGCCGCCCACGCGCTCGCCGAGCGTCTGCGCCATGCGCGTGGCGACGGCGCGCGCGGCGAGGCGCCGCGGCTCGAGCATCAGCAAGCGCTTGCCGCGCGCCCACGGCTCGCTAAGCAGCTCGAGGGGCACGACCGTGCTCTTGCCGGCCCCGGGAGGGGCCTGCAGCACCGCGGCGGTGCGGCTCTGCAACGCCTCCTTCAGCTGCGGCAAGGCCGCATCGATGGGGAGGCCGGAGCTCACCAGATGCGCACGCGCTCCGCCTCGGGAAGGTACAGCCGCTCAGTGGGCTGCACGTCGAAGGCTGTGTACCAGGCGTCGATGTTGCGCACCACGCCGTTGACGCGGAACTTCGGCGGGCTGTGCGGATTGCTCAGCACCTGGGCGCGCAGCTGCTCATCACGGTTGAGGGCGCGCCAGATCTGTGCGTACCCCAGGAAGAAGCGCTGATCGCCGGTCAGCCCGTCGCGCACGCGGGCGGAAGAGCCGTTGAGCGAGCGGTGGTAGGCGTCGTACGCGACCGAAAGGCCCCCGAGATCGCCGATGTTCTCGCCGAGGGTCAGGCGGCCGTTGACGTTCAGCCCCGGCAGCGCCGTGAAGCCGTCGTACTGCGCGGCGAGATGGTCGACGCGCTTCTTGAAGGCGTCGGTGTCCGCCTGCTGCCACCACACGTGCAGCACGCCGCGCGCATCGGACTTGGAGCCCTGGTCGTCGAAGCCGTGGCCCATCTCGTGTCCGATCACCGCGCCGATGCCGCCGTAGTTGACCGCGGGGTCCGCGTTGGGATCGAAGAACGGCGGCTGCAGGATCGCTGCCGGGAACACCACCTCGTTGAAGGTCGCGTTGTAATAGGCGTTGATGGTCTGCGGCGTCATGCCCCATTCGCCGCGGTCGGTAAGCTGATCGATGCGCTTCAGCTGCCGCTGCCAGTCGAAGGCGTCCGCGCGCGCTGTGTTGCCGAAGGCATCACCGTTGACAATCGTCAGGCTGGCGTAGTCACGCCATTTTTCGGGGTAGCCGATCTTGGGGTGGAAAGCCTGCAGTTTCTGCAGCGCCACCTGCTTGGTCGCATCGGTCATCCACGGCAGCTGCTTGATATGCGCGGAGTATTCGGCACGCAGGTTCTCGACCAGGTTGAGCACCTGTTGCTTGGAGCTCGGCGGAAAGTAGCGCTCCACGTACAGCTCGCCGACCGCTTCGCCGAGATCGCCGTCGAGCGCATCCACGGCACGCTTCCAGCGCTCCTGCTGCTGCTGCGTCCCGTTGAGTTTGCGCTGGTAGAAGTCGAATACCTCGGCGTCGAAGGCCTGCGGCAGCACCGCGGCGTGCGCGGTGAGGTAGTGGTAGCGAAAGTACGCGCGCCAGGTGTCCAGCGGCACGCTCGGGAACAGCTGCGCCAGCCCCTGCACGGCATCCAGCTCGCGCACCACGTAGCGCGGCCGCGCGTTCAGGCCGGCTGCCGCGAGCAGCGACTGCCACGGGAAGCCCGCTGCCAGCTGCTCGAGCTCGCTGCGCGAGCGCGGGTTGTAGGTGATGTCGCGATCGCGGCGCTTGGCCGCCGGCCAGTGGAGCTGGGCGATGCGCGTCTCAGTCTCGAGAATCGCCTTGGCGTGTGCGGCCGCGTCGGCATCACCCGAGAGGGTCAGCAGGCGTGCGATGTGCTCGCTGTACTGCGTGCGCAGCTGTGCGTACACCGCTTCATCCTTGAGGTAGTAGTCGCGGTCCGGCATGCCGAGACCGCTCTGCGTGACGATGACCACGTAGTGGTCCGGGTCCTTCTGATCGAGGGTGATGGCCACACGCAGCGGGCCGCGCAACCCGAGGTCCGCCCGTCCCATGAGGGCGCCCAGGTCCTGGTAGCTCCTCGCGCCCGCGATGGCATCGAGTCCGGGTTGCGCGGGCGCGAGCCCGAGCCGCTCGATGGTCGCGACGTCGAGGAAGCTGCGGTAGTAGTCGCCGACCCTCTGCGCGAGGCTGCCCGCCGGAGCGTCCGGCGGCAGAGCCTCCACGATGGCGTGGACCTGTTGGTGCGAGCGCTCGTCGAGCTCATCGAACGAGCCCCAGCGTTTGCGGTCCGCGGGGATTTGGTTGCTGTCGAGCCAGTGACCCAGCGCGTAGCGATAGAAGTCATCGCCCGGTTGCACACTCGCATCGCGCGAGGACAGGTCCAGGCCCCAGGCGCCGATCTGCGCCTGCGGCGCGGGCGGTGGCCGCGCTGCGCCGCGCGACGGCGCCTGCGAGCAGGCTGCGGCGCACAGCGCCGCCACGCCGATCAGGCCTGCGGAGAGCCGTCCCATGTGGTTTACCCCTTCGAACGATGCCGCCAGATCCCGTATGCGAACAGCAGCCAGCCGGCGATCCACGCGAGGCCACCGAGTGGGGTGAGCGCCCCCCAGGCGCGTGGCGCCCCCAGGCTGAGCCCGTACAGGCTGCCGCAGAACAGCACGATGCCGGCGGCGATCAGGGCAGCGGAGGCACGTAATGCGCGATCGTCGAAGGTGTGCAGGCTGAGCCCGATGCCCATGAGCCCAAGCGATTGCAGGAAGTGGTAGCGCACCGCGGTGTCCCACAGGGCGAGCCGCTCGGGCCCGAGGCGCACCTTCAGCGCGTGGGCGCCGAGCGCGCCGCAGAGCGTGGCGAATGCCAGCAGCAGGGCGGCGATGAGCAGCACCCGGCGGCTATTTACCACGCGGGCCGAGCAGCGGCGCGATCAGATCGAGCGGCAGGGGGAACACCAGCAGCTGCGTGCGCTCGTGCGCGATGTCGGCGAGCGTCTGCAGGTAGCGCAGCTGCAGCGCGCTCGGCTGCGCGGCGAGTGCCTCGGCGGCCCGGACCAGCATGGCGGCGGCCTGCTGCTCACCCTCGGCATTGATGATCTTCGCGCGCCGCGTGCGCTCGGCCTCGGCCTGCTTGGCCATGGCGCGGATCATGGTCTCGTCGAGGTCCACATCCTTGATCTCGACGGTCGAGACCTTGATGCCCCAGGCCTCGGTGCTCTGATCGAGGATGTGCTGCAGATCGACGTTGAGCTTGTCGCGCTGCGCGAGCAAATCGTCCATCTCGTGCTGGCCGACGACCGAGCGCAGCGTGGTCTGCGCGACCTGGCTGGTGGCGTCGAAGGCGTTGGCCACCTGGATGATCGCCTTGCCGGGATCGACCACGCGGAAGTACACGACCGCGTTCACCTTCACCGACACGTTGTCGCGCGTGATCACGTCCTGCTTGGGCACGCTCAGCACGATGACGCGCAGGTCGACCCGGCGAGTCCTCTGAATGACCGGCCAGATCAACACCGGTCCCGGGCCCTTGATGCCCGAGAAGCGGCCGAGCGTGAACACCACCATGCGCTCGTATTCGTTGAGCACGTTGATGGCGCTGAACACCAGGATAATGATGAGGATGACGACGGCTATGATGAAGGCCATGCAATTCTCCGGGCACGGTGAGTCGCAGTTACTGCGGCTCGACCCACAATGTTAGTCCTTCCACCTTCACGATGCGCGCCTGCTCGCCGGCACGCAGCGCGCCGCTGCTGCGCGCGTTCCACAGCTCCCCGCCGTAGCGCACCCGCCCGCGTCCGGTGAAATCCTCCACCACTTCGGCGCTGGCGCCGATCATACCGGACGCGCCGGTGGCGACCGGGTGACGCATGGCACGCGTTGCCATGTACACGATGCCGGCGATCATGAGCCCGCCCACGGTCGCGAATGCCGCGATCAGCGGCCGCCCGACGTTCATGCCGGGCACGTCGGTGTCGAACAGGATGAGTGAGCCGACGATGAAGGCAATCAGACCTCCCACTCCGAGCGAGCCGTACGCCGGGAAGAAGAACTCCGCGATGATCATGGCGGTGCCGAGCACCACCAGCGCAAGTCCGGCGTAGTTCACCGACAGGATCTGGAACGCGAACAGCGCGATCAGCAGGCAGATCGCGCCGGTCACCCCCGGCAGCACCGCGCCGGGATTGTAGCCCTCGAGCAGCAGGCCCCAGATGCCGATCACCATCAGGCCGTAGGCCACGGTCGGGTTGGTAATGACCGCCAGCAGTTCGGTGCGCCAGTCGGGCTTCATGCTCACCACGCTGAGGCCGCGTGTTGCGAGTTTCACGTTGCCGCTGACCAGGTGCACCTCACGGCCGTCGACACGCGTGAGCAGATCCGGCAGATCGGTGGCGATGACGTCGATGACGTGCTGTTGCAGCGCCGCCGTGGCGGTGAGGCTGGCGGCGCCACGCACCGCCTGCTCCGCCCAGTCGGCATTGCGGCCGCGCAGTTCCGCGAGGCCGCGGATGTAGGCGACGGCGTCGTTGACGACCTTGCGCTCCATGGCGCTGCCCGGCAGTGGCGCCCCGTGGCCTTCACCGCTGCCCTCCTTGTCCTTGTCGCCCTTGTCGGCGGGCTTGCTGCCGGGAAGCGGCAGCGGCGCCGGCTCGGGCTCGCCGCCTATCGACACCGGCGTCGCGGCCCCCAGATTCGTCGCCGGGGCCATGGCCGCGATGTGACTGGCGTACAGAATGTAAGTGCCCGCGCTCGCGGCGCGCGCGCCGGAAGGCGTCACGTAGGTTGCCACCGGGACGGGCGAGGCGAGGATGGCGCGAATGATGTCGCGCATGGCGCTGTCCAGCCCGCCTGGCGTGTCCATCTCCAGTACCACCAGCCGGCTGCCGTTCTTCTGCGCGGTCTCCAGTCCCCGCACGACGTAACGCGCCGTGGCCGGCCCGATCGCGCCATTGATTTCCAGCACCGACGCACTGCCCGCCGCGCTCGTCGCGTCCGCGCCGGTTGCCGGATCGCTCGCAGCGGGCGTCGCCGCAGCCACGAACAGGACGAGCGCCGCCACTCGCAGCGCGCCGGCGCCCCACAGGGGAGGTTTCATGACGTGCACCCTACTCTCGCGTTGGCTGCATCCGCAATCGGGCCACGGTGCGCACCTCACACCAGGGCGTGCCACCCCTGGTAACCGACATACAACCCCACCAGCAGAATCAGTACCCCGGAGAGATAGGGCGCCCGGCGGGCCCACGGGCCGAAGCCGCTGAAATGGCGCGCGGCATGCCGCACGGTGAGTGCCGCGGCCGCCCCGGTGGCCACCATGGTGATCGCCAGGCCGATGCTGAAGCACAACACCAGGGCGGCGCCGAGTGCGAGTCTCTTCAGCTGCAGGCACAGCAGCAGCACGGTAATGGACGCCGGGCACGGCATGAGTCCCCCGGTGAGTCCGAACAGCACGATCTGGCCGGTGGTGACGTGGCGGCGTGCAAAGCGGCGGCGAATCTGTTCCGCGTGCTCACGCTCGTGCGCATCGTGGTGGCTGGCGTGCGGGTGATCGAGCCCGTGCGCGTGAACGTGTCCGTGCCCATGATCATGCGCATGCTCGTGGCCATGTCCATGGCCATGTTCGTGATCGTCGTGGTGGTGATCCTCCAAATGCTCCTGCACGCGTTGTGCATCGCCGCTGTCACGCGCGGTGCGCCACAGCATCCACAGCGCTACCGACACGATGAGGAGTGCGGAGATCAGCTGGAAGTACGGCTCGCCGGTCGCGCTGTTCCAGTGCCGGCCGAAGTACAGCCCGCCGAGGGCGATGACCCACACCACCGCAGTATGCGACACGGTCGCCGCGAGCCCCAGCAGCGCCGCCTGGGCCACCGTGCCGCGGATGGCGATGATGAACGCCGCCATCATGGTCTTGGAGTGCCCAGGCTCGAGGCCGTGCAGCGCGCCGAGCGCCACCGCGGTCGGCACGAACAGCCAGGAGTGCCCTTGCTGCAGCAGAGTGAGGAAGCTCGGCATCGCGCTCGCGCGGACGGCCTGCTATAGGGTAGGGGGTATAGTATACCGCGGCGCCCGGCCGCAGTTGTTAAGAGACTCTGCGCCGCGGCCGCGGCGTCCGGGGCAGGCCGGTGTGCTGAGTACGGAACGGGCGTGCCGGCGCGCCGCGCTGTCCCTCGGGCCGCGTGCCGGTGCCGGCGGGCTGGTAGGCCGGCAGCAGATGACGGCGGCCGTTGCCGATCAGGTCCGCGCGCCCCATGCGCCGCAGCGCCTCGCGCAGCAGCGGCCAGTTATTCGGGTCGTGATAGCGCAGGAATGCCTTGTGCAGGCGCCGCACCTTGAGCCCCTTCGGGATCAGCACCTCTTCGCTGGTGCGCGTGATGCGCTTCAGCGGGTTCCTGCCCGAGTGATACATGGCGGTGGCGATCGCCATCGGGCCGGGGAGGAACGCCTGCACCTGATCGGCGCGGAAGCCGTTCTTCTTCAGCCACAGCGCGAGCTGCAGCATATCCTGGTCCGAGGCCCCGGGGTGCGCGGCGATGAAATACGGGATGAGGTACTGCTCCTTGCCTGCCTCCTTCGAGTAGCGCTCGAACAGTTCCCTGAAGCGATCGTAGGCGGCGACTCCCGGTTTCATCATCTTCGAAAGCGGTCCCTCGGCGAGCGCCTCGGGGGCAATCTTGAGATAGCCGCCGGTGTGATGCTGCGCGAGCTCCTTCACGTACTCGGGCGATTCGTTGGCCAGGTCGTAACGCACCCCGGAGGCGATCAGCACCTTGCGGATGCCGGGCAACGCCCGGGCCCGCCGGTACAGACGGATGAGCGGGCTGTGATCGGTGTTGAGGTTGGGGCAGATGCCGGGGTAGACGCACGAGGGGCGCCGGCAGGCGCTCTCGATCTCACGGCTCTTGCAGGCGAGGCGGTACATGTTCGCGGTCGGACCGCCGAGGTCCGAGATCACGCCGGTGAAGCCTGGCACCTTGTCGCGTACCGCCTCGATCTCGCGCACCACCGAGTCCTCGGAGCGGCTTTGGATGATGCGCCCCTCGTGCTCGGTAATGGAGCAGAAAGTACAGCCGCCGAAGCAGCCGCGCTGAATCGCGACTGAGAAGCGGATCATCTTGTAGGCCGGGATGTTGGCCTTGCCGTAGAAAGGGTGCGGCGTACGCGCATACGGGCGCTCGTACACCCAGTCCATCTCCCGGGTCGCGAGTGGAATTGGCGGCGGGTTCAGCCACACATCCACCTCTCCGTGGCGCTGCACCAGCGCGCGCGCGTTACCCGGGTTGGACTCCATGTGCAGGATGCGCGAAGCATGCGCATACAGCACCGGATCGGCGGAGACGGCCTCGTGGGAGGGCATGCGGATGACGCTGCGCTCGCGATCGGCGTTCTTCACGCGCCGCACGAAACGCACCACGGTCTCGGTGCCCGAGCCGGCCTTGGCGGCGCACGGGTGCGGGGCGGCCGCCGGGGCCGCCGCGCGCGCCCCTGCAGACGCTGCCGCGGCCATGGCGTACGGATCCACCGGTGCATTCAGCGGGCCCGGCGCATCCAGATGCGTGGAGTCGATCTCGATCCACCCTTCCGGCGCGACCTTGCGCGTGAATACCGTGCCGCGGATGTCGGTGAGGTCGCGGATGGTTTCGCCGGCGGCGAGACGATGGGCGATCTCGCAGATCTGCCGCTCGCCGTTGCCGTAGACCAGCAGATCGGCCTTGGCATCCAGAAGCACCGAGCGACGCACCTTCTCCGACCAATAGTCGAAATGCGCGATGCGGCGCAGCGAGGCCTCGATGCCACCGATCACGATCGGCACGTCGCGGAACGCCTCGCGCGCGCGCTGCGCATAGACGATCACCGACCGATCCGGCCGCAGGCCCCCTTTGCCCTCGGGTGTGTAGGCGTCGTCGCTGCGCAGGCGCCGATCCGCCGTGTAGCGGTTGACCATCGAGTCCATGTTGCCGGCGGTGATGCCGAAAAACAGGTTCGGCCGCCCGAGCGTGGCGAAGGCGGCGGCGCTATGCCAGTCGGGCTGTGCAACGATGCCGACGCGAAAGCCCTGCGCCTCGAGCACCCGCCCGATGATCGCCATGCCGAAGCTCGGGTGATCGACGTAAGCATCGCCGGTGACGATGATGATGTCGCAGCTGTCCCAGCCGAGCAGATCCATCTCGGCGCGCGACATGGGCAGGAACGGGGCGGTGCCAAAGCGCGCCGCCCAGTGCTTGCGGTAGCCGTAGATGTCGGATGCGGTCTGCATGCAGCCACAAATTACAGCAGACCGGGACAGCGGGGTCACGCGAGGACGCGCCAACTGCCTCGATACGGCTAACCGTCCCGCCAGCGCCCGCGCTGGATGACCGGCGGGATCGGTCACGGCTTGATGCTACCTTGGTAACTTGGTAGCATTTGCCACATGAAAACCATCATGCGCACACAGACCGGGGTGCGGCTCGAGAGCGGCCTGCTGAAGGTCCTCAAGGCGCTCGCCACCGAGCTCGACCTGTCGCTCGGGGACCTCCTGGAGGGCATCGTGCTGCACGCATTCGAGGGCAAGGCGCCCTTCTCCGCCAGCACCCTCAAGAAGATCAAGGCACTCAAGGCGGTCTACGGGCTCGATCTCACGGCGCGCGATTCCCACCAGATGCGCGAGGCGGACGATGCATCCTGATTGCCCGGAGCTTGCGCAGTTCGTTCGCGGCGAGATCGATGCCGCAGCCTTCCCGCATCGCGAGCACGTGCGCATGGCGTTCGAGATGCTGAGGCGCCACGACTTCGCCGAGAGCGTGTGGCTCTTTTCCAGGTCACTGCGCGCTATGACGGCGAAGGCCGGCAAGCCGCACGCCTTCAATCAGACCGTCACCGTGGCGTTTCTGTCGCTGATCGCCGAGCGCATGGAGGGTGCGACGCAGGCGGACTTCGAGTCATTCGCTCGCGCCAATGCCGAGCTCTTCGACAAGGCGGCGCTCGCGCGCTGGTACCCGCGCGAGCGGCTGGCCTGCGAGGTCACGCGGCGGATCTTCGTCCTGCCGCAGCCTGCGCAGCTCGCCCCAGAACCGCCAGCGCGGCCAGCAGTGTCGCCTCCAACCACCCCATAGCCCCGCCGCCGCCCGCGACGTCGCCCGATCCTGCTTTGTGCACCACGCGGACGTTGGCCTTGCCGGCGCGCACCTCGCCCTCGAACTCGTTGAGCGCGGTGTCGAAGTGCCGGATCATCTGATCGGATGCGGTGCTGAACCCGATTGCACTCTTCTCGCGCGCCTCCACCGGCACCGCGATCAGCGTGGCGTTGCCGTGACGCACGTCGGTGCCGCCGGCGCGCAGCACCAGCGAGCGGCTGGCCGGGTCGACGACCGCCAGATCCACCAGCGTCGAGACGTCGTAGCGGTTTCCCTTCAGCACGTAGGCCCCCACGATGGTGATGTAACCGAGCGACCACTCGTTGGCATCTCCATGCATCACCTGGTCATACGAGACCAGCGCCATGAGATCGACTGAGTACAGCCGCTGCACCGCCTCCAGGCCTTCGAAGCCACGCTGGGCGCTCAGGTAGTAGTCCGGAATGAGGACGATCTCGCTCACGAACTTGCGGTCCTTGAAGCGTGCCCGCACTCGTTCGAGCAGCTCTTGCCTGAGGGCCGCATCCGGCGCCGCGCCGTTCTGGCCGCGCGCGGGCAGGAACGTCAGTCCCACCCGCAGCGGCACGTGCAGCTCCGGAACGCTGTTCTCCCGCGGCGGGACACGCCCGTCGGGGTACAGAAACTCGACGAGGCTCGAGTTGCCCTGGTGGGTCGTGTTGCGCCACGGATACCAGTACGGCGAGGCCGCGCAGCCGACGAGGGCGAGGCTGACCAGGGCGACACAGCCGACGAGGCGCTTGCGCATGAGGCACTCCCCTGGGTGAACAGGTGGCCACACTCTGGCCCCAAGGACGCACTCAATGCGACTATCTCAGCTGAAGATGCAGCTTATTGCCCTGTCGGTATCATGCAGTGATACCTTCTACTGCGAGGCATCCAGATGGCCGAGCGGATCCTGATCGTCGCGGAGCTGAAGCGCGCGCTGCGCGAGCGCGGCCTCACCTATGCCGCCGTCGCGCGGCATCTCGTCGTGAGCCTCGCGACCGTGAAGCGGCTGTTCGCGAGCGGCGACTTCTCGCTCGAGCGCGTCGAGCGCGTCTGCGAGCTGCTTGGGGTCAGTCTGCGTGAGCTCCTCGAGCGCGCCGCCGAGCGCGGCGCGCCCACCAACCCGCTGACCCTCGCGCAGGAGCGCGAGATCGTGGCGGACCCGAAGCTGTTCCTGGTGACCTGGCTGGTGCTCAACCGCATGAGCGCAGAGGAGATGATGCGTCTCTATCGCTTCAGCGAGCGGGAGATCGTGCGCTGCCTGATCCGGCTCGACCGGCTGAAGGTGATCGAGCTGCAGCCGGGCAACCGCGTGCGGCTGCTCGTGAGCCGCCGCTTCAGCTGGCGCCCGGGCGGCCCGGTGCAGCGCTACATCCACGAGAAGCTGCTGCGCGAGTTTCTCGCGAGCCCATTTGTCGGTGCGACGGAGGAGTTCTTCTTCCACGGAGCGATGGTGTCCGAGGGCGTGCACGCGCAGCTGAAGCGCGTGCTGCAGAACGCCGCGCGCGAATGCATGGAGCTCATCGAGCGCGAGCGGCCCGCACCCGGGGGGCGCCACGGCGCCGCCTTCGTGCTGGCGCTGCGTCCCTGGGGCTACAGCGGCTTCAAGCCGTTCGAGCGCACCTGAGCAGCCGGCGCACGTGGCGCCTCAGTAGAGCAGGACGCTCTGCCGCTCGCCGAGCCATGCCGATTCATCCGGCCTGGTGAGGGTCTCGAGATCGGCCGGGGTTGCCTGCGGATCATCCACCCAGCCTCGCAGGAGCTCGCTGCCATTGATCACGTCGATGGCGAGCCGGTTGAACTCGTACTCGTAGGGGAAGTCGGCCCACAACGGGTAATCGGGTTTGAGGCGCCGCAACGCCTTGAACGCCAGCGCAAACAACCGCCACGGCCGGAATGTCTCGTGGTCGTAGAACGCCGCGTCCTCGACGTGCACCTGGAAGCCCGCGCACAGCGCCCCGGTGTGCTTGTTGAAGGTCGGCTCGAACCAGCAGGGACGCAACCGGCAGCCACGCAGCCACTCCGGCGCCAGCGCGTGCATCTCAGCGAGCAGCGCCGGCACCTCCAGGTCGGGAGCGCCGAGCAGTTCCAGCGGGCGCGTGGTGCCGCGGCCTTCCGAGAGCGTCGTGCCTTCCACCATGACCGAGCCGGCGTAGGCGCGCGCCATCCACAGGTTGGGCGCGTTGGGACTGGGATTGACCCAGCTGCGCTCGCCGAGCGGCCAGCCGTAGCCCGGGGGCGAGAGCGGCTGCCAGCCCTGCATCGGAACCACGTTCCATTCCAGATCGAGGCGCAGCGTTGCCACGAACCAGCGCGCCAGCTCGCCCATCGTGAGGCCGTGACGCATGGGCAGCGCGCCCGCGCCGACGAAGCTTTCCCAGCCGTCGCGCAGCCTCATCCCCTCCACCGGGCGGCCGGCGGGGTTGGGGCGATCGAGCACCCACACTGCCTTGCCGTGCCGCGCGGCCTCCTCGAGCACGTAGCGCAGGGTCGTGACAAAGGTGTAGATGCGGCAGCCGAGGTCCTGCAGGTCGACCAGCAGTACGTCGAAGGCGTCCAGCATCTCGGCGGTCGGCCGGCGCACCTTGCCGTAGAGACTGAACACCGGAATGCCGTGCAGCGGGTCGACGTAGTCGGCCGACTCGGCCATGTTGTACTGCTTGTCGCCGCGCAGTCCGTGCTGTGGACCGAGCGCGGCGCTGAGTTGGACGTCACTCAACCCCGCCAGCGCGTCCAGTGAATGGGTGAGATCACGCGTCACGGAGGCCGGGTGGGCGAGCAGTGCAACGCGGCGCCCGGCGAGGCCCTTGCGCAGCGCGGGCTCCTCCAGCAGGCGGTCGATACCAAACTTCATGGGCGTTAGAGTTCGAGTGCGAAGCCGTCTGGATGGTGGAAGTCAGGGTTGCCCGGCGCATGCCGCAGCGCCCAGTACGAGAGCCTACCACTGTCCTCCTCGACGACCGTGGCGAGCCCCACGCGCAGGCGCCGCGCGCGCTCGAGTCCCGCCAACCCCGCAAGGTGCACGGTGGCCGTGAGCTCCAGACGGTCGGCAGCACGGTGCACGTTGAGACCCGGGGCGCGGGTGAGATTCGCCGGTGTCATGCCCTCGCGGTACGCTTTGAAGTGATAGGCGGCCCAGTCCAGTCCGGGAGAGAAGTTGAACTCGTAGTAACCCGGATCCCCCTGCGGCGCGATGAAAGCCTCGAAACAGGTGTGCTGCCAGAGCTCGTCCGCGCGCCGCCGCCCGCCCGCGCGCGGCACGCGTACGCGCGCCAGCTCCCCGAACAGCGTGTAGTGACAGGTGAGCTCCGCGCCGCTGCGCTCCAACTCCACCGAGACGTGCCATACCACCTCACCGGGCAGGTCGGGATGGGCGAGCAGCGCGGTGCGATGCGCGGCGGCTGGCATGCTGCTGCGCCTCAGGCTTCGAGCCAGGCGCGCAGCGCCCGTGTCACCTCGTCGGGGCGCTCAAGCGCCGAGAGGTGCCCGCAGTCCGGCAGCCGCACCAGGCGGGCGCCGGCGATGCCGTTCGCGATCTCGACGGCACGCTCGGGCGGGGTGAGCGCGTCCTGCTCGCCGACCAGCACCAGCGTCGGGCAGCAGATCGCGGCCAGGGTGGCGCGTGAGTCGGGGCGTGTGATGTTGGCGCGCTGCTGGCGCAGGTACCCGAGCGCCCCCACCTCCGCCGCCATCGCATCGACCACGGCGCGCAGCGCGGCATCGTCCCGCCGCGCGGGGTGCACCAGGCGAGGGAACAGGTTCTCGACCACCGCATCGAGGCGCCCTGCCTCGGCGAGCGCCATCTGCGTGCGGCGCGCGTCGCTCGCCTCCGGCGTATCCGGCTGCGCCGCGGTGTCGAGGAGCGCGAGCTGCACGACGCGCTCCGGAGCCTGGCGCACGATCTCGAACGAGACGTAGCCGCCCATGGAGAGCCCGACGAGCGCAAAGCGCGGTGGCGCTGCCGCGAGAATGCGGCGCGCGATCGCGGCCATGCTGTCATCGCGCGTGTGGTCGGCGATGGTCACGGGGCCGAAGCGCCACAGCGCGGGCAGCTGCGGTGCATACAGGCGCGCCGAGGCGAGAAGTCCCGGGACCAACACGACGGGAAGCGGCTCACTCACTGCGGCCAGCGTAACATGTGCTCATGAGACACCGCATCGCGCTCGCCCTCACCGCCTGCCTCGCTGCCGCCACGACCTGCGCCACCACACCCGCAGCACCCCCGCTCCCGAGCGCACCCATCGAGAATGCTCTCGATGCCCGCGCCGCCGCACGCTTTGCGGCGCTGGCGCTCAAGTGCCTGCACCAGGAATATCCCAATCACCTCAGCCACACGCTCAACAGCGCCGCGGATGCGCGGCCGCCGCACGAGCTGACGCCCGCCTTCTACGGCTGTCTCGACTGGCACTCGGACGTGCACGGGCACTGGCTGCTGGTGCGGCTCGTGCGCCTGTTCCCGGACGCGCCGTTCGCCGCCCAGGCGCGCGCCGAGCTCGCGCAGAGCTTCACGCCCGGGAACATCGCGCGCGAGGTGAGCTACCTGCGCGCGCCCGGCCGTGCCTCCTTCGAGCGGCCGTATGGACTGGCGTGGCTGCTGCAGCTCGCCGCCGAGCTGCGCCGCTGGAACGATGCGCAGGCACGCACCTGGTCGCAGGCGCTGGCGCCGCTCGAGACCGAGGTCGCCGCGCGCCTGGAGAGCTACCTGCCCAAGCTCTACTACCCGATCCGCATCGGCGAGCACGACCAGACCGCCTTCTCGCTGGGGCTGGTGTGGGACTGGGCGGGCGTCACCGGCAATGCGCACATGCAGTGGCTGCTGCAGCAGGCCGCGCAGCGCTTCTACCGGCGCGACCGCGCCTGTCCGCTCAGCTACGAGCCCTCGGGCGAGGATTTCCTGTCGCCGTGCCTGGCGGAGGCGGATTTCATGCGCCGCGTGCTCGCACCGCCGCAGTTCGCGCTGTGGCTGTCAGGGTTCCTGCCGAGGATCCCGCACGGTGCCGGTGCGCGGGGCGCAGCGCCGTGGCTCGCTCCCGGCGTGGTCACCGACCGCTCGGACCCGAAGCTCGCGCACATCGACGGCCTGAACCTGAGCCGCGCCTGGATGCTGCAGGGCATCGCTCACGGCTTACCGCCAGGCGATACGCGCAGGCCGGCGCTGCTCGCCGCGGCCAAAGCGCACGCGGATGCGGCGCTGCCGGCGGTGACCGGCGAGCACTACGAGGGCGGGCACTGGCTCGGCACCTACGCGGTGTACCTCACCAGTGGCACCGGACTGGGCCCTTAAGGCGGTATCGGGCCATGCAGCAGGCGCTCGCGCTCATTTCCCTGCTAGTTCGGGATTACGACGAGGCCATCGCGTTCTTCACGGGCACGCTGGGCTTTTCGCTGCAGGAGGACACCTCCATCCCCGCGCAGAACAAGCGTTGGGTCGTGGTTGCTCCGCCCGGTCGGGGCGGTACTCGACTGCTGCTGGCGCGGGCTTCGACTCCCGAACAGATCAAGTGCATCGGAAACCAGACCGGCGGGCGCGTGTTTCTGTTTCTGCACACGGATGACTTCGCGCGCGACTATCGCGATTTCGCCGCCGCGGGTGTGAGATTCGTGCGAGCGCCGCGCGAGGAGTCCTGGGGAACCGTAGCTGTCTTCCGCGACCTCTACGGGAATCTGTGGGATCTCGTTCAGCCGAAGATCACGGCTCCCGACAGACCCTCGTGAAGCCGCTCCAGGCACCTAAGCCCGCGTCGCGAGCCATGCCTTCAGTACCCCACAGACCGCCACCACCAGCATGGCGAGATCGGCCAGCCCGCAGATGCCGGCGCCAATCACGCGCTTCTCGGGGTCCGCCGTGTAGAGCCGGAGATACACGAGGCGCCCCAAGAGCCATACGACACCCATCAGCGCGGCGAGCCACTGTGCATCGATCGGGTACAGAGCGGCAACCCACAGAAACGGCAGGATGATGCCCAGCTGCTCGAGCGTATTCAGCTGTATGCGGCACGCCGATCGAAGATGGGATGACCGCTGGTTGCCGGCGCCTTGATGTTGTACTTGCCGCGCAGGATTCCGACGCGGACGGCGGTGAAGAAATAGAACGCTCCCATGAGCAGCGTGATGATGGCGGCCGAGAAGAAACTGGAGACGTGCGGCAAGAGACGATCTCCGGGCGAGCCGGCAGGCTCGATTCGCGCGATCCTAACACCGCCTTGGCGGGTGCCTGCCGGTCACGACCCAGCACCGGCGTTCCCTGCCAGCTGCAAGCAGTCCGGCGGGGCCGCCCTCAGCCGAGCGCCGCGCGCAGCTCCGCGATCAGGTCCTCGACGTCCTCCACCCCGACCGACAGCCGGATGAGTCCGTCGCTGATGCCGAGCGACTCGCGCACCGCTGGCGGGAGCGAGGAATGGGTCATGATCCCGGGGTGCTCGATGAGGCTCTCCACACCCCCAAGGCTCTCGGCGAGCGCGAACAGGCGGCACTTCTCCAGCATGCCTCGCGCCGCGGGCAGCCCGCCACGCAGCACCGCGGTCACGATGCCGCCGTAACCGCCGCGCATCTGGCGCTTGGCGAGCGCGTGCTGCGGATGACTCGCCAGCCCCGGGTAGTAGACGCGCTCCACCTGCGGATGCTGCTCCAGGAACTGCGCGATGGCGAGCGCGTTGGCGCAGTGCCGCTCCATGCGCAGCGCAAGTGTCTTGATGCCGCGCAGCGTCAGGAACGAGTCGAACGGACCGGGCACCCCGCCGATGGCGTTCTGCAGGTACCCGAGGCGCTCGGTGAGATCCGAGCCCGCGCGCACGATCGCCGCCCCGCCGATGGCATCCGAGTGCCCGTTCAGGTACTTGGTGGTCGAGTGCACGACCACGTCGAATCCGTGCTCGAGCGGGCGCTGGATGAACGGGGTCGCGAAGGTGTTGTCGCACACGGTGAGCAGCCCGCGCTCGTGGGCGCGCGCGGCGACTGCCGTCAGGTCCACCAGCTTCAGCAGCGGGTTGGTCGGAGTCTCGACCCACACCAGGCGCGTCTGCGGGCGCAGTGCGGCCTCGAGCGCGCCGGGCTTAGACAGGTCGACGAACGAGACGCTGTGCCCTGCGGACCGCCTGCGCACGTTCTCCAGCAGCCGGTAGCTGCCGCCGTAGAGATCGTGCATGGCGACGATGTGCGAGCCGGCATCGAGCAGCTCGAGCAGCGTGGCGCTCGCGGCCATGCCGGAGGCGAAGGCGAAGGCGGCAGCACCGCCTTCGAGATTGGCGAGCGCCGCCTGCAGCGCGTCACGCGTGGGGTTGCGGGTGCGCGAGTACTCGAACCCCTGGTGCACGCCAGGACTCGACTGCACGTAGGTGGAGGTGGCGTAGATGGGCGGCATCACCGCGCCGGTCAGCGGATCGGGGCGCTGGCCCCCGTGGATGACACGGGTGGCGAAGCGCTGCCCGGTGGTGTCGTCACTCATGCACAGCCTTTCTCACATCTTGCGGCGCAGCCAGTTGAGCAGATCGATGCGCGTGATGAGCCCCTGGAACTCGTTGCCCTGCATGACGATCGCCACCATGCCGCGCTTGAAGATGTCCATGAGCTGCGAGACCGGCGCATCCACCGGCACCGTCACCAGCCGGCTCGCCATGGCCTGCGTCACCGGCTCGTTGAAGTGCTCGGGGTTCCCCACTACCTCGAGAAGGATGTCCTCCTCGTCGACGATGCCGATGATGCGTCCCTCCTGCATCACCGGCACCTGCGACACGTCATAGAGCTTCATGCGGCGGTAGGCCGCCATCACCGTCTCGGTGGAGTGCACCGTTACCGAGGCGCGCTCGGTGTGACGGCGCGGGATCAGGTCGCGCAGGTCCCCGAGATGCGCGCGCTCGAGGAAGCCCTGGTCCAGCATCCAGTAGTCGTTGTAGACCTTGGAGAGGTACTTGTTGCCGCTGTCGCACACGAAGCTCACGACGCGCTTCGGGCTCTGCTGCTCGCGGCAGTAGCGCAGCGCCGCCCCCAGCAACGTGCCGGTGGAGGTGCCGGCGATCACCCCTTCGCGCGCCAGCAGCTCGCGGCAGGTACGGAACGCCTCGGCGTCCGGGATACTGTAGGTCGAGGTGACGCGCGAGAAATCCCCGACCGGCGGCACCGAGTCCCCGCCGATGCCCTCCACCAGCCACGGCGTCATGGTCGCGGGCAGGTGCCCGGTGCGCGCGTAGTGCGCAAGTCCCGAGCCGAGCGGGTCGGCCAGCACCAGCTCGACCTGCGGTGCGGTGCGCATCAGGAAGTGCGTCAGTCCCGCGAGCGTGCCGCCGGTGCCCGCCCCGCACACCACCGCATCCAGCCGGCCGCCCATCTGATGCCAGATCTCCGGCGCCGTGGTCTCCTCGTGCGCCTGGGCGTTGGCGGGATTGCCGAACTGGTTGACGAAGTACGCGCCGGGAGTCTCGCGCGCCAGGCGCTCGGCGAAGTCGCGGTAGTACTCCGGATGACCCTTGCTGACGTCGGAGCGCGTCATGACGACTTCGGCGCCCATCGCCCGCAGGTGAAAGATTTTCTCCTGGCTCATCTTGTCCGGGATGACCAGCTGCAGGCGATAGCCCTTCTGGGCGGCGACCAGCGCCAGCCCGAGCCCGGTGTTGCCGGCGGTGGCCTCGATCAGCGTGCCGCCGGGCTGGAGTTTGCCGGCCCGCTCGGCGGCCTCGATCAGATACAGCCCGACACGGTCCTTGATCGAGCCGCCGGGGTTCTGATTCTCGAGCTTGAGGAACAGCTCGCAGGGGCCGGTATCGATGCGCCGTACGGCGATCAGCGGCGTGTTGCCGATCATCTCCAGTACGTTGCCGTAGGTTGGAAGCGCCATGGACAGCCTGCAGGCGGAGGACGCGGCGATTGTACGCCAGGAGCCGGCACGCCCCGAGCGGGCGCGGGCCTGGAGCGCAGTCAGTGCGCGGCGCTGATGAGTCCGGAAGCGATCCAGCCGCGCAGCAGTTCCGCGGCCGCCGCAGGGGCGCGCGCCTCGCCCACTTCCTCGCACAGGAGCTCACACAGCTCTCCGAACGGCCAGCCGCTGCGCGCCGCATCGAGCACCGCCGCTTCCGATGCGCTGAGCGAGCGGAAGTAGGTGGTGAGCTCCTGGCGCCACAGCAGCCACGGCACCGAGGCGGGGTTCAGCGTCGCGCCCGGGCGCTCGGCATCCTCGGTCAGCGCCTGCCACAGCTGCGGCACGTTCCACCCGAGGTTCAGGCGGTGCACGCTCGGGTGCCAGCTGAAGCGCAGCTGCGCCCATTGCGTCGGGCTGACACGCGCGAGCTGCTCGGGGGCGAGCGGCTGCGCGTCCGCCGCATCGAACACGCAGGTCATGCTCCACTCCCAGCGCGCCAGCTCCGCCAGCACCGGGGCGGCGGTGTAATCCTCGCGCGCGGCGAGAAACGCCGGCAGCTGGTCGCCGTAGTAGCGGATGGAGAAGAACGGCGAGTCGTGCGCGCGCACGTATTCGGCGCCGAGCGTGGCGAAGTCCACCGGGCCGAGAAGCTTGGCGAGCGCCGGGTAGTTAGCCTCGAGCGCCTCGGCGAGGCGGCTGCGGTAAGCGCCACCGTAGATGCCGAGGCGTGTGGTGAGCGGCACGCGCGTGGTGCCGACGACCTGCGCCTCGACCGCCACGCTCCCGCGCAGCAGATACTCCTGGAAGTCCCCCTGCAGCCGCGCAAGCGCGCTCATGTGGCCGCCGCGCGCGCCGCACGGCGCGGACGCGCCGGGGCGTGCGCTGCGTCGGCATCCCCGGCCGCGAGAGTGCGTGCGGCGAGCTCGCGCGCCTCGCTCAGCTCCGCGCACAGCTCCGCGAGCGGCGGGATGTGGTCATCGCGCTCGATCATGGTCGAGACCGCCCCGAAGCGCTTCAGCGCCTCGGCGTACAGGTGCCACACCGGGTCCGGCACCGGATGATCGTGGGTGTCGATGAGGTAGTCGCCGTGATTCTCGTGGCCGGCGAGATGGATCTGCTGCACGCGCTCGGCGGGAATGGCGTTGAGGTACTCGAGGGGGTCGAACTCGTGGTTGACCGAGCTCACGTAGATGTTGTTGACATCCAGCAGGATGAGGCAGTCGGCGCGCGCGGCGATCTCGGCGAGGAAGCCCCACTCGGTGAGCGCCGAGTCCCGGAACGCGACGTAGCTCGAGACGTTCTCGAGCAGGATGCGCCGGCCGAGGATGTCCTGCACCGCGCGCACGCGCTCGACCACGTGCGCGAGCGCCTCCTCGGTGTAGGGCAGCGGCAGCAGATCATGGGTGTTGCGGCCCGCCACCCCGGTCCAGCACAGGTGATCGGAGATCCAGGCGGGCTGGACGCGTTCGGCGAGTGCCTGCAGCTGCTTGAGGTACTCGCGGTCGAGCGGCGCGGTGCTGCCGATCGACATCGACACCCCATGCATCACCAGCGGATAGCGCTCGCGCATGCGCATCAAGTAGTGCAGCGGCTTGCCGCCCGGCACCAGGTAGTTCTCGGTGAGCACCTCGAACCAGTCGACCGCGGGCCGCTCGGCGAGGATCGCCTCGTAGTGATCGACCCTGAGGCCGAGACCGAAACCGAGCGGCGGGTATTTCAGCATAGGAAGCCGGGCCGGGTGCGCGGCACGCACCCGGCCCGTTCGCGGCTACTTGGCGGCCTTCGCCTTGGCGGCGTCGCACTCGGCCTTGGTCATTTCCAGAAACCCCTTGCCCTTGCAGGAGTTCTGGCCCTTGCAGGCGTTGTTGGCGCTCTTGCAGGCGGAGTGGCCCTTGCAGGAGTTGACGCCCTCGCACTTCACCTTGCCCTCGTCGGCGCGTGCGGTGCTCGCCGCCACCGTCGAGAACATCACCGCGGCGGCCGCGGCCAGGGCAACACTGGACAACACTCTTGAATTCATTCCCGTGCTCCTTCAGGAGGTTGAGGTTCAGGCGGGGGCGATTGTACAGCCCGCGGCACCCCGGAAGAGCTTGTCGTTACGGCCCGACAGCGTTTTTGCGGCCGTCCGGGCGATGCGCCATACAGTAGACCGGAGCATGCGGCACTGGATTGCATGGGACCCGGAGCGCCCCCATAGAGGCGAGCAGATCCTTTACAATTTCGCCAGGCTCGCGCCAAGCCTCCTCCTGGCGCGCTCCGCGATCGCGATCGTTTGACGGTGACGGAATGACCGACGCCATCTCTGTGCGTGGCGCACGCCAGAACAACCTGAAGAGCCTCGATCTCGATCTGCCTCTGAACGAGCTGATCGTCGTGACCGGGGTGTCGGGCTCGGGCAAGTCGTCGCTGGTATTCGATACTTTGTATGCGGAAGGCCAGCGGCGTTACGTCGAGACCTTCTCCCCGTACGCGCGGCAGTTCCTCGACCGTATGGACAAGCCGCAGGTCGACTCCATCGCCGGCATCCCGCCGGCCATCGCCATCGACCAGACCAACCCGGTGCGCACCTCGCGCTCCACCGTCGGCACGATGACCGAGCTCAACGATCACCTGAAGCTGCTGTTGGCGCGCGCCGCGCAGCTGTTCTGCCGGCGCTGCGGCAAGCCGGTGCGGCGCGACAGCGCCGAGAGCATCTACGCAGACCTCACGGCGCGCGCCGCGCGAGCCGCCGACCCGCGGCTGCTCATCACCTTTCCGGTGCCGGTGCCCGACAACTTCACCGTGGCGGAGGTGCGCGAGCTGCTCTCCCGCCAGGGCTACACGCGCTTCCTCGAGTCCGCGCCGGCCGCCGCCGCGACATCCACCCGGGAGAGAATCGCGCCGCGCACGCGCGCCAAGCGCTCGCGCCGCCCGGCGCCGCGCGCTGCGCTCATCCTCGAGGTGATCCAGGACCGCCTGCGCGCGGGCAGCGCCGAGCGCGCCCGGGTGCTCGAGTCGCTGGAGTCCGCGCTGCGCGTCGGCCGCGGGCGCGTCAACGTGCAGCTGGTCGACGAGGCGGACCCGCCGCAGCCGCTGGATACCTGGCGCTATTCGAGCGAGCTGCACTGCGCGGACTGCGACCTCGCCTATCGCGAGCCCACCCCGAGCCAGTTCTCCTTCAACTCCCCGCTGGGGGCGTGCGATGCCTGCCGCGGCTTCGGCCGCACCATCGGCATCGACTACGGGCTGGTGATCCCGGATGAGACCAAGTCGCTGCGCGGCGGCGCCATCAAGCCTTGGCAGACCAAGTCCTACGCCGAGTGCCAGGAGGATCTGGAGAAGTTCGCGAAGCTGCGGGGCATCCCGCTCGATACGCCGTGGCGCGAGCTGTCGGCCGAGGCGCGCAAGTGGGTGATCGAGGGAGAAGGTCCCTGGACCAAGAAGGTCTGGTACGGCGCCAAGCGCTTCTTCGCGTGGCTCGAGTCGCGCTCCTACAAGATGCACGTGCGCGTGCTGCTTTCGCGCTACCGCGCGTACACGCCCTGCGGGGCCTGCGGCGGAGCGCGTCTGAAGACCGAGGCGCTGCTGTGGCGGCTGGGGAGCCATGCGCTGGCGCAGCAGGCGCTCGGCGGCGCGCCGCGCTTCGTGCCGACCGGCGTCGAATGGCCCCCCGGCACCGCGGAGTCGCTCCCGGGGCTTTCCATTCACGACCTGGTGCTGCTGCCGGTGGAGCGTTCCTGCGCCTTCTTCCGGGAACTCGAGCTGCCGCGGCCGCTCGATGAGGCGACCGAGCTGCTGCTGGCGGAGATCCGCGGCCGCTTCCGCTACCTCACCGACGTGGGCCTCGGCTACCTGACCCTCGACCGGCAGTCGCGCACGCTGTCGGGCGGCGAGGTGCAGCGCATCAACCTCACCACCGCCCTCGGCACCTCGCTGGTCAATACCCTGTTCGTGCTCGACGAGCCCTCGATCGGGCTGCACCCGCGTGACATGCAGCGCGTGATCCAGGTCATGAAGCGCCTGCGTGATGCCGGCAACTCGCTGGTCGTGGTCGAGCACGACCCGCAGATCATGCTCGAGGCGGACCGCATCCTCGACCTGGGTCCGGGCGCCGGCGAGCGCGGCGGCGAAGTGGTGTTCTTCGGCAGCCCGGGCGAGATCAGGAAGAGTGCCTCGCTCACCGGGGAGTATCTGGACGGGCGCCGCAGCGTCGTGGCCGCCGCGCCCGCACGCGCGGCGCGCCGCGTCCCGGACGGCGGTGGTGTGGTCGCCGAGGCACGCTCCAACCGCTGGCTCGAGCTCAAGGGCGCCAGCGAGCACAACCTGAAGAATCTCGACGTGCGCATCCCCCTCAAGCGCCTGGTGTGCGTGACCGGCGTGTCCGGCTCCGGCAAGTCGACGCTCGTCGAGGACGTGCTGTACCCGGCGCTGCTCAAGTACCGCGGCCGGCCGACCGAGGCGCCGGGCCGGTTCTCGGGGCTGGCCGGGGCGGAGCTGATCGATGATGTGGTGATGGTCGATCAGAACCCGATCGGCCGCACCACGCGCTCCAATCCGGCGAGCTACGTGGGCGCCTTCGACGCCATCCGCGCGCTGTTCGCCGCGGAGCCGGCAGCGCAGGAGCGCCGCTACAGTGCCGGTACCTTCAGCTTCAACTCCGGCAACGGCCGCTGCCCCACCTGCAGCGGCAACGGCTTCGAGCACGTGGAGATGCAGTTCCTCTCGGACGTGTACCTGCGCTGCCCGGACTGCAACGGCCGGCGCTACCGCGACGAGGTGCTGGAGATCCGCCGCGAAGGGGCGGATGGGCGGCGGCTAAGCGTTGCGGACGTGCTCGGGCTCACCGTCACCGAGGCGCGCGCGTTCTTCGCCGATGCGCCCGAGGTGGCGCTGCGCCTGACGCCGCTCGCGGATGTCGGGCTCGAGTACCTCAAGCTCGGGCAGCCGGTGCCCACGCTCTCCGGCGGGGAGGCGCAGCGGCTGAAGCTCGCCGGGCATCTGGCGGAAGCCGGCTCGGTGCTCTCGAGCACCACGCACAAGGGGAAGCTGTTCCTGTTCGACGAGCCGACCACCGGGCTGCACTTCGAGGACGTGGCCAAGCTCCTCAAGGCGTTCCGCAAGCTCCTGGTGGCCGGGCACTCGTTGTTGGTGATCGAGCACAACCTCGACGTCGTCCGCGCCGCCGACTGGATCATCGATCTGGGACCCGAAGGCGGGGAGCGCGGCGGCGAGCTGGTGTGTGCCGGGACCCCTACCCAGGTGCGCGAGGAGTCGCGCTCCTTCACCGGGCAGGCGCTCAAGGCCTACGAGCGGGCACTGCGGCCTGCCGCGGCCACGCCCCGCGCGGCGGCGGTTGCCGAGCCGCCCCTGCCCTACGGCGGCCACGGCCGTGGCCGCAATGCGGTCGTCATCCACAAGGCGCGCGAGCACAACCTGAAGAACATCGACGTCGAGATCCCGCGCGATCGCTTCACCGTGATCACCGGCGTCTCGGGCTCGGGCAAGTCGACGCTCGCCTTCGACATCCTCTTCAACGAGGGCCAGCGCCGTTACCTGGAGTCGCTCAACGCGTACGCGCGCCAGTTCGTGCAGCCGGCTGCGCGTCCGGACGTGGACGCGATCTTCGGTATTCCCCCGACGGTGGCGATCGAGCAGCGCACCAGCCGCGGCGGCCGCAAGAGCACGGTGGCCACCCTTACCGAGATCTATCACTTCCTGCGCCTGCTGTACGTGAAGCTCGGCACCCAGCACTGCCCCGACTGCGGGGACGCGATCGAGCCGCAGAGCCCGGCCTCGATCGCCGCACGGCTGCTGAAGGATTTCCGCGGCAAGCGCATCGCGCTGCTGGCGCCGCTGGTGCTGGCGCGCAAGGGCTACTACACCGACCTCGCCAAGTGGGCAGCCAAGAAGGGCTTCAAGACACTGCGCGTCGACGGGGAGCTGCTGCCGACCTCGCGGTGGCCGCGCCTGTCGCGCTTCCGCGAGCACACCCTCGAGCTGCCGGTCGCGGAACTGGAGGTGGGCGTCAAGAACGAGAGTGCGCTGCGTGCCGCGCTCGCGCGCGCCCTGGATTTCGGCAAGGGCCTGGTGCACGTGCTGGCGGCCGGCGCGGACGCAGTCACGGTGTTCTCGACCAAGCGCGCCTGCCCCTCGTGCGGCCAGAGCTTCGCCGAGCTCGACCCGCGCCTGTTCTCGTTCAACTCGCGGCACGGCTGGTGCGAGAGCTGCTACGGCACCGGCGTGGAGATGCCGGGCTTCGACGAGGAGCAGAGCGGCGAGGAGCTGTGGTGGAACGAGTGGTACGGGCACGAGATACAGCCGTGCCCGGACTGCGAGGGGCAGCGCCTGAACCCGATCGCCCTCAGCGTGCGCTTCCGCGAGCGCTCGATCGCCGCGCTGTCCGCGCTGCCGGTCTGCGCCAGTGCCGAGTTCTTTGCGCAACTGCGCCTCAATGCGCGTGAGCGCGAGATCGCGCGCGATCTGCTTGCCGAGATCCGTGCGCGGCTCAGGTTCCTCGAGCGCGTCGGGCTCGGCTACCTGCAGCTCGATCGCGCCGCGCCCACCCTGTCGGGCGGGGAGGCGCAGCGCATCCGGCTCGCGGCCCAGCTCGGCTCGAACCTGCAGGGCGTGTGCTACGTGCTGGATGAGCCCACCATCGGGCTGCATCCGCGCGACAACGAGATCCTGCTCGCCGCGCTCAGCGAGCTCGCCGGGCACCGCAACACCCTGGTGGTGGTGGAGCACGACGAGGAGACCATCCGTCGCGCCGATCACGTGCTGGATCTGGGCCCGCAGGCCGGGGTGCGCGGCGGCGAGCTGGTCGCAGCGGGCACGGTGCACGATTTGATGCGCAACCCTCGCTCGATCACCGGACGCTTCCTGCGCGAGCCGCTGCTGCACCCGGAGCGGCCGCAGCGCGCCGTCGACAGAAGCACGCCGCTGCTGACGCTCGAGCGCGTCGCGCTCCACAATCTGCGCGGCAACGACGTGCGCATCCCGCTCGGACGGCTGGTGGTGATCACCGGCGTGTCCGGCTCGGGCAAGTCGACGGTGGCGCGCGACGTGCTGTACGCGAATCTCAAACGGCTGCTCGGAGCGGCGGCTGCGGGCAAGCGCCGCAGGAGCGCGGGCGGCGCGCAGCTGGTCGGCTGCGCGGCGGTGCGCGGGCTCGAGCACGTGGACCGGGTGCTGGAGGTGGACCAGACGCCGATCGGCAAGACGCCGCGCTCCTGCCCCGCCACCTACATCGGGTTCTGGGACGAGATCCGCCGCATCTACGCCGGCACCACGGAAGCGCGTATCCGCGGCTACACCCTGAGCCGCTTCTCGTTCAATACCGCCGGCGGGCGCTGCGAGGCGTGCCAGGGCCAGGGCGTCAAGACCATCGAGATGAGCTTCCTCCCCGACGTCAAGGTGCTGTGCGACGTGTGCGGCGGGCGGCGCTTCAACTCCGAGACCCTGAGCGTGCTGTGGCGCGAGAAGAGCGTCGGTGACGTGCTGGCAATGAACGTCGACGAGGCGGTGGGATTCTTCGCCGCTCACCCGCGCGTGCATCACGCGCTCAAGCTGCTGCAGGACGTGGGGCTCGGCTATCTCACGCTCGGCCAGCCGAGCCCGACGCTCTCTGGCGGGGAGGCGCAGCGCATCAAGCTGGTCACCGAGCTGTCGAAAGTGCGTGAGCTGCCGCTGCGCGGACCGCGCGTGGCGCCCAAGCACACCCTCTACGTGCTCGATGAGCCCACCGTGGGACTGCACATGGCCGACGTCGAGAAGCTGATCCACGTGCTGCACCGGCTGGTCGCGGCCGGCAACACCGCGGTGGTGGTCGAGCACAACCTCGACATCATGGCCGAAGCCGACTGGATCCTGGATCTCGGGCCCGAGGCGGGCGACGGCGGCGGCCGCATCGTCGCCCAGGGCACGCCCGCGGACATCGCGCGCCGCCGCCGGCAGTCCCACACCGGACGGGTGCTGGATGACTTTCTCAGGCAGCGCACGCGGCGCGCTGCGCCGGCAGCCTAGGCGCCGCGCCGCCACGGGGGAGTACACGCATGTCGTCCAATCTGACTCGCGCTTGTCTTGCGCTCCTGCTGCTGTGTGCCGCGCCGGCCGCCCTGCCCGCGCCGGCGCCGCCGCAGCCGCGGGATGCGTTTCTCGCGCAGCTGGCGGGCAGCTGGGACTTCGTGGGCACACTCGGCGGCAAGCCGGTGCGCTACCGTGGCGAGGGCCGCTGGGTTCTGCAGCGCGGCTGGCTGCGCCTCAACCTGACCGATGTGAACGCCGGCGGCTATGAGGCCAGCGTCTATCTCGGCTTCGACGCCAAGGCGGGCGACTACGTCGCCCACTGGCTCGACCGCTTCGGCGCGGCCGGCGCGCGCGTTGTGGCCACCGGTCGGCGCGAGGGCCGCACGCTGGTGCTGCTCTTCCCGTACACCGCAGGCGCCTTCCGCGACACCCTGACGCTCGCCGCGGACGGCAAGGCGGGCTCGCTGCTGATCGAGTCGCAGGAGAAGGACGGCAGCTGGTCGACGTTCGCCTCCTACACTCTCAGCCGCCTCGGGAACGCGCCGGAACCGAAGCAGTAGTAGGCTACGGTATGGCCCACGATCTGGTGTGCTGGAAGTGCGGCACGGCGCTCGCCGCACTCAGTCTGCCGTTGCGCCGGCTCGATGAGTGCCCGAAGTGCCGCGCGGAGCTGCACGTGTGCCGCATGTGCGTCGAGTACGACCCGCGGGTCGCCAAGCAGTGCCGCGAGCCCACGGCCGAGGAAGTGAACGACAAGACGCGCGCGAATTTCTGCGACCACTTCAAGCCGCGCCCCGGCGCCTACACCCCGCCCAACACCGCCGAGGTCGAGCGCTCGCGCGCCGCGCTCGACAAGCTGTTCGGCAAGTAGTCATCCGCGCACCAACGGTCCGTCGCGCCAAACAGGCGGCATGCCGCACGCGGTGGACGGCCCGGGCGTGGACGCGGCGGGGTCCACGCTAGACTTAGTTCTTTGAGTTACGGCCGTCGCACAGCCTGCCGGGAGTCGCCCCATGCCCGCCCGTTCCCTGACCCTCGCCCTGATCCTGCTCGCGCCGTGCGCGCCGGCCCTGGCCGCGCAGGCTGCGGGGAGCAACGCCAGCGTGCACTCCTGGGAGGGCGCCGGCGATGCCGCGGCGCTCGATGCCTGGGTGCACATGCACATGCAGCGCGCGGACGCCTATGTGGCGAAGCTGCTCGCGATTAAGGGCGCACGCAGCGTCGCGAACACCCTGCGCCCCTATGACGATGCGGTCAACGAGCTCGACCTGGCCGCCTTCCAGTCGAGCGTGCTGTACGGAGTGGGGGCAACCAAGGAGCTGCGCGACCAGGCCCAGGCGCTCACCCAGAAGTCGCAGGCGGCGCTCACCGCGCTCAATCTCAACCAGGCCGTGTACCAGGCGCTGGCCGCGGTGCCGGCGCCACCGGATGCGGCCGCGCGCCACTACCTGGAGCGCACGCTGCTCGAATACCGCCTCGCGGGAGTGGACAAGGATGAGGCCGCGCGCAAGAAGATCCTCGCCCTGCAGGACAAGATCACCGGGCTGGGGCTGGCTTTCGAGCGCACCGTGCACGAGGACCTGCACACCATGCTGGTCAGCAAGGCTGACCTCGAGGGACTGCCAGCGGACTACATCGCCGCGCACCCGGCCGATGGCCAGGGTCAGGTGAAGATCACCAGCGACATTCCTGACGTGCGCCCGGTGCGCCGTTTCGCCACCAATACCGAGCTGCGTCACAAGGTGTATCTCATGTACACCGAGCGCGGCTACCCGGCCAACACCGACACCCTGCGCGGGCTGCTCGCCACGCGTGAGGAGCTGGCGCACGCGCTCGGCTACCCCACCTGGGCCGACTTCGCCATGGCCGATCAGATGATGGGCTCGCCGGCGAAGCTGGCCGAGTTCCTCAAGCAGATCGATGCCGCCTCACGCGAGGGGAGCGAGCGCGAGAACCAGGAGCTGGTGGCGTTCGCGCGCACGCGCGACCCCTCGATCAGCAAATTGTCGGTGGCCGATCAGTCCTACTGGACCGAGCAGTACCGGCGCGCCAAGTTCGACTTCGACTCGCAGAGCGTGCGGCCGTACTTCCCGTATCCCGAGGTTGAGCGCGGCGTGATCGCAACCGCCTCCAGGCTGTTCCACGTCGATATCCGCCCGGTGCCAGGCGTGCGCACCTGGCACCCCTCGGTCACGACCTACGACGTGTTCGACGCCAACCGGCGCATCGGACGCATCTACATGGACATGCATCCGCGCGACGGCAAGGACAAGTGGTTCTCCACGCAGGCGCTCGCCCCCGGCATCGGCCATCGCCAGCTGCCCGAGGCCACGCTGGTGTGCAACTTCCCGGGCGGCAAGCCCGGCGATCCCGGCCTCATGCAGTACGACGACGTGGTGGTGTTCCTGCACGAGTTCGGCCACATGATGCATCACGTCATCGGCGGGCAGAACGCCTGGGCCGGCGCCGGTGGCTTCAACGTCGAGGGCGACTTCGTCGAAGCCCCCTCACAGATGCTGGAGGAGTTCTTCCACGACTACGGCGTGCTGGCCTCGTTCGCGCACCACTACCAGACCGGTGCGGTGCTGCCGCGCGAGCTGTTCGAGCGCATGATCAGGAGCGACGCCTTCGGGCGCGCGGCCGCCGAGCAGTTCCAGCTGATCTTCGCGGCGGTATCACTCGACTACCACACCCTGAGCCCGGCGACCATCGATTTCGACGCCGTGTACCAGCGCGATTACACGCGCTTCAGCACCGTGAGCATGCTGCCGGGGGATCACTTCTGGGCGAGCTTCACGCACCTGAACGGCTACAGCTCGAACTACTACACCTACGTACTCGACAAGGTGATCGCGCTCGACTTCTTCGCGCAGTTCGATCCCAAGGACCTGCTGGGCGGACCGGCCGGCACGCGCTACCGGCAGACGGTGCTCGCGCCCGGAGCGACCAGGCCCGCGGCGCAGCTGGTGCAGGATTTCCTCGGGCGCGAGATGAACCTCGACGCGTACCGGCGCTGGCTGCTGGCGGAGTTCGCGGGAGCGGGCGCCGAGGCACCGGCCGCTACGGCTTCTTCATCCGCTCGCTGAGGCGCTCGAGAAGCTTGGAGAACGGCGAGTTCTTCTGCACCTCGACGCGCAGGTGACGCACGCCTGAGTCGTTGAGCGTCTCGCCGCTGCCGTTGTCGATGGTCAGCTCGCTCGCCCCCAGGATCTCGAGGGTCTCCTCGAGAGTCTGCGGGCCGCTCTTGGCGCGCGCGCCCACCCTGCCGGCGGCGCGCGTGCGCTCACTCGGCGCACCGGGCTGCGGCTGGCGCACCGTACGTCCCACGGCCACCTTCGGCATCGGCTTCGGTGCCGGCTTGGCGGGTGCCGGTGCAGCCGGAGCGCGTGCAGCTGCGGCGGGCGTGTCGTCGATGAGCTTGAACTCGTCGTCCTGGCTGCGCGGTGCGGCCGGGGCGGCGAGCGTTGCGACCTTCTTGTCCTGATCGGTGGCGCGCGCCTTCTCCTGCGGGCTGACCGGCACCACGGCGACGGAGGCGAACTCCGAGCGCACGTAGTAGGCGACCTGCTTGGCGGAGATTGCGTCGCTGAAGAACCCGAGCCGCAGGCCGTACCACTTGCGGCCCTCGCGGCTGCCTTCGACGGTATAGAGCGTGTAGGCGCTGAATATCGCGAGCGGCGGCACCTGGTCGAGCTCTGCGGGCTGCACCGACCACTGCAGCTGCACCGCGAAAGACACCGGCGCATTGCTCGTGACCGCCTCCTTCAGTGCCTGGCGGGTGCCGGTGTCGTCGGGCTTGAGCAGCGGAATGCCGCCCTGGGAGACATCGGCGACGGCGGCGTCACCGGCATCCTCGCTGCCCTCGGGGCGACGTGTCTCCAGCATCTTCAGAACTTGCGTATCGCTCAGCGAGCTGCTCTCGGCCGGCGGCGGGCGCGGCGCCGCGGGGGCGCGCATCAGGCGCGTCTCACCGGTCGCACTCGCGTCACCGAGCGCCCTGAGCACCTCGCGCACGTTCGAGTCCTCGAACACCTGCTTCGCGGCAGCTGCGCCGACGCGCGCCTGAGCGGGCGGGCTGACTGCAGGACGTTGCGGCACGACCGGACGCTGCGGCACGACCGGACGCTGCGGCACGACCGGACGCTGCGGCACAACCGGACGCTGCGGCACGACCGGACGCTGCGGCGCGGCCGCACGCTGCGGCACGGCCGGGCGCGCGGTTGCAGCTGCGGGCGCCTTCAGGAGCGGAGCCTTCGGAGGCGGCGACTTCGCCTGCGATGGCTGCGGAGCGGCCATGGGCCGGGGCGGCTGCGGAACACGCGCCGCGGGAGCGGCCGGCATAGCAGCGGCCTTGCGCGCCGGCGCGGCGGCTGTGCGGGCAGCAGGCGGAGCCGCGGGACGCGCGGTCGGCGGCGCGACCACCGGCGGGCGCACGAGCGGCGCGGCTGCGCGCGCTGCGGGCGGTGCGGCATGCACCACCGGTACGCGCAGCGGCGGCGGTTCGGGCGCGCGCGGTGCGCTGACGCGAGCGACGGCATGGATCTGCGGCTGCGGGCCAGCGGCATGCTGAGCCTGCGCGGCCTGCGCGGCGGTGGCGCGCTCGCGCAGCTTGCGCCCCGGGGCTTCGCCGGCCCAGGCGCCCGGATAGATCTCGCGCACGACCCCGAGCCATTCCTCCGCTTCGGCGAGCGTCGCGAAGTAGCCCATGTGCAGGCGGAAACGCTCGCGGCCTTCCTCGAAGCGGCGGCTGACGAAGAAGGTGAAGCGTTTCAGCTCGGGCAGATCGGTCTGCGCGAGCGCCATGGGTGTGGTCGACGAGCACAAATTCAGAACGAACGGCGCCGGGCCCGCTGCCGGTGCTGCCGGATCCCCCGCTTCCGCACGCTCTGCGACGTCGGAAGCAAAGTTAGCTGTTGCTGTCATAACTTCCCCGAACTCAAGTCAAAAACGCCCACGGTCCTTGAGGACTCACGCCGGTTCGCGCGACGGGGATGGGAGTGCGTGCGTTCGCGCCTGAGTGCGCGACCGTGGCAGCCCCGCCGTCATAGGAACCCGTCCTTTAGACCGGTGGCTTTGCGTCCCCGTCTTTCGACGGGTTTGCCCTTGTCACTGCAGGCCAAGTGTCAAAGCGTCGCGGATTGCAGTCAAGCAGGAAATGATGTGCGGGTGTCACATATCGGCGACATGCGCGCCTTATGTCGCACCTGCGCGCGGCCGACTTACCAGAACCGACCGGCGCTCACGAAGTGGCGGGCGTAGAAGTCACCGTCCAGATGGGCGTAGGACACCGCCTGTCCGGCGCGCGGCGCGTGGATGAAGCGTCCGCCGCCGGCATACACACCGACGTGATCGACATGGCGCGTGCGGATGCGAAAGAACACCAGGTCCCCCGGGGCGAGCTCGGCGCGCGGCACCGGGCGTGCCGCGCGCTGCTGCTCGGCGGCGGTGCGCGGGATGGAGATTCCTGCGCGGGCGTACACCTGGAGCGCAAGTCCGCTGCAGTCGAACCCGACCGCATCCGCACCGCCGAAGTGATACGGCGTGCCTACCAGCTCGGCCGCGGCCGTGGCGATCGCCTGCCCGGCGGGCGGCGGCGCTGGTGCAGGGGGCGGCGCGCTGGCGCACGAGCCGAGCAGCAGCGCCGCGAGCAGCGGGTACGCAGTGCGCATGCGCGGGGGAGTGGCCTGCGGATCAGCGTGTGCGCGTGGCGCGCGCCTTCGGCTGCGCCGGCGCGGCCGAGCGCGGGCCGCCGAGGCGCGCCAGCGCCAGAATCCCGTCCCAGGTGTAGCGCTGCACGCCGCGCCGGCCGGAGCGCACCGCCCCGAGCATGGCCGCGCCGACCACGCGCGCGTGGATGCCGCGGTACTGCGCATACTTGCCGCCGAGGAAGGGATTCACCAGTGGCATGAGCGCCCGACCCAGCAGCTCGAGCGGGCGCATCTCGCTGCGCCAGCCGAGCAGCATCGAAGGCTGCAGGATGTCGAGCGAGGGGAAGCGCAGCGCCTCGAGCCCCTCCTCCATCTCGCCCTTGGTGCGCAGATAGAAGTTGCGCGAGTTCGGGTCGGCCCCGACGCTCGACACCACCACGAAGCGCTGTGCGTTGCCGGCGCGCGCAACGCGCGCAAACGCCAGCACTCCGTCCAGGTCAACCGCGCGAAAGCGCTGCTGCGAGCCGGCCTGACGGATGGTGGTGCCGAGACAGCACAGCGCCACGTCACAGCTGGTGCCCTTGAGCTGCGTCTCGAGGCGCTCGAACTGCACGATGCGGTTGGCGAGCCGCGAGTGCTCGCGCAGCAGCGGCCGCCGCGACACGGCGAGCACACGGGAGATTTCCGGGGCACCCAGCAGCGCGTCGAGGGCGTAGCCGCCGGTGAGTCCGTTTGCTCCAGAGAGGAGTGCGATCTTTGCCGGCGCGTCGGCCATCGGTACCCGCCCGCAGGGGATGTTGGTTCCAACAAGCTTAGAAGTGCTGGCGTCCGCCGGCAAGCAGGCGAGGCGTCAGATCCGCTCGAAGCAGCTGACCTTGATAGTCTGGTTCTCACGCTCCGGGCTGACCACGAAGTCGCGACGCACCTCGCGATAACCCTCGCGCGTGCCGATGGCCGTGTAGTGGCCGGGGCGCAGCTCGATGTCGCGCCGCGAGAAGCTGCCGAAGCTTCCGACGCCCGGGATCTCGACCTGGGTCTCGCTGTCGGAGAGCAGCGCGATGTGCAGCGGTTTGCCGCTGCGAGGCAACAGGGCACTCAGCCGCTCTATCTGTGCGCTCAGGATCGGGCCGGGGTCGGGGATCGCGCGCGCCTCCTGCAGCAGCGCGTCGGCGTGCTCGCGCACCTGCTGGGAATTCTCGATGCGGTCGGGGCGGTCGAGCATGTCCTGCAGTGCATCGTTGAGATCGAGCCGCGACTCGGCCCGATCCTTGCCGTCCTGCGCGAACTCGAGGTGGCGGTCCTGCCGCAGTAACGCATTGTAAGCACGCACCGCATCCTCCCAGCGCTCCTGCGCCTCGAGTTGCAGTGCATGCGCGCGTGCCGCCGCGAAGCGCTTGTCACCCGTGTCGGCGGAAGAACCGCTCGCGCCCGCCGAGGCAGCCACCGGCGACGGACCTGCCGCGGCCGGCTTATCGGCCGGTGCGGGCGCGCTGGTCGGGGCGGATCCGGCTTCCCCGGGCGCGCTCGCGCGCTCGCCCGGGGCGGGTTTGCCCGGCGTGGCGGCCGTGCCTGCCGGGATGGCAGCGGTGGCGGCCGTGCCCATCGCGGCCGCCGCGTTGACCCGCCGCAGTCCCTCCAGCGCTTCAGCGCCATCGGGGCGCAGAGCGCGCGCGCGCTCGAACGCGGTGCGCGCCTCATCCAGGCGGCCGGCGCCGAGCGCGGCAAAGCCCTCGCCGGCTGCGGCCGCATAGCTCTCATTCGCAGCCGGTGCGGCGGCGCCCGCCTGCGACCCGGCCGGCTTGTCGCCCGCCGGAGGTGTGCCGCGCTCGACCGCATCCAGCAGCTCCGAGGCTTCGCCCAGCCGCCGCTGGCTGAGCGCGAGGCTGCCGCCGTCCCGTGCGCCCACTGACTCCGCCGCCCGCGTCTTGGCGTCGGCAAAATTCTGGCCGCCCCAGATGATCGCGCCGCGCGCCTCGAGGCCGGCGATGCGCTGATCGAGGCGTGCACGATCGGCCTCGAGCTGTGCCTGCGCCCGTGCGACGTCCACGTTGGCTGGCAGCAGGCTGAGGTGCCGCGGCAGCCACAGAAACGCCGCGGCGGCCGAGGCGGCGAGCAGTGCGATAACGATGAGGACGCGCGGCACCGCGCTGCGCATCGGCTCCAGGCTTCGCGGCGGCAGGCGCGCACTGCGCACCTCCTGCCACAGCGCCTCGCCGTCGAGCGCACCGGGGCCGGCCGGCCGCGCTGGCGGGGGCGGGGATGCGCGAACCGGCTCGAGTGCACGCAGCGGCTCCGATGCGCGCGCAGGTTCGGCTGCGGGCGCGGGCGAGGCTGGCTGCGGCGATACCGAAGGCAGCGCGGGCTGCGGCGCCGGCGTGACCGCCGCGGGGACGTGAGTGGCGGAGAGCTGATCGAGCTGGACGGTGAGATTGCTGTCGGCACCATCGGACTCGAAGGTCAGCGTGTCGGTGAGGGCCGTCTCCAGCTCCTCGATGACTTCGCGCATCGAAGCCGGGCGCCAGCGTGCGCTCTTCGCCAGCATGCGCATAATGAGCGCGTCGAGCTGCGGCGGGGTCTGCTGCGCCGGCACCAGGGTCGGCACCGGCTCCTGCTGCACGCGCTTGGCGTCGAAGTGCGGGTAGTGCGGCGGGTAGCGCGACAGCAGCTCGTAGGCGAGCGCGCCCAGTCCGTAGATGTCGTCGGCCGGTGTCGGCGGCTCGCCGCGCAGCTGCTCGGGGCTCGCGGTGAAGGGCGAGAGGCCGCGGATCATCGCGTCCGTGCCGGAATCGGGTGCGTGGCCGGAAACGCCGAAGTCGGCGAGCTTCACCTGCCCGCGTCCATCGAACAGCACGTTGCCGGGCTTCAGGTCGCGATGAATGACCCCGCGCTCATGGGCGTGCTCGAGTGCCTGCGCGACCTCGATGAGCACCGGCACGATGGCGAGATAGGCCGCGCCGCGCAGTCGGCGCAAATCTCCCCCGGTGGCGAGCTCCATGGGGAGGAGGAAGGCGCCGTCGATGCGCTCGGGCGGGAACACCTTGAGAACGTTCGGGTGGTCGAGACGGCTCGCGCTCTCGTATTCGTGCAGGAGCGCTTCCCACGCCGCGGCGCTGCGGCCGGGTGCCGGGCGCAGGATCTTCAGCGCGATGTCGACACCCCGCTCGGGATCGCGGGCGCGCCATACCTCGGCCTGGCCGCCGGCGCCGATCCGCTCGTGCAGCACGTAGCGCGCCTGCAGAGTGCGTGTGGGGTTCGGGGTTGCCACCTGGTTTACGTCGGCATCTGCGTGCCGCATCCGCTCCGTCCGTTTGTTGAGTTCTGTCCCGCCCAGCATCCTTAACTGCTCCGGTAGCGCCACCGCGGCCCGGCATTACCGGTGAGGCTTCCGTGCCCCACTCCGGCCGACGGGTTATTGTAATGGACGATGCGCTGAACTGGACCTGAGGGTCGGATTATCCAGTAGGCGGCAACGCTACAGGCCGAGTTGGCCGGTACTCTGGCGGGACGCACCCCGCCACCGCGCGTCCGGCATTTGCCATAAGCGCGGCGCCTGCCCCGTTCCCTGGCTAGAACGTCTTGCGGGCCTCGATTCCGATGGTGAGCGGCTGGTTGATAAACAGCCGCGGCCGACCGGGGACTTCCGCGGCGATCGAGCGGTTGTCCCCCAAGTTCGTCACCTCGTTGGTGAGGTTCTTGCCAACCAGGGCAATCTCTGTCGAGCCGGTGCTCAGGCCGAGCCGCGCGTCGAGCAGGTGGTAGGCCGGTCGCTCGCGGGGCACGGGCGAGGCGTTGCTGGAGGTGAAACTGCTGTCGATGTACGAGTAGTCCAGCTCGCCCACGAAGCTCCAGGTGCTGCTGATCGGCGCGTTGTACGAGAGTGAGGCATTGCCGGTCCAGTTGGGTACGTTGAACACCGGCGAGCCGACCGGCTGCCCCGACTCACCCTGCTCGGTGATCTTGGCGTTCTGGTAGCCGACGCCGAGCGAGGCCTGCAGGTGCTCGGTGGCAGCGGCGCGCAGCTCCAGCTCCCCGCCCTTACTCTCGGCGGCGCCGGCGTTGGCGATGAACTGGAAACCGCACTGCAGGAGCACCGCCTGCTGGATGTTGTTCCACCTTATATAAAAGCCTGCGGCATTCAGGGTCAGCCGGTGATCGAGCCAGGCGGTCTTGGCGCCGAGCTCGTAGTTCCACAGTGAGTCGGAATGGAAGCTGCGCGTATCGTTGAGCGTGATATTGGGGTTGACCAGATGCAGCGCCGCCACGCAGTCGTTGGGTGTTCCCGCTGTCCCCGGTGGCACGATCGGAACCACGCCCCCCGGGCGGAAACCCTTGGAGGCGAGCCCGTAGACCATCTTGTCCGGGTCGAAGTGGTAGTCGAGCTCGAATTTCGGGTTGGTACCGTTCTCCTTGTCCGTGACCTCGGGGCTGACGAGTTTGCCGCCGCCGATTGCGAGTCCCTCCTCGAACCCTTCCGAGGTGGTCTTGACCTGGTACCAGCGCAGACCGACGGTCGCGCGCCACGCCTTGGTGATGTCCCAGGACAGCTCGCCGAACACCGCCGGCTCGACCACGTCGGTGTGGAAGTCCTGAGCGAACACTAGGTTCGGGATACCGTCGGGGTTGTTGGGCCCGCCGAAGGTGAGGTTGTCGAGGTTCGGCACCTGGGATGGCGGGTAGAGCGAGGCGAACGGCACGCGGCCGTGGAAGTCCGAGTAGAACGCGCCGACCACGAACTGCACGGGACCCGGCAGCTGCGAAGCGAAGCGTGCCTCCTCGACGAAACGCTGGTAATCCTTGACCTCTTCGATTGGTCCGGGCTCGGGGCCGCCGCCGAGTCCGGAGGTGATCGCGGCCCATATGAACTCGGACTGGTCCTCGTGCTCGTCCACCACCCGGTCGAAATACGCGGTCGAGGAGACGAACTCTCCGACGCCGGTCTTCCAGTGCAGTGTGAGCGAGTACAGGCCCCACGCGTCTGAGCCGCCTTCCGGGATGTTGAAGAATCGGGCCTGCGTGAAGTTGTCGGTGACCAGCGGCTGCGGCAGCGAGTAGGGCCCCGAAGGGACGGGGAACCCGATGCCGTTGCCCGGCAGGCTGTTGAAGTCCCCGAGCGGGAGGCCGTTGTAGTCGGCGCGCTGCATCATGGCGCGGGGCGTGATCGTGACGTTATCCCCCAGCTTGACCGTGACGCTCGCCGAGCCGCCGTAGGTATCGACGGCCGCAACGTTGCCGACCGTGGTGCGGCCGGTGCTCGAGAGCGGGAAGCAGGTGGTCCCGGCCGTGGCCGGGTCCGTGCACCAGCTGCGCTTGAAGTAGCCCGCCTCGGAATCGTAGAAGCCGGTCAGACGCAGCGCGAGCCAGTCGGCACCGAGCGGGACATTGAGCACACCATCCAGGGTGTAGTTGGCGTCGTCGGTGCGGTCGGTCTTCGAGACCCCGCCATGGATTTGGCCGGAGGTCTCGGTGAGGTCCGGCTCCTTGGTGATGAGCCGCACCGTTCCGCCCATGGAGCGTGCGCCGTAGAGAGTGCCCTGCGGACCGCGCAGCACCTCGATGTGATCGATGTCGAGCACGCGCGGATCGACCGAGTCGGGCAGCGGCACGTCATCGATGTAGAAGCCAGTCACGTTGTCGCCGGAGATGCCGCGGATCGAGACCGTGCGGGCGGTGCCGACGCCGTCGCCGGTGGGCGCGAAGGCCAGATTCGGCACTTTGGTGGCGTAGTCGAAGAAGTCGTTGATGGACTTGCGCTCGAGCGTGACGCTGCTGAAGGTGGTCATCGACATCGGCACGCTCTGCTCGTTCTCGGAGCGCTTCTGCGCCGTGACGATGACTTCCTGCAGGGCTTCGCTGCCGGTGGCAGCCGCGGACGCTGCCGCCTGAGCTGCCGCGGCGGCGGCGATGAACACGCCGGCCCCGGCCAGGGAACGCTTGAGACCTGTTGTCATTTTTCTCCCCCGTCGACTGTGACTCTATCCCGCGGCCGTGCTCGTCATGCGCGGCTCCGCAGCCGGAACGGCAACGGCCGCCTGCTCGGCATCGATGAGCTTACCGAGCACGCGGCGGAAATGCGCGAGCGGTGCATCGGCGAGGATCGCCAGCATCTGTTTCTCGAAGGCCGGGTCCTCATCGAGCGTGTGCTGCTGCCGCTCGATGATCGCCTTGTCCTCCATGAAGCCCTCGATGAGGCTATCGAGGAGCGAGATGGAGATGGTGGAGTCCTGGACCTCGTAGTTGTTGAGGTAGGCCCAGAAGAAGTGCGTGGTGCGCTCGGTCTCGGGCGTCATGAACTGACAGTTGCGGTACTGCCGGGCGTTGTCGATATTGCCCTGCGGCGCGCCGCTGCCCGCCGGTGCGAACAGCGTCTCCATGGTGAAGATGCCGGGGACCAGCATGGTGGCGATGTTGCGGCGGTCGACCTTGGCGGTCTTGTCCGCCGCCGGAATGACCTTCTTGTGGAATGGCGGCGGGTCGCTGTTCAGGTGCCAGCGCTCGACGCGGAAGCCGCGCTCGAGCCGCTCGATGGAGGTCGGCTTGCTGACGTAGGCGTACTCCTCCGAGCCACCGAGTGTCCTGGTGTGCACGAAGGCGAGGTGCGCGAAGTCGCTGAGGTTGTCGACGATCAGCAGGTAGTTGGCGTCGTAGTGGAGGTACGCGGGCAGCCCCTTCCAGGCCGGATCGTCGAGGTAAGGAAGCTCGGCGATGAGCGCCGGATCCGCCTTGGCGGGATCCCCCATCCACACCCAGATGAAATGGCTGCGCTGCTCGACCGGGTAGGTGCGCACCTTTAGCTTGGGCGGGATCATGTCCTGCCCCGGGATCTGCACGCACTTGCCCGAGCCGTCGTACTTGATGCCGTGGTACATGCAGCGCACCGCATCGCCCTCGAGGCGGCCGCGCGACAGCAGCGCGCCGCGGTGCGGGCAGCGGTCGTTCATGGCGACGACCTTGCCGCTCTCGCCGCGGTAGATGAGCAGGTGCTCCCCGAGCACCCTGCGGCTGAGGAGCTTGCCGTCGATCAACTCCTTGTCGAGCGCGGCCACGTACCAGCAGTTCTTGAGAAACATGTCTGTTCCTCCCGC
Source organism: uncultured Steroidobacteraceae bacterium (assembly GCA_964489185.1). Classification (GTDB taxonomy): domain Bacteria; phylum Pseudomonadota; class Gammaproteobacteria; order Steroidobacterales; family Steroidobacteraceae; genus 13-2-20CM-66-19. The sequence goes on along the minus strand of CAZAXR010000016.1, from coordinate 168,756 downwards.
CGTGCGCCGGCGAAACCGTTTCGCCTGGAGAAACGCCGTTTCGATTATTATAGCCTGCACCCCTCCCCCGCGCACCGGGGGCCCGAGAGGTCGCATCGCTTCAAGGGCAGCGACATGAAACGCAAGAGCGCACGCCGCACAGCGCCCGCACGCGCGGCGACCGACGGCGGCGACGGCCTGCAGTCGCTGCAGACCGCGTTCCGCATCCTGGATGAGCTCTCCAACGCTCACGGCCCCGTTGCGCTCACCGATCTCGCAGAGGTGCTCGGGGAGCGCAAACCGCGCGTCTACCGCCACCTGTCCACCATGAAGCAGCTCGGCATCGTCTCCCAGCAGGCGCGCAACGGCGGCTACAGCCTGGGCGGCAAGCTGTTCACGCTCGGCGATGCGGCGCTCGAGCAGTTCGATCTGCGCTCGGTCGCGCAGCCCTATCTCACGCAGCTGCGCGACCAGACGCAGCAGACCGCGCTGCTGTCGGTGCCGGGCAGCGGCGAGCCGATCGTGCTGTCGTGCGTCGAGTATCGCGACCGGCTGTCGATCTCCTCGCGTCCGGGCAACCGCGCCCCGCCGCATTGCTCCTCGCAGGGGCGCGTGGCGCTCGCCTTCATCGACCGGGCGACGCGCGAGCGGCTGCTGGCGCGCAAGCTGACCGCCTTCACCCGGCACTCGCTCACCGAGCGCACGCAGGTCGAGGCGCGCCTGGCGAAGATCCGCGAGCAGTTCTTCGAGTACGCGGCCGATGAGGTGCGGCTCGGCATCAACGCGGTGTCCGCACCGCTGTTCCGCGATGCCGACGAGTTCATCGGCATCATGGGCGTCGTCGGCACCTCTGCGGAAATCGGCGCGCCGCCCGAGCGCGCGCTGATCGCCGCCCTGCACCGCATCGCCGCGGCACTGTCCGCGGAGCTCAACTGCCGCATCTACTACGAGCGCGGCATGGTGAAAGAGAGATAAGGCCATGTCACAAGCTCTCCGGGGAATCTCCCGCCGCCTATTCCTCGCCGCCGGCGGCGCGCTGGCCGGCGCGCAGGCGTTCGCACAGTCCACCCCCGCGGCCGCGCCCTGCCCTGCGGCCGCGGCGGTGCCCTCCGGCCGCGCCGACGGTGTGCGCACCGGCGGCTCGCGCACCGTGCGCATCGATGGCAGGTACGACGTCTGGGTGAAGCAGGTCGGCACCGCAGGCGTGCCGCTGCTCACCCTGCACGGCGGCCCGGGCTTCAACCACTACTACCTCGAGTGCCTCGAGGATTTCCTGCCGGGCGCCGGGATCCGCTTCTGGTACTACGATCAGCTCGGCTGCGGCTTCTCCGACACTCCGGACGACGCCTCGCTGTGGACGCTGGAGCGCTACCTCGGGGAGGTCGAGCAGGTACGCCGGGCGCTCGGCCTCGAGCGTTTCGTGCTCTATGGTCACTCCTGGGGCGGGCTGCTCGGCATGGAGTACGCGCTGCGCCATCCGCAGCATCTGTCCGGGCTGGTCATTTCCAACATGACGGCGAGCGTTGCCGAGTACGTCAAGCACGCCGAGGTGCTGCTCGGCCAGCTGCCGGCCGCCGCGCGCGCCACCATCCAGAAGGCCCGGGCCGCACAGAGCTTCGAGTCAGCGGAGTACCAGAAGGTGCTCATGGAGGAGGTCTACAGCAAGCACCTCTGTCGCCTCGACCCCTGGCCCGAGCCGGTGCAGCGGGCGTTCCGCACCGTGAATGCCAAGATCTACAACAGCATGCAGGGGCCGGACGAGTTCACCATCACCGGCAACCTCAAGAACTGGGACGCCTGGGAGCGGCTGCCGGGGATCAAGGTGCCGACGCTCGTGATCGGGGGCCAGCACGATGAGATGTCTGCGGAGCAGCTCGCGCGCATGGCGAAGCTCATCCCGCACTCGCGACTGATGATCTGCAAGCGCGGCAGTCACATGGCCATGTACGACGATCAGCAGGCGTATTTCTCTGCGCTGCTGCCCTTCGTGCTCGAAGCCCACTCGGGACGGTTCAAGGCCTGATGCGCCGTCAAGCCCGGCCGGGAGTGGGACCGCGGCTCAAAAAATTCACCGGCCCTGTCGATTTTCGTCGGCCACACTCGTCTTACCCGAAGCGGTCCCGTTGATCTACGGCTGATCACCCCGGGGACCGCGTTTACGATTTCAGAAGGGGTTTGGCTCATGGCAACTAGCACTGTACGGCTTCACCGCGTCCTCCACGCTCCGGCCGAGCGGGTCTATCGGGCGTTCCTCGAACCGGAGGCGATGTCCAAGTGGCTGCCGCCCCATGGTTTCACCGCCAAGGTGCACCACATGGATGCCAAGGTCGGCGGGACCTACAGCATGTCGTTCACGAACTTCTCCACCGGTCACGGCCACTCGTTCGGCGGGCGCTACCTCGAACTCATCCCCCACGAGCGCATCCGCTACGCAGACCAGTTCGAAGACCCGAACCTGAAGGGTGACATGCAGGTAACCATCAGCCTGAAGAAAGTGTCGGTCGGAACCGAGCTCAACATCGTGCAGGAGGGGCTGCCCGAGGTCATTGCGGTGGAGGCCTGCTATCTGGGTTGGCAGGAATCGCTCAATCAGCTCGCGAAGCTCGTCGAGCCCGAAATTCCGGACTGATCAGAATCGCGACCTGACGAAGAGGCAGTGAACATGCCGAAGCTGCGGGTGCACGCATTTACCTTGTCGATCGATGGCTACGGCGCGGGCCCGAACCAGAGCCTCGACACTCCCCTCGGAGTGGGCGGGTTCGGCTTGCACGAGTGGATGCTCGTGACGCGCACGGCGCGGCGGATGTTCGGCAGCGAAGGCGGCGAGACCGGCCTGGACGACGACCTCACGGCGCGCGGCTTCCACAACATCGGCGCCTGGATCATCGGCCGGAACATGTTCGGGCCGCTGCGGGGTCCATGGCCGGACGAGAGCTGGCGGGGCTGGTGGGGCGATGACCCGCCCTACCACACCCCCGTGTTCGTCCTCACGCACCACGCGAGGCAGCCGCTCACGATGCGGGGAGGCACGACCTTCTACTTCGTAACCGACGGTATCGAGTCGGCGCTGCGGCAGGCCACGGCGGCCGCAGGAGGCCGCGATGTGCGTCTCGGTGGCGGGGTCAGCACCATCCGGCAGTATCTGCAGGCACGACTGATCGATGAGCTGCACCTTGCCGTCTCGCCGGTGGTCCTGGGTTCAGGCGAGCCGCTGTTCGCGGGCATCGATCTTGCGAGTCTCGGCTACCGTTGCTCCGAGCACTTACCCAGCTCTCGGGCGACGCACTTCGTGCTCACGAGGCAGCCGTGACTTCGTGCTACAAGCCGAGAGACAGCTGCGCGCCGGGCGGCGTAGGCGGACGGAACAGCGAGGTGTTGGCCACCCCGCGCCCCGACTTGTTCAGGTTCAGCCGCTGGCAGGCGATCCGGAAACGGTTCCTGAGGAGCTGCGCGTACGGCCCGGTGCCGCGCATGCGCGTGCCGAAGCGCGGATCGTTGTCGCGCCCGCCGCGCATCTCGCGCAGCACCGACATCACGTGGGCGGCGCTATCGGGAAAGTGCTCCGCGAGCCACTCCCTGAAGAGATCCTTTATCTCGTAGGGTAGCCGCAGCAGCACGTAACCCGCCCAGGGTGCACCGGCCTCGGCCGAGGCGGCGAGAATCGCTTCGAGCTCGTGATCGGTGAGCACCGGGATCACAGGCGCGACCAGCACGCCCGCCGGCACTCCCGCGGCATTGAGCTCTGCCACCGCGCGCAGGCGCGCCTGCGGCGATGCGGCGCGCGGCTCCATCACGCGCTTGAGATCCCTGTTGAGAGTAGTGACGCTGACAGCCACGCTCGCCAGCTGGTCGCGCGCGAGGTCCGCGAGCAGATCGAGATCGCGCAGCACCAGCGCATGTTTGGTAATTATGGTTAGGGGGTGGCGTGTCCGCGCGAGCACCTCGAGAATGGACCGCGTGACCCTCATGTGGCGCTCGTCCGGCTGGTACGGGTCGGTGTTGGCGCCAATGGTGATCGGCTTGCAGATATAGCCAGGGCGCGCGAGCTGCTCTTCCAACACGCGTGCAGCGTCCTGCTTGTAGAAAAGCCGGGTCTCGAAGTCGAGACCCGGCGAGAGTCCCATGTACGCGTGGCTCGGCCTCGCATAGCAATAACTGCATCCTGTGGAGCATCCTCGGTACGGATTGATCGATTGCTCGAACGGAACGTCGGGCGAGTCGTTGGTGGTGATGATTTCCCGCGCGCGCTCGGGCTCGAGAGTGGTGGCGATGCGCTCCGGTTGCTCCTCCATATACCAACCGTCATCGACCGCGGAGATCTGTTGCAGGTCGAAGCGCCCGGGCGGATTAGACAGTGCCCCTCTGCCAATGAATGACTGGTGTCCGATGATTCTGCGCGGCATGCCTTTACTGTACGTCCATCCAGTAAGACGGGCAAAGTCCTAATAAACCTGTTTAATAACAGCTAGTTACGTGTGGCTGACGCTGTCCGTAAGGCGGTCATGCTCGCATCGATGCCTTATTTCACCAGCCGCAGCGCGAACGGATAGTGGTAGGGAGCGCCCTCGCTTGCCTTGATCGCGGCAATGAGGATCAACACCAGCCAGGCCACGAAGAGCGCCGTACCGAGCAGCACGCCGATGAACACGAGCATGAGCAGAATGCACGCCATCGCGGCGAGCAGGACCGTGATGTTGAAATTGAGCGCTTCCCGGGCGTGTGCCTCGACGAACGCCGAGTCGTCGCGGCGCAGCAGCCAAACGGCGAGCGGCCCGAGCACGATGCCGATCATCGGCATGGGTATGCCGACCAGCGCCGACAGGTGCGCGAGCATGCCCCAGGTGCGCTCCTTCTCGGTCGGCGGCGCGCCCGGGGCGACGTTGTTCGCCGGCTCGTTCATCGCAGCGCCAAGCGTATCACTTCGCTGGCGCCGCATCGCATCCGCCTACAGCTGCACCCTGAGGCCCGCAAATACCCCGATGCTTGGCTGCCGGAACCCGACCGGATTCTCGTAGTGGCGGTCGAACAGGTTGTCGATGCGTCCGAAGAGTGTGAAGGCGCGGTTGAGGTCGTAGCTGGTGGCGAGATTGACGGTCGTGTAGCTGGGCGCATCCAGCCGCGCGACGGTGAAGTCACGGTTGCCGTCGACCCAGGTACCTACCCACAGCACGCCGGCATTCAGCTGCCAGGCGCTCGTCACCTGCCAATTGGCATCAAAGGTGCCCTTGTTCTTGGGCCGCCTCAGAAGTTCCTCGTGCAGGGTGTCATCCTTCGCCTCGGTGTAGGTGTAGTCGATGCGCAGCAGCACGGCCTTGAACGGCTGGTAGGCGATGAAACTCTCTACGCCGTAGGTCATGGCGCGCCCGATGTTCACGTACGTGGTCTCGAACGACACCGGGTCGGTCTCGGTCGAAATCAGGTCGTGGATGCTGTTGTGGAAGTAGGTCGCGCCGAATCGCAGTGCATCGGCGGCGAGTCCCTGCTCGAAGCCCGCATCCCAGCCGCTGCTGCTCTCCGGCTTGAGGTTGGAATTGGCGAAGAAGAACGGCGGGAAGTCCTGGAACAGCTCGCTCAAGGTGGGCGCCTTGAAACCGCTGCCCACAGAGGCCTTGAGCTTGGTGCCGGTGTCCCTGATGAGGTAGGCCGGCGCGAAGCGGTAGGTCGCCTTGCTGCCGAAGCGGTCGTTGTCGTCGTAGCGCACGTTCAGCGCCGAGAACCAGTGCTCGCCGAGCTGCGACTGCAGCTCCGCGTAGCCCGAGGCGATGCGGGTGGTGGCCGAGATCGGCTCGCTGATCTCGTCGTGCTCCCACTCCGCGCCCAGCACCAGCGTCTGGGTGGGGGCGAGCTTCACGTTGCCCTGCCAGTCGACCTTGGCGCGCTCCCCGCTGTTGAGGGCCTCGGGAAGGTCCGGCTGCAGCGTCGAGGTGCGCTCGCGCGAGTAGGCAAATCCCAGGATCTGCTCGAAGGCGCCCTCGAACGAGGTCAGGTGCGCGGTGAGGCGCGCCGCGTACTGATCGGTGCGCGCCACGGTCCGCTCGGCGGCCGGGAAAGAGGTGAAGGTCGTGAGGTCGAAGGTGTCGCCGGTGGTGCGCAGGTCGATGTTGCTGTAGCGCGCCACCAGCCCGAGATCGAAGTCGCGGGTAACATTGAGGCCGAGCTTGGTGGAGACGCTCAAGTTGTCGTAGTAGTCATCGTTACGCGCCTCCCCGGGCGGTAGCAGGTCGAGCGGCGTCACCGGCACCGAGCCGGCGTGGTAGTGCATGGCGGTGGCGGCGTAATTGAACGCGTCCTGCGAGCCGGAGACGCTGCCGGCCTGGTTGAACGTATTGAAACTGCCGCCCTCGATGCCGGCCTGGAACTGCGCCGGGCCCGAGCCCTGCTTGGTGATGATGTTGATCACCCCGCCGATGGCATCCGAGCCGTACAGCCCGCTCTGCGGGCCGCGCAGCACCTCGACGCGCTCGATGTCCTGCGTGAGCAGGTGCCCGAAATCGAATGCGCCGGTGGAATTGCTCGGGTCGGAGACATCGATGCCGTCGATCAGCACCTTGGTGTGATTGGAGTTGGTGCCGCGCATGAACACCGAGGTCGCCCCGCCCGGGCCGCCGGTCTGCACCACGTTCAGTCCCGGCACATCCTTGAGGACATCGGCGAAGGTGCGTTCCTGCCGCGCCTCGATGTCCGCGGCGCTGATCACCGTGACGCTGCTCGCCACCTCAATCTGCGGCGTGGGGATGCGGGTCGCGGTGACCACCACCGCCTCCTGCAGCTGATCGGACTCGGCCGCGCCGGCGGCGCCTGCGGCACCGAGGGCCAGAAACAAACACGCAAAGCCGAGCGCGGCGCCGCTCGGGCGCGCGGGAAGACCTGTTGTCATGTCAGAGCTCCTGAAAATGCACACACCCGTGCCCGACGGGGTCGTGGTTCTTCAGGAGCTGGCAGGCTCGCGGCGGATGCCGCCCAACCAGCATCGCCCGCCGCGACGCCCATCGGTAATACACGCGAGGCCGGTCTCCGGGCTTTCGAGCTGGAGCTCACTCTCCGGGCGGATCGCCTTCCCGCGCCCTGCGGCGCAGTGGCTCATGTGATCCGCCTGATCTCGATTACCGTTGCGGGGGCAGCGCCGGACTTGGACGTATCCTCACCGGTCTTCCCGTTTAACCGTCCCGCCGTGCGCAGTCACAGCCTTCGGCCGCGCGCGTCGGAACGGACACCTCACGCCGCGCGAAGCCTGCCTGCACGCGAGTCGCCCCGTCAAGGGCCGCAGCCGTGGCATCATCCAAACCCATGGGGCTCACCGATGACCGCGCCGGAACCTCCCGCCTCGATGCCCTCACCGAGTGGGCCGGGTATCTGGGCATTGCACCCCTGGTGTTGTGTCTGGCGGCGGTCGGGCTGCTGTCGGACTACGGCTCGCGCGAGCTGGCGCAGCGCATCGCGCTCGCCTGGGGCGCGGTGCTGCTCGCCTCCTCCGGCGCGGTGCACATCGGTCTCGCACTCGCCGGGCGCCTGCCGTGGCACGCCGGGCGCCTCGCCGGCGCGCTGCTGCCGGCGGTGCTCGGCGCGCTCGCGGTGGTCATCGGCGGGCAGCGCGGGCTCGCGGTGCTGGTGGTGGGCTGCGGAAGCTTCGGGCTCTACGAGCACCGCGTGCTGGGCGCGGAGCTGCCGCCGGCGTATCTCAACCTGCGCCGCCAGCTGACGCTCGCCACCGGCATGCTGCTGGCGGTGACCATGTTTGTTTCCGACGCCGCCGGGCTCAGCTGATGCCGCCACCGAGCCCGATGGAAGACTTCGTGTCGGCGCCGTGGCTGCGGCGGCTGATCATCGTGGTGCTGCTCGCCGGGATCGTGCTGCTCGGCTTCCGCGTACTCGAGCCGTTCATCGTGCCGCTGGTATGGGCGGGGATCCTCGCCTTCGTGAGCTGGCCCGCCTACCGCCGGCTGGTGCGCTTGTGTCGCGGCCGCGCGCTGCCGGCCGCGCTCCTCATGACCCTGGCGGTGAGCGTCGCGGTGGTGGCACCGCTGGCGTGGGTCGCGGCGGTGCTGCGCGTGGAGCTGATTCACGCCTGGCACGAGACCCAAGAGGTGCTCGCGGGCGGGCTGCAGCTGCCGCCGGCGCTGCTGAAGCTGCCGTGGATCGGCGAGCCGCTGCGCGAGCTGCTGGCGCGCGCCGCGCAGGACCCGCACGCCATCGGCGCCGAGGTCGGCAAGGTCGCCAACCAGTCCTTCGACCCGATCGCGCACGTGATCGGCAACATCGCCCACAACGTGGTGAAGCTGTTCCTCGCGGTGCTCAGCCTGTTCTTCGTGTACCGCGACGGTGAGCGCTACGCCGCGCAGCTTGCGCACGCGTTCGAGCACGTCCTCGGCCCGCGGGTGCACGGCTACCTGCTCGCCATCACCCAGACGGTGAAGGCGGTGGTTTACGGGCTGGTGCTGGCCGCCGTGGTGCAGGGCGTGTTGGTGGGGCTCGGCTACCTGGCAGCCGGTGTCGAGGCGCCGGTGTTTCTCGCCGCGCTCACCACCGTGTGCGGGGTGATCCCGTTCGCCGCCCCGACGGTGGCGGGCGCGGTGGTGGTATGGCTGTTCTTGAAGGGCAACACGGTGGCGGCGGTGGGACTCACCATCTGGTGCAGCATCATCATGGGCTGGATCGACCACATCGCGCGCCCGTTCCTCATCGCCCAGCAGGCGCAGATCCCGTTCCTCGTGGTGCTGTTCGGAGTGCTGGGCGGACTGGCGGCGTTCGGGCTGGTGGGCCTGTTCGTAGGCCCAGTGATTCTCGCGGTGCTGATGGCGATCTGGCGCGAATGGCTCATCGAGAGCCGCAAATCGCAGGTGACCCCCTAGCGCTCGTCAACGAGGCCCACCCGTGCTCGTTACTGCACCCGTGACATCCCTCGACCGAGCTCACGGGCGCACGCTGCCCAAGGCCACCGCGCCGTTTGCTCGGGCGGGTCTTGTGGCGGTGTTTGCCGGAAGGCTGCTGCTCATGGCCGCCGCTCACGCGGCGCAGGTGGCGGCGGGGCCAACAGCGCCGGCAGCCACCGTGGCGAGCCCGCCGGCGAGCACGGAGGAGCCGCAGGTGACGGTCGAAGCGCAGCGCACCGAGCTCAAGCGCCGCCTGTCCACATACGTTGCGAATATCACCCGCACGACCTCCCGCGATGAGGCGCTGCACCGCTGGAGCACGCCGATTTGTCCGGCGGTGTTCGGTATGCCGCGCGAGCAGGGAGAATTCATGCTGGAGCGCTTCTCGCAGATCGCCAGAGATGCCGGGGCGCCACTCGACGGCGAGCACTGCCGGGTGAACCTCGCGGTCGTCTTCACCTCCGAGCCGGATACCCTGCTCAAGGCGTGGGGCGACAAGCGCCGGGCGTTTGGCGGAGCACGCGGCACGCCCGCCGATTTCAATCACTTCCGCATGACGCGACGGCCGGTGCGCATCTGGTACAACGAGACCTTCGGCAGCCCGCACGCCTCGCCGGTGCTGCGCGGCTCGATGGCCCTGGGAAGCCGTTTTCCGGACGTGCCTACCGCCACCGGCCTCATCGGCTCGAAGATGTACGTCAAGGACGTCCTGGTCTTCACCTCCGTCGCGGTGATCGTCGATACCCGCAAGACCGGCGGTCTGCAGATCGGCCAGCTCGCGGACTACATCTCGGTGGTGGCGCTAGCCGATACCGACCTTGATCCGTCCCTCGGAAGCGCGCCGACGATTCTGCGTCTGTTCCAGGCGCGGGCCGCGGGCGCGCCACTGCCCGGTGAGCTCAGCGGCTGGGACGCGGCATTTCTCAAGGCGCTGTACAACACCTCACTGGACCTGACCACCCAGCGCTCCATGATGGCCGACCGGATGCTGGGCGAGCTCGCGCACTAGCCGCGCCTCGGCCCGCACCCGACCGGCCAGCCTCAGGTGCCGAGAAACATCCGGTACGCCGGGTTGTCGGTCTCCTCCACGTACGCGTAGTGCAGCTCGTTCAGGTGCTGCAGGAAGTCGGCGCGCTCGGGCGGCGGCACCTGGATGCCGGCCAGCACCCGGCCGTGATCGGAGCCGTGATTGCGGTAGTGGAACAGGCTGATGTTCCAGCGCGTGCCGATCGCCTGCAGGAAACGCAGCAGCGCCCCGGGGCGCTCGGGAAACTCGAAGCGGTACAGCAGCTCGTGCGCGATGCCGCGCGCGTGGCCCCCGACCATGTAGCGCACGTGCAGCTTCGCCATCTCGTCGTCGGTCATGTCGGTGACCGTGAAGCCCGCGGCGCGCAGCGCCGCCACCACCGCGTCCTTCTCCGCGCGGCCCTCGCTGAGCGCAAATCCGGCGAAGATCTGCGCGGCCTCGGGTCCGGCGTAGCGGTAGTTGAACTCCGTGACGCTGCGCCGCCCCAGCACCTCGCAGAAGCGCATGAAGCTGCCCGGCTGCTCGGGGATGACCACCGCCAGCAGCGCCTCGCGCTCGCCGCCCAGATCGGCACGCTCGGCGACGTGCCGCAGGCGGTCGAAGTTCATGTTGGCGCCGGAGTTGATCGCCACCAGGCGCTTGCCGCGCCAGCCCTCGCGCGCCACGTACTTCTTGAGCCCCGCCACGGCCAGCGCCCCGGCCGGTTCCACGATGGAGCGCGTATCCTCGAACACGTCCTGGATCGCGGCGCAGATCTCGTCGGTGCTGGTGAGCACGATCTCGTCCACCTGCCCGCGGCACAGCGCGAAGGTCTCCTCCCCGACGCGCCGCACCGCCACGCCGTCGGCGAAGATCCCGACGCGCTCGAGCGTCACGCGCCGCCCGGCCTTGAGCGAGGCATGCATGCCGGCGGCATCCTCGGGCTCGACCCCGATGATGCGCACCCCCGGGTACAGGTACTTCACGTACACCGCGATGCCCGCGAGCAGCCCGCCGCCGCCCACCGGCACAAAGATCGCGTCCAGCTGGCCGCCGGTCTGGCGCAGGATCTCCACCGCGATGGTGCCCTGGCCTGCGATCACGTCGGGGTCGTCGAAGGGGTGCACCAGCACCAGGCTGCGCTCGCGCGCCAGCACCAGCGCGCGCTCGAACGCGCCGTCGTAGTCATCGCCGTGCATCAGCACCTCGGCGCCGAGGTCGATGACCGCCTGCACCTTGATGTGCGGGGTGGTCTGCGGCATGACGATCAGCGCGCTGATGCCGCGGCGCTGCGCGGCGAGCGCCACGCCCTGCGCGTGGTTGCCCGCCGAAGCGCACACCACGCCGCGGCGCGCGCTGTTTTCCGAGAGGTGCGCAATGCGGTTGTAGGCGCCGCGCAGCTTGAAGGAGAACACCGGCTGCAGGTCCTCGCGCTTGAGCAGCACCTCGTTGGCGAGCCGCCGCGACAGGCGTGCCGCCGGCTCGAGCGGGGACTCGATGGCCACGTCGTAGACGCGCGCCTTGAGGATTCTCTCGATGTAGGGACTCGCCACCGCACCGTCTCGCTGTGGAACCGCCCGCGCTCCCGGGGCGAGTCAGAGCTTAGCGGCGGGGGGCGCGCGTGTCAGCGTTTCTCGGAGGGCTTGCGCAGCGCGAAGCGATACACCGTGCGGCCGATCGCCACCTGGTCGCCGTCGCGCAGCGTGTGACGGCTGACGCGCCGGCCGTTGACCTGCACGCCGTTGGTGCTATTCAGGTCCTCGATGATGCTCTGCACCGGGCCGGCCAGGATCACCGCGTGATGGCGGCTGACGAACTTGGCGTCGATCTGCACGTCGTTGTCCGGGGTGCGGCCGATGCTGGTCTTGCGCCCGAGCACGTGCACGATCTCGCGGCCGCCATCGGCCTGGATTAGCAGGCGCGTCATCCCGTCGGGCACCGGCGCGGGCTCGGAGGCCGGCGCATCGTTGGCGCCGGCGTGGCGCGTGATCTCGCGCAGCAGCTGCTGGGCCGCGGTATCGCCCGAGCCGTGGCGCGCCTCTTCGACCGCGCGCCACTGCTGGTTGGCCCTCTCCAGCTCCTCCATGCGCGCGCCACGGCCGCGCGCCTCGGACTCGAGCCGATGCACCGTGTCCTCCGCGGCCCGCAGGTCCGCTTCCAGCTCGCGCACCCGCGCGGCCAGGGTGTCGGATTCGCCCTGCAGGACGCGCAGCTCCTCGGTGCGCCCGCCGGCGCGGTGCTCGAGCTCGCGCGCGCGCGCCTCCGCGGCGGCGATCGCCGCCAGGTGCCCCTCGCGCTCCCGCTGCACGCTCTTGAGCGCGCCGGCCCACTCCTCCATTTCCGTGCGCACCTGCTCGAGATCGGCCTCGAGCTTGCCGGCGCGCTCGCGCTCGGCAGCGAGCGCGCTCTCCAGCTGGCCGATGCGCTCGCGGCTGCTCGCCACCGCCGCCTCCTGCGCGGTGGCCTGGGAGGTCTGTACGGCGGCTGCGGCGCGCGCAGCCTCGACCGCCTCGCTGAGCGCGGCGCGCTCACCCTGCAGGCGCTGCAGCTCGCCCTGGGTGCGTGCATCGGCGGCGGTGTGCTGGGCGAGCTGTGCCTCGAGCGCGCGCACGCGCTCGCCGCTGGCGGTGAGCTCTGCCTGCAGGCGCGTGAACCCGAGCTGCAGGTTCTGCGCCTCCTGGCGCGCATCGCGCAGCTGCGTGTCGCGCTGCGCGAGCGCTTCGGAGAACGCGGCCAGCTGCTGCTCGAGCCGCGTGATGCGCAGGGCGCGCTGCGTGAGCTCGGCACCGTGTTCGGCGGCGTCCGAATCGCGGCCGGTGAGCTCGCCCGTCAGGCGGGCCAGCTCCGCGTCGCGCGCCTCCGCCTCGCGCTGCATGTCCGTGACCAGCTCCTGCGCGATCAGCCGCCGTGCCTCGGTGGTCTGCAGCGACTCGAGGTAACTGACGGTGCGCGAGCGCTCCAGCTGCAGCTCGCCCATCACGTAGGCGGTACGCGCGCGCCCCTGCGCTTCCTGCACCTCGCGCACCTTGAGCTCGCGGGCGAAGTGCTCGCGGCTCAGGCGCTGGTGCTCGGAGAGCGAGCTGCGCAGCTGCGCCTCGCGCTCACCCGCAGCGGCCGCAAGTGCGCGCGCCTTGCCGAGCTCCTCGCTGAGATGGGCCGCGCGCTGCTCGGTGACGGCGTGTCCGCGCGCGGCTTCCTCCAGCTGCGAGGCGTGTTGCCCGGCACGTGCCTGCTGCTCGGCGAGCTGCGCACTGAGGGCGACGGTGCGTGCCTGCTGCTCGGCGAGGTGTGCGCCCGCGGAGGTGGCACGCTGCTGCTGCTCGGTGAGCTGCGCGGCGAGTGCCGCGTTGCGCGCCTGCTGTTCGCTCAGCTGGGTGGTGAGTGTGGCGGCGCGCTCATCGGCCGCGGCGCGCGCCGTGAGCGCCTCGTCGCGGGCACGCTCGACCTGCGCAAGGCGTTGGTCCTTGGCGGTGAGCAGCGCTTGCAGGTCGTTGGCTTTGGCCGTCAGCGAATGCACCTCCGCATCCGCCTGCGCGGCTTCCGCAGCGCCGGTCAACGCCGCCGTGAGGCTCGCACGCGCCTCGGGGGGCATGATCCAGGTGCCGGTGGCGGCGCGCGGGTCGTCCCCGGGCGGCCGCTCCGCAGCGGGCACGGCCGCCACGTCGAGTACGGGCAACTCCGCGGTCGTGTCGAGGTCGGACTCGGCACGTGGCGATGCGGGCGGCGTCCTCGGGCGCAAACTCATCGTAACGGCTCAGCTCCCCAGCCTTTTGGTCCAAAAGTGTAACGCGGGGGAGGCTGCGCGCCGAATATGGCAGCAAATATGTGAGAAATAGCGCGAACAGCCGCGCTCAGGCGCGCAGAAACTCCCGCACCGCATCAGCGGCACGGGCGGCACCTGTGCCCAGAAGCTCCGAACCGCTCAGCTCCAGGTCGATCAGGCGAGCGGACGGCAACACCTCGCGCACCCGCGCCGTCGCCTGCCACAGCTCATCATGCGGGCGCAGCACCAGCAGGCGCTGCGCGAGCTTGGCGAGGCGCTGGCGCAGCGGATACTCCGCCGCCGCCTCCGCCCCCCAGCGCTGCGGCTCCACAGGGCGGCCGCCGGGGTCCGCGCCCGGCGCCGGCACGGCGCGCCCGGCAGCGTGGCGCTCGGCTTCAGTCAGCAGCGGGGCGGACACCATGACCACGCGCCCGATCTGGGTGGGTCGCGTGAGCGCGAGCTCGGTGGCGAAGACCGCGCCGCCGCGGTAACCGAGCACGTGGATGTGCCGCAGCCGCATGCTGTCGAGGAAGTCGCCGAGAGCGAGCGCGTACTCGGCCACCGCGGGGCGCGCGGCGGGCGGATCGGACTCGCCGAACCCGGGCAGGTCGGGCGCATACACCGAGCGATCGCGGCCGGCGAGCGCCAGGAATCGGGCGAACACCCAGGCCGAGCCCGCGAGATCGTGCAGGCACAGCAGCGGCGTGTCCTCCTCGAAGCCGCCTCCCGGGGGCATGGCATTATGAACGTGCAACTGTCCGTAACGGCACTCGAAATAGCCGCGGCGCACGCGCGAGGGTGCGCTGTCCACGGCACGGCGGATCGGAGGGCTGGCCTTGGGCATGGGCGACATAGTGCCATGATCGCCGCTCCTCTTGCGTCGAGGCTCCGGGCGGGTAAATTGGTGTACATGGGACGCGTGTGGGCACTGATGGCCCTGATGCTGGCCATGAGCGGCTGCGGACTCGCCGAAACCGGCACCGCCGCGGCGACGGGGGCAGCTGCCGAAGCGCAGCAGGCGGCGCAGGCCAAGCGCACCGAGGAGCGCCTCCAGCAACGGGTCGATGCCGCCACTCAGCAGGCCGCCGACCAGCGGGCTGCCGCCGAATCGCAGGGGCAGTAGCCTCATGCACAACCTGCAGATCCGCATCAAGCGGCCACCGGCCAGTGCCGCCGACCTGGAGCTCATCGAAGCGCCCAGGCCCGTGCTCACCAACGGCTCGTTCCTGGCGCGCTCGCTGTGGCTGGCGCTCGACCCGTTCCGCTGCGCGAGCGAGCCCGGCGCGCGCGGCGTGCCGAAGCCCGGCGACCTGGTGCCGGCGCGTGGCGTGGGCCAGGTCATCGATTCGCGACATGAGGTGTTTGGTGTCGGGAGCCTGGTGGTACTCGACTGCGGGCTGCAGCAATTCACGGTCTCCGATGGCGAGCACGCGCGCCTGCTGCATCCGGGACAGACGCCGGTGTCGACCGCGCTGGGAGTGCTCGGGGCTCCCGGCATGGCCGCGTACTTTGGCCTGCTGCATCTGGGGCGCCTGAGGCGCGGCGACACGGTGCTGGTCTCGGCCGCCGCCAACGCCGCCGGCTCCATGGCGGGCCAGGTGGCGATGCTCAAGGGTGCGCGCGCCGTCGGCATCGCCGGCACGCGCGCGAAGTGCGACTGGGTGATGCGGCACGCGCGCTTCTCGGGCTGCATCAATCTCGGCTCGGACAACCTGCACGCGCGCCTCAAGCAGCTCGCCCCGCGCGGCGTCGACATTTTCTTCGACAACACCGGCGGTGAGCTGCTCGATGCAGTGGTCACCGGAGCTCACCTGGCACCCGGCGCCCGCATCGTGCAGAACAGCGTGACGCCGCAGGCCCCGGAGGTGCTGCTGTCGCGCGGCGGTTACCACCCCGGCGCGAACGGCATCGAGGTGCTCTCAGTACACCTGCACGACTACGAGCATCGCCGCGGAGAGTTTCTGCGCGAGGCGATCGCCTGGCACGGCTCCGGGCGTATCGCCTCCAAGGAGCACGTGGTCGAGGGGCTGACAAACGCGCCCGCGCACCTGCTGCTCGCGATGCAGGGCGGCAACTTCGGGCGGCCGCTGGTCCGGGTCTGACGAGGACACGGCGCGCTCACCGCAGCGCGCCGTGAGCTCGGGTTTGCTCAGCGCTTGCGGCGGGCGCTCTTCCTCGCCACGCGGCGCGTCTTGCGCGCGACGCGCCGGGCGCCCCTGCGCAGCTTCCGACCCACTCTTCGCGCGGCTTTCTTAACGGCCCTTTTCTTCTTTGCCATGGTTTTCCTCCGGGTTTTCTTGCTCGCGGCCTTCTTCTTGGCCGCTTTCGTGGACGCAGGCTTCGCCGCTGCGGGCTTGGCCGGCGCAGGCTTGGCCGCAGGCGCGGCGGCTGCCGGCTTTGCGGGGGCCGTGGGCTTGGACGCGGCGGCGGCAGGCTTAGCCTGTGCGCGCGGCGCTTGCTGCACCGCGAATGCCCCGCCCTGCGGATCCATCATGAGCGCGATCCAGCTGCCGCCCGGAACCTCGATCGGGCCGTGCAGCAGCCGTCCGCCGGCCGCCTTCGCGGCGGCGACTGATTTCGAGGAGTCGGCGACGTTCACGTAGCTCAGCCACGTGGGCGGGGTCGACGGGCCCTGCACGTTGCATATGCCGCCGGCCTGCTTGCCGCCCTGCTCGAAGATCTGGTAGATGCCCATGGCACCCATGTCGTGGCCGGGGCCCTTGGACCAGCCGAACAGCGTGCCATAGAAACGCAGCGCGCCGGCGACATCCGTGGTGGCGAGCTCGTGCCAGGAGAATCCGCCGTGGCCGACGATGGGCGCCGGGGGGGGTCCACCACCGGGGGTGAACACCGCGAAGGTGGCTCCCTGCGGATCAGCGAGGACCGCGAAGCGGCCGACATTGGGAATATCGCCCGGATCCTTGACCACCCGCGCCCCGAGCCCCTGGGCCTGGGTGCAGGTGGCGTCCACGTTGGGAGTTCCCACGTAGACCAGCCAGTGCGGCGGCGTGCCGCTGGCCTCCGCCGGCAGCGCCATGAGCCCGCCGACCTGGGTGCCCCCGGCCATCCAGATGGTGTAGCCGGGCATGTTGGAGGGCTGGGTGCGCCACGGGATTACCTTGGGGTAGAACGCGGCGGCGGCGGCCGTATCGGTGGTCAGCAGCTCGTGCCACACGAATTTTCCCAGCACATCTGCGTTGCTCATGGTGAGTCTTCCTCTTGTTGGCAAGCACATCGTCCGGTGATCGGCGCGCCATTCTGCCAAGCTCCGCCCTGCACTTCCACGACTGTCGCGCTCAGGCGGCGGCGGCGGCGCTGCGCGCCCGCTCGTGCCAGATGAGGTACAGGCCGCTCGCGATCACCACGCCACCGCCCAGCACCACCCGTGGCGAGGGCAGCACGTGCCACACCACGCGGTCGATGCCGATGCCCCACAGCAGAGCCGTGTACTCGAACGGCGACACCACCGAGGGCGGCGCGGAGCGGAACGCCTCGGTGAGCAGGTACTGCCCGATGGCGGCCAGCACCCCGAGTGCCAGCAGCAGCTTCCAGTGCTGGTGCTCGATGCTGACCCAGCCGGGCGCGGCAATGGCGCCGGTAAGGAGCGTCATGAGGCCCACAGTCCAGAACACCACGCTCACGGTGGTGTCGGTGCGGGTCAGCACCCGCACCGCGATGCCGCTGAGGGCGTAGGCGGTCGCGCCGATGAGCGCGGCGAGCGCACCGAAGCTGGCCAGCCCGGAGGCGCTCGGGCGCAGCATGATGAGCACGCCGGCGAGTCCGAGCAGGATCGCGAGCCAGTTACGCCAGTCGAGGCGCTCGGATAGCAGCGGCACCGACAGTGCCGCCACGATCAGCGGCGCGGACAGGAACACCGAGTAGGCGTTGGCGAGCGACAGCTCGCGCACCGCGTAGATGAAGCCGCCGATCACCACCACCGACAGCATCCCGCGCAGCAGGTGCATCGGCCAGCGCCGCGGCACCAGGTCGCGGACGCGGCCGGCGAGCAGCACCGGCAGCAGCGTGAAGGGAAGCGAGGTGGCCCCGCGCAGCATCGCCACCTGCATCGGCGGGTAGTGCCCGGACAGCAGCTTGAGCACCGCGTCCATGAAGGAGAACACGGCGACCGCGGCGATCATGATGGCGATCGCGCGTAGCCTGCGCTCGTGCACGTCAGCTCACCCGCTGAGGTCGGCTTCCGCGCGGCGCGCGGGGGCCACCGGGCGGTAGCTGGTGCCCAGCAGCCGCGCCGGCAGCGGGAAGGCGCTGGTGAGCGACACCACGAGCGAGGAGGCGTACGGGACCGACTGCACCAGCAGCACGACGATCCAGGCGAAGTGATCGGGACCGGCGTTCTGCGGCAGCGCGGTGTGCGACACCGCCCACGCCGAGAGCATCAGGCCCGCCATCATCAGCGTCTCCTCGCGCGCCGCGGCGAGCGCGTGCAGCAGGCCCGAGGTGCGGCCGCCCTTGGGAGTGCGGAAGAACGGCTCGCTGCGGGTGACGAGCCCCTTCAGTGTCGCCGTGCCGATGGTGTGGGTGAGGGCGAGCCCGGCGATAGCGGCGGCGAGCGTCTGGCGCAGGTTGGCGCCGACGCGCACGCGGTACAGGTGGAACAGCTTGGCGAGCTTGAAGGTGAACAGCGACAGCGGCAGCACCGAGTACATCACCAGCGGCGGGTCGATCTGCGTCGGCGCCCACACCATCGCCGCCGACCAGCCGAGCGCGGCGAGGTTGAACAGCAGGTTGACCCCGTCGGCGATCCACGGCAGCCAGCCGGCGATGAAGTGGTAGCGCTGCCCGGGAGACAGCGGGCCGCCCTCCATGAACAGTGGCCGCGCGTGCGCCTTCAGGATCTGCATGGCGCCGTAGGCCCAGCGGAAGCGCTGCTTCTTGAAGTCGATGAAGGTGTCGGGCATCAGGCCGCGGCCGTAGCTGTGCGGCACGTAGCTCGCGTCGAAGCCGCGCTCGAAGATGCGCAGCCCGAGCTCGGCGTCCTCGGTGATGCACCATTCGGCCCAGCGGCAATCCTCGAGCTGCACGCGGCGCACCATGGTCATGGTGCCGTGCTGGATGATGGCATTGCGCTCGTTGCGCGTGATCATGCCGATGTGGAAGAAGCCGCGGTACTCGGCGTAGCACATGGCCTTGAACGCACTGCTGCCGGCGTCGCGATAGTCCTGCGGCGCCTGCACGATCGCGATGCGCTGATCCTCGAACACCGGGGTGAGGTCGCGCAGCCAGTTGGGGTCGACCACGTAATCGCTGTCGATCACCGCGACGATCGCGACATCGCGCGCGGTGCGCTCGAGCGCGTAGTTGAGCGCCCCGGCCTTGAAGCCGGCGAGCGGCGCGACGTGGAAGAAGCGGAAGCGCGCACCGAGGGTGGCGCAGTGCGCCTCTACCGGCCGCCACCCCGCCTCGTCGCGGGTGTTGTTGTCGATCACCAGCACCTCGAAGTCCGGGTAGTCGAGGCGCGCGAGCGCATCGAGCGTCTCGATCAGCATCGCCGGCGGCTCGTTGTAGGCCGGCACGTGGATCGACACCTTGGGAGCGCGCAGCGGGCGGTTGAAGACCGGCGCCCCGAGCCGCCGCCGGTAGCTCACCCAGTGCGCCTCGGCCCACTCGTGCGCCTCGGCGAGCAGCACCAGCATCACCCCGAGCATCCCGAGCAGCAGCAGTACCCCGGAGATCACCCCGGACACGGTCATGTACTGCTGCGTAAAGTCGTAGATCACCCACACGGCGATGGTCGCGGCCGCGTACACCACGATGGCGAGGAAGCTGCGACCCTGGTGGCGCAGCGCATCGCTGTTCAGATACAGCAGCCCCAGCACCGCGAGTGCCACGGCCACCGAGATCGCCGCGAGGATGTGCCACTCGGGGATACGCACGATCGGCGCAGCGAACTCGAACTTGGGCCGGCGGTTGACGTCGTACACGCCCCAGTACGAGCCGACCGCGCCTTCCAGGTAGGCCTTCCACGGCTGGTCGAAGGCCTCCATCACGTAGTAGGTCAGCTGCTCCTTGTGCGCACGCGCCAGGAAGCGGCGCAGGAACAGCGCCTCGTTCGACTCCGAGGCCACCGCCGACTCGTGCGTGCGCCCGCGGCTCGGCCAGCCGATCTCCGCCACCACGATCGGCTTGTGCGGGAAGGTCTTCTGCAGGCGTCTGTACTGCGTGAGCGAGTACTCGACGGCCAGGTCCACCGGCACGCCCTCCCAGTACGGCAGCAGGTGCACGCCGATGAAGTCGACGTGCTGCGCCAGCTCCGGGTGCGTGAGCCAGGTGTTCCAGGTCTCCGCGGTGCCCACCGGCTGCTCGATGGCATCGCGGGCGCGGTCGAGATCCTTCTCCAGCTCCGCGATCGGCAGGTCGCCGCGCAGCAGCACCTCGTTGCCGACCAGCACGCGCACCACGTTCTGGTGCGCAGCCGCCAAGTCGATCACCCGCCGCAGCTCCTGCTCATTCTTGTCGCGGTGGGTATCGAGCCAGGCGCCGAGCGCCACGTTCAGGTCGTGCTTCTCGGCGAGCTCGGGCACGTCCCCGAGCGTGCCGCCCACGCTGTAGGTGCGCACCGCGTTGACCTTGCCTTCCAGCAGCGCGAGGTCGGCGTCGATTTCCTCGTCGGTCGGCAACTCGAAGTGGGTGGGATCCTCATTGGCGCGGAACGGCGAGAACGCGAACCCCTGGATGCGCGCCGGCCACGGCGGCTCCTTGGTGGGGCGGTTGAGGTACGCCCACACGGCGAAGGTCAGCGACGCGAACACCGCCGCGATGATCAGGCTCGGGATGGTCTTCATGCGCGCCGCGGCGCTACCAGCTCCCGGTGTTGGGCATCGATTTCCAGGGCTCGGCGGGCGGCAGGTTCGCACCCTTCTGCAACAGCTCGATGGAGATGTTGTCGGGGGAGCGCACGAAGGCCATGTGCCCGTCGCGCGGCGGCCGCAGGATGGTCACGCCGTGATCGACGAGGCGCTGGCAGGCCTTGTAGATGTCGTCCACCGCGTACGCCAGGTGCCCGAAGTTGCGCCCGACGGGATACTCCTGCGCATCCCAGTTGTAGGTGAGCTCCACCTGCGCCTCCTCGTCGCCGGGAGCGGCCAAGAAGATGAGCGTGAAGCGCCCGTTGGGGTAGTCGTTGCGCTTCAGCTCCTTCAGGCCCAGCGCATCGCAGTAGAACTTGAGCGAGGCGTCGACGTTGGTGACGCGGACCATGGTGTGCAGGTACTTCATGACGGCCTCAGTTTCAGGGGCGCCGGCCTTGAGGGCGGGGGGCGCTCAGGTGCGCGGCGCGATGCCGAGCGCCTGCTCGACGTGCGCGGCATCGTAGAGCTTCCCGCCCTTCATCACCACGTCCACCTTATTAAGGTCGCGGATGTCCTTGGACGGATCGCCGTTTACCAGAATCAGGTCGGCGAGCTTGCCGGCGGCGATCACGCCGCGCTCGCCGTCGGCGCCGACCACCTGCGCCGAGGTGAGGGTCGCCATGCGCAGCACCTCGGGGGCGGGAATGCCGGCGCGTACATACAGCTCCAGCTCGTGGTGCAGACCGTATCCGGCCATGGAGTCGGTGCCGGGAATGATGGTGACGCCCGCCTCGTGCAGCGCCTTGAGCAGCTGCAGCATGGCGGGGAACGCCTCGCGGTACTGCGCCTCCCCGCCTTTTGGTACGACCAGCGCGTTGGACAGCAGGCCGCGGCGCACCTGCGCCGGCAGGCGCGGCGCGATCTGCTCCAGCCCCGGGGTGATCGCGGCCGGGTTGCCGCAGAACATCGCCTCGAACACGTTCATGGTGGGATCGAGCACGGTGTGGTGGCGGGCCAGATAAGTGATGAACTGCCGTACCTGCGGCTTGTCGGGCGTCAGCTCGCGCGCGTGCTCGGCGACCGCGGTGAAGCGGTTCATGTTGCGCGTCTCCTTCACCGTGTCGAACAGGAAGTTGAGCACGATGAAGTTCAGGTGCTGGATCTCGTCGGCACCGTCGGCGACGAACTGCTGTGCGTTCATGAACGCCGGCACGTGGCCGCTGACCCGCAGCCCGCGCGCGTGCGCCTCGGCGGCGATCACCGGCACGATCGGCGGCGGCACCGAGGAGTAGATCTTGATCTGCCCGTAGCCGTGATCGGCGTACCAGTCGACGTCCTTGAGCGCCTGCGCGGGAGTGTCGATGCGCATCCTGGTGGGACCGGCGAACGGCCCGGTGCCGTCGATGATGCCGGCCTTGAACACCCGCGGCCCGAGCTCGGTGCCGGCGTCGAAGCGCGCCACGCGCTTGAGGAAGTCGTCGGTGTCGTTGGCCATGTCGCGCGCGCTGGTCACGCCGTTGGCGATGTCGAGCGTGCCGGTGTTGTCGCCGAAGTGCTGGTGGTTGTCCCACAGGCCCGGCATGAGGAAGCGGCCGTGCGCATCGATCGCGGTCGCGCCGGCGGCCGCGGCCACCTCGGCATCGGGGGCGACGCGCACGATGCGCGCACCGCGCACCAGCACGCTCATGCCCGCCGTGACCGACAGGTCGCGCGGATCGAAGAGGCGTGCGTTGCGGATCAGCACCTCGCCCGGCGGCACTCGCGTCTGCTCCTTCGCCAGGCGCGCCGCCCAGGCATCGGCCGCCTGTCGCTGCCGCTCCAGGAGCTTCGGCACCAGCGCCGTACGCGGCGCGGGCGTCACCGCGAACCAGTCCTGGGCGAAGGCCGCGGTGGCGCCGTCACGCTCGAGCCACACCGGCGTTGGCGAGAAGTCGAGTCCGGAGATCTCGTAGAGCGTGAGCGCGGGATCGGCGCCCGGCAGCGCCCCGACCTCCGCGAGCGTCGCCGCGCCCGAGGGCAGCAGCGGCAGGCGGTGCTGGGGCGCCTTGAGCAGTGCGCGCGCCAGCACCCCGAAGAATTCCGGCGGCGCGTTCATCGGCACGTAGAACGCCTCGCCGCTCACGCTCTTGTCACCCTGCTCGGCGCGGTTGTGCCAGGAGGCGCGGCCGGCGCTCACGCGGAAGCTCTCGGTCACCGGCGCCTTCATGTAGTCGTTGCCCTGACCCTGGTACTCGGTCGGGACCCCGGCGGCATCGAGCTTCCAGGTGGCGATGATGTGATCGCCGCGCCCGCGGTCGTTGAAGGAGAATTCGGCACGCGTGGTGTCGCCGGCGGTCACGCTCTGCGCGCCGGCCGGGTTGCCCATGATCAGGATCTGGTCCTCGCGCGTGGCGCCCGCCGCCTGCGCGGCGCCGGCCGCGGCGAGCGCGACGATGCCGATCATCGTGTGCAGCTTGTTCATGTGGCTTCTCGGTTGCAGGGGCGCGTCAGTCGCCGCGCCAGGGAAGTTGCGGGACCGGACAGGCCTTCACCGCGCTCGGTTCGCGATGGTCGCTGTCGCGCAGGTAACACTCATCGAACACCGAGCAGTAGCAGACGCGGATCGTCAGCTGCTCGCGCAGCCCCTGCAGGCGCGCCCAGCGCGGATCGCCGGGGGGTTCGGGCCAGGCGAACACGTTGAGGTCCTTGCCGGCCTGGATCATCGCGCCGCGCACGTCGCCGGAGTGCCAGTAGCTCAGCTTCGGCGCCGCTTCCGCGGGGGAGGCGGTACAGCACAGCGCCAGCAGCCCCCGCACGCTGAGCGCCGCCCGCCCGCCGTAGCCGATCTCCACCGCGCGCAGCCGCGCCGGCCCGATGCCGGTGTTGGCGAGCTCCATGTGCATGACGTTGCGCACGCCGAGGCCGTCCTGCATGTCGAGCTTGTTGCCGACCAGGAAGTCGATGTTGGGATAGCTGTTGGCGGCCACCAGCCGCTCCATGGTGCGGGCGTTGTGGATGGTGAGCCACAGGGAAGCGAGGCTGATGAGGAACGCCGACAGCGCGAGACTTACGTCCAGCCAGCGAAGTCCCGTGCCGTGCGGGCGATGCTCGTGGCCCTTCTCCTCCACCTCAGAACATCTCCGACGGCCCGGGCGGCTTGATGTCGACCTTGTGGCGCGAGGGGATGTGGTCGCCGGTGATCATGTCCTCGTAGCTCTGCCCGGGGCCCACCATCGGATAGACGCCGGCGTCCGGATCGATCATGACCTCGAGGAACGCTGCACCCTTGAAGGCGAGGAACTCCTCGATGACGCGCGGCACGTCGGCCTTGTGCTCGAGGCGCACCGCGTAGCGGAAGCCGTCGGCCTGCGCGGCCTTGACGAAGTCCTTCTTGTGCAGCGAGCGGTCGGAGGCCGACAGCCGTCCCTTGAAGAACAGCTTCTGCCACTGCTTCACCATGCCGTCGCCGAAGTTGTTGAGCACTACCACCTTCACCGGCAGGTTGTAGGTGGTGACGGTCTCGAGCTCGCCGATGTTCATGCGGATCGAGGAATCGCCGTCGATGTCGATCACCAGCCGCTGCGGGCAGGCGATCTGCGCGCCGATGGCCGCCGGCAGTCCGAAGCCCATGGTGCCCATGCTGCCGGAGGTGAGCCACAGCCGCGGTGCGGTGAAATCGCAGTACTGCGCAGCCCACATCTGGTGCTGGCCGACCCCGGTGGTGATGATGGCCGCGCCGCGGGTGCGGCGGTTGATCTCCTCGATCACGTAGTACGGCTGGATGAGGGGACTGGCGCGGTCGTAGTTCATGGCGTAGACGCGCCTGAGCTCGGCGAGCTCCGCGAGCCAGGGCGCGAAGTCGCGCCGGAAGCCCTGCGCGCGCCCATGGGCGGTGAGGGCGCGCACGGCGTCTGCGACCAGGCCGATGTGGCTCCAGTGCACGCGCTTGACCTTGTTGACCTCGGCGCGATCGACGTCCAGGTGCGCGATGCGGCGCGCGTTCCTGGCGAACTTGTCCGGAACCCCCGCCACGCGATCATCGAAGCGCGCGCCCACGGCGATCAGGAAGTCGCAGTCATCGACCGCGTAGTTGGCGAAGGCCGCCCCGTGCATGCCGAGCATGCGCATCGACAGGGGACTGGTGGTGTCGAGTGCGCCGATGCCCATGAGCGTGGTCACCGCCGGGATGCTGAAGCTGGTGGCGAACTCCGCGAGCGCCGCAGCCGCATTGCCGTTGATCACCCCGCCGCCGGCATAGATCAGGGGCCGCCGCGCCTCCCCCAGCATGTCGAAGAAGCGCGCCGCGGCGGAGGCCTCGAGCGAGGCCTGGTTCAGCTCCTGCATGCGCCGCCGGTAGCCGGGGATCGGCAGCAGCCCCTCCCCGCGGAACACTCCCTCGAAGTTCTGGACATCCTTGGGGATGTCGACCACCACCGGGCCCGGGCGGCCGGTGCGGGCGATCTCGAAGGCGGTGCGCACCGTGCTCTCCAGGCGCTGCGGGTCCGTGACCAGAAAGATGTGCTTCGCCACCGAGCCCATGAGCGAGGGAACCGGGGCTTCCTGGAAGGCATCCGTGCCAATGGCAGCGGTCGAGACTTGGCCGGAAATGACGACAATGGGCACAGAATCAGCCATGCAATCGCGCACCGGCGTAACAGTGTTCGTAGCCCCGGGGCCCGAGGTGACCAGGCACAGCCCCACCCGGCCGGTGGCGCGGGCGTAGCCCGCGGCCATGAAGGCCGCCCCCTGCTCATTGGCCGGCACGATGAGCGGGATCTGCGCGAGCCCCGAGACCTGGGCCTGCTGGTTGTACAGGAACACCGCATCGAAGGTGGGCAGGATCGCCCCGCCGCTGTAGCCGAAAATGGCGCTGACGCCCTCGTCGGCGAGCACCTGCATGATCATGCGGGCCCCTGACATGCGCTGCCCGGCGAGCGGGTGCCCCGTCGGGCGCGGCTGGATCACGGTGTCGCTCATGGCGCGTCTTCGGCGGTCACGCGGGAGGAGTCGAAAGGGACATCCGAGCCTAGCAGCTTGCCGGTGTGGTGCAAACTTCGCGCCATCCCTTATCCTCGGGGCGGAGTGCGCGCGCCGCGCGGCCTTTTTCTCGCTATTTTCATGCGTCACATCATCGCGATCCTGCTGCAGAACGAGGCCGGGGCCCTGACCCGCGTGGCGGGCCTGTTCTCCACCCGCGGCTACAACATCGAGTCGCTCTCGGTCGCCCCGACCGACGACCCGACCGTCTCGCGCCTGACGCTGGTGACTTCGGGCTCGGATCAGGTGATCCAGCAGATCGCCAACCAGCTCAACAAGCTCGTGGACGTGGTGAATGTGCTCGACATGACGCGCGGGGAGCACCTGGAGCGCGAACTGGTGCTGCTGAAGCTCCGGGTCGACCCGAGCGACACCGACACGGTGCGCGGACAGGTGGTGCGCAGCGGCGGCCGCGTGCTCGATCCTGCGGTGGACGGATTCATCGTCGAGCTCACCGCGAGCGAAGCGGAGATCAACGGCTTCATCGGCGGGCTCGCCCAGCACGCGGAGCTGCTCGAGGTGGTGCGCAGCGGCGCGCTCGGCATCAGCCGCACCGCCCGGCCGCTGCGCGCGCGGCCGGCGCCGGCGAGCGCCTGAGCCGCTGCGGCCTCCACGGCCGGCTGCGCTCAAGGCCGATCAGCACTCCCCTACAGCGATTCGCCGCCGCCGGCGATATCGGCCGTTACGCAGGGTGCATCGTAGGCTGCTACGGCACCAGCACCGTCGAGCCGGTGGTGCGCCGGCCCTCGAGATCGCGATGCGCATCGGCGGCCTGGCGCAGTGGATAGGTCTGACCGATGAGGATGCGTATCTTCCTGCTCTTCACCGCCGCGAACAGCTCGCGCGCTCCCGCTTCCAGCTCCGCACGTGTGGCGATGTAGTTGAAGAGCGTCGGGCGGGTGAGGAACAGCGAGCCGCGCTTGCTGAGCTCCAGCGGGTTGATGGGCGGGGGCGGACCCGAGGCATTGCCGAAGGTCACCATCATGCCGAGGCGTCTCAGACAGTCGAGCGACTCCATGAACGTGTCCTTGCCGACCGCGTCGTAAACCACCGGCACGCCCTCGCCGCGCGTCGCCTTCCTGACGGAAGCGACCAGGTCGTCGCGCCCGGAGATCAGCACCTTCCAGCAGCCGTGGCGCCGCGCGACCTCCGCCTTGGACTCGCTCCCCACGACGCCGATCACCCTGGCCCCGAGCGCCTTGGCCCACTGGCACAGGATGAGGCCGACGCCGCCGGCGGCGGCGTGCACCAGGATGGTGTCGCCGCGCGCGACGCGGTAGGTGCGGCGGATGAGGAAATGCGCGGTGAGGCCCTTGAGCATCAGCGCCGCCGCCTGCGGGTCCGACACGCCGCGCGGCACCTTGACGAGCCGCTCCACCGGCACGTTGCGCACCTCGCAGTAGGCGCCCGACACCGGGTAGACGTAGGCGACGCGCTCGCCGACCTTGAAGCCGCGCACGCCGCGCCCGAGCGCGGTGATGACGCCCGCCGCCTCGCGCCCGAGTCCGCCCGGCAGCGTCGAGGGGTACAGCCCGGTGCGGTCGTACACGTCGATGTAGTTGACGCCGATGGCGGTGTGCCGCAGCTGCACTTCGCCCTTGCCCGGTTTCTCGGGCGTCACGTCCTCGCTGCGCAGGACCTCAGGGCCGCCGTGCTCGTAGAAGCGGATCGCGATGGGCATGGGGCGGAAGCATAGCCTTGCGGCCAGCCGCGCCCAAGCGTGGCGGGCGTGCCCTACAGCGCGGCGTCGTCGGTTTCCCCGGTGCGGATGCGGATCACGCGCTCGATGTCGGTGATGAAGATCTTGCCGTCGCCGACCTTGCCGGTCTTGGCGGCCTTGAGGATCGCCTCGATCACCTGGTCCACCAGATCGCCGCGCACCGCCACCTCGATGCGCGTCTTGGGAACGAAGTCCACCACGTACTCGGCGCCGCGATACAACTCGGTGTGCCCGCGTTGCCGGCCGAAGCCCTTGACCTCGGTGACTGTCATGCCCGAGACGCCAATGTCCGAGAGCGCGGCGCGCACGTCGTCGAGCTTAAAGGGCTTGATGATGGCTGTGACCAGTTTCATGGGCGGTCTCTCCGTCTGCGGTGCGGCGCGCGACGATTTTGCAGCTTTCGTGCCAGGCAAAACAGCGCTATCCGCCCAGGCCTGCACCACCTGCGCCCACCGGCGCCGGGAGCCTGCACTATGAGTGCGCACACCACCGCGTCAGGTGCCTCATGCTGGTGCGGCGGGCCTTGAGCGTCATGGGCTATTCTCACGCCAATGTTCGAGCGGATTGTGATCGTGGGGGGCGGGCAGGCCGCCGTGCAGGCCGCCGACACACTACGCCGCAAAGGCTTCACGGGGAAGGTGGCCCTCGTGGGCGAGGAGCCCTGGCTCCCTTATCAGCGCCCGCCGCTGTCGAAAAAGTACCTCGCCGGCGCGCTCGAGCGTGAGCGCCTCGCGATCAAGCCTCAGCAGTTCTTCGCCGATCACGATGTGCAGGCGTACGTCGCCCGGCGCGTCACCGACCTCGCGCCGCGCGAGCGGCACGTACGGCTCGATGACGGCCTGGTGCTGCCCTACGACGCACTGCTCATCGCCACGGGCAGTTATCCGCGCCGTCTGGCGGTTCCCGGCAGTGAGCTCAAGGGGGTGCACTACCTGCGCACCATCGCCGATGCCGACCGCATCCGCGCCGAGTGCGCAGCCGGCGGCCAGATGGTGATTGTCGGCGGCGGCTATATCGGCCTCGAGGTCGCCGCGACCGCGCGCGGCCTCGGCATCGAGGTGACGGTCCTCGAGATGGCCGACCGCGTCATGAACCGCGTGACCTGCCCGGAGGTGTCCGCGTTCTATCAAGCTGAGCACGAACGGCACGGTGTGCGCCTGCGCTGCAACGAGACAGTGCGCGCGCTGCACGGCGATGCGCAGAGCGGGCGCGTGCGCTCAGTGCTGACCGACTCGGGCGGGGAATATCCCGCCAAGCTCGTGGTCGTCGGTGTCGGGGTGGCGCCGGCGGACGAGCTCGCCAAAGCCGCAGGCCTTGACTGCGAGAACGGGGTCGTCACCGATGGCCACTGCCGCAGCTCCGACGAGGCCATCTGGG
Organism: uncultured Steroidobacteraceae bacterium; assembly: GCA_964489185.1. Lineage (GTDB taxonomy): Bacteria > Pseudomonadota > Gammaproteobacteria > Steroidobacterales > Steroidobacteraceae > 13-2-20CM-66-19. Next base: position 140,216 of record CAZAXR010000016.1, on the reverse strand, counting down.
CCGCTGGCGACTGCGCCAGCCACCTGAACCGGCAATACGGCCGGCACCTGCGCCTCGAGTCGGTCGACAACGCCTTCGAGCAGGGCACGACGGTCGCGCTCAACATGCTCGGCACGCCGACCCCGCACGACAAGCTGCCGTGGTTCTGGTCAGATCAGTACGACCTGAAGCTCATCATCGTGGGCGTCGCGCACGGCTACGACAGCGTGATCCTGCGAGGTGCGCCCGCGACGCGCAGCTTCAGCGCCTGCTACCTGCGCAACGGCGAACTCATCGCTCTCGACAGCATCAACTCGCCCAAGGACCAGATGGCGGCGCGCAGGCTGATCGCGGCTCATGTACGTCCGCAGGTGGACAAGCTTGTCGATCCCTCGATAGCGCTTAAGGATACGATCTGAGGTCAAGGCCCGTGGATGGGGCATCGGGAGCTGGCTGAAGCGAGCCTGCAATATGACAAACCGGGGTTCACGCAAGGGAGGGTAGCGTGGAGCCGGATATACCAAATATGGTATAGTCGGCCTCGCACCAGGAGTGGATGGAGCGTCTGCTTCGATACGTGGTCTGCCCGGAGGCGGCTGCGGAGTTCCGGGAGCTTCTCGAAGGCACCCGGGAGCAGGTTCGCGAGCTTGGCAGTTTCGAGACGCTGTTCTGGATGGTCTGCGAAAAGGGACCCAGGGAGCTTGAGTCGAAGCCCATGGGACCCTATGGAAGCGCAGACCTCTACGTGATCAACGGCCGATATGTGGTCGTGTGGATCGCCGTCTGCAAGTCCAAGCGCGCGGCGGCAGTTGTGAAGTGGATGCGGGTTTCGACCGACGTCCTCGCGCAGCAGGAGGCGGTGGCAGCGGCAGTGGACCGCGCTGAGCACCTTTTCCCCGAAGCGCCCTGAAGGAGCGGATACCGATGGAATCGAAGAGCACGCCCGGCAAGCCGGATGAGGAGTTGGAGCTGCGCGAGCTCGCGCTGCAGCACGAGGCCTTTCGCGAGGGTCGCGAGGAGCGCCTCGCGATGGTTCGCCTCGGCAGCATCCTGAGGAAGATGCGCGAGAGCGCCGGTTACACCCAGGAGCATCTCGCGCGGCGCTGCGGTATGACGCAGCCGGCGATCAGCCGTATCGAACAGGGCTTCTCGACCCATGCACCGACGGTCGACACTCTGCTGCGCTACGTGCACGGCTGCGACCGCAAGCTGCTGATCGGCGCCGGCACGAGCACCGCGGGCGCGCAGACCGTGCGCGTCCCGGCGACCCAGGAGCAGGAGCTGGCGGCATTCCTCGATTTGCGCACCGAGCTGTGAGCGTCGCGACATGCCAGTGCACGTCGCGATCGAGTACGCGGCCGAGGTAGTCGGCTTTGCGTCGGCGCTCGCGCTGACCAGTCAGCCCTGGCGGATGGTGCGCGACCTGCGCAAGGCGCAGGACTGGCGCGAGCAGGCTGAGCGCCTGCGCGCAGACGGGTCAGGATCCGAAGCCGCGAATCTGCTCACCGCCGCCGAGGGCCTGGAACGATCGGTGGGCCGCTGGGACCTCTTCGACAGTCGCGTGGTCAAGTACGGCGGAGTCGCACTTGCCCTTTCCTTTGCCCTGAAGCTCCTCGCCCTGCACCTAGCGCCGCCGCACTGAGGCCAGCGCGAGCGCCCTCGACGACATCCCGCGCCCCGATGCCCGCGAGCCGTGCCCGCTCACTTGAGCACCACGAGCAAATCCTTCACGTCCACCGCGAGCCCCGGCCGTGCCAGCAGTTCCGCGATCTCCCCGTCACTCTCGGCGCGCACCGCGGTTTCCATTTTCATGGCCTCGAGCGTCAACAGCAGATCCCCGCGTGCCACCTTCGCGCCCGGGGTTGCCTTGACCGTGGCGACCACCCCGGGCATGGGGGCGCCGACGTGGCGCGCGTTGCCGGGCTCGATCTTGCGCGGCGGCGGGCGCATCGCGACCTGGCTCTTGTCGGGCACGCGCACCGAGCGCGGCTGGCCGTTCAGCTCGAAGAACACCGTGCGCGTGCCATCCTCGTGCGGCTCGCTGAGCGCCACGTAGCGCACGATGAGCGTCTTGCCGCGCTCGAGGTCGACGCTGATCTCCTCGCCCGGCTCCATGCCGTAGAAGAACACCAGCGTCGGTAGGATGCCCGGCTCCCCGTAGAGAGCACGCTCCCTGGCGTACTCGAGCCAGACCTTCGGATACATTAAGTAAGACGCCAGGTCCTCGTCGGTGACCGGGCGCGGCAGCAGCTGCTGGATGCGGGCGCGCTCGGCCTCGAGGTCCACCGCCGGCAGTGCCGCCCCGGGACGCGTGGTGAGCGGCGCGGCCCCTTTCAGGATCTTCTTCTGCAGTGCCGGCGGGAAGCCGCCATGCGGCTGGCCGAGCTCGCCGCGGAACAGCTGCACCGCCGACTCCGGGAAGGCGACGTCGGTGTCCGGATCCTGCACCTGCTCGCGGGTGAGGCCCGCGGTCACCATGAGCAGCGCCATGTCGCCCACGACCTTGGAGGTCGGTGTGACCTTGACGATGTCACCGAACATGTCGTTGACCCCGGCGTAGGCGGCGGCCACTTCCGGCCAGCGCGCCGGCTCGATCCCTAGGCCGCGCGCCTGCTCGCGCAGGTTGGTGTACTGCCCGCCCGGCATGCCGTGCACGTACACCTCGGAGGCGCCGGCGCGGATGTCGCTCTCGAAGGCGGCGTAGTGGCGGCGTACCTGCTCGAAGTAGGCGGACAGCATGCGCAGGCGGTCGGGGTCGATGCCGGGATCGCGCGGCCCGAAGCGCAGTGCTTCGACGATCGCGCCCAGGTTCGGCTGCGAGGTGAGGCCGCTCATCGCATCGATGGCGCCGTCGACGGCGTCCGCGCCCGCCTCGATCGCCGCCAGCACGCTGGCCGCGGCGATGCCGCTGGTGTCGTGGGTGTGGAAATGCACCGGCAGCCCAATCTCCTCCTTGAGGGCGCGCACCAGAGTGTAGGCGGCGCGCGGCCGCGCCAGTCCCGCCATGTCCTTGACCCCGAGCACGTGGGTGCCGGCCGCCTTGAGCTCGCGCGCCAGCTTCAGGTAGTAGTCGAGGGTGTACTTGCGCTCGCGCGGGTCGCTGAGGTTGCCGGTGTAGCAGATGGCCGCCTCGCACAGCTTGCCGCTCTCGAGCACCGCATCGATCGCCACCCGCATGTTCTCGACCCAGTTGAGCGAGTCGAAGATGCGGAACAGGTCCACGCCGGATTGCGCCGCGCGCGCCACGAAGAAGCGCACCACGTTATCGGGATAGTTGGTGTAGCCCACCGCATTGGCGCCGCGCAGCAGCATCTGCAGCAGCAGGTTCGGCATGCGCTCGCGTAGCAGCTGCAGGCGCTGCCACGGGTCCTCGCGCAGAAAGCGCAGGGCGACATCGAAGGTGGCCCCGCCCCAGCACTCCACCGAGAACAGCTGCGGCACCAGGCTCGCGTAGTACGGGGCGATGGCGGCGAGGTCCACCGTGCGCACGCGCGTGGCCAAGAGCGACTGGTGCGCGTCGCGCATGGTGGTGTCGGTCAGCAGTACGCGCTCTTGCTCAAGCATCCAGCGCGCGAAGCGCTCGGGTCCCAGCTCTTCGAGCTTCTGCTTGGTGCCCGGCGCGGGCGCGGCCAGCGCCGCACGCGGCAGCTTCGCCGCCGCGCAGTGCTCGGGGCGGGCGCGTCCCTTGACCTGGGCGTTGCCGTTGACGATGGTGCTGCCGAGGTAGGAGAGGATGCGCGTGGCGCGGTCGCGCTTGCGCGGCCACTGCAGCAGCTCGGGCGTCTCCTCGATGAAGCGCGTGCTGTACTCTGCGCGCGCGAAGCGTGGGTGCGTGATGAGCTGGTCGAGGAAGCGCAGGTTCGACACCACGCCGCGGATGCGGAACTCCCACAGCGCGCGGTGCATGCGCGCGATGGTCTCCTCCGCCGTCGGCGCCCAGGCGGTGACCTTGACCAGCAGCGAATCGTAGGAGCGGGTGATGATCGCGCCGGTGTAGGCGGTGCCGGCGTCGAGGCGGATGCCGAAGCCGGCCGGGCTGCGGTAGGCGGCGATCTTGCCGTAGTCGGGGATGAAGTTGTTCTCCGGGTCCTCGGTGGTGATACGGCACTGCAGCGCATGTCCCGTCACCTGGATCGCGGCCTGGGCGGGCACGCCGCTCTGCGGATCGCCGATGCGCGCCCCGCCGGCGATGCGCAGCTGAGCCTTCACCAGGTCGATGCCGGTGACCTCCTCGGTGACCGTGTGCTCGACCTGGATGCGCGGGTTCACCTCGATGAAATAGCACTGGCCCGAGTCGGCATCCTGCAGGAACTCGACCGTGCCGGCGTTCACGTAGTGCGCCGCGCGGCCCAGCGCCAGCGCTCTGGCGCACAGCTCCTCGCGCTGCGCGGCGCTCAGGAACACCGCCGGTGCGCGCTCCACCACCTTCTGGTGGCGGCGCTGCACGGTGCAGTCGCGCTCGAACAGGTGCACCAGTGTGCCGTGCGCATCGCCGAGGATCTGCACCTCCACGTGCCGCGCGCGCCGCACCAGCTTCTCAAGGTACACCTCGTCGTTGCCGAAGGCGGCCTGGGCTTCGCGGCGGCAGAGCGGCAGCAGCTCCGCAAGCTGTGCCTCGTCCTGCACCACGCGCGTGCCGCGCCCGCCGCCGCCCCAGCTGGCCTTGAGCATCAGCGGGTAGCCGATGGCGGCGGCGAGCCGCGCGCACTCGCGCGCATCGTGCGGCAGCGCCGGCGTGGCCGGCATCACCGGCACGCCGGCGGAGGCGGCCAGCTGACGCGCCGCCACCTTGTTGCCGAGCAGGCGCAGGGTGTCGGGCCCGGGACCGACGTACACCAGGCCGGCCGCCTGGCAGGCGTGCGCGAACTCGGGGTTCTCGGACAGGAACCCGTAGCCGGGATGCACCGCATCGACCTGCGCCTCGCGCGCGACGCCCAGGATCCCCTCGATGTCGAGGTAGGCCTCGACCGGCCCCTTGCCCGCGCCCACCAGGTACGCCTCGTCGGCCTTGGTCCGGTGCAGCGAGAAGCGGTCCTCCTGCGAGTAGATCGCCACGGTGCGCAGCCCGAGCTCGTTCGCGGCGCGCATGACGCGAATGGCGATCTCGCCGCGGTTGGCGACCAGTACGCTGCGGATCCGCTGCGACGCGGCGGGTTTCACCTTAAGATCTGCCGTCGGATTGTTGGAGAGACCCCCGCGCAACCGCTCGTCGAGCGTGCGGCGGGACGGATTCGATCATAGCCGCCGAGGGGAAGAGATGTCGCACCTGTTTAAGCCTGCGATCGCAAGTCTCGCGCTGCTGTCGGTACCGGTACTGGCGGCTCCGCCGCATCCGATCGCGCTGCTGATCCACGGCGGCGCGGGGGTGATCGAGCGCGCCAAGATGAACCCGGCGGCGGAAGCTTCCTACCGCGAGGGGCTGGCCGCGGCACTCGATGCCGGCTATGCGGTGCTCGAGCGCGGCGGCACGAGCCTGGATGCGGTGGTGGCGGCGGTGCGCACCATGGAGGATGACCCGCAGTTCAATGCCGGCCGCGGCGCGGTGCTGGACCACGAGGGCAACGCCGAGCTCGACGCCGCCATCATGGATGGCTCGGGACCACGCGCCGGGGCGGTGGCCGCGGTGCTGCACGTGAAGAACCCCATCGAGCTGGCGCGCCTGGTCATGGACAGGAGCCCGCACGTGCTGCTGGTCGGCGAGGGGGCCGAGGAGTTCGCGCTCGAGCAGGGCGTGGCGCTGGTGCCGCGCAGCTACTTCCGCACCGAGCGGCGCATCCGCGAGCTCGAGGAAGCGCGCGCGGCGGAAGCGGCGAAGACCAAGGCCGCAGGCGTCGGCGGCCACGGCACGGTGGGCGCGGTGGCGCTCGACTCCGCCGGCAACCTCGCGGCCGCCACCTCCACCGGTGGCCTCACCAACAAGCACCGCGGCCGCGTCGGCGACTCCCCGCTGATCGGCGCGGGCACCTATGCGAGCAACGAGTCCTGTGCCGTGTCCGGCACCGGCGACGGCGAGTACTACATCCGCCAGGTGGTCGCCTACGACATCTGTGCGCTGGTCCAGTACCGCCACGTGCCGCTCGAGCAGGCGGTGCGCCAGGTGATCCACGAAAAGCTCAAGCGCACCGGCGGGGAGGGCGGCGTCATCGCCGTCGACCGCGTCGGCCACACCGCCATGGATTTCAACAGCTCCGGCATGTTCCGCGCCGAGCGCGACTCGAGCGGCCGGCGCGTCATCGGCATGTATGGCGATGACCTGAAATGAGCGCGCCGCCCACTCCCGTATGCGCCCTCGCCATCCACGGCGGCGCCGGGGCCGTGCCGCGCGCGGCGCTCACCGCCGAGCGCGAGGCGCGCTATCGCAAGGGACTCGAGGCGGCGCTCGAAGAGGGCTACGAGGTGCTGGAGCGCGGCGGCTCGAGCCTCGATGCGGTCACCACCGCGGTACGCATTCTCGAGGACGATCCGCTGTTCAACGCCGGGCACGGCGCCGCCCTCACCCGCGACGGCGCGGCGGAGCTGGACGCGGCGATCATGGAGGGCCAGCACCTGCGCGCCGGCGCGGTCGCCTCGGTGCGGCACGTGAAGAACCCGATCGAGCTGGCACGGCGCGTGATGGAGAAGTCGCGTCACGTGCTGCTGGTGGGCGCGGGCGCCGAGGAGTTCGCGCTGGAGGAGAAGTTCACGCTGGTGCCGAATCACTACTTCCGCACCGCCGAGCGCCTCGAGCAGCTCGAGTCCGAGCAGCGCGGCACGCGGGTCTCGGACCTGGTGCCCTCGGCCACGGGCACGGTGGGCGCGGTGGCGCGCGATGTGCACGGCAACCTCGCCGCCGCCACCTCCACCGGCGGCATGACCAACAAGCGCCCCGGGCGCGTCGGCGACTCGCCCATCATCGGCGCGGGCACCTACGCGAAGAACGGCGTGTGCGCGGTGTCGGCCACCGGGCACGGCGAATATTTCATCCGCGCGGTGGCGGCGCACCACGTGTGCGCCGCGATCGAGTACCGCGGCCTGACGCTCGAGGCGGCGGTGCACGAGATGCTGCACCAGATCCTGCGCGCCCTCGGCGGCGACGGCGGGCTCATCGCCGTCGACAAGGACGGCGGCCTGGTGCTGGAGTTCAGCACCGACGGCATGTTCCGCGGCGCGCGCGACGCGCGCGGCCGGCGCGAGATCGCCATCTACTAGGCTTCGCACCCACATCGAGGCATCTATGGCCAAGGCATATTGGATCGCCGTGTACCGCTCGATAGGCGACCCGCAGGCCCTCGCCGCCTACGCCAAACTCGCCGCTCCGGCACTGCAGGCGGGCGGCGGGCGCTTCCTGGCGCGCGGGCTGCCGGCACGCGTCTACGAAGCCGGTCTCGAGCAGCGCACCGTGCTCATCGAGTTCAGCAGCGTCGCGCAGGCCCTCGCCGCGCACGACAGTCCGGCGTACCAGGAGGCGCTGCGCGCCCTCGGCAACGGCGCCGAGCGCGACATGCGCATCGTCGAGGGCGTTGAATGAGGTCGCGCCCGCGGACGCGCCGCTAGAGGGCAGGAGGGCGCATGGCGACTACAGTATCGATCGGCATCGACGTGCCCGATCTCGAGGCGGGTATCCGCTTCTACTGCGCCGCGTTTGGTTTCACGGAGAAGTCGCGCCCGCTTGTGAGACTTGCGGTCCTGGAAGGCGCCGCAACGCAGCCGTGTCTGCTCGAGAAGCCACCCGGCTCCCAGCCGGCGCCTGGGGCGCAGGGGCTGCGCGGCTACCAGCGTCACTGGACCCCGGTGCACCTCGACTTTCATGTCGATGATGTGCGGCAGGCCCTGGCGCAGGCCGAGCGTGCGGGCGCCAGGCGCGAGCAGCGGTTCGAAAATACTGAGCACGGATCGGCCGCCTTCTGCAGCGATCCCTTCGGCCACGGCTTCTGTCTGCTCGAGCGCCGGCCGCGGCGCGCCTGAGATGAAGTGGCTCCGGCGTCCGGCCGCTGACTCCGCACCCCCGCAGCAGCGCCCGGGCTTCGCGCGCATCGCGAGCGCGGTGCTGTGGTCGCTGGCGATCGCCTTCGCGGTCGGGGTCGCCCAGGTGAGCCGGGCGCTGCTGTCGAACAGGATCTGGATCAACTACCGCGGCGAGCTCATCTCGCAGGCGGAGATGCGCCGCGAGCTGGTCTTTTTCAGTCTCGCGGCCGTTGGGTGCGCGCTGCTGGCCTGGTACTGGCAACGCATGCGGCGCCGACCGTAGCGCGGCGCTCGCAGCCTAGGCGGCGTGCGAGGGGCGCGCGCGAAACGCGCTCGGCGGGCGCGTCTCCCAGCGCGACCACACCCTTCTCAGGTGCTGCGCGGAGCGGAAGCCGGCGCGCGAGGCGACACGCTCCAGGTCCAGGCGGCTGCCGGTGACCAGCTGCTTGGCGAACGCGAAGCGGATCAGCTGCACGTAGTCGAGCGGCGAGCAGCCCGCGTGCTCGGCGAACAGCCGCGCCAGGTTGCGCGCGCTGGTGCAGGCCACCGCCGACAGCTCCGTCGAGCTCCAGCTCCCCGCCGGATCGCGCGCCACCGCGTCCTGCACGCGGTGCACCGCCGGATGCAGGTGGTTGCGGTGCATGACCCACGGCGAGAGTGCCGGGTCGGTGCCCGCGCGGCGCAGGTACACGACCAGGTCGCGGGCCACCTCCGCAGCCACCCGCGGCCCCTGCTGCTGCCCGATGACGTGCAGCGCCAGGTCGAGCCCGGCGGTGACGCCGGCGCTGGTGAACACCTCGCCGTCCTCCACGAAGATGCGGTTGTCGAGCACGCGTGCCCGCGGCTCGACGCGCCGCAGCTCCTCGAGGTGCACGTGATGGGTGGTGCACTGGCGCCCCGCGAGCAGCCCGGCGCGCGCCGCCAGCACGCTGCCGGCGCACACGCACAGCAGCTGCATCTGCTGACTGACCCCGCTGCGCAGCCACTCGATGACGTCGCGGGTTGCCGGCTCATGCGGATCGATGCCCTCGCCGCTGATGCCGGTCAGCACCAGCAGGCTCCCGGGCGCGAGCCGCGCGGGCAGCGGCTCAAGGCCTGCGAGGCTCAGCCCGACGGCGGTCTGGATGGTGGGGCGCGGGGCGACGAAGCGCAGTGCATAACTGCCGGGCACCAGGGCAGCCGCGTTGCGGAACGCGTCCGCCGGGCCTGCCATATCCAGCAGCACCACCTTCGGCAGCAGTACAAAGATGACTTCCCGCGTCATGGCAGCTCGAGCGGGCGGCGGTCAGGCGAAGGCTCCCGCGGTGGACACGATGTGCGCGAAGCGACCCTCGAGCACCATCTCGGTGCGCTCCTGGATCTCCGCCGTCGACACTTCGCGCCCGGCGCGGGTGCGCATGGGGAAGGTGAGGGTCGCATCCGTCACGTAGCGCACGCCGAAGCCGAGGTCGGAGGCGTGCCGTGCGGTGGTCTCGCAGCACTGCTCGGTACGGATACCGGTCACCAGGAGCTCGCCGATGCCGCGCCGCCGCAGCCACTCCTCGAGCGTCGTGCCGTCGGCACTGCGGCCGAAGAGCGCGGAGTGCACCTGCTTGGTGACGACCACATCGGGCTCGATTGACAGCTCCGGCAGGGTGCGCACGCAGCCCGAGGCGGCGCTGAAGGGGTTGCCGGGATCCTCGTCCGGATCCTGATGGAACACCTGCACGATCGGGATGCCGCGTGCGCGGCAGCTGTTGATGAGCGACTGCACATTGCGCACAAATCCCGGCAGCTCCTCGGGGCGGAAGTACGGCCGCCGGCGAAAGGATTCCTGCACGTCGATGACGATGAGCGCCTGCTTCATGGGGAGCCTCGGCTTACGAATCGGCCAGTATGTTCAGGCAGCCGAAGCCTGCACGCCACTGTCCTCGCAGACGCGCGTCGGGCAAAAACGGACATTCCGCCCGGGAACCGGCGAGGGCCCGGTCGGCGGGTCCCGGTTCGGGAGTCTGCGAAGCGCGCTACTGGTTGCCGGTCGGCTGCGGGGGCGGCTGTGCCGGGGCGGGGGCCGGCTTCTTGAAGCCGAACATCGCGCCGATCTGACTCGCGGCATCGGTCATGGACTTGACCCCGTTGGCGGTCGCGGTCGCCTGGGTTGCGTAGGTGCTGCCCTTCGCCTGCAGCTTGCAGCCGGTGGTCTTGGCCATCTGCGGCGTCGCGCAGGGGTCGGACGCTTCACCCCCCGCCGCGGCGCGACCGCCCGCGGCGGAGGCCTGCCGCATGGCCGGACCCTGCGCCTGGCCGCCACCGGCGGCGAGCGCGTTGGGTGCGCCGGGAGATCCCTCGCCGCCCCCCTGACCGACAGGAATGCCGCCGAGCACCTGGGAGCCAAGATGCAGCTCGCCACTCGTCACGCGCGGGTCAACCAGCGGGAACTCGACCATCATGGTCCCCTGGTCGGCGCGATTCACGACTAGCAGGTGCTGGCGCGCGCCGTAGCGGTCGACGAAATAGGCGTTGTTGGGCGCGTGCGGCACGTGCGCATCGTCGACGAACGCGATGCCGGTCAGCTGCGACCCGCCGCCGCCGGCGCGGATGGTGGTGGTCTCCGCCTGGTGCACGAACACGAACGTGCACACCACGGTGCTGCCGTTATGGCTGCAGCCCTGCGGGTAATAGAGGGTCGGTCCGTATTCGAGGGTGCCGAGCGAAGCGCCGGCGCCTTTCTGCGCGGGGCCCTCGGCAAGGGCGGCGCCGCTGGCGGCGATGAGCAGCACGGACAGACCGGAAAACTGACTGATGGTTTTCATCGGTTCTCCCTCACTCTTCTTATTCGTCAGGGTCGAAAGCCCTTCGGGATGATACCGCAAATGCTGCGCGGCGGGCCGGTGCGCCCGTGACCGGGGCGCCGGGGCGGGAACCGCAGCGGCGGCTGTTACGCGCGCTCGGCGCCGGCGCGGCGCGCCTCGGCCGCCATGAGTGCGAAGCCGTGCAGGCGGATGCGTTCCAGGGCGGCGCCCTCGCCGCCAGCGGCCGCGAGCAGCAGCTCGCGCCACGCCTCGGTATGTGCCGCCCACCGCGGCCGCAGCCACTCGCAGCGCAGCTCCGCGAGACTCTGGATCTGCAGCAGCGTGTACTGGCCGATGAGCGCGGCGCTCGTGGCCGGCATGCCCAGCACCAGGCGCGCGTCCAGCCCCTGCGCGCGCGCCAGGTGCCAGGCGAAGGTGAACACCTGCCGTGCCACTTCGGCCGCCGCCGGAACGGTGAAGTACGAGGCATAGCTGCAGCGCGGGCCATCGCCGACTTGCTGCGCCGCGGGACGCCAACGCAGCGCATCGGCAAACCCGGCGTCGAAGAGCAGATACGGACAGGCCGCCGCGCGGCGGCGCGCCGGCACATCCAGCGCCCTCCACAGCTCCCCGACGTGACGCAGCAGCGGTGCGCCCTGCGTACCGCGCACGCGCGCCTCCTCGGCCAGCAGCGCCAGGCACGACTCGTTGAGCTCGGCGAGCGACTCGAGCGTGCCGGCGCGTGGCCAGGGTGCGCCCGCGCGCGCGAGCCCGGCGTCGATCTCGCAGTGCAACAGCATGGCGGCTCCTCCCCGGCGACGGGCACGGAGCACTATCGTAGCCAAGCCGCGCGCCGAAGCCATCCGCGAATTTGGTTATTTTCAACCAAATTTGTCCGGTTGAGTTTTGGCGATTTTCAACCAGAATGCCTCCGTCATGCGCATCTCCGATGACCGCTACAGCCGCGAGCGCGCACGCATGGAGCTGGCGCTGCGTTTTCTGCGCCACGAGGCGCGCACCCACACCATCCGCACCTGGACCGGGCTGTCGGACGACCGCATTCGCAAGCTGTACCGCTCCTACCTCGGGCACGCGCGGCGCTACCTGCCGCGCCACCGCGGCAAGTCGCCACACCAGATCGCCTACTTCACGCGCTCGCTGCGCCTGCAGCAGGAGACCACGCTGCTCGCGAGCGTGCTGTCGCTGCTCGGAGTGCTGCCCGCGGACAGCGCGCCGCCGCCGGGTGAGGCTGCGGCACCGGGGATCGGCCGCGGCGAGCTGTTGTGTCAGGGGTTCGAGGCATACCGCGCGCTGCTGCCCTCGGCGCAGATCTCCTTCGAGCACGCGGTGTTCCTCGCCGGCGCGCTGGTGCGCGGCGACCAGCTGCGCCTCGGCTACTGCAGCGACTGCGGCGCACTCATGGTGCTGGAGCGTTTTCCGCTGCGCACCGCGCGCTGCCATCGGTGCGCGGGCGCGGCGCCGCAGCGCGGCTGAAGTCCGTGGGCCGCGCCTAGGATGCGCTGAGCAGGCGCGCCTCCTCGCGCAGCGCGCGCCGCAGGATCTTCCCGACCGGCGTCTTCGGCAGGGCATCGCGGAACTCGTAGCGCTTGGGCTGCTTGTACGCGGTGAGCGCGGCGGCGCAATGGGCCGCGAGCTCCGGCACGGTGAGCGAGGGATCGCGGCGCACGATGAACGCGGCCGGCAGCTCCCCGGCGCGCTCGTCCGGGATCGACACGACCGCAGCCTCCAGCACCTTCGGGTGCGTGAGCAGTACCGCCTCGATCTCGTTCGGGTACACGTTGAAGCCTGACACCAGGATCATGTCCTTCTTGCGGTCTGAGAGCCTGAGGTACCCCTGCGGGTCGATGCTGCCGATGTCGCCGCTCCGCAGGAACCCGTCCTCGGACATGACCTGGGCGGTCTCCTCGGGACGGTTCCAGTAGCCGGCCATCACCTGCGGGCCGCGCACACAGATCTCGCCGCTCTCGCCGGGCGCGAGCTCGCGGTCATCGGGGCCGCGGATCGAGATCTCGGTCGCGGGATAGGGCAGGCCCACCGAGCCGTTGAACCTGCGCCCGTCGAGCGGCAGCTGGCTGATGTAGCAGCAGGTCTCGGTCATGCCGTAGCCCTCGACGATCGTGAGGCCGGTCAGCCGCTCCCAGCGGTCGACGACCGGCTGCTGCGTGGCGGCCGCGCCGGCGCCGGCGATCCAGCACTGCGAGAAGTCGATGTCGCGGAAGCGCGGGTGATTCATGAGCGCGGCGTACAGCGTGTTGACGCCGCCCATGCTCGTGAAGCGCTGCGTGCGCATCGTGTCTACCAGGTCGTCGAGGTTGCGCGCGCTCTCGATCAGGATGCACGAGCCGCCGAGCAGCAGCACGCGGAACATCCCGGCCATCAGCGCCGCGATGTGGTACAGCGGCAGCGCCGTGATGGCGCGCTGCGGCCCAAGCCGCTTGGGGATGAACGGCTCGCTCCACGCGAGCTGCTGCGCCAGATCGGCGAGCATGTTGCGCTGGGTCAGCACTGCGCCCTTGGCGACGCCGGTGGTGCCACCCGTGTACTGCAGGAGCGCCGGACTCGTCGCGGCGACGCGCGCGACGCCGGCCTCCGCGCCGAGCCCGGCCGCGAGCGCACCCTCGAGCGTCCAGCGCGCCGCGGACGCCGCCTGCGGGCGCGCGACGCGCGGCGGACCCTCGCGCAGCAGCGCATCGCGCGGCACCACCACGAGCCGCTCGAGCGCGACCTGGGCGAGCGCCGCCTCGGCGACGCCGAGGGCCGGTTCCCACACGATGAGCGTGCGCGCGCCACTGTCGCGCAGCTGGTGTGCGAGTTCGCGCGGCGTGTAGAGCGGGTTGACGGTGACGAGCACCTGGCCGCCGAGCAGCGCGCCGTAGGCGCACACCGGAAAGGCGAGCGCGTTCGGCAGCATGAGCGCCACGCGCTCACCGGGGGCAAGCCCCGCGCGCCGCAGCCATGCCGAGAACGCGCGCGCGAGCCCCAGGCACTCGCCGAAGCTCATCGTGCGGCCGTGCGACCAGAACGCCTCGCGGTCGCGGAAGCGCTCGCACTGCTCGACGATGAGCTCGGCGACGCAGCCGGGCCGGATCGGCGGTGCCGGATCGACGGCGCGCGGGTAGCTGCGCAGCCAGATCGGTTGCATGGATTCCCCCCGGTTGACATTCTGGCACGCGCGCGGCGGGAAGCGACCGTTCCCAGGGGCCCTGATGCGCATTGTTACTGCATCGCATCGCTCGCCGGTGGACGGGACGGCTAGAATCCGCCGCCTGATGCACGAGCGGCCGAACTTCTTCGCGGGTCCCTACATCGAGCGGCGCGCCGAGGAGCGCGACGACCCCGGGTGGGTCGCCGCGGCGCGCGCCGACCCCGCGACGCGCTATCTCATCGCGCGCGGCAGCACGCAGCTGCTGCACACGGGTGAGGAGCCGCGCATCGCCTTCCTCGACAACGACGCCGCGCTCGCCGGCGCCGCCCAGCCGGTGCAGCTGGTGCTGCTCGGCTGGTTCCGGGGCGCGCGCTGCGTGCTGCTCGACCTGCCCGCCGGCACCGTCCCCGACACCCCCGCCGGCACGAGCTTCGAGGAGCTGCGCCCGCTCACCGCGGTGCTCGCCGCCGAGGAGGCGGGGCTCCTCGCCTACGCGCGGGCGCTGACGCTGTGGCGCGCACGCACGCGCCACTGCGGGGTGTGCGGCGCGCCCACCGCGCCTTCGCACGCCGGGCACTGTCTCACCTGCACCAACCCATCGTGCGCGCACGAGTTCTTTCCGCGCCTCGACCCCGCGATCATCGTGCTGGTGAGCGATGGGGAGCGCGCGCTGCTCGGGCGCCAGGCGAGCTGGCCGCCGCGCCGCTACTCCACCATCGCCGGCTTCGTCGAGCCCGGCGAGAGTCTCGAGGATGCGGTGGTGCGCGAGGTGGCGGAGGAGACCGGGGTGGCGGTGCACCAGGTGCGCTATCACTCCAGCCAGCCCTGGCCATTCCCCTCCTCGGTCATGATCGGCTTCCAGGCCCACGCGCATGCGGGCAGCCCCGTGACGGTGAGCGGGGAGCTGGAGGATGCGCGCTGGTTCACACGCGAGCAGGTCCGCTCCGGCGAGGCCCTCGCCCCGCCGACGCAGTCGATCTCCTGGCGACTGATCGAGACCTGGCTGCAAGGCGGCGGCTAGGCATGTGTCTCCTGGTGCTCGCCTGGCGGGCGCACCCGCGCTACCGCCTGGTGCTCGCCGCCAACCGCGACGAGTACCACGCGCGGCCCGCGGCGGCGCTCGCCAAGTGGCCGCCACCGAGCGAGATGCTCGCCGGGCGCGACCTGCAGGCCGGTGGCACCTGGCTGGGGCTGGATCGCAGGGGCCGCTTCGGCGTGGTCACCAACTTCCGCGAGCTGCAGCCGCCGGAGCCGGGCGCACCCTCGCGCGGTGAGCTGATCCCGCGTTACCTCGGCGCTGCGGCGGGCGCGGCGGAGTACTTCGGCTCGCTCGCGGGCGCGGCCGGCAGCTACTCCGGGTTCAACCTGCTGCTCGCCGATGAGCAGGCGCTATGGTACGGCTCGAATCGCGCCGCACCGTTCGCGCGCGCCCTGCCCCCCGGGCTACACGGACTCTCGAATGAGCTGCTCGACACGCCCTGGGAGAAGCTGACACGCGTGCGCGCCGGCTTTGAGGCCTGGCTGCGCCAGGGCGGCGAGGTCGCCGCCCTGTTCGCGCTGCTCGCCGACCGCACACCCGCGCCCGATGCCGGCGGCGCCGACACCGGCGGTCTGCCGCAGGAGTGGGCGCGGGCACTGTCTGCGCCCTTCGTGCTGCACCCCCGCTACGGCACGCGCTGCTCGAGCGTGCTGCTGCTCGAGGCGGGCGGGGCGCTGTCCTTCACCGAGCGGCGCTTCGATGCCGCGGGCGCGGGCAGCGGGGAGACGCGCATCGAGCTCGAGCCCGGCGAATGGCCGTGAGGCGGTCAGCACAACCGCCCCCCGCGCGTTGGCTCTGACTGAAGAGCCCCGAGCGGCTGCGCCCGCAAGGCTCTAGAATTCAAAGGACTTTCCCTGGTCGCACCTTGACATGGCGCAGCCAAGTTCCGCACCAAGGGCTCGTCGAGCACTCCGGCGGGCCCCCTGGATCGCCGCGTGCCTGCTCGCCTGTCCTGTGGCGCTCGCCGCGGGCGTCACCATCGAGGTGCATGGCGTCGACGACGAGGTCAAGGACAACGTGCTCGTGTACCTGAGCTTCGCGCGCTACAAGAAAGGCGGCGCGGAGCTCACCCCCGACACGGTGGAGCGGCTGCACAACCGCGTCGACCGCGAGGTGCAGGCGGCCCTCAAGCCCTTCGGCTACTACCAGCCGCAGGTCGAGTCGACGGTCGCCGACCAAGGTAAGAACGACTGGCGCGTCGTGGTGAACATCACCCCTGGCGTCCCGGTGCTGGTGGAGCACATCGACGTGCACGTGGATGGCCCCGGGGAGAGCGATCCGCTGTTCCAGCGCATCCTCAAGCACCTGCCCCTGCACCCCGGTGACCGGCTCAACCACGCCTACTACGAGGCCATCAAGGCCGACCTGCAACGCACCGCGGCGACCTACGGGTACCTGGATGCGAAGATGATCCGCAACGAGCTGGTGGTCGACCCGGTGGCTCACACCGCGAACATCGCGCTCGAGCTCGACACCGGGCCGCGTTACCGCTTCGGTGCGACCACCATCGAGCAGCACGTGGTGAGCCAGAAGCTCGTGCGCCGCTACCTGCGCTACCACGAGGGCGACCTGTACGACCTGACGGAGGTGCTGCGCACCCAGTTCGCCCTCGATGACGCAGGTTACTTCGCCAACCTCGAGGTGCTGCCGGGCGATCCGGACCGCACCGCGCTCACCGTGCCGGTGAAGATCCGCGCCGACGCCAGCCGCCGCCACCGCTACACCTTCGGCGCCGGCTATGCCACCGACACCGGGGTGCGCGGCACGCTCGGCTTCGAGGACCGGCACATCAACTCCCTCGGCCACAGCTTCAGCGTCGAGGTGCAGGCGGCGCGCGTCACCCAGTACGTGCAGACCCGCTACCGCATCCCGGTCGGCGACCCGGCGCTCGAGAACCTGTCGCTGAACGGCTCGATCGAGAAGCAGATACTCGCGGACGTGACCGCGCACACGCTGTCGGGGGGGCCGAGCGTGACGGTAGTCAAGGAGGGCTGGCAGTACGTGGGACAGGTGAACGCGGTGCGCACCACCAGTGAGGACGCCAACGGCAGCCTGACCGACCGGCTCTTCGTGCCGGAGCTGGATTTCGCCTCGGTCCCCAAGGGCTACCTCGGCGAGCCGCTGTTCCAGCATCCGGTGTTCGCCGAGATCAAGGGCTCCTCGGCGGCTCTCGGCTCGGACTCCAACTTCCTGCAGGGCCACGTGCAGCTGGAGAAGGTGTTCCGGCTGGGGCGCAAGTGGCATCTGCTGCTGCGCGATGAGGGCGGAGCGACGGTGGTGTCGAACTTCAACCGCCTGCCGGCCGTGTACCGCTTCTTTGCCGGCGGCGACAACAGCGTGCGCGGCTTTGCCTTCAACGAGCTGTCCCCCACCGAGCAGGTGTGCGCGCCGCAGCCCCCGGGCCAGGGCATCTTCAACCCCAACGGCACCTGCAAGGCGATCGTCCCCGGGCAGTTCATCAAGGTCGGCGGCAAGTTCCTGGCCACCGGCACGGTGGAGGTGATCCGCGACCTGCCGCGCAACTTGGGGGTGGCCGCCTTCATCGACTACGGTAACGCCTTCGATCACCTCGGCAGCCAGCTGCTGTACACCGACGTGAACGGCCAGAATCACTACGGCCCGCTGCTCGAGTACTCGGTCGGTGTGGGCATGCGGCTGCGCCTGCCGGTGATGACCCTCGGCATCGACATCGCGCAGCCGCTGTCGCGCAACGCCGGCCCGCGCCTGCACATCAACTTCTCGCCGAAGCTCTAGCACCATGCGCCTGAAAGTGCTGCTCATCATCGCCTGCGTGCTGATCGTCACGACCCTGGTGGCGCCGGCGGTGCTGCTGTGGTCGGCGCTCTACACCACGGCCGGGCTGCAGTTCGTGGTGCGCCACATGCCGCAGCAGCTCGGGCCGGTGCACCTGGTGATCACCGGCATCAGCGGCACCGCCGCCGACGGCCTGTCCGTGGAGCGCGTGCAGATCGATCACGAGCTGGTGCATCTGGAGTTCACCGGCATTACCGGGCGCGTGGCGCTCGCGCCGCTGCTGCTGCAGACCATCCACGTGCGCAGCGGCACGGTGCACGCGGCGCTAATCGAGGTGAAGCGCCGCACCCATCCCTCCACTCCCGGGCCTCCGCAGTTCCTGCCGCGCTGGATGCTGATCAGCGTCGACCAGGGCCACGTCGATGCCGCGACGCTCACCGTCTACACCGGCTTCCGCATGGACGTCACGAACCTCGAGGGCGCGGCGCTCATCCGCCACCGGTACATCCGCTTTTTTCAGGCCGACGGGCACTGGGACGACGCGCACCTGAGCGCCATCGGCTTTCTGCGCGCCGCGGATCCTCTCGGCTTCGACCTCAAGGGCCACCTCGACTGGACTCCCCAGGGCCAGCCCGACTGGACGCTCGCCGGCAGCGCGCGCGGCGATCTCAACGCCCTCAGCATCGTGGCGCACACCGTGAGCCCGTTCCGGGCCGACGTGACCGGACAGCTGCTCACCCTCACCGATCACTGGCACTGGGTGGGGGATGCCGCAGTGCAGGCGTTCGACCTTGCGGCCTGGGGCATGAACGGACCGCTCGGGCAGATCAGCGGTCATCTGGCCGGCTTCGGCGACGAGAACGGCTTCAGCGCCCACGGACCGGTCAACCCCGCCGGGCTGCACGCCGGGACATTCGACGCACAGTTCGCCGGCCACTATGCCGACCACGTGCTCACGGCGACGCACATGGAGGTGCGGCACCTGGGCTCGGGCGCACACGCGGTAGGCTCGGGCACCATCGCCGTGGTCGACAACGGCCCGCGACTGGAGCTGAGTGGCTCCTGGACCGACTTCCGCTGGCCGCTCGTCGGACGCGATCCGGCGGTGAGAAGCGCGGCAGGCTCGTTCACGCTCTCGGGCCTGATGCCGTACCGGGTGCACGTGCAGGGCCGCGGCCGCGCCGCCGACCTGCCGGAGATGCCGCTGGAAGTCACCGGTACGCTCGACAAGGACCGCTTCGCGTTCGATCCGGCGGAGGTGGAGCTGTTCGGCGGCCACGCGAGTGTCAGCGGCCTGGTCAGCTGGAGTCCGCAGCAGACCTGGTCGGTGAGCGGACACCTCGCCAACGTCAACCCCGCGGCACTGCGCCCGGATCTGCCGGGCAGCGTGAGCTTCGACCTGGAGGCCTCCGGCCGCGGCTTCGACCCGCGAGGTGAGCTCAGCGCCACGTTCCGCAACATCAGCGGCAAGCTGCGCGGGCTGAGCGCGGGCGGCGCGGGCACCGTGACTCACGCGGGCAGCGCCTGGGGGTTCAGCAACGTGCGCGTGGCACTCGGGGGGACCAGCCTCGCGCTCGACGGGCGGCTCGACAAGGCCATGGACCTGCGCTTCGCGCTCGCGACGCGCGACCTGAGCCTGCTGGCACCGGGCAGCCGCGGCGAGCTCAAGGCCTCGGGCACGGTGCGCGGCAGCCTCGCCGAGCCGGCCATCTCCGGCAGTGCGCACGGGGGCGACGTCGATGCCTTCGGCATCAAGCTCGGCAGCTTCGACGCCGACGTCGACCTGGACCCCGGCGCTCCGCAGAAGGAATCCAAGGTCAACGTGCAGCTGCGCAAGCTCAGCTACCAGGGCTCGAGCCGCACCCTCGATGCGGTGAGCTTCACCCTCAAGGGGCCGCCCTCGGCCTACGAGGCCCAGCTCGCGGTGAGCGCCACCGGGCTCGCCGTCAGCCTCAAGGCGAGCGGCCCGTACGGCCGCGGCCTGTTCAAGGGGCAGCTGCAGGCGCTCACCATCAACGGCAACCAGCAGCTGCACCTCTCACTCGAGCGCCCGGTCGATCTCACCCTGTCGCCCGAGCACGCGCGCGTCGAATGGCTGTGCCTGGTCGGCACGCCGGGCAGCATGTGCGCCGACGGCGACTGGACCTCGGCCGCCTGGTCCTCGACGCTCATGGCGAATCAGCTGCCGCTCAACACCCTGACCGCCGGCATGACCCCGGCGGTGGAATATCTCGGCACCGCCAGCGTGCTGGCGCGCCTCGCCGGCGGCGCCAGCACCCCGGTGCAGGGCACGCTGCGCGCAGAGCTGGCGAATGCGCAGATCGATCACCGCCTCGCCAGCCACAAAGTCGAGCACACCCGCATCGGCTCGGGCACGGTGAACGTGACCGCCACCCCGGCGCAGGTGAACGCGGACGCGCAGCTGGGCGATGGCGAGGTCGGCACGCTGCACGGGCAGCTGCAGGTCATGCGCACCACGCCCCAGTGGCCGGAGATGCCGCTGACCGGCGAGCTGCACGCGCAGTTCAACGAGGCCGGGCTGATCTCGCTGTACGTGCCGGACATCGACCGCGCCGCCGGGCACTTCACGGTCGACGCTGCGCTCGCCGGCACCCTCGGGGCGCCGCGGCTCTCGGGCTCCGTGAAGCTCAGTAACGGCGAGATGGACGTCTACCAGGTCAACTTCAGCCTGCGCCAGGTGGAGATGGAGGCGCGCCTCGGCGACGGCGGCGTGGATTTCAGCGGCAGCGCGCACGCCGGCGCCGGCACGGTGAGCGCCAGCGGCCACGTCGAATGGCGCAAGCTCCTCCCCTACGGCAAGTTCCACCTGCAGGGCACCAACCTGCGCGTGGCGGACGTGCCCGAGGCGCAGATCGATGCTTCGCCGAATCTGGATTTCAGCATCAGCGGGCGCCGCATCGAGGTGACCGGCAAGGTGGCGGTGCCCTACGCCAAGATCCAGCCGATGGACATCACCGCCGCGGTGCGTGCCTCGCCCGATGAGGTGCTGGTCGGGAGCGAGGTGGAGGATCCCGCCAAGCGCTTCGAGGTCATGAGCGACATCACCCTGGCGCTCGGGGACAAGGTGAGCGTCGACGCCGCCGGGCTCACCGGGCGGCTGGTCGGCAGCGTCAGCGTGCGCAACGGCTACGACGCCATCACGCGCGGCACCGGCGAGCTGTCGGTGGTCGAGGGCAAGTACACCGCCTACGCGCGCAAGCTCGACATCGAGCACGGGCGGCTGATCTTCACCGGCGGGCCGATCGATGACCCCGGAATCGACGTGCGCGCCGTCAAGGAATTCCCCGACGTCAAGGCCGGCGTCAACGTGCGCGGCACGCTGCTGCAGCCGCGCCTCACGTTCTTCTCCGATCCGCCGCTGCCGCAGGCGCAGGTCGCCTCGCTGATCCTTGCCGGCGGCTCGCTGGAGTCGACGCAGAACCAGAACCGCGCCAACGGCGCCGGCACCGCCGCGCTCGGCCAGGGCGCGGCGCTGCTCGCCGCGCAGCTCGGCACGCGCGTCGGCTTGCCCGACGTGAGCCTCGAGACCGACCCGATCGCCAACGAGACCTCGCTGGTGCTCGGCCATTACCTGTCGCCGCGCCTGTACGTGAGTTATGGCGTGAGCCTCACCGAGCAGCTCAACACCTTCAAGGCGCGCTACACCCTCGGTGACCACTGGACGGTGCGCATCGAGCTCGGCACCGCGCGCGGCGCGGACCTGGTGTACGCGATCGAGAAGTAGATGCGCGCGCCCGCTCTCGCCTGCACCCTGCTCGCCGCGCTGGCGGTGCTGGCCGTTGCGGACCGGGTGCAGGCGGGGCAGGCGGATCCGTGCCAGAGCTTCAGCCGCACCAGTGCGGAGGCGCCCGAGATCGTGCGCCACTGGCTCTCGCACTTCCCGGATGATCAAGTCGTGGTGTGCACGCACCCCGGCGGCGCGGCGCCCGCCGACCCGCTGTACTCGACCGAGAGCCGCATCGTGCTCGAGGGCGGTGTGTGCAGCTACTCGAGCCACGTGCTGGTGGCGCTCGGCAGCGGCGCCAAGCGCGCGCTGCACCGCTACGAGCACGGCGACTCGGTGTACATGGCGCCCGGCGCGCGCCCCTGCCCGGCGCCGCACGCAGCCGGCAGCTACACCGAGACCTACGACGTCAGCCCCGCGGTGTTCGAATCGCTCATGCGGCAGTGGTCCGCTGACGCCGCCTCGGCGCACAGCTATGCGCTCGCCTGCCCGAGCTGCAGCGGCGCCTCCGCGCGGCGCCTGCGAGCGGCGATCGAGGCCGGACGCATGCAGGGCGCCCCGGTGATGCGCATCGTGCGCATCCCGGGCGCCGGCTTCACCCGCCGCTACGAGCTGTTCGTCGCCGATCCGCAGCGCGCGCCGGGCGAGTCCACCCTCTATGTGGTGTATTTCGAGCGCTGGCTCGGCGGCCCGTGGCACCTCAGCGGAGTCGCCGACACCGCCGACTGAGCGGCGGCGCGCCGCGCCCCCCTTGACTCCGTGCATTAAAATGCACAGTATGTGCATTATTATGCATGTGCTCTGCAGCAGCCTCCCGTGCTGAGCGATGCGCAGCAGCTGGAGCGGCGCGGCGCCATCGTGCGCATCCTGCGCGCGGGGCAGGTGCGCCGGCAGCAGGACCTGGTGCGGCTGCTGAAGAAGGCCGGCTTCGAGGTCACGCAGTCCTCGATCAGCCGCGACCTGCGCGACCTCGGCGTGCTCAAGGCGGGCGGCCGCTACGCGCTGCCGCCGGACGAGGTGACGCGCGCCAACGGCGACTTCGGGGCGCTCACCCAGTTCGTGCGCGCCCTGCGCCGCGCCGGTCCCTCGATCACGATCCTGCGCACCACCATCGGCGCCGCACAGAGCGTCGCGGTCGCCATCGACCGCGCCGCGTGGCCGGAAGTGGCCGGCACGCTCTCGGGCGACGACACCATCTTCATCGCCACCGCGAGCGCGCGGGCGCAGGACGAGCTCGTCGGGCGCCTGCGCACCCTGTTTCCGGTCTGAGCATGGCCGCCCCCGCTTCCCCCACGGGCGCCACGCCCATAGTGCTCGCCTACTCCGGTGGGCTCGACACCTCGTTCCTGGTGCCGTGGCTCGGCGCGCGCGAGCGCCGGCCGGTGATCACCGTCACGGTCGACACCGGCGGCATCGATGCCGCGGCGGCCGCGGCGCTCAGGGAGCGCTCGCGCGCGCTCGGCGCGGTGGCGCATCACCAACTGGACGCGCGCGCGGCCTATTTCGAGCAGGTGCTGCGCTTTCTCATCATGGGCAACGTACGCCGCGGCGCGCTCTACCCGCTGTGCGTGGGCGCCGAGCGCGTCATGCAGGCGCAGACCATCGCGCGCATGGCGCGCGAGCTTGAGTCCGACACCGTGGCGCACGGCTGCACCGCCGCCGGCAACGACCAGGTGCGCTTCGAGGTGGCGCTGCGCACCCTGGCGCCGGACCTGAAGGTGCTGGCGCCGGTGCGCGATCAGGCGTTCAGGCGCCAGGAGGAGCTCGAGTACCTGAAGGCGCGCGGCCTGCCGGTGCCGCCGAGCGGCGCCCGCTACTCGGTCAACCGCGGCCTGTGGGGCGTCACCATCGGCGGCACCGAGACCCTCACCTCCTCAGGCAGCATTCCGGAGGAGGCGTGGCTGCTGACGCGCGACGCGTTCGCGCGGCCGCTCCCGGCCACGCGCCACGCGCTCGCCTTCGAGCGCGGCCGACCGGTGGCGCTCGATGGCGAGGCGCACACACCGGTGGCGATCATCGAGGCGCTGGAAGCACTCGCCGCCCCGTACGGCATCGGCCGCGGCATTCACCTCGGCGACACCATCATCGGCACCAAGGGACGCGTCGCCTTCGAAGCGCCGGCCGCCGAGGTGCTGCTCACCGCGCACCGCGAGCTCGAGAAGCTGGTGCTCACCGGCCGCCAGCAGCGCATCAAGGAGCAGCTGGCGCAGCCCTATGGTGACCTGGTGCACGAGGGGCAGCTGCTCGACCCGGTGTGCCGCGACATCGAGGCGCTGCTGCTGTCCTCGCAGGAGCGCGTCACCGGCACGGTGCACGTGCTGCTGCAGAGCGGCGTGCTGTTCGTCGAGGGCGTGGAGTCGCCGTACTCGCTCATGGCGGCCTCGCGCGGGGTGTACGGCGAGGCCGCGGGCGAGTGGTCCGCGCAGGATGCGCTCGGGTTCTCGCGCATCGCCTCGCTCCCGGGGGTGTTCTACACGCGCGCCGGCGAGCGCGCGGCACGGCAGAAGGACCGCTGAGATGGTGAACGGCATGCGCTCGGTGGTGGTCGACAAGCTCGCCTCGGTGACCCAGGCCTGCGGCCTCTCGCACGAGGTGCGCATCGCCCCCGACATCCCCGCCGAGGAGGGCGTGGTGGTGGTGGTGGAGGTGCTCAACAACAAGTCGACCTACAACACCCTCGAGCTGGTCAGCGGCCGCATGGCGAAAGTCGGCAAGGGCGATGTGATCGCCGGCGCCCTCGGCCACCGCCGCGCGCTGTTCGGCTACTCCGGGCACGTGCCCGAGCGCGTGGCTCCCGGGGACGTCATCCAGATGCTCAACATCGGCGGGGTGCTCGGGGTGTGCGACTCGATCAACCCCGAGAAGGGCCGGCCCTTTGACTGTCGCGTGCTCGGCGTGGCGCTCCACTTCCCCTATCTCGGCGAGCGCATCGGCGTGCCGGCGCGCGTGGGCGCAAAGCTGCTGGATGCGCAGGCGGCGCTCGACACGCGCGGCGTGCCGGTGGTGGCCCTCGCCGGCACCTGCATGGAGGCCGGCAAGACCGCCGCCGCCTGCGCCATCATCGCGCGCATGCGCCATCGCGGGCTCACGGTGGATGCCTTCAAGGCCACCGGCGTGTCGCTGCGCCGTGACATCCTCGCCATGGAGGATGCGGGCGCGCGGCGCTGCGCCATCTTCACCGACCTCGGCGTGGTCACCACGACGCGCGTCAACGGCCCGGCGCTCACCCGCACCATGCTCAGCGAGCTGGCCGCCGGCAAGCCGGACGTGCTGGTGTTCGAGCTCGGCGACGGCATCCTCGGCACCTACGGCGTGGATGCCATCCTCGAGTGCCCCGACATCCGCGCGGCGCTCACCGGCGTGGTGCTGTCGGCCAACGATCCGGTCGCCGCCTGGGGCGGGGTCAAGCTGCTGCGCGAGCGCTTTCGCATCGAGCCGTGCGTGGTGACCGGCCCCGCCACCGACAACCAGGTGGGGGTCGAGATCATCACCGCTCAGATGGGCGTGGCGGCCTGCAACGCCATGAGCAACGGCGCGGCGCTCGGCGACCGTGTGATCGAGGCGCTCGGGCTCGCGGCCGCGGCCCCGGCGGCGGCGTGAGCGCACCGGTTGCGGCGTTCGTGCTGGGCGGCAGCGGCTACGTGGCCGGGGAGCTGTTGCGCCTGCTCGCCGGCCACCCGCACTTCACTCTCGCGGCGGTCATGTCCGAGGGCCAGCCCGGCGAGCCGCTGGCGGGCGCCTTCCCGCACCTCGCCGCCGCCTATCCGCAGGAGCGCTTCCGCTCCCGCAGCGAGCTGCAGAAGCTCTTGTGCGAGCTGCCGCAGGCGGCGCTGTTCTCGGCCGCCCCGCACGGGGTGTCGGCGCAGCTCATCGACGCGCTGCTGGAGGCGGCGCAGCACTCCGGCACCCGGGTGCGTGTGGCGGACATCTCGGCGGACTTCCGTTACGCGAGCGCCGCGGGCTACGCGGCGGTGTACCCGCACCCGCACGGCGCCCCGCGACGCCTCGGCGAGTTCACCTGCGCCCTGCCCGAGCACCTCGCGGAGCTGCCCACGCCGCACGTCGCGCACCCCGGCTGTTTCGCCACCGCGATGCTGCTCGCCTGCGTACCCCTGCTCGCCGCCGCTGCCATCACCCCGGCGCTGTACGTGAGCGGGGTGACCGGCAGCACCGGCTCGGGCCGCAAGCCGGTCGAGGGCACGCATCATCCGCTGCGCCACGGCGATCTCTACAGCTACGGCGCGCTCAGCCACCGCCACGTGCCGGAGGTGATCGCCTGCGCGCGCGCCGCCACCGGCGTCGAGGCCGAGCTCGCCTTCGTGCCGCACTCCGGGCCGTTCGCGCGCGGCATACACGTGACGCTGCAGGCACGCCTCGCGCGCCGCATGGATGCGGAGGCGGTGCTTGCGCTGCTGCGCGACTACTATGCGCGCGCCCCTTTCGTGCGCGTGCGCAGCGCGGCGCCGCGGGTGAAGGAGGTCGCCGCCAGCAACTACGCCCAGCTGTCTGCGGCGGTGCGGGGCAACAGCGTCGCGGTACTATGCGCGCTCGACAATCTCAACAAGGGTGCGGCCGGCGGCGCCGTGCAGTGGATGAACCGCATGTTCGGCCTGCCCGAAACGGCGGGCCTGACCGCGCCGGCGCCTGGCTGGACCTGAAAGCTGCAGCGCCATGCCGAAGAAGAAGCAGGAGTCGGGGACCTCCGCGACCGTGATCCGCCAGGCCGTGCAGCAGCACGATTTTCTGGCCCCGGTATTCGCGCAGTACCCGTTCGAGGTCGCCTCCGCGCAGGGCGTGTGGCTGACCAACAGCCGCGGCGAGCGCGTGCTGGATCTGTACGGCGGGCATGCGGTCGCCGCGCTCGGCTACGCGCATCCGGCCTGGACCGCGGCGCTCACCCGCCAGGCCGAGACCTGCCAGTTCCAGAGCAACGCGGTGGCCATGAAGATCCGCGCGCGTGCCGCGCGGCGCCTGGTGCGCTTCTCGCGGCTGCCGTTCGCGAGCGTGTTCTTCGTCAACTCCGGCGCCGAGGCCAACGAGAACGCCCTCAAGGTGGCGCTGCGCATGAGCGCGCGCGAGCACGTCGCCGCCGTCGAGGGCGGCTTTCACGGCCGCACCGCGGCCGCGGGTGCGGTCACCTGGGGAGCGCGCGAGAAGTGGTACGGCTTCCCGCGGACGCCGTTCGAGGTGAGCTTCATCCCGCGCGGCGCCCGGGCCGCCATCGGCGAGCACGTGACGCACAAGACCGCCGCGGTGATCGTCGAGCCGGTGCAGGGCCTGGCCGGCGCGGTGGATCTCGGCGCGCCGTTCCTCGCTGCGCTGCGCGCGCGCTGCGACGAGGTGGG
The DNA here is from genome assembly GCA_964489185.1 of uncultured Steroidobacteraceae bacterium. Lineage (GTDB taxonomy): Bacteria > Pseudomonadota > Gammaproteobacteria > Steroidobacterales > Steroidobacteraceae > 13-2-20CM-66-19. The sequence continues at coordinate 113,473 of CAZAXR010000016.1, read as the reverse complement.
GGCGCTCTTGATATTCGACGAGGTGCAGTGCGGCATGGGGCGCACCGGCGAGCCCTTCGCCGCCAACCTGCACGGGGTGCGTCCCGACATGCTCACCACCGCCAAGGCGCTCGGCAACGGCTTCCCGTGCGCGGCGCTGCTGATGTCGCCGCTCGTGACGGCCTCCCTCAAACCCGAATCCCTCGGCACCACCTTCGGCGGCGGCCCGCTCGCCTGCGCCGCGATGGCCTCGGTCATCGCCATCCTCAAGGAGGACCGGCTGCTCGAGCGCGTGCGGCGCCTGAGTGCCTACATCCGCCGCACCTGCATCCTGGGGCCGGTGACCGGGCACCAGGGCGCGGGACTGCTGGTCGGGCTGCGCACCCGCCGCCCGGCCAAAGAGATCCAGGCGGAGCTGCTCGAGTGCTGCGTGCTCACCGGCACCTCCAACGACCCGCACGTGCTGCGCCTGCTGCCGCCGTTCATCCTCGAGGAGCAGCACGTCGACGTGCTGCGCGATGCGCTGCGCGACCTCGACCCATGAGACGCTTCGTGGATCTGGCGGATTTCACGCGCGAGGAGGTGCTGTCGCTGCTGGAGCTCGCGCGGCGCCTGGAGCGAGCGCCCGAGCCGCGGGCGCTGGCCGGCAAGCTGATGGGGCTGGTGTTCTTCAATCCCTCGCTGCGCACGCTCGCCTCGTTCCAGGCCGCCATGGCGCGCCTCGGCGGTGGCTCGTTCGTCATCAACCCCGGTCAGGGCAGCTGGCAGCTCGAGACGCGCACCGAGGTGGTCATGGACGGCGCGGCCGCCGAGCACGTGCGCGAGGCGATCCCGGTGCTCGCCTCCTACTGCGACGCGCTCGGCATCCGCATCTTCGCGGAAGGGCGCGAGCTCGCGCACGACCTCGCCGACGCCACCTTCGGCGCCATGGCGGCCCTCATCGACAAGCCGCTCGTCAACCTCGAGTCGGCCGTCAACCACCCCTGCCAGGCGCTCGCCGACTGGAAGACCCTCGATGACCTGGCGGTGCCGCGCGGCGCGCGCTTCGTGCTCTCCTGGGCCTATCATCCGCGCGCCCTGCCGCTGGCGGTGCCGGCCGCGGCGCTGCACATGGCGGCGCTGCGCGGCATGGAGGTGATCGTGCTGCGGCCGGAAGGCTTTGCGCTGCCGGAGGCGATCATGGAGCGCGCGCGCCGCGCGGCGGCCACCTCCGGCGGCTCGGTGCGCGAGAGCGCCGAGCGCGCCGAGGCACTCGAGGGCGCCCAAGTCCTCTATGTAAAGGAGTGGGGCGCGACCTCCTGCTACGGCGATGCCGCGGCCGATGCCCGCCTGCGCAGCGCCCTCACCGGCTGGTGCGTGCGCGAGGACTGGTTCGCCTCTTCCCCCGACTGCCAGCTGATGCACTGCCTGCCGGTGCGGCGCAACACCGCCATCGCCGGGGCGGTGCTCGACAGCGCGCGCAGCGTGGTGCAGCGCGAGGCCTACAACCGCCTGCCGGTGCAGATGGCGGTGCTGCACCAGCTGCTCAGGTCCTGACCCTACGGATAGCCACATGATCATGCACAGAAGCGACCAGACTCTTGCCATCCGCGCGCTCAAGAGCGCCGCGCCCTACATCCGCATGTACAAGGGCAAGACCTTCGTGGTGAAGGCCGGCGGCGGAGTGTTCGCCGACGCCGCCGCCACGCGCGTGCTGGTCGAGCAGATCGGCATCCTCCACTACTTCGGCGTGCGTGTGGTGCTGGTGCACGGCGGCGGCCCGCAGCTCACCGAGGTTTCGGCGGCGCTCGGGGCGACCAACCGCATGGTGGAAGGACGGCGCGTCACCGACCAGAAGTTCATCGACGTGACCGCCATGGTGCTCAACGGCCTGATCAACACCCAGGTGCTCGGCATCTGCCGCGATCTCAACGTCGACGCGGTCGGCATCAGCGGCGTGGACGCCGGCCTGGTGCGCGCCCACAAGCGCCCGCCGGTCAAGGCCGCGAGCGGCGAGCTGGTGGACTTCGGCTTCGTGGGCGACATCGACGCGGTCGATGCCACGGTACTGCGCAAGCTGCTCGACAACGGCCTCATGCCGGTGGTCAGCCCGCTGTCGGCGGATGAGAGCGGCACGCTGCTCAACATCAACGCCGACACCGTGGCGGCGGCCATCGGCGCCGAGCTCGGAGCGGAGAAGCTGATTCTGTGCACCGGCGCGCCCGGCATCCTGGCGAACGTCGAGGATCCCGGCTCGCTCATCTCCTTCACCGACCTCAAGGGCCTGAAGCGCCTGCGCGAGGAAGGCCACATCGCCGCCGGCATGCTGCCGAAGGCCAAGGCCATCGAGGACGCCATCCGCGGCGGGGTGCGCCGCGTGCACGTGGTGTCGTACCGCTCGCCGGAGGGCATTCTCGGGGAAGTGTTCACCAACGAGGGTACCGGCACGCTGATCGTCGCCGACATCAATGCCCTGACGCCGGCCGAGCAGCAGGGCGCCTCGTGACGCGCCTGTGGGACAAGGGCGCCCCGCTCGATGAGCGCGTGCTGCGCTTCACCGCCGGCGAGGATTACGCGCTCGATGAGCGCCTGGTGTGCTACGACGTGCGCGCCTCGCTCGCGCATGCCGAGATGCTGCACGGGCAGCGGCTGCTGTCGGCGGAGGATTTCGCCGCGATCCGCGACACCCTCACCGCACTCGGCGAGGAGCACGCGCGCGGCGAGTGGCACATCGAACTCGCCGACGAGGACGGCCAGACCGCGCTCGAGCGGCAGCTCACCGCGCGCCTCGGCGAGGCCGGCGCGCGCATCCACCTCGGGCGCTCGCGCAACGACCAGGTGCTGACCGCGCTGCGGCTGTACCTGCGCGATGCGGTGGCGCAGCTCGCTGCCGGCGCGCGCGCGGTGGCCGATGCGCTCGGCGCACTCGCGCGGCGCGAGCGCACGACCGCGCTCCCGGGCTACACGCACATGCAGCAGGCGATGCCGAGCTCGGTGCCGCTGTGGGCGCAGGGCTTCGCCGCCGAACTCGCCGACGATGCCGCCGGGCTCGAGCAGGTGCAGCGGCGGCTCGGCAAGAGCCCGCTGGGCTCGGCGGCCGGCTACGGCACGCCGGGCCTCGCCCTCGACCGCGAGGCGACGCGCGCGCGGCTCGGCTTCGAGGCCGTGCACGAGCCGGTCACGGCCGTGCAGCTCTCGCGCGGCAAGGCCGAAGCGCAGCTGCTGTTCGAGATCGCGCTGCTGAGCCAGGACCTCGGCCGCCTCGCCGCCGACGTGCTGCTGTTCGCGACCAGCGAGTTCGGGTTCGTGCGAGTGGCGGAGAGCTTCACGACCGGCTCCTCGATCATGCCGCAGAAGCGCAATGCGGACGTGTTCGAGCTGATCCGCGCGCGCTCGGCCACCGCGCAGGCGTGCCTGCTGGAAGCGCTCGCGGTGTGCGCCAAGCTGCCTTCCGGCTACCACCGCGACCTGCAGCTGCTGAAGTTCCCGCTGTTCCGCGCCATCGACGTGAGCCTCGAGACGCTGGCGATCCTGCCGGAGGCGATCGGTGCGCTGCAGTTCCAGCGCGAGGCCATACGGCTCGATCCCGCCATCCACGCCGCCGAGGAAGCGAACCGCCTGGCGGTCGCCGAAGGCATTCCGTTCCGCGAGGCCTACCGGCGCATCGCGGCGCAGCTCAAGAAGTAGCCTCGCGCCGCGGCGCGCGGCGCAGTTGCGCGCCCGGGGGGCCGCAGCGCACGCTGTGGCGCAGCTTCAGGGGGGAGCACATGACGAAGGTAGTGGGCATCTCCGGCAGCCTGCGCCGCGGCTCGTACAACACGGCGCTGCTGCGCGCGGCGACCCGGCTCATGCCGCCGGAGTCGACGCTGGAGGCGGCGGCGCTGCGCGGCATCCCGCTCTACGACGGGGACGTTGAGGCGCAGGGGATTCCCGCCACGGTCACGCAGCTGAAGGAAGCCATCGCGGGCGCTGATGGTGTGCTGCTCGTGACCCCCGAATACAACAACAGCATCCCCGGGGTGTTCAAGAACGCCATCGACTGGTGCTCGCGACCCTCTTCCGACATCAAGCGCGTATTCGGGGGCCGGCGGTTTGCGCTGATCGGCGCTTCCCCGGGGAGCTTCGGCACCATCCTCAGCCAGGCCGCCTGGCTGCCGGTGCTGCGTACCCTCGGCACCGAGCCGTGGTTCGGCGCTCGGCTGCAGGTGTCGCGCGCCGCGACGGTGTTCGACGAGTCGGGCACGCTCAAGGACCCGGGCATAGAGGAACAGCTGAGACAGTTCCTCGCCGGCTACGTCGCCTTCCTGCGCCGCGGCTGACCCCGCCTCTCGCTCAGCCGTGCCGCTGGGCAGGCGGCGGTGGCGTGTACTGGTAGGTCCAGGTCTCGGTGAGCGCCTGCCCGTCGAGCGCCAGGTACAGCCGCAGGTTGACCGGCTCGATGCTCTCGTCGCTGAGCGCGAGGTCGAAGATCGCGCGCCACTGGTTGAGCGGCAGCAGACGCCGCGCCGAGGGCAGCTCGATGCGCCCGCGGGATGCGTTGATCACCGGCGTGACGCGCACGTGCTCGCCGAGCTCGGCCAGCTCGCCGCCGGCGAAGTCGATGACGAAACGCCACGCAAAGTGAGTGCGCTTCTGGCCGATGACCCCGCCCGCCCCGGTGCGCGTGGCGCGCGCGCTGGCGAGCGCCGGCGCGCGCGGGTTGTCGCGGCACCAGTAGAGGCGATAGCCGTACAGGTACTCGCGATTGGGCTGCGGCGGCTCGGCCGGCGTCCAGAACGCGACGATGTTGTCCTGCGTCTCGTCGCTGGTCGGGATCTCGACCAGTATCACCTCGCCCTTGTGCCAGGGCGACTTCGGCTCGACCCACACGCTCGGGCGCTTCTCGTAGAAGGCCCAGTCGTCCTGGTACTGCGTGAACTGCCGCTCGCGCTGCATCAGCCCGAAGCCGCGCGGGGAGTCGTCGAGGTAGCTGTTGACGCGTACGCCGCGTGGATTGGCCAGCGGGCGCCATATCCACTCGCCCGCCCCGGTGCAGATCTGCAGGCCCTCGGAGTCGTGGATCTCGGGACGCCAGTCATCGGCGACGCGCCGGTCGCTCTTGCCGCACAGGAACATGCTGGTGCCGGGCGCGATGCCGAGCCGCTCGATCGGGCGGCGCGGATACAGCGCCGCATCCACGTCCATGACCAGGGTGTCGGCGACGTCGATGATGAAGCGGTAGGCGCCGGTGATGCTCGGCGAGTCGAGCAGCCCGTAGAGCGTCAGGCGGCTGGACTCGGGTGCCGGCCGCTCGAGGTAATAGGCGACGAAGTCCGGAAACTCCTCCGGCTGCGCCAGGCCGCAGTTGACCGCGAGTCCGCGGTGCGACATGCCGTACTGCAGATCGCCGTCCACCGCGCGGAAGTAGGACGCACCCTGGAACACCGCGCAGTCGCGCATCCAGTCGGTGTGGTGATAGATGCGCAGGCCGCCGAATCCCAGGTTGGGCGGCAGGTCCGATCCGCGCAGCCCCGCGTGGCTGTAGTCGAACATCCCCGGATCGAGCACGATCTCGCGCGCGGTGCCGCTCACGACCTCGTACATGCGCACCGGCTTGTCCAGGCGGAAGCCGAGATGCGCGAAGCGCACCTGGAAGCGCAGCGCGTCGTTTGCCCACACCGAGCGCTCGTCGCGAAAGCGAATCGCCTGCCAGTGATCCCAGTCAAGTGCCGCGAGCGCCGGCGGCAGGTGCTGGGCGCTGGCATCGTAGCGCTGCGCGGCACGGGTACGCGCCATCCCCTTGAGGCGCGCGTAGTCGAACGGCATCGCCGCGGCCTGCAGTGCCGCCGCCCCGGCCAACAGCCAGTCCGCCGTGGTGGCGGCGGTCAGCACCGCCGCGCTCGAGCGCAAGAATCGTCTGCGTGACATCCGGCCTCCTTGCCCGCCGCACCGCGGCCCTGCCGCCGCGGCAGTGCCAGGCCGCAGGCCTGAGGCGCTGAAGTTTATGCCGGTGCGGCGTCGGGCTGCACCTCCGGAGCGGCGCGCGCGAACGAGGGCAGGGTGAGCAGGTGTGCACAGATCGCGTTCAGCGTCGCATAGGGGCTCACGTCGCAGCGGAAGCGCTGGGCGTTGAACATCTGCGGCACCAGGCACACGTCCGCGAGGGTCACGCGCGCGCCGAACATGTGGCGGCCGTCACCCAGACGCCTGGCCTCGGCCTCCAGAGCGGTGAAGCCGAGGGTGATCCAGTGCGCGTACCAGGCGTTCACCGCCGCCTGGTCGTGGCCGAGCGGCGTGCGCAGGTAGTCGAGCACCCGCGAGTTGTTGAGCGGATGGATGTCGCAGGCCACGGCGAGCGCGAGCGCGCGCACGCGGGCGCGCTCGAGCGGCGCGCGCGGCAGCAATGCCGGCTCGGGGTGCATCTCCTCCAGGTACTCGATGATGGCGAGCGACTGCGTGAGCAGCGCCGCGCCATCCTCGAGCACCGGCACCAGCTGCTGAGGGTTGAGGGCGCGGAACTCGCTCCGGTGCTGCATGCTGGCCGGCGGGCGCAGGTCGACTATTGCCCGCTCCCACGGCAGGCCCTTCAGGTTGAGCGCGATGCGCACCCGATAGGTGGCGGAGCTGCGGAAGTAGCCGTACAGCTTCATGCCGCGGCACCGGCGATGCTGTTGCGCAGCACCTCCAGTCCCTCGATGCCGCCCTCGAGCGTGTCGCCCGGCTTTAGGGCTCCGACTCCGGAGGGTGTGCCGGTGAAGATGAGGTCGCCGGCCGTGAGCTCGTAGAGCCGCGACAGCTCGGCGAGCAGGTGCGGCACATCCCAGACCATCTGCGCGATGTCCGACTCCTGGCGCAGCGTGCCGTTGACGGCGAGCCAGATGCGCCCGCGGGTCAGGTGACCGAGCGCGGCCGGCCGGATCGCGGCCACCGGGGCGGAATGATCGAACCCCTTGGCGGTGTCCCAGGGCTGGCCGCGCTGCTTGGCCGCGTGCTGCAGGTCGCGGCGTGTCAGGTCGTTGCCGGCAGCGTAGCCGAACACGCAGCCGAGCGCCTGCTCGGGCGTGAGCGAGCGGCCGCCGCGCGCGAGCGCGACCACCAGCTCGATCTCGTGGTGGAAGTTGCCGGTCGCGGGCGGATAGGGAATCGCCGCCCCGTTGGCCACCACCGCATCGGCGGGCTTCATGAAGAACACCGGCGGTGCGTTCTTCGGATCGCCGCCCATCTCTTTGATGTGATCGGCGTAGTTGAGCCCGATGCAGTAGATGCGGTGGACGGGAAAGAGCTGCGCGGTGCCTGCCACGGCGACGCTCGGCACGGGCGGGGGCGGGAAAGCATAGCCGGTCATATGCGACTCCAATACCGGAGGCGGCAGATTGCCACCGTGCAAACCGCTAGACTAGACACGATGAGCATCTGGCGCCTCGCCGCCACTCCCGAAGAGCTCACCGCGAGGGGCGACAAGGGTATGGCCGGATTCCTGGGCATCCGCTTCACCGAGGTCGGCGCGGACTTCCTGCGCGCGAGCATGGCGGTGACCGAGCGCACCCGGCAGCCCTACGGGCTGCTGCACGGGGGCGCCTCGGTGGCGCTCGCCGAGACCATCGGCAGCATCGCCTCGATGCTGTGCATCGACCTGAAGCAGCAGCTGTGCGTCGGCCAGGAAATCAACGCCAACCACGTGCGTGGCATCACCTCCGGCACGGTCACCGCGACCGCGCGCCCCTTTCACCTCGGCAGCAGGAGCCACGTGTGGCACATTGAGATCCGCGACGAGCAGGAGCGGCTGGTATGCGTGTCGCGCCTGACCATGGCTATCATCGAGCAGCGCTCCCAGACCTGACAGCGAGTGGAGGTCGCCATGTCTACCCCCAATACCCCCATGACCGCCGAAGCGCCCCACGTCGACGAGTCGCTCATCACCTACACGCACGTCATCTATGCGCTGCATGCACTCGCGGTGGTGGTCGGCATCGGCAGCGCACATACGATCGTCGGCAGCTTCGTCGGCGGCCTGCCGTCCATCATCGCGGTGATCATGAACTACGCGCGCCGCTCGGCCACGCGCGGCACGTACCTCGAGTCGCACTTCCGCTGGCAGATCCGCACCTTCTGGTACGCGCTGCTGTGGGCGTGTGTGATCGTGCTGGTGTCGGCGCCGTTCATGATCATCCTGATCGGCTTCGGCATGGCCGTGCTCGGGTTGTGGGCGCTCGGCATCTGGATCGCCTACCGCGTCATCCGCGGCTGGCTGGCGCTCAAGGACAAGCGGCCGATGTACGTATGAAGCCCTCACGCGCGCTGCTGCTCGTCGCCGTTGCGTTCGTCAGCGGCTGCGGCCAGAAGGGCCCTCTGTACCTGCCCGACAAGAACGCCGCGGTCGTCACGCCGGCACCGGTCACGAGCACCGACGCGCCGGCGCCGCAGGAGTCGGCGCCGCCGCAGCCGCAGACCGGTCCCGCAAAGAACCCCAACAAGGACGAGAGCGCGCAGCCGCCCCAGTAGCGCGGCAGGCTCTCAGGCGCGCAGCAGGCCCGCGAGCGGCCGCACCCGCTCGCTGTCCGGAAACACTTCCTGGCTGAGCACGCGCTCGCTCAGGGCGAAGTGCTCGGCGAGCAGGCCCTTCAGCACCGAGCGCAGGTCGAGAGTCGGCGCGAGGTCGCGCCCCTCGCGCAGCGCGCGGCCCGACAGTCCCGGCCAGTCGGCGATCACGCGCCCGCCGGCGACCGCGCCCCCGGCAAGCAAGGCCGCGGTCGCCGTGCCGTGGTCGGTGCCGCGCGTGCCGTTCACGGCCGCGGTGCGGCCGAACTCGGTGACCAGCAGCACCGCGCTCTCGCTCCAGGCGGACTGCAGCTCCTGGCGCAGCGTCGCAAGTCCCGCATCGAGCGCCGCGAGCCGCCCGGCGAGCTGACCCTCCGCCCCGCCCTCGTTGGCGTGCGTGTCCCAGCCGCTGGTGTCGAACACCGCCACCTGCGGGCCGTCCTGCTGTCGCAGGAACCCGGCCGCGGCGCGCACGATCTCGGCGTAGCGTGCGGGGTTGCCCGCCGGGCGCGCCGGCGCACCGCCGGCGGCCATCGGCTCGTCGTGTGGCATCGCACCATCCTCGGAGGCGAGGGCATCCGCGGCCAGCGCGTCCGCGAGGCGCGCCGCCAGCAGCTGATCGGACGCGTACAGGTCGGTGAGGCGTGCGAGCGTGTCCTCATCCGGTGCGCTCAGCCTGGAGGGCGACCAGGAAGTGACCTCGGCCGGCCCGCGCATGAGCAGCGGCACGTTCTGCCCGAGCGCCACGCCCGTCTCTCTCGCGCGCGCCCCCGGCATCTGCGCGAGCGCGCGGTTCAGCCAGCCGCTCTGCAGGGCGTGCGGCCGCGCAGTGCCGTTCTCGAGCACGTCCTGGCCGTCGAAATGCGAGCGCTCGCGGTACGGGCTCGCCACGGCGTGCAGCACGGTGAGCTCGCGCGCCGCGTAGCACTGGCCCAGAAACTTCAGCGACGGGTGCAGACCGAAGAAGCCATCGAGCGGCAGCGCGCCGTTCTTCTCCCCGGGCGGGCGCAGCGCGAACTCGCCCCGCAGAGCGGCGTAGTCGCGGTCCCCGTAGGGCGGCACGGCGGCCATGCCATCAAGCGCGCCGCGCATGATGATGAGCACCAGGCGCGGCCGCCGTCCGGCCCCGGTAGTGCCGGCGCCTGCGAGCGCGAGGCGCGTGCCGAGCAGGGCGCCGCCGGCTGCGAGTGCGCCGTGCTTGAGGAATTCGCGTCGCGGTAGGCGTGTCATGGGTTCTCCTCGCAGCTAGCGCCGCATGAACTCGGGGGCGGCCAGCAGCAGCGTGACCGCCTGCGCCGCGCTCGCCGCGTGGCTGAGCGCGCCGCGCGTGGCGTCGGTGAGATTGGCGCCGAGCAGCTGCGGGGCGAGCTCCACGGCATCGCGGCGGCTGCCGAGGCGCTCGCCCACGGCCTGTGCCCACTCGATGCGCTTCATGAGCGCCGAGGCGCCGTCCCAATCGGCGCTGCGGTCCGGCCAGCCGGCCGGCGACCCCGGCGACCAGGTCCTCTGTCCCAGGAGCTCGAACGGAGCGAGCGGTGCGCGCCCCGCATCCACCGGCAGCGCGAGCCCGCGGAAGCCCGAGACGATGTAGTCCGAGGGGGTCTTGTACTTCGCGAGCCGCTGCTCCCAGGCCTCGCGCGTATCGATGAGCGCACGATACACCGTGGGCAGATCCCCGCCACCGGCATGGAAGGCGTCCGCGAGGCGCGTGACCGCCCCGGGCGGCGGCTCGTCGGCGATGAAGTGGCGCGCGAGCTTCAGCGCGATGAAGTGCGCGGTGGCGCGCTCGCGCGCCAGGTCGCGCAGCACCGCGACACCCTGCCCGAAGCCCTCGTCACGGTAGCGGTGGCCGAGCACCACCTGCGCTCCGGGCTCGTGCAGTTCCGGGCGGAACAGGAACTCTCCGGGCACCCCGCCCTGGAAGCGGCCGCCTTCCCCGCCGATCGACCAGCCGGTGAGCACCTCGGCGAACGTGGTGACGTCGGTCTGCGTGTAGCCGCCGCCCACTCCGAGCGTGTGCAGCTCGAGAATCTCGCGCGCGAGGTTCTCGTTGATGCCGACCTTGCGCTGTGACTGGCGGCGCGCCGCGCACCGGGCCGCCTCCGAATGCGGACCGACGGAGAGATGGTTGTCCAGGTACAAGAGCATCGCCGGGTGCGTCTCGGCCGCGAGCAGCAGCTCGCTGAAGTTGCCGAGCACGTGCGGCCGGATCGCCTCGCGCTCGAAGCTGCCGGCGAGACCGGCGAGAAACTGCTTGTCGATGGAGACGGCGAAGTGGTTGGCCCAGAACTGCGTCAGCCGCTCGGTGAACGGACGCTCGGTGCTCACCGCCTGCTGCAGCCGCGCGGTGACTTCGCTCGTGTAGATGGGCCTGAGGTACTGCGGCAGCTTCTGCAGCGCCGCCTCGCTCGCCGCGCCCTGCTCCGCGGCAGCGCCCGCCCCTGCCCCCGACTTGCGTGCCGCCTGCAGCTCGCGCCGCAGCTCGAGCGCCTCGGCGAGGATCTCGCGCGAGGAGCGCAGCGCCGCGCCGCCCAGCACCGGTGCCGGCGCCTGCAGCTGCGCGCGCAGCCACCCGCGGGAATCGGCGCCGATGGCGGCGAGATCTCCGGGACGCGCTCCGAGCCCGAAGCGGTTGGCGGCGATGGCGGCTGAGAATGGCTCCTGCATGCGCTCTACCTTTCGGACACGTCCTCCCTATAGCGCGGCCACAGCTTCCGGGTTGACCGGTCTGCGGGGCACGCGTGTCGCTTATACTCGCGGGCCGCGCGAGGTTTCACGCTCCATGACGCAATCCCCGGACCTGGTTCTCGTCGACGGCTCCTCTTATGTCTACCGGGCGTTTCACGCCCTGCCGCCGCTGTCGACCTCGCAGGGCCAGCCGACCGGGGCGGTGCTCGGGGTGCTGAACATGCTGCTGAAGTTCATGAAGGACTATCAGCCGCGCCGCATCGCCGTGGTGTTCGATGCCCCGGGGCGCACCTTCCGCGACGAGCTGTTCGCCGAGTACAAGGCGCACCGCCCGGCGATGCCCGATGACCTGCGCTCGCAGATCGAGCCGTTGCTGCAGATCATCCGCGCCCAGGGGCTGCCGATCCTGCGCATCGCGGGCGTGGAGGCCGACGATGTCATCGGTACGCTCGCCTGCCGCGCAGCGCGCGCCGGGCAGACGGTGCTCATCTCCACCGGCGACAAGGACATGGCGCAGCTGGTGAACGGCTCGATCACGCTCATCAACACCATGAACAACACGCTGCTCGACCGCGACGGCGTCAAGGCCAAGTTCGACGTCTACCCCGAGCAGATCATCGACTACCTCGCGCTCATCGGAGACACCACCGACAACATCCCGGGCATCGACAAGGTCGGACCCAAGACCGGCGCCAAGCTCATCCAGCAGTACGGCGGCCTGGACGAGCTCATCGGCCGCATCGCCGAAGTGCCTGGCAAGGTGGGCGAGAACCTGCGCTCGGGCCTCGAGACGCTCGAGCTCTCGCGGCGTCTCGCGACCCTCAAGACCGATCTCGACCTGCCGGTGTCGCTCGAGGAGCTCGAGCCGCGCCCGCCCGATACCGCGGCGCTGCGCGAGCTCTACAGCCGTTACGAGCTGCGCGCGCTGCTACGGCAGCTCGAGGGGGGCGAGGCGGGCGCAGCGGCGGTCGCGCCGGCGAGCCTCACGCCGGCCAGCCCTGCCACCAGCGCGCCGGCTTCGCCGGCCACGGCGGCGGCGCGCGCGCTCGCCGAGGTGCCGCGACAGTATGAGACCGTGACGCGCTGGGAGGACTTCGAGCGCTGGCTGGCGGCGCTCCAGCAGGCGCAGCTGTTCGCCTTCGACACCGAAACCACCAGCCTCGACTACATGCGCGCGGAGATCGTCGGCGTGTCCTTCTGCGTCGAGCCCGGTGTCGCCGCCTACGTGCCGCTGCGGCACGTGTATCCGGGCGCGCCCGAGCAGCTCGAGCGCGAGCGCGTGCTCGCCGCCCTCCGGCCGCTGCTGGAGAGCGAGACCCCCGGCAAGCTGGGACACAACCTCAAGTACGACGCCCACGTGCTCGCCAACGCCGGCATCACGCTGCGCGGCATGCGCTTCGACACCATGCTCGAGTCTTACGTGTGGAACAGCGTTGCCACCAACCACGACATGGGTTCGGACGCGCAGCGCTACCTCGGCCTGCGCACCATCGGCTACGAGGAGGTGACCGGCAAGGGCGCGCGCCAGATCAGTTTCGACCAGGTGCCCATCGACAAGGCGAGCGAGTACTCGGCCGAGGATGCGGATGTGACGGTGCGGCTGCACCGCGCACTATGGCCGCAGCTCGAGTCGCTGCCGGAGCTGGCGCGGCTCTACCAGGAATGCGAGCAGCCGCTGCTGCCGGTACTGTTCGCCATGGAGCACTACGGGGTGCTCATCGACCGCGAACGCCTGCGCACGCAGAGCCGCGAGTTCGCCCGCCAGCTGCAGGAGCTGCTGCTCGAGGCGCACCGCGAGGCCGGGCACGAGTTCAACATCGAATCGCCGAAGCAGCTGCAGCAGATACTGTTCGAGCGGCTGCAGCTGCCGGTGCGCCGCAAGACCCCCACCGGTCAGCCCTCGACCGCCGAGGACGTGCTGGAGGAGCTCGCCGAGAGCTACGCCCTGCCGCGCATCGTGCTCGAGTACCGCGCGCTCGCGAAGCTCAAGTCCACCTACACCGACAAGCTCCCCGAGCAGGTCAACGAGCGCACCGGCCGCATCCACACCAACTACGCACAGGCGGTGGCCGCCACCGGGCGGCTGTCCTCGGTCGACCCCAACCTGCAGAACATTCCGATCCGCCGCCCCGAGGGGCGCCGCATCCGCCAGGCGTTCATCGCCCCGCCCGGCTGTGTGCTGCTGGCGGCGGATTACTCGCAGATCGAGCTGCGCATCATGGCGCACCTGTCCGGCGATGAGGGGCTGCGGGCCGCGTTCGCCGAGGACCGCGACGTGCACCGCGCCACCGCCGCCGAGGTGTTCGGCGTCGGCGAGGAGGCGGTCACCGCCGAGCAGCGCCGCACCGCCAAGGTGATCAACTTCGGCCTCATCTACGGCATGTCGCCCTTTGGCCTGGCGCGCAACCTCGGCATCGAGCGCGGCGCAGCGCAGCAGTACGTGGAGCGCTACTTCCAGCGCTACCCGGGCGTGAAGCGCTTCATGGACGACACCCGCACCCGGGCGCGGCAGCTCGGCTACGTGGAGACGGTGTCGGGGCGGCGGCTGTACCTGCCGGACATCCGCTCCGGCAACACGCAGCTGCGCCAGTACGCCGAGCGCAGCGCCATCAATGCGCCCATGCAGGGCACCGCGGCCGACATCATCAAGCGCGCCATGATCGATCTGGATGCCTGGTGCGCCCGGGAGCACTCCGGCGCACGCCTCATCATGCAGGTGCACGATGAGCTGGTATTCGAGGTGCGCGGCGAGGCGCTGAGCGCGGTGACCGACGCGGTGCGCGAGCACATGGTGAACGCCGCGCACCTGAGCGTGCCACTGCGCGTGGACGTGGGCACGGGGGCGAACTGGGACGAGGCGCATTAGCAGCGCAGCAGCGCGGCGGTAAACTGCCGCACCCGTGTTGCGTTAGGGAGGGCTCATGGAACGGAGGTTCGGCATGCGCACTGTGCTACTCGTCATCGTGCTGACACTCGGCAGCGCGGCGGCCCGGGCGGACGATCTCTTCTACATCGGCGCGGGCATCTCCAGCAACAAACTGAGCGGGATCACCAACGGCGGAATCAGCTACGCCAGCATCGACCACACCTCCTGGAAGGCGCTCGCCGGGGTGCGACCGGTGAACTTCTTCGCAGTCGAGGTGGACTACACCGATCTCGGCAGCGGGAGCGGCACCTTCTTCGGTATGCGCAACACCAGCACCGACGCCAAGGCGTTCGCCGGCTACGCGGTCGGCTTCCTGCCGCTTCCAGTCCCCTTTCTCGACCTGTACGCCAAGGCGGGGCTGTCGCGCTGGCAGCTCAACGGCAGCAGCACCCAGGGCACCGGCCTGTTCTCCTTCTCCGACAGTGGCACCGAATTCGCCTGGGGCGCCGGCGCCCAGGTGCACTTCGGCATGATCGGCGCGCGGCTCGAGTACGAGAATTTCAACATCCCCAGCACCAGCGGCGCGCAGATCGTGTCGCTGGACGTGTTGCTGCGCTTCTAGGCGCTGCGCTTGGGCGCGGCCGTGCCAGCTTGAGCGGCGCGGCGCGCGGCGCGAACTTCTCGCCCCCGCCCGTGTCACTGTAAGCACAGCCGCAGCGCCTGTTGTCGTCACCCGGCAACGGCCGCGGCTCCTTAGTTAGGGACGACACGAGGTGCAAGTGATGCGCAGGTTCACGCTCCTGATGGCGCTGGCGGTGTTGGCCGGCGCCGGCGCCGCGCGCGCCGATGACACCGACTATGGCTATGGCCATGGGCTGCTCTACATCGGCGCCGGGGTTTCCAACAACAAGGTCGACAACATCACCCATACCGGCGTGTCGTTTGGCGACATCGACAAAACCTCATGGAAGGTGTTCGCCGGCGTGCGGCCGCTGCGGTTCTTGGGGATCGAGGCGGACTACCTGGACCTCGGCAACCACACGCAGAGCATCATCGCTGGCACCACCAGCGCGGACGCCAAGGCCTTTGCCGGCTATGGCGTGCTGTTCCTGCCCCTGCCGGTGCCCTGGCTGGATATCTATGGCAAGGCGGGAGCGGCGCGCTGGGAGCTGAACACCAACGCCGGCGCGGCGGGCAACCCGCCCTCCGGCAGTCTCTTCGATATCTCCGATCGCGGCACCGAGTTCGCCTGGGGACTGGGCGCCCAGGCGCACATGGGCATGCTGGGTGGCCGGCTCGAGTACGAGCGCTTCGACATTCCCCACACCAACGGCGCGGAGGTCTTCTCCCTGTCACTCGTGCTCAGCTTCCTCTAGCTCTGGGCCGTTGTGGCGCGGGCGATACAGCTAGTTGAGCAAACTTATGATTCATAAAGGTATTTTTTGGAGCAAGCGGCGGAACTTGCGGCAGGCAGGCTCGTCGAATCCTTTGAGTGCAACGCACTCCCCGCTTCCCTCCCTGAGCGGGTAAGAACCCGGTTCATGAGACCTGTGCCGGGTTAGTCTGCCCCGGCGGCTTCGTAAGAAACCGCCGGGGTTTTTTATTTGGGCCCCAGCCAGTGCTCGAGCGTGTCCTGCGCCTCGCGCACCCCCGTGCCCTTGAGGGCCGAGAACAGCTGTACGCCGGCGCGGCCGGAGAGTGACTGGGAAACCGAGCGCAGCGTGGCCGTGGCGTCGCCCCGTCCGAGCTTGTCCGCCTTGGCGAGCAGTACATGAAGGCGCGGCAGGCCTGCCGCCCACTGCAGCAGGGCCTCATCTCCGCCCGTAAGACCGCGCCGCGCATCCACGATCAGGAACATTCCCCGCAGCGAAGCACGCGAGCGCAGTGCATCCAGCATGGGCAGCCACGAGCGGCGCTCGGCCTCGGGCACGGCCGCGTACCCGTAACCGGGGAGGTCCACGAGACGCTTCATCGGCGCCAGCTCAAAGAAGTTCACCAGCCGCGTGCGCCCGGGCGTCTTGCTGGTGCGCGCCAGTCCCTGGTGCTGGGCGATGGCGTTGATGGCGCTCGACTTGCCGGCGTTGGAGCGCCCGGCGAAGGCCACCTCGGCGCCCGCATCGGTTGGAAACTGACCGGGCGCCGCCGCGCTGGTCAGAAAGCGCGCGCCGCCAAAGCGGCTCATGTGCTCGGGGGGCGAAAAAGCGCAGCCACGGTCGTAGTGTACAATTCGCGCCCTCGCATCGCGGAAGCGGAAAGAAAACAATGGCGCGGAGCTCGAGTTGGATTGTGGCCGCCATGGCGGGGATGCTGACGCCGGTGCTCTGGGCCCAGACCCCGCCCGCCGCATCGCCCGCGGGCACCGCGGCGCCCGCCGCCGCCAGCATCACGCCGGACCCGTTCAGTGACGGGAAGGCGGCCGACGGAGCGACCAAGTCCGCGGTGTGCTCCTCCTGCCACGGCCCGAACGGCAACAGCGCCAACCCCGACTGGCCGCGGCTCGCGGGCCAGAGCGCGGTGTACATCGCCGAGCAGCTGCGCCTGTTCCGCTCAGGGGTGCGCGACAACCCCGTCATGAAGCCTCTCGCCGCGGCGCTCAAGGACCAGGACATCGACGACCTCGCTGTCTACTACGAGGCGCAGACCCCCTCAGGGCTCGAGGCGGATCCCTCTTACTGGCAGCCCGGCCAGGCACTGTACCTGCGCGGCGATGCCGCGCGCGAGGTGCCGGCATGCGTCGCGTGCCACGGTCCGGTGGGGCGTGGCAATCTGGCCGCCGGTTACCCGGCACTTCGGGCCCAGCAGTCGGTCTACGTGATCAAGCAGCTGAACGACTACGCCAGCGCCGCGCGCTACTCAGGCGCGAACCCGAGCGGCGCGACACCCAACGCGGTCATGATGTTCACCATAGCCAAGCGGCTGACGCCCGAGCAGATCCGGGACGTGGCCTCCTACGTGCAGGGCATGCGCTGATGCGCCGGCTCCTCGCCCTCGCGGCGCTCGCCGCGCTCGCCGCCTGCAGCCAGAAAGCCCCGACCACGGCCGCCCCGGAGCAACAGCCCGCGGCGCCGGCAGCCGCCACGCAGCCCGAGGCTCCGCCGCAGACCGCCGCACCACCGCCGGCCCAGCCGGCGCAGAGCGAGACGCAGCAGGCGACCCGCTCGCAGGAGAGCGGCGGCGAGGAAGCCGATCACGAGGCCAAGAGCGACGCCTCGCTCGAGAAGATGACCTCGCTCCCCTCACAGATGCCCGAGGGCAAGTGGAAGGCGGGCATCAACTACGATCCGATCGTGCCCGCGCAGCCGACCGGCGTCTCCCCCGGGCACATCGAGGTGCTGGAGGTGTTCTGGCTCGGCTGCCCGCACTGCTATGACCTCGAGCCCTTCATCAGGGGGTGGCTCAAGAGCAAGCCCGCGTACGTGGACTTCGTGCGCGTGCCGGTGATCTGGCAGCCGGTGCACCGCGCGCATGCGCGCCTGTACTACACCATCGAGGCGCTCGGGCGCCCCGGACTGTTCGAGAAGGCGTTCGACACCATCCACCAGCTCGAGCAGAACCGCCAGCCGCCGCTGGTGGGTGACACCGAGGAGGAGACCTTCAGGCTGCAGCAGGCGTTCGCCGTGAAGAACGGCGTGAGCGCCGATGACTTCGCCAAGGCGTACAACTCCTTCTCGGTCAACAGCCAGCTGCAGCGCGCGGAGGAAGCCACCCAGCGCTTCCACGTCGAGGGCGTGCCGTTCATCGTGGTGAATGGCAAGTACTCGACCGACATCGGCAAGGCCGGCGGCGAGGCGAAGCTCATCGACCTCATCAACGACCTGGTCGCCGCCGAGCACGGTCACTGACCGTTAGCCGGTCGGCGCGGCAGGCGGCGGAGTTTCCCTCGTGCTGAATGTCTTCGTCCCAGGCGCGAGCGGCCTGGTACGCCGCGAGCTGAAGCCGGGCGAGGCGCTCCCCGAACAGGCGCTGTGGATCGACCTGCGCGAGCCGACCCAGGAGGAGGAGCGCCGGGTCGAGCAGGCGCTCGGGATCGACGTACCGACGCGCGAGGAGATGCGCGAGATCGAGGCGTCGAACCGCCTGTACGAGGAGAACGGCTCGCTGTACCTCACCGCGACGGTCGTCACGCGCGGCGCGAGCGAGCTGCCGCAGAGCACCCAAGTCACCTTCATCCTGACCGGCACGCGGCTGGTCACCAACCGCTACGCGGATCCGACGCCCTTCCAGCGCTTCATCGCCTTTGCCGAAACACACCCCTCGGTGTGCGGCTCTGCGGCGCTGCTGCTGGGCGGACTGCTCGAGGCGTTCGTGAACCGCATCGCCGACGTGCTCGAGCAGATCGGCGCCGACCTCGAATCGATCTCCTCACGGGTGCTGACCCAGCCGCGCCACCAGCGCCCGCGTCACGACTTCCACGCCGAGCTCAAGCAAGTCGGGCGCGGCGGGGAGCTGGTGTCCAAGGCACGTGAAACCCTGGTGAGCCTGTCGCGGCTGCTCGCCTTCCTGCAGGAAAGTGCCGGCGCGCGCCTCAGCGAGGACGCGCGGCTCAAGCTTCGAACCGTAACGCGCGACGTCGCCGCGCTCAGCGACCACGCCTCGTTCCTCGGCGACAAGGCGCAGTTCCTGCTGGACGCCACCCTCGGCATGGTCACCATCGACCAGAACAACATCCTGAAGATCTTCTCGGTGGTCGCCGTGCTGATGCTGCCGCCATCGGTGATCGGCGCGTTCTACGGCATGAACTTCAGCTACATTCCCTGGCTGCACGAGCCATGGGGAGTGTGGGCCGCGCTCGGCATGATGGTCGTGTCGGCGCTGATCCCGTGGTTCTACTTCAGGTCCAAGGGCTGGCTGTAGGCGCGCCGGCGCTCGCCTACACCGCGCGCGTCTTGAGGCTGACCTCGACGTTGCCACGCACCGCGCGCGAGTACGGACAGAGCTCGTGCGCGGCGGCGACCAGCTTCTCCGCCTCCGCCTGCGAGACCCCGGCGATTTCGGGCTGCAGCTCGACCGCCAGCCCGACGCCGCCGCCGGGCGCTTCCCCGATGCTGACCGCCGAGCGCACCGTGATCGTGGTCGGGCGCAGCTTCATCTGGCGCGAGACGAACTCGCAGGCGCTGCCGAAGCAGGCGGCGTAGCCGGCCGCGAACAAGTCCTCGGGCGTCGTGGTGTTGGGCCTGCCGGGGCCGCCCATCGCCTTCGGGATCGACAGGTCGACGCTCACGAGTCCGTCCTGGGACTGAGTGTGCCCGTTGCGCCCTCCGACTGAAGTCGCGTGAGCCGTGTACAGCGCCTTGATAGCCATGCGGTTGTCTCCTTGCTGAGCTTCGAAAAGCGTAGCACCGTATTCCGGAGACACACGTGACACTTTCGGGCATGGGCCTGAGCGCGACCGATCAACTGCGCAGCCGATCCGCGATCTAAATGCTTACGGCGCGGCTTTCGCTACGGCAGCTTCCCCGCGAGCGGCAACGGCACCGGAAAGGCTTCACCCGCATTCCGACGGTAAGATCGGTTGAAGCCGAGCTCACTGGACATGGACAGCGTCTGCATGAGAGCCAGGATCAGGGACGCCTGCTGCGTCGCCAGAGGCGCAATCGCAGTCTTGCTGGTGCTGTCGATCTGCGGCTGCGTGTATTTCTCGAAGCACACCGTCGAGGGTGCGTGGTCAGACGATCTCAATTCCCCCATCCGCAACTTCTGCGTCGTCACGCCGCACGTGCTGTGGCGCGGCGAGAAGCCGCACGGCACCGAAGCCGCATGGCTCCTGGACCATGGTGTCGGGACGGTGGTGGACCTCGAGCTGTTCCTCGATGACCGCAGTGCTTTCGACGACGCACCGCCCAGGCTCGATTCCGGGGCGGATTACTTTCACATACCGGACTTTGAGCCGGTCCATATCGTCAACTGGTCAATACTCGACAATCACGTTGCCGAGTTCCTCGCCATCATGAGCGAGGCGCGGAAGCCGGTGTACGTCCATTGCCTGGACGGGATCGATCGCACGAACACGCTCGTTGCGGCCTATCGCGTGTTGATCGAGGGTGCGAGCCGGGAGAACGCCATTGAGGAGATGGCACGCTTTCACAGTCCCTACCAGCGCTTCGATGCCAAGTACATCAGAGACCTGGCGGGCGATCGCGGCACCGAGATCCTGCGCAAGGCGGAGGAGTGGAAGTCCAGGCTGGAGCCAAGCGCCCGGATCGTGTGCACGCAAGGCAAATGCATTTACTCGAGCAGCAACGGAGCGGCCGACGGCGGCTAGCTCCCGGTTGAAGTGGAAGCGATGGCCGGGGGGGGGGTGGATGACGGCCGAGGCGAGACACGGCCGCAGTGAAATCAATAGCTTGCCCGGCTGGCGTCCTGACCGTCACCCGAGTCCTCGGAATGGGCATGCGGCAGTTGGCGCGCCCGACTGGATTCGAACCAGCGACCTGCAGCTTCGGAGGCTGCCACTCTATCCAACTGAGCTACGGGCGCGAGGCGGGCAATTCTACAGGCGCGCGCGCGGCCATGGGGGAATCGCGCCACCGGGATGGCGCTTCCCGCAGAGGGTTGCTGCCTGCGATGTGCGGTGAAGACCGAGAGTGCAGCTGCTCCGCTGCGCTTGCCCGCGTTTCCGAAGCCGGCGGCCGAACGGCTATACTGCGCGCCCAAATCGAGCGGGTCCGGCGGACAACATCGTGAGCAAACAGGACACCCATTTCGTCAACGTTTTCAGCATGGTGATCGGCCTTTTAGTAGCGATCGCCATCGTCCTGTTCGCCCTGGCACGCTTCGTCGCGAGCCGCACCCAGGATCTGCAGGTGCTCACCGAGGCCGACTACGCGCGCAACGTCGCCGCGCGCATTCAGCCACCCGTGCAGGAGGCCATCGCCGGCAAGGACAACTCCGCGCTCGCGATCAAGGCCGAAGCGCCGGCTGCGGCCGGCACTGCCGCGCCGGCGGCGGTCCCGAAGAACGGCACCGAGCTGTTCGAGCAGACCTGCAGCGTCTGCCACGCACAGGGCATCGCAGGCGCGCCCAAGGCAGGCGACAAGGCCGCCTGGGGACCGCGCATCGTCAAGGGCAAGGCGCTTCTCTACGAACACGCCGTCAACGGCTTCCAGGGAAGCAGCGGCGTGATGCCGCCCAAGGGCGGCCGCACCGACGTGTCCGACGACCTCGTCAAGCAGGCCGTCGATCACATGGTGCAGATGGCGCAGTAGCGTCGGTGGCCGCCGCTCGCTAGGCGGGCGGTGAGCCGGAGCTGCCGGCGGTCCCTTCCATCGCCGCGAGCCGCGCCTCGAGCGCTTCCAGCCGCGCGCGCGTGCGCTGGAGCACGCGCGTCTGCGCGTCGAACTCGTCCCGGGTCACCAGATCGAGCTGGCCGAGCCGCTCACGCAGGATCGCCTTGAAGTTGTTCTCCAGGTCCTCCTGCACGCTGCGCAGCGCGGGCGGCACCCGCTCCAGCAGCCTGCGGGCGATCTCATCGATACGAAATGAATCCATCGCTTACCTCTGCTGCCCGATTTGAGGCACGACCAGCAATACTGCCCCGCAATCGCTCATGGCATGGAATCTGCACCCCATCTGCGCGCTTCGTTAGCTTAACAAGGTGCCGCGGCTGCGCGCAGCGAGCGTTGCGGCGAACGCCAGCCGGAGAGGACATGGCCCGCAGAACTTACCTGATCGCCGCCGCGCTCGCGGCGCTCGCGCCCGCCCTCACCCTCGCCGCCGAGACGCCGGTGCCGAACAAGGGCGACACCGCCTGGATGCTGACCGCCGGCGCGCTGGTGCGCAACCGCGGTGGTCGCGCTCGCCGGCTTCTACCTCGTGAACCTCATCGTGGGACTGCGCGTCCCGGAGGAAGACGAGCGCGAGGGGCTCGACATCACCTCGCACGGCGAGCGCGCCTACGACCTGTAGCGGGGCGGGCTGGCGCGCCGGGGCCTCTTATATGTATGTTGTGAGGCAGAGGCGGCCCCGCCTGCCCCGGGTGTGACGGAGTTCAAAGGTCGCGCGGGCGCTTGCCGCCATACTCCGCAAGCGGAGGCCCTTGCTATGCAGCGACGCGTACCCCTTTTCGCCCTGATGCTGGCTGGTTGCACCCTCGCCCAGGCGGATGTGTTCCGCTGGGTGGACGACCACGGCGTGCCCCACTACAGCGACCAGTGGGTGCCCGGATCCGAGGTCATCAAGACCGCCAAGGCCCACCCGGAATCGGCAGGCTTCGCGGTGCAGAGCAGCGAGTCCAGGAGCGCCCAGGCCGCCAAGACCGCCGCGCAGCTCAACGGCCAGGAAAATAAGACCGCCGTGCAGCAGGACGTGGCCAAGACGCGCGCCGCCCAGTGCAAACGGGCGCAGGAAGCCTATACGGATTCGGTCACGCACCGCCGCGTCTACAAGACCGACGCCACCGGCGCGCGCAACTACCTCTCGGATGCGGACATCGACGCCTACCGCGAGCAAACGCGCAAGGCGGTGCAGGACCTGTGCGGCAGCGTGCCGGTCATCGATCCGAACCAGCCGATCGAGCCGCAGCCGCTGCCCGAGCCGAAGGTCAACCCCGCCGACGCCACCTCCGAATAGCTGCCGCCGCCGGCGCGGGACTGTGCCGGCCGCGGAAGCTTTTCGCGCCCGCCGTGAAAGCCCTATAGTGACGCCCCGCGGCCGCAGCCGGCCGCGCTCGGGCGGAAGCTGAACGATGCGCGTAGGCTTTGTGGGACTCGGCGCCATGGGCATGCACATGGCGCGCAACCTCAAGCGGGCGGGACTTCTGACCGCGGTGTGGAACCGCACCGCCGAGAAGGCGCGCACGCTCGCGCAGGAGCTGCAGGTGGAGGCGCCCGCAGGCCTTCAGGAGCTCGCCGCCGCCTGTGATGCGGTGGTCTCGTGCGTCTCAGCGGACGCGGACGTGCTGGAGGTGACCCGCGCCCTGAGCACCGGCTTCAACCGCAGCGCCCTGATGCTCGACTGCTCGACCGTGAGCGCAGAGACCGCCCGCCAGGCGGCGCAGCTGCTCGAGCCGGGCGGCGTCGAGTTCCTCGACTGCCCGGTGAGCGGCGGCGTCGAGGGCGCGCGCGATGCCACACTCGCCATCATGGTGGGCGGCAGCGAGGCCGCGTTCGAGCGCGCGCAGCCGATCCTCAAGGCGCTCGGCCGCACCATCGCGCACTTCGGCCCCACCGGCAGCGGCCAGGCGGCCAAGGCCACCAACCAGATCATGTGCGCCGGCATCATCGAGGCGGTGGCCGAGGCCATGGCCTTCGCCAAGGCGCAGGGGCTACCGCTGGACAAGCTCATCGACACCCTCGGCAAGGGCGCCGGTTCCTCCTGGTACTTCGTGCACCGCGCCCCCAACATGGCGCACGGCGCCTACCCGGCCGGGTTTCGCGTGCGGCTGCACGCCAAGGATCTCGGCATCTGCCACGACATGGCCGCGCGCTTCGGGGTGGCGCTGCCGGTGGTGGAGCGCATGCTGGCCGAGTACGCCGAGCTGGTGGCGCGTGGCTTCGGCGACGAGGACATCTCCGCCACCTACCGCCTCAAGGAAGAGCTGTTCGAGCGCACCAACATCATGCGCGCGCCTTCCCGCGGCAACGCATGAACGACGAGTCCGCCCGCAGCCACGCGCTCTATCTTCCGGATTTCTGCACTTCGCGCGCCACTCTCGCCATCGTGCTGATCGTGGAGCTCACCGCGCTGGTTCTGACGCTGGCGCGCCAGAGCGTGACGGTGGACTTCTGGACCGACCTGGTGCGCACCTCGCTGTTCCTGTTGTGGATCGGGCTCGCCGGCGCGGCGCTGCTGTGCGCGCTGCGCAACCGCCTGGTGCGGCTGCCGGTGGCGGCCGGCTCGGGAGCGGCGCTGGCGCTGATCGCGCTGGTGGTGGCGGTGGTGTCGCTGTGCGCCTACCTCATCGGGCGCACGCGCATGGTGCAGGAGTCGGGTGGCTCGGGGCTGTTCCCGCCCGAGCCGCGCGGCTTCGTGCTGCGCAACGTAGCCATCTCCCTGGTGGTGACCGGAGTGGCGCTGCGCTACTTCTACGTCGCGCACGAGTGGCGGCGCAGCGTGGAGCTGCGGGCCGCAGCGCGCGTACACGCGCTGCAGGCGCGCATCCGCCCACACTTCCTGTTCAACAGCATGAACACCATCGCCGCGCTCACGCGCAGCAATCCGCCGCGCGCCGAGGCTGCGGTGCAGGACCTGGCGGACCTGTTCCGCGCCACCCTGAGCGACAAGCGCGACACCATCACGCTCGCCGAGGAGCTGGAGGTGGCGCGCACCTACCAGCGCATGGAGCAGCTGCGCCTGGGAGCGCGGCTGCAGGTGGAGTGGAAGACCGCGGCGCTGCCGCCGAACGCCCTGGTGCCCGGGCTCATGATCCAGCCGCTGCTGGAGAACGCGATCTACCACGGCATCGAGCCGCGCGCCGAGGGCGGCACGGTCACCATCACCGGCGAGGTCGCCGGCGGACTGGTCACCATCGTGGTGCGCAACCCCCTCGCGCCCGCCCCGGGACTGCGCGAGGGCAACCGCCTGGCGCTCGCCAACATCCGCGAGCGCCTGTCGCTCATGTACGGGGAGCGCGCGCTGATGAAGTCCGGGCGCTTCGATGCGGAGTACATCGTGACCCTGCGCTTCCCGCTCATCGAGAAGCCCGCGCTGCGGGATGCGGCGGCGAGCGCCTGAGGTCATGGGCGAGCCGGCACGACTCAAGGTGCTGATCGTCGACGACGAGCCGCCGGCGCGCGAGCGGCTGCGCGGCCTGCTCAGCGAGATCCCCGACATCGAGGTGGTGGGCGAGGCGGCCAGCGGCCACGAGGCGCTGCGCGAGACGCACGAGCGCGCTCCGGACGTGGTGCTGCTGGATGTGCGCATGCCGGGCATGGACGGACTCGAGGCCGCGCGCCACCTGAACGTGCTCGAAGAGCCCCCGGCGGTGATCTTTACCACCGCCTACGACCAGTACGCGGTCGAGGCCTTCCAGGCGCACGCGGTCGGCTACCTGCTGAAGCCGGTGCGCCGCGAGCAGCTGGCGGCGGCGCTGACGCGCGCCGGCCGCGTGACGCGTGCGCAGCTGCAGCGGCTCGCCGCGGCGGGCGCCGCGGAGCGGCGCACGCACATCGCCGCGCGCCACCGCGAGGGCCTGAAGCTCATCCCGGTGGGGGAAGTGCTTTACTTCCTGGCCGACCAGAAGTACACCACCGTGCGCCACCTGCACGGCGAGCACCTGATCGACGACTCGCTGCGGCTGCTCGAGGGTGAGTTCGGCACGGCGTTCGTGCGCATTCACCGCAACGCGCTGGTCGGGGTGCGCTACCTCGAGCGCATCGAGCGCAACGCCGAGGGCCAGTATCTGGTGCACCTGCGCGGCTGCGAGGCGCCACTGCAGGTGAGCCGCCGCATGGCGGGAGAGCTGAAGGAACGGTTCAGAATCTGACCGCGCCCGAGCGCGGCATGACAGGGGGGAAACCGATGCCACGGCGCAACCTGCCGCTGACGCGGCGCGCGTTCCTTGCAGGCCTGGGCGCACTGCCGGCACTGCCGCACTGGGCCGAATCGGCCGAGTCCCAGCCACCCTCGGTGATGTTCCACCGCGAGCCGCCGCCGCTCACCTCCGCCGATCAGGTGCTGAACGTCATGGGCTTCGAGGCGCTGGCGCGCACCGCTCTGCCGCCGGCGCACTACGCCTACATCGCCACGGGCGTCGACGACGATCTCACGGTGGTGCGCAATCACGCGGCCTTCGGGCACTACGAGATCCGCGCGCGCCGCTTCGCCGACCTCACCCACCTGGACACCTCGCGCACCGTCCTCGGCGAGCGCTGGGCGAGCCCGCTGTATCTGTCGGCCGTGTCCTCGATGCGCGCTTTCCACCCCGAGGCCGAGGTGGCGGTGGCCGCCGCCGCCAGGGCGCGCGGCACGCGCCAAATGCTCTCCAGCGGCTGCTCCGCAACGCTCGAGGAAGTGACCGCCGCCGCCGCTCAGCCGCCCTGGCAGCAGCTGTACCCCACCGACGACTGGGACGTGACACTCGGCATCGTGCGGCGCGCCGAGCGCGCCGGCTGCGCCGCCGTGGTGGTGACGCTCGATGGCGTCACCCGGCCGCGCAACAACGAGACCCTGGCGCTCGCCGAGCGCTCGGACAGCCGCGTGTGCAGCAACTGCCACCGCGACAACGCCCACGACATGTGGCTCAAGGGACCGATGTTCGCCGGTCTCGACGTCTCGCGCGTCACCGACCTGGTTCCCAAGGACATGTCGGTCAGGTGGTTCGACCGGCTGCGCGCGGCGGTGAAGGGGCGGCTGTTCGCCAAGGGCATCGTCACCGGCGAGGATGCCGCCATCGCCGTCGCGCACGGCGCGGACGCCGTGATCGTCTCCAATCACGGCGGCCGCAACGAGGAGACGCTGCGCGCCAGCATCGACTGCGTGCCGGAAGTGGTGGCGGCGGTGCGCGGCAAGGTCCCGGTGTTCGTCGACGGCGGCTTCCGCCGCGGTACCGACATCTTCAAGGCGCTCGCGCTCGGCGCCACCGCGGTCGGCATCGGACGCCCGCAGGCGTGGGGCCTCGCCGCCTTCGGCCAGCCGGGAGTCGAGGCCGTCATCGGCATTCTCAACCGCGAGCTCGCCGACATCATGCGCCAGGCCGGCACGCCGTCGCTCGCGGCCATCACGCCCGCGCACCTGCTGCGCTCGGGCTCAGCCTGAGCGCAGCCAGACCAACACCGCACGGCTCGCGGCGCGGCTGTTGACGCAGCGTCGCTTGTCCGCCGCGGGCGCGCGGAATCTCAGAGGATGTAGCGGCTCAGGTCCTCGTCCTGGACCAGCTGCCCGAGGTGGTCGTCGACGTATTTCGCGTCGATGGTCACCTTGCCGGCGCCGTTGGACTTGCTCTCGGTGGCCTCGTAGGACACGGTCTCGAGCAGGCGCTCCATGACGGTGTGCAGGCGGCGCGCGCCGATGTTCTCGGTGCGCTCGTTGACCTGGTAGGCGATCTCGGCGATGCGCTGCACGCCGGACTCCGCGAACAACACCTCGACACCCTCGGTCGCCATGAGCGCCTTGTACTGCGCGGTGAGCGAGGCGTCCGGCTCGGTGAGGATGCGCACGAAGTCGCCGACCTTGAGCGAGTCGAGCTCGACCCGGATCGGCAGGCGTCCCTGCAGCTCCGGGATGAGGTCGGAGGGCTTGGAGAGGCTGAAGGCGCCGGAGGCGATGAACAGCACGTGGTCGGTCTTGACCGGACCGTACTTGGTGGCCACGGTCGAGCCTTCCACGAGCGGCAGCAGGTCGCGCTGCACGCCCTCGCGCGAGACGTCGGCGCCGATGGTTTCCTGGCGGCGCGTCACCTTGTCGATCTCGTCGATGAACACGATGCCGTTCTGCTCGGCGCTGGCCAGCGCCTGGACCTTCAGCTCCTCCTCGTTGATGAGCTTGCCCGCCTCCTCGTCGGTAAGCAGCTTGAGCGCCTCGCGCACCTTTACCTTGCGGGTGCGGGTGCGGTTGCCGCCGAGGTTGGCGAACATCGACTGCAGCTGCTGCTGCATCTCCTCCATGCCCGGCGGCGCCATGATCTCCACCCCCGCCGGCAGCGCCCGCAGCTCGATCTCGATCTCGCGATCGTCGAGCTCGTGCTCGCGCAGCATCTTGCGGAACTTCTGGCGCGTCTCGCCGTCGCGCGCGGTCGCCGGCTCATCGGTCGAGAAGCCCATCATGCGCGGCTTGGGCAGCAGCGTGTCCAGCACGCGCTCCTCGGCCGCATCCAGCGCGCGCTCGCGCACCTTGGACATTTCCTGCTCGCGGGTCATCTTGACCGCGACGTCGGCGAGCTCCTTGACGATCGAGTCGACGTCGCGCCCGACGTAACCGACCTCGGTGAACTTGGTGGCCTCGACCTTCACGAACGGCGCGTTGGCGAGCTTGGCCAGGCGGCGCGCGATCTCGGTCTTGCCGACGCCGGTGGGGCCGATCATGAGAATGTTCTTGGGGGTGATCTCCTGGCGCAGCGGCTCGCTGACCTGCATGCGGCGCCAGCGGTTGCGCAGCGCGATGGCCACGGCGCGCTTGGCCGCGTCCTGGCCCACGATGTGCTTGTCGAGCTCCTGGACGATCTGGCGGGGGGTGAGTGATGACATACCGATCAGACCCTGACGCCCCGCGCGGCGTTCAGTTCCTCGATGACGATGTTGCGGTTGGTGTAGATGCAGATGTCGGCGGCGATGTTTAGCGCGCGCTCGACGATTTCGCGGGCCGCGAGCTCGGAGCTTTCGGTGAGCGCGCGCGCCGCGGCGAGCGCATACTGGCCGCCGGAGCCGATCGCGGCCACGTCGTGCTCGGGCTCGATGACGTCGCCGTTGCCAGAGATCATCAGCAGCTTGTCCGGGTCTCCGACCAGCAGCAGCGCCTCGAGACGGCGCAGGTAGCGGTCCGAGCGCCAATCCTTGGCGAGCTCGATCGCCGCTCGCGTCAGGTTGCCGTACTTCTCGAGCTTGCCCTCGAAGCGCTCGTACAGCGTGAAGGCATCGGCGGTACCGCCGGCAAAGCCGGCGATCACCTTGTCGTCGGCCAGGCGGCGCACCTTACGGGCGTTGCCTTTCATGACCGTGTTGCCCAGGGTGACCTGGCCATCACCGCCGATGGCGACCGAGCCCTTGCGCCGTACGCCGAGGATAGTGGTGCCGTGGGGATTGAAATGCTCGCTCATGGGCTTCCCAGGGTTGATTGTGGCGCCCCGCGCCCGCATCGCGCACCAGTTTCCTCTGCTGCTGCCGGGCCTTAAGCCTTGCGGCGCGCCCGCGGGTGGGCAGCGTCGTAGATGCGGGCGAGGTGCTGGAAGTCAAGGTGGGTATAAATCTGGGTGGTGGAGATGTCCGCGTGTCCCAACAGCTCCTGCACCGAGCGCAGCTCACCGCTCGACTCGAGCAGATGCGAGGCAAAGGAGTGGCGGAACAGGTGCGGGTGCACGTGCTGGCTGAGCCCCTGGCGCCTCGCCCACAGTGCCACCCGCGTCTGCACCGCGCGCGCCCCGAGGCGCCGGCCGTTGCGGCCGACGAACAGCGCCGTCTCATCCGTCTTGGCGAGCGCTGCGCGTTCCCTGAGCCAGCTGCGCAACGCTGCGGCCGCGGCGCGTCCCACCGGGACGATGCGGCTCTTGTTGCCCTTGCCGAGCACCTGCACGACGCGGTCCTTCAGATCGAGGCTGGTGAGGTCGAGACTCACCAGCTCCGCCAGGCGCAGGCCCGAGGAATACAACAGCTCCATGAGCGCGCGGTCGCGCGCGGAGAGGGCATCGCCAGCGGGAATCGCCAGCAGCCGCGCCATCTGGTCCGCATCGAGTGTGTGCGGCAGCTGGCGCCGGGCCTTGGGGGCGGGCACCCCGTGGGTGGGATTGCCGGTAACGCGCCGGGTGCGGCCTGCGGCGGCCTCGCGCGGACTCTCGCGCAGCAGGAAGCGGTAGAAGCTGCGCACCGCGGACAGGCGGCGCTGGATGCTGCGCGCACCCAGGCCGGCGGCGTGCGAGTGCGCGGCGAAGGCGCGCAGGTGCTGGCTGTCGAGCCGGCTCCAGTCGCAGATCTTCATGCGCTCGCAGTACTTCACCAGCGCGGCGAGGTCGCGCGCGTAGGCGCTGTCGGTATGGGCGGACAGGCGCCGCTCGGAGCCGAGATAGCGCCGGAAGCGCGCCACCCACTCGAGCGCCGCGGGCGACATGGCCCGATCGTTCAGCGCGCCGGCGCGGCGCCGAGCGAATCGGTGATCAGCTCCGCGAGGCGTGCTAGGAACTCGGTGCTCATCCCCGGATGAAAACGGTCACGGTCAGCGCTGCCGAGCGCCAGCAGGCCGAGCGCGCCCTTCTCCCCGAGCGGCACCAGCGCCAGCGAGCCCATCTCCAGCCCCTCCGGGCCGAACAGGAACTCGCGCTGCGAGTCGCGCGCCTGGCCGCAGCGCGGCTTGCCGCTGGCGAACAGCGACTCGAAGGACTTCAGTTGCGCATCATCGGCGCTCACGCTGCGCACGAAGCGCGGCGCCAGCGGTGCCTCCCGCGGCGGGCCGATCAGTACCAGCGCGGCATGGAAGGCGTCGAAGTCCTCACGCAGCCCGGCCTCGATGCACGCGATCGCCTGCTCGCGCGAGCTCACCCCGAGCAGCCGCCGTGTGAAGCGGTGCAGCCGCTCGGCGATGGCGTCGTTGGCGCGCGCCACGCGCACCAGCTCGGCGAGCTTGTTCTCCAGTGCCGCCTGCTTCTCGCGCAGCACCTCGATCTGCCGCTCGACCAGGGAGATGGTGGAGTCGCCGCGTGCGTGCGGCAGCCGCAGCCGCGCCAGCACCCCCTGATGGCGCTCGAAGAACTCGGGATTGCGCTGCAGATAGCTGGCGACGGATTCCTCCTCGGTCTCCACCGCCGCAAGCCCGCGAGCCTCTCGTGTCGTCATAGTGTTTCAGACCTCGACATGACCTTCGAATGATATCCCGGTCGCACCGGTCAGCCAGATGCTCTGACCGCTGCCCGCCCAGTTTACCCGCAACTCGCCGCCGCGCACCTGCACGTGCACCTGCGGATCGAGCAGGCCGCGCCGCCGCCCCACCGCGACCGCCGCGCAGGCGCCCGTGCCGCAGCTGGGTGTCTCGCCGGCGCCGCGCTCATACACACGCAGCCGCACCTCGGCCCGCGCCACGATCTGCAGGAATCCGGCGTTGACGCGCCTCGGAAAGCGCGGGTGATGCTCGATCGCAGGTCCGAGGGTCGCCACCGGGGCTTGCTCGACCGAGTCCACGGTGAGCACCGCGTGCGGGTTGCCCACTGACACCGCCCCGATCTGCAGCGTCTGGCCTGCCACCTCGAGCGCATAACTGTCTGCCTCACGCGCGGCCTCGAAGGGCAGCGAGCGCGGATCGAAGTTGGGCACCCCCATCTCGACCGAGACGCGCTCGCGCGACTCGATGCGGGCGTGCACCCGGCCCGCGGGGCTGTCGAGGGTGACCTCGCCGTTGCGTGTCAGGCCGCGGTGATGCAGCAGCGCGGCGATGCAGCGAGCGCCGTTACCGCACTGCTCTACCTCATCGCCGTCGCAGTTGAAGACGCGATAGAACACCGCGGTATCGGGGCGGCGCGGTCGCTCGAGCACCAGCGCCTGGTCGAAGCCGATGCCGCTGCGGCGATCCCCCAGGGCACGGAGCCGCTCGGGGCGCAGCACGGATCCATCGGCGGGCGCATCGAAGACCAGGAAGTCGTTGCCGACCCCGTGCATCTTCGTGAAATCGAGGCGCATCTGAGCCGCAGCATAGCGTAAACGCGTCGCGCGTGAACCCCGGTCCGTCAGTGCAGCGCGGCGCGCTCCTTGAACAGGCACCGGTCCATGACCGTGAAGATCCCCGCCTGCGCCGCGCGCTCGGCGGCCTTGAGGTCGATGACCCCCTCCTGCAGCCACAGCGCCGGCATGTTGAGGCGGATGCAGTCGGCGACGATGCCGGCGACGTGCTCGGGGCGGCGGAACACATCGACGATGTCGACCCGCTCGTCGGCGCCCAGCACTTCCGGCAGCTGATCGAGCGAGCCCACCGCCGGCTCCCCCAGCACCGACTCGAGTGCCGGGTTGACCGGAATGATGCGGTACCCAAAACGCTGCAGGGCGCGCGCCACGCCGTGGCTCGGGCGGGTGGGATCGGCCGAGAGCCCCACGATGGCGATGACGTGCGCGGCGCGCAGTACCGGTGCGATCTGTTCCCGTGTCGGGTTCACAAACATGGCAACTCCTTGGCCTTGGCGCACGTACGCGTCTAGTCTAGTCCTTCGCCCTTACAGGAAGAGGTCAGTGAGCCGGGACGAATACGTGGTACGCATCGAGCCGCACCGCCGCACGCTGCACGTCAGCGCGGCACAGCCGGTGCTGGAGGCCGCGCTCGAGGCGGGGCTCAATCTGCCGCACAGCTGCAAGTCCGGTCACTGCGGCTCATGCCGGGCGCGGCTGCGTGCGGGCGAGATCAGCTACCCCAACGGCATCCCGCTCGGCATCACCGCCGAGGAGCGCGCCGCCGGCCAGGTGCTGCTGTGCCAGGCACGCGCGCGCTCCGATCTGCTCGTCGAGGCGCGCCTCATCGCCGGCGTCGATGAGGTCGAGATCAAGACCCTGCCGGCGCGCATCGCGGCACTGGCACCACTCGCCCCGGATGTGATGCAGGTGCTGCTGCGGCTGCCGGCGGTCGAGCGGCTGCGCTTCCGCGCCGGGCAGTACCTGGACGTGCTGCTGCCCAACGGCCGCCGGCGCAGCTTCTCCATCGCCAGTCCCCCGCACGACAGCGAGCTCATCGAGCTACACGTGCGCCGCGTGCAGGGCGGCGGTTTCACGGAGCGGCTGTTCGGGGCCTCCGCGGCGGGCGCCGAGGGCGCGCTCACGGCGGGGTCGCTGCTGCGCATCGAGGGCCCGGTCGGGCAGTTCATCTACCACGAGGGAACGGGGCCGGCGCTCATGGTGGCCGGTGGCACCGGCTTCGCGCCCCTGAAGTCGATGCTGCGCCACGTGCTCGAGACCGGTATCCGCCGGCCGATCCACCTGTACTGGGGCGCGCGCCACACGCAGGACCTGTACGAGGAGGCGCTGGTGCTGGAGTGGGTAGAACGCCACCCGCAGCTGAGCTTCACCGCCGTGCTTTCGGAGGCCACCGGCGCCGAGGCCGCGCATCACCGAGTGGGATTCGTGCACGATGCGGTGCTCGCCGACTACCCGGACCTCGCCGGCCTCGAGGTGTACGCGGCGGGACCGCCGGCGATGATCGAGGCCATGCGCGCGGCCTTTCCGCGCCACGGCCTGCCGGCGGGGCGGCTGTACTTCGACTCGTTCGATTACGCGCCGGACTCAGCCCGCCGCTAGTACGTAAGGATAGATCTCGTCCGCGATCCAGTAATTGGCGAGGACCGTGGCGAGCAGCATGCCCGCGAGCCACAGTCCGAAGCGCCACTTGAGCCAGCGGCTGCGGAACGAGGAGTACTGCAGCGGCAAGTCGACGAAGTACGCCGCGCAGTAGCAGACGTTGGCGGCCGTCCCGAGCACGAACAGCAGCAGCAGCGCCTGCAGAGTGAGCGCCGGCCGCAAGTGCGGCCAGGTGCCGATCAGCCAGCCGAGCACCACGGCCGCGAGCACCAGGTTGTAGACGATACGGCGCGGCTCCCAGTAAGTGAGCGCCTCATCCAGCAGCGTCCGCAGTCCGGGCGCGTTGCCGCTCGGGTTCGGGGTGTTCATGGGATACCTCAGGTGCGGCCGAACCGCTCGGCGTAGTCCTCGATCGAGGCCAGGATCACCGCCGCGGCCTGCGCGTAGCCGTAGCGGCCGGTGACGGCGATCTTGGGCGGCTGGTCCGGCACCAGCTTATAGGTGGAGAAGTAGTGCTCGATGCGCTCCAGGAGCGCCGGCGGCAGGTCCTCGAGTTCGTGCGCTTCGCCCCACACGTAGTCGCCCTCGAGCACCGCGATGATCTTGTCGTCGGCCTCGCCGCGATCGATGATCTTCAGCCCCCCCACCACGCAGGCGCGCAGCAGCACCTCGGAGTGGTTGATCGGCCGCTCGCTGATCACGCAGATGTCCAGCGGATCGCCGTCGCCGCGTTCGCAGCCCGGGGTGAGCCTGCGCACGCGTTCCCCGCAGTAGGTCTGCGGGATGAATCCGTAGAGCGCCGGCGGCTGCGAGGAGGTGCGCTGCGGGCGGTCGACGCGCAGGTAGCCGCTCGCCTTGTCCACCTCGTACTTCATCAGATCGAAGGGGGTGATCTCGATGTAGGCGTTGACGATGCGCGGGGCATCGGCACCGGGCTCCAGCCCGTGCCACGGATGCGGACGCCAGCGGGAATAGCCGGACTCGGGCACGCACTGATTGTACCGGCAGCCTGCTATCCTTACGAACGCGTCACGGCGCAGGCTGCGGAGTCTTCAGGGGGTAGCGGTGACCTACGCGGCGATCACCGGCTGGGGCAAGTGCCTGCCGCCTGCGGTGCTGAGCAATCACGACCTGTCCACCCTGCTGGACACCAGCGACGAGTGGATCCTCAGCCGGACCGGGATCCGCGAGCGGCGCGTCTCCCACGTCGGCCTGGAGGAGCTCGCCTACGTCGCGGCCGCGCACGCGCTCGCGGCCGCGGGCCTCGAGGGGCGCAGCATCGAGCTCATCGTGTTCGGCACCTGCAGCCATGACGACCAGGTGCCCAACATGGCCTCGGGCATCCAGCGGCGCATCGGGGCGCAGCCGGCCGCCGCCTACGACATCAACACCGCCTGCACCAGCTTCCTGTATGGACTGTCGACCGCCACCGCGCTCATCCGTACCGGCGTGGTGCGCAACGCGCTGGTGATCGGCGCCGAGCTCATCTCGCCGTTCATGGACTGGAGCGACCGCAACGTCGCGGTGCTGTTCGGCGATGGCGCCGCGGCGGTGGTGCTGGAAGCGAGCACGCACGCCGAGGGGCTGCTGGCCGAGAAGCTCGGCTGCTACGGCGATGCGCGTGAGATTCTGCGCGTGCAGGGCATGGGCGGCACGTACGCCAACAAAGGCGTGCTCTACGGCATCACGCACTGGCAGTTCGAGGGTCAGGAAATCTTCAAGCGCGCCGTGGCCGGCATGAGCGGCGCCTGCGAGGAGGCGCTGGCGCGGCTCAACTTCACGGCCGCCGACGTCGACCTGGTGGTGCCGCACCAGGCGAACCTGCGCATCATCGAGGCGGTCGCCAAGCGCGCCGGCGTTCCCATGGAGCGGGTGTTCGTCAACATCCAGCGCTACGGCAACATGTCCTCGGCGACCGTGCCGGTGGCGCTGTGCGAGGCGCTGGAGCAAGGCCGCGTGCGCCCCGGGGCGCTGCTGCTGCTGCCCGGCTTCGGCGGCGGCCTGAGTTTCTGCGCGCACGCGCTGCGCTGGGGCGAGCGCGTCGCGCCGCGTAAGGCGAGCACTGCCGAGCTGCCGCCGAACGATCGGTCCGCGCTCGAGATCCTGCGCCGCTGCTACGAACGCAAGACCCATCCGGCGAACGTCGCGGTGGCTAATCCGTTTGCGGGTGCCGGCGCGCACCTGACGGCCGCGGCGCCGGATGGTACGGCTCCCTGAGCCGCGGGCCGTGCGCCCTCTAGCGCTTGGCGGCCTTGGCGGCCTTGCGCTTGCGCTTGGCCGGGTCCTTGGGTCGGGACTTGCCGAAGGAGCCCTGGTAGATCTTGCCGCGCCGTGTTCGGGAATCGCCCTTGCCCATGAGAGAAAACTCCGAGTCAATGAAAAAAGGCCGGCCGCCATACCTGGCGGCCGGCCCTGGACAGCTGTGAAAGCTTACCAGCGCTTCGGGGCGCCGCCGCCGCGGTTACCGCCACCGCCGGTGCGTTCCTGGGCCTCGTTGACGCGCAGCGGACGTCCGCCGAGCTCCTTGCCGTTGAGGTTCTGAATGGCGCGCGAGGCATCGGCGCGCGACATCTCCACGAACCCGAAGCCGCGCGGACGGCCCGTGTCGCGGTCGGTGATGATGCTCACCGACTCGACGGTACCGTGCTGTGCGAACAGCTCGCGCACTTCGGCGTCAGTGGCGGAAAACGGCAGGTTGCCAACATAGATCTTCGTCATGCAATCAAACTCCTGAAACAAACATTCTCAGCAGGAGCGCATACCGAAGATCGGTTGGGTCGTCGGCGCACGCACTGCCACCTGGTCGGGAACGATTCGGCTTTTCAGACCAGGAAGCCAACTCGCAAACGAAGCGGGCGGCAGGCGGCAGGAAAGGGAAAGGTCACGAACCGGCGCGGACGATACCCCAAGCGGCGTGACCGGCACAAGCCGAGCTGTCGGACCTGTGTTCGGCGCAGCGCTGCGTGCAGGTTGTATGCCATCGTAGTGGCTGCCGAGGTGCGCCATCAGCAGTGCGACGCCGAGGCCTGCGGCCACGGCCTGGAAGGGGCGCTGGAAGATGAACATGTCCGCCCTCCCTTATGTGCATGCGCCGGCGGGGTGCCGGCGGGGGGACAATCTAGGCGCTCCCGCTCGTCAGAAAAACAGGCTAATAACGAATTTATTGTCTTGAAATTCAGTACAATCAAGCGGTGGACCAGCTGGCGTGCATGCGCAGCTTCGTGCGGGTCGCGGACCTGCACTCCTTCACCCGCGCCGCGGATGCCCTCGGCCTGTCGCGCGCGGTGGTCAGCACACACATCGCCGAGCTCGAGCGGCACTTGAGTTGCCAGCTGTTCCACCGCACCACGCGCCGTGTGGGGCTCACCACCGACGGCGCCGAGTACCTGACGCGCTGCCAGCGGATCCTCGCCGACCTCGAATCGGCCGACGAGGCACTGCGGCGCACGCGCCTCGCCCCCGCCGGCAGGCTGCGCGTGGACGTGCCGGTCGCGTTCGGCCGCGCGCTGCTGGTGCGGGCACTGCCGCAGTTCACCGCCCGCTACCCGGACCTGCAGCTGGAAGTGCAGTTCAACGACCGCGTCGTCGACCTGATCGCCGAGGAGATCGATCTCGCGGTGCGCGTCGGCGCGGTGCGCACCCCCCACCTGATTGCCCGGCGCGTGGTGACCACACGCCTCATCACCTGCGCCTCCCCCGACTACCTGCGCGCGCACGGCGTGCCGCAGGACCCCGACGACCTGCGCCGCCACAAGCTGGTGGGCTACCTGGGCGCGAGCGACCGCCGCCCGCACAAGTGGCGCTTCCAGAAGGGCACGCAGCGCCGTCATCTCGGCCTGCCGTTCAGCGTCGCGTTCAACTCGGTGGAGGCGCAGCTCATGGCTGCGGTGCGCGGCGCCGGCATCGTGCAGGCCATGGATCTGATGGTCGCCGAAGCGCTGGCCGCCGGGCGCCTGGAGGCGGTGCTGCGCGAGTGGGCGGCGCCGGGCGCGCCCATCTCCATCGTCTGCCGCAGCGCGCTGCGCGACTCTGCGCGCATCCGGGTGTTTGCCGAATTCGCCGCGCAGCTGCTGCTGCAGTACCGTCAGCGCGTCGACGCCCTCCTGGAACCTTCCGTCAACTGAACGGAGGCGCCGCCTATGCATCGCGCCACCTTGCTGAGCCTGCCGGTGCTGATCCTCGGCACCGCCGTCGGGATCTGCGCCCCTGCGGCCACCAACATCGACCTCGAGATTCTCGACATGGACCCGCCGGCGCCGGCGGTGCTGAATGCCGACGATGAGGTCTATGTGCGTGTGCGTTACCACGCCGACGGCCCGATCCGCGTCTGGGTGCGTCCCTTCGCGCACGGCGAGCCGGCACCGGCGATGAGCAACGGCTCGCCGGTCTATGCGCCCGGCGACGGTGAGGCCTTCGGCTGGTTCGGTTTCCGCTCCGTGGGTGGAGTGGACGAGATCCACGTGCAGGCCGCACCCGCGAACTCCGGCTACCCGACCGTGGACCTGGTGACGCCGGCACGATTCACCTGGGACGGCACGGTCGGCCCGCGGCACGAGCCGGCCGCTTGGGTGGCAGGCCTGAAGCAGAAGGAGGCCGAGGCGCAGAAGCAGGCTTACACCGAATACCACAACCGGCCACTGGGCCTCTCCGGAACGGTGGCGCTGGCGGTGTTCGCGCTGGCGCTGGTGGCCGCGGCCTGCGCCTGTCTGCTGTGGCCGCTGTGGGGAGTGCTGCGCTGGCGCGGCATCTGGCGCGCACTTGCGGTGCTGCCGCTCGTGGCGATCCTGGTGTGGGGCGCGAAGGACTACAGCGACCTGCAGCGCGACCCGACCTCGCACAACCTGCTGCCGTTCGAGTTCCTCGAGGCGGCGGTGCTGATCGGACCGTACATGCTGATCGTGTGGCTGCTGCGGCGCGCGCGCCGCGCAGCCGCCGGCTGAGGCGCTTCAGCGCCGGCTGCGCCCGGCGAGCTGATCGAGGGCGCGGATCTGCAGCGCGGTGGAGTCCGAGGCGGGCAGCAGCTGGTTGGCCTGGCGCACGAAGGCCGGTACCTCCGCCGCCGGCAGCGGCGGGCTGATGAGATAGCCCTGGGCGTAGTCGCAGCCGAAGCGCCGCAACAGGTTCCAGGCGTTCGGCTCCTCCACCCCTTCCGCGACCACCTTGAGCTTCATGCGATGGCCGAGCTCGATGGTGGAGGCGACGATGGTGACCGCCCCGCCGGCGGCCTGGGCAATGAACGAGCGGTCAATCTTCAGCTCGTCCACCGGCAGCACCGCCAGCTGCGACAGCGTCGAGTGCCCGGTGCCGAAGTCATCGATGGCGAAGCGCAGGCCGGCGAGACGCAGCAGCTGCATGTTGCGCACCGCCACCTGCGGGTCACGCATCACCGCGCTCTCGGTGATCTCCAGCATCAGCATCGCGGGGTCCACGCGCTGCCGCCGCAGCAGGCGCAGGATCTCATCTCCGAGGTCCGGGTCGAGGATGTCCGGCGCCGACAGATTCACCGCCAGCTGCACCTCCAGTCCCTCGCGCAGCCACTCGCCCAGCTGGCGTATGGCCGCGGCCAGCACCCAGTTGGTGAGGCGCCGCGAGCCGCCGGTGCTCTCGGCGAGCGGCACGAACTCCGCCGGCGATATCGCGCCGAGCTGCGGATGCTGCCAGCGCACCAGCGCCTCGAGGCTGGTGACCGAGCGGTCCGCCATGGTGACCTTCGGCTGGTACACGAGCGTCAGGCGGTCCCCGTCGATCGCGGCGCGCAGGTCGGTCACCAGGGTGAGACGGCGGCGGTGCTCCTCATCCTGCCCGAGCCGGTACATGGCGACGCGCGCGCGTACCTCGTCGGCATCATCGAGTGCCACCTGCGCGCGCTGCAGCAGCTCGTTGGCGCTGCGCCCGTGCGCCGGGAACAGGCACACGCCGCAGGCGACGCGCACATCCAAGCTCACGCCGGCGAGGTGAAAGCCGCTGCGGATCACCGCGGCCAGCTGCTCGGCATACAGCAGCGCACGCTCGGAGGAGCAGCCCGCGGCGATGACCAGGAACTGTGTCTCGCCGAGGCGCGCGAGCGTGTCGGCGGCGGCCACGTTCTGCTGCAGCCGCCGCGCCGCCTCGCGCAGCACATCGTCGCCCACCTGGTGCCCGAGGGAAGCGTTGATGTCGCGCAGGTTGCGCAGCTCGATCAGAACCAGCGCGGCGCTCGCCTCGCGGCCGACGCCGTTCACCAGGCCCTCGAGGCCGCGCACCACCAGCGCGCGGTTCGGCAGCTGCGTCAGCGGATCGTGGTAGGCCTGATGGGTAATGTCAGCCTCGCGTGCCGCGATGTTGCTCTGCATGGCATTGAAGGTCGCCGCCAGGCGCTTGAACTCGTTGCCGCCGGAGACGTGCACCGCGGTCTCGTACTGCCCCTGCTCGATGCGCCGCGCGGCGCGCATCAGCTCGCCGATCGGGTGCGTGGCGCTACGGCCGAGCACCGCGCCGACGAGCGCGGCGACGAACAGCGCGATGCCGTCGATCAGCAGCATGTCGTCGCGCAGCTCGCGATAGGGGGCCAGCACCTCCGGCAGCGGCCGCAGCAGGATCAGCTCGACCGCATCGCCGTTCGCGTCCAGGCGGCGCGCGAAGGACAGATAGTCAGCGGCGCCGCTGGCGGCCGGCCGCGCGCGCGCCACGAGGCTGTGGCGCTCGCCGGGTGCGAGCGTGGACGCCACGTGCAGCACCCCGTCGCGCCCGTGCGTGACGATGGCCACCTGCGAGCCGACCAGGTCGCGGATTTTCTGCGCCAGGGCGTCATCGGCCACGAAGCCCATCGCCACCCAGGCGATGGTCTCGGGGGCGCGCACCGGGGCGAGGAAGAACTGGTAGGACTGCGCGCCGAACACGCGGAAGCTCGGCCGATCGCGCTCGGTGGAGACGTCGGCGAGCAGGCTCGCAAGCGACCCCTCGGCCGGCAGCGCCGCGGGCGCGGTGGAGGCCAGCACCCGCCCCCCCGTGTCGAGCAGCAGCACCATGTCCGCGCCGATGCGCTGGGCGTTGTTACGCGCCGCGGACAGGATGGTGGGAACGTGCCCGCTCGCCACCGCCTCGCGGAAGCCGAAGTCCCCGGCAAGTACCGCGACGCCGTTGGCGAGCTGTCCGGCACGGAAGCGCACCAGGTGCTCGGCGAGCGCCGCACCGGAGCGCAGCTGCTCGGCGGCGCGTGCTTCCACGTTGCGACGGGTACTGACGAGCACTGCGGCGAGCGTCACAGTTTGGGTGACGATCACCAGCCCGATGATCAGCACGAGAAGCCGTTTGCGGAAACTGCCCATGAGAGTGTCCGAATATGACCGCATCGTAAGAGCCCCGCGGCCATTCCCGCGAGGATTCAAGTGCGGGAATGAGACCTCCGGCACGAGCGCGTCGCTTCCAGGCCTGGCACCGGCTCGCCTCCGGCTTCCTCGCCCTGATCAGCGCCCTGGGCGCGGCGGCCCCGGCCTCCGCGGCCACCCTGGTCATCAACGTGCGCGCATCCGATGGCCATGCGCTGCAGGGCGCGGTGGTCACGGTGCGCCCGCTCGACGGGCCGCCGCGCAAGGTGGCTGCGCTGCATGCGGTCATGGACCAGGTCAACAGGGCCTTCGAACCGGACCTGCTGGTCATCCCGATCGGCTCGACGGTGGAGTTCCCCAACAGCGACTCGGTCAGCCACCAGATCTACTCCTTCTCCCCAGCCAAGCGCTTCCAGCTGCCGCTGTACCGCGGCAAGCCCTACCCGCCGGTGCATTTCGACCAGGCGGGCGTGGTGACCCTCGGCTGCAACATTCACGACGAGATGCTCGCGTATCTGGTCGTCACCGATGCGGCGTACTTCGGGCGCACCGACCGCGACGGTGCCTTCACCGCGGACGTGCCGCGCGGGCGCTACAAGGTCGGCATCTGGCATCCGCGCCTACGTGATGCAGAAAGCGACCTGGAGCGCGAGCTGACGGTCGGCGACACCGACCGCGCCGATCTGACGCTGCGCCTCGCGAAGGCACTCGAGCCAGCCCCGATCACGGACCGGCCGCACTCCTGGGACTACTAGCGGGCGCGCCATGACGCAACTACCCCGCACCTTGCCCGCTCTGTGGGTGTCGCGCCGCCAGCGGGCGCGGCGCGCCACCGCTCTCACCGCAGCGCTCCTGGCGCTGACCGCGCTGCTCGCCTTCAGCGCCGTGAGCCGCGCCGCGGACTGGGAGGCGAGCCTCGACCTGCGGCTCGTCAACTCCGACGCCGCCGCGCCGCTCATGGACGGGGGCCTCGGCACCGTGCGCTTCGGCAGCGATGACTCGGGCCTACAGCTCGGGCGCGCGCGCTTTGCGCTCACGCAGCACCTGTTCGAGCTGTGGAGCGCACACCTCGACGTCTCCGCCTGGGACGACAAGGGCCGCAACCCGCTCGGGGTGACCGAGGCGTACCTGCAGTTGCGCCCCTATCCGAGCAATGGCTTCCGCTTCCGCCTCAAGGCAGGCGCCTTCTACCCGACCCTGTCACTCGAGAACCGCGCCCCGGGCTGGGAGTCCCCGTACACGCTTTCCTTCTCGGCGATCGACAGCTGGCTGGCGGTGGAGCTGCGCACCATCGGCATGGAGGGACAGCTCGACTGGCTCGGCACGCGCGGTGGGCACGCTTTCGACCTGGCTGCCACCGCCGGAGTGTTCGGCTGGAACGATGCCGTGGGAGCCGAGCTCGCCAACGCCGGCTTCACCTTCACCGACCGGCAGACGCCGCTGTTCGATCGCATCGGCAAGCCCGGCGTCCCGCCGGTATACGGCGAAGAACCGTTCGTCGAGTACGATCACCGCGCCGGCGTCTACGGCGGACTCGAGGCGCGCTACCTGGATCGCGTGGTGCTGCGCGTGCTGCGTTACGACAACCGCGCCGATCCGACGCAGCTGGACGTCGTCTCCAGGACCATCGCCTGGGAGACGCACTTCAACAGCGCCGGGGTGCGGGTCGAGCTCGACAGCGGCTGGACCGCGATCGCGCAGTGGCTGGGCGGCGAGACCCGCATCGCTCCCGTGGGGCTGCAGCTCAACTGGCCGTTCGACGCCGACTTCGTGCTGCTGTCCAAGCGTTTCGGCCGGCACACGCTCAGTGCGCGCTACGACCGCTTCACGGTGCGCACCAACGACGAGGAGATCGGCGGCGGCTGGCAGGACGGGCACGCCTGGACTGCGGCCTACATTTTCAACGCCAGTGCGCACTGGCGCTTCACGCTCGAGTGGCTGCGCGTCGAGAGCAGCAACTACAACCGCGCGGAAGCCGGCGGGGCGCCGTTCGCCACCGAGACGCAGCTGCAGCTCGCGGTGCGCTACGCCATCGGCTCGGCGATCCGCTAGCGGTAGCGCGCCAGCACCTTCTCCAGGCCCTTGGACCCCGGGGACAGCGCCTCGTAGGGAATGCTGTTGAGCGGCTCGTCGGGGGTGCCGTTCACGAAATGGAACGCGCTCTTCTGCGGCTCGACGTCCACGTACAGCAGCCCGGTCAGGTACTCCCCTGCCCGCATGCGCTCCTGGATCTGCGCCGCGGCGGTGGTGCGGTTGGTCGGATCGTACGCGGCATCCAGCTTGCGCAGCACGATGCGGCTGCCATCGTGCATGACCACCGGCAGCATCTCGCCTTCCTGATACTCAGCGGTGATCTCGCGCTCGAGCGGCACGAAGTCGGCGTGCACCGCCGGCTCATAGTGCTCGCGGGTGTAGGCGTAGCTCTTGGTGGAGCCCTCGTGATCGTTGAAGGTGACGCACGGGGACAGCACGTCGATGAGCGCGAAGCCCTGATGCTTCAGCCCCGCCTGGATGAGCGGCACCAGCTGCTGCTTGTCGCCGGAGAAGCTGCGCGCCACGAAGGTGGCGCCGAGGGTGATCGCCAGCAGCACCGGGTCGATCGGCGGCTGGAAGTTGGTCTCGCCCTTCTTGGCCTTGGTGCCGACATCCGCCGAGGCCGAGAACTGCCCCTTGGTGAGCCCGTACACGCCGTTGTTCTCGATGATGTACAGCATATTGAGGTTGCGGCGGATGGCGTGGCAGAACTGGCCGAGCCCGATCGAGAGCGTATCGCCGTCGCCCGACACCCCGATGTAGGAGAGCTTGCGGTTGGCGGCGTTGGCGCCCATGGCGATGGAGGGCATGCGGCCGTGCACGGAGTTGAAGCCGTGACCGCCGGAGACGAAGTAGGCGGTGGTCTTGGAGGAGCAGCCGATGCCCGACAGCTTCACCATATTCTGCGGCTCGATCGCCAGCGCCCAGCTCGCCTCCACGATCGCGGCGGTGATGGAATCGTGGCCGCAGCCGGCGCACAGCGTCGACAGCGCTCCTTCGTAGTCGCGCCGCGTGAAGCCGAGCGCGTTCTTCGGCAGCGAGGGATGCGCCACCTTCGGTTTGGCCATGAAAGTCATGTCGGTACCCGCCTGGCGCGCCGCGGCGCGCCGCTTCGCCTGCGATCAGCCATGGGCGGCCCCCTGGTGCTTGAGCTGCTTGTCCGGGTGCAGCTCGGCGAGCACGCCCTCGACG
Source organism: uncultured Steroidobacteraceae bacterium (assembly GCA_964489185.1). GTDB lineage: Bacteria > Pseudomonadota > Gammaproteobacteria > Steroidobacterales > Steroidobacteraceae > 13-2-20CM-66-19. Next base: position 70,061 of record CAZAXR010000016.1, on the reverse strand, counting down.
ATGAACGCGGAGGAAATGGACAGCCCGCTGTAGTGCAGCAGCGAGCGCAGTTTGGACTTGTCGACCGCGGTCTCGAGCGTCAGCAGCGCGCGCAGCTGCGCATCGCGGTTCTGCTCCACCACGAACAGCAGCTCGTGTGCCGCCAGGAACTTCTCCACGTCCTCGGTGAAGGGGAAGGAGCGCACGCGCATGTAATCCAGGGCCACCCCGCGCTCCTTGAGCACTTCCAGCGCCTCGCGCACCGCGCCGTCGCCGCTCCCCACCGACACGATGCCGACCTTGCTGCCGGCGCTGGCATCGATCACCGCCCGCGGCAGGTAGCGCTTGGCCGTGGCCCACTTGCGGGTGAGCCGGTCGAGCACTGCCTGGTAATCGGCCGAGTCCTCGGTATAGGCGCCGAACTGGTTGTGGCCCGAGCCGCGCGTGAAGTACGAGGCCTTGGGGTGCACGCCCGGTAGCGTGCGGTAGGTGATGCCGTCGCCATCCTTGTCGATGAAGCGGTAGAACTTCTCCAGCTTCAGCACCTCCTCCTTGCTGAGCATCTTGCCGCGGTCGGGGCGGTAGCTGTCGTCCCACTTCAGGTCGCGGCACATCCAGTCGTTCATGCCGATGTCGAGATCGGACAGCACCAGCACCGGAGTCTGCAGGCGCTCGGCCAGGTCGAAGGCCTGCACCGACATGTAGAAGCATTCCTCCGGGTTGGCCGGATACAGGCACACGTGGCGCGTATCGCCGTGCGAGGCGTACGCGCAGAGCAGCAGATCACCCTGCTGGGTGCGGGTCGGCATGCCGGTGGACGGGCCGACGCGCTGGATATCGAAGATCACCGCCGGCACCTCGGCGTAGTAGGCGAGGCCCAGGAACTCGTTCATGAGCGAGATGCCCGGCCCGGAAGTGGCAGTGAAGGCGCGCGCCCCGTTCCACATGGCGCCGATCACCATGCCGACCGCCGCCAGCTCGTCCTCCGCCTGGATGAAGGCGAAGTTCTTGCGCCCGGTCGCCGGGTTGACGCGCATACGGTCGGCAAACATCTTGAACGCGTCCATGAGCGAGGTGGACGGGGTGATCGGGTACCAGGCCGCCACCGTGGCGCCGGCGAAGATGCATCCCAGGGCGGCGGCGGTGTTGCCGTCGATCATGATGTGGCCCGCGGTGCGGTCCAGCCTCTCGATGCGCAGCGGCAGCGGGCACTCGAAGCTGGCGCGCGCGTAGTCGTAGCCGAGCTGGATGGCCTTCATGTTGCTCTCGACCAGCTGCGGCTTCTTGGCATAGGTCTCCGCCAGGAGCGCGCGGATGTGCGCCAGGTCCAGATCCAGCAGCGCCGCCAGCACCCCCGCGTAGCAGATGTTCTTCATCAGGATGCGGGTACGCACGCCGTTGAAGTTCTCGTTGCACAGCTTGGCGAGCGGCACGCCGAGCACGGTGATGTCCTCGCGCTTCAGCAGCGCCGGCCGCGGCCAGGTCGAGTCATAGACCAGGTAGCCGCCCGGCTCGACCTCCTTCACATCGCGCGCATAGGTCTCGGCGTTCATCGCCACCACCAGGTCGATCTGGCCGGAGCGCGCCACGTGGCCGTCCTTGGTGACGCGGATCTCGTACCAGGTGGGCAGTCCCTGGATGTTGGAGGGGAAGTAGTTCTTGCCCATCACCGGGATGCCGCTGCGGAAGATCGACTTCATCAGCAGCGTGTTGGCGCTCGCCGAGCCGGTGCCGTTGACCGTGGCGATCTTGATGGTGAAGTCGTTGACGCGCGAAGGCGTGGCTGCAGGCATAGGGTGTTTCAGGCGATCTTGGGTTTACGGGCTTCCAGCGTACCGGCTTCGTCCACGGCGTGCGGCCAGTGCAGCTCGGATTTCTGCATGTCCCAGGCGGCGGTCGGGCAGCGCTCCGCGCACAGCCCGCAGTGCACGCACAGGTCCTCGTCCTTGACCATGACGCGCCCGGTCTGGGGCAGGCCGGCGGACACGTACAGCGGCTGGGTGAGGTTCTTGGCCGGGGCCTTGAGGCGCGTGCGCAGCTCGGACTCCGGGCCGTTGTGCGTGATGGTCAGGCAGTCCACCGGGCAGATGTCCAGGCAGGCATCGCACTCGATGCACAGCTTCGCCGCGAACACCGTCTGCACGTCGCAGTTGAGGCAGCGCTGCACCTCCTGCTCCACCTGCTCGGCGGTGAAGCCGAGCTCGACCTCGATGTTGAGCTTCTTGAAGCGCTCCTTGAGCGACACGTGCGGCATCAGGCGCCGCTCCACCGCGGTGTAGTCGTTGGCGTAGCTCCACTCGTGCATGCCCATCTTGCGGCTCTGCAGGTTGATGCCCGGCGGCAGTCGCTCGCTCACCGCCTCGCCCTGGCAGTGGCGGTGGATGGAGATGGCGGCCTGGTGCCCGTGCTCGACCGCCCAGATGATGTTCTTGGGGCCGAAGGCCGCATCCCCGCCGAAGAACACCCCGGGGCGCGTCGACTGGAAGGTGGTCTGGTCGATCACCGGCACGTCCCACTTGTCGAACTCGATGCCGAGGTCGCGCTCCACCCACGGGAAGGCATTCTCCTGGCCGATGGCGAGGATCACGTCATCTGCCGGCAGGAACTCTTCGCCGCTCACGCGCTCGGCGACGATGCGCCCGCTGCCGTCCAGCTCGTACTCCATCTTCTCGAACAGCATGCCGGCGAGGCGCCCGTTCTCGATGACGAAGGTCCTGGGCGAGCGGTTGATCACGATCTGGACGCTCTCCTCCTCGGCGTCCTCGAGCTCCCACACCGAGGCCTTGAAGAAGCCGCGCGGCTTGCGCGCCATGACCTTCACGCTCTCGGCGCCGAGGCGCAGGCTGGTGCGGCAGCAGTCCATGGCGGTGTTGCCGACGCCGATGATCAGCACGCGCTTGCCGACCTTGTCGATGTGTCCGAACGCCACCGACTCCAGCCAGCTGATGCCGATGTGCACGTTGGCGGCGGCGGCCTGCCGCTCCGGGAGGTTCAGCTCCTTGCCCTTCGGGGCCCCCGAGCCCACGAACACCGCATCGAATCCCTGCGCGAGCAGCGCGCGCATGCTCTCGATCCTGGAGTTGAGCCTGAGCTCCACGCCCATGTCGGTGATCATGGCGATCTCCTCGTTCAGCACCTCCTGCGGCAGGCGGAACGAGGGGATGTTGGTGCGCATCAGCCCGCCCGGCTCGCCGTACTGCTCGAAGATCGTCACCTGGTAGCCGAGCGGCATCAGGTCGTTCGCCACCGTGAGCGAGGCGCAGCCGGCGCCGATGCAGGCGATGCGCTTGCCGTTCTTAACCTTCGGGATCTTCGGCAGCCGCGCGCTGACGTCGTCGCGATGGTCGGCGGCGACGCGCTTCAGGCGGCAGATCGCGACCGGCTTCTGTTCGATGCGTCCGCGCCGGCAGGCCGGCTCGCAGGGACGATCGCACACGCGCCCGAGGATTCCGGGGAATACGTTCGAGTGCCGGTTCACCATGTAGGCATCGGTGAAGCGGCCCTGCGCGATCAGTCGGATGTATTCGGGGACATCGGTGTGGGCCGGGCAGGCCCACTGGCAATCCACAACTCGATGGTAGTAGTCCGGATTAGCGGTATCGGTGGGTTCCATTCAATGCCGGGGCGCGAGGTCCCGGCCCTCGTGGCGAAAAGGAGTGCAGTATAGAGGCGCGCCGCGGATTGTCATCGTGACCGGTCCGCAGCCTTAGCTAGGGGCCCGGACGGCTACATATTGCGCCGCAGCAAAACGCACGTCCAGCCTATACTGCCCGCATGTCCGAGCCCGTCCCCACCGAGATCCGGCTGCGCCGCGCCTCGCGGGTGCTCGAGGTGAGCTTCGATGACGGCAGCCGCTACGAGCTGCCGTTCGAGTACCTGCGCGTGCATTCCCCCTCGGCCGAGGTGAAGGGCCACGGGCCCGGCCAGGAAGTGCTGGTGACCGGCAAGGAACAGGTGGGGATCCGCGCGGTCGAGCCGGTGGGGCAGTACGCGGTGAAGCTGGTGTTCGACGACGGCCACGACACCGGGCTGTACACGTGGAGGTACCTGCACGAGCTCGGACGCGAGCAGGCGGCGAAGTGGGCGCGGTATCTCGAGCGCCGCGCGCAGGCCGCGCCGGCCGCTGCCGCGCGTCCGCAGCCCAAATGAAAGCGGGCCAGGCATCTCTGCCTGGCCCGCTCGTGCGCAAGACCCCCCTTAACGGCGGCGATTCTGCGCGTTGCGCCTGCGAAAAAGCAACCACCAAATGCGCATCCGGAAAGCAGCCGCAGCACGATCGACTAGAATGCGGGACACATGAGGCACGGCTCCACCGACTTCGGCTACCAGCGCGTGTCGCCTGAGGACAAGACGCGACGCGTGCGCGACGTGTTCGACTCAGTCTCAGGCAGCTACGACCTCATGAACGACCTGATGTCCGCCGGCGCCCACCGTCTGTGGAAGCGCTTCACGCTGGCGCTCGCGAACCTGCGCCCGGGACAGCGCGCGCTGGACGTCGCCGGCGGGACCGGGGATCTGGCGGCGGGGCTTGCACGCCAGGTCGGCGCGCGCGGCCTAGTGATCCTCTCCGACATCAACGCCAGCATGCTCGCCCGCGGCCGCGACCGCCTGATCGATGCGGGCCTCGCTACCAATATCGAGTACGTGCAGGCCGATGCCGAGCACCTGCCCTTCCCCGACGGCACCTTCGACTGCATCACCATCGGCTTCGGGCTGCGCAACGTCACCGACAAGGCGGTCGCGCTCAAGTCCATGCAGCGCGCGTTGCGTCCCGGCGGGCAGCTGCTGGTGCTGGAATTCTCGCACCCCACGCTCCCGGGCCTCAAGCCGCTGTACGACGCCTACTCGTTCCGCGTGCTGCCGCTGCTCGGGCGGCTGGTGGCGCACGATGAGGCCAGCTACCGCTACCTCGCAGAATCGATCCGCATGCACCCCGACCAGCAGGGGCTGCTGGCGATGATGCATGCGGCGGGCCTGGAGGGCTGCCGCTACCACAATCTCTCCGGGGGCATCGTCGCTGTGCACCGGGGCTACAAGTACTGAGCTGCCGCGGCATGCTGGGCGCCACCCTCGAGAGGCTTCTGAACCGCGCACTGCCGCGCTCGGTGCGCGCCCGGCAGCTGACCGCGCAGCTGCAGAACCGCAGCCTCGCGATCGAGGTGCGCGAGTTCACGCGACTGCGCGTGAGCTCCAACGGCGTGACGCTCGCGGTCACCGCGGACGCCGAGCCGGCGGACGCGACGCTGAGCGGCGGACCCCTGGCGCTGGCGGCGCTCCTTGGCCCGACACCCGAGGCCATCGTGCAGCGCGGCGCCGTCACCGTCAGCGGCGATGCCGAGGTGGCGCAGCAGTTCCGCGAGCTGCTGCAGCTGCTCAAGCCCGATCCCGAGGAGGAGCTGTCGCTCGTTCTCGGCGACGTCCCGGCTCACCAGCTCGGGCGCCTCGCGCGCTCCGGGGTCGAGTGGGGTGCCAAGGCGGCCACGACCACACTGCACAACCTCGCCGAGTATCTCGGGCACGAGCGCGGCCATCTGGTGCCGCGCAACGAGGGCGAGCAGTTCCTGCGCGGGGTGGAGGCGGTGCGCGAAGGCGTCGACCGCGCGGCGGCGCGCCTCGAGCTGCTGCTGGCGCGGCGGCGCGGCGCGCCGTGACGCGGAGCGCAGCTCCGTGAAGCTGCGCGTCATCGTGCGGCTGATCGAGATCCAGCGCGTGCTGCTGCGGCACGGCCTGGATGACTACGTGCGCGCCACGCATCTGTACCGGCCGCTGCGCTTCCTGTTCTTCCTCTCCCCGGGGGTGTGGTTCGAGCGGCGCCGCCGTGCCAGCCGCGCCGAGCGGCTGCGGCTCGCGCTCGAGGAGCTTGGTCCGATCTTCGTGAAGTTCGGGCAGGCGCTGTCGACGCGCCGCGACCTGCTGCCCCCCGACATCGCCGACGAGCTCGCCAAGCTGCAGGATCGCGTGCCGCCCTTCGAGGGCAGCATCGCGCGCGCGCTCATCGAGCGCGCCTACGGCCGGCCGGTGGCCGAGGTGTTCGCGAGCTTCGAGGAAACGCCGCTCGCGGCCGCCTCCGTCGCCCAGGTGCACGTGGCGCGCCTGCGTTCCGGCGCCGAGGTGGTGGTCAAGGTGCTCAGGCCCGGCATGCGCGAGCAGATCGAGCGCGACCTCGAGGTGCTGCACGCGCTCGCCGCGCTCGCCGAGCGCTACTGGAGCGAGGGACGACGGCTGCGCGCGCGCGAGATCGTCGCCGAGTACCAGAAGACCATCCTGGACGAGCTGGACCTGATGCGCGAGGCGGCCAATGCCTCGCAGCTCAAGCGCAACTTCGCCGGCTCGGAGCTGTTGTACGTGCCGGAGGTGTACTGGGACTACTGCCGCGCCGAGGTCATGGTCATGGAGCGCATCCACGGCGTGCCGATCAGCGACCGCGCGGCGCTCATCGCCGCGGGCACCAACATCCCGCAGCTGGCCGAGAACGGCGTGCGCATCTTCTTCACGCAGGTGTTCCGCCACAACTTCTTCCACGCCGACATGCACCCCGGCAACATCTTCGTGCTGGTGAACGATCCGCTGCGGCCGCGCTACGCGGCGGTCGACTTCGGCATCGTCGGCACCCTCGACCCGCGTGACCAGCATTACCTGGCGGAGAACTTTCTTGCGGTCTTCGATCGCGACTACCGGCGCGTCGCGCAGCTGCACCTGGAGTCGGGCTGGGTGCCCGCCGGCACCCGCATCGACGAGATGGAGTCCGCGGTGCGCACGGTGTGCGAGCCGATCTTTGACCGTCCGCTCAAGGACATCTCCTTCGGGCGCATCCTGCTGCGCCTGTTCGAGATCTCGCGGCGCTTCAACATGCAGATCCAGCCGCAGCTGCTGCTGCTGCAGAAGACGCTGCTGAACGTCGAGGGGCTGGGGCGCGAGCTGTACCCGGAACTGGATATCTGGGCCACCGCCAGCCCGATCCTGCGCCAGTGGATGCGCGAGCGCGTGAGCCTGCGCGCCTTCATGCGCGAGCTGCGCGGGCATTCCGGCGAGCTGGTGGAGGCGGCGCGCGCGCTGCCGCGGCTGGTGCAGAGGCTGGCGCGCGGCGAGTCGCTCGCGCCGCCTGCGCCGCCACCGCCGGCCGCGGCGCAACAGCAGGAACTGCGCCTGCAGCTGCGCACCGAGCGCCGCCGTGCGGCCGTGACACTTGGCGCCGCGCTGCTGCTCGGCGGCCTGGTGTGGCTGGGCATCGGACGGCAGCCGCTGTGGCTCGCGTGGGCGCTCATCGCCGCCGGCGCACTCAAGGCGGCGTACGGGGTGTGGCGCTGAGGCGAGCTGACCGCGCGACCGCGGTGGTGGACGAACCGCAGCCACGCTGCTAGCGTGCCGCCCCCTCGTATGTCACGTTCCCTCACCGAAGGCTCGATCCGGGTCGGGCTGTTCCGCTTCGCGCTGCCGATCCTGTTCGCGAACATCCTGCAGTCGCTCAACGGCTCGGTGAATTCCATCTGGGTCGGCCGTTACCTCGGCGAGGCGGCGCTCACCGCCACCTCCAACGCCAACACGGTGATGTTCCTGCTGATCGGGGCGGCCTTCGGGATCGCCCTCGCCGCGACCATCCTCATCGGCCAGTGCATCGGCGCCAACAACGTCGCCGAGGCCAAGCGCGTGGTCGGCACCAGCGCCACCTTCTTCGCCGGCATCTCGGTGGCCATGGCGGTGGCGGGGCTGATCCTGTGCCGGCCGCTGCTCATCGCCATGAGCACGCCGGCGGATTCGCTGCCGCTCGCGGTCGCCTACATGCGTGTGATCTTCCTCGCGCTGCCGTGCCTGTACATGTACGCGTTCATCATGGCAGTGCTGCGTGGCGTGGGAGATTCCAAGACCCCCTTCTACTTCATGCTGCTGTCGGTGGTGATCGACATTGCGCTGAATCCGGTGTTCATCTTCGGCATCGGCCCCATTCCGCGACTCGGGATCGCGGGCTCGGCGCTCGCCACCTTCATCGCCCAGGCCGTGAGCCTCACCGCCCTCATCCACTATCTCTATCGGCGCCGCCACATCCTGTGCTTGCACCAGGAGGAGCTGCGGCTGCTGAAGGTGGACTGGTCGGTGGTCGCGACGCTGGTGAAGAAGGGCATCCCGATGAGCGCGCAGATGCTGGTGGTGTCGCTGAGCGCGGTGCTCATGATCACGCTCGTCAACCGCTTCGGCGTCGATACCACCGCCGCCTTCGGCGCCGCCCTGCAGATCTGGAACTACATCCAGATGCCCGCCTTCGCCGTCGGCATGGCGGTCTCGGCCATGACCGCGCAGAACGTCGGGGCGCGCAAGTGGGACCGCGTCAACCGCATCGCCTGGGTGGGCGTCGCCTACAGCGTGCTGCTGACCGGCTCGGTGGTGCTCGCGATCGAGGTGCTGAACAGCTGGGTGTTCGGGCTGTTCCTGCCCGCCGGCTCCGACTCGCTCGACATCGCCACCCACATGAACCGCATCGTCACCGGCTCGTTCATCTTCTTCGGCATCTCGGTGGCGCTGTTCGGCGTGGTGCGCGCCACCGGCGCGGTGCTGGCGCCCTTGCTGATACTCACCGTCTCGCTGCTGGTAGTGCGTTTTCCGCTGGCGGAGCTGTTCCTCGACCACTACCACGTGGATGCGGTGTGGTGGAGCTTCCCGATCTCCTCGGTCCTGGCCGCGCTGCTGTCGCTTCTCTACTATCGCTACGGCGACTGGCGCAGCGCACACATGACGGTGCCGGACCCCGCCGCCGACAGCTCCTCCCCCTAAGTGAGTATTCGTGGCCCGGCGTGTGCGGGCGCAGAATGAGCGCCCCCGGCAGCGCAGGAGCCCGCCATGCAGACCCGCAGACTCGGCCGTAACGGCCCCACGGTATCGGCGCTGGGGCTCGGCTGCATGGGGATGAGCGAGTTCTACGGCGCGCACTCCGACGAGGAGTCGCTCGCCACCATCGAGCGCGCGCTCGAGCTGGGCGTGAATTTCTTCGATACCGCTGACATGTACGGCCCGTATACCAACGAGCAGCTGCTGGGGCGCGCGCTCGCCGGGCGGCGCGAACGCGCGTTCATCGCCACCAAGTTCGGCTTCGTGCGTCATGCGGCCAACCCGGCGGCGCGGGCGGTCGACGGGCGCCCGGCGCGCGTGCGCGCGGCGTGCGAGGCGAGCCTGAAGCGCCTCAACGTCGCGCACATCGACCTGTACTACCTGCACCGGGCGGATCCGCAGGTGCCGATCGAGGACACCGTAGGCGCGATGGCGCAGCTGGTGCGCGAAGGCAAGGTGCGGCACCTCGGGCTTTCGGAAGTGGCTCCCAGTACGCTCGAGCGCGCGCACCGCGTGCACGCCATCACCGCGCTGCAGAGCGAGTACTCGCTGTGGACGCGCGACCCGGAAGACGGCGTGCTCGAGACCTGCGAGCGCCTCGGCGTCGGCTTCGTGCCCTACAGCCCGCTCGGGCGCGGCTTCCTCACCGGCGCGCTGCGGAGTGCCGCGGACTTCGCGCCCGATGACTACCGCCGCACCAGCCCGCGCTTCCAGGGCGAGAACTTCGCGCGCAACCTGGCGTTGGTGGATAAGGTGAGGACGCTCGCCAAGGACAAGGGCTGCACCCCCGCGCAGCTGGCGCTCGCCTGGGTGCTGGCGCAGGGCGAGCACATCGTGCCGATCCCGGGCACGCGCCGCGTGCGCAACCTGGAAGAGAACCTCGGCGCGCTCGAGGTCGCACTGACGCCCGAGGAGCTCGCCGCGATCGATGCGGTGTTCCCGGTGAGCGCGATCGCCGGCGCGCGTTACCCGGAAGGCATGATGCGACTGGTGCGCGGCTAGGTACGCGCCGCCGCGGCACCCTCGGTCGCCGCGCGCGGCTCGATCCACAGCGCCCGCGCGCGCCCGCACAGCTGCCCCTTGCCGTCGAAGAGCGCGGTGCCCGCCTCGTGCTTGCGTCCCTCAGCCGACAGGGGCCAGCCGATGACGGTGCAGGACTCGCCGATGTGCACGCGCCGGTCGACGTGCGCGGTGAACTCCGCCAGCAGCATCATGCGGTCCTCGGGCGAGACCGCGTAATAGCCCGGGCAGTCCAGCGCCGCGCACATGAACTCGGCCCGCACCTTGCCATCCCCGGCATCGAGCGAGGCATCGGGCACCCAGGGGGCTGCGACCATCCCTGGCGTGTGCGTCGGGCCTGCGAAGATGCGCAGGCCATCCCCGCGCGGGCGCTGCGTGCCGCACACGAAGCAGCTGGGGAAGCGGTGCGCCTTGAAGCCGGCGTAGTGTCGCGAAGCCTCGACCACTTCGAGATAGTCCGGTGCGCGGGGCGGCTCGAGACCGACAGCCGCCGGCCGCGCCTCGCCGATGCGCGTCTGCCCATGCAGCACCTCGAGCACCCCGTCCGCCATCTCGCTCACGGTGAGCTCGGTCTCCAGTGGCGGCGGGGCCAGCAGGCGCACCGCCACGGTACGCGCGGCGAGCGCGGCCACGCAGCCAGCGAAGTAGCCGCCGTTCGAGGACTGCGGCGGCCCGCAGAAGCGGCTGGCGATGATCAGACTTGGCATGGCCGTGTCAGGATGGGCCGTAATCGCGGCACAGGCAAATTTCGGCCGGCTAGTGAGGGGCGTTGTGCCGCACGGCGTCGGTGGCCGCGAGTGAGGCTTTGAGCAGCGAGTTGGCCGCATCGCGCGTGAGCAGGTAGCGGCCGTCGGGGGCGATGCCCGGAACGAAGTCCGCGTGCGGATCCACGTGCCGCTTGAGCTCCGCGATGCGGTGATAGCACTCGCTCAGGGTAGCCGCATGCGGGCACCCGAGCAGGTGGTAGAACTCGTGCACCGCCGTATTGCCGGGGTCATCGAACACCTGGTTGAGCGAGCCCACGTTCGCCACCACGTAACCGTGGGTGTTGGTGACGCCCTCCACCGCGCCCAGCACCTCCGGCAGCAGCAGTCCCCAGAAGAAGTCCCCGGCGTTGCGGTCGACGAGCGCGACCAGCCGGTCGCAGGGCGCCGGCAGCGGGCGCCGCGCCACGTCATCGATGAGGCTCTCCTCGGTGAATCCGGCGCGCGTCCAGGGCTGTACCCACGGCACTACCACCGTGATGGCGTAGGGCTCGAACTCCTGGTTCACCGCATCGACGAGCTGGTAGACACGCTCGACCGAGACGTGCGGTGCGGCCAAGAAGCACACCCGCAGATCCAGCGGCGGGCCGTAGTCGATGCGCGCGCGCTCCTGCGTCTGCATGCCGACCGTGGTGCAGTCCGAGAGCGCTGCGAGCAGCAGCGCTCCCAGCAGCAGCCGCGCCCTCAGCGCAGGGCGCGCAGCCACTGGGCGGGATCCTCGCCGCGCTCCAGCACCTCCACCAGCGCCGAGCCGACCACCACCCCGTCGACGTGCCCGGAGAGGCGCTGCACCTGCTCACGGCTGCGGATGCCGAAGCCCGCGCACACCGGCAACCGGGAGCTGCTGCGCACCCGGTCGAGGTACGCGAGCACCTCGTCCGGCACCGCGACGTTGCGGCCGGTGGTGCCGGTCATGGTGACCGCGTACACGAACCCCTGGCTGCGCTCGCACAGCGCCTTCAGGCGCTGCGGCTCGGTCACCGGTGTGACCATCTGCACCAGTGCCAGCTGCTCCTGATCCAGCGCCGCGCGCAGCTCGTGGCTCTCATCCAGCGGCAGGTCCGGCACGATGAAGCCCGTGACGCCCGCACGCGCGGCCGCCGCGGCGAGCGCTGTCCCGCCATAGGCAAGCAGCGGATTCAGGTAGCTCATCAGAAGAATCGGCGCGCGCAGGCTGCCGAGGGCGGCGAGCTCGGCGAGGATCCACCTGAGGGTCACCCCCTGGGCGAGCGCGGCGAGGCTGGCGCGCTGGATGGTGACCCCGTCCGCCATGGGATCAGTGAACGGCACGCCGACCTCGACGACGTCGGCGGCGGTGGCGAGCGCGCACAGGTGCTCGCGAAACGTCGCGCGCTGCGGAAAGCCGGCCGTGAGATAAGCCACCAGCGCCGGCTGGCCGCGGGAAGCCGCCGCGCGGATGCCGGCGGTGATGCGTTCGCGCGGGCTCATGCGCCCTCCGGCACGAGGGTCTGCTGCAGCGTCGCCATGTCCTTGTCGCCGCGGCCCGAGAGGCAGACGAGCACGGTGCGTCCGGGGTGCGACTGCGCCCAGCGCGCGGCGCCCGCGAGGGCGTGCGCGCTCTCGAGCGCCGGCAGGATGCCCTCGGTGGCGCTCAGCTGCCGCACCCCCTCGAGCGCTTCCGCATCGCTCGCGGTCTCGTAGCGCACGCGCCCGATGGCCGCCAGCAGCGCGTGCTCGGGGCCGACGCCCGGGTAGTCGAGGCCGGCAGACACCGAGTGGGTTTCCTGGATCTGACCGTCCTCGTTCTGCAGCAGCATGGAGTAGCTGCCGTGCAGCACCCCGGGGCGCCCGTACGCGACCGTGGCGGCATTCTCACCGAGGCCCGCGCCCTTGCCGCCCGCCTCGACGCCGATGATCTCCACGGCGGCGTCCGCCACGAACGCGTGAAATGCGCCGATGGAGTTGGAGCCTCCGCCCACGCAGGCGATGACCGCATCGGGCAGGCTGCCGGTCGCGGCCAGCAGCTGCGCGCGCGCCTCGCGGCCGATCACCGCCTGCAGCTCGCGCACCAGATACGGGTAAGGATGCGGTCCCACCGCCGAGCCGAGCAGATAATAAGTGTCGAGCGGATCGGCCACCCAGTCGCGCATGGCCTCGTCGATGGCCGCGCGCAGCGTGCGGTCGCCGCTGGTGACCGGCACGACCTTCGCGCCGAGCAGGCGCATGCGGCCGACGTTCGGTGCCTGGCGCTGCATGTCGATGTCGCCCATGTACACCGTGCACGGCAGCCCGAGGCGCGCACAGGCCGCGGCGCTCGCCACCCCGTGCTGGCCCGCCCCGGTCTCGGCGACGATGCGCCGCGCCCCCAAGCGCTTCGCCAGCAGCGCCTGTCCGGTGGCGTTATTGATCTTGTGCGCGCCGGTATGCGCGAGATCCTCGCGCTTGAGCCACACCTTCGCGCCGAGCCGCGCCGAGAGGCGCGCCGCGAAGGTGAGCGCGGTCGGGCGGCCCACCCAGCTCGTGAGCTGCTCGGCGAGCTCGTTCTGAAACTCGGTCGCGTGCAGGTGCTCGCGCACGCCGCGCTCCAGGCGCTCGAGGGCGGGGATCAGGGTCTCGGGGACGTAACGTCCGCCGAACGGGCCGAAGCGGCCGCGTTCGTCCGGGAAGCGGCCGGCGGTGAGATCGGCGAGCAGCCTCGCGGCATCGGGCAACAGGCTCATACGGGATCCTCTCTTGCAGCAGTGGCGGCGCGCGCGGCCGCGACGAACTCGACGATGGCGGCGGGACTCTTGACGCCGGGGCGCGCCTCCACGCCGCTCGACACGTCGACGCCGTAGGGGCGCACGCGCTCGATGGCGGCGGCGACATTGCCAGCGGTGAGGCCACCGGCGAGCACCAGCTCAGTGCGCTGCGCGAGTGAGCGGGCGGCCTCCCAGTCCCCGGTAACGCCGCTACCGCTCACCGCGCCCTCGAACAGCGCGCGCGGCAGCAGGCGGGACGGTAGCGCTGCGCCCGCCCGCAGCACCGGCAGTCGCTCCAGTGCCGCCGGTACGCGCAGCGCCGCGAAGTCGGAGGCATCGGTCTGCAGCACGTCGGGTGAAAACACCGCGAGAATCTCCTCCAGCTGCGCCTGTGTCGGATGGCGCGTGACCGCCACGCAGCGCACCTGGCCGCGCGCCGGGTGCGCCAGCTGCGCCGCGGACTGCGGCGTGAGCCGCCGCGCCGACGGGGCGAACACGAACCCGATCGCATCCGCCCCGGCATCCAGCGCCGCGGCCACGGCTTCCGGAGTCGTCATGCCGCAGATCTTGATCCACATCTAGCGGCTCCGGGGCGCGGCGCGCCCGGCGCACAGTAGCTCGCGCGCGAGCGCTTCCGGGGCATCGCCCTGCATGAGCGCGCTGCCGACGAGGGCAAGCTGGTAGCCCGCCGCGGCCACCGCCCGCGCATCGGCGGGCGCAGTCACACCGCTCTCGGCGACGCGCGGCACGTCGTGCGGCAGGAGCGGCGCCAGCTCCAGCAGCCGCCCGGGCACCACCTGCAGCGTCGCGAGGTCGCGGCAGTTCACCCCGGCGAGCAGCACAGTGGAATCCGAATGCGCCGCGACCAGCTCATGCATGAGCTCGATGTCGGCCGCATCGAACGCCTCCAGCAACACGAACAGGCCGTGGGTGCGCGCGCACGCCAGCAGGGCGTCGATGCCGTCGCGCGCGAGCATGCGCAGAATGACCAGCACACCGCCGGCGCCCGCAGCGCGCGCCTCCAGCACCTGGTACGGGTCGACCAGGAAGTCCTTGCGCAGCGCCGGCACGTCGAGCGGCGCGAGCGCGCGTGTCGCCTGCTCCAGATGCGTCAGCGAACCCTCGAAGCGGGTCGGCTCGGTGAGCACCGAGACCGCCGCGGCGCCGGCGCGCGCGTAAGCGCTGACGCGCGCCGGCACGTCTTCGCTGGCCGCGCGCAGCTGACCGGCGGCCGGAGAGCGCAGCTTGAGCTCGGCGATGAGATCGAACCCCGACGCGTGCAGGCGCAGCGGCGGCGGGGTGGGCGTGCGCCGCACGGCTTCCTCGAGCAGCGCCTGCGGGCGCGCGCGCCGCGCCTCGCTGACGCGCGCGACGCTGAGCGCTGCCATGGTGGCGAGGAAATCGCCGCTCACGCGTGCTCTCCGCGCCGCAGCCGGAGCGCGGCCAGCAGCTGCCGTGCCGCCCCGCCGTCGATCGCGCCAGCGGCCCGCGCCACGCCCGCACGCGGTTCGTGAACCAGGCCTGCGACCTCCAGGGCGAGCGCCGCCCCGAGCAGCAGGCAGTCGCGGTGCGCGCCGCGATCCGCTCCGTTGAGCACCGCTTCCAGCGAGCGGGCGTTGTGCTGCGCATCGCCGCCGGCGAGATCCGCCGCCGCGCACGCGGCGAGCCCATAGTCGGCAGCCGTGCGCACGCTGACCTCCACGCGTCCCGGGCGCACGTCGAAGAGCGTGAACGGGCCGATGGGAGTGGGCTCGTCCCAGCCCTGCGCGCCGTGCACCACGAAGGTGCGCTCGATGGGCAGTCCCTGGAAGGTGTCCGCCATGAGGCGTGCGACCTCCAGGCTGAACGCTCCGACCAGATGCAGCGGCGGCTGCGCCGGATTGACGAGCGGTCCGAGGATGTTGAACACGGTGCGCACGCCGAGCGCGGCGCGCACCGGTGCGATCGCCTTGGTCGCCGGGTGATAGTGCGGTGCGAACAGGAAAGTGAAGCCGGTGGCCGCAAGACAGGCCACCGCCGCATCGCCGTCGGCAGGGATCGGCAGCCCGAGGGCTTCCAGCATATCGGCGCTACCGCAGCGGCTCGAGACCGAGCGGTTGCCATGCTTGACCACCGGCACGCCGCAGGCGGCGGTGAGGAGCGCGGTTCCGGTGGAGATGTTGAAGCTGCCGGAGGCATCGCCGCCGGTGCCCACCACGTCGATGGCGCGCAGACCCGGCGGAATGGCCGGGCGGCGCGCCAGACGCCGCATCGCCTGCGCGAACCCACGCACCTCGTCCGCCACCACTCCCTTGGCCGCCAGCGCGGCCAGGATCGCGCCCGCCATGGCCGGGCCGGTGGCCGGATCGGCAAGCTGCTGCAGCAGCTCCTCCGCCTGCGCCTGCGACAGGTCGCGCCGCTCCAGCAGCTGCTGCAGCAGCTCACGGGGCGCGGGCATGCGTTGCTCCATCGGCGGCGCGCTCGCCGCTGTGGTACCTGAGGAAGTTGCCGAGCAGCTTCGGACCCTCGGGGGTGAGGATGCTCTCGGGGTGGAACTGCACCCCCTCGACGGTGAGCGCGCGGTGGCGCACCGCCATCACTTCGCCCTCCGCAGTGCGTGCGCTCACCTCCAGAACCTCGGGCAGGCTCGCCGGCGCTGCGATGAGCGAATGGTAGCGCCCGACCTCGCACGCCTGCGGCAGACCGGTGAACACGGTGCGGCCGTCGTGCTGCAGCTGCGAGGTCTTGCCGTGCATCAGGCGCGCGGCGCGCACCACCTTGCCGCCGAACACCTCGACGATCGACTGGTGGCCGAGGCACACCCCGAGCACCGGGATGCGCCCGGCGAAGGCTCGGATCATGTCCATGGACACGCCGGCGTCGTAGGGGGTGCCCGGACCCGGGGAGACGCACAGGTGCGTAGGGGCGAGCGCCAGGGCCTCCACGGGAGTGAGCGCGTCGTTGCGGTACACGCTCACCTCCGCACCCAGCACCAGGAACGCCTGCACCAGGTTGTAGGTGAACGAATCGTAGTTGTCGATGAGCAGCAGGCGCGGCTTCATAGCCCCTCCTCCGCGAGCTCCAGCGCGCGCGCCATGGCGGCGCTCTTGGCCAGCACCTCCTCGTGCTCGGTTTGCGGCACGCTGTCGGCGACGATGCCGGCGCCGGCCTGGTAGCTGTATTCGTCGCCTTTGAACACCAGCGTGCGGATGGTGATGGCGTGATCCATGTCGCCGCGCGCACCGAAGTAGCCGACGGTGCCGCCGTACAGACCGCGGCTCACCGGCTCGAGCTCGTCGATGATCTGCATGGCGCGCACCTTCGGCGCTCCGACCAGCGTGCCGGCCGGGAAAGCCGCCGCGAACAGGTCAAACGCGTCGCGCTGCGCGGCGAGTTCGCCCTCGACCCCGCTCACCATGTGCATGACGTGGCTGTAGCGCTCGATCG
The DNA here is from genome assembly GCA_964489185.1 of uncultured Steroidobacteraceae bacterium. Classification (GTDB taxonomy): domain Bacteria; phylum Pseudomonadota; class Gammaproteobacteria; order Steroidobacterales; family Steroidobacteraceae; genus 13-2-20CM-66-19. Next base: position 53,350 of record CAZAXR010000016.1, on the reverse strand, counting down.
AGCGGTAGGGCTCGACGCGCACGCTGCCGGCGCGCGCCACGCGCCCGAGATCGTTGCGCGCCAGGTCCACCAGCATCACGTGCTCGGCATTCTCCTTGGGGTCGGCGAGCAGCTCCGTCGCGCGCGCCGCATCCAGTGCCGCATCCGCCGAGCGCGGACGCGTGCCGGCTATCGGCCGCAGCTGCGCGCGGCGCCCGTTGAGCTTCACCAGCGCCTCGGGAGAGGAGCCAACCACCGCCACCTCCCCGAGCGCGCAGTAGTACATGTAGGGCGAGGGGTTGATGTGCCGCAGCGCCCGATACACCTGGAACGGATCGAGCTCGTGCCGCCCGGAGAAGCGGCTCGCCAGCACCAGCTGATACACGTCCCCGGCGGCGATGTATTCCTGGGTGCGCCGCACGCCCTGCAGGTAGTCGGTACGCGAGTAAGCCGCGGTCGGCGGCGCATAGCGCCCGGCGCGCCGGCCGTTGGGGAGCGCGCCGCGCAGTGCGCGCACCACCTCGCCGCGCAGCGCGCGCCGCTCCTGCTCCGAGCCCGCGTGCAGCAGCGCGATGCCGCGCGTCAGGTGATCGAACACCAGGATCGAGCGCGGCGCCACGTAGTGCAGTGCGGGTACGCCGCCGTTACGGGCCGCACCCAGCCGCTCGAAGTGCCGCACCACGTCGTAAGCGGCATAGCCCACGAGTCCGCCGGCGAGCGGCACGCCGGCAATGTCCGGCTGCGGCCGCGGTGCCGCCCGCAGGCCATTGCGCAGCGCCTCGAGCAGTTCCGTGCGGCTGCCGGGCACCGGCTGGTGCCGCCCGCCGATGCTCAGCCCGCTGCCATCGAGCCGCACCTCGAGCCCGTCGCCGAAGCCGATGAAGGAGTAGCGTGCCAGGCGCTCCCCACCCTCGACGCTCTCCAGCAGGAACCGCGGCGCGAAGGCGCCGAGCTTCATGAACGCCGAGACGGGCGTGTCCAGATCGCCGGTGATGTCGAAAGGTGGTTGCAACAGGGCTCCATCAAAGTCGGGGCAAACAAAAAACCCATCCCGGGGTCATCCGGAGATGGGTTTTCAGGTGCCGTTGGATTTTCTTTAAGTCGCCGAAACCAAGCTAACCATCAGCCCACTCCGCTATGAAGTGCGCCACCACCAAAGACGTGTGCTGACCGGCCGGTGCGACATGTTGCAAACGAGTATGGCGGGGGGTGTGGGGAAAGGTCAAGCCAAGACCACGCGGGTGAGCGCGGCGCACCCCGACGAGCTTGGCGGGCGCGGTTTCCCGCACAATCACGCCTCATGAGCACCCCCCATGCCATCCGCACCGCCCACCGTCGTTTCGCGCTGCTGGGGGTCGTGCTCCTTGCGCTGCTCGGCGCCTGCTTCGCCGCCGGGGATTTTCTCAAGAGCCTGACCGATCAGCGCTACGTCGATATGCGCGGCTTTCTCGGCGTTCCCAACTTTCTCAACGTCGCCTCCAACGTCGCGTTCCTGCTGGTCGGGGCAGCGGGGTTACGCCTGTGCGCTGAATCGCGGCGCCCGCCCGCCGTCGCCTCCTGGCGCGTGTTCTATGCGGGCATGCTCCTTACTGCCTTCGGTTCGGCATGGTTCCACCTCGCCCCGAGCGATGCCACCCTGCTGTGGGACCGTGCCGGCATGGTGATCGTGTTCGTCGGCCTGCTGTTCGGAGTGCTCGAGGAAAGCACCGGGGTGCGTATGGGGGTCGCGGTGCTGGCTCCTGCGCTGCTCTTGAGCCTGGCAAGCGTGTGGTGGTGGCGCCGCACCGGCGACATGCGCGTGTATTCGTGGGTGCAGCTGGCACCGCTCGCCTGCGCCGGCATCAGCGTAATCCTCACCTGGCTGCCGGCTGCCATGCGACGCGCGCTAGCGGCGAGCTTCGCCTGCTACATGCTGGCGAAGCTCGCGGAACTCTACGACGCGGCCCTCTACACCCTCACAGCCCACGTGGTGAGCGGCCACACGCTCAAGCATCTGCTGGCGGCGGCCAGCGGCGCCGTGATTCTCGCGGCGCAGTGGCGCCGCGCAACGCCCGACGCCAGCGCCGCAGCTCACAGCGTTACTTGAGGCACACCGCCTCGACGTTGTTGCCGTCTGGATCGAACAGGAACGCCGCGTAGTAGTTGGGGCTGTAGTCCTGGCGCACGCCCGGACCCCCGTTGTCGCGCCCGCGCGCCTTGAGTCCCTCGCGGTGGAACGCATCGACCGCCGCGCGATCCCGGGCGGTAAAGGCGAGATGCACCAGGGAGTGCGCGAGCTTGGCATCCGCGTACAGCCACAGCGAGTAAGTGCCCCGGGCCCCGAAGGATACGGTGGATTCGTCCTGCGAGGTGACTTCGAAACCGAGCGGCCCCAGCGCCGCGGTGTAGAAGCGCACGCTCGCATCCAGATCCTTAACCTTCAAACCGATGTGATCAAACATACCAGCCTCCTTGTGATTCAGATTACGGCAGAAGCGCTGAGCCGATCTTGGACAATCTTGCGCTCCGCGCGGGCGGCCCGCCGGAACCGACCGGGCGAAACCCCGGCCGCGCGCCGGAAGGTGCGGACGAAGTTGGAGAGGTCACCGAAGCCCGACTCGTAGGCGACGTCCGCGACCGAGGCTGTATCGGCGGCCAGCAGGCGCACCGCCCGCCGCAGCCGCGCCCGCACCAGGTACTGGTGCGGTGTGACGCCCGTGACCTGCGCGAACAGGCGCAGGAAGTGGAACGCGCTCACTCCCGCCTCGCGCGCCGCCCGCTCCAGGTCCAGCGGCTCCTGCGCATACGCATCGAGCCACAGCGCGACGCGTACCGCGCGCCGTCGATCGCGTCATGGTGCCCTCACCGGTCGCGGCGGCTCTCCCGACACGATGGCGCGGAAGCGCGCGGCGAGCAGCCCTCCGGCCTCGTGCAGGCCGATGTCGCTGCTGCCGACGGCGGCCGCCTGCGCCCGCTCCCCGAGCACGCTGAGCTGCGGCAGCGGCGGCAGGGCGCCGCTGCGCCAGGCGTGCGCGCGCAGGCCGAGTGTCTCGAGCGCGGCCGCATCGAAATGAAACGACAGGCACTCGTCGCCGTGCGCGTGATGCTCGTGGGTGCACATGAACTCGTCGCCGGGGCGCCCGGTCAGGAACGAACCGCCCACGAGCTCGAAGCGCTCCCCGCGCGTCAGGCAGCCGAAGCTGCCGCGGCGCACGTAGGCAATGGAGTAGCTCTGGTACTGCTTCGTGAACGGCACATCGCCCGGCCGCGCACTGCAGCGGTTATCGAACACGCGCAGCGCGCCGTCCTTCAACAAGGTGCTCGCCAGCATGCGACCGATGCTACGCGCGCGGCCGTCGCAGTCACAACCGCCAAAAGGGGTGGGTCGCGTTAGAATGCGCCGCTCGGGCGATGCAGGAGTGCGACGGTGAGTTTCAAAGAGTTGCTGGAAAGCTGGCGCACGAGCGCAGCCGCGCCGCGCAGCGCGCGCTCCTGGTCGGTGCATCTGCCGGTCGAGGATGCGGCGCGCCTCGAGGCGCTCGCCGAGCTGTTCCCCGGCCGCAGCCCCGAGCAGCTCATCACCGAGCTGCTGCGCGAGGCGCTGCGGGAAGTGGCTGCCGCCATGCCCTATGTCGCGGGCGAGCGCGTAATCTCCACCGACGAGCACGGTGACCCGGTTTACGAGGACGTCGGTCCCACGCCGCGCTTCATGGAACTCACGCGCCGCCACCGGCGCGCGCTCGCAGGGGATGCAGTGGCTGCCCAACCCGCCGCCAAGCGTGCCCGCAGGTCCAAGGCCAAGGCCGTTCGCCGCAAGCGGCGCAGCTCAAGGTGACCCATGCCCTCCTTCGACGTGGTCTCCGAACTGAACTCGCACGAGGTCGCAAACGCGATCGATCAGGCCAACCGCGAGCTGTCGCAACGCTTTGACTTCAAGGACACCGGCGCGCGCTTCGACCTCAAGGAACTTACCGTCACGCTCCACGCCCAGGTGGACTTTCAGCTCAAGCAGATGCTCGAGATCCTGAAGCTGCGCCTGTCGAAGCGCGGCATCGACCTCAGGTGCCTCGACATCAAGGAGCCGCAGATCGCGCTCTCCGCGGCGCACCAGGAGGTGGTGCTGCGGCACGGCATCGACCAGGAGTCCGGCAAGAAGATCGCGCGCCTGGTCAAGGACTCCAAGCTCAAGGTGCAGGCCAGTGTGCAGGGCGACAAGGTGCGCATCGCCGGCAAGCAGCGCGATGAGCTGCAGGCGGCGATCGCGTTGCTGCGCGGAGCGAAGCTCGACCTGCCGCTGCAGTTCAATAATTTCCGCGACTGACGCGCGCGATCGTCCGGCACAGCTCCTCGGTGGCGTCGACGACGCTGGGACCCTGACGGCTGAAGGCCTGGTCCTCGAACGCCACCAGGTGCCCGTTGCGCACCGCCTTGAGATTCTTGAAGCGCTTCCAGTCGCTGAGCCAGGCGGTACCTTCGCCGCGCGGCGCAGCCGCGATGATGATGTCGGGGTCGCGGGCAATGACGGCCTCGACGTCGACTACCGGCCCGGCCTCCGGCAGATCGTCGAACACGTTGCGCGCGCCGCAGAGCGCGAGCGCATCGCTCATCAGGTGGCGCCCGCCCACGGTGTAGATGGGGCGGTTCCAGACCTGCAGCAGCACACTGGGGCGCGGCGCACCGGCGCGTGCACCGTAGCTGCGCTCGAGAGAGGCGAGCCGCCCGGCGAGCGCGTCGGCTGCCGGGTCCGCGGCCGCCCGGCTGCCCGCCAGCCGTCCCAGCCGCCGCAGCGAGTCGGGCAGATCCGCAAGGCGCAGCACGTCCTGTTCGTACACGGGGATGCCGAGCGTGCCGATCTTGTCGCGCTGCGCGGGATTGCCGCCGGTCGGCCACGCTATGACCACGTCCGGATGCAGCGCGACCAGGCGTTCGATGTCCACGGCGGCCCCATCGCCGATGCGCGGCACGCTGCGCGCCGCCGCTGGTTCATCGGAGTACTCGACGGTGGCGATCAACTGCGAGCCCGCGCCGGCACTGAAAAGCATTTCGGTGCCGCCCGGCGTGAGGCTCACGATGCGCAGCGGAGCGGCCGGCACGCTGACGCTGCGCCCGAGATCGTCGGTGACTGCGCGGGTGGGCAGGGGCGGCGCAGCCGCAGCTGCGGCGGCCAGCGCGGCCGCCGCCCACAGCCAGTGTCGGGCTTTGCATCGCATGGTGGGTGCGCATCATGGAGCAGCGCACCGAGCCTCGCCAGCGAGCCGCCCCGTGAGGTGATGCCTGACCCCTTCGACGTGTATTCGGCAGCGGCGACGGCCAGCTGTACGCGATCGGCTGACTGCCTCAGGCGCTCGCACCTCGCAGGGCCAGCACACGTTCGCGCAGCAGCTCGGGCGTGACCTCGCCCGGGACCACGGGCGCGCCGGCGGCAATGCCGATCCGGGCCGAGACGCTGCGCAACAGTGGCGCCCAGATGCGTCCCGGCCGGCGGCTGAACACCGAGCCCCACAGACCCGACAGCGCGAGCGGCACCACCGGCACCGGAGTCTGCGCGAGGATGCGCATCAGCCCCGGGCGGAATGGACCGACGGCGCCGTCGGCCGTCAGGCGCCCTTCGGGAAAGATGCACACCAGCTGGCCCGCGGCGAGCTCGCGCCCCACCGTCGCGAACGCGTGTTCGTAGACGACCGGGTCGACCTTCTGCGGCGCGATCGGCACCGCCTTCATGCCGCGTGCCAGCACGTTGATCAGCGGCGCTTCAAAGATCGCGCTCTCCATCACGAAGCGGATGGGACGGGGGCAGGCGGCGGAGATCACCAGCGCATCGACGAAGCTCACGTGGTTGCACACCAGCAGTGCCGCGCCTTCCTCGGGAATGTGCTCGAGCCCGCGCTCGTTCAGCCGGTAGACACTGTGGATCAGGAGCCATGCGACGAAGCGCAGCAGGAACTCGGGCAGCAGCGTGTAAATGTAGGCCGCCACTGCCGCGTTCAGTGCCGCCGTCACCAGCAGCAGCTGCGGCACGCTGAGGCCCGCTGCCGACAGCAGCGCGCCGAACAGCGCCGCGGCCACGATGAACAACGCGTTCAGGATGCTGTTGGCTCCGATGACGCGCGACAGCGCGTGCGGCGGGACGCGCTCCTGCACCACGGCATACAAAGGCACCGCGTAGAAGCCGCCGAACAGGCCGATGCCGGCGAGGTCCACGAGGATGCGCACCGCGTGCGGCTGCGCCAGAAACTCGCGCACGGTCACAAGGTGCCCCGCCGTGGCGTGCGGGGAGGCGAGACCGAGGTCGAGCGCGAACAGCGTGAGCCCGATCGAGCCGAATGGCACCAGCCCGATCTCCACCTTGCGGCCCGAGAGCCGCTCGCACAACAGCGATCCCACTCCCACGGCCGCCGCGAACACCACCAGCATCAGCGTGACGAGCTGCTCGCCGCCGTTGACGACGAAGCGGCAGTACACGGGCAGCTGCGCCAGCACCAGTGCGCCGTAGAACCAGAACCATGACAGCCCGAGCAGCGACAGGAACACCGCGCGCGAGGCGCGCGCCGTCTCGAGGTTGGCGCGCGTCGAGACCCAGGGATTGAGATCGATCGGCAGCCCCGGCGCCGCCGGCGGCAGGGGCGGTATCAGCAGGCTTACCGCGCAGCCCGCGCCCGCCACGGCGAGCAGCGCCAGTGCCGCTTGCGCATCGCTGCCGCGGGCGGCGAGCACCCCGGCGCCCACTGTGCCGAGCAGGATGGCGACGAAGGTACCGGTCTCCAGCAGCGCGTTGCCCCCGACCAGCTCGGTGCTCTTCAGCACCTGCGGCAGCAGGCCGTACTTGGCCGGCGCGAAGAAGGTCGAGTGCGTGCCCATGAGAAATAGCGCCCCGAGCAACAGCGCCAAGTCATGGGTGGCGAATCCGAGGGCGGCCAGCCCCATGATGGCGATCTCCGCCGCCTTCACCACCTTCAGGATGCGTGCCTTGTCGAGGCGGTCGGCGAGCTGCCCGGCGAGGCCCGAGAACAGCACGAACGGCAGGATGAAGAGCCCGCCGGCGAGATTCACCAGCAGTTTCGGATCGAGGCGTGTGTAGCGCGCGGTCTGGTAGGTCGCGGCAAGAACCAGCAGGTTCTTGAACAGGTTGTCGTTGAACGCGCCACAGGCCTGAGCGATGAAGAATGGTGCGAAGCGCCGCTCGCGCAGCAGCCCGAACTGCCTCGACCCGCTCATGCGCGCCTGAGCGCCCCCGTCAGCCGACTCCCGCGGCCGATACTAGCAACTCCTCTCGGCGGCGCGGGCCCGCGGCCCGCGCCCGGAGGGAATCTCAGGCTGCGGCGCGCCCCAACTGCTCGCCGCCGACGCTCTCCAGCACGCGCGCCACGGCGTGCACGGTGGCCGCAATGCGCACCGCGCTCTGCACCGCCTCACGGCTCAGGCCGTGCGCCCGCACGGTTCTTTCGTGCGAGGCCACGCACGAGCCGCAGCCGTTGATGGCCGACACCGCCAGCGACAGCAGCTCGAAGTCCGCCTTCGCTATGCCGGGGTTGCCGATTACGTTCATGCGCAGCCGCGCCGGCAGCTTCGCGTACTCCGCATCCTCCACCAGGTGCAGGAAGCGGTAGTACACGTTGTTCATCGCCATGATCGCCGCGGCCGCATGCGCGGCGCTCACGTGAGCCGCATCCAGGTGGCGCGTGGCGAGCGCCTGGATGTCGCGCGTGAAGGTGGGGTTGCGCGAGGCGGCGGCGGCGGCGAGCGCCACCGCCCACACCTGGCGCTCCGTCAGTCCCGGCGCACCGGCCCCGGTCAACACCGTTCCCAGGTTCAGCTGCAGGTCGCGCGCGTAGCCCGGGAGCGCGTCGCGCAGGTTCTCGAGGGTCATCATCTCAGGCCGCCTTGAGCGTCTCGTCGCCCTTCTGCCAGTTGCACGGGCACAGCTCGTCGGTCTGCAGCGCATCGAGCACACGCAGCACCTCCTGCGGGCTGCGGCCGACGCTCAGATCGGTCACGTACACGACGCGGATCACGCCCTGCGGGTCGACGATGTAGGTGGCGCGCTGCGCCACGCCCGCTTCGGGGTCGAGGATGCCGAGGCTGCCGGCCAGCTCGCGCTTGACGTCTGCGAGCATCGGGAAGGGAAGATTTCTGAGCTCTTCCTTGTCACGCCGCCACGCAAGATGCACGTACTCGCTGTCGATGCTGACGCCGAGCAGCTGCGCATCGCGCGCGCGGAACTCCTTGTCGAGCTTGCCGAAGGCGGCAATCTCGGTGGGACACACGAACGTGAAGTCCTTGGGCCAGAAGAACACCACCTGCCACTTGCCGGGGAAGCTCTCGTGGCTAAAGGGCTGGAAGGCGCGCTGCGGGTCGCTGGACACGACGCCCGTGAGCGCGAACTGCGGAAAACGCTGGCCGACACCGGTCATGGATCACTCCTCAGAGGGCTGTTGACTGCCGGCTCATGATGGTGACGGCGGTGCTATTATTCCAATCGATTGATTTGATTATCCCGATAGATCCCATATATAGGCCATCCATGGACCTCAAGCTCAAGGACCTGCGCTACCTAGTGGCGGTGGCCGACCAGCGGCACTTCGGCCGCGCGGCGGCGCGCTGCTTCGTCAGCCAGCCGACGCTGTCCGCACAGCTCAAGAAGCTCGAGCAGTCCCTCGGAGTGCAGCTCATCGAGCGCGCCCCCAACAACGTGTGCCTGACCCCGGCGGGCGAGGAGATCGTGGCGCGCGCCCGGCGCATCCTGGAGGCGAGCGATGAGGTGGTGGCCCTCGCGGCCAGCCAGCGCGACCCGCTCGCCGGGCGGCTCGCGGTGGCGCTGCTGCCCACCATTGGGCCGTACCTGCTGCCGCGGGTGCTGCCGGCGATCAAGAAGGGCCTGCCGCGGCTCGAGCTGCGCCTGTACGAGTATCAGACCGCGCCCATGCTGGAGAAGCTGCGCGCCGGGGAGCTGGACGTCGGCATCCTCGCTCTGCCGGTGGAGCTGGCCGGACTTCAGGCGCGCGAGCTGTACCGCGAGCCCTTCCTGGTGGCGCTGCCGGAGCACCACCGGCTCACCTCCCACGAGACGGTGCGCGTGGCCGAGCTCAAGGGCGAGAAGCTGCTGCTGCTCGAGGACGGGCACTGCCTGCGCGATCAGGCGCTCGAGGTGTGCAGCCGCGTCGGGGTACGCGAGCCGCAGGACTTTCGCGCCACGAGTCTCGAGATGCTGCGGCAGATGGTGGCCACGGGTGCGGGCGTGACGCTGCTGCCGGAGCTCGCCGGCCGCGGCGCCTATCGCAATGCGCGCGGTGTGCAGCTGCGTCCCTTTGCCAAGCCTGTTCCGGCGCGGCACATCGGCGCGCTGTGGCGCAAGAGCACGGCGCGGCGCCAAGCCATCGAGACGCTCGCCGGCCTCATCGCGGAACACGCGCAGTGAGCGCCGCGCCGCGGGCCGTCACGCTCCGCGCCGCCGACGGGCGCGCGCTCGCTGCGCTGCTGCTGGAAGCGCCCCGGCCGCGCGGCGCCATCACGTTCAACGGTGCCGCGGGCTATCCGCGCGAGTTCTATCTCAAGTTCGCCGGCTACTGCGCGGCGCGCGGCTACCACACGCTCGTCTACGACTACCGGGGCTGCGGCGCGTCGGCCCTCGCGCCGCTGCGCCGAGACCCGGCGACCATGGCCGAGTGGGGACGGCTGGACATGCCGGCGGCGCTGGAGTTCATGGCGCGGCACTTCGCCCCCCTACCTCTGTTCACCGTCGGCCACAGCATTGGCGGTCAGCTCGGACCGGCGACCTCCAACCAAGCGCGCGCCCGCGCGCACGTGATGCTCGCCGCCTCGATCGGCTATTGGCGCGCCGAGCTCGCACCGTTTCGCTACCTCGCGCTGTTCCTGTGGAGGGTGTACGGACCGCTCACCCTGAGGCTGTGGGGCTACGTGCCGCACTCGCTGCTGTGGCGCGGACTGTCACTGCCGCGCGGCGTGTTCCTGCAGTGGCGCATCTGGTGCACACGACCGGAGCACTTTGGTCCTGACCTGGATCGGGAATTGCCGGGCCACCAGTTCGCGGCGTGCCGCGGGCCGCTGCTGCTGTGGAACTTCAGCGATGACCCGGTCGCCAACCCGCAGACCGCGGCGCCGCTGCTCGCGTACTACCCGAACGCCCACATCGAGCAGCGCTGGACGAGCCCCACGGAGCTCGGCGTGCGCCACATCGGGCATGGCGGCTTCTTCTCATCGCGTCATCGCGACTCGCTCTGGCGCGGCGTGCTCGACTGGATCGACGCGCGCGGCGGCTGAGGCGCCGCCGCTTCCGGAGCGGCGGCCGCCGGCCGGCGCGCGTTGCGCGCCAGCGCGATCGCCGCGAGCACCACCACTCCGCCTACGATCTGTACCGGCGCCAGCCGCTCCCCGAGCAACAGCCACGCGTAGCCGGCGGCCGCTACCACCGCGACGTACAGCCCCACGGCGCTGAAGGAGGCCGGCAGCCGCGCGAGCGCGTACGCGATCAGGCTCTGGCCGAGCGCCTGCGCCGAAAGCGCGCAGGCAATCAGCACCCACCAGCCGTGGGCGTTGAGCGGCAGAAACTTCTGCATCAATGCCAGCGGCAGCAGCAGCAGCGAGAACACCAGCGTCGAAGCAAACATGACGATGCCGGTGCCGTGGCGGGTGCGCAGCCGTGCCACCGCCAGGATGTAGCCGGCATAGAAGCACGCGGTCGCGAGCCCCAGCGCATCGCCGGTGAGCGCGTGGCTGCCGCCCCCGAGCTTCGGCACCAGGATCAGGAGCATGCCGCCGAAGGCGAGTGCGAGGGCCAGCAGGAACACCGGTCGCGGCCGCTCGCCCCACAGCGCCCACGCGGCGAGCGTGACCAGCATCGGCGCGCAGTTGGCTTCCAGCGTTGAGGCGGCGATCGAGGTGAGCAGCAGCGAGGTGTGCCAGAGCGCCAGATCACCGGCGAAGAACACTCCCGCCCACAGGAACATGGGATCGCGCAGGCTGGCGGGCGTTGCGCCGGCAGCGGCAATACGGCGCCGCTCCAGATACGCCCACAACGCGAGCACCGGCAGTGCCAGCGCGCCGCGCCAGAAGGCGGTCGCGGTGGGCCCGGTCTGCGACCAACGCACGAAGATGCCCGAGGTGCCGAGCGCCAGCGCGCCGGCGAACAGCGCCAGCAGAGCCGCGGCTTCGGAGATGTCGGTCTTGTGGCGCATGCATAGCCGCGCGGCGGCGCGCGGGCAGCGCATCATAGTCGGTCGCCGCGCAGGTCGTCTGGCATAATTGCCCGCGCGCGCCGCGCGCGCGCCTACAGGATGTTGACTTGAGAATCCCCGCTGCGCTGCTCTGTCTCGCGCTGTCGGCCGCAGTGCATGCGGGCGGCGACCCGACCCTCAGCGTCGATGACGCCTGGATCCGCGCCACGCCCGGGGCCGACGTGGCCGCCGTATACCTGACACTGCACAACACCGGCGTGCAGGCGGTGGTGATCACCGGAGTGCGCTCGAGCGTTGCGCGACACGCGATGATCCACGAAACCGAGGTCCACGACGGCGTATCCACCATGCGGCCGCACGAGCCGCTCACGCTCGCACCGGGCGCGATCGTGCGCTTCGCCCCAGGCGGCCTGCACGTGATGCTGAGCAGGCTCTCGCACCCGCTCAGCACGGGCGAGCGGGTGCCGCTCGAGCTGCTGCTCGAGGGCGGCGGAGCCGTGGTGCTGAGCGCGCCCGTGCGTCCGCTCACGTGAGCGCAGCGCCTCAGCAGGGCCGCGCGTGACCTCCGCCGACGCGGTCCGCGATCACGTCACGCCCTACGACCGATTCGCCTGGAGCGACGAGCAGATCTCGTCATGGCTGGCGCAGGGCGTGCAGCGGCGCGAGCTGCAGGCTTACTTCGGTCCCGCCGAATACCGGACACTGGCAGCGCTGGCGCGCCGCGCGCGTGCCGCCCCGCTCGCCGACCCGGCGCTGCGCGTGCTGGTGGTGCCGGGCATCATGGGCTCGCAGCTCGGCCTGCGGCGCGCCGCGCCGCTGCCCCCCGACATCCTGTGGCTCGATCCGCTCGACATCCAGCTCGGGCGTCTCACGGCGCTACGCCTGCCGGGCGCGCCGGTCGTGTCCCTTGGCGTGGTGCTGTTCTCCTACCTGCGCCTGAAGCTGTATCTGCGTGCCCGGGGCTTCGCGGCGGAGTTCTACGACTACGACTGGCGGCTGCCGGTCAGCGAGCTCGGAAGCGAGTTTGCCGCGCGGCTGCGCGCCACGCCGCGCGTGGCGATCGTTGCCCACAGCATGGGCGGGCTCGTGACGCGTGCCGCGCTGGCGCACCCCGGCACGCAGCACGTCGGGCGCGTGGTGCTGCTCGGCACGCCCAACGGCGGTTCGTTCGCCGCCGTGCAGGCGCTGCGTGGCACCTACGCGGTGGTGCGCAAGGTGGCGCGGCTGGCGCTCAGATCCTCCGCGGAGGAGCTCGCCGCGCAAGTGTTCAGCACCTTCCCGAGTCTCTACGATCTGCTGCCCGCGGGTGAGAGCGACGGTGGGGCCGACCTGTTCGATGCACGGGCCTGGCCGGCCGCGGGACCCAAGCCCAGACCGGAGCTGCTGGAGAGCGCGCGCGCCGCGCGCCAGCGGCTGGCCCTGCCCGATGCGCGCTTTGCCTTCATCGCCGGAGTCGGCCAGGAGACAGTCACGAAGGTGACCCGGCGCCGCGGTGAGTTCGTGTACACCTTGAGCCGCGGCGGGGATGGCACGGTACCGGTCGAGAGCGCCACCGTTGCCGGTGCGCGCACCGTGTACGCACGCGTGGCGCACAGTGAGTTGACCCGCGATGCGCAAGTGGGGGCAGCGGTCGTGGATTTCCTGAGGCGCGGCGCGACGGCGCGTCTGCCGGCGAGCTGGAAGAGCGCGAGCCGCGCGCGCCTTGAGGTCAGCGACCGCGAGCTGCGCGCCGCGCAGGGCGCGAAGGTCGACTGGGGTGCACTCAGCGCGGAGCAACGGCGCGTGTTCCTGCAGAATCTCAACGAGCCGGCGCACTTCAGGCTGCGCGTGCCGCGCGCGCGGCGCGCGACATCGCGGCGCCATCGCTAGGGAGCCGGCTGCGTGCACGGAACCTTCTCGGAACTCAGCCGCTCGCTGCCGGATCTCGCCGACCTCACGCGCATCCTGGTGCGCTTGTCCGTGGCGCTGGTGATCGGCGCCGGCATCGGACTGCAGCGCGAGGTCACCCACAAGTCCGCCGGCGTGCGCACTCACATGCTGGTGGCGCTTGGCACCGCGCTGCTGGTGGTAGCCGCGAGCGATGCCGCATTCAGCAGTGCCGACCTTTCGCGCGTCATCCAGGGCATCATCACCGGCGTCGGCTTCCTGGGCGGCGGCGCGATCCTCAAACTCACGGCGCAACACGAGATCCACGGCCTCACCACCGCGGCCGGTATCTGGCTGACCGCCGCCGCCGCGGCCGCAGCCGGTCTCGGGCAGATCGCTGCGGCGCTCATCGGCTTGGTACTCGGGCTGACGGTGCTCGCCTTGGTGGGCCGGCTGGAGCAGCGGCTCAAGGAGCGCGAGGCGCCCCGCACTCGGGAACAGGACCGCAGGTAAGCGTCGCGCGCTAGGCGGCGAACGCCCTGGCGATCGCCGCGCGCTGCCTGTCATCGGGCAGCGGCCCGCGGCCGCCGCCCAGATTGTCCCGCAGGTGCGCGACGTTGCCGGTCGCGGGGATGATGCAGGTGACGGCCGGATGCGCGGCGATGAACTTCAGCGCCAGCTGCCCCCAGCTGGCCGCTCCGAGCTCGCCGGCCCAGCCGGGCAGCGGCTTGCCGCGCACTGTCTGGAACAGAGCGCCATCCTCGAACGGCCGGTTGACCAGCACCGCCACGCCGCGTGCGGCGGCGAGTGGCAGCAGGCGTGCCTCGGCATCCCGTGTGACCGGAGAGTAGTTGAACTGCACGAAGTCGAGCGGCTCGCGCGCCAGCACGCGCGCGAGGTCGGCGTGCGCGCTCACGGTGTAGTGGGTGACGCCGAGGTAGCGCAGCTTGCCGGCGGCTTTCCAGGCGCGCAGCGTCTTGAGCTGTGTGTCGAGGTCGAGGAGGTTGTGCACCTGGATCAGGTCCAGGCGCGCGCTCTTCAGCGCCTGCGCCGAGTGCGCCATCTGCTCGACCCCCGAGCGCTCGCCGCGCGTCCACACTTTCGTGGCCAGGAATGCGCGGCCGTGCATCTCGGGGGTGAGTAGGTCCCCGAGCACGGTCTGCGCGCTCGAGTACATGGGGGAAGTGTCGATGAGCCGCCCGCCCTCGGCGAAGAACGCCTGCAGCACCTGCTGGAGCGGCGCGCGCGCGGCAGTCGCGGTCCCGACCTCGAAGGGCCCCGAAGTGCCCAGTCCGATGACGGGAATCTCCTCGCCGCTCGCGGGGATCCGGCGCAGGACCAGGTCCGGTTCAGCGGCGGCCGGGGAAGTGAGGGCGGCAGCCATGATGCCCAATGCTCCGCTGAGCAGCTCGCGGCGGTTCATGTCCCTTAGATGAGCGCCGCGTCGGTGGCGACGACACTCGCGCCGCCGGACTGCACCACACGGGCCAGCGCCTCCGCAAGCGGCAGCACCTGCGCGGCGTAGAACGCCGCGGTGTGCACCTTGGCCTCATAGAACTCGCGCTCCGGCCCGGCGCGCTTACCCGCGGCGATGGCCGCCGACTTCGCGAGCAGCCAGCCGCCAATCACGTAGCCGCAGAGCTTCAGGTACGGGACCGAGACCGCCATCCCGGCGTCGGGGCGCGCACCGAGGCTCTTGAGCAGCGCGCCGGTCGCATCGCGCAGCCGCGTCACCGCCGCGAGCGCGGCCTGACGGATGGCTTCGACCGATGCATCGCTCACCGACAGCGTCTGCAGCTCGCGCTCCATGTCGATCAGCAGCTGCGCCATGGCGTCGCCGCCGTCGCGGCCGAGCTTGCGGCCGATGAGATCGTTCGACTGGATGCCGGTCGTGCCCTCGTAGATGGTCGTGATGCGCACGTCGCGCACGTACTGCGCCGCCCCGGTCTCCTCGATGAACCCCATGCCGCCGTGCACCTGCACGCCGATGCCGGCGACCTCGTTCCCGAGCTCGGTGCACCAGCCCTTGGCGATCGGCGTCAGCAGCTCGCCGCGTGCCTGCGCGGCGTGGCGCCCGTCCTGCGGACCGTGCTCGGCGAGATCGAACTGGAAGGCGGTGTACAGGATCAGCGCCCGCGAGGCCTGCGTCTGCGCCTTCATCATGAGCAGCATGCGCTTGACGTCCGGGTGGTTGATGATGGGCGCCCCGGGTGCGGGCGCGGCCGGCGGCTTGCCCTGCACGCGCGTGCGTGCCCACTCCGCGGCGCGCTGGAACGCGCGCTCGCCCACCGCGTAGCCCTCGCTCCCCACCGACAGCCGCGCGTTGTTCATCATGATGAACATGTACTCGAGACCTCGGCCGGGCTCGCCGACCAGGTACGCCACCGCGCCCTGCTTCTCCCCGAAGGCGAGCACGCAGGTCGGGCTCGCGTGGATGCCGAGCTTGTGCTCGACCGACAGGCAGCGCACCTCGTTGCGCGCCCCGAGCGAGCCGTCCGGGTTCAGCAGCACCTTCGGCACGATGAACAGCGAGATGCCCTTGACTCCGGGCGCGGCGCCCTCGATGCGCCCGATGAGCATGTGAATAATGTTGGAAGTGAGGTCGTGGTCGCCCCAGGTGATGAAGATCTTCTGGCCGAAGAGCCGGTAGTGATCCCCCTCGGGCACCGCGCGCGTGCGCACCTGCCCCAGGTCCGAGCCCGCCTGCGGCTCGGTGAGCACCATGGTGCCGGTCCACTCCCCGCGCACCATCTTCGGCAGGAACGTGTGCTTCTGCGCCGGCGAGCCGCACAGCTCGAGCGCGTGCACCGCGCCGTGCGTCAGCATCGGGCACAGCTTGAATGCGAGGTTGGCCGAGCCCCAGAACTCTCCCACCGCGGTCCCCAGCACGCGCGGCACCGCCTGCCCGCCGAACTCCGGGTAGGCCACGAGCGCCGGCCACCCGCCCGCGACGAACTTCTGGTAGGCCTCGCGGAAGCCCGGCGCGGTGACCACCCCCTCCGGCGTCCACTTCACCCCCTGCGTATCGCCGGTGCGATTGAGCGGGTCGAGCACCCCCTCGGCGAAGCGCGCCGCCTCCTCCAGCACCGACTGCGCGAGCTCATCGGAATAGTCGGCAAGCGCCGCGGAGGATGCCAGGCTCTGCACGCCCAGAAGCTCCTCGAGCACGAATCGCACTTCACGCACGGGCGCACGGTACATGGTCGGACCCTCTTCCCTGTGGGGTTAGTGTACCTGCGCGCCGCGGGCGCTAGGCGTGCGCCGCCTCACCGCCGCGGCGCGCATCGGCGCTGCTCTGGCGCGGCGCGGCCGTGCGCCCCGGACCGGGCAGGGCCAGCGCCGGAACGATGTTCGCCGCGAGGAAGTCCACGAACTGCTGCACCCGGGGGTCGGATTCCAGCGCGCTCGGGTACAGCGCGTATAGCGCGGCCGCCGCAGGCACGCTCCACTCCGGGAGCACCGGCTTCAGTCGCCCGGTCGCCAGCCCCTGACGGCACAGGAACTCCGGCAGCAGCCCGACGCCGAGTCCTGCCGCCGTCGCCGCATGCAACACGGCCGGGTCGTCGACAGCCAGCTTCGGCGTGAGGGGGACCTCGGCGCGCTGCGAGCCGCGCGACAGCTGCAGGCGGAACTCCGGCAACTCCGCGGCATCGGGCGTCAGCAGCTCGTGCGTGCGCAGCTCATCGGGCCGCTGCGGCTCGCCGCGCTGCTGGAGGTAAGCCGGCGTGGCACACAGCAGCGCCGGCGGGGCGCCCAGCAGTCGCTGCGTGATGTTCTCGAGCGCCGGGGGATGAGTACGGATCGCCACCTCCCAGGCGCCGCCGGCGAGTAGCTGTGCATCGAGCGCCACTTCCAGCGGCACATGCGCGAACGCCTCGAGAAAGCGCGGCACCAGCGGCGAGAGCAGCACGCGCCCGTAGGTCGGATCCGCCACCACGCGCAGCGGACGTCCCTCGGGCGACTGCAGCTTCGCGATCGCACCGCGTGCGAGGTCGGCTTCGTCCGCGAGGCGCCGGGCGTGCGGGTACACCAGGCGCCCGGCGGCGGTGAGCGCGATGCGGCGCGTGGTACGCTCGAGCACCTTGACGCCGAGCGTCTTCTCCAGGTCCGCCACCGCGCGGCTGACGGCTGCCTTGGGCACCCCGAGCGCACGGGCGGCCGCGGAGAAGCCGTTGAGATCGACCACCTTGGCGAGCATGGCGAGCTGCGCGGGAGTCCAGATGAGGTTCATGTCGCACCCAATCCCGTTACCGAGACGACATATTGTTTCACCTGCGAGGCAGGTACGCCAGAGCTTTGCGGCATAGAATCTGCACCCCCAACTTCACCGCTCACCTGAGGAAGCCCTCATGAACTCTGCGATGCACGCGTTCTCGGTGGATGTGTTCGCCAATGCGCTCACCAATCTGTCGTGGCTGCTGGAGAAGGCGGCCGCGAGCGCGGCGAGTCGCAAGATCGAGCCCGCGGTGTTGCTCGGCTCGCGCCTGGCGCCGGACATGTTGGCGCTGACGCGCCAGGTGCAGATCGCGTGCGACATCGCGAAGAACTCGGTCGCCCGTCTGGCGGGCCAGGAGCCGCCGCGCTTCGAAGACAACGAGACCAGCATCGAGCAGCTGCGGGTGCGCGTGGCACGCACCATCGATTTCCTGAAGAGCGTGCCGGAGAGTGCGCTCGCGGGCGCGGAGACGCGCGACATCCGCGTGCCGACGCATGATGGCGCGCTCGAGTTCAAGGGCCTGGAGTTCCTGCAGCGCTGGGCGATCCCCAACGTGTTCTTCCACGTCACGACCACCTACAACATCCTGCGCCACAACGGTGTTGATCTCGGCAAACGTGACTTCCTGCGCGCTGGGCGCGACATGTAAAGTTCATATGACAAATGGCGGCAGAGCACCTGTCGCCTTTTGCGAACAGAACGCGAGCGAAATCACGGCGCGCAGCGGCCTGTGCTGCCACTCTGTTACTCAGTGGGCGGGCTCTGTCAGCCGGCCCAAAGCTGCGAGAACGGGGACATGCACTTGCTGCGACGAAAAGCTACGGCCGCACGCGCGCCTGCACACACGCCAGTTGTGACCGCGGCCGTGCCCGCCGTCCCTGCAGGTCCCGCCACCATCGAATCTCTCGGCCAGCAGCTGCGCGAAGTGCTCCCCACGCGCCGCCTGCACTCGGTCTCGCTCTGCGATCACGAAGCGAACGTGCTGTGGCTGTCCGAAGGCGCGCTCGGTCCCGATGAGCACTCCCTGGTCGTCGAGGCACTCGGGCTGCTGAACAGCGACCATACGGTGCAGTGCCACGAGCAGGCTGTCGAGGACGGCCGTCTGGCGCTGTTCCTGCCGGTGCGGGCCCCGGCGGGCAACCTGGTCGGCATCGCCATGATCCTGGCCGACAGCAAGTCCATCGGCGACGATACCCTCGAGCGCATCTCAGCAGGCCCAGTGCGCGCCATCATGCTGCGCTTGGCGGTGCTGCTGAAGCCGGCCGACAAGGCGCCAGCCAACGGTGCGCTCCCCTCCGTGGAGCTGTCCGAGCTCGACCCCTTCGACCTGATCCCCCGCGAGTCCGGCGCCGCGCCGACTTCAGCGGCCGCGCAGGGCGAGGCCGCCGAGGGCATCTCCGCCGAGGAAGTCAACGAGATCCTCGAATTCGAACTCACGCCCGAAGACACGATGCACAACATCCCGGCGCTGCGCGCCCCCGCCGCACCCGCTTCCGCGGCGGCCCCGGTCGTACAGCCGGTCCGCGCCAGCGCCGACAGTGCCTCGGACCTGATGAGCCTCGAGTTCCTCGACGCTCCCGCTCCCGCGCCCGCGCGCCTGCCCGCACCCGCTCCGGCTCCCGTGAAGCCTGCGGCACGGCCCGCGGCCCCGGCGCCGCAGGCTGCCGCGCCGGTCCGTGCACCGGCTCCTCAGCCGCCCCCTGCCCCGAAAGCGAGCGCCGCGGCTGCGGCGCCCGCGAAAGTCGAGGCCGTGGCACCGCCTCCCCCTCCGCCGCCGGCTCCCGCCCCGCCGCGCGCCCCGGCGGTGCGGCCCGTGGAGGCCGCACCCCCGGCGCCGCCCGCGCCGCTTGCCGCGGCACCTGCTCCGACGCCGCTGGCGCCGAACGATCCGAACCTGCTGCTGGAGATTCTGCCCTTTGCGAAGCTGCGCACCGGCGGACAGAGCCGGCGCTTCCAGGTGCTCTCGCGCGCCTCAGCCGCGCAGCGTGATCCGGCCGCTTTCGATGCCCTGGTGCTGCAGCGGCTCATGAGCTGGCTCGCCGCGCACCGCGGCGCCTGGAACTCGCAGCCCACGACCTTCACCATCAACCTGTCGATCGCCACCCTCGAGGACGAGCGCTTCGTGCAGAAGATGGCCGCCGCGCTCAACTCGCACGGCATCGCCGCCGAGACGCTCGGGTTTGAGATCGCGGAAGCGCTGTGCACGCAGCGCCGCGCGCAGGTGGAGCGCTTCATGACCCAGTGCGAGAAGGTCGGCTCCTGGGTAGTGGTGGATGACTTCTCCTTCGACTCGCAGGTGCTGCCGCTCCTGCGCTCGCGCGCCATGCGCCTGGTGAAGATCGACGCGAAGCTGAGCTCCTCGGCTCTGAAAGACAAGCTGTCGCAGGCCATGGTGGTCGCCACCGTGCAGGCGGCGAAAGTGCTCGGGATTCACTGCGCCGCCAAGAAGGTGGACTCGCAGGCCGCGCTGCAGTGGCTGACCGCGATCGGCTGCGACTTCGCGCAGGGCGCGGCGCTCGCCCCGGTGCAGTCGCTCGACTCGCTCGCCAGCTCCCCGGACCCGACGGGCCTCACCGCCCAGCTCCGTCCGGCCGATTAATCCCACTTAATCAAAGAGTTAAGGCCCAGTAACGGCTCCCGCCGGGGGCGCCGCTCTGCCCGCCCGCCCAGGTGCGACGAGCGGAGCAGGGCGTGCGCCAGCGGAGCGGCGCTCGGCATGCGCCTTGCCGTAAGCTTCGATGGGGCTGCCCGCGTGCAGCCGCTGCGCATTGCCTCGAACCATGAAGATGCCGACGCTCGACTGGTTACGCTCCAACCGCAACGTGCTGTTCTGGAGCCTGCATGCCGCCGGCTGGGCCGCGTATGGCATCTCACAGTATTTCGGGGCGCTGCTGTACGAGAAGCCCTCGAGCTACGGGCAGGTCATCGCGGCATCGGCAATCGCCGGCTTCGTGCTGTCGGCGCCGCTGCGTTACATCTATCGCAGCCTCTGGAACCGGCGCCTGTGGGATCAGGCGCCCGGTACCATGATCGTGGCGGTGCTCGCCACCTGCTACGTGACCGGACTGGCGCTGCGCATCGTCATCAACCTCTCCTATCGGCACTTTGTGGAGCCGGACTGGCACGTGCAGACACTGTTCGAACTGTTTGGCGGGGCGCTGTCCTCGACCTACCTGCTGCTGTGCTGGAGCCTGCTGTACTTCGGCATCAAGTTCTACGAGTCGCAGCGCCGTCAGGAGCAGGCGATGCTGAAGGCGGTGTCGCTGGCGCAGGAGGCGCAGCTGAAGATGCTGCGCTACCAGCTCAACCCGCATTTCCTCTTTAATACGCTGAACGCCATCTCGACCCTGATCCTGGATAACCAGAACCGCAAGGCGAACCATGCCGTCACGCGCCTGTCGGAGTTCCTGCGCTACACGCTCGACCAGGACCCGATGAAGAAAGTCACGCTGCGCCAGGAGATCGAGGCGCTGGATCTGTATCTGGGCACCGAACGGCTGCGCTTCGGCGAGCGGCTGCGCCTGGAGTACGGCATCGAGGAGGCCGCCTTCGATGCCCTGGTGCCGAGCCTGCTGCTGCAACCGCTGCTGGAGAACTCCCTCAAGTACGCGGTCTCGGCACGCGAGCAGGGCGGCCTGGTGCGCATCGAGGGGCGCGTGCGCGAGGGCCTGCTCGAGCTCTCGGTCCTCGACGACGGGCCCGGCATGCGTGAGGGCGAAGCGCAGCCGGGCGAGCGGCGCGGAGTGGGACTGCGCAACACGCGCGAGCGCCTGAAGGTGCTGTACGGGGACAGCTGCCGCTTTGCGGTCATCAATTCGCATCCCGGCCTGCGGGTCGACATGGGGCTGCCGCTCGAGCTCGCTCCCGCCAGGGGCGATGTCCAGAACACGCGCCAGCCGCCGGAGCCGCCGCGGCTACAGGGCGTGAACGCATGAAGATCCGCACCCTCATCGTCGATGACGAAGTGCTCTCGCGCCGCGGGGTCGAGATCCGCCTGCGCAACGAGCCCGATTTCGAGATCATCGCCCAGTGCGCCAACGGCCGCGAGGCGCTCGCGGCCATCCAGCAGCTCAAGCCCGACCTGGTATTCCTCGACATCCAGATGCCGGGCATGTCGGGATTCGAGGTGCTGGCGCACCTGCCGCAGGAATCGCTGCCGGTGGTGGTGTTCGTCACGGCGTACGACCAGTACGCCATCCAGGCCTTCGAGGCGCGCGCCATCGACTACCTTCTCAAGCCCATCGACGAAACGCGCTTCGACACTGCGCTGCGCAGAGTGCGCGAGCACGTGCGCGCCAAGAGCGCCGCCGATCAGCGCGACCGGCTGCTGCAGATCATCGCCGAGATCACCGGCTGCGGGGAGCTGGCGCTCGATGAGCTGCTCGAGCACGGCCGCAAGGCGATCTCGGAACGGCGCCCCGAAGTGCTGCCGATCCGCCAGGGGCGCGAGACCGTACGCGTGCCTGTGGCCTCGATCCAGTGGATCGACGCCGCGGGCGACTACATGTGCATCCACGCCGGCGGCAACACGCACATCCTGCGCGGCACGATGAAGGAGCTCGAGGAGATCCTCGATCCGCAGCTGTTCCAGCGCGTGCACCGCTCGACCATCGTCAACCTGCGCCTGGTGAAGAGCCTGCGCGCGCACATGAACGGTGAGTACTTCCTGACGCTCGAGGGCGGGCACGAGCTGAAGCTCTCGCGCTCTTACCGCGACAAGGTGGAGTACTTCCTGAGCGGCTCCCGCGGCTAGCGCGCCCGCGCGGCATTTCTGCCGAAAAACCGTGACCTAATACCCTTCGCTGCAAAGCAGCGTGACAACTGTGATGCGCGTCACGAACGCGCCTGCCTCGACCTCGTTCTGTGAGCCGCCGCGGCGCGGTGAGGGCGACACATTGTTTAGATATGTCTCCATTATGGA
Organism: uncultured Steroidobacteraceae bacterium; assembly: GCA_964489185.1. GTDB lineage: Bacteria > Pseudomonadota > Gammaproteobacteria > Steroidobacterales > Steroidobacteraceae > 13-2-20CM-66-19. Next base: position 31,197 of record CAZAXR010000016.1, on the reverse strand, counting down.
AGCCGCGTCTCGTCCGCCCCTGGAGCCGCTCGCCGACCTGCCCGTCGAGGAGCCGCTGGATGCCGCCGCCGCCCCCAAGGGGCCGCAGGCCGCCGCTGCGGCGCCCGTAGCAGCTCAGGCGGCGCCCGCAGCGCCGGCTGCGGGCACCACGTCCAAGAGCCCGGAGCAGACCGGCCTCAATTTCGTCGACCCGGAGATGTTCCTGGCGACCGGCGTGCTGCCAACGGCCGTGGCCGTGACCCCTGCCGCGAAAGAGCCCGATCCGCCGCTCGCGCTCGAACTCGAAGACCCGGTCGTCGACGAGATTCTGACGGCACCACCTCCGCCGGCGCCGCCACCGCCGGCCACCGAGCCGTCGAAATCGCCGCTGTCACTCACACCCGACTCCCCGGCTGCAGCCAAGAGCGCACCCGCAACCGAGGAACGCTCGACTCGAGTGCCGATCGCGAAGACCGCATCCCTGAGTGCCGCGGCGACCAAGCTCGCCGCGGCGAGCAGCCAGCGCACAGTCTCCAAGAGCAGCAAGCCGGCCGCGCCCGCCCCCGAGGCGCCGGTGGCGCGCCCGGCTGCGAAGGAGATACCCACCAAGCCCGCCCCAGCCAAGCCGGTGCCTCCAAAGGAATTGTCCGTCCGGGAGATGCCGGCAAGGGACCTGGCCGCGAAGGAAGTCGTTGCGAAGGAAGGTGCTGCGAAGGAGATCCCCGCGAGCCCTGCGAAGCCTGCCGCCGCCAACGGCAAGCTCGATGCGCCGAGCCTTGCAAGCTGGGCGAGCGCGCGCGCCGCCGCCACGCCGTCCAGCAAGCCGGCAGCGCCCGCCGCAAAGCCTGCGACCGCCGCTGCGGCTGCGCCCGCACCCGCGCCGGCGGTGCGGACCGTTCCCAAGCCGGCCGCTCCCGCACCCGCCGCAGCTCCCACGGCAGCTGCAGCGGCCGCCGCTTCGGCGCCGATGGATCGCGACTTCATCGCGCGCAACCAGGTGGTCGAGCGTTACCTGTCGGGACGGCTGCCGCTCAAGGGCGCGACCGATTTCGAGCGCTTCTGCCACGACCATCCGCAGATGCTCGACGAGATCGGGCTGCCGGAGAGAGTGAACGCGGGCCTGCGCCTGCTGGAGGCGGCCGGCAAGCCGGAGCCCTGGCAGGAAGCACCGCGTCCGGCTTGGCAGAAGCCGACGGTGACGCTCGGGCTCGCCGCGGCAGTCGCGGTGCTCGCCATCGCGTTCGCCGGCGTTACTGGACACAGTGCCAGCAAGAGTCACCACATCGCGGATCTCGAGAAACGCGTCGCTGAGCAGCCGCTCGATCCGGCCACCAGCACGCGTTCCATCCGCCTGATGCCCAGCCGCTCGGGCGCTTCCAACGCACCGGCCATCACCATCGGCGGCGGCAAAGCCGAGCTCGCCGACATCAAGATCGACGAGTCGCGCTCGCCGTATCATGTGTTCCGGATCACCATTGACCGCATCGACCAGGGTCGTGTGGGCGTGATCGCGAACATCGCCAAGGATTCCAACGGCCACCTGCGCATCGCGCTCAACAGCTCCGCGCTCGGCCCCGGCAACTACCAGCTCACCCTCGAAGGCATCGACTGGCGCGGCGAGCCGCAGCCGGACTCCTGGGTCACGATCGGCGTGGCGCGCTAGCGCGCCGCGACCACACGAAGCTAAGCAGCGACCGCGAAAATCCCCGGCGTCTGGCGTGCTCCCGGCGGGGCGTGCATCATATGGCGCCTTTTTTCCCAGCCGGGGAGACTCATGTACCGAATTGTAGCCGCGCTGCTGGCGCTCGCCGCCCCCACCGCGTTCGCCTACACCGCCGCCGAGCTCGCCGCCAAGAACGTCGAAGCCAAGGGCGGAGTCGACAAGCTCGACGCCATCCACAGCCTGCGGCTCGCCGGAACGCTGCGCGTCAACGGCGACACCGTCGAGCTCGGCCTGGTGACCCTGGTGAAGCGCCCGCACTTCATCCGCGTCGACGCGACGCTGCAGGCGCTCACCCAGGTACAGGCCTACGACGGCGCACAGGCCTGGCAAATCAACCCGTTCCAGGGCCGCAAGGATCCGGAGAAGCTCTCGGCCGACGATGCCAAGGGCCTCGGCGAGGACGCGGCGGATTTCGACGGCGTGCTGGTCAACTACCAGAAGAAGGGCTACACCCTCGACTACCTCGGCACCGAGGACATCGACGGCACCGATGCGCACAAGCTGCGCGTCACGCGCCCGAACGGCGACATCACCTACGTGTATCTGGATCCGGATGCGTTCCTCGAGATCCGCACCGTCAACCGGCGCATCGAGCACGGTGTACCCAACGAGACCATCACCGACTACGGCGACTACGAAAAAGTGGACGGGGTCTACGTCCCCCTGGCGCTGGAGTTCTGGACCAAGGGCTCGAACGATCACCAGAAGATCCAGTACGACAAGGCGGAAGCCAACGTCGCGGCCGATGATGCGCCGTTCCGGTTCCCGGCTGCCGGCGCCACGCCAGCCAAGTAATTCTCCAGGGAGAGCGCGATGCGAGTGATATCCGCACCATCGGCCTGTGCGCTGTTCTGCGCGCTCGCCACCACCGGCCTGGCGCAGGCACCGGCCCCGGTGATCGACTCCGGTGTCGTCTCCGGACTCGGGGCACGCAATATCGGCTCCGCAGCCATGAGCGGGCGCATCTCGGCGCTCGCCGGCTTCGCCGACGCGTCCGGCAAGGTGACCCTGTTCGTGGGCGCCGCCAGCGGTGGCGTCTGGAAGTCGACCGACGGCGCAACCACCTTCAAGCCGGTATTCGATGAGCAGCCGGTGCAGTCGATCGGCGCCATCACCGTCGATCCGGGCAATCACAACAACGTCTGGGTCGGCACCGGCGAGACCTGGACGCGCAACAGCGTCTCGGTCGGCAACGGCATCTACAAGTCCACCGATGGCGGGGAGACCTGGACCTTCGTGGGGTTGCCGGACTCGGAGCGTATCTCGCGCATCGCCGTCGACCCGCGCGCCTCGGACACCGTGCTCGCGTGCGTGCCCGGCAAGCTGTGGAGCGACTCCGCCGAGCGCGGCCTGTACCGCACCACCGACGGGGGCAAGAGCTGGCAGCTGGTGCTGAAGGGCACGAACCTGTCGACTGGCTGCGGAGACGTCGCACGCCAGCCCGGCAGCCCCGACGTGCTGCTCGCGAGCCTCTGGGACTTCCGCCGCAAGGGCTGGACCTTCCGCTCGGGCGGCGACGGCCCCAAGGCGCCCTCCGGCAGCGGGCTATACCGTAGTACCGACGGCGGCAAGACCTGGTCGGAGCTGACCGGCGCCAGTGCCAAGGGACTGCCCGCCAAGCCCTACGGTCGCATCGCGCTGGCCTACGCCCCCGGTGAGCCGCAGACGGTTTACGCGTTCATCGAGTCCACCGACTCGGGACTGTTCATTTCGCACGACGGCGGCGCCACCTGGGAGCGCGGCGACAAGAGCCAGTGGATGGTGTGGCGGCCGTTCTACTTCGCGAACCTGATCGTGGATCCGAAGAACGCCAAGCGCGTCTTCAAGACCGACGGCTCGCTGATCCTGAGCGAGGACGGCGGCAAGAGCTTCAGCGCCATCGGCGGCTTCAACGGCATGCATGGCGACGTGCACGACGTGTTCGTCGATCCGAACAATTCGCAGCACGTATTCGCGGGCGATGACGGCGGCCTGTGGATCTCCTACGACGGCGCGAACAAGTGGTGGAAGACCGACAACCTGCCCGTCTCGCAGTTCTACCACGTCAGTCTCGACAACCAGGATCCCTACCGCGTCTACGGCGGGCTGCAGGACAACGCCTCGTGGGTCGGCGAATCCGCCTACCCGGGCGGCATCACCAGCTCGCGCTGGGAGAACATGTTCGGCGGCGACGGCTTCTGGATGTGGGCCGACCCGACCGATCGCGACTACCTGTACGCCGAGGCGCAGGGCGGCACCATCGGCCGCGTCAACCGGCACACGCACGAGCTGCGCGACATCCAGCCGCGGCTGGGACCCGAAGAGCTCAAGCGCTACAAGAAGCTTCGCTTCAACTGGAACACCCCGATCGTGCTCTCCCCGCACGACCCCGCCACGCTCTACATCGGCGCACAGTTCCTGTTCCGCTCGCGCGATCACGGCCAGACCTGGGACCGCATCTCACCGGATCTCACCACCAACGATCCGCAGAAGCAGAAGCAGGAGGAGTCCGGCGGCGTCACCGTGGACAACTCGGTCGCCGAGATGCACACCACCATCTACTCCATCAGCGAGTCACCGGTCACCGCCGGCCTCATCTGGGTGGGAACCGATGACGGCAACGTGCAGCTGACGCGCGATGGCGGCCAGCACTGGGACAACGTGTCCGGCAACCTTCACGGGCTGGCGAAGAACAGCTGGGTGAACTGGGTGCAGGCGAGCCGCTACGCCGCAGGCACCGCCTACGCCGCGTTCGACCGCCACACCTTCGGTGACATGACGCCCTACGTGTACCTCACCAAGGATTACGGCAAGACCTGGACGCCGCTCGTGGATGCGAAGGACCCGAAAGGGGTGCGCGGCTACGCGCACGTGATCAAGGAAGACCCGGTCGATCCGCAGCTGCTGTTCCTCGGAACTGAGCTCGGTCTGTGGCTATCAGTCGATGGCGGCGGCCACTGGGCGCAGTTCAAGGGCGGACACCTGCCCGCGGTCGCGGTGCGCGATCTCGAGGTGCAGACGCGCGACAGCGACCTGGTGCTCGCCACCCACGGCCGCGGCATCTGGGTCGTCGACGACATCACGCCGCTGCGTCACCTCACGCCCGAGGTCACCACGCAGGATGCCGTGTTCATGTCGGCGCGGCCGGTGCAGCAGCGCATCGAGGCCAACGGCGGCTGGGTGAACGGCGCTGCGGCCTTCGTCGGCGAGAATCCCAAAGCAGGTGCCGTGATCACCTACTACCAGCGCAGCCGGCAGCTGTTCGGGAAGCTCAGGATCGAGGTGCTGGACGACAAGGGCCAGGTGCTCAACACGCTACCCGCCAGCACGCGCCGCGGACTGAACCGCGTGGTGTGGACCATGCACCGCGCCGCGCCGCACGTGCCGCCCGCGGTGCAGCTGGCATTCGCCGGCACCGAGGGCCCGCGCGTGCCTCCCGGGACCTACACGGTGCGCATGCTGAAGGGCGACAAGACCTACGAGACTCCGCTCAGCGTCGGCCTCGACCGGCGCGTCACCTGGACGGTAGCCGACCGCCAGGCCCAGTACGAGGCGGCGATGAAGGTCTACGAGCTGTTCAACGACGAAGCGGTGCTGTTCGCGCGCATCGCGGGCCTGCGTGCCGAGGTAGCCGAGGCGAACAAGGGGCGGCCGGACAAGGACCCGCTGCACAAGAAGCTCGCAGACTTCGACGACAAGCTCGATGCCCTGCGCAAGCGTATCGTCGCGACCAAGGAAGGCGGTGCCATCACCGGCGAAGAACGGCTGCGCGAGCATACCGATCAGTTGTATGGCGCCATCAACTCCTGGGAGGGCCCGCCGGGACGCTACCAGCTCGATAACATCGCAGCCCTGCGTGCCGAGCTCGACGACATCTCGGGCGGTTTTGGCAAGCTGACCGCCACAGAGCTGCCCGCGCTCAACAAGGCCCTGAGCGCCAAGGGAGCCAAGGAGCTCACGGTCCCCCCGCCGACGGCTTTTGATGACGACGAGCCGACGGGCCACGGCGGGGGAGTCGCGGCCGGAGGTGAGGACGCCGATGCCATGCACGAAGTGGAGCTGCCGAAGAACCTCAGGCTCTGGAACTGACAGATGACGCAGCTGCTGCGCGCGGCCCTGCTGCTCGCGGCGACGCTGCCCTGCTGGCCGTGCCACGCCGACACGCCAAGCGTGCGCGGCGCGGCGGGGATCGAAGCGAGTCTGGACGCCGCATCGGGCCGCTACGAGGTGCGCAGTGCGGAGCTGGGGCTCGCCTTTGCAGGCACGCTCGGCGCGTCCGCCTCGGATCTGAGTCTCGGGCACGGCACCGACCGGCTCGGCGCGTACGACGAGCTGCGCTTCCGCTGGCGCGGGCCGGCCGCGTTCGCGGGCGCCGTCCGCACCTACCCCGAATGGCCGGTCGTCGTGTTCGCCGTCACGGCCGCGGAGCCGCTGTCCGTGGGCTCGCTCCTGCAGTTCCCGCGCTTCACCCGGATACCCGAGCGTCTGCACGCCTTCAGCTATCGGGACGTGGCTTTCGCAGCGCCGGTGTTCGCGGCGCAGGAAAACGGCACGCCGTGGCTGCTGTTCGACGAGCACCTGCACGCCGCAGTGCTCTCGCCCGCGTCCAATTTCATGATCGCGCGCCTTGAGGGCGACGGGACAACGCAGATCACCAGCACCCTCAATGCGGGCGTTGCGAACCTGCCTTCCGGCTTCACGCAGCAGACGCTGCTGGCATTCGGCGCCTGGATTAACAGCGCCTGGGAGAGTTGGGGAGGCGCGCTCGTGCAACTGCAGGGCGCAAAGCGCCCGCGCAACGATGCGGACGCGGGGCTGCGCTATCTCGGGTACTGGACCGATAATGGCGCCAGTTACTACTACAACTACGACCACCGGCTCGGTTATGCGGGCACGCTGGAGGTGCTCATCGGGCGCTATCGCGCCGAGCACATCCCGATCCGCTACCTGCAGCTCGACAGCTGGTGGTATTACAAGACGCTCACCGATCCTTCGGGCCACGAAGGGCAGCCGAAGAACCCGCAGCTGCCGCTGGAGGAATGGAATCGTTACGGCGGACTGCTCGATTACACCGCCCACCCGGGGGTGTTTGCCGGAGGTCTCGCGGCGTTTCAGCAGCGCGTCGGACTGCCGCTCATCCTGCACAATCGCTGGATCGATCCGGCGAGCCCCTATCACCAGCACTACCGCATCACGGGAGTGGCGGCGGTGGATCCCGAGTGGTGGAGCGCGATCATGGACTACGTGTCCGCCGCCCACGGCATCACCTACGAGCAGGACTGGCTCAACGTCATCTATGACCAGTCGCCCGCGCTCGCCGCCGTCCCGGGGAGCGGCGAAGCCTTCACCGGCGGCATGGCGCATGCGGCACAGGACCGCGGCCTCACCGTGCAGTACTCCATGTCCCTGCCGCGGCACTTCCTCGAGGGCGCGCGCTACGCCAACGTGACGACGACCCGCGTGACGCCGGACCGGTTCGGCTGGCGCCGCTGGGACGCATTTCTCTACACCTCGCGCCTTGCCAGTGCGCTGGGCATCTGGCCGTGGAGCGATGTGTTCATGAGCGCAGAGACGGACAACCTGCTGCTGGCCACCCTGTCCGCGGGGATGGTGGGAATCGGTGACGCGATCGGCGCGGAAGACCGCGACAACCTGCTGCGCGCGGTGCGCACAGATGGCGTGATCGTCAAACCCGACACGCCGCTCGTGCCGCTCGATGCAATGTATGCCGCGGACGCCGCGGGCCCGATGCAGCCGATGATCGCGAGTGCGCACACCGATCACGGCGGCCTGCGCACGGCGTACGTGTTCAGCTACCGGCGCAGCTGGACGCACCTGCGCGGCGCCTTCACGCCACGCGAAGTCGGCATATCCGGCGCGGCATACGTCTACGATGCACGTGGCCAGCGCGCGCAGCGCCTGGGACCCTCCGAGGCGTTCGTGTTCCACCTCGCGCCGCGCGCCACGGCGTACTTCATCGTGGCACCGGTGTCGCGCGCGGGAATCGCCCTCATCGGGGACCCGGACCACTTCGTCGCCGGCGGCCGGAAGCGCATTCCCTCCATCACCGATGAGCCACAGCGGCTCATCGCCGAGGTGCGCTTTGCTGCCGGGGAGGAGTCGCTAAGGCTCTGCGGCTATGCGCCGTACCGGCCGGCGGTCGCCGTGCAGGAGGGGTCCGCGGGCGCGGTCCGCTACGACCCCGCTACCGGCCGCTTCGAGGTCAGCGTATCCCCGGGTGCGCAGGTGACGCGCGAGGAACCGGGGGGCGACCCGGTGCGCCGCGCGATCGTTGCCTTTCAGCGCAGCGACTGAGCCGCTGCACCGATGATCGATGCCTGGCCGTGCTCTTGAACGAGCACGGCGACATTAGTCGCATCCTGCGGCAACGAGGACACCGGAACCTGGAAACTCTGCGCCGTGCCCTTCCAGGTTCCCAGAGTGCGGATGCTGCGTACGATGTTGAATTCCTCGAGCGTCCGGCCGGCGTTCTCGCCGCGGCCGACTGCCGAAACCGCACGACCCAGAAACGAGACCAGCACGACGTCGCTGGCTGCGATGCCGGGCCGAGCGCCCACGTCCACGACGACCTGCACATTGCGCACCGCGAGCGTCACAGGAACGCCATCCCGGGGCTCGCCCAGGGCCTTCTGCAGGCCGTCCGAGCTCACCGAATCGGTGCGCCCGTCGATGACAAACTGCGGCGTATAGACAGAGGCGCGGCGGAAATTGCGGGCGTAGCCGTCTTGTCGCTCGACGCACTGATGCAGGGCAAACCGGTCGCGCCAGCCGAGGCCGTCCCAGTAGTCCACGTGGAACGCCAGTGCCAGCACGTCGGGTCGCGCGCTCAACTTGCCGAGGTAGGCATCTGCCGGCGGACAGGAGCTGCAGCCCTGCGCGGTAAACAGCTCCACGACCAGAGGACGCGACTCAGGGTCTGCCTGCGCCGCAGTCCACAGCAGCGCCGCAGCGGCAAGCACGCAGATCCGTAGCGTCGACCTCATGGCGGTCCTTTCTGCACGGCGAGGCGAGCCGCCTCCCTGCGGTCAGTGCGGGAGCTTAACCCAGAACGGCTGCTTCGGATCGGTGGGCGTGGTATCCGCCGGACCGATTCCGAACACCTGCACGATGACCTCCTCGTCGCTGTTCGAGCCGTCCCAGTGCAGCGCCTTCGCCGGATGCAGCATGTAGCTACCCGGCTTCAGCGGGATCGCATGACTCGGGTCGAAGTCAGGCCCGGTCCCGGTATACCAAGTCCCTTTGAGCACGGTGACGTAGCGATCGTTCGGGTGCCAGTGCGGTCGGTCCATCACGTGCGGGGGAAATCTGACGCGCTGAATGTAGACACCATGACCTGCGGGGTCCCCGGCGATCAGGGCGATCTGGGCGCCGGGCGCGTCGGGCAGCTCCTGCCAGTGCACCTGCTCGGGCGTCAGACGCACGAAGTCCGCAGCGCCGCTCGCGCGATCGGATGCCGTGCCGAGACCGGCCATGCAAAACATGCCGCAGACGATGAGTGACAGGGTTCTTGGATACATATTTCGTACCTCGCACTCGAAGCCGCGTTCGGCGTGACGCCGCAGCGCCAGCGGGCCTCCGCGGCAAGACTCAGGCTGCCTGACGGCGCTCAAAGCGCATGACAATGAGGCGATAGGCGAGCGCGGCGAGCAGCGCTGCCGTTGTGGCGGCCAGCACCAGCAGCAGCAGCAGCACAAACAGGCGATTCTCTGCCGCTTCGAGGTGCGCTGCGGCATCCTGCGTCGCCGAGCGCAGGGTCGGCAGCATCGCGTCAGCGCTCTGGGTAAGGGTGTTGATTTCGCGCGCCGTGAATGCGGCTTGCTCGAGCATCGCGGTGTAGTGACGGATATCGAACGGCGGCCCGCGCGGCGCAGGGTCCGCTCCCGGCGGCCGTGCAAACCGGCCGGTGATCTTGTCGACCGTCTCCAGCGCCCCATGCACCGCGTTGGCAGTGTCGGTGCCCGCCTGGAGGGCCGCGCGCACCTGCTCCGCGAGCGCACCCAGGCTGGCGCTTTGTGCGTTCAGCGTCTGCGTCAGCTGTTGCACCAGCGCCTCGCGCTGCCGGTCCAGCATGTCCGGCAAGGTGCTCACCAAGCGGTCCGAGGCACTGCCGATCAGCGAGAACCGACTGATGTCGCTGAGCACTGTTTGGGTCTCCGGCAACACCGCCGATTGATAGGTGATCAGCTCGACCTGCATGTGAAGCAGGTCAGGCGTGCGCTGCAGATAGTAGATCGAGCGCTCCGCGAGCTCGCGGGTCAGCGCGATCTGCTGCACCGCCGGATCGAGGCCGGACAGCGGGTTGAGTCCGACCAGCGCGAACAGATTGCCGGGCCGCTGCTGCTCGCCTTCGGCGGGCGCACCGACCGACTTGGCGAAGTCGAGGAAGTGAATGTAGGCGACCGAGCGTACTTTCGGATGCTGCGCGCGCCACTCATCGATGATGGCGCGCAGCCGTGCCGTCTGAGAATCGTCCAGAACACCGCTGAGCAGTTGCCAGGCGCTCGCTTCGAGCGAGTGATAGGTCTCCTGCACGAGTCGGGCGCGCGCACCGTACAGGTCGGTCATCCAGACGTCATCGAGTACCATGCGGCTCAAGGTCGCGAGCACGACCATGTCGAGCGCATTGGTCACCGCGTTGGCTCCGCTCGCGATCGTGTAAGCCGACTCGGCCTGCTGCACCTTCCAGCGTTGCGCTAGCAGGCGCTCCTGCGGATCCTGCGATCCTGCCTGGAGCGTATTTATCGCTTCCCGCTCGCGCCCGGCATATTCGTCGGCAAAGCGCATCACCTTGAGCTGCAGAACCTGCGCCTGTTGCGCGTGCTCCTGTGCCTGCCGCGTGCTAGGCCTCATTTGGTTAACCGTCGAACAGCCGCACAGGACCGCGGCCACGAGTGCGGCGCAAGCGAGGGCACGCCCGGAACAGTTCATATCCAAAAGCCCCGTTTGAGTCGCGGGGAACTGCGACTCACTGTATGCGTCACGCATTGTTTGAACAAGTGGGCGAGAACCGCTGCAAGGCAGCCCGCGCGCGCTACGGCACGGCAGCATCTGCAGCGCCGTGATTCGAGCGCGCCGGCAGCAGCCGCATGCCGCGACTGCGGCAATGCCCGTGACACGGCGGCCATATATGATGTCCGTCGTGCGCTCGCAAACACTGCAGTAACTCGCCGTCCGTGAACCCGATTCTCGCAACTTGGCCGCTGCTGCTCGGCATGGGCATCCTCATGCTGGGAGCGGGGCTGCAGAGCACGCTGCTCGGCGTGCGCGCCACGATCGAGGCGTTTCCCACGACCGTTACCGGCATCATCATGTCGTGCTACTACGTGGGTTATCTGGTCGGCACGCGACTCGCGCCGCAGCTGCTGCGGCGCGTCGGACCGGTACGGGTGTTCGCCACACTCGCCGCCCTCGCCTCGGTGGCGGCGCTGGTGCATGGGTCGTGGGTGCATCCGGGCCCTTGGGCGCTGATGCGCTTGCTCTCGGGCATCTGCTTCGCGGGCATCTACGTGGTGGCAGAGAGCTGGCTCAATCACCGCGCCTCGAGCAGCAACCGCGGGCGGCTGCTCGCCATCTACATGCTCGTCCTGTACGTGGGGCTGGGCGGCGCGCAGTTCCTGCTGCTGCTCTCGAGTCCGCAGTCGACCGAGTCGTTCATGCTGGTAGCCGCGCTGATATCCGCCGCGATGGTGCCCATCGTCGCCTCGGCGCAGGAGGTCGCTGGGCCGACCGTGCCACAGCGCGTGCGCTTCCGCGATCTCTACCGCAACTCCCCGCTTGGAGTGGTAGCGGTGGCCGTCTCGGGCATGGTCTCCTCCATCATCTTCTCCATGGGTCCCGTCTACGCGCTGCGGTCGGGCTTCGGCACGCACGGCGTGGCCGAGTTCATGGCGGTCAGCATTCTCGCCGCGGTGCTCACGCAGTATCCGGTCGGACGACTCTCCGATCGTATGGATCGGCGCACGGTGATCGCGAGCGTGTGTCTGCTCGCCACCCTCGTGGCGGCTGCCATCGAGGTGTTCGGCCCGCTGCCGCGGATCGGGTTCTTGACGCTGGCGGCGCTGTTCTCGGGCGCTGCACTGACGCTCTATTCGCTCTCGGTCTCGCACGTCAACGACAAGCTGGACCCCTCACAGATGGTCGCCGCCAGCAGCGCGCTGCTGCTCATCAACGGCACGGCGGCGGCCTTCGGGCCGGCAATCACCGGCGCACTGATGTCCGCGTTCGGTGCGCGGGCCTACTTCAGCATCCTCGGCGCCCTCACAGGAGCGCTCACGCTCTTCGATCTGTGGCGCAAGGTGCGTCGCGGCCCTGTCCCGCAGAGCCAGAAGGGACCATTCGTCAATACGCGCGAGCAACTTGCCGCTTTTGTGGTCCTGGACCCGGCGCCCATGGCCGGCGTCGAGCCGCTCGCGCCTCCCGCCGCGCGCGCCTCGGCCACCAGCACCAAGGCGCGGTCATCTCAGCAGCCATAGTTCGGGTAGGTCGCGGGCTTAAGCGTAACCATCCTGCCAGGCAGCACGTATCGGACCTAAGTCCGATTCCCGCGCGCGCCATGTGCTTCATAGGCTGAGTTACGGGCTTTGGGTGTACGCACCGCCTTGCGCCGAGCCCTCGCGTGGAGATTGACCGGTCGACAGGACGGAACAACCATCATGAAAACTAGGGGCCCGTGTCTCGGACGGCAGCTTGCGGAGCGTGCTGGTGGCTCCCGTCGCGGTGGCCAGCGGGGCAGCGTGGGGCTGGCACAGCTTGCTGCCGCCGAAACTGGAGCGGCCGCCCCGCCGCCGGCAAACAAGGCCTCGCCGCTGCGGCCGCTACCCGAGGAGTAACTCCCCTTGACTAGACAAGATCGTCTCAATGTCCGCCTCTTAGTTTGACCTTGATGAACAGCGGAGCGCGCAGCACCGGTCGCGTCGCTCTGTGCACGCTCTTGGTTTGCGCGGTGACGCTCACAGTTCCCGGATGCGGCGGCACGAAGCCGACCAGGGAGCAAGCGATCGAACGTTACAGCCAAGAACTGCGCAAGGCGGTCTCAAGCGACGTCCCCGAGGAGCCGCGAAAAGCCCAGATGCTCTCGATTGTCGACCAGCTGGAGGCACTACACCTGCGCTTCAGTCAGGACACGGCGGATTTCGTCGTAAGCTTTCGCAAGCTGAATGCCGACTACGATTCAACGCGACCCGCGTTCGATCAGCTGTTCTCGGACTACAACGCAAAACGCATCAAGGCGCGCAGTGAAGCCCTTGACCTGCATTTCCAGCTGGCATCGCTTGCGACTGGGAGTGAGTGGGACGCGATTGGGAAGGCTGAGACAAAGTTGTACGAAAAGGTCAACGCGGCGCGCCCAGCGGAGGAGGGCCCGAAATGATGGTCCCTCCCAGAGAGCGCGGCCAGGTCCTGATCCTGTTAGCCACCGGGTGGCTGTTGTTCGGCGGAGGCGCGGCAAGCACGCTGGTCGTTTATGACCGTCCGGCTTCGGAGATCAAGAAAGCGGTCAAGCGGGTCATTACGGACGAGGACCGCAGGAATGTGATCCTGGCCGATATCGGCAATTGGGAGTATGTCCAAGAGAAAGATGACGAGAAAGTAAGCGCCGGCCGAAAGGAGCTCCTCAAGACCCTGCGGCGCAAGGACGCACAGCGCTCGGAGCTGGAGCCTGTGATGGCGAAGCTCGACCAGACTTTTATTTTGATGGATCGAGACTTTCTCAATTTGCGGTTCCGCGTGAAGAAGCAAGTCACAGGTGCGGAGTGGGCCGAGATTGTGGCGCGGTCCAACCGCTAGAGCGTTCGCTACGGCAGACCGCGCGACACCAGAACGGTCAAGGAGGGTTCCCTTGCGTTATCTCGCTCTCGTCATGGCTGTCATGGTCCTAGGCGTCTGTATTCCCGCCAACGCCCAGCAATCCGGCCCTGTCATCGACGTCGCAGACGAAGGCACAACGAGCTCGGACTCGTTTTTTCCTTTGTGGAAATCGCTCCTCGAAGGCAAGAGGTCTATGCCTCCGTATGGTATCAACCTCGTTCTCTTCGATCTTTCCGGCCAATGGGACGTCAAGAATTTCTCGGTGGCGGTCAACGGCAACGAGGTCGCCTCAGTGAACGGGACGGCGGCCGTTCATCCCTTTACCTACGGACCCCGTGCCGACGTGTGGGTCTTGCCGTTTCTGAACGTGTTCGTGACCGGGGGCGGGCTGAAGCTAAACGTCAAGGTGGCCGGATTCGATGTTCCACTCGGAGTCACCGGCTTCCCGCCCGAGGTGGTTCGCGGAGACATCAACTTCAACCTCGATTTCACCGGGTACTACGGCGGCGGAGGGCTTGTCCTCATGTACGCCTGGAAAAACGTCTTCACCTCGGCCGACTACTCCGCCGTCTGGACCCACCTCGAGTCGTCCACCTCCGGAGTCGAAGGAAACGAGCTACGGACGGATACTGCATCTGTACGGGTCGGCTACATTGCCGGGCCGGTCCAGCCCTATATCGGCGCCCGCTGGGTCAAGAAGATCGATCACTTCGAGGGAACCGTGGGCGCGGCCGGCGGGCAGCCGGTGACCTTCGCGGTCGATCTCCAGGCGCCGGTATGGAATTACGAGGTCGGGATCCATTCCCTCATTGCACGCCGCTACGAACTTCTCGTGGAAGCCGGTTTCGGCCAGAGAACGCACGGCTTGGTGAACGTCGGCTACCGGTTCTAGATCAACTCGCCCCTGCAGGTGACCAGGTGCCGCTGCTAGCTTGCGCGCCGCATCGAGGGAGTGCATGTCACGGCAACCAGCAAACCTTCCGGGGAAATGAAGCGACTGACCGTTTGACCCCACGGCTCCTCTTTGAGTCGGACAAGCAACTGATAGCCCCAAAGTTCGAGCGCCGCGCTGGCCTTCTCGAGGCTTTCCACCTCGAACTCGAGCCATGCTTGCGGAACGGGAATGTCGTCGGGCCAGGAATCCCTGCCGAAGCATGACTGCGCAGCTTGCGAAAGGGGCCACAAGGCAAAACTTCTGGCGCCCGTAAGTGCTCAGATAGCGGCCACGCTCCTCCTTGAAGCAAAGACCGAGGTCGTCGGCATAAAGCTTGCGGCTTAGAGCGTCCTCGCGAACGATCGGACCAAATCCCGCGCTGAACAGAACCTTCGCGACGCCCGGCCTTAGGCTTGCGGCTTGGCTTCCCACTTCGGCTTCATTTCCCGTCCCCAGCGCTTGGGATCTTGGTTGTGCATTTTCTCCATCTCCTTGGCGGTGCCGGGATGCTCCTTCATCACGTGGGCGGTCATTTTCTTGACCATCTCTTCCCAGATGTCCGCCGAGAAGGCCTGATTGCACGGCCCGCCGAGTTCCTTGCAAGTCATCGGCTTCATATCGCTTCTCCAGTGCGCAGCCACCATCAGACAGGACGCCGTCAGAGGCGTCTGTCAGTCAATGTTGCACCTGGTTGTAGGGGATGTATGGACCGTCCGGATATCGCCGCTCTTGCGCAGCGATTCGGGAGCTCCGCGGACCGCTGATGCGGGGACTTGTAAGCCACCTGTACATGCGGCGCCCGCATCCTTGGCCTAGGCTTGGGCTATGGGAACTGCCCGCAAGGTTATCGCTTTGGCCTGGGTGGCACTGCTGTGCGCGTCGTGCGGCGGCGGATCGTCTTCTGCTGGTCCTCCCCCTCCGGACTTCTCGGTGTCAGCGTCGCCTTCGTCGGTAACGACTGCCGTTGGCCGTTCAACGGCAGCAGTCATGATCACAGTGACGCCCGCCCACGGATTCAATGGCACTGTAGCCGTGACCATTTCGGGCCTGCCCGCCGGTGCCGTTGCCAAACCGGCCGCCACCTTGAGCGTCAATTCGGGCTCATCACAGTCATTATCAGTTGCGACTTCCGACTCTACGCCGACCGGGAGTGCGACCCTAACCCTGACGGGCACCAGTGGCTCGCTGAGCCATCAGACCACGATCACGCTGACCACGATGCCTGCTGTGACGAGCTCGCAGTCGGGGACGATGCTCTACCTGCAGGCACATGCCAACGGTCACTCGGCGCGCATCGGCGTCGACACGCTCTGGGGCGGAGCGATTACGGACGTAACCTACGACGGCGTGAGCATTGTCAACGCCCATGATCCCGGCCGCGAGGTCCAGCCAGCGTTCTACGATGGCGCCGATCAGTACCCCTGGCCTGACATCAATACCAGTTATGGCTGGGATCCTGTGCTGGCCGGGGACTTCCATGGCAACGGGACCCCAGTCCAGAGTCAGCAGGTGACGGCGGGGTCGCTCTACACGCGAGCCGCACCACTGCAGTGGTACCCGGACAGCTTTGGGGGCAGCGCATCGGTGCCAGTGCCATCGGACCTGACCGTCGAGCAGACCATTACGCTCGCGCCAGGAACCGATCTCGCGTTCCAGATCCACTACCGGCTCACGCACAACGGTTCGGACACGCATTACAACGCTGGCCAGGAGTTTCCGGCGGTCTACGTCAACGCTGCCTACACGACGCTCCTTTACTACAGCGGCTCGAGCCCATGGAGCGGCGCGGCGCTGAGCCAGACGCCGGCCCCGCCGTCGGGTGACCCGGGACTGGTCGTTTTCACACCAGAACTATGGGCAGCGCTCGTTGATTCCAACGGCATGGGCCTCGCGGTATATGTGCCGGGCCAATATGCGCGCACCGGAGCTACCGCCTTCCCCAGCACCGGCACGGGCCCTACAGACAATGCAACTGTCTACATGAACGCGATGACGATTTTGACGTTCACTCCTGGCAGCGTCATTGACGCTGACATGTATCTCGTCCCCGGACCCGTGACAGCGGCACGCGCAGCGATCTATGCACTCCACCGCTCGTTGCCGGCTGCCGACGTTTTCACACCGGCCGCCACCATCGACGTGCCGGCCCCGGGTGCCTCAATCTCTGGCACAAGTGCATCGGTCGCGGGCTGGGCGTTCGACAATGTCGGTGTCGATTCCGTCCGGGTCTACATGGACGGGGTTCTTCGCGGGACAGCGACGCTCGGCGGTTCCCGCCCGGACGTCGCAGCCGCCTATCCGCACGTCGCACCGGACAATAGTGGCTGGAGCTACGCCCTCGACACCACGGCGCTCTCGAACGGCCCCCACTCGCTAAGCGTGCAAGTACGGGACGTGACGGGCAATGAAGCACTGATGCCGCCGTTGGCAATTAGCGTGAGCAACTGACGAAATTGGACCCGCGACCTCCGTGTCTTAACTGGGCCTTGATTGGAGTAGTGACAGTCCCGAGGCCGGGCCACCAAAAACGGAAACCTCACGGGCACCCGAGTAGAGTGTCCTAAATGACTTACGAGCTCTACTATTGGCCCGGCATCCAGGGGCGAGCTGAATTCGTACGCCTGGCGCTGGAAGAAGGCGGCGCCCACTACCGCGATATCGCACTGATCCCTGAAGCTAAGGGCGGCGGCGTCCGTGCGATTCTGACATTGCTTGAAGCGCGCGGTTACCGGCGGCCGCCGTTTGCGGTACCGGTGCTCAAAGCTGGCCGCCTGCTCATCGCGCAGACGCCGAACATCCTCTTGTATCTGGGCGGCCGCCTGAAACTCGCGCCAGCGAATGAGGCTGGCCGGCTCTGGACACACCAGCTGCAGCTCACGATACTCGATTTCTATCAAGAGACCTTCTATACGCACCATCCGCTCGGCGATGGCTACGCCTATGAGGAACAAAAAGCGGAAGCGCGGCGCCGCACGGCTGATTTCCTCAAGGTGCGCCTGCCGAAGTTCTTCAATTACTTCGAGCGCGTACTCGGAATCAACCGGGCGCACGCCCCCTGGATGGTCAGGGCACGCCCGACCTATGCAGACCTGTCACTGGGGCACGTGATCGAGGGTCTCGCTTACGCGTTCCCGATCGCCACGCATAGAGCGCTGCGCAAGCG
Source organism: uncultured Steroidobacteraceae bacterium (assembly GCA_964489185.1). Lineage (GTDB taxonomy): Bacteria > Pseudomonadota > Gammaproteobacteria > Steroidobacterales > Steroidobacteraceae > 13-2-20CM-66-19. Next base: position 13,593 of record CAZAXR010000016.1, on the reverse strand, counting down.
ACCCCGGCTGCAGAGACTCCACTCAGCCGTATTGCAACGGCCCCGCATCGCGCGCTACGTAGCTTCAGGCCGGCGTTATGCCTTCAACAACGAGGATCTTTTCCGGCACTACCCGGAGCTCGATCGATGACGGCTCTCTGCAACACGGCCCTCTGGCGGCACTTCGACGCGAATTGAGGAGCCGGTGAAGGCGATGCGCCTCCACCGGCTTCGATCCACCGGGCTACTTTGCGGCGGCTGCCTTGGCTGTGGTAGGTCGAGGTGCTTTAACCGGAGCCATCAGGTGCTGGTAGGGCGTTCCGGACCACATCACGTAAGGCACTGTCGTATCCGGATCCGCGTTCTTCGGATAGAGCTCGTAGAAGCTCGGGTCTGCCCCCACGATCATTATGTGTGGTCCTGTCTGGATCCAATGGTTGCTGGCGGTGGGCTTGGTCGCGTACGGGTCGGTATTGCTGGCATCCGTGCCCCCGGCGAGCATGTACATGAAGCCAATTTTCCCTGCGGGCGGTTGCGTGTGCGAGAGGTAGGCGTGCGCCCACTCCATAGCTGCGGGGTCCATGCACATCGGATCGGGCCCGGGAGTCGCCGGATTATCGGGCATACACGTGAAGTTGTTCGTACCCTTGCGTACGGTGCGCATCTTCCCGTCCGCGTCCATGGTGACGATGGTGGCTTTCTTTCCAACATTTGGTGGCGCGGCGGCCTCGGCGCTCGCGATCAGCTCGGCGTCCGTCGGAGCTGCCTTTGCAGGCTTATCCGGTGTGTCCGCGCCGCGCACTTGATGCGTCGATACCACCAACAGTGCGCCCACCAGTACAGATAACGGCAAGTTTGGTTTACCCATGGCTGTCTCCCCCTGTATTAGGTGCTTTGGAAGCACTCTGAAGACCGGAATAGTGGTCCGTTCGATTGCCCGCGTCCAGTCAGTTGGTTCAACTGGTTTGATGCACCGCATGGTTCGTGCCAGATGGCATGGTTCCTTCAGCCTGCGGCCGGCGTAAGCCTGCGACGCGTGAACGCTGCCAGCCCCTCGGACACCTCAGGCAGTCCGGTCTGCCTCAACGCCGAGCTCGTTCCGGAGCTGCTCGCGGATCAGGTATTTCTGCACCTTGCCGGTCACGGTCATGGGAAACGCGTCTACGAAACGAACGTAGCGCGGTACCTTGTAGTGTGCGATCTGCCCGCGGCAGAACTCTATGATCTCGTCGGGCTGCGCCGTCGCGCCTTCGCGCAGACGAATCACTGCGCCGACTTCCTCACCATACTTGCGGTCCGGGACCCCCACCACAGCCACCTCCAGCACCTTGGGATGGCGATAAAGATACTCTTCGATTTCGCGCGGGGAGACGTTCTCGCCGCCGCGGATGATCATGTCCTTCACGCGGCCGACAATGTTGCAGTAGCCCTCTGCGTCGATGGTGGCGAGATCTCCGCTATGCATCCAACCGGCAGGGTCGATGGCCTCGAGCGTACGCTCAGGCTCGTTCCAGTAGCCCCGCATCACGCTGTAACCGCGAGTGACGAGTTCCCCCGGCGTGCCCCGCGCGGCGACACGACCCTCGCTGTCGATGATCTTGGCCTGCACGTGCGGATGCACGCGGCCGACCGTGCTCACGCGGCGCTCGAGGGAGTCGTCGGATTGAGTCTGGAAGCTCACCGGGCTCGTCTCGGTCATGCCGTAGCATATCGTCACTTCTGGCATGTGCATCTCGGCAATCACGCGGCGCATGACGGCGATCGGACAGGGGGACCCGGCCATGATGCCGGTACGCAGCGAGCTCAGGTCGAATTCGCGGAAACGCGGGTGGTCGAGCTCGGCGATGAACATAGTGGGCACACCGTGCAGCGCCGTACAGCGCTCGCGCTCGCAGCCCTGGAGCACCGCGAGAGGGTCAAAGGCATCGCAGGGCAGGATGCTGAGCGCCTCGTGGGTCATCGCGGCCAGTACGCCGAGCACCATGCCGAAACAGTGATAGAGCGGCACCGGGATGCACACCCGGTCCGCCGGGGCGAGTCGCATCCCCTGCCCGACGAAATAGCCGTTATTCACGATGTTGAAATGCGTGAGTGTTGCCCCCTTGGGCAGCCCGGTGGTGCCACTCGTGAACTGGATGTTGAAGACCTCATCCGCGTCAGCACGTTGAGCAATCCCGGCTAGCGCCGCCGCCTCGGTCGGCCCGCCGGCTGCCGTGAGCGCATCGAATCCCAGGCAGCCAGCGATCGGCTCCTCGCCGATCTGCACCAATAGTCGCAGCTCCGGCAGGCGCTGCGACTTGAGGCATCCAGCGCCGGCTGCGGGCAACTCGGGGATCAGCGAATTGAGCATTGCAGTGTAGTCGCTGCTCTTGAAGCGCGGCGCAAACACCAGCGCCTTGCAGCCGACGTGCTGCAGGGCAAAGGCGAGCTCGCTCGTACGATAGGCGGGGTTGATGTTGACGAGGATGAGTCCCGCGCGCGCGGCGGCGAACATGGTGAGGATCCACTCGGCGCAATTCGGCGCCCAGATGCCGACACGCTCACCCGGTCGCAAGCCGTAGGCGAGCAGGCCGCGCGCTACGCGCTCCACCTCCGCGTCCAGCTCCGCGAAGGTATAACGGCGCGCCTGGTGCGACACGACGAGCGCCGGACGCGAGGGGCCGCGGGTGGCGGCGGCCTTCAGCACCTCGTTGACGGTATGGTGCATGAGCGGCTGCGCACTCGTACCCGACACGAAGCTCTCGCCCGCTCCTTCAGTCCGTGGGGCCATGTCAGGCCACTCCGTCGACCGCGCCCCTACCGTGTGGCGCGCCGGACTCGCCTTCCAGGAACGGGGACAGCTTGGACCTCACGGCGACCGAGAATTCGCAGCCGCGTCTGGTAGATGCGTCCACGTGCACAGCAATCAGTTCGCTGACTGCGACCGGATCATAGTCAGTGTCGCGGTACATCCGGTGCGTGAAGCGCAACGATTTCGTGCCGATGTGATTCAGCGTTGTGCTGATGATGATCGCGTCGCCGGCAAATAGCTCCTTGATATAAGAGATCGTCTGGCGCGTGGCCGCCATGCGTCTCCCCGCATCCCGCAGGTACCCGGGATGGATGCCGATCAATGACAGGAACGTCCACGATGCCTCATCGAATTTCGCCGTGTACCACAAAACGTTCATGTGACCCATTTGGTCGCAATGCCCGGGATATACCGTGCCTTTGTAAGTCGTGATGCCCGCCATTCGATCGTCTCTCTGTTCCCGTCAGCGATTACCAGACGCGGTGAGAAAGTAAGTCGCTTGAGCAAACAGTTGTCGCCAGCGGAGTTGCAACTCGTGCCACCGCCATTGCACAGTTAACGGACGATGAGACATCGATCGGGGCGCGGCGTCGGGAACGTGAGTCGTAGTCCAATCGCGTATCGTGCGCGAGCCGCGGCCACGCCTGTCGCTTTCATCCGCACGATGCTCCGGGCCTATGAGCGCTACGGCCAAGATCCCGCGAAGGCACTGCGATCGGCGGGGATCACCACGGTGGAATTGCAGCGCCCAGAGGGCCGCATCACCGCCTCCCAGATGGAGATCTTCACGGAGCTGACGATGCGCCAACTCGACGACGAGGCACTCGGTTGGTTCTCGCGCAGACTTCCGTGGGGCAGCTACGGCATGCTGTGCCGTGCCTCGCTTTCGGCACCCAGCCTTGGGGTTGCCCTAAAACGCTGGTGCCGACACCACCGCCTATTGACCGATGACATCGTTCTCAATATTGGGCAAACAGGTCCGGCAGCGGCGCTCACCATCAGAGAGAACAAACGTCTCGGGCAGATGCGCGAGCTATGTCTGCTCACCAGCTTGCGCTATGTGTACGGCTTCGCATGCTGGTTGATTGATTCGAGCATTCCGCTGCAGGGCGTCGACTTCCCATTCCAAACACCAGAGCACGCAGCGGTGTATTCGTTGCTGTTCCCGGGGCCGGCGCACTTTGGCGCGGCGCGGGCGAGAATTACCTTCGACGCAGAATACCTGACCCTGCCGTTGCGACGCGATGAGCACGAATTGCGGAACATGCTAGGGCGTGCATTAGCGATTGCGGTCCGACGGTACCGAAGCGAGCAGCTCGTGGTTCCACGGCTGCGTGACGCTTTGCGTACGCGCTGCGCGGAGCTTCGCACCGGCGAGTTGGTGGCCAATGCACTTAGCGTCTCGCTTCGGACGCTACATCGTCAGCTCCGGAACGAAGGGACTTCTCTGCAAGAGGTGAAGAACGAAATTCGACGGGACCTTGCAATAGGACGCCTGGAGCGCACGTCCCGCTCCGTCAAGCAGATTGCCCACGATGTCGGCTTCAACAGCGAAAAGGCCTTCATGCGCGCATTCAAGCAGTGGACAGCCAAGTCACCTGGCACATTCCGGCGTGGAGCCCTTGCAGGTCGTGATCGCAAGGTGTAGGCGGCAAAGCGTGGACCTAAGCGTAACCATACTGCCGCACTCATCGGACCTAAGTCCGATTTCAAGGCGCCCCATGTGTTTCTTAGGCTGAGCCACGGGCTTTACGCGTGCGCACCCCCCGCGACCTCGTGCGGAGCTGACCCCGCCAGTTGGCGGACGGAACAAAGACCATGAACACTCGACCCCACGTTTCGGACGGCCGTTTCCGCGGCGTGGTGGTGGCTCTTGTTGCGGCGCTGATCGGGGGCAGTGCCGCGCTGGGAGCCGCACCACCGGCAAGCACAGCCTCGCCACCCGCGGCGCAGGCGGTAAACATATCGCCGGATCAGCTTGACTCGCTGGTGGCCCCGATTGCGCTCTACCCCGACCCCTTGCTCGCCCAGACGCTGGCCGCCTCTACCTATCCGCTCGAGGTGGTTCAACTGCAGCAGTGGCTTAAGAAGAACCCTGGCCTGAAGGACAAGGCGCTCGCCGATGCCGTTGCGAAGCAGCCGTGGGATCCGAGCATTCAGTCGATGTCCGCGCTGCCGGAGGTAGTGAATCGCCTCGCCAACGACATCCAGTGGACCACGGACCTCGGCAACGCCTTTCTCGCTCAGCAGAAGGATGTGATGGATGCGGTGCAACGAATGCGCAAAAAGGCGCAGGACAAGGGGAGTCTCAAGACGAGCGAGCAGCAGAAGGTCGAGACCCAGGTCGTGGAGAGTGGGCAGAGCGTCATAGTGATCGAGCAAACGAACCCCCAGGTCGTCTATGTGCCCTCTTACGACCCGGTTGTCGTCTACGGTGCTCCGATCTACCCCTACCCACCTATCTACTACCCGTATTACTACCCGGGCGCCGCATTTGTCTCATTCAGTTTCGGTTTCTTCATGGGCGCGTGGATGGGCGGCTGGGGTTATGGCTGCGGATGGGGGGGTAGCAACGTCTATATCAATCACCACAACAACTTCGTCGGCGCCGGCGGAGGTGTAGGAGGGGTTGGAGGCATCGGAGGGGTGGGAGGCGTCGGAGGAGTCGGGGGCGTGGGAGGAGTCGGAGGGGTCGGAGGCGTGGGCGGGGTCGGAGGCGTGGGAAAGCCAGGAGGCGTGGGGGGTGTTGGAGGTCCTGGAGGCGTTGGAGGTCCCGGAGGAGTCGGCGGTGCTGGAAGCGTCGGAGGTCCAGGAGGGGTCGGTGGTGCCGGCGGCGGTCTTTCGAACTGGCAGCACAGCCCGCAGCATCGAGGGGGCGCTCCGTACGCCGATCGCGCGACTGCGGACCGATTTGGTGGCAACGCGCGAGGTGCTTCTCAGTCATCGCGCGCCGCCGGTGCACGGCAGCAGATCAGCCGTCAGGGCGGGAACCTGCCGAGCAGCCGTGCTGCAACAAGCGGCGTCGGTAATCGTGGTGGCGCCGGGGGCGGACTCGGCGGCGGCACGCGGCCCTCTGGCGGCGGAGCGGATCGCATCGGCAGTCGTGACCTATCCGGCAGCAGACCGAGCTCAAGCGGGGGGCGCAACGCTTTCTCGTCATCGAGCGGGTACAACGGATCGCGCGCGAGCTCCTCGAGCCGTCGCGGCGCATCGAGCTCCGGGGGGTTCCGGGGCGGTGGCGGCGGCAGGCGCGGCGGTGGCGGAAGACGCTGATCGGCAGCGACAGCGACGGTTGATAGGAGCACGAGCATGAAATCAGCGCCTGCAAGACCGATTCGATATGGCGTGCTGGGCCTCATGGCAGCCGCCATGATCGCGATAGCGAGCGCGTCCCCTCAGTCGCCTGCGGCGCCCGGTGCGAGCGACAAGCCCGCAAGCACGGCAGCGCCGGGTTCCGTGGCGGGAGCCGAGACGTTCGCTAGCCCGGAACAAGCCGCCGCCGCCATGGTCGATGCGGCCGAGAAGTTCGACGTCCCGTCGCTGCTGAAAATTGTGGGTCGTGACGGGCAAGACGTGGTTCTGACGGGCGAGTACGCGCAGGACCGCGAGCGGGCGCAGGAATTCGCTGCCGAGGCACGCAAGCAGATGCATGTCTCGGTGGACCCCAAAACCCAGAGCCGTGCATATCTGATCGCCGGCGAAGAGAATTGGCCGTTTGCCGTGCCGATTGTGAAGCATGGCGATCGCTGGTCTTTCGATGTCGCCGCAGGCCGCGAAGAACTCTTCCATCGGCGTATCGGCAGCAACGAGCTGGACGCTATTGAAGTCTGTCGCGGCTTCGTGGAAGCCCAGAACGATTACCTGTTCTTTACCCAGCGCAAGGGCTACGAGCCTGCCCAATACGCACAACGGATCATCGCCAGCCCCGGGCAGCAGGACGGCCTGGCATGGCAGAACGCCGACGGGGTCTGGGACGGTCCCATCGGTGAGAAGATCGCCCGCGCCATCGAACAGGGCTACGACGTGAATGGCGAACCGTACCGTGGCTATTTCTTCAAAGTGCTCAAGGGGCAGGGCCCCTCCGCTCCGCTGGGAAGCATGGACTTCGTCGTGCAGGGGGCAATGATTGGGGGCTTTGCGCTCGTCGCTGCCCCGGCAGAGTACGGCGAGACCGGAATAAAGACCTTCATAGTCAGTCACAGCGGCGTGGTGTACGAGAAGGACCTGGGCCCTGCGACTCTGGCTGCTTTCCAGAAGATGGAACGCTTTGATCCAGACAAGACCTGGACCGTGGTCACCGACTAGCGGCGGCAGCGCGCGGCACTCCAGGACGCGCCTCGGCAACGGCACGGCAACCACTCAGGGAACCACGCCGGAAAACGATCCCGGAAGCAGCATTGGAATGGTGTATCAATTCCAATACTGAAGGGGCAGCTTCGAGTGCGACGGGGTCGAGATGCTATGCGGGCCGCCAGCCTCAGGCTCGAAGGGTCGTGAGCGGCGGCTGATTCACAACGCTGCGCGTAGCGAGCCACCCCCCGACGGCCACCAGTAGTGCTCCGCCCAGGACGCCTTCGAACCACGGCACAATCTCAAACGCGTAGCGCAGCTCGAGCCAGCGTGTCGTCAGGAAATAAGCGGCCACGGACGCGCCCACAGCTGCGAGCAGTCCCGAGAGGCTGCCGAGGGTGGCGAATTCCGCGAGCACTCCCTTCACCACCGTGCCGCGGCTCGCCCCCAGGGTACGCAGCATGGCGCTCTCGTAGCGGCGCTCGTCGCGGCTCGCCTGTACCGCGGCGAGCAGCACGGTGAGTCCCGCGAACAGCGTAAAGACGAAGACGCTCTGCACTGCGAGCGCTGCCTTGTCCAGCACCGCGCGTACCTGCGTGAGGAGCTCATCGATGTCGAATATGGAGACGCTCGGGAAGCGGTGGGCGAGCTCCGCCAGTGAACGGGCCGCCCCGGGCTTGAAATAGGCGCTGGTCATGTAAGTGCCCGCGCTGCCCTCCAGCACGCCCGGAGCGAACACAATGAAGAAATTGGGCTGGAAGGTGTCCCACTTGACCTTGCGGATGCTCGCCACCGTCGCCTGCAGCGTCTCCCCGGCGACATCGAAAGTCAGGTGATCGCCGACCTTCACGCCGAGCGCCTCCTGGAATTCGCTGGCGAGGGAGACAAGTGGCTTGCCGACATCCGTCGGCGTGAACCAGCGTCCGGCAATGATGCGGTTGTCCGACCCGAGCTCGGAAGCCCAGGTGAGATTCTGCTCACGCGTGGCGAAGCTCTCCTCACTGTGCCCGGCGTGCGGGTCCTCCACCGCGCGGCCGTTGATGAGGGTGAGGCGTCCGCGGATCATGGGCAGCACGCGCGTGGTGCGGGCGCCCTCGCCCTCCAGGAAGCGCACGAAGTCCGTGCGTGCCGCGGGCGGAATGTTAATAAAGAAGTAGTTGGGAAGATTGGGGGGGAGCGTGCGCTTCCAGTCCCCGTTCAGATCATCGCGCAGGATGCCGAGCAGCAGCAGCACCATGATGCCGGTGCCGAAGGCGGCTAGCTGCACAACGCTCTCGGTCCGGCGGCGGCTGAGATTGGCAACCCCGTAGCGCCAGGCCACGCCGACGCTCCCGCGTAGTCGTCCTGCCAGATAAACCAGGAACGCGCCCGCCAGGGCCAGGATCACTACGAAGACCGCAAGGCCAGCCGTGAAGTAAGCAAACATCCTGGCATCCGCCACGACCCAGTAGATGAGGAGCAGCACCACGGCGACTGCCGGTCCGAAGGCGAGCAGCACGAGCGGCGAGGGCGGCCCCACGTCGCGGCGCAGGACACGCAGTGCAGGAACGCGCGACAACTGCAGGAGCGGAGGCAGCGCGAAACCAGCCAGTACTGCGATCGCGGTCACCAGGCCAATGGCGAGCGGCAGGAGGCTGGGCCGCGGCAGCTCATTGACCGTCAGCAGGCTCTTGATGGTGCGCAGCAGCCACTCCTGGGCTACGAAGCCCAGCACGGCCCCGGCCACGGACGCGACCAGCGCGAGCGTCAGGAGCTGCAACACCGAGACGGCAAGCGTAAAGCGGCGGCTCGCGCCCAGGGTTTTGAGCAGTGCGACGATGTCCAGGTGCCGGTTGACGTAGCGCCGGGCAGCCATGGCAACCGCGATCGCGCACAGCAGGACACTCACGAGGCTCGCCAGGCTCAGGAAGCGTCCCGCACGCTCGACGGCGTTCTTGAGCTGCGGACTCGCATCACTGATGTCGCGCAGTCGCTCGGCCGGACGCTTGTGAGCGGCCAACCACTGCTTGAACTCATCGATACGCGAACGCTCGCCCGCGAACAGGCCCGCATAGCTCACCCTGCTGCCCGGCTGGATAAGACTGGTGGCCGGCAGATCCGCGGCGTTCATGAGGAGTGAGGGTGCGAGATCGGCGAATGTCCCCCCCTGATCCGGCCGGGAGATGAGCACGCGGCTCACCCTGAACGTTGCCGCACCGATCGAAAGGCTCGTACCGACATGCGCGCCGAGGGCGGCGAGGAGGCGGGAATCCGGCCAGACCTCGCCCGGCCACGGAATGCCCTGCGCCGGGGAGCCCTTGGCAAAAGGCTCCTCCCCCACCAGCACTCGCCCGCGCAGCGGGTAGCCTTGGGCCACGGCGGCGACGTTCGTGAGCCGGCTGGCATCACCATTGAATACTACCGACAGAAGGTTAGTGCTGCGTGTGGTGCTCAGACCGCGACGCGCCGCCTCGGTGAAGTAGTTCTGCGCGAGCGGCTGTGGGGAGCTGAGCCGGATGTCGGCCGCCAGGACCTCGCTTGCCTGCAGGGCAACTGCGGCACTGATGCGGCTCACCAGAAAGCCGACACCGGTAAGAGCCGCGACTGCCACGGTAAGGGCGAGCAGCAGCACGCCGAGCTCACCCGAGCGCCACTCGCGCGCCAGCGTGCGCAGGCCGAGGCGCAGGGCCCTCATACGACGCGGCCGGCTTCCATGCGGACCACGCGCGCGCAGCGCGCCGCGAGGTCGCGATCATGCGTGACCAGCACCAGGGTCGTATGAGCGTGCGCGTTTAGGTCGAACAGCAGTTCCCCGACCCGCGCGCCGGTGGCGGTGTCGAGGTTACCGGTGGGCTCGTCTGCGAACAACACCGCCGGGCGCGTGACGAAGGCACGTGCGATCGCCACACGCTGCTGCTCGCCCCCGGACAGCTGGCGCGGATAGTGTCCGGTCCGGTCCTTGAGACCCACCCCCGCGAGCGTCTCAGCTGCAATGCGACGCGCATCGCGGAGGCCCGCCAGCTCCAGTGGCAGCATCACGTTCTCGAGTGCGGTGAGTGCCGGGATGAGATGAAAGGACTGGAACACGAAACCAACACGCTGGGCCCGCAGCCGCGCGCGGCCATCCTCATCGAGGCGCGTGAGGTCCTGGCCGGCCAGCAGTACGCGTCCGCGGGTCGGCACGTCGAGACCCGCCAGCAATGCCAGCAGTGTCGACTTCCCTGCTCCTGACGGACCCGTGACCGCCACGGACTCCCCGGCCGCGATCTCGAGCGAGACGTCATCGACAATGGTCAGCGCGCCTTCGGGGCTGCTAACCTGCTTGCAGAGGTTTTCAGCCTTGAGAACGCTGCTGCGGGTCATCGGCGCTTGGGCGCTAGGCATCGGACTGGTGTTCATCGCGCTCCAGAACGCGGTGGCCTCCGACCGCACCATCCTGGTGTTTGGCGACAGCCTGAGCGCCGCGCACGGAATCCGGCCGGAAGAGGGTTGGGTGACGCTGCTCACGCAGCGCCTGCGATCGCAAGGTTACGGGTACCAGATCGTCAACGCCAGCGTAAGCGGCGAGACGACCAGCGGCGGCGTCGAGCGGTTACCGCGCGCGCTGCAGCTGCACCACCCCGCCATCGTGGTCCTGGAGCTGGGCGCCAACGACGGCCTGCGCGGCCTGCCGGTGGAAGAGGCGCATACCAATCTCGAGACGATGGTGCACCTGGCGCAGGCGGGCGGCGCGCGGGTGCTGCTGGTGGGAATGCGCCTGCCGCCCAATTTCGGGCAGCGGTATACGGAGCAGTTCGCGCGCGTGTTCCCAGAGCTGGCAAACCAATATCATCTGCCGCTCGTGCCGTTCCTTCTAGAAAAGGTGGCCTTGAACCCGGCGCTGATGCAGGAGGACGGCCTGCATCCCAACGCCCGCGCGCAGGCGCTGGTCCTCGACAACCTGTGGCCGTATCTGAAGCCACTCCTGAACAAGTAGACCGGGGGGTCGTATGGACAGAATCTGGCTTAAGCACTACCCGCCGCACGTGCCTGCAGAAGTCGATGTCACTCAGCTGGGCTCTCTGAAGGAGCTGGTGGAAAAGGCCTGCACCGACTTCGGCGATCGGGTCGCCTATGTCCAGATGGGAACCGAGCTAACGTATCGACAGCTCGATGAGCGCACGCGCGCCTTCGGCGCCTGGCTGCAGCAGCAGGGCTTCAGGAAGGGCGACCGCATTGCGATCATGCTGCCTAATACCCTGCAGTACCCGATCGCTCTCTTCGGGGCACTGCGGGCCGGACTCACGGTCGTCAACACCAACCCCCTGTACACAGCCCCGGAGCTCGAGCATCAGCTGAAGGACTCAGGTGCCACGGCGATTGTGGTACTCGAGAATTTTGCGCACGTACTACAGACCGCGCTCGCCCACACGAATATAAAGACGATCCTGGTGACTGGCGCGGGCGATTTGCTGAGGTTCCCGAAGTCACTCATCGTAAACTTCGTCGTGCGTCGCGTGCGCAAGCAGGTTCCCAACTGGAGCATCCCCGGGGCGGTTCGCTTTAAGAGCGCACTCCGGGCGGGCATGAGCTTGCAGCTATCACCGGTTGCAGTGGGCCGCGACGATCTTGCCTTCCTCCAGTACACCGGCGGTACCACGGGCGTCGCCAAGGGCGCCATGCTGTCGCATGGCAACCTGAGCGCAAACGTACTGCAGGCCGAGGCGTGGCTCGGCCCCGAATACCGGGGCGAGCACGGCGTGTTGGTGACCGCGATTCCGCTGTATCACATCTTCGCGCTGTCATGTAACTGCATGCTGTTTACACGTCTGGGGTGGAAGAACGTGCTGATCGTCAATCCGCGCGATCAGAAAGCTCTCTGCGCCGACATGCAGAAGTATCGATGCAATTTCCTGAGCGGCGTGAACACGCTGTTTAACGCCATGCTGCACGCCCCGGGGTTCAAGCAGATCGATTTCAGTGCTCTGAAGATCACGCTCGGTGGCGGCATGGCAGTGCAGGCGGCCGTCGCTCAGCGCTGGAAGGAAGCGACGGGCTGTCCTCTGACCCAGGCCTGGGGGCTGACGGAGACTTCGCCGGCTGCGTGCATCAACCCGCCGAACGAGGGTTTTAATGGTTCGATCGGTTTGCCGATTTCATCCACCGAGATAGCCATAAAGGACGACGCGGGCGATGACCTCCCGCTAGGGCAACGCGGCGAAATTTGCGTGCGGGGGCCGCAGGTGATGCAAGGCTATTGGAATCGCCCCGACGAAACCGCGAAGGTGATGCTGCCTGGCGGCTGGCTGCGCACCGGCGACGTTGGACACATGGATGAGCGTGGTTTTGTGTACATCGAAGACCGCAAGAAGGACATGATCCTGGTGTCGGGGTTCAACGTATACCCGAACGAAGTCGAAGCGGTCGCCGCTGAATGTCCAGGAATACTCGAGGCCGCCGCCGTCGCACAATCTGATGAGCACTCAGGTGAGGTAGTAGCGCTGTTTGTGGTGCGCAAGGACCCCGAGCTGACTGAGAGGGACGTTATGGACTGCTGCCGCAAATCGTTAGCAGGATACAAGGTTCCCAAGCATGTCTACTTCAGAAATGAACTGCCGAAGAGCAACGTCGGAAAGATCCTTAGGAAGACCCTCCGGGAGGAGTTCGGGAAGTCCTAGGGATCTGCTTGTCGGACCTGAGCCTTGTTTTTCTGCAACCGTCGCTTGGCTGTCGTCTTGCGAGAGAAACGGGTGCTCAATCGCACGAGATTGCCAGTCGTAGTCACGGCGCCAATCTTGCGGAGCTCTTCAAGAACAGCACGGTGCGGCAAATCGCCGCCGTACCTCTTAACCAGTAGTGCGAATGACCGTGGACCGGAGACCTTAAGAAACCGGGGACGACGGTTTGGATCGGTGAACCGTCGGTCACTGCGCCATCCCAGAACCACGCGTTCCATCGGACTCTCGCCGCAGTTAACCCGATTATAGCGATCGGCGCTTAGTAGGCGTCTAACCCTAGCGCGGGACAGACCGGTTCTCGCAGCAACGCGCGAGTGGTTGACGCTGCCGTTCAAGAATGTAGAGGTTTCAGCTGCAACTTCGACAAACACGCGACTGGCCAGCTCCGCGAATGACTTTGCCGTCATGCCAGACGCAAGCAGACCGGAAGCAAGCTCGCTGAGATGCTTCCGAAGCTCATCTGGACGGATAGAAGCGCCTCGTCGCAAGATGCCTTTGCCGACCGCAGCCCGAAGCCGGCAGGTTTGTCGCCCCTTGTCTACTGAGCCTCGAAGCACTCTTACCTCCGTCCAAGCCGGAGTTTGGCGCAATCGAGTCCAGCACGGCAGCCTCGGTTTGAGGCCCGTTTATCCAGAAACGGAAAGCGAACGTGGACTACTGAGGAGCGCCGCTGCCGCTGATCCCAGACGTGCCACTGCCGCTGATGCCGGAGGTACCGCTGCCGCTAATGCCGCTTACGCGAGCGCCGCTGCCACTGATCCCAGACGTGCCACTGCCGCTGATACCGGAGGTACCGCTGCCGCTAATGCCGCTTACGCGAGCGCCGCTGCCACTGAT